>NZ_QJKI01000005.1:0-118332 GCF_003201855.1 Rivihabitans pingtungensis | reverse complement strand
CATGGCTAAGGAAAAGTTCGAACGGACCAAACCGCACGTCAACGTTGGCACCATCGGTCACGTTGACCACGGCAAGACCACCCTGACCGCTGCGATCACCACGATCCTGTCGAAGAAATTCGGTGGCGAAGCCAAGGGTTACGACCAAATCGACAGCGCGCCGGAAGAAAAGGCCCGCGGCATTACCATCAATACCGCACACGTCGAATACGAAACCGAAAACCGTCACTACGCTCACGTGGACTGCCCGGGTCACGCTGACTATGTGAAGAACATGATTACCGGCGCAGCCCAAATGGACGGCGCCATCCTGGTGTGCTCGGCCGCTGACGGCCCGATGCCGCAAACCCGCGAACACATCCTGCTGTCCCGCCAAGTGGGCGTGCCGTACATCATCGTCTTCCTGAACAAGGCTGATCTGGTGGACGACGCTGAACTGCTGGAACTGGTGGAAATGGAAGTGCGCGATCTGCTGTCTTCCTACGACTTCCCGGGTGACGACACCCCGATCGTGACTGGCTCCGCCCGTCTGGCGCTGGAAGGCGACCAATCCGAATACGGCGAACCGGCAATCTTCCGTCTGGCTGAAGCCCTGGACACCTACATCCCGACCCCGGAACGCGCCATCGACAAGCCGTTCCTGCTGCCGATCGAAGACGTGTTCTCGATCTCCGGTCGTGGCACCGTGGTGACCGGTCGCGTTGAGCGCGGCATCGTCAAGGTCGGCGAAGAAGTGGAAATCGTGGGCCTGAAGGCCACCACCAAGACCACCTGCACCGGCGTGGAAATGTTCCGCAAGCTGCTGGACCAAGGTCAAGCTGGCGACAACGTGGGCGTGCTGCTGCGCGGCACCAAGCGTGAAGACGTTGAGCGTGGCCAAGTGCTGGCCAAGCCGGGCTCCATCACCCCGCACACCGAGTTCGAAGCTTCGGTGTACGTGCTGAGCAAGGACGAAGGCGGCCGTCACACCCCGTTCTTCGCCAACTACCGCCCGCAGTTCTACTTCCGCACCACCGACGTGACCGGCGCCATCTCGCTGAAAGAAGGCGTGGAAATGGTGATGCCGGGTGACAACGTGGAATTCAGCGTTGCCCTGATCGCCCCGATCGCCATGGAAGACGGTCTGCGCTTCGCCATCCGTGAAGGCGGTCGCACCGTCGGCGCAGGCGTGGTTGCCAAGATCATTAAGTAAGCGGTATACTCTACCCCTTTTAGGCCAGTAGCTCAATTGGTAGAGTATCGGTCTCCAAAACCGAGGGTTGGGGGTTCGAGACCCTCCTGGCCTGCCAAATAAGACTAACCGGCGACAACGCCGGTTAGTCTTTGCTGTATTGAAGCGAGCAAATTGTTTCCATGGAATCCCAGGACAAACTCAAGCTGGTTGGCGCGCTGTTGTGCGTAGTGGCCGGTGTGGCCGGCTTTTACCTGATCCCCGAGGGGCAGGGCGTGTTGCGCGTGCTGGCTGTACTGGCTGGTGTTGCCGCAGCCGGTGGCGTGGTGTGGCTGTCTCAGCCGGGCAAGGATTTTGTGCTGTACGCACAAGACTCTGTCGCTGAAGCCAAAAAAGTAGTGTGGCCGACACGCAAAGAAGCTACGCAAATGACCGTGATGGTCTTTGTGTTCGTCTTTGTGTTGGCGCTGTTCATGTGGCTGGTGGATTCCGGCCTGTCCTGGTTGTTCTACGACATTCTGCTCAAGCGAGGCTAATAAGCGATGGCTATGCGTTGGTATGTGGTTCACGCTTACTCGGGCTTCGAGAAGAGCGTGCAAAAAGCCCTGAAAGAGCGCATTGAGCGCGAAAACATGCAAGACCGCTTCGGCAAGATTCTGGTGCCGGTTGAAGAAGTGGTCGACATGAAAAACGGCAAGCGCTCGCTGACCGAGCGCAAGTTCTTCCCCGGTTATGTGCTGGTCGAGATGGAAATGACCGACGAGAGCTGGCACTTGGTGAAGAGCACGCCGAAAGTCACTGGCTTTGTTGGCGGCACCGCCAACCGCCCGGCGCCGATTCCGCAAAAAGAAGTCGACGCCATCATGCAGCAGATGCAAGAAGGCGTGGAAAAACCCAAGCCGAAGATTCTGTTTGAAGTGGGTGAGCGCGTGCGCGTGATCGACGGCCCGTTCACCGACTTCAATGGCGCGGTGGACGAAGTCAACTACGAGCGCAACAAGCTGCGTGTGTCGGTGCAGATTTTTGGCCGCGACACCCCGGTGGAACTGGAATTCAATCAGGTCGAAAAGCTCTGATCTTTTGATCTGACACTGTCGCAATACGATTTTTTTGAGGCAACCGCCTCGTATTAACTGGGCAGCAGGGCTGATAACCCTGCGTCATGACCCGAATCAGGAGCATTACTGTGGCAAAGAAAATTGTCGGCTATATCAAGCTGCAAGTGCCCGCTGGCAAAGCCAATCCGTCGCCGCCTATCGGCCCGGCTCTGGGTCAGCGCGGTCTGAACATCATGGAATTCTGCAAGGCCTTCAACGCCCAGACTCAAGGTGTTGAGCCGGGTCTGCCGATTCCGGTGGTGATTACCGCTTACGCGGACAAGTCGTTCACCTTCATCATGAAGACCCCGCCGGCGACCATTCTGATCAAGAAGGCCGCAGGCGTGCAAAAGGGTAGCCCGAAGCCGCACACCGACAAGGTGGGCAAGCTGAACCGCGCCCAACTGGAAGAAATCGCCAAGACCAAGCAACCCGACCTGACTGCTGCTGACATGGACGCCGCCGTGCGCACCATCGCCGGTTCCGCTCGCAGCATGGGTATTGAAGTGGAGGGCGTGTAATGGCTAAGGTTTCCAAGCGTCTGGCTGCCCTGAAAGCAACCGTGGACCGCAACAAGCTGTACGCCGTGGAAGAAGCCCTGACCCTGGTCAAGGGCGCCGCCACCGCCAAATTCGACGAATCCGTTGATGTCGCCGTCAACCTGGGCATCGACCCGCGTAAATCCGACCAAGTGGTGCGCGGCTCCGTCGTGCTGCCGCGCGGCACCGGCAAGAGCGTGCGCGTGGCCGTGTTTGCTCAAGGCGCCAACGCCGAAGCCGCCAAGGCTGCCGGCGCTGAAATCGTGGGCTTCGAAGACCTGGCCGACCAGATCAAGGGCGGCATGATGGACTTCGACGTGGTGATCGCCACCCCGGATGCCATGCGTATTGTCGGTCAACTGGGTCAAATCCTGGGCCCGCGTGGCCTGATGCCGAACCCGAAGGTTGGCACCGTGACCCCGAACGTCACCGAAGCCGTGAAAAACGCCAAGGCTGGCCAAGTGCAATACCGTACTGACAAGTCCGGTATCGTGCACGCCACCATCGGCCGCGCTTCGTTTGAAGTGGATGCCCTGCGCACCAACCTGGCTGCGCTGGTGGAAGCACTGGTGAAGGCCAAGCCGGCCTCTTCCAAGGGTGTTTACCTGAAGAAGATCGCCGTCTCCAGCACCATGGGCATTGGCGTTCGCGTCGATCAGCTGTCGCTCTCCGAGCAGGCTTGATGTATTTGACGGGCAGCGCCTTCTGTAAGGCGTTGCCCGTATCGTTTGCTTTGGGCTGATGCAGCATGCTGCGTCAGATTGTCAAAGACCGCAGGCGCCGAAAGGCTTAATCCGCATCACGTCGATGCATCCTGCGCAGATGGTGCACCCGAATGCAGGTCGTTTCTGTCCTTGCTGGCCACTCACTGGCCGGCATTGTTGAGACAACTCCTGAAATCAGGTCGCCGTTATCGTGGGGGGAAGGGCATTGCCCGACCCATTCCTCAACAACAGGAGGTAGACCTTGAGTCTCAATCTTGAAGATAAAAAGGCGGTAGTGGCCGAAGTGGCTGCCCAAGTGGCAGGCGCCCAGACCCTGGTTATCGCCGAATATCGCGGTATCGCGGTGAGCAGCATGACCAAGCTGCGCGCCAAAGCCCGCGAGCAGGGCGTGTACCTGCGCGTGCTGAAGAACACGCTGGTGCGCCGTGCTGTGGCTGACACCCCGTTCGCTCCGCTGGCAGACCAAATGGTTGGCCCGCTGGTGTACGCCGTGTCGGAAGATCCGGTTGCTGCTGCCAAAGTGCTGAGCGACTTCGCCAAGACCGATGACAAAATCATCGTCAAGGCTGGCGTGTACGATGGCAAGCTGCTGGACAAGGCCGCTGTGGCGCAACTCGCATCCATCCCGGGTCGCGAACAGCTGCTGGCCATGCTGCTGGGCATCATGCAAGCCCCGGTGTCCGGCTTTGCCCGCGCACTGGCAGCCCTGGCCGAGAAGCAAGCCGGTGGCGCAGAAGCCCCGGCCGAAGAAGCCGCTGCCTGAACCGATCATTCATTAAAGATTTAACTGATTTCTAGAGAGTAATAAACATGGCAATCACCAAAGAAGACATCCTCGAAGCCGTTGGCAACCTGACCGTGATGGAACTGAACGACCTGGTCAAGGCGTTCGAAGAAAAGTTCGGCGTGTCCGCTGCCGCCATGGCCGTGGCTGCCCCGGGCGCTGGCGCTGCTCCGGCTGCTGAAGAGAAGACCGAGTTCGACGTCGTGCTGCAAGCCGCCGGCGACAACAAGGTTGGCGTGATCAAGGTTGTGCGCGCTGTGACCGGCCTGGGTCTGAAGGAAGCCAAGGACCTGGTGGACGGCGCTCCGAAAACTGTGAAGGAAGGCCTGTCCAAGGCTGACGCCGAAGCCATGGTGAAGCAGCTGGTGGAAGCCGGCGCCAAGGCCGAAATGAAGTAATCGTCGTCACGACGATGCGGCAAAGGCTGGCGGAGAAATCTGCCAGCCTTGTTGCGCTTGTGTAGTGTGTTCTTTAAAGACCGGCGGCGGGCACATCCCCGCACTTCAAAGAAAACAAAAGTCAGCCTGTCGGCGCTGGCGTGCTGAGTTTTGTTTTCTTGCGCCACCCCACCTCGTTGGAGACTCTATGAGTTATTCGTTTACTGAGAAAAAACGTCTTCGCAAGAGCTTTGCGAAACGTGCCGGTGTTCTCGACGTCCCCTTCCTGTTGGCGACACAAATCGATTCGTATACCGAGTTCCTCCAGTTGGGCGTGCCGTTCGACAAACGCGAGAGCATCGGTCTCGAAGCGGCGTTTCGTTCCATCTTCCCGATTCACAGCCACAACGGTTACGCTCGCCTGGATTTCGTCCACTATGTGCTGGGCGACCCGCCGTTTGACGTGCCGGAATGCCAACTGCGCGGCATCACCTTTGCTGCGCCGCTGCGCGCCCGCATCCGCCTGACCATCCTGGACAAAGAATCGTCCAAGCCGGTGGTCAAGGAAGTGCGCGAAAACGAAGTGTACATGGGCGAAATCCCGCTGATGACCGGTAATGGCTCGTTCATCATCAATGGCACCGAGCGCGTTATCGTCTCCCAGCTGCACCGTTCGCCGGGCGTGTTCTTCGAGCACGACCGCGGCAAGACCCACAGCTCGGGCAAGCTGCTGTTCTCCGCTCGCGTGATTCCTTATCGCGGCTCCTGGCTGGACTTCGAATTCGACCCGAAGGATCTGCTGTACTTCCGTATCGACCGTCGTCGCAAGATGCCGGTGTCCATCCTGATGAAGGCACTGGGCTATAGCGAAGAGCAAATCCTGGCCGAATTCTTCAGCTTCGACACCTTCTACCTGACCGAAGACGGTGTTTACATGGAGCTGGTGGCCGATCGCCTGAAGGGCGAAGTGGCCAAGTTTGACATCGTCACTGCCGATGGCAAGACCATCGTGCAGAAAGACAAGCGCATCACCGCCAAGCATATCCGCGACATCCAGACCTCAGGCCTGACCCGCGTCGAAGTGCCGGCCGATATGCTGGTGGGCCGTGTGCTGGCCAAGAACGTGGTCAACCCGGAAACCGGCGAGCTGCTGGTGCGCGCCAACGACGAAATCACCGAAGAGCTGCTGGCCAAGCTGGACATCTGCGATGTGCGTCAGGTGGACGTGCTGTACACCAACGAACTGGACCAGGGCGCCTTCATTTCGCAGACCATGCGCAGTGACGACATCCAGGACCAGCTGCAAGCCAAGGTCGCCATCTATCGCATGATGCGCCCGGGCGAGCCGCCGACCGAAGAAGCCGTGGAAGCACTGTTCCAGCGCCTGTTCTTCAACGAAGACGCCTACGACCTGTCGCGCGTCGGCCGCATGAAGTTCAACCGCCGCATCGGCCGTGATGAGCTGGTGGGTTCCGGCACGCTGTCCCATGAAGACATCGTCGCCGTGATCAAGATTCTGGTGGACCTGCGCAATGGCCGTGGCGAAGTCGATGACATCGATCACCTGGGCAACCGTCGCGTGCGTTCGGTGGGCGAACTGGCCGAGAACCAATTCCGCGCCGGTCTGGTGCGCGTTGAGCGCGCCGTCAAGGAACGCCTGAACCAGGCTGAATCCGACAACCTGATGCCGCACGACCTGATCAACGCCAAGCCGGTCAGCGCCGCCATCAAGGAGTTTTTCGGCTCCAGTCAATTGTCGCAGTTCATGGACCAGACCAACCCGCTGTCGGAAGTCACCCACAAGCGCCGCGTGTCGGCCCTGGGCCCGGGCGGTTTGACCCGCGAACGCGCTGGCTTTGAAGTGCGTGACGTGCACCCGACCCACTACGGCCGCGTGTGCCCGATTGAAACGCCGGAAGGCCCGAACATCGGCCTGATCAACTCGCTGGCCATTTATGCCCGCACCAATGAGTACGGTTTCCTGGAAACTCCGTACCGCAAGGTGGTGGACAGCAAGGTCACCGACGAAATCCATTACCTGTCGGCCATCGAAGAAGGCCGCTATGTGATCGCTCAGGCCAACGCCGAGCTGGACGACGAAGGCCGCCTGATTGATGAGCTGGTCACCTGCCGTGAAAAGGGTGAAACCATTCTGGCCATGCCGGATCGCGTGCAGTACATGGACGTGGCTCCGAGCCAGGTGGTGTCGGTGGCGGCTTCGTTGATTCCGTTCCTGGAGCACGATGATGCCAACCGTGCACTGATGGGCGCCAACATGCAGCGTCAGGCTGTGCCTTGCCTGCGTGCCGAAAAGCCGCTGGTCGGTACCGGCATCGAGCGCGCCGTGGCCACTGACTCGGGCACCACCGTGGTGGCCCGTCGTGGCGGTCTGGTCGAGTATGTCGACGCCAACCGGGTGGTGATCCGCGTCAATGACGAGGAAGCGCTGGCCGGCGAAGTGGGTGTGGACATCTACAATATGACCAAGTACACCCGCTCCAACCAGAATACCAACATCAACCAGCGCCCCATCGTCAAGGTGGGTGACCATGTCGCCCGTGGCGACGTGCTGGCCGATGGCGCGTCGACTGACTTGGGCGAACTGGCGCTGGGTCAGAACATGACCATCGCCTTCATGCCGTGGAACGGCTACAACTTCGAAGATTCGATCCTGATTTCCGAGCGCGTGGTGGCCGATGACCGCTACACCTCGATTCACATCGAAGAACTGCAAGTGGTGGCGCGCGACACCAAGCTGGGGCCGGAAGAAATCACCCGTGATATTCCGAACCTGTCCGAGCGCATGCAAGGCCGTCTGGACGAATCCGGCATTGTCTACATCGGCGCCGAAGTGGAAGCCGGCGACGTGCTGGTGGGCAAGGTGACGCCGAAGGGCGAAACCCAGCTGACCCCGGAAGAAAAGCTGCTGCGCGCCATCTTTGGCGAAAAAGCCTCGGACGTGAAAGACACCTCGCTGCGCATCCCGACCGGCATGCAAGGCACGGTGATCGATGTGCAGGTGTTCACCCGCGAAGGCATCGAGCGCGACAAGCGCGCCCAGTCCATCATCGACGAAGAACTCAAGCGCTATCGTCTGGACCTGAACGACCAGATGCGCATCTTCGAAGCTGACGCCTTCAGCCGGATCGAACGTCTGATCGCCGGCAAAGTGGCCAATGGCGGTCCGAAGCGTCTGGCCAAGGGCAGCGAAATCAGCAAGGAATACCTGGACAGCCTGCCGTCCAAGCACGACTGGTTCGACATTCGCATGGCCGATGAAGACATCGCCAAGCAACTGGAGCTGATGAAAGAATCGCTGATCCAGAAGCGCGAAGAATTCGACCTGAAGTTTGACGACAAGAAGCGCAAGCTGACCCAGGGCGACGAACTGCCGCCGGGCGTGCAGAAGATGGTCAAGGTGTACATCGCCGTCAAACGTCGCCTGCAACCGGGTGACAAGATGGCCGGTCGTCACGGTAACAAGGGTGTGGTCTCCAAGATTCTGCCGGTGGAAGACATGCCGTTCATGGCCGATGGCACGCCGGTGGACATCGTGCTGAACCCGCTGGGTGTGCCGTCGCGGATGAACGTCGGTCAGATCCTGGAAGTTCACCTGGGCTGGGCCGCGCGCGGTCTGGGCAAGCAGTTTGACCGCATGCTGCGCGAACAGCGCAATGTGGCGGAAATGCGCGAATACCTGGAAAAGCTCTACAACAGCAGCGGCAAGTCGGAAGACATCGCCAACCTGACCGATGTGGAGATCATGGACCTGGCGCACAACCTGCGTCGCGGTGTGCCGTTCGCCACCCCGGTGTTCGATGGCGCCAAGGAAGAAGAAATCAAGCGCATGCTGGATCTGGCCTATCCGGACAGCGACCCGCTGTCGCCGCGCATGGGCTTCAATCCGTCCAAGACCCAGCTGCAACTGTACGATGGCCGTTCCGGCGAGCCGTTCGAGCGTCGCACCACCGTGGGCATCATGCACTTCCTGAAGCTGCACCACTTGGTCGACGACAAGATGCACGCCCGCTCCACCGGCCCGTACTCGCTGGTGACCCAGCAGCCGCTGGGTGGTAAGGCGCAGTTTGGTGGTCAGCGTTTCGGTGAAATGGAAGTGTGGGCGCTGGAAGCCTACGGCGCCGCCTACACCCTGCAGGAAATGCTGACGGTGAAGTCGGATGACGTGACCGGCCGGACCAAGGTTTACGAGAACATCGTCAAGGGCGAGCACAAGATTGATGCCGGCATGCCGGAATCCTTCAATGTGCTGGTGAAGGAAATTCGCTCGCTGGGTCTCGACATCGACCTGGACCGCTACTAAGAACTTGTGAGGGGAATGGGGTGAGCGCACCGCGCTCGCCGACCCCGAACGCCTCACTGGAGAAGTCATGAAAGCTCTGCTCGATTTATTCAAACAGGTCACGCAGGAAGAAGAGTTCGACGCGATCAAGATCGGCGTCGCCTCGCCGGAGAAAATCCGCTCCTGGTCGTTCGGCGAAGTGAAAAAGCCGGAGACCATCAACTATCGCACCTTCAAGCCGGAACGCGATGGCCTGTTCTGCGCGCGCATTTTTGGCCCGATCAAAGACTACGAATGCCTGTGCGGCAAGTACAAGCGCCTCAAGCATCGCGGCGTGATCTGCGAAAAGTGCGGCGTGGAAGTCACCCTGTCCAAGGTGCGCCGCGAGCGCATGGGCCACATCGAGCTGGCCAGCCCGGTGGCGCACATCTGGTTCCTGAAGAGCCTGCCGTCCCGTCTGGGTATGGTGCTCGACATGACCCTGCGCGACATCGAACGCGTGCTGTACTTTGAAGGTTATGTGGTGGTGGACAGCGGCATGACCCCGCTGCAATACAAGCAACTGCTGACCGAAGAAGACTACCTGGACAAGCTGGAAGAATACGGCGACGAATTTGCTGCGCTGATGGGCGCCGAAGCGGTGGGCGAACTGCTGCGCCGCATGGACATCAACAGCGAAATCGAAACCCTGCGCCACGAACTGGCCAGCACCAGCTCGGACACCAAGATCAAGAAGATCGCCAAGCGTCTGAAAGTGCTGGAAGCCTTCCAGCGTTCCGGCATCAAGCCGGAATGGATGATTCTGGAAGTGCTGCCGGTGCTGCCGCCGGAACTGCGTCCGCTGGTGCCGCTGGATGGCGGCCGCTTCGCCACCTCCGACCTGAACGACCTGTATCGTCGCGTCATCAACCGCAACAACCGCCTGAAGCGTCTGCTGGAGCTGCGCGCGCCGGAAATCATCGTGCGCAACGAAAAGCGCATGCTGCAAGAAGCGGTGGACAGCCTGCTGGACAACGGCCGTCGCGGCAAGGCGATGACTGGCGCCAACAAGCGCCCGCTGAAGTCGCTGGCTGACATGATCAAGGGTAAGGGCGGTCGCTTCCGTCAAAACCTGCTGGGTAAGCGCGTGGACTACTCGGGCCGTTCGGTGATTACCGTGGGTCCGGCGCTGCGTCTGCATCAGTGCGGTCTGCCGAAGAAAATGGCGCTGGAGCTGTTCAAGCCGTTCATCTTCCACAAGCTGGAAGTGCTGGGCATGGCGTCCACCATCAAGGCCGCCAAAAAGCTGGTCGAGCAGGAAGTGCCGGAAGTCTGGGACATCCTGGAAGAAGTCATCCGCGAACATCCGGTGCTGCTGAACCGCGCGCCGACCCTGCACCGTCTGGGCATCCAGGCGTTTGAACCGACGCTGATCGAAGGCAAGGCCATCCAGCTGCACCCGCTGGTGTGCGCGGCCTTTAACGCCGACTTTGACGGTGACCAGATGGCCGTTCACGTGCCGCTGTCGCTGGAAGCGCAGATGGAAGCCCGCACCCTGATGCTGGCCTCCAACAACGTGCTGTCGCCGGCCAACGGCGAACCGATCATCGTGCCGTCGCAGGATATCGTGCTGGGTCTGTACTACCTGACCCGCGACAAGATCAACGGCCGTGGCGAAGGCATGGCGTTTGCCAATGTGTCGGAAGTCAGCCGCGCCTACGAAACCCGTCAGGTGGAACTGGCCTCGCGCATCTCGGTGCGCCTGAAAGAGTGGGAGCTGGACGACCAGGGCGAATTCCAGCCGGTGATGCGTCGTTTCGAGACCACCGTCGGCCGTGCGCTGCTGTCTGACATCCTGCCCAAGGGCCTGGGTTTCGAGCACATCAACAAGGCGCTGAAGAAGAAAGAAATCTCCAAGCTGATCAACGCTTCGTTCCGTCGTTGCGGCATCCGCGACACGGTGATCTTCGCTGACCAGCTGATGTACACCGGTTTTGCCTTCTCCACCCGCGCCGGCATCTCCATTTGCGTGGACGATATGCTGGTGCCGACCAAGAAGGTCGACCTGCTGGCCAGCGCGCAAAAAGAAGTCAAGGAAATCGAAGAACAGTACCGTCAGGGTCTGGTCACCCAGGGCGAACGCTACAACAAGGTGGTGGATATCTGGGGTCGTTGCGGCGACCAGGTGGCCAAGGCCATGATGGAGCAGTTGGGTAAAGAAAAAACCATCAACCGTGAAGGCAAGGAAGTCGATCAAGAGTCGTTCAACGCCATTTACATGATGGCCGACTCCGGCGCCCGGGGTTCGGTGGCGCAGATTCGTCAGCTGGCCGGTATGCGGGGCCTGATGGCCAAGCCGGATGGCTCGATTATCGAAACGCCGATTACCTCGAACTTCCGCGAAGGTTTGACCGTGTTGCAGTACTTCATCTCGACGCACGGCGCCCGTAAGGGTCTGGCCGATACCGCGCTGAAGACCGCCAACTCCGGTTACCTGACCCGTCGTCTGGTTGACGTGACCCAGGATCTGGTGGTGATCGAAGACAACTGCGGCACCAGCCACGGTGTGTCGATGAAGGCCGTGCTGCAAGGCGGTGATGTGATCGAGCCGCTGCGCGACCGTATCCTTGGCCGCGTGGCCGCTATCGACGTGGTCAACCCGTCCACTGGCGAAACTGTATACGAAGCCGGCACCCTGCTGGACGAGGCTGCTGTTGACAATATCGACGCCCTGGGCATCGACGAAGTCAAGGTGCGCACGCCGCTGACCTGCGAAACCCGCTATGGCCTGTGCGCCAAGTGCTACGGCCGTGATCTGGGCCGCGGCAAGCTGGTGAACACCGGCGAAGCCGTGGGCGTGATCGCTGCCCAGTCGATTGGCGAACCGGGCACCCAGCTGACCATGCGGACCTTCCACATCGGTGGCGCCGCGTCGCGAGCCGCTGCTGCCAGCCAGGTGGAATCCAAGTCCAACGGTGTGGCGCGCTTCTCTTCGCAGATGCGCTACGTCAAGACCGACAAGGGCGAACTGGTGGTGATCGCCCGTTCCGGCGAAGTGGTGATTCAGGACGACAACGGCCGCGAGCGCGAACGTCACAAGGTACCGTACGGCGCCACACTGATGGTGCAGGACGGCATGCCGCTGAAGGCTGGCCAGGTGCTGGCCACCTGGGATCCGCACACCCGTCCGATCATTACCGAATACGGCGGCCGCGTGAAATTCGAGAACATCGAAGAAGGCGTGACCGTAGCCAAGCAGGTTGACGATGTGACCGGTCTGTCCACCCTGGTGGTGATTGACCCGAAACGTCGCGCTGGCGCCACCTCCAAGGTGCTGCGTCCGCAGGTGAAACTGCTCGACGAATACGGACTGGAAGTCAAGCTGGCCGGCTCCGACGCGTCGGTGAACATCACCTTCCAGGTCGGCGCCATTATTACGGTGAAGGACGGTCAGGAAGTGGGCGTGGGTGAAGTGCTGGCCCGCATCCCGCAAGAATCGTCCAAGACCCGCGATATTACCGGGGGTCTGCCGCGTGTGGCCGAGCTGTTCGAAGCCCGTTCGCCCAAGGATGCCGGCATGCTGGCGGAAGTGACCGGCACCGTGTCGTTCGGCAAGGACACCAAGGGCAAGCAGCGTCTGATCATCACTGATCTGGACGGCAGCGCCAGCGAAACCCTGATTCCGAAGGACAAGCATGTGCTGGTCCACGACGGTCAGGTGGTGAACCGTGGCGAAGTGATTGTCGACGGCCCGGTCGATCCGCACGATATCCTGCGTCTGCAGGGCATCGAGGCGCTGTCGCGCTACATCGTGCAGGAAGTGCAGGAAGTGTACCGCTTGCAAGGTGTGAAGATTAACGACAAGCACATCGAGGTGATCATTCGCCAGATGCTGCGTCGTGTGGTGATTTCGGATTCGGGTGATTCCGACTTCATCCAGGGTGAGCAAGTCGAACGCGCCGAAGTGCTGGAAGCCAACGATCGCCTGAACGCCGAGAACAAGATTCCGGCGCAGTACGAAAACGTGCTGTTGGGCATCACCAAGGCGTCGTTGTCCACCGACTCGTTCATCTCGGCGGCGTCCTTCCAGGAAACCACCCGCGTGCTGACTGAAGCCGCGATCATGGGCAAGCGCGATGATCTGCGCGGCCTGAAGGAAAACGTGATCGTCGGTCGTTTGATTCCGGCAGGCACGGGTCTGGCCTATCACAACACTCGCCGTCGGCAAAGCCAGGCCGGCGGGGATCGTTTGATGACCGACTCCCTGCTGGAAGACAGCCCGGCCAGTCAGGAACACAACGCCTAAGGCAAGACTGTCGTGAAAAACATCGCCAATCCAAGGTATTACCGTGGGTTGGCGATGTGCTGTTCATTGACGCTGGCGAAACTGTTCCCCTATAATGCCGGGTCTTTTGCGGCGACATGCATGCATGTCGCCATTGACTTTTCTAGGAACCAACCATCAATGCCAACAATCAACCAGCTTGTTCGTAAGCCGCGCACGCCGGTGCGCGAAAGCAGCAAGGTGCCGGCCCTGGAAGCCTGCCCGCAAAAACGTGGCGTGTGCACCCGCGTGTACACCACCACCCCGAAAAAGCCGAACTCGGCGCTGCGTAAGGTTTGCCGTGTGCGCCTGACCAACGGCTTCGAAGTCACCAGCTACATCGGCGGTGAAGGCCACAACCTGCAGGAACACAGCGTCGTGCTGATCCGCGGTGGTCGTGTGAAGGATTTGCCGGGTGTGCGTTATCACACCGTGCGCGGTTCCTTGGATACGGCTGGCGTGAAAGATCGTAAGCAGTCGCGTTCCAAGTACGGCGCCAAGCGTCCGAAGTAATCGGACCCCTTGCCGTACAACTAGGCGGCCCGCTGTGCCGTCGAGTAAGTGGCTGTCCCCACATGGGCGGCCGAGAGCGCATTTCGCTCAACTGAATTGAAATATCCAGAGGTTATTATGCCAAGACGCAGAGAAGTACCGAAACGCGATGTATTGCCGGATCCGAAGTTCGGCAACGTCGAATTGTCCAAGTTCATGAACGTCGTGATGATCGACGGCAAGAAGTCTGTTGCCGAACGCATCGTCTACGGCGCGCTGGCCCAGATCGAAAAGAAGACTGGCAAGAATGCACTCGAAGTGTTCTCCACCGCCATCGGCAACGTGAAGCCGATCGTTGAAGTGAAGTCCCGTCGAGTTGGCGGCGCCAACTACCAGGTTCCGGTTGAAGTCCGCCCGTCCCGCCGTCTGGCTCTGGCCATGCGCTGGCTGCGTGAAGCCGCTCGCAAGCGCGGTGAGAAATCCATGGACCTGCGTCTGGCTGGTGAGCTTCTGGATGCAGCAGAAGGTCGCGGCGGCGCAATGAAAAAGCGTGACGAAGTGCACCGTATGGCAGAAGCCAACAAAGCCTTCTCGCACTTCCGCTTCTAACCGATCTTTATTGCTGAAAAGGTTTTGGCTGTGGCTAGAAAAACCCCCATTGAGCGCTACCGTAATATCGGCATTAGCGCACACATTGATGCTGGTAAGACGACGACGACCGAACGCATCCTGTTCTACACCGGTGTGAACCACAAGATCGGCGAAGTGCACGACGGCGCCGCCACCATGGACTGGATGGAGCAAGAGCAGGAGCGTGGCATCACCATCACCTCCGCCGCGACCACCACGTTCTGGAAGGGCATGGGGCTGCAATTCCCCGAGCACCGCTTCAACATCATCGACACCCCGGGCCACGTGGACTTCACTATTGAGGTGGAGCGCTCCATGCGTGTGCTGGACGGCGCCGTGATGGTGTACTGCGCGGTGGGTGGCGTTCAGCCGCAGTCCGAAACCGTGTGGCGTCAAGCCAACAAGTACGGCGTGCCCCGCATCGCCTTCGTCAACAAGATGGACCGTCAGGGCGCCAACTTCTTCCGCGCTGTGGAACAAGTCAAGACCCGCCTGCGCGGTAACCCGGTGCCCATCGTGGTGCCGATCGGCGCCGAAGACGGCTTCGCCGGTGTGGTTGACCTGCTGAAGATGAAAGCCATTATTTGGGACGAAGCCTCGCAAGGCATGAAGTTCGAATACGGCGACATTCCGGCTGATCTGGTTGACGTGGCCGAAGAATGGCGCGAAAAAATGGTGGAAGCGGCGGCTGAAGTTGACGAAGACACCATGAACAAATACCTCGAAGGCGAAACCCTGACCGAGGAAGAGATCATCCGTGGTCTGCGCGAGCGCACCCTGCGCTGCGAAATCCAGCCGATGCTGTGCGGCTCCGCCTTCAAGAACAAGGGCGTGCAGCGTATGCTGGATGCCGTGATCGAGCTGCTGCCGAGCCCGCTGGACGTTCCGCCGGTTCCGGGCGAGCTGGAAGACGGCACCCCGACCACCCGCGAAGCTTCCGACGATGCGCCGTTCTCCGCGCTGGCCTTCAAGCTGATGAACGACCCGTACGTGGGTCAGCTGACCTTCTTCCGCGTCTACTCCGGTGTGGTGAACTCCGGTGACACCGTGCTGAACTCGGTGAAGGGCAAGAAAGAGCGCATCGGCCGTATCGTGCAGATGCACGCCAACGAGCGTCAGGAAATCACCGAAGTTCGCGCAGGCGACATCGCTGCCGGTATCGGCCTGAAAGAAGTGACCACGGGCGAAACCCTGTGTTCCACCGACGCGCCGCTGATCCTGGAACGCATGGAGTTCCCGGAGCCGGTGATTCACGTGGCTGTTGAGCCGAAGACCAAGGCTGACCAGGAAAAGATGGGCGTGGCCCTGAACCGCCTGGCCAAGGAAGACCCGTCGTTCCGCGTGCGCACCGACGAAGAATCCGGTCAAACCATTATTTCCGGCATGGGCGAACTGCACCTGGAAATTCTGGTCGATCGCATGCGTCGTGAATTCGGTGTGGAAGCCAACGTGGGCGCCCCGCAAGTGGCCTACCGCGAAACCATCACCAAGAAGGTCACTGACGTGGAAGGCAAGCACGTCAAGCAGTCTGGTGGTAAGGGTCAGTACGGTCACGCCGTGATCACCCTGGAGCCGTCTGGCGAAGGCAAGGGCTACCAGTTCTTCGACGAAATCAAGGGTGGCGTGATTCCGCGCGAATTCATCCCGTCGGTGGACAAGGGTATCCAGAACACCCTGGGCAGCGGCATTCTGGCTGGCTTCCCGGTGGTGGACGTGACTGTGCGTCTGACCTTCGGTTCTTACCACGATGTTGACTCCTCGCAAATCGCCTTCGAACTGGCTGGCTCCATGGCATTCAAGGAAGCCATGCGTCGCGCCGGTCCGGTGATTCTCGAGCCGATGATGGCCGTGGAAGTGGAAACGCCGGAAGACTACATGGGCGACGTGATGGGTGACCTGAACCGTCGTCGCGGCATCGTGCAAGGCATGGACGATGACGGCATTGGCGGCAAGAAGATCAAAGCCGAAGTGCCGCTGGCCGAGATGTTCGGTTACTCGACCGACCTGCGCTCGATGTCGCAAGGCCGCGCCACCTACTCGATGGAGTTCAAGCACTACTCCGAAGCGCCGCGCAACGTTGCCGACGCCGTGATGGCCAGCCGCAAGTAATTGCCGCACCCCGGTTTCTGCCTTGTCTGGCGGAAACCGGCTTTATCTCTACATACGCTCTTTATTAAGGAATTTAGCGAAATGGCTAAGGAAAAGTTCGAACGGACCAAACCGCACGTCAACGTTGGCACCATCGGTCACGTTGACCACGGCAAGACCACCCTGACCGCTGCGATCACCACGATCCTGTCGAAGAAATTCGGTGGCGAAGCCAAGGGTTACGACCAAATCGACAGCGCGCCGGAAGAAAAGGCCCGCGGCATTACCATCAATACCGCACACGTCGAATACGAAACCGAAAACCGTCACTACGCTCACGTGGACTGCCCGGGTCACGCTGACTATGTGAAGAACATGATTACCGGCGCAGCCCAAATGGACGGCGCCATCCTGGTGTGCTCGGCCGCTGACGGCCCGATGCCGCAAACCCGCGAACACATCCTGCTGTCCCGCCAAGTGGGCGTGCCGTACATCATCGTCTTCCTGAACAAGGCTGATCTGGTGGACGACGCTGAACTGCTGGAACTGGTGGAAATGGAAGTGCGCGATCTGCTGTCTTCCTACGACTTCCCGGGTGACGACACCCCGATCGTGACTGGCTCCGCCCGTCTGGCGCTGGAAGGCGACCAATCCGAATACGGCGAACCGGCAATCTTCCGTCTGGCTGAAGCCCTGGACACCTACATCCCGACCCCGGAACGCGCCATCGACAAGCCGTTCCTGCTGCCGATCGAAGACGTGTTCTCGATCTCCGGTCGTGGCACCGTGGTGACCGGTCGCGTTGAGCGCGGCATCGTCAAGGTCGGCGAAGAAGTGGAAATCGTGGGCCTGAAGGCCACCACCAAGACCACCTGCACCGGCGTGGAAATGTTCCGCAAGCTGCTGGACCAAGGTCAAGCTGGCGACAACGTGGGCGTGCTGCTGCGCGGCACCAAGCGTGAAGACGTTGAGCGTGGCCAAGTGCTGGCCAAGCCGGGCTCCATCACCCCGCACACCGAGTTCGAAGCTTCGGTGTACGTGCTGAGCAAGGACGAAGGCGGCCGTCACACCCCGTTCTTCGCCAACTACCGCCCGCAGTTCTACTTCCGCACCACCGACGTGACCGGCGCCATCTCGCTGAAAGAAGGCGTGGAAATGGTGATGCCGGGTGACAACGTGGAATTCAGCGTTGCCCTGATCGCCCCGATCGCCATGGAAGACGGTCTGCGCTTCGCCATCCGTGAAGGCGGTCGCACCGTCGGCGCAGGCGTGGTTGCCAAGATCATCAAGTAAGCCGGAGAGGATTGAACATGCAAAGCCAGAAAATCCGCATCCGTCTGAAGGCGTTTGACTACAACCTGATCGACCGTTCCGCCCAGGAAATCGTCGATACCGCCAAGCGCACTGGCGCTGTGGTCAAGGGTCCGGTGCCGCTGCCGACCAAGATCGAGCGTTATGACGTGCTGCGTTCCCCGCACGTCAACAAAACCTCGCGCGATCAGTTCGAAATCCGCACCCACCTGCGCCTGATGGACATCGTCGATCCGACCGACAAGACCGTCGATGCCCTGATGAAGCTGGACCTGCCGGCCGGCGTGGATGTCGAGATCAAGCTGCAATAATGAGACACTGGTGATTTTTCTGACTGTAAGTGCTTGCAGTCATTAGAAAAGCTGTGTTAGATTCGCGGGCTCACCTGTTGGTGAGCCCGTTTTTTATTACGCCGGTCAATCGTAACCGGCGCCTGATAAAGGAAATAACGATGAGTTTAGGTCTTGTCGGTCGCAAAGTCGGCATGACCCGCATCTTTGCCGAGGATGGCGCAACCATCCCGGTGACGGTGCTGGACATGTCCAACAACCGCGTCACGCAAATCAAAACCGCCGAAACTGACGGCTACAGCGCCGTGCAAGTGACCTTCGGTTCGCGCAAAGCCAATCGCGTGAACAAAGCCGAAGCCGGTCATTTCGCCAAGGCTGGCGTCGAAGCAGGTCGCGGTCTGCACGAATTCGCTCTGGACGCCGCCAAGCTGGGCGAGCTGAAGGTTGGCGACGCCATCACCGTCGAAGTGTTCCAGGTGGGTCAACTGGTCGACGTGACCGGCACCAGCCAAGGTAAGGGTTTCGCCGGCTCCATCAAGCGTCACAACTTCTCTTCCAACCGCGCCTCTCACGGTAACTCCGTGTCGCACCGCGCTCCGGGCTCCATCGGTATGGCCCAGGATCCGGGTCGCGTGTTTCCGGGCAAGCGCATGGCCGGTCAGCTGGGTAACGTCAAGAGCACCGTGCAAAGCCTGGAAGTCGTCCGCATCGATGTGGAACGTCAACTGCTGTTGGTCAAGGGCGCTGTCCCGGGCTCCAAGGGCGGTGATGTGGTCGTTCGTCCGGCAGTGAAGGCAGGTGCGTGATGGAACTGAAAGTAATCAATCAGCAAGGCCAGGCCGTTGAAAGCCTGCAGGCGTCCGACGCCCTGTTTGGCCGCGAATACAACGAAGCCCTGGTTCACCAGGTGGTGACCGCTTACCTGGCCAATGCCCGCAGCGGCAACCGCGCGCAAAAAGACCGCAGCGAGATCGCCAAGTCCACCCGCAAGCCGTGGCGCCAAAAGGGTACCGGCCGCGCGCGTGGCGGTATGGCTTCCAGCCCGATCTGGCGTGGGGGTGGTAAGGTCTTCCCGAACAGCCCGGAAGAAAACTTCGGTCAGAAAGTGAACCGCAAGATGTTCCGCGCTGGCGTGTCGGCCATTCTGTCGCAACTGGTGCGTGACGAACGCCTGGTGGTGGTGGATTCCCTGACCGTCGACAGCCCGAAAACCAAGGAATTCGCCGCCAAGGTGAAGTCCCTGGGTCTGGAGCAGGCGCTGGTGATCACCAAGGAACTGGACGAAAACCTGTATCTGTCCTCCCGCAACCTGACCAACGTGCTGGTGATCGAAGCCGCTCAGGCTGACCCGTACAGCCTGGTGCGTTTCAAGAAGATCGTCATCACCCGTGATGCCGTGAAGCAACTCGAGGAGCAATGGGCATGAACCAGGAACGTCTGACGCAAGTAATCCTTGCTCCGGTTGTCTCCGAGAAAAGCACCCTCGTGGCAGACAAGTACGAGCAAGTTGTGTTCAAGGTGGCTACCGACGCAACCAAGCCGGAAGTGAAAGCCGCTGTCGAGCTGCTGTTCAACGTCAAGGTGGACAGCGTGCAAATCCTGAACGTGAAGGGCAAGGTCAAGCGCTTCGGTCGCTTTACCGGCCGTCGCAGCGACTGGAAAAAGGCTTACGTGAGCCTGACCCCGGGCCAGGAAATCGACTTTTCCGCCGTGCAGTAAGGGAGACAGATCATGGCATTAGTGAAAGTTAAACCGACGTCTCCGGGTCGCCGCGCGGTCGTCAAGGTTGTCAATCCGGACCTGCACAAGGGCGCTCCGTACGCACCGTTGCTGGAAAAGCAGATCCAGAACGCCGGCCGCAACAACAACGGTCACATCACCACCCGTCACAAGGGCGGTGGTCACAAGCACCACTACCGCGTTGTCGACTTCCGTCGCAACAAGGATGGCATTGCCGCCAAGGTTGAGCGCATCGAATACGATCCGAACCGCACCGCGCACATCGCCCTGCTGTGCTACGCCGACGGCGAGCGCCGCTACATCATCGCCCCGAAGGGCGTGAAGGCCGGCGCCGTGCTGATGTCCGGCTCGGAAGCCCCGATCAAGGCTGGTAACGCGCTGCCGCTGCGCAATATCCCGGTGGGTACCACCATCCACTGCATCGAGATGCAGCCGGGCAAGGGCGCGCAACTGGCTCGCTCTGCTGGCGCTTCCGTGCAACTGCTGGCCCGCGAAGGCTCTTACGCTCAGCTGCGTCTGCGCTCTGGCGAAATCCGCCGTGTGCACGTTGACTGCCGCGCCACCATTGGCGAAGTGGGCAACGAAGAGCATCAACTGAAATCCATCGGCAAAGCCGGCGCCAAGCGCTGGAAGGGCATTCGTCCGACCGTTCGCGGTGTGGCGATGAACCCGGTTGATCACCCGCATGGTGGTGGCGAAGGCAAGACCGCTGCCGGTCGCGATCCGGTCAGCCCGTGGGGCACTCCGACCAAGGGTTACCGCACCCGTCGCAACAAGCGCACCAACAATATGATTGTGCGCCGCCGCTATTCGAATAAAGGGTAATTGACAATGGCACGTTCGATTAAAAAGGGCCCGTTCGTTGACCTGCACCTGATCAAGAAGGTCGATGCTGCCCGCGCAACGAGCGACAAGCGCCCGATCAAGACCTGGTCCCGTCGCTCCACCGTTCTGCCCGAGTTTGTCGGCTTCACCATCGCCGTGCACAACGGCAAGACCCATGTGCCGGTGTATGTCACCGAAAACATGGTTGGTCACAAGCTGGGTGAATTTTCCCTGACTCGCACCTTCAAAGGCCACGCGGCCGACAAGAAGGCCAAACGGTAAGGTGATGCGATGAGAGTTTCTGCTGTTTTGAAAAACGCTCGCCTGTCGGCACAAAAGTGCCGCCTGGTGGCCGACCAAGTTCGCGGCCTGCCGGTTGACGCTGCGCTGAACATCCTGACCTTCAGCCCGAAAAAGGGCGCTGTGCTGCTGAAGAAGGTGCTGGAAAGCGCCATCGCCAATGCCGAGCACAACGAAGGCGCTGACATCGACACCCTGAAGGTGACGACGGTTTACGTGGACAAGGGCCCGAGCCTGAAGCGCTTCACTGCCCGTGCCAAGGGTCGTGGCAACCGCATCGAGAAGCAAACCTGCCACATCACGCTGACCGTGGGCAACTAAGGACAAGAGCATGGGACAGAAGATTGATCCGCGGGGTTTCCGCCTCTGCGTAAACAAAAACTGGTCTTCCAAGTGGTTTGCCAATAGCCAAAACTTTGCCGGCATGCTGAAGGAAGACATTGAGGTTCGCGACTTCCTGAAAAAGAAGCTGAGCCACGCCTCGGTGAGCCGTGTGGTGATTGAGCGCCCGGCCAAGAGCGCCCGCATCACCATTCACAGCGCCCGTCCGGGTGTAGTGATTGGCAAGAAGGGTGAAGACATCGAGTTGCTCAAGCAAGAACTGGCCCGCCGCATGGGCGTGCCGGTGCACGTGAGCATCGAAGAAGTCCGCAAGCCGGAAATCGACGCACAAATCATCGCCGACGGCATCGCCGCCCAGCTGGAAAAGCGCGTGATGTTCCGCCGCGCCATGAAGCGCGCCATGCAAAACGCCATGCGCATGGGCGCCCAGGGCATCAAGATCATGAGCTCGGGCCGTCTGAACGGCATTGAAATTGCCCGTAGCGAATGGTACCGCGAAGGCCGTGTGCCGCTGCACACCCTGCGCGCCGACGTGGACTACGCCACCTCCGAAGCCAAGACCACCTACGGCATCATCGGCATCAAGGTGTGGGTGTACAAAGGCGAAGTGAAGCCGGGTCAGGTTCAGGCCGAGCCGGTGCAACCGGAGAAGAAATCGAGAAAGGCAGGGTCGCGTCATGCTGCAACCAACTAGACTCAAGTACCGTAAACAGCAAAAAGGCCGCAACACCGGCGTCGCCACCCGTGGCAACAAGGTGAGCTTTGGCGACTTCGGCCTGAAGGCCGTGGGTCGTGGCCGTCTGACCGCCCGCCAGATCGAAGCCGCGCGTCGCGCGATGACCCGTCACATCAAGCGTGGCGGCAAGATCTGGATCCGTGTGTTCCCGGACAAGCCGATTTCTTCCAAGCCGGCCGAAGTTCGTATGGGTAACGGTAAGGGTAGCCCCGAGTACTACGTGGCTGAAATCCAGCCTGGCAAGGTGCTGTACGAGATGGACGGTGTGGGCGAAGAATTGGCCCGCGAAGCCTTCCGCCTGGCCGCCGCCAAGCTGCCGATTCCCACCACGTTCGTCGTGAGACAGGTAGGTCAATAAATGAAAGCGTCTGAACTGAGAGCTAAGTCGGCTGAAGAGCTCAAGTCCGAACTGCTGAGCCTGTTGAAGGCCCAGTTCGGCCTGCGCATGCAGCTGGCTACCCAACAGCTGGCCAAGACCAGCGAACTGAAAAAGGTTCGTCGCGACATCGCTCGCGTGCGCACCGTTTTGCATGAGAAGGCAGCTTGATATGAGCGAAACCACGAAAATCGTCCGCACGCTGACCGGCAAAGTGGTCAGCGACAAGATGGATAAGACTGTTGTCGTGTTGGTTGAGCGCAAGGTCAAGCACCCGATCTATGGCAAGGTGATCCGTCTGTCGAAGAAGTTCCACGCCCATGACGAGAACAACGAGTTCGGCATCGGCGATACGGTGATCATCACCGAATCCCGCCCGCTCTCGAAGACCAAGACCTGGGTGGTTTCGGCTTTGGTGGAAAAGGCACGTCAGGTGTAATGCCTGTTGCAGAGAGCGCAAGCTCTCTGTATAATGCCATTTTTTCAATCGCCAGTTTCTGGCGACTTACCCGTACGGGTTCCAAAACTGGCCGTTTGATGCGCCGCACCTCCGAGTGCGGCGCTTCACCAATCTGGTGAGACCAAGAACGGGTTAAGTTGGAAAGGTAAAAAATCCATGATTCAAATGCAGACCATGCTGGAGGTCGCTGACAACACTGGTGCGCGTCAAGTGATGTGCATCAAGGTTCTCGGTGGCTCGAAGCGTCGCTACGCATCTGTGGGCGACATCATCAAGGTGAGCATCAAAGATGCTGCACCGCGTGGCCGTGTCAAAAAGGGCGACGTGTACAACGCTGTGGTGGTTCGCACCGCCAAGGGCGTTCGCCGTCCGGACGGCTCGTTGATCAAGTTCGACGGCAATGCCGCCGTGCTGCTCAACAACAAGCTTGAGCCGATTGGCACCCGCATCTTCGGGCCGGTAACCCGCGAACTGCGTACCGAGCGCTTCATGAAGATCGTGTCGCTCGCGCCTGAAGTGCTGTAAGGAGAGGCTCAGCATGCAAAAGATTCGCAAAGGTGACGACGTTATCGTTCTCACCGGCAAAGACAAAGGCAAGCGTGGCGCCGTGCTGCGCGTCCTCGACGGCAAACTGATCGTCGAAGGCGTCAACGTGGTGAAGAAACACCAAAAGCCGAACCCGGTTAAAGGCGTTCAGGGCGGTGTTGTTGAAAAAACCATGCCGATTGATGTTTCCAACGTGGCTCTGTTCAACCCGGCAACCCAGAAGGCCGATCGTGTTGGCTTCAAGCTGCTGGAAGATGGCCGCAAGGTTCGCGTGTTCAAATCGAACGGCGAAGTTGTCGGCGCTTAAGGAGTGAACATGGCACGTTTGCACGACTACTACAAAAGCGCCATTGTGCCCGAACTGATGAAACAGTTTGGTTACAAATCCGTCATGGAAGTCCCGCGCATCGAAAAGATCACCCTGAACATGGGTGTGGGCGAAGCTGTGGCGGACAAAAAGGTTCTGGAACACGCCGTTGGCGACATGCAGAAGATCGCCGGTCAAAAACCGGTGGTGACCACTGCCCGCAAGTCGATCGCCGGCTTCAAGATTCGTGATGGCTACCCGATCGGCTGCAAGGTGACCCTGCGCCGCGAGCGCATGTACGAATTCCTGGATCGCCTGATCACCATCGCGCTGCCGCGCGTGCGTGATTTCCGTGGCATCAACGGCAAGTCCTTTGACGGTCGCGGTAACTACAACATGGGTGTGCGTGAGCAGATCATCTTCCCGGAAATCGAGTACGACAAGATCGATGCGCTGCGCGGGATGAACATCACCATCACCACTACCGCTAAAACTGACGAAGAAGCCCGCGCGCTGCTGGCTGCGTTCAAGTTCCCGTTCAAGGGTTAATAACATGGCAAAACTCGCACTGATCAACCGCGAAGACAAGCGGGCCAAGCTGGTCGCCAAGTTCGCCGCCAAGCGTGAACAGTTGATGGCCGTCATCAACAACGCCAGCCTGTCCGACGAAGAGCGCTTCGAAGCCCGTCTGAAGCTGCAACAGCTGCCGCGCAACGCCAGCCCGGTGCGCCAGCGCAACCGTTGTGCGCTGACCGGCCGCGCCCGTGGCGTGTTCCGCAAGTTCGGCCTGGGCCGTAACAAGCTCCGTGAAATCGCAATGCGTGGGGAAATCCCGGGCATCGTGAAAGCCAGCTGGTAATAGGGGAATTATACAATGAGCATGCATGATCCTATTTCCGATATGCTGACCCGCATCCGCAACGCTCAGCGTGCGGACAAGGCCTCGGTATCGATGCCGTCGTCCAAGCTGAAAGTGGCGATTGCCCAGGTGCTGAAGGATGAAGGCTACGTCGAAGAATTCGCCGTTCGCGCCGAAGACAACAAGCCGGTGCTTGACATTCAGCTGAAGTACTACGCTGGTCGTCCGGTGATCGAGCGCATCGAGCGCGTTTCCCGTCCTGGCCTGCGTATCTACAAGGGCTCCAACGACATTCCGAAGGTCATGAACGGCCTGGGCGTGGCCATCGTGTCCACCTCCAAGGGTGTCATGACTGATCGCAAGGCGCGCGCAGCCGGTGTCGGCGGCGAGCTGCTGTGCATCGTGGCGTAAGGAGGAAAAATGTCTCGCGTCGCTAAAAATCCGGTCGCTCTGCCCGCTGGCGTTGAAGCCAAGTTTTCCGCAGCCGAGCTGACCATCAAAGGTTCGCTGGGCAGCATCTCCGTGCCGCTGAACGGCGAAGTGGATGTCAAGCTGGAAGAAAACGCTCTGACTTTCGCTGCCAAGAACGACAGCAAGTTTGCCCGTTCCATGTCTGGCACCATGCGCGCCCTGGTCAACAACATGGTGATCGGCGTGTCCAAGGGCTTCGAAAAGAAGCTGACCCTGGTTGGCGTGGGCTATCGTGCCCAAGCCCAGGGTGACACCCTCAACCTGTCTCTTGGCTTCTCCCACCCGGTGGCTCACCCGATGCCGGCAGGCGTCAAGGTGGAAACCCCGACCCAGACCGAAATCCTGCTCAAGGGCGTGGATAAGCAAAAAGTGGGTCAGGTCGCTGCCGAAATCCGTGCTTACCGCTCGCCGGAACCCTATAAGGGCAAGGGCGTTCGCTATGCTGACGAAGTGGTGGTTTTGAAAGAAACCAAGAAGAAATAACTGAGGCCCAGTCATGGATAAGAAAGAAGCTCGACTCCGTCGTGCACGTAAAACCCGTGCCAAGATTGCGGAGCTCAAAGTGGCACGCCTTAGCGTGCATCGCAGCAACTGCCATATTTACGCTCAGATCATTGATGAGACTGGCAGCAAAGTGCTGGCCAGCGCTTCCACCCTCGAAGTTGAAGTGCGCAAGGACGTGAGCAACGGCGGCAACGCCAAGGCCGCTGCTCTGGTGGGTCAGCGCATTGCCGAGAAGGCCAAGGCCGCCGGCATCGAGAAGGTCGCGTTTGATCGTTCCGGCTTCCACTACCATGGCCGCGTCAAGGCCCTGGCCGAAGCCGCGCGCGAGCACGGTCTCGTATTCTAATTCGGAGTGAATAATGGCTAAGCACGAAATCGAAGAACGCGGCGACGGCCTCATCGAGAAGATGATCGGTGTCAACCGCGTGACCAAAGTGGTCAAGGGCGGTCGCATCATGGCTTTCTCCGCGCTGACCGTGGTCGGCGATGGCGATGGCGGCATCGGCATGGGCAAAGGCAAGTCCAAGGAAGTGCCGGTTGCTGTGCAAAAAGCAATGGAAGAAGCCCGTCGCAAGATGGTCAAGATTCCGCTCAAGAACGGCACCCTGCACCACGCCGTGACCGGTAAGCATGGCGCCACCACCGTGTTCATGCAACCGGCTCCGGAAGGTACCGGTATCATCGCCGGCGGCCCGATGCGCGCCGTGTTCGATGCTCTGGGTGTGAAGAACGTGTCGGCCAAGTGCCACGGTTCGACCAACCCGTACAACATCGTTCGCGCCACCCTGGACGGCCTGTCCAAGATGTACACCCCGGGCGACGTCGCTGCCAAGCGCGGCAAGACCGTGGCGGAAATCCTGGGAGTGGAAGAATGAGTGACAACAAAACCGTCAAAGTGACCTTGGTGAAGAGCCTGATCGGTCGCATCGAGTCGCACAAGGCGTGCGCTCGCGGCCTGGGTCTGAAGAAAATTCGCCAGTCCGTCGAAGTAATCGACACCCCTGAAAATCGCGGCATGATCAACAAGATCAGCTACCTGTTGAAGTGCGAGGGCTGACCATGCAACTCAATACCATCAAGCCGGGCGCTGGCGCCAAGCACGCCAAGCGTCGCGTCGGTCGCGGCATTGGCAGCGGCCTGGGCAAGACTGCCGGTCGCGGTCACAAAGGCCAGAAGTCGCGTTCTGGTGGCTTCCACAAAGTGGGTTTCGAAGGCGGTCAAATGCCGCTGCATCGTCGCCTGCCCAAGCGTGGCTTCAAGTCGCTGACCAAGCACCTGACCGTGGAAGTGCGCCTGGACGAGCTGAGCAAACTGCCGGTTGATGAAATCGACCTGCTGACCCTGGCTCAAGCCGGCCTGCTGCCTAACGGCGCCAAGGCTGCCAAAGTCATTGCTTCCGGTACCGTGGAACGTGCGCTGACCCTGCGTGGCATTTCGGCAACCGCCGGCGCTCGCGCCGCGATCGAAGCCGCCGGTGGCCGTTTCGCTGAATAAGGCGCGATTTAAGTGGCCAATCCTTCTCTAGCGGCGAACACCAACAAGTTTGGTGATCTGAAAAAGCGCATCTGGTTTTTGATCGGTGCGTTGATCGTTTACCGTATCGGTGCGCACATTCCGGTTCCGGGCATCAACCCGGCCGAGCTAGCGAAGTTGTTCCAGTCGTCCCAGACGGGCCTCCTCGACATGTTCAACATGTTTTCGGGCGGGGCCCTGTCCCGGTTTACGGTGTTTGCTATTGGCATCATGCCGTACATCTCGGCTTCCATCATTCTGCAGCTGGCCAGTGAAGTATTGCCCAGCCTCAAGCAGCTGAAAAAAGAGGGCGACGCGGGACGGCGGAAGATCACCCAGTACACACGGTACGCCACCGTGTTGCTGGCAACCTTCCAAAGCTTCGGCATTGCCGTGATGTTGTTCAAGCAGCCCAATCTGGTGGTGACCTCGCAATTCGAGTTCTACCTGACCACGGTCGTCACCCTGGTGACTGGCACGATGTTCCTGATGTGGCTGGGCGAACAGATCACCGAGCGTGGCATTGGCAATGGCATTTCCCTGATCATCTGCGGCGGTATTGCTGCGGGTGTGCCGTCGGCCATTGGCAAGACGCTGACGCTGACCTCGCAAGGCAGCCTGCCGATTCTGCTGGTGATCGCACTGTTCATCGGGGTCATTGCTGTGACGTATCTGGTCGTGTTTGTCGAACGCGGCCAACGCAAGGTGCTGGTCAACTATGCCAAGCGCCAGGTGGGTAACCGAGTGATGCAGGGGCAAAGCACGCACCTGCCGCTGAAGCTGAACATGGCGGGTGTGATTCCGCCCATTTTCGCATCCAGCATCATTTTGTTTCCTGCTACGGTGGTGGGCTGGTTTGGCAACACTGAAGGGCTGGGCTGGCTGAAATCGATCAGCAACTCCCTGCATCCGGGACAGCCGGTGTATGTGCTGCTGTACGCAGCGGCAATCGTTTTCTTCTGCTATTTCTACACCGCTCTGGTGTTCAATCCGAAGGAAACCGCCGACAACCTGAAAAAGAGCGGCGCCTTCATTCCGGGCATTCGTCCGGGTGAGCAGACTTCGCGCTATATCGAACGGATCATTCTGCGTCTGACGCTGATTGGTGCGATCTATATTGGTCTGGTCTGTCTGCTGCCGGAGTTCCTGATCCTGAAGTGGAACGTTCCGTTCTACTTTGGCGGCACTTCGCTGTTGATCATCGTTGTCGTGACCATGGACTTCATGGCGCAGGTGCAATCGTACGTGATGACCCATCAATACGAAAACCTGCTCAAGAAGGCCAACTTCAAGAACAGCGGCCTGATGTCGCGCTAACAACCGTATTCAGGCAAAGTGAAACATGGCTAAAGAAGATACGATCCAGATGCAAGGCGAAGTCCTGGAAACGTTGCCCAATGCAACCTTCCGGGTCAAGCTCGAAAACGGGCACGTGGTGCTGGGCCACATCTCCGGCAAGATGCGCATGCACTATATTCGCATCCTGCCTGGTGACAAGGTGACAGTGGAACTGACCCCGTATGATCTGAGCCGCGCCAGAATCGTGTTCCGCGCCAAGTAAGCATCCATTTGGCGCCCAGTTCTTTCGAAAGGAAAATCAATGAGAGTCCAGCCGTCGGTAAAGAAAATTTGCCGTAACTGCAAGATCATCCGTCGCAATCGCATCGTTCGCGTGATCTGCACGGATCCGCGGCACAAGCAAAAGCAGGGCTGATTTGTTGCCCGTGCGATTGCGTGCTAGAATCGCCAACTTTTTAGATTTGAGGATAATGTATGGCCCGTATTGCTGGGGTAAACATTCCTAATCATCAGCACACCGTGATTGGCCTGCAAGCCATCTACGGTATCGGCAAGACCCGTGCCCAGGCTATCTGCCAGGCTACTGGCGTGACCGAGTCGACCAAGGTCAAAGACCTGACCGACGCTGAAATGGAAAAGCTGCGTGACGAAGTGGCCAAGTTCACCGTTGAAGGTGATCTGCGCCGTGAAGTCACCATGAGCATCAAGCGCCTGATGGATTTGGGCTGCTATCGTGGCCTGCGCCATCGTCGCGGCCTGCCGTGCCGTGGCCAGCGCACTCGCACCAATGCCCGTACCCGTAAAGGTCCGCGCAAGGCGATTGCCGGCAAGAAGTAATTCGTAAGGATCAATAATGGCTAAAGCAAACACAGTGCGTGTACGCAAAAAAGTGAAGAAGAGCGTATCCGAAGGGATCGTTCACGTTCACGCGTCCTTTAATAACACCATCATCACCATCACCGATCGTCAAGGGAATGCTTTGTCTTGGGCTACCTCCGGCGGTGCTGGTTTTAAAGGTTCGCGCAAAAGTACACCTTTCGCAGCTCAGGTAGCCGCGGAAGCCGCTGGTAAAGTTGCCCAAGAATATGGCGTTAAGAATCTTGAAGTGCGCATCAAGGGCCCCGGCCCCGGCCGTGAATCGGCTGTGCGTGCTCTGAACTCGCTGGGTTTCAAGATTACCAGCATCTCCGATGTGACGCCGGTTCCGCACAACGGCTGCCGTCCTCCCAAGAAACGTCGCATCTAATCAGGAGAAAGAGTCAACATGGCACGTTACATCGGCCCGAAATGTAAACTCGCGCGTCGCGAGGGCACCGACCTGTTCCTGAAGAGCGCTCGCCGCTCGCTGGACAGCAAGTGCAAGCTGGACACCCGTCCGGGTCAGCATGGCGCTAAGAACACCCGCGTGTCGGACTATGGCGTCCAACTGCGTGAAAAGCAAAAGATCCGCCGCATCTACGGCGTGCTGGAGCGTCAGTTCCGCAAGTACTTCGCTGAAGCCGCCCGCCGCAAGGGTTCCACTGGCGAAAACCTGCTGCAACTGCTGGAATCGCGCCTGGACAACGTGGTGTATCGCATGGGCTTTGGCTCGACTCGCGCTGAAGCGCGTCAGTTGGTCAGCCACAAGGCGATCACCGTCAACGGTCAATGCGTGAACATCCCGTCGTTCCAGGTCAAATCTGGCGACGTGGTGGCTGTGCGTGAAAAGTCCAAGAAGCAAGTCCGTATCCAGGAAGCCCTGGCGCTGGCCGAACAAATCGGCATGCCGTCCTGGGTGAGCATCGACGCCAAGAAGATGGAAGGCGTCTTTAAGTCCGCCCCGGAACGTACCGATCTGTCTAGCGATATCAACGAGCAGCTTGTCGTTGAGTTCTACTCCAAGTAATCGCTAGCCAACAAGGAAACACTATGCAAAACAGCGCTTCGGAATTTCTCAAACCGCGTCTGATCGACGTGCAGCCGGTGTCGGCTACGCAAGCGCGCGTCACCATGGAGCCGTTCGAGCGTGGCTACGCCCATACCCTGGGCAACGCGCTGCGCCGCATCCTGCTGTCGTCCATGCCTGGTTTTGCGCCGACCGAAGTGTCTATCGCTGGCGTTTTGCATGAATACTCCGCGCTCGACGGCGTTCGGGAGGATGTTGTTGACATTCTCCTGAACCTGAAGGGCGTGGTGCTCAAACTTCATGGTCGCGACAGTGTGCTGCTCACCCTCAAAAAAGAAGGTGAAGGCCCTGTGCTGGCCGGCGATATCGAGCTGCCGCATGACGTGGAAGTGGTGAATCCGGATCATCCGATTTGCCATCTCGCCGCCAACGGCAAGATCGAAATGGAGATCAAGGTTGAGAAGGGCCGCGGCTACCAGCCGGTGTCGGTCCGTGTCAACCAGGACGATAACCGCACTATTGGCAACATCCTCCTGGATGCGTCGTTCAGCCCGGTTCACCGTGTCAGCTTCACGGTGGAAAATGCTCGCGTTGAGCAGCGGACTGACCTTGACCGTCTGGTGATGGACATTGAAACCAATGGCGTGATCGAGCCGGAAGAAGCGGTGCGCGCTGCCGCGCGCATCCTGATGGATCAACTGTCCATCTTCGCCGATCTCCAGGGCACTGCTGTCGAAGTGGAAGAAGTTCGCGCTCCGCAGGTCGATCCGATCCTGCTGCGTCCGGTGGACGACCTTGAGCTGACTGTCCGCTCTGCCAACTGCCTGAAGGCAGAAAACATCTACTACATCGGCGACCTGATTCAGCGCACCGAGACCGAGTTGCTCAAGACCCCGAACCTGGGTCGCAAGTCGCTCAATGAAATCAAGGAAGTATTGGCTTCCAAGGGTCTGACGCTGGGCATGAAGCTCGAAAACTGGCCGCCGGCAGGGCTGGACAAGCAGCCGTAAGCGGTGTGTGACAAAAGGATAAAGACATGCGTCATCGTTTAAGCAATCGTAAACTCAATCGCACGACGAGCCATCGTCTGGCGATGCTTCGCAATATGGCGAACTCGCTGCTGCGTCACGAAGCCATCGTGACCACGCTGCCGAAAGCCAAGGAACTGCGCCGTGTCGCAGAACCGCTGATCACCCTGGGCAAGAAGCCGTCGCTGGCTAACCGTCGCCTGGCTTTCGATCGCACTCGCGACCGTCAGATCGTGGTCAAGCTGTTCGACGTGCTGGGTCCGCGTTACGCCACCCGCAACGGCGGCTATCTGCGCATCCTGAAATGCGGTTTCCGCAAGGGCGACAATGCGCCGCTGGCTCTGGTTGAGCTGGTGGATCGCCCGGATGTCGAAGCTGTTGAGCTGGCTGACGAAGCCGAGGCTTAAGTCGGATTCGACTCTGGCATAAACAAAACCCCGCCTTGGCGGGGTTTTGTTTTATCTGCTGCGACCAGTTGGCTACTATCAGCAGGCTTTTGTCTGGCCTGCCATTGTGTTGCTGTGATCAGATGGCACACTGTATTCACAGCATGTATCGCAGGTTTTGCTCGCCTTCACAAAAATCTCTGACAATGGTTGTGTCTGCGGGCTGGCTGCGGTAGTGTCTGCGGCGGCGCGCCGGCCGGGCCAGCAGGTTTCGACTGGGAGTGGACCGGCGCATGGTGTGGTTTTTTCCTGGCCGACAAGGTCACCGGATTGAGCATGAAAGCATTTTTTATTGCGCTGGGTCTGTTGCTGCACGGCAGCCTGGTGCTGGCGGCAGACCGCCTGCATGACATCAAGGCACGGGGTGAGCTGCGGGTGTGCATTTGGCCGGAATACTATGGCATCTCCTACCGCAATCCCAAGTCTGGTGCGGTGGCGGGGGTAGATGCCGACATGGCGCGTGATCTGGCTACCCAGCAAAATGTCTCGCTGAAATTCATCGACAGCAATTTTGCCAAGCTCAAGGACGATCTGCTGGGTAATCGCTGCGACGTTGGCATGTTTGCCGTGGCCGTGACACCTGCCCGTCAGGCTGTGATGGATTTCACCCAGCCGCATATGTTCAGCGATGTCTATGCAGTGGCCAGCCGCAGCAATGTCAATGTCCAGTCCTGGTTGGACATTGATCGCCCTGGTCGAGTGGTGGCCGTGGCCGCCGGGACTTTTCACGAACCGCTGATGCGCGAGCGCCTGCATGCAGCCAGGCTGCTGGTGGTGGCGCCACCAGCCACTCGCGAGGGCGAGGTGGAATCCGGACGTGCCGATGTGTTCATGTCGGATTATCCATTTACACGCCGCATGGTCAAAGACCATGACTGGGTGCGGATCATCGCCCCGGACAAGCCGTTTCATGTGGTGAATTACGCCTATGCCATTGCCCCGGGCCAGCCGGCCTGGCTGGGTACGCTGAACCAGTTTGTGCGCAATCAGCAACGCTCCGGCCGCCTGCGCCTGTTGGCACAGCGCTATGATTTGCAACCGATTGTCAGGGATGCTCAGTGAGCGAGTCGGAGTTTTCCTGGGGAGGGCGTGCCTTTGATGGCGACATTACCGGTCGCGCCAACCGCATGCTGTATATTCTGCTGGCCATCTTTGCCTGTTCCGGTATTGGCTTGCTGGCCTGGGGCATTTCAAGGGACTATCGGCAGACGATCGACACCCATGCCCGCCAGTTGGATGTCGGGGCGATGGTGGCCGAGGATTATCTCTCACAGGCGCTGGAGCAAACCCGCCTGCTGTTAATGGATCGGGCCAGCCAGTGGGAACAGCTGCCGGCCAGTGCCCGTCTGGGCGGGCAGGCACAAGCCTTGCTCAAGGCCGGTTTGCAAGGTGTGCCGAATGTGCGCAGTGTTTCGCTGGTCCGCACTGATGGTCGCGTGGTGGCCAGCTCCGAGCCTGCCAATCTGGGTTTGTTGCTGCCGGAAGCCCCGCAGCGCGGTGCGCTGATGTGGCTCTCTCAGGCCTATCCTGGGCGTGATCTTGCTGAGGCAGGCAAGGTTGTGATCAGTGATGCTCCGGGTTTTGTCCTCGCGGCCATGCCACTTGAGCTAGAAGGCGAACAATGGTGGGCGGTGGCTACCTTGTCGCCTGAGACATTCCGCAATTATTTTTCCCGACTGGATTTGCTGGGCGAAGGTCGCCTGGAGGTCTATCGCTATGACGGCGTACCACTGTTTGCATACGGCAGCGGCCAGTGGCTGACCACGGTGGAACGCCAGGATCGCTTTGGCGTACAACTGGCTGCGCGGGAAATCGGCCCTGCCGCTGAACGTCTGCGTCTGGGTGAGCCAGTGCTGGAAAGTTATCGTGCTGCCCGTCGCATGCCAGTGGTGGTGGTGGCCGCAGAAAATCGTGCGCGCGTGCTGGCCGACTGGCGCAGTAATTTGCAGATGTCGCTTTGGGTATTCTTGCCGCTGCTGGCCGGCCTGTTGGCCGCCACGCTGATGATGGTACGCCAGCGCTTCAGCGCCATTCGTTCCATGGAGGCCCGTACCCAGGCAGAGGTGTCTCGTCTGGCCCAACTGATCGACAGCCTGCCGGATGCGGTGGTGGTGCTGGGGCGCGGCGGGTTTCCGCTGCATGGCAATCCGGAATGGCGCCGTTTTACCGGCGAGCAGCACGACCATGACAGCTTGTTGTCGTTGTATCGTACTCGCGCGGGGGATCGCCCGGTGACGGAAAGCTGGCTGGCCAAGCTGTCGCGGGTATTGCAGGGCAGCCAGACGCACGCCCCTCCTGAAGAACTCAGCCTGTTTGATGCCGATGGCCAGCCGCGCGTCTATCAACTGACCGTGCAGCGCCTGACCGACAGTGCGGATACCGTGGTGCTGGTGCAGCACGACTTGACAGACAGCCATGCCCATGCTCATAAGCTGCGTTATTTATCCAGCCATGATGAGCTGACCGGCCTGTATAACCGCGCTTGCTTCAATGAATTACTGGCACAGTCGCTGGAGCATGCCTTACCCTTGGCTGTGCTGTTTGTCGATCTGGATCATTTCAAGGACATCAATGACGCGCAAGGGCACCAGACCGGTGACCAGATCCTGATTAAAGCCGCCCGGCGCATCCAGCAATCGGTGCGGCCAACCGATATTGTTGGCCGCTATGGCGGCGACGAATTTGTCGTGGTGCTGAGTGCGCCAGCCTTGCCCGCGTTGGCGGAACGGGTGGCTGGCCGCCTGAATCAGCAACTGAGCATGCCTTTTGAAGTGGATGGGCGCAGCTTCCAGATCTCTGCCAGCATCGGCATTGCCCACGCGCCAGCGCATGGCCGTATCTTGCAGGACCTGGTGGCCGCGGCCGATGCCGCCATGTATGTCAGCAAGGCGGCTGGCCGCAATCGCGCCACCTGTTATAGCCCACCACCGTTGCCCGTCTGATTCTGCTGGTTTTGTGTTCAGTTGGCAGCTTGCGTCTTGCTATAACGGATTGACGACCATACCGACAACACAATCAAAGCAATGCCAATCAAGCCGGTAAACAGCTCGGGGATGTGCCACTTCATCGACGCCAGCATGATCAGCGCCAGTGCGCCAATCGCGTAGTGGGCGCCGTGCTCCAGAAACACATACTCGTCCAGCGTGCCTTTTTCCACCAGATAAATGGTGATCGAACGCACGAACATGGCGCCAATACCCAGGCCGGACATGATGATCACGATGTCTTTGGTGATGGCGAACGCGCCAATCACGCCGTCAAACGAGAACGAAGCGTCCAGCACTTCCAGATACATGAACGCCCCCAGCCCGGCCCGGCGCACCACCTGGCCATTGTTGCTGTCTTCGTCTTGTTCCAGCAGCGCCGCCAGGCAATCCACCAGCAAATAGGTCAGGATGCCCCAGATGCCTGCAAGTAGCACGGCTAGACGTTGTGCTTCTCCTACGCCGCGCAAGCTCACCATCAGTGCTAGCAATGCAACCAGTACACCGATGGCATTGATGCGGCCCAGTCCACCCAGACGGCTCTCTAGCCAGTGAAACCAGTGAGTTTCCTTTTCGTCGTCAAAAAAGTAATTGAGGAACACCAGTAGCAGGAACATGCCACCAAATGCTGAGACTTCGGCGTGGTGGGCGGTCAGGCGTGCGGCATAGGCATCCGGTTGTTCGAGCGCCATACGCACTACATCGCCCATGCTCATCTCTGCTGCAACCGACACTATCATGATCGGAAACAGCAGGCGCATGCCGAATACGGCTACCAAGATGCCAACAGTCAAAAACATGATCCGCCAGAAGTGGTTCATCGTTTTGAGCACACCCGCGTTGACCACTGCGTTGTCAAACGATAAAGAAACTTCCATGGCGGCTAACACCGCAGCTAAGGTCATGGCTGTCAGGGCTGTGGGCATTCCACCTAAATGAAATCCCCAGGCTCCGACTAGCGCTAGGGCGATAGCGGTAAAAATAAATGAAAAAGTAAAGTGTCTCATGGTGCTCCTTTATGGCCACTGTGGCGAAAATCGTGGAGATTCTTGTCAGAATCAAGGTGAGTCTGGCAATGCCTGCGTGTCCAGAAGGCTGCTAATAACACCATAAGCGAGGCCAGTAGAGTTGGAAGGTCGCCCCCACGCAGGTAAGGTGTATTACCGCGCCGGGTTTCCACTCGGGCGCGCAAGCCGCCCGTGGTGAAGTCCGCCAGTCGCGCCTGCACGCTGCCATCGGCGCGCACCACGGCGGTGGCGCCGGTGTTGGTGGCGCGCAGCATCGGGCGGCCGGTTTCCAGTGCACGGGTTTGCGACAGCTGCAAATGCTGGTCGGCGGCGGTGGAATGACCAAACCAGGCCAGATTGCTCAGGTTCACCAAGGCTTCTGCTTGCCGCGCGCCTGCGCGCAGCTCATCGCCAAAGCTGTCTTCATAGCAGATGTTGAACGCCAGCCGGTGGCCGGCCAACTGCATGGGTGCTTGCACTGCACCGCCCGAGCTAAAACCTGCCAGTGGCATGTTCAGGTAGCGATATACCCAGCCGGTCAGCCAGGGGAGCGGCACAAATTCGCCAAATGGCACCAGATGATCCTTGCCGTATACTGGCTGTGGCGAGGTCAGCGCCAGCGCCGCGTTGTAATAGCGATCAGGGTTTTGCGGATGCAGATAAGGCATGCCTGTCACCAATTCGCTGCCCTGCGCGCGCGCGCTGTCGGCCAGCCAGGCCAGCACGCCAGGCGGAACCTGATCGGCAAACAGCGGAATGGCGGTTTCCGGCAGAATCACCACCCGGGCGGGATATTGATCAAGCAGCTGTTGATAGGTCTGCAAGGTGTGGGCAAAAGTTTCTGGCCGCCATTTCATTTCCTGGGCGATATTGCCTTGTAGCAGCGCGACGTCCAGCTCTCCTGCATCCTCGGTCCAGGACACTGTTTTCAGGCCCATGCCCGCCAGCCAGACCAATACGCCTAGCGCCAGTGCCGGCGCGGCGCGGCGCAGGCCATGGCGTGCGCTGTGCGCCAGCGCGGCAGCGCTCAAAGCTACCCAGGCCGCCACCAGATACACCCCACCCACTGGCGCCCAGCCGGCCAGCGGGCCTTCCGGGATCTGGCTGTAGCCGATATTGCCCCAGGGAAAGCCGGTCATCACCGTCGCGCGCAGCCATTCGCTTAGTATCCATAACGCTGGCAAGGTCCACCACGCCCGTTCCGCACCCAGCCGGTGAGCCAGTCCCAGCGCCAAAGCAGGGTACAGGCAGAGATAAGCCGGCAGCAGCAGCGTCATCGGCAGCGCCAGCCAGGCCGGCATGCCGCCCACGTCGTGCAGGCTGATATAAATCCAGTAGAAATTGGCCGTGTAGGCGGACAGCCCCCACAGCGCGCCCAAGCCGGCGGCCTGGCGCGCGCGCGGTTGCGCCAGCGCCAGACTGAACAGCAGCGCCAGCAATAGCGGCATCAACCAGAACTGGCGGAATGGGGCAAAGCACAGCACGCTGAGCGCGCCGCTGGCGACGGTCAGCAGCCAGTGGCTGGCGCGCGAATCAGGGAGTTTCATGCGGCAGGGGCTGGTTGCTCGGTCGTGTCTGCCTCGGGCAGGCGTTCGACCAGCAGGGAGTGAATGCGCCGGCTGTCGGCGCGGATCACCTGAAAGCGCAGGCCGGCGTGGTCGATGCTCTCGCCGCGCTTGGGCAGATGGCCAAAGCGGGACACCACCAAGCCGCCGATAGTGTCGTATTCGTCATCGGCAAAGGCCACGCCCAGCGCGGCATTGAAGTCTTCGATCTCGGTCAGCGCCTTCACCCGGTAGCGGCCGCTGTGGTCGCGGATGATATTGCTCTCGGTTTCGTCAAAGTCGTATTCGTCTTCGATGTCGCCGATGATTTGCTCGATCACATCTTCGATGGTCACCAGCCCGGCCACGCCGCCGTATTCGTCCACCACGATGGCCATGTGGTTGCGCGTGCTGCGAAATTCCTTCAGCAGCACGTTCAGGCGTTTGGATTCGGGGATGAACACCGCCGGGCGCAGGCTGTCGCGCAGGTCAAAGGCGTCCGGGTCGGCAAAGTAGCGCAGCAGGTCTTTGGCCAGCAGGATGCCCAGCACATCGTCCTTGTCGCGGCCAATCACCGGAAAGCGCGAATGCGCGGTGTCCAGCACGAAGGGCAGGAAATGCGCCACCGATTCGCTGACGCGGATCACATCCATCTGGCTGCGCGGAATCATGATGTCGCGCACTGATAATTCGCCCACCTGCAACACGCCTTCGATCATGCCCAGGGCGTCGGCGTCGAGCAGATTGCGCTCAAACGCCGCGTGCAATTGTTCGATCAGCTCTTCGCGGTCTTCCGGTTCGCGCATCAGCAGCGCCGACAGGCGCTCCAGCCAGGATGGTTTACTGCCAGCTTCGTCCATAGTGTGAGGTTCAGTCAGCCGATTCGGCGTAAGGGTTGTCGTATCCTAACCTTGCCAGGATGACAGTTTCAAGCGCTTCCATCGCTTCGGCCTCGCTGTCGTCCTCATGGTCGTGGCCGCACAGATGCAGCACGCCATGCACAGTCAGGTGGGCGTAATGGGCGTGCAGGGTCTTGCCTTGCTCGGCGGCCTCGTGCGCCACCACTGGCGCGCACAGCACGATGTCGCCAAACAGCGGCAAATCGGCCGGGCTGTCTTCGCCCTCGTTCAGGGCAAAGCTCAGCACATTGGTGGCGGCGTCCTTGCCGCGATAGCCGTGGTTTAGCTCGCGGCCTTCGGCCTCATCCACCACGCGCAGGCCGATTTGCGCCAGGCGCGGGCCATTGCGCAGCGCGGCGGCCACCCAGCGCGAGAACTGCTCGGGGCTGGGCAGGCCGATCAGCGGCACGGCGTAATGCACGTCCAGATCGAGCTGGCGCGGGCGGGGGCGGTAAACAGTCTTGGCGAGTTTCATGCGTGGGTATCCGGGCTGGCGGCTTGCCAGCGGTCGTAAGCGTCAACGATTTTCTGCACCAGGGGATGGCGCACCACGTCGTCGCTTTGAAAATGGTGAAAACAAATGCCGCGCACCTGATTGAGGATTTTTTCCACCTCAATCAGGCCGCTCTTTTGGTGGCGGGCCAGGTCGATCTGGGTGACGTCGCCGGTGATCACTGCCTTGGAGCCAAAGCCGATGCGGGTGAGGAACATCTTCATCTGCTCGGGCGTGGTGTTCTGCGCCTCATCCAGAATGATAAAGGCGTGGTTCAGCGTGCGGCCGCGCATATACGCCAGCGGGGCGATTTCGATCAGGTTTTTTTCAAACAGCTTGCTCACCCGGTCAAAGCCCATCAGGTCATACAGCGCATCGTACAGTGGGCGCAGATAGGGATCGACTTTCTGCGCCAGATCGCCGGGCAGAAAACCCAGCTTTTCGCCGGCTTCCACCGCCGGGCGCACCAGCACAATGCGCTTGACCGCGTCGCGCTCCATGGCGTCCACCGCGCTGGCCACCGCCAGATAGGTTTTGCCGGTGCCGGCCGGGCCGATGCCAAAGGTGATGTCGTGGTTCTGGATGGCGCTCAGATAGTGGTTCTGGCGCTGGGTGCGCCCGCGCAGGTCGCCGCGCCGGGTCATCAGCACCGGCACGCCCTCGTCGACCGCCTCGGGCGGCGTGCGCTGAAACTCCACCAAGCCCAGCTGAATGTCTTCGACCTCCAGCGGCTGGCGCTCGGCGCGCAGGTAGAACATCTCCAGCGCGGTCACCGCGTCGGCGGCCCGTGCGCCCACCACCTTGAAACCCTCGCCGCGCCGGGCGATGCTGACATCCAGCGCGGTTTCGATCTGTTTCAGGTTTTCGTCCAGCGGGCCGCACAGGTTTTGCAGGCGGGCGTTGTCCACCGGGGTGAATTGAATGCGTTGGCTCAGGGACATGGCGCGCTCAGGCAATGCTTTCGCGGGTGACGATTTCTCCGCGCAGCGAATGGGGGTAAGCCTCGGTGATGCGCACGTCGATCATCTGGCGCAACAGGCGCGGCAGGCCGGGCACGTTCACCACCCGGTTGTTCATGGTGCGCGCCGCCAGCACCTCGGCGTCGCGGCGCGAGATGTCTTCCACCAGCACGCGCTGCACCGTGCCCACCATGCTTTGATTGATGCGCAGGCCCTCGGCTTCGATCACCTCGTTCAGCGCCTCCAGCCGGCGCACCTTCTCGCTGTGCGCAATGTCATCCGGCAGATTGGCCGCCGGCGTGCCGGGGCGCGGGCTGTAGATGAACACAAAGCTGAAATCAAAAGCCAGGTCCTTGGCCAGTTTCAGCGTGGCGTCAAAGTCCGCCTCGGTTTCGCCGGGGAAGCCGACAATAAAATCCGAGCTCAGGCACAAGTCCGGGCGCACCGCGCGCAGCTTGCGGATGATGGATTTATATTCCAGCACGGTGTAGCCGCGCTTCATCGCCGCCAGCACCCGGTCCGAGCCGGATTGCACCGGCAGATGCAGATGCGACACCAGCTTGGGCAGGCGCGCGTAGCAATCAATGATGCGGTCGGTGAATTCGCGCGGATGGCTGGTGGTGAAGCGGATGCGCTCCACGCCGGGGATCTCGTGCACATAGTCCAGCAGCAGGGCAAAGTCGGCGATTTCGCCGTCGTGCATCAGGCCGCGATAGGCGTTGACGTTCTGGCCCAGCAGGGTGATTTCTTTTACCCCCTGTTGCGCCAGGCCGGCGATTTCCACCAGCACATCGTCCAGCGGACGCGAGACTTCTTCGCCACGGGTATAGGGCACCACGCAGAAGGTGCAGTATTTCGAGCAGCCTTCCATGATGGAGACAAACGCCGCGCCGCCTTCCACCCGCGCTGGCGGCAGATGGTCGAATTTTTCGATTTCCGGGAAGGAAATATCCACCTGGGCGCGGCCGCTGTCGCTGCGCGCGCGCAGCATGTCCGGCAGGCGGTGCAGGGTTTGCGGGCCAAACACCACATCGACAAAGGGTGCGCGTTTGACAATCGCTTCGCCCTCCTGACTGGCCACGCAACCGCCCACGCCAATCACCAGATCAGGGCGTTGCAGCTTGAGCTCGCGCACGCGGCCCAAGTCGGAAAACACTTTTTCCTGGGCTTTTTCGCGCACCGAACAGGTGTTGAACAGAATGATGTCGGCGTCTTCCGGGGTGTCGGTGCGGACAGCGCCTTCGCTGGCCCCCAGCACATCCAGCATTTTGGCCGAGTCATACTCGTTCATCTGGCAGCCGAAGGTTTTGATAAAGACTTTCTTGCTCACGGGAATCCGTCTGGGTGACAGGGTGGCTAAACAGCCCGCCATGATACCCCAAGCCATCCGGCGGCGGGCGGGCGACAATGCAAAAAGCCCGTCGCTGAGGCGACGGGCTTGGAATCTTTGGTGGCTATGACTGGAGTTGAACCAGTGACCCCAGCATTATGAGTGCTGTGCTCTAACCAACTGAGCTACATAGCCACGTAAAAGAGAGCGCAATATTACGGGGGTGTTTTTGGCTTGTCAAGCCTTGCGCCGGGTTTTTTTATCAGGTGAGGCCACGTGCGCGCCAAGCGTGTGGATGGCGGGGCTGTGGCATGGGTTCTGTTCCGGGTGATGGCGAATCGCGCCATTTTAAGTGGCGCGATTCGGTGGATGCGCGCCATGCTCAATCCAGCAGCGCCACCGCCTTGATCTGGGCGAACACCGTCATGCCGGGCGCCAGGTTCAGCGCGCGCGCCGAGCGTTGCGTCACCCGCGCCAACAGCGGCGCGCCGCCCGCGTTCAGCCGCACCAGCACATGACCTGGCGTCGGCGCGGGGGCCAGTGCTTCGATCTGTGCGGTCACCCGGTTAAGAATGCTGTCGTCGGTGGCGGCGGACAGGCTTAGGCTGATGTCGCGGGCGTGCACCCGGCAGCGCAGTTGGGCGCCCACCGGCTGTGGCTGTTGCGCCACATAAATATCGCCACCAGCAAAGCTGAGCCGGCTGAGCGCGTCGTCTTCGTGCGAAGTCAGGGTGACGCTGAGCACCGTGCCGGCGTCGTCGGCAAACACCGCCGGCACATCCACCCGGCCCAGCACATCGTTCAGCGCGCCGCTGGCCAGCACCCGGCCCTGATCCAGCACCACCATATGGTCGGCCAGCCGGGCGACTTCGTCTGGCGCGTGGCTGACGTAGAGCACCGGGATTTCCAGTTGGGTGGTGACTTTTTCCAGATAGGGCAGGATTTCCTGCTTGCGCCGCAAGTCCAGCGCCGCCAGCGGTTCGTCCATCAGCAGGAGTTGCGGCGAGGTGAGCAGCGCGCGGCCAATGCCCACCCGCTGGCGCTCGCCGCCAGATAGCTGGTGCGGCTTGCGCGACAACAGGCCGCCGATGCCGAGCAGCTCGACCACTTCTTCTTCGCCAAAGCGCCGCTCATGGGCCGGCGTGCGTCGGTAGCCAAACAGCAAATTGTCGCGGGCGTTCAGGTGGGCAAACAGGCTGGCTTCCTGAAACACCATGCCCAGCGCGCGCTGGTGCGGCGGGGTGAAATGGCGGTCATCCTGCCAGACCTGCTCGCCCAGGCTGACATGGCCACCCGGCACGCGCTCCAGGCCGGCAATGGCGCGCAAACAGGTGGTCTTGCCCGAGCCGGATGGGCCAAACAGTGCGGTGACGCCACGGCCGGGCAGGTGCAGATCAATCTCCAGGCTGAAGGCCGGGCGGTACAGGGAAAAACGGGCGCGCAGCTGGCTCATCGGCGTTCTCGTGTGCTGGGGTTCAGGGTGTACAGCACCAGCAGCACGGTCAGGCTGAAGGCCACCATGCCGCCGGCCAGCCAGTGCGCCTGGGCGTATTCCATGGCTTCTACATGGTCGTAAATCTGCACCGACACCACCCGGCTGACGCCGGGAATATTGCCGCCAATCATCAGCACTACGCCAAATTCGCCGATGGTGTGGGCAAAACCCAGAATCGCCCCGGTCAGAAAGCCCGGCCGCGCCAGCGGCACCATCACATGCCAGAACGTGTCCCACGGGCTGGCGCGCAGGGTGGCGGCCACTTCGGCTGGCCGTTCGCCAATCGCCTCAAACGCATTCTGGATGGGCTGCACCACAAACGGCAGCGAATAACACACCGAGGCAATCACCACCCCCGGAAAGGTGAACGGCAGCAGCGGCAGCCCCAGCGCCTGCATGGCCTGGCCCACTGGGCCGTGCGGCCCCATCAGCAGCAAGAGATAAAAGCCGATCACCGTTGGCGGCAGCACCAGCGGCATGGCCACCAGCGCGGCCACCAGTTCGCGCGCGCGTGAGCGGGTGCGCGCCAGCCACCAGGCCAGCGGCGTGCCGATCAGCAACAGCAACAGGGTGACCACACTGGCCAGCTTGAGCGTCAGCCAGACGGCTTGCAGGTCATCTTGCAGCATGGCGGGCTCCGGTGCGTACAGAGAAAAGCGTGAAGGTGGGCATTTGGCGTGATGGTGTGATGGATATAACCGGGCGTTTAGAGCCGCTCACAAAACCCTCCTGGCCTTGTTGCGCGGCCTGGTCGTCCTGCTGGTACTGTCTGCCGCAGCACGCCTGGCCAGGCGCGCTTCGCTGAGTTTGGTGAGCGACTCTTAGCAAATGCTGTGCCCAAGCTGGGCGGTGCAGAATATCTGGCCAGCCAAGCAGGTTTGGCGCCGTTCAGCGGCCCTGCCCGGCGTTGGCGAAGCTTTGTTGCGTTGCTTGTGGCGCTTGCCTGGCACGCTGGCTGGCGCAGTGAGTGCGTAATATATCTGACAATACGACGGTAGGTAAGACACCAGCCCAGTCGGGCTTGTGTCCTGGCGCTGTCGGCCGCGCAGTCTGGCGGGCGTGGCGCCTTGTGGCGTGCGATGAAAATCGCGCTGTATTACAGCTGCTTGACCTCGATATTCAAGGTCTGGATGCGATAGGCAATCTGCCGGGGGGTCATGCCCAACAGGCGCGCGGCTTTGGCCTGCACCCAGCCGGCTTGCTCCAGCGCGGCGATCACCCGTTCGCGCTCGGACAGCGAAGGGTCGTCCACCGAGGGCGGCGCAGCATGCATGGCGGGAGCGGGGCGCGCCGCCGCCGGGCGCGCGTTGCCGCGTTCGCGCGCGCCCGGAAAACAGATCAAGCCCACATCAATGCGGCCGTCTTCTGACAACACCGCCGCCCGCTCCAGACAGTTTTCCAGCTCGCGCACATTGCCCGGCCAGTGGTGGGCGGCCAGCCGGCTGATGGCGGCGTCGGTCATGCGCAGCTTGCGGCCCTGCGCCTGGCCGATTTTGCCCAACAGATGCTGGGCAATGTCCGGGATGTCCTCGATGCGCTCGCGCAGCGGCGGCAGAAACAAGGGCATCACGTTCAGCCGGTAAAACAAATCCTCGCGGAATTCGCCAGCGTCCACCGCCGCTTCCAGGTCACGGTGGGTGGCGGCGATCACCCGCACGTCCACGCGGATGGTGCGGCTGCCGCCCACCCGCTCGAACTCGCCTTCCTGCAACACCCGCAACAGCTTGGCCTGAAACGCCGAAGAAATTTCGCCGATTTCGTCCAGAAACAAGGTGCCGCCATGCGCCTGCTCAAAACGGCCCTTGTGGGTGTCCACCGCGCCGGTGAAGGCGCCGCGTTCGTGGCCAAACAGCTCGGTTTCCAGCAGGTTTTCCGGCAGCGCCGCGCAGTTGAGCTTGACCAGCGCATGGCGCGAGCGCGGCGAGTGGTAATGAATGGCGTTGGCGATCAGCTCCTTGCCGGTGCCGGTTTCGCCGCGAATCAGCACCGTGGTGTTCCAGCGCGCCACCTGACGCGCCTGGTCGAACACCCGGCGCATACTGGCCGAGTGGCCGGCGACATTGTCAAAGCCAAACTGCTGGCGCACGGTGCGGCGCAGCGAGTCGCGCTCTTCGATCAGCGCGTGGCGCTCCTGCGCCACTTCGCGCGCCAGCTGCACGCTCTTGCCGATCAGGTTGGCGACCATTTCCACAAACTGGCCACGGTCGCTGAGCAAGCCGTCGTCTTCGTCTTCCGGCTGCACCGCCAGCACGCCGCACACCGCGCTGCCAACCTTGATCGGCACGGCGATAAACGGCAGGTGTGGGGCGTACACGCCCAGCCGGTTGAGAAAACGCGGCTCATCGGCCACGCGCTTGAGCATGACCGTGCGCGGCTGCTCCAGCAGCAGGCCGAGAATGCCCTCGCCAGGCTGATAGCGCACCGTTTCGGGTTGTGGCGCTTGTGGATGGTGCAGGCTATGCACCATGAGTGCGCCGCTGTCCGGCTCGACCACGGCAATCAGGCCGTGGGTGAGGCCGGCTTCGTCGTGCAGCACGCGCAGCATTTCGCGCAGCATGTCGGCGGTGTCCAGGGTGCGGTTGAGCACCTGGCTGACCGCGTACAGCGCCGACAGCTGCAACAGGTTCAGGCTATGGGTGGGGCAAAAATGACAACCTTGTCCACCAGCCGCATGCGGGGGGTGCGGGGTATCCATCATTCAGTTCGCTCTATCCGGACTCAGGGGCATTGACGACGCCAGGCTCATACCGGGTCGCCGTCAAGGCGGAATTCCACGGTCACCAGGCAGCCGCCGCCAGGGTTTTCTCCCAGGTCGATATAACCGCCGTGGTCGGTCGCCACCTGGTAGGCGCGCGACAAGCCGGTGCCCAGGTGGCGGCCGCCGCCGCGTTTGGTGGTGAAAAACGGCTCAAAGGCGCGCAGCTCGCAATCCGGGCTCATGCCTGGCCCCCGGTCGGCGACGGTGATGACAATACAGTCGTCGCGCTGGCGTGTTTTCAGTGTCAGCTCGCGTCGCGCCCAGCCCTTGCCGCTCATTGCCTCGATGGCGTTGTCGATCAGGGCCTTGAACAGAATGCGCAACTGCACCGAGCGGCCGTACATGGTGGGCAGGGTGGGCGCCGGCAGCCAGTCCACCACCACGCCATTGGCCAGCAGGCTGGGGGTGACGATGTCCAGCACGTCGCGCAGGATTTCGTTGAGGTTGACGTTGCTCATGGTTTCCGGCCCGCGCGGCGGAATCACCTCGCGCAGCGCGTCCAGATGCACGCGGCTGGCGTCCAGCGCGTCTTCCAGCATGCTGGCGCTGGCCGGGTCGCGTCGGCGCAGCAGGTTGACTGCCGAGAAAATCACATTCATCGGCTCTTCCAGCCGGAACAGGGCCGCCGACAGGCTTTCGCGAATCGACGCCACCCGTTCTTCGTCAGCCAGAATGGCCTTCAGCGCGGCGGTGCGCGCGCGCTCCTGCTCGGCGCGCAGCGCGGTGATGTCGGTGCAGGTCAGCAGCAGGCCAGCGGCGTTTTGCGCACAGAAAAACCCATCCACCGCCTCATTGCTCAGGCGAATCAGCTGGGCGCTGCAGGTATACCAGCGCGGCGCGCCGCCGGGCCGGTCCAGCCGGGCTTCCTGGTCGGTGAAGGTGCAGTGCGCCGGGTCGCTGGCCAGTTGGGCGCGCCAGTCCGGGCACAGCGTGTCCATCAGCGCGTGCGCCGGATTGTCGTTGCTCAGCTCGCGCGCCATGCTGTGGTAGGCCTGATTACTCAGCATCAGCCCGCCATTGCCATCCAGCAGGGCAAACACCATCGGCGCGGCGTCCAGCACCGAGGCGATCAGTTGTTTTTGGTTGTTCACCATGCATTCCAGCTGGCGCAGGGTGGTGACGTCGCGGTGCATGCCCAGATAGTGGCTGACGCTGCCATCCGGCGCGTGCACCGGGGTGATGCTGACCTCGGCCAGGTACACGCTGCCATCCTGCCGGCGGTTGAGCAGCCGGCCATTCCAGGGCTGGCCGGCGGCCAGCCGGCTCCAGAGCTCCTGGTACACCTCGCGCGGGGTGGTGCGGTGCGACAGCATGGATTCGTTGTGGCCAATCACCTGCTCGGGCTGATAGCCGGTGACGCGGGTGAAGGCGGCGTTGGCGTACAGGATATTGGCGTGGCGGTCAGTGATGGAGATGGCCAGATCGGCTTCTTCCACCGCCTGTCGGTACAGCTCCGGCGGTAATGAAACCTGGGGGGAGAAAGCGGATGCGGCCGACATGATGGGTCTCTCCTTGCGTGCGGATGTCTGTCCGGTTTGGCCCCGCGCGCATGCGGCGGGTGGTGGGGCGTCAGGCCGCAGGCAGGGTGTAAAGCGTCGCTCACAAAACCCTCCTGGCGTTGTTGTGCGGCCTTGCCGTACTGCTTGTGCTGTCTGCGGCCGCACGCCTGGCCAGGATCGCTTCGCTGAGCTTTGTGAGCGACTCTAAATAAAGCTGCGGGCTGGCGCGCAATAAGGCTTAGCAGGAATCGTGCCGACCATCGAAATCGGGTAAATCGCTGAAATCGCTCGCCAAGGGACAAAACTGACGAAACCCCTGTCGGATACCCGACATTGCGTTGCAACAATGTTTGCCGTCAAAACAAAAAATCCAGTTTATACATGGGTTTATGTTTTCTCTGGCCGGCGTGGCATGCCTTATGCACAGGCGCGGACATTCCCAAATCCGTCTGTGAGCGCATCATGAGCGAATATATTCTCCTGTTATTGTCCACTGCCCTGGTCAATAACGTGGTGCTGGTGAAGTTTCTCGGCTTATGCCCGGCCATGGGGGTGTCCAAGAGCGTGGACAGCGCGCTGGGCATGGGCCTGGCCACCACCTTTGTCATCACCCTGGCGGCTGGCGCGTCCTGGATGCTGGAAAACTGGCTGCTGGCGCCGCTGGGGCTTTCTTACCTGCGCATCCTCACCTTCATTCTGGTGATTGCCGCCGTGGTGCAGTTCACCGAAATGGTGATTCGCAAGATGAGCCCCGGCCTGTACCAAGCGCTGGGCATCTATCTGCCGCTGATCACCACCAACTGCGCCGTGCTGGGCGTGGCGCTGCTCAATATTTCTCAACAATTTGGCCTGTTCAAGAGCCTGGTGTACGGCTTTGGCTCGGCTATGGGCTTTACCTTGGTGATGGTGATCTTTGCCGGCCTGCGCGAACGCGTGGCGCTGTCGCGCGTGCCGCAGGCCTTTGACGGCGCGCCCATCGCCTTTGTCACCATCAGTTTGCTGGCGCTGGCCTTCATGGGCTTCTCCGGCTTGAACATCTGAATCTCTGAAAGGAACCGTCATGCTTGCCGCTGTCTTGAGTCTGACCGTGCTGGGCGCCGTGCTGGGTGTGGTGCTGGGGGTGGCCAACCGCTTTTTGCAGGTGGAAGGCAATCCTGTGGTGGATGAAGTGCTGGAGATGATGCCCGGCTCCAACTGTGGCCAGTGCGGTTTTCCGGGCTGTGCTGGCGCCGCCGCCGCCGTCGTGGATGGTTCGGCCCCCGCCACCCTGTGCCCGCCCGGCGGCAAGGCGCTGGCCTCGGCGCTGGCCGCCAAGCTGGGGCTGAGCCTGGATTTGTCCGGCATGGACGACAGCGGCCCCAAGCTGGCCGCCGTCGCCGAAGAACTCTGCATCGGCTGCTGCCGCTGCGCCAAGGTGTGCCCCACCGACGCCATCGTCGGCGCCGCCCGCCAGATTCACAACGTGCTGCGCGAAGCCTGCACCGGTTGCGAAAGCTGCGTGCCGGTGTGCCCCACCGAAGCCCTGCTGATGAAGCCGATGCCGGTCACCCTGCAACACTGGGTGATGCCGCGCCCGGCCGCCGTGGCCTGAATCGCTCAATCGTCAAGGAAATCCTGTCATGAACCTGCGCACCTTGCTGGATAAATTACTGGGCAGCGCCGATTGGGGCATTCACCCCGACGACCACAAGCGCCCTGGCGCCGATGCGCCGGTGCGGGTGATGCCCGCGCCATCGCGGCTGTATCTGCCGCTGTCGCAACACTCGGGCGCCCCGGCCCGGCCGATTGTGCTGGTGGGCCAAAAAGTCAAAAAAGGCGAATGTCTGGCCGAAGCCCAGGGCATGGTGTCCGCGCCGGTGCACGCGCCGACCTCCGGCACGGTGCTGGCGGTGGCCGATGTGACCGCGCCGCATCCCTCCGGCCTGGCCATGCCCGCCATCATGCTTGAGCCGGATGGCCTGGATGAATGGATTGAGCTCAAAGGCTGTGACGACCCCTTTGCCCTGTCGCCGGCCGAGATCAACAAAAAGGTCGCCGCCGCTGGCGTGGTGGGCATGGGCGGCGGCACCTTTCCGTCGGCGGTCAAGCTGACCGGCGCCAACCGCGCCGGCATTCACACCGTCATCATCAATGGCGGCGAGTGCGAGCCCTATCTGTCCTGCGACGACGTGCTGATGCGCACCCAGGCGGCCGGCATCGTCGCTGGCGTGCGGCTGATCGTGCACGCCAGCGGCGCCAAGCGCGCGCTGATCGGCATTGAAGACAATAAACCCGAAGCCATCGCCGCCATGCAGGCCGCCGCCGCCGGCTACGACACCGTGCGCGTGTGCCCGGTGCCGGCGCGTTTTCCCATGGGCTTTGACAAACAGATGGTCAAGACCCTCACCGGCATCGAAGTGCCGGCCGATGGCCGCTCGTTTGACGCTGGCGTGCTGGTCAACAATGTGGGCACGGCGCTGGCCGTGTGGCAGGCGGTGGCCGAAGGCCGGCCGCTGGTGTCGCGGCTGGTGACCTTGGGCGGCGCGTGCGTGAATGCGCCGGGCAATATCGACGTGCCGCTGGGCGCCTTGGCTGAAGACGTGCTGGCCTTTGCCGGCGGCCTCAAGGGCGACGGCCTTGGCCTGGCGCGCCGGGTGATTGGCGGGCCGATGATGGGCGCGCAAGTGCAGCATTGGCGCGTGCCGGTGATGAAGGGCGTCAGCGGCATTCTGGCGCTGGACGCCAAAGAAGCCAGGCTGGAAGACGCCAGCGACTGCATCCGCTGCGGCAGCTGCGTAGAGGCCTGCCCGATGGGCCTGCTGCCCTCGGACATGGCCGCCAATATCCGCAAGGAAGCCCTGGGCGAAGCCGTGGAGCTGGGCCTGAAAGACTGCATTGCCTGCGGCTGTTGCGCCTATGTGTGCCCGTCCAGCATTCCGCTGGTGCAGCACTTCACCTACGCCAAAAACGAACTGGCCGCCCGCGACCGCGCCACCCTGCGCATGGAGGCCACCAAGAAACTCGCCCAGGCGCGCGAAGCGCGGCTGGCGCGCGAAGCCCAGGAAAAGGCCGAAGCCGCCGCCCGCCGCAAGGCCGAGCGCGCTGCCGCCGCCGCCAAAACCGCCGCTGCGGCTGAGGCAAGCAAGCAAGGAGAACCGACATGATGCCGTCGTCTTTGTCGGGCAGCCAGCTGGTTGCCTCGCCGCACGCCCATGCGGGCAAAACCGTCACAGGCACCATGCTGCGGGTGGAGCTGGCGCTGGTTCCGGCCACCTTGTTTTCGTTTTGGCTGTATGGCTGGCCGTCGTTTCTGGTGTGGGCGCTGACCCTGGCCTCTTGTGCCGGGTTTGAGGCGCTGTGCCTGCGGCTGAAGGGCCATCCGCAGCCGGCGCGCGTGCTCAAGGACCATTCCGCCCTGCTCACGGGTTGGCTGCTGGCGCTGACCTTGCCGCCGTGGGCGCCGTGGTGGGTCCCGGTGCTGGGCGGTTTTATCGCCATCGTGATTGGCAAGCAGGTGTTTGGCGGCCTGGGGCAGAACGTGTTCAACCCGGCCATGGTGGCGCGGGTGGCGCTGCTGGTGTCGTTTCCGCTGCCGCTGACCACCTGGGTGTTGCCGGGCGCGCAAGCCAGCCTGCCAGCGCCGGGCCTGGCCGACAGCCTGATGATTTTTTTGGGCGCCATGCCGATTCCGGACGCCATGGCCAGCGCTTCGCCGCTGGGCTTTGCCAAAACCGAGCTGTCGCGCGGCGTGGATTTGCTGCACAGCCTGAGCAGCGGCCATGCGCCCTTGGCCGCCTGGCACGGCGTGCGGGTGGGCAGCCTGGGTGAAAGCGCCGCGCCGCTGCTGTTGGCCGGCGGGCTATACCTGATCGCCGTGCGCATTATCTCCTGGCACATCCCGCTGGCGGTGCTGGCTGGCCTGGCCATCCCGGCCGCCATCGGCCACGCCGCCAATCCGGCGCACTACCTGGACGCCGCCACCCACCTGCTGTCTGGCGCGGCGATTCTGGGCGCGTTTTTCATCGCCACCGACTATGTGACCTCGCCGACCACGCCGCTGGGCAAGCTGCTGTTTGGTCTGGGCATTGGCTTTTTGACCTGGATCATCCGCACCTGGGGCGGCTACCCGGAGGGCATGGCGTTTGCCGTGCTGTTCATGAATGCGCTGGCGCCGATGCTGGACCGCGCCTTCAAGCCGCGCATCCTCGGCCGTCAACGCAACGGCAAACCGCTGGACGCCCCCAAGGAGGCCTGACATGAATCTGGATGCAATTCGGGAAAAACTGGGCTATCAACCCGTGCTGTTGGGCGTGGTGGCCCTGGTGGTCAGCGGCGCGCTGGCGCTGGCCGCCACCAGCACCCACGACGCCATCGCCGCCGCCGAGGCCGCCGACCTGCGCAATTCGCTCAGCGACGTGCTGCCCAAGGGCTTTGCCGACAACGACCTGGTCAAGGACGTGGTCACCCTGCAATACAAGGATAAACCGCTGACCATCTACCGCGCCCGGCTGGGCAGCGCGCTCAAGGGCGTGGTGTTTCAGGTCAGCGAACGCGGCTACAGCGGCGAGATTCTGGTGCTGATGGCGGTGGATGTGGACGGCAAGATGCTGGGCGCGCGCGTGCTCAAGCACACCGAAACCCCTGGTCTGGGCGACAAGATTGAAATCGCCAAAGACAAATGGATTCTCAGCTTCAACGGCAAATCGCTGGGCGAGCCGCCGGCAGACAAATGGGGCGTGAAAAAAGACGGCGGCGTGTTTGACCAGTTTGCCGGCGCCACCATCACCCCGCGCGCCGTGGTCAAGGCGGTAAAGGGCGGCATGCTGTTTTTCAGTGAACACAAAGCGGAAATTCTCGGAGGCTGATCATGGCTGACAGCAAGGCGCCCGCGCTGGGCAATGTAATGAAAGAAGGCCTGTGGGGACAAAACGTGGTGTTCTCGCAACTGCTGGCCATGTGTCCGGCCATGGCGGTGACCACCAGCGGCACCAATGGCCTGGGCATGGGGATGGCCACCACGGCAGTGCTGATTGTGTCGAATATTCTGGTGTCGATGATTCGCCACACCGTCAGCTCGCAAGTGCGCATCCCGGTGTTTGTGGTGGTGATTGCCGGCCTGGTGACCGTGGTGGACATGGTGCTCAACGCCTGGATGCACGACCTATACAAGGTGCTGGGCCTGTTTATTGCGCTGATTGTGGTCAACTGCGCCATCCTGGGCCGCGCCGAGGCGTTTGCCGTGAAAAACGGCGTGCTGATTTCCGCCGTGGACGGCCTGGCCATGGGCCTGGGCTTTACTGGCGCCTTGACGGTGATTGGCTTGGTGCGTGAGTTCTTTGGCGCGGGTACGCTGTTCAGCAACGCCTCTGGCTTGCTCGGGCCGGGCTTTGCCTTCCTGGAAATGAAACTGCCCGGCTACGGCGGCGCCCTGCTGATGATTCTGCCGCCGGGTGGCTTTGCCGTGCTGGGTTTTTTGCTGGCGGGCAAACGCGCCATGGAGCTGCGCCAGGCCCGTCTGGCCAAGGCCGCCCCGCCGCCCGCCGCCCAGCCTTCGCACTGCTAAGAGCGGCTAACAAAACCCTCCTGGCGTTGTTGCACGACCTTGCCGTACTACCCGTACTGTCTGCGGTCGTGCGCCTAGCCAGGATCGCTGCGCTGGGTTTTGTGAGCCGCTCTAAGAACCGCTCACAAAACCCTCCTGGCGTTGTTGCCCGACTGTTGTACTGTCTGCGGTCGTGCGCCTAGCCAGGGTCGCTTCGCTGGGTTTTGTGAGCCGCCCTAAGCCGACATCGACGACATCATCAAGGAGTTTCATCATGCAAGTGGGTGTGGTCTATTCCGAACCGGGCCAGCAAGTCTGGCTGAATCTGGAAGTGCCGGACGAATCCACCGTGGTCGAGGCCATCGAGCGCTCTGGCATTCTCAAGCAGTTTCCGCATGTGGCGCTGGCCGAGCGCAAGCTGGGCATCTTTGGCCGCGTGGTCAAGCCCGACGCCGTGCTCAAGGCCGGCGACCGGGTGGAAATCTATCGGCCCATCATCGCCGACCCTGAAACCGTGCCGCGCCGCGACACGGGCGGGGAGGAATGATCGGGATAACCCGAATCCATGGCCGAAAGTGTCTTGGGTATACTGCCGGCCTTGGCAAGTTGTTCTGGCCGCCTGTGCTGGGCGCCGCTCTCAAAACCCTCCTGGCGTTGTGACGCTGCGCTGAGTGTGGGGTGAGCGGCGCTGAAGAAGCGCCCACCCAATCTTTACTGGCGCGGTTGGGTGGAGCCCACATTCTACGCAACAGGCGGCGCCTCCTGGCCCGCGCGCCTGCCGCAGCGCGTCGCGTCTTGACGGGGCGATTGCCGTTTTTTCAACCTTTGAGTAAGCCATCATGACTATTCCCTCGCGCATCGCCCTGTTGGGCGCGGGCCTCGCGCTGCCCATGTCGGCGTTGGCCGGCAATGGCGTCAGCGTAGGCGGCATCCCGCTGGAGTTCTTTTTGTTTGCCGCCACCCTGCTGGGCGTGGCGCTGTTTCACCACTTCTCGCTGTGGGTGGCGCTGGGCGGTTTTGCCGTCATCAGCGTGTATAAAATCGCCGTCACTGGCTTTGTGACTGGCGCGGGTCTGGCCGGTTTTGCCGGGCATTTGCACCACGAATGGGTGACGGTGGCCAATTTGTTCTGCCTGCTCACCGGCTTTGCCATCCTGGCCCGGCATTTTGAAAAAAGCCATGTGCCGGTGATTCTGCCCAAATACCTGCCCAACGACTGGAAGGGCGGCTTTGCGCTGCTGGTGATGGTGTTTGTGATTTCCAGCTTTCTGGACAATATCGCCGCCGCGCTGATTGGCGGCGCCATGGCCCACCAGCTGTTCAAGGCCAAGGTGCATATCGGTTTTCTGGCGGCGATTGTCGCCGCGTCCAATGCCGGTGGCGCCGGCTCGGTGGTGGGCGACACCACCACCACCATGATGTGGATCGACGGCGTCAGCCCGTTGATTGTGCTGGATGCTTATATCGCCGCCGTGGTGGCGCTGGTGATTGTCGGCTACTTTGGCGCCAAGCAACAGCATGCCTATTCGCCCATCCTCAAACATAGCCACGCCCACACCCATGTGGATTGGGGGCGCTTGTTGATTGTTGGCCTGATGCTGGTGTTTGCCGTGGGCGCCAATGTCACCGTCAACACGTTCTATACCAGTATGGCCGACGGCTTTCCGTTTATCGGCGTGGCGGTGTGGAGCGCCATCCTGCTGACTATCCCGGTGCGCCGTCACGACTGGGAAGTGCTGCCGGAAACCGTGCAAGGTTCGATCTTCTTGCTGTCGCTGGTGATGTGCGCCTCGATGATGCCGGTGGAGCAACTGCCGCCCGCCTCGTGGATGACTGCCTTGGCGCTGGGCTTTATCTCGGCGATTTTTGACAACATCCCGCTCACCGCGCTGGCGCTCAAGCAAGGCGGCTACGACTGGGGCTTTTTGGCCTACGCCGTTGGCTTTGGCGGCTCGATGCTGTGGTTTGGTTCGTCCTCTGGCGTGGCGCTGACCAATATGTTCCCCGAGGGCCGCTCCGCCGGGCAATGGCTGCGCCACGGCTGGCATGTGCCGGTGGGCTATGTGGCTGGCTTTGCCGTGCTGCTGTTCACCCTGGGCTGGCACCCGGATGCGCCGCATGACGAGCCGAAAACCCCGCCGGCAGCAGTGAGCGCCCCAGCTTCTTGAGCCTGCCTGCTTGATACTCTGGCCGCCTTTTGAGTCGGCCGTCTCTCTGCCTGAGCCATCACGCCGCCCCCTGTCCTGGGGGCGGCGTGATGCTTTTTGCGCAGCCTGTTCAGCAATGATGCGCGATTACAACACTGGCACCGCACGTCCATCCTGTTGCCAGCTACCCTGATGCCATGGTTGTTATGAGGTGTAATTGAGGCAGCTATCCGGGATATGGGTCAATATGCGTAGATTTACTCAAGTAGTTTTACGTATTTAGCAAAACGACATGGTTTTTGGGGTGGCGTTGAATTTGCCGCTCCCGTCGGTCTGCAAGGTTGGCCAAATATCCGCTACGGCGGAAGGCGTGATGTCATGTGTCGAGAACGTGCTGCCCTGTGTCACTATGGGGCCATTCGACCTGATGCTGCGGTGGCTGTGTATCCACATGGCGTTTTGAGTCGGAGAGTTCAGCATGATGCAGGTGCGCAGAGTTCATGTGTTGGCCATGACGTCCATTGGTTTGGCATGGGGCATGCGCGCCTGAGCCACCCAAGGATAAGGACCAGCCATGAAAGCGCCTCTTGCCGGGGACATCCCCCGCCCGCTCCCTCCCTCCGGGTCACCCGTGCGCATCGAGATTCCCGGTTACACCCTGGAATCCCTGCTGGGCGCCGGCAGCTATGGCGCCGTGTATCTGGCGCGCGCCGACAAAAATGGCCAAACCGTCGCCATCAAGATTGCCCATGTGCATGACGATGCCCGCCGCATCGAGCGCTTCCGCCGAGAAACCACGTTATGCTCACGGCTGCGTCATCCCAGCATTGTGCAACTGCTGGATGATGGCGTATGCGGACAGTATGTTTACGGGGTATTTGAATATGTCCCCGGTGTGACCCTCAAGCAGCGTTTGTTGCAAGAAGGCCCGCTGGACCCACTGGAAACCGGCCGGCTGATGAGCCAGGTGCTGGATGCGCTGGCTTGCGCCCACCAACTGGGCATTGTGCACCGTGACATCAAGCCAGAAAACATCATGATTGCCCGCTATGGGGTGGTCAACCACGCCAAGGTACTGGATTTTGGCATCAGCACCGTGGCGCCGGATCTGCGCGAGCCGCATTTCAAAAACATGACCCTGGCCGACGAGTGCCTGGGCACGCCAGCCTACTGTGCGCCCGAGCAATTGCGCGGCGAATCGCCCAGCGTGCAGGCGGATTTGTACGCCTGGGCGCTGGTGTTTATCGAGTGCCTGACCGGGCGGCCGGTGTTTGAAGGCGCGTCGGCAGCGGATATCTTTTATCAAAAGCTGGTGCCGCAAGAAACCGTTCTGCCCAAGGCTATTGGCCTGCACCCGGTGGCTACTTTGTTGCGCAAGGCGCTGCGCAAGAAGCGCGTCGAACGCCATGCCTCCGCTGGCGATATGCTGCTGGAACTGGCTCGCATCCGCCTGGACGATCTGGTGGGTGTGTCGCTGCCGCTGCCTGCGGCCGACCGCGCCGCCGAGCTGCCCACCGCCATTTGCCAGCCCAGCCGCGAAGAAAAACGCCAAGTCACCATGTTGTGTTGCAGCGTGTCGGTATGCCTGCCCGAAACCTTCGACAGCCTGGACAACGCCGGCTTTGAGCAGCAAGAGAGCCTGCAACGCACCTTGTGCCAGGTGTTTCAGGAAGCCGCCCTGATGCGCGGAGGTGCGCTGATTGGCTCGCTGGGTCATCAGTTCAGCGTGATGTTCGGCTACCCGCGCAGTACCGAGGGTGATGCGCGCTTGGCCGCCAGTATTGCCGTCGAGCTGGCCCAGTTGGCGTGCGCGCGCCAGGGCGACGCCGCCTTGTGCCGGGCCGGCGCCGAATTGCAAGTGCGCATCGGCCTGCATGCCGGCATGGTGGTGGCCGCTGACGGTGAAGTCTCGCCGGGCAATACCCTGAACATCGCCTTGCAAATGGAAAGCCACGCCGGCCCCGGCGAAATCTGGGCCAGCGAGGCCTATCGCCAGTTGCTGCGCGGTCTGGCCGAGTTTGAAGCGGCCGGGCGCGTGCGCGTGCCGTCGGCGTCGGCCACCGTAGGCTGCTTCAAGCTCTTGGCCCACACCTTGCAGCCCATCGAAGTGGCCGCCGGGTCGGATTCCTGGCACACCCGCTGCATCGGTCGCGCCAGTGAGCTGCGCCAGGTGTTGCGCGGCTGGCGGCAGGCCCGCCTGGGCCAAGGCAGTGGCTGGTTGCTGCGTGGCGAGGCTGGGGTGGGCAAATCCTGCCTGAGCGAAACCCTGCGTCGGCATATCGCCAGCCGTGGCGGCCTGACATTGTGCGCCCGTTGCTTTCCGGAATACGAAAACAACGCCCTGTCGCCGCTACTGTCCTTGCTGCGCCAACAGGTGCTGGCCGGCGTCGAGCCGGTGGCGCAAATCGCCCGCCTCACCCAGGCGCTGCACGACGCCGGTTGTGATGTGGACCGGGTGATGCCGATTTTTTGCGCCTGGCTGGCGCTGCCATTTGCCCGCCAGGATGCCGGCGCAGTGTCGCCCGTGCTGCAAAAGCAATTGCTGATCGAGGCGCTGGCCCAGTGGCTGGCGCATCTGGCCCGGCAAACCCCGGTGCTGCTGATGGTGGAAGACCTGCACTGGGCGGATTCAGCCACGCTGGACGCCCTGCGCCATGTGGCCCAGCGCCTGAGCGGGCAAGCCATGGTGCTGCTGATGACCTGCCGTCCCGGCGTGACGCTGGAAGCCGAATCCGTGCATGCCCTGGAGCTGGCCCGGCTCAAGCCGGCCGAGGCCGCCGCCATGGTGCGTCACCTGTTTGCCCCGCGTCAGCTGGCCGACAGCGTGGTGGACAGCGTGGTGGCGCGCACCGAAGGCGTGCCGCTATTCATCCAGGAACTGGCCCATGTGCTGCGCGACACCAGCCTGGTAGAAGCCGATGGGGTGTGGGGCTTCAAGCCTGGCGCCCAGGTCAACGCCATCCCCATCACCCTGCGCGAATCGCTGCACAGCCGTTTTGACCAACTGGGCGCGGCGCGCGACATTCTGCAACTGGCCGCCACCATTGGCCGCGAAGTGGATGGCGGCTTGCTGCGCGTGTGTGCCGCCGAGGCTGGGCCAGATGCGCTGGCCCTGGCGCTGCATATTCTGGTAGACGCCGGCCTGCTGGCGCGCGCCGACCACGACCGCTATGTGTTCCGCCATGCGCTGATCCGCGACGCTGCTTACGACATCATGCTGGTCAGCCAGCAGCGCCAACGCCATGAACGGGTGGCTCAGGCGATTGTTGCGCACGACCCGCAACAGCTGATCGACGCCCCCGGCGCGGTGGCCCACCACTTTGCCCGCGCCGAACATTACCCACGCGCCGTCGAACTGGGGCTGGCCCAACTGCGCCTGACCCAGCACCGCTCGCTCAACGATGAAACCCTGGCCTACGCCGGCCAGGTAGACGAATGGATTCACCGGCTGGAAGGCCGCGCCCAACTGGAAGCCCGGCTGGAACTGAACGGCTGCGTCACCCAGGCGCTGATGAATAAATACGGCTGGGCGCATCCGCAAGTGGCAGAAAAAATCGCCCTGTCCGAAGCCATTCTGGCGCAAGACATCTCCGCCGAGCTGCGCCTGCAACATCTGTGGACCACGCTGACCTTTCACCACGTCGCCAGCAATCGCGCTGAAGTCATGCAACTGGCCGACGCCATGTTGCAGCAAGCGCTGAGCAGTCACGACAGCCATACCCACGTGTCGGCGCGGCTGTGGCTGGGGCTGGCGCACTACTCCGAAGGCCGCTTTGACCACGCCGAGCGCGAGTTGACCGCCGCCATTGACACCCATGACCACCAGGCCCATGCCGGCCACGCCGTGCGCTTTGGCCTGGACACCCTGGTGTGGTCGCGCGCGGCACGTGCGCTGGTGCGCTGGGGCTTGGGCCACGAGCAACTGGCCCGCGACGACGCCCGCGTGGCGGTGGCGCGCGCACGCCAGCAGGCGCATGCGCCATCGCTGGGGATGGCTTTGTTGTATCTGGGCCTGTTTGAGCTGGGCCGTGACGACGCCATTGCCGCACAAACCGTGTGCGATGAGCTGATTGAACTGGCCAATCGCTACGGCCTGCCGGCATTTTTGGGCTATGCCCAAATCATCCGCAGCTGGGCAGTGGGTGAAGTGGCAGATGCCGATACGGGTATTCAGGCGCTGTGGAGCATTGGCTGCCGCTACTGCCAAACCTATTACCGGGCTTTTGCCGCCCACACCCTGGCTCGCCAGGGCGATTTTGCCGGCGCGCTGGCGCGGCTGGACGACAGCCTGTCGCTGGTGGCCCCGCTGGCCGAGCGCCTGCACGAAGCTGAGCTCTATTGGCACAAGGCACGCTATCTGCGCGCCAGCGGCGCCGAAGCCAGCCAGGTGCGCGCCGCCGCCGTTGCCGCCGCCGACTGCGCCCGCACTGGCGGCAAATGCCGCACCGAAGCCCAGGCCATGACCCTGCTGGCCGAGCTGGACACCGATCCCGATTTGCGCGCGCATGCTGTGCAGCGTGTGCGTGAACTGCTTGCCCTGCGCCCCGAACTGGCGTCATGGGCCCATTTGTCCCCCACCTGAACCACTAGGAGCTTCCAACGATGACTACCCTCTCCATGCAAGCCGGCGAACCGATGCTGGAATTCCGTCTGGCCTATCTGCGCGCGATTGCCCGTTCTTGGGCCGATCCGGCATTTGCCACCACCTTGCTGGCCGCTGACGATATTCAGCCCTTGCTGGTCGAGCAATTCGGTTTGACTACTGTCTGGCCGAAACTGGATATTCATCTGGAAAACAGCGTCAACCCGAGCGAACAAACCCTGTGGAAGCCGGAACTCACCGGCGGCTGGATTGGCATGGACGACCGCTTTGAAATCGTGCTGCCGACCCGCCCGACCGACGGCGCCACCGAAGCCCTGGCGGCGTTTTATCAAATCTTCCCGGATCTACTCGGCCCGGTGGGTGATGTCGAGCAGAAACCGGCGTCTAATGGCGTGATGATGGCTGCCATGCCCACCGACCTGGGCATTCCGGGTGGCGGCGCGGATTCCATGCTGGCCTTTGGCGGCGTGGTGCTGCGCGCCATCGCCCTAGCCTGGACCGACGCCAACTTCAAGGAAGCCCTGCTCAACCCGCCGGGCGGCGACGCCACCTCGGTGCTCAGCCAGTGGCTGGGCTATAACTGCCCGTTCAACTTTGTCATCCAATTTAAAGCCAACCCCAATCTGAAGTGGGAAGACGGCAAATGGCACCAGAAAAACGCAGATGGCTCGCCGATCAAAAACCGCATCGTGCTCAACTATCCGAATGCACCGAAGGATGAGCCGCTGCGCCCGATCGCGCTGACCTCGTATAACAATACTGGCCCGGCCTACCCGTTCACCTGCTAAGAGCCACTCACAAAACCCTCCTGGCGTTGTTGTGTGACCTTGCCGTACGACTTGTACTGTCTGCGGTCACACGCCTAGTAGCCAGTCACCATGATCTGAACAGCATGAGTTTCATCCCCGGTGTCGTTCCCGCGAAGGCGGGAACCCAGACGGCGCCACAGCGTGCGCGGTGGGCATGGCGCGGGTGAGCGCTCACCCGGCTGTACGCTGTGGGCACACCTGGATTCCCGCCTGCGCGGGAATGACGCGGTGTGGTGCGACGAGGGGTTCTTCGTGGCACATGAACCCTCGTGTTTCAACGTGACTGGCTACTAGCCAGGACCGCTTCGCTGAGTGTTGTGAGCGGCTCTAAGCGCCGCTCACAAAACCCTCCTGGCGTTGTTGCCCGACCTTGCCGTACTACCCGTACTGTCTGCGGTCGCGCGCCTAGCTGGGTGTTGTGCGCTGTTCTATCAGGCCGCTTTGCCAGCGCATCACTGTGTGCGCTGGCGGGCCACGTTTGCCACATGGCGTTTGCGCGTCATGCGGCAAGCGCGCGCCCTGCGCCCCTTGTCTGGAAAACTTGCCATGACTGATCGCTTTCCTTCTCTTGTCGCCGCCCGCGCTGCCTGGTCGGCGCTCGCCGACAGCTCGGCCACCCTGGCGCTGACCGTGGCAGCGCGTGCTTGCCCCGTGCCCGAGCTGGGCTGGCGCGACCCGCAGGCCGAGCACGTGATGCGCGCCTGCCCGTTGCCGGCGGCGCAACTGTGCGCCGACCCGGCGCTGGTGCGCGGCATCATTGTGCGCAGCCAGTATTTTGATCAGGCCGTGCGCGCCGCCGATTTGCGTGCCGGCAGTCAGTTGCTGACCCTGGGCGCTGGGCTATGCACCCGGCGCGCCCGTCTGGCGGCCGAGCTGGATGCCGCCGTCGGCTGGTTTTATGTGGATCTGCCGGCGGTGATGGCAGTGCGCCGACTGTGTTTGCCTGCCCAGGGCGGCGAGCACGACTGGGCTGGCTCGCTGCAAGACACCCGCTGGCTGCACGCCGCCCGCTTGTGCGCTGATGTGCCACATGTGCTGGTGCTGGAAGGCGTGCTGCCCTATTTGCCGGCCGATGCCGTGCGCGCCCTGCTGGCTGCCATCGCCGGGCATTTTGTTCGCCATGGCCTGCGCGGCCAGTTGCTGGCGGATTTTTTGCACCCGGCCATGGCCGTGCCTTCGGTGCAGGGCGGTGTGCATCTGCCGGTGCAAAGCGGCGCGCGTGACGCCGCCGAGCTGATTGCCGGCTGCCCTGGCCTGCGCGTGCTGGCCGAGCAGCACCCGTTTGCCGAATTCTCCTTGGGCCATCGGCAATTTGCCGAGGATTTTCTGGCCCGCCATCAACGCCCGCCCTATACCCTGGCCACCTTGGCGCTGGGTGAGCCAGAGGCCTAGCATGGACTGGTTTACGCTCACCCCCGCCTGGCCGCCACGCTATCAGGCCGTGTGCGACGCCGATGGCGTGACCTTGCTGGACGACGCCGGTCTGCTGCGCTTTGCGCAGCCCGCCGTGCGCCGGGTGGCGCAATTGATTGCTCGCGCTCAGCCGCTGGCGGCGGTGTGCGCCGAACCCGACTGGCTGGCGCACCTCCCCGCCGTGCTGGGCGCATTGGCGCAGATGGCCGACGAAGGCTGGATCTGCTCAGCGCAACAGCTGCCCGGCGGCTGGCTGACCCCGGATTTTCAGTCGCCGTGGCACTGGCAACGGCTGTCAGCCACGCTGGAGGTCGCTGTGCTGTCGCAGGCCTTGGATCGCCAGGCGCTGTTGGACTGGGCCGGTGCGCTCAGGCCGGCGCAGCCGCTGCGGCTGGTGCTGTGCGACGATTATTTCGACCCGCGCCTGCCCGCGCTGGATGCCGAGTGCCGTGTCGCCGGCCTGGCCTGGCTGCCGGTGCGACTGAGCGGTGAGGCCTTATGGTGGGGGCCGTATTTTGACCATCAGCCGGGCAGCCCCTGCTGGCAGTGCCTGGACGCAAGATTGGCCCGCAATCAGCCGGTGCGCGCCTATTGGCGCAGCCTGCCGGCGGGCCTGCATCATGGCGTGCCGCTGCCGGTGCAGGCCGATGCCGTGCGGGCGCGGCTGGTGAGTCTGGCGGAACACCTGGCCCAGCCGCTGGCGGGTCTGTCATTGCACAGCCTGCACGCCGACGGCGCGCTGCATGGCCACCCCAGCCCACAGCGGCCGCAGTGCCCGGCTTGTGGCGACCGCAACTGGCTGGCGGCGCGTCAGCAACAGCCCTTGCGTCTGGCGCCGACGCCCAAACTGGCGGGGGTGGCGGGCGGGGCGCGTACGCAAGCTTCGCACGCTACCGTGGCGCGCCTGTTGGCCGAAGTCAGCCCGCTGACTGGCGTGGTGGCGGATTTGTGCGCGCTGTCCAGCGCAGGCGACATGCCGGTGTATCACAGCCAGTTTTTCCGGCCCTGGCGTCCTCAGGGGATGGGCTTGGCGTCGGTGGTGGCGCAAAGCTGTCTGGGCAAGGGGGCCAGCGATGCGCAGTCGCGCGCCAGTGCCCTGTGCGAGGCCGTCGAGCGTTATGCCGCAGCCTGGCAGGGCGACGAAGCCATGCGCGTGGCGCGTGAAGCCGAGTTGCCGGCGCTGGCGATTCGTCCCGATGCCCTGAGTTTTTTCAGCGCGGCCCAACGTGCCAGCGCCCCCCCTGGCGAGCGCGCCGCCCAATGCCGCTATGATCCGCGCGCGCCACTGGCCTGGACGCCGGCCTGGTCGCTCAGCGACGACGCTCCGCGTTATTTGCCGCTGGCGGCCTGCTATGCCGACGTGCCCACACCCTGGGCAGATACGGCCAACTGGAGCTCCAATGGTTGCGCCAGCGGGAACTGCCGCGAAGAAGCCATCTTGCAAGGCTTGTTGGAGGTGATCGAACGCGATGCCGTCGCCATCTGGTGGTATAACCGCATTCCCCGTCCGCGCGCCCAGTGTGCCAATGCTGCCCTGCGCCAGCTGGCAACGGCATTGGGCGGTGACTGGTCATGCTGGCTGCTGGACTTGAGCCACGACCTGGGTATTCCCGTGCTGGCCGCGATTGGCTGGCACGCTGCCAGCGCCCGCTGGGCGCTGGGCTTTGGCGCCAGCCTGAGCGCCGAGCTGGCCGCCGAGCGTGCGCTGACCGAGCTGGCACAACTGATTGCCGCTGATAAATGCCTGGCGGCCGATGCCATTGGCCCGGATGCCGGCTTTTTATGGCCCGAGGGCGCACAGATGCCGCAGGACGCCGCGCAGCATGCCGATATCGCCGACGACATCCGCCTGTGTGTGGCGGCCTGGCGGGCCGTCGGGCACGAAGTCATCGTGCACGACTACAGTCGCCCGGACATCGCCCTGGCAACGGTCAAGGTGGTGGTGCCTGGGGCCTGCCATATCTGGCCCGAGCGCGCCAATCCGCGCTTGCTGGCGGTGCCGCCGGCACTGGGCTGGCGGTCGGAGGCGTTGACGGAGGAAGCGCTAAATCCTTGTGATTTATACGTATAATCCCGTCAGCAATCGTCGGGCATATCCCCGGCTGTGTTGTTACAATGCTTGTGCCATATGCCTTGGCCATGGGGTTTTCTGGTCGGGGCACCGCGCGGCAACGCCCGTGACAGCGTGCCGGCGCTTCTTTCCACATCTAGTCAGGAGCTGATTCATGGCGATTTTGCATAATGAGCATCTGCGCCGTCGCGTCATGCTGCGACCGGTGCACACCTTTGGCCGGCACCCCGCGTCATCACGCACGGTGCTGCAAGAGGCGGACGTTTCCAAGCTGCACGCCCTGGTGCGCTGGAACGGCCAGCAATGGGAAATCTGCGACCAGAGCCGCAACGGCACCTACGTCTCTGGCGATAAACTGCTATCTGGTCAGTGGCGGGCGCTGAAAGTGGGGGATGTCATCCGCTTTGCCGCCAGCGACGAGGCGCAATGGACGGTCTCCGACCTGGAAGCCCCCTGCGTCTGCCTGTTTGCGCTGGACGAGCCCTGCCAGATTCGTACCCTGCACCCCGACGAAAACCTGCTGCCCCACGCTGACGCTGCCGAGGTGAATATCTACCGGGCAGACGAACGCTGGCTACTGGACCGCATGGATCGCGTCGATGAACTGGCCGATGGCGATTGCGTGCGCATTGATCAGCAATTGTGGGAATTTGTGCAGGGCGAGGCACTGGACGCCACTCAGGAAGTCTCACCGCCTGGTGCGCTGCTGGAAAGCACACAAGCCCTGCAATTTGATTTCCGGCTGAGCCAGAACGAAGAACATGCCAGCCTGGATGTGCACGTGGGCCAGCAGGTGATCTCGCTGGGCGAACGCATTCACCACTACACCCTGGCCACCCTGGCCCGCCAGCGCCTGCGCGATGCCCGCCAAGGGATCGAGCCGCCCAGCCAGGGCTGGATTGCCCTGGATAATCTGGCGCGCATGCTGGGCGTGGATCCGCCCTATATCAATATCCAGATGTTCCGTGCCCGCCAGCAGATCAGCCGCGCCCTGCCCAGCGCCCGCCAGCCCGCCAGCCTGTTTGAGCGCCGGCGCGGCGAAATCCGCTTTGGCGACCACCCCTTCCGCATCATGAAGGGGATTACCGAAGAGGGGCGCTTTCCCTACGCCTTGCAATAAGCGCCGCTCACAAAACCCTCCTGGCGTGGTTGCCCGATCTGGCTGTACTTGTTGTACTGATGCCCCTGGCACAAAAAACGCCCCAGCCGAGCAGACTCGGTTGGGGCGTTTGCCAATGCGCCGGGGGGGATGCGCTTAGAAGAACAGGATGGCGCCCAGCGACACGCCGTCGGTATCGCGGTTGGTGACCTTGTTGGTGCGGCGGTTGACTTCGCCCACCAGGGTCAGGTTGTCGGTCAGGCTGTAGTAGGCGCCCAGGGTGGTGCCCACCACGCGGTTGGCGTAGCCATTGCCTTCGGCGCTGGTGCGCTTGGTGCGGCTTTCACCATGGCTCACGCCCAGCTTGAGGTCGTCGAATTTATAGGTGGCTTGCAGCAGATAGCCATCCGAACGGCGGTTTTCGCCACGGGCGTCGGTGCCACCCGAGAACAAGATGGTGTCGCCAATGCCCTTGCCGGTAAAGCCTTCCACCATCAGGCCCAGGTTGCCAATATCCATCTTGGCGCCCAGTTCAAAGCCGGTGGCGTTGTTGCTGCGGATCAGGTTGAACTGTTGATTGACAAAACCCAGCCAGGCTTTGCCGGACAGGGTGTTGTTCTTGAATTCGTATTGCGCCTGGCCTTGGTAGCCGACATTGCGGCCGGTTTTGCCGCTGCCGTTCACGTCCTTGTTGTCAAAGGCGCCGACCGTGGCGGAAAAGCCATTGAAAGTGGGCGTGGTGTAGGTGATTTGCGGCTGGAATTCTGCGTAGATGTAGCCAGCGCCAATGCCACCCAGGGTGGTGTTGATATTACGCGCCTGACCGCCGCCGCCGCCCACGCCGATCAGGGTCATGTCGTTCAGAATGGCATTGGACTGGAACAGACCGACGTCACGGCCAAATTTGAAGGTGCCGACATTCGGCTTGCCAAAGCTCAGGTAGTTGGTGCGGGCATCCACCGTGGATTTGCCCACGCCGGCCGTGGCGCTGGAGATGGCCGGAGAATCCGAATCCAGGCCCGGCCAAATGCCGATCACACCCTTGATGTCCCAGCCTTTTTGCTTGGTGCTGGCGGTGATGTTGAAGTAGCCCGGCAGCAGGCCGTTTTCGATCTGGCTGGAGCGGTTGCTTTGTTCGGTTTTGCTGGTGGTGTAGAAGGCGTTGACCGAGCCGCTGATGTCCAGCGTCCAGCCCTTGTCGTTATAGACTTCCAGCGCCAGCGCTGGGGTGCTGGCCAGGCCGGCGGCGATCAGGGCGGCCAGAGTCAGGGGGGATGCGTGTTTCATGTCTTCTCCATTATGTGTATTCGGGTGTGGTGTGACTGCGCCGCCTAAAGCGCAAGCCACATGCCCGAAAATCCCTGCCTGCCTACGACTTTGGTCCCCCTTGGGCAATACGCTGTTCCAGCATGAAAAATTCCAGGTGATTAGGTAGTTTTGCGATAACGCATCATGCCATCGGTATGGCAGACTGTCTCAGCTGTTTCATTTCTAGTCACCCGCGCTGTTTCATCCTGATACAGGTGGGCTTTTCGACCAAAGTAGCATGGCTGAGCGGCCGGCGGGTGACGACAATCCGCTTACTGTCAACAACGACAGCAAGCACGTCTAACCCAGAGCCAGGAGACACCGCCATGCTGCAACACACCCTCGATTGCATCGACAAAAAAATTCCGCTGCGCAGCCGCTACGAAAACTTCATCAACGGCGGCTGGGTGGCCCCGACTCGTGGTCAATACTTTGTGAACATCAGCCCGGTGGATGGCAAGCCGCTGTGCGAAATCGCCCGCTCCACCGCTGAAGACATCGAACTGGCGCTGGACGCCGCTCACGCCGCCGCCGACAAATGGGCGCGCACCTCGCCGGCCGAGCGCTCCAACATCCTGCTGAAAATCGCCGACCGCATGGAGCAGTACGCCAGCTTCATCGCCGCCGTGGAAACCGCCGACAACGGCAAGCCGATCCGCGAAACCAACGCCGCTGACATCCCCTTGGCCATCGACCACTTCCGCTACTTTGCCGGCTGCGTGCGTGCGCAAGAAGGCTCGGTCTGCGAAATCGACGACAACACCGTCGCCTATCACTTCCACGAGCCGCTGGGCGTGGTGGGTCAGATCATTCCGTGGAACTTCCCGCTGCTGATGGCCGCCTGGAAGCTGGCCCCGGCCCTGGCCGCCGGCAACTGCGTGGTGCTCAAGCCGGCCGAACAAACCCCGATGGGCATCGTCGTGCTGATGGACGTCATCGGCGACCTGCTGCCGCCGGGCGTGCTGAACGTGGTGAACGGCTTTGGTCTGGAAGCCGGCAAGCCGCTGGCCACCAACAGCCGCATCAACAAGGTGGCCTTCACCGGTGAAACCTCCACCGGCCGCCTGATCATGCAATACGCTTCGGAAAACATCATTCCGGTGACCCTGGAGCTGGGCGGCAAGTCCCCCAACATCTTCTTCGAAGACGTCATGCGCGAAGACGACGCCTTCTTCGACAAGGCGCTGGAAGGCTTTGCCCTGTTTGCCCTGAACCAAGGCGAAGTGTGCACCTGCCCGAGCCGCGTGCTGGTACAAGAATCCATCTACGAAAAATTCATGGAACGCGCTGTCGCCCGCGTCAACGCCATCAAGCAAGGCAGCCCGTATGATCCGGACACCATGATCGGCGCCCAGGCTTCCAAGGAACAGCTGGACAAGATCCTGTCCTACATCGACATCGGCCGCCAGGAAGGCGCGCAAGTGTTGACCGGCGGCGCCCAAGCGCAACTGGGCGGCGACCTGGAAGGCGGCTTCTATGTGCAGCCGACCATCCTGGCTGGCCACAACAAAATGCGCGTGTTCCAGGAAGAAATCTTTGGCCCGGTGGTGGCCGTGACCACCTTCAAGGACAAGGAAGAAGCCCTGGCGCTGGCCAACGACACCAGCTTCGGTCTGGGCGCTGGCGTGTGGACCCGTGATGGCACCCTGGCGTATCGCATGGGCCGTGGCATCAAGGCCGGCCGCGTGTGGACCAACTGCTACCACCTGTACCCGGCTCACGCCGCCTTCGGTGGCTACAAGAAGTCCGGCATCGGCCGCGAAACCCACAAGATGATGCTGGACCACTACCAGCAAACCAAGAACTTGTTGGTGAGCTACAGCCCGAACGCCCTGGGCTTCTTCTAAGCGCCACTCACAAAACCCCCTGGCGTTGTTGTGTGACCTTGCCGTGCGACTTGCACTGTCTGCGGTCACACGCCTAGCCAGGACCGCTTCGCTGGGTTTGGTGAGCGACTCTAGCGTCACTCACCACACGCTCCTGGCGTTCTGGTGAGTGAGCCACGCTGAACCTGACGCTTCGGCGTCAGGCGAGAAAGATGTGCCGACGGGCGGTGCGCCGCCCGTCACCCCTGTCCGCAGGGTTGCGCGGACACCGTGCCGCCGGTATGGCCGGCAAGAGGAGCATCGTCATGGTTGAACGCGTGGTTGCCACCCCTGTGGCCGCAGAATTGATCGAACGTTTGCTTGTCCAGCATGGCCCACTGCTGTTTCACCAGTCTGGCGGATGCTGTGATGGCAGCGCACCGATGTGTTACCCGCAAGGCGAGTTTCACTTGGGACATCAGGATGTCTTGCTGGGCGAAATTGTGGGCTGTCCGTTTTATATGAGCGCCTTTCAGTTTGACTACTGGCGCAATACCCACCTCACCATCGACGTGGTCGAAGGCCGAGGTTCAAGTTTTTCTGTGGAAGCGCCCGAGGGCGTGCGCTTTCTCACCCGCTCGCGGCTGTTCACCGATGATGAACTGGCCGCCCTGGAAGCCGCTGGCGAGCCGCCGCGCGCTGACGAATTGACCGGCTGACGCCACATCAGCCGACTTGCATCCCCCCGATGACATGCGAAGGATCACTACCATGAAACACCCTCTGCGTTTGCTCTCCCTGGCGCTGGCCGCCGCTGGCGCCCTGGTGGTCATGGGCGCGGCGAGCGCCCACGGCGACGTCGTGCCGCAACCGGTGGACACCGGCAACCTGAAAAAACTGGGCGCGACCTGGCTGGACAGCAACCCCTACCGTGGCAACGCCGATGCCATCCACATTGGCAAGGCTGCGTTTGCACAAAACTGCGCGCGTTGCCACGGCATTGACGCCGTTTCCGGTGGCATCGCCCCGGACCTGCGCAAGCTGCCGCTGCAGGACGAAGGCGATCCGATCTTCCAGGAACGCATCCGCCACGGCTCGGTGCGCAATGGCGTGACCTATATGCCGTCGTTTGAAGGCGTGCTGTCGCAAGAAGCCGCCTGGGCGATTCGCAGCTGGATTGAAACTGTTCACATCGACTAAGCATCGCGCACAACACCCGTCTGCTGTGCTTGTGTGACCTTGCCGTGATCTGCGGCAGGCGCGCAGCGCCGGGTTTGGTGAGCGACCAGCAGGCTGGCGTTCGCGCCAGCCTGCGCCAATGCATTGCCGCCAAGAAAGCCGGGCCCATGACGTCCGGCGCTGGCGTCGGCGCGCACCCGAGGAAGACACATGAACCGCCGCCATTTTCTGTTGGCTGCGCTGGCCTGCGCGTGCGCGGCGCCAGTGTGGGCCGCCCCCAATCTGGACGACCTGAAAGCCGCCGGTGGTTTGCGCGTGGCTTTGTATCGGGATTTCCCCCCGTATTCCTGGCAGGAAGCCGGCGAGATGCGCGGCATCGACGCCGATCTGGCGCGCACCATTGGCCGTGAGCTGGGGCTGAAAGTCACCTTCATGCCGCTGACGCCGGCCGACGATGTAGACGGTGATTTGCGCAACGCCATCTGGAAAGGCCACTACCTGGGCGGCGGCACTGCCGAGCTGATGTTGCGCGTGCCGTTCGATCCCGAATTTGCCCAGCGCAACCACAATGCCGTGCTGTTTGGCGCTTACGCCAGCGAACAGCTGGCCTGGGCCGGCCAGCGTCCCACCGCGATGACCCTGATCGACCGCGCCAGCCGCATCGGCGTGGAAAACGACAGCCTGGCGGATTTGTATTTGTCTTCCTTGCAAGGCGGGCGGCTGCGCGACAGCATCAAGCACTACCCCAACAGCCCCGCCGCCGCCCGCGCCTTGCTGGCCGGTGATGTAGACGCCGTGTTTGCCCCACAGGGCGAGCTGGATTGGGCCTTGGCTGGCACTGGCCAGCGCATTGAGCCGCTGGCGGCGCCAGGCCTGATCAAGTCACAGTGGGAAATCGGCATGGCCACCAAAGAAAGCCTGCGCGACCTGGCCTGGGCGGTGACTGATGTGATCGAAGCCTTGCGCCAGTCTGGCGAGCTGGAACGGATTTACCAGCGGCATCAGGTGCGCTTTTTGCCGTCGGCTGCTCATTGAGCGCCGCTAAGCGTCGCTCACAAAACTCCCTGGCGGCAGTGCGCTGTGCCTTCCTCATCCATGCGCTTGCAGGAGAACCACCATGCAATGGCTGCGTTTGATCTGTTTGGCTGCGCTATGCAGCGCCTTGCCCGCCCGGGCGGCGCCGGCTGGCGACCCGTTTAATTCGCCCTTGTGGCCGAATATGCACAAGCTGATGCTGGGCGGCGGCAAGGTGGTGTTCGACCCCAAAGTCAAAGTCACCATCCCCGAGCGGGTGGAAGACGGCCATTTTGTGCCGGTGACGGTGGACGCCCGCGAGTTGGGTGAGGTGCGCGAGCTGGTGCTGTTTGCCGATTACAACCCGATTCCGCGCGCGCTGCGCTACCAGCCGCTGGCGGCACAGCCGCGCCTGTCGGTGGCCATGCGCGTCAATCAGGCCACGCCGATTCGCGCCGCCGCGCTGGACGGCAAGGGCGTGTGGCACGTCAGCGGCCAATGGCTGGATGCGCCCGGTGGCGGCTGCGCGCTGCCCAGCCAGACCCGCTCCACCACGGACTGGAACAGCCTGCTGGGCCGGGTCAGCGGCCGTGCCTGGCGCGAAGACGGCGCGCTGCGCGTGCGCCTGGGAGTGATGCACCCGATGGACACCGGCCTGGTCAGCAATGTCGCCCGCTTTAATATCGAACAGCTGGACATCCGCGACGCCGACAACCGCCTGCTGGCCCGGCTGGAAACCGACGCCTCGCTGGCGGAAAACCCGCTGTTCACCCTGCATCTGCGCCCGACCCCCACGCCGCTGCTGCGTGCCAGCAGCCAGGACAACGACGGCAACCACTACACCGCCACCCTGCCGCTGGCGCCATAAGCGTTGCTCACAAAACCCCGCGCAGTGATCCCGACTTAGAGTCGCGAACAAAACCCAGCGCAGCGGTCCTGACTAGGCGTGTGACCGCAGACAGTACAACAAGTACGGCAAGGTCACACAACAACGTCAGGGGGTTTTGTTAGCGGCTCTTAGGCGCACGCAGACAGTGCAAGCAGTACGGCAAGGTCACACCACAACGCCAGAGGGTTTTGTCAGCGGCGCTAAGCCAGCCGCTTCTTGCAAGGAGAACAACTATGCCCACCCTGCGCCTCTGCCTGGCCTGGTGCGCCCTGCTGCTGGCTCCGCTGGCGGCCGCGCTGGAATTGCGTCCCCAGGCCATTGCCCCCGACACCTGGATGCTGGAAGCCGACACCGGTTACTTCACCCCGCAAAACGGCGGCTTTTTGGTGAATATGGCGTTTATCGCCACCGATGAAGGCGTGGTGGTGATTGGCAGCGGCCCCTCGCGCCAGTTTGGCGAGCGCTACCGCAAGCTGATTGAAGACACCACCGGCAAGCGCGTGCTGGAAGTCATCATCACCCACAAGCACCCGGATCACTTTTTGGGCAATCAGGCGTTTCGTGACGTGCCGATTCGCGCCGACGCCAAAACCACGGCCATGATCAAAGCCGAAGGCGAGGGTCTGGCCGAGAATCTGTACCGGCTGGTGGGCGACGGCATGCGCGGCACCGAGGCGCTGGCCCCCACGGCGCCGCTGAATCTGGGCGTGCGCAATATTGGCGGCCACCGGCTGGAGTTCATCGCCGTGCCCGGCCACACCCAATCCGATATCGCCGTGTTTGATCACACCACTGGCGTGCTGTTCGCCATTGATCAGGTGTTCAACCAGCGCACCCCCACCCTGCCCAATGCCGATCTGGCGCAATGGCGGCAATCGCTGGCGCAGCTGGCCGCCGTGCCGTTCAAGCTCCTGGTGCCTGGCCATGGCCCGGTCAGCCGCGACGCCACGCCGATTGCCGCCACCCGTGATTATCTGGACTGGCTGGACGCCACCCTGCGCGACGCCGCCGAGCGCGGCCTGGCCCCGACCGAAGCCATGTTGCTGCCCATCCCCGAGCGCTTTGCCCACTGGGGCGAGGCGCGCGCCGAATGGCGGCGCAGCATCGGTTTTATGTATGGTCGCTATGAGCGCGCAGCCTTGCCTTGGCTGACTCCGCCACGTTAAGAGTCGCTCACCAAATCCTCCTGGCGTTATTGCGTGGTCTGGCCAGGCGCACGGCGCTGAGTGTGGTGAGCCGGCTCACCACACCCCCTCCAGCAGCCGCGCCATGCGCGCCACCGCCGGCGCCATGGCGCTTTCCTCCACCCCGGCGTAACCCAATAACCAGCCGCGCGGCGCAGGCGTGCGCAGGCTGTGGCTGGATAAGGGCCGCAGCACCAGTTGCTGCTCCAGCCAGCCGCGCCGCGCCAGCGCCACATCGTCGATCTCCGCCGGCAAGTGCGCCAGCACATGCATGCCGGCCTCCCCGCCCGACAGCGGCAGCGCCGCGCCCAGCTGTTGCGTCACCGCCTGGCGCAGCGCCTGCTGACGGCTTTGGTACAGCTCGCGCATGCGGCGGATATGCCGCGCCAGCTCGCCGCTGCTGATGAAATCCGCCAGCGCCGCCTGCGTCGGGTAATGCCCCTCGCGCGCCAGATGCCAACTGGCGCGGCGAAAAGCGTCGATCAGGCTTTCTGGCACCACCAAATACGCCAGGCGCAAGGCCGGGCACATCACCTTGGATAAGGTCCCCAGATAAATCACCCGCGCGCTGTCGGCCAGCCCCTGCAAGGCGGCCACCGGCTGGCTGGCGTAGCGGAACTCGCTGTCGTAATCGTCTTCGATAATCCACGCGCCATGCGCTTCGGCGCAGGCCAGCAAGGCTTGCCGGCGCGCCAGCGGCATCACTGCGCCGCCGGGGTATTGGTGCGAGGGGGTGACGTAAATCAGCCGGGGCGCGGGCAACTGCGCTTGCGCATAAGCCACGTCCAGCCCGCTGGCGTCCACTGGCGCCGGGTGCAGCTGCAAACCGGCGGCGGTCAGCGCGCTGCGCGCGCCCAGATAACCGGGGTCTTCCATCCACGCCACATCGCCGACATCGGCCAATAGCCGCGCCAGCCAATCAAGCGCCTGCTGCGCGCCGCCAGTGATCAGCAGCTGTTCGGGCTGGCAGCGCACCCCGCGCGACTGGCCAAGATACGCCGCCAGCGCCTCGCGCAGCGCCGGCAGGCCGCCTTGCGCCTGGTAGCCCAGCCAGTGCGCTGGCGCATGGCGCAAATGGCGATTGAGCGCGCGCTGCCAGCGCTGGCGCGGAAACGCCGACAAGGCCGGCACGCCCGGCGCAAACGCGCCATCCAGCGCCAGCGGCGTCGGCCCGCAGTCGATCAGCGTCTGCCCGCGCTGCGACAGCGCCGGGGCGCGCCTGGGCGCGGCGCTGGCGGCGCGCAGCAGGCCGGCTTCAACAAAACTCCCCGCCCCACGCCGCGCGCGCAGATAACCCTCGGCCAGCAGTTGCTCGTACACCTCCAGCACGGTGTTGCGCGCCAGGCCAAGTTCTTTGGCCAGCCAGCGCGACGAGGGCAGGCGCGTGTCGGCCGGCAAACGGCCATCGAGCATGGCGGCGCGCAGCAGGGTGTAAAGCTGACGGCTGAGGCTGGCGGGCTCGGTGCGCAGAATGCGGCCGACTAGCAATTCGGCTACCCATTCTCCGGCCATGATTGGCTCCATGATTTAGTCAAAATTGGCTCTTATTATGCAGCCAAAGGTAGGCGAAGATGGGGCGTGATCTGGGGCGAGCTGGCAGGCGGTGTATGCCAACCCCCCCGGTGTTATTTTGCTTTGACCCAAGGAGCGTTGCCATGAGCCAACTGACCGTGACTGATCTGACCCGAGTGCGCCGTCACCCGGAGCGCGCGCATTATGACCGCGACACCCTGCATGCGCTGCTGGACTCGGCGCTGATTTGCCACATTGCCTTTGTGCTGGATGGCCAGGTGCAGCAGATTCCCACCGCCTGCTGGCGGGAAGGTGAGCATTTGTATATTCACGGCTCGAATGGCAGCCGGATGATCCGCGCCTTGCGCGCCGGGGCCAGTGTGTGCGTGGCGGTGAGTTTGTTTGATGGGCTGGTGCTGGCCAAGTCGTCGTTTTCAACCTCGGTGAATTACCGCTCGGCGCTGATTTACGGCCAGTTTGCCGCGCTGGAAGGAGAAGACGCCAAGCGCGCCAGTCTCAAGGCGTTTTTTGAGCACTATCTGCCCGGCCGCTGGGATGAGGTGCGCGAGCCGGACGCCAGCGAGCTGGCGGCCACCACGGTGCTGGCCTTGCCGCTGGAGCAGGCGGTGTGCAAGGTGCGCAGCGGCCCGCCGCAGGACAAGGCAGAAGACGAAGCCGCCCCGGTGTGGGCCGGGGTGTTGCCGGCCTTGAGCGGCTGGGGCGCGCCGCAGCCGGCGCCGGGCTGTGAGGATTGGCCTTTGCCGGGCTCGGTGCAGGCGGCATGAGCTGACGCGCATAGACAACCCCCTGCGTCAGCCGCCTGACGCAGGGGGTTGTCATGTGGCGGAGTGATGTTTACTCAGCAATCGCTTCCAGTGCGATGTCGATGCGCACTTCGTCGCCCACGTACGGCGCGTACTTGCCAGCGCCAAAGTCAGAGCGCTTGACCACGGTGAAGGCGTTGGCGCCGATGGCCGGCTTTTTCAGCATCGGGTGGGCCATGGACTGGAACGAGGTCACCGTCAGCGTCACCGGCTTGGTCACGCCCTTCAGCGTCAGATTGCCTTCCACCTTCACCGGCTTGTCGCCCTTGAAGATCACCTTGGTGGATTTGAAGGTGGCGGTGGGGAATTTGGCGGTGTCCAGGAAATCTTCGCCCTGGATGTGTTCGTTAAAGGTGGCGTAGCCGGTGTTCACCGATTTGGCGTCGATGGTGATGTCCACCGAGCCGGTTTTGGCGGCGGCGTCAAACACCACGCTGCCACGGGTGGTGTCAAAGCGCGACAGCTGGGTGGAGTAGCCAAAGTGGCTGTAGGAGAAGCGCGGGAAGGTGTGGGTGTTGTCCACGGTGTAGGTCACCGGGGCGGCCAGCGCCGGGGCGGCGGCAGCCAGAGACACAACCAGGGCGGCGAGGGATTTTTGCATGAAGTTCATGGTGTGGTTTCCTGTCGGGGTGTAGGGTCAGAAGATCAGTAAAAAAATAATCAGGTCAAATCAGCTCAGTTACTTGCCAGCGGCGGTGATGCGAAAACGCACGTGCACATCGTTGGCGACAATATCGAACTTGGCCCAGCTGCCTTCGCCGATATTGAAGTCGCCCCGGCGCAGGGTGAAGGCGCCGTCAAACACGCCAGTGGCGCCTTGTGCGGTGAAGGTGGCGGGGATCACCATCTTGCGCGCCTGGCCCTTGATGCTCAGCTCGCCGGTGACTTCGTAGTGGTTGCCGCCCAGCGGCTTGACCTCGCTGGAGACAAAGCGCGCGGTGGGGAAAGCCTTGCTGTTGAACCAGGCTTTGCCGGCCACTTCTTGATTGGCGTCGCTGGAGCCAGCGTCCACGCTGGCCAATTCCACGTCAAACTGCGCGCGGGCGGCGGTGGGCTTGGCCGGGTCGAAAGCCAGCTGGCTGGTGAACTTTTTGAACTTGCCGTCCATCTTCACGCCCATTTGCTGGTAACTGAATTGGATGGCGCTTTTGTCGGCCTGCACCTGGTTGTATTCGGTGGCGTGGGCCTGGGCGGCCAGCAGGCTGGCGGCGGCGAGAATCAGCGGTTTGAGGTTCATGGTCGCTCCGGGGGGCAATATTCAATCATTCAATTGGGATGGACTCGGTTAAGAGTCGCTCACAAAACTCAGCGCAGCGATCCTGGCTAGGCGTGCGGCCGCAGACAGTACATTTAGTACGGCAAGGCCGCGCAACAACGCCAGGAGAGTTTTGTGAGCGGCTCTTAGCGTCGCTCAGGGCAGCATGCGGCGCAGCACATCGTCTTTATCGACAAAATGGTGCTTCAGCGCGGCGGCGGCGTGGCCCAGCACGGTGACCACCAGCAGCAGGTTCAGCCCGCCATGCAAGGTGGCCAGCAGCTCGCCCAGCTCGGGGTTTTTGGCCAGCAAGTCCGGGATGGGCAGCACGCCGAAATACACGGTCTGAAAGCCCTTGGCCGAGCTCATCAGCCAGCCGGACAGCGGGATGGCGATCATCAGCCCATACAGCGCCAGATGGCCCAGATGCGCCATGCGCTGCGCCGCAGCCGACATGCTGGCCGGCAGCGCTGGCGGGCGATGGGTTGCACGCCACAGCAAGCGAATCGCCAGCAAGATAAACGCTGTCACGCCCGCCCATTTATGCCAGGCATACAGTTGCAGTTTTTCTGGCGACAGCGGCAGGTCGCTCATATAAAAGCCCAGCGCCAGCAGGCCAATCAGCAGGGCGGCCATCAGCCAGTGCAACAGGCGGGCCGGGGCGGTGTAGCGAACGGCGTTCATGGTGGGTTCCTTGTTCAATTCAATCAGTTCAGTGCCGTGCCGCGCGGGGTAAAGCGGTAGGCGTCCATGGCAATCACGTAGTGATCAATGCCGGCATGAAAACGTTCTGCCTGCGCGCCCTCGCCCGCCGCACCCAGCGCCACATAAAACGGCAGCAGATGTTCATCGCTGGGGTGGGCCTGCACGCCGCCGGGGGCCTGGCGGCGGTAATCCAGCAGCGCCGGCACATCGCCGGCCGCAGCGTGCGCGGCCAGCCAGTCGGTGAACTGCTTGACATAGCCCGAGCCACTGCCGCCCTGGGCGTAGGCGCGCTGAAAATCGCGCAGATTGTGGGTCAGGTTGCCCGAAGCCATCACCAAAAAGCCCTGGCGGGTCAGCGGCGCCAGCGCGCGGCCCATTTGCCAGGCCAGCTGCGGGCCGCCGTGGCTGACCAGCGACAGCGGAATCACCGGCACCTCGGCGTGCGGATACATCAGCCGCAGCGGAATCCAGGCGCCGTGGTCCAGCCCGCGCTCGGCGTCCTGCTGCACCGGCAAGCCGGCGGCGCTCAGGGCGGCGGCCACTTCGCCTGCGGCTTCGCGGCAACCGCTGGCCGGGTAGCGGATTTCATATAAGGGCTCAGGAAACCCCCAAAAATCGTGAATGGTGTCCAGCCGGTCGGCCACGCCGACGGTAGGCACGGCAGTGTCCCAATGGGCGCTGACCATGATGATGGCGCGCGGCTGCGGCAGGCGCTGCGCCTCGTCACGCAGCGCCGCGCCGGCGGCGCCGGGCGCCAGGGCAAAGGTGGGCGCGCCGTGGGGCACAAACAAACTGGGCAGGGGGGCGTTCATCTCGGGGCTCGCTTTCTTGGCGGCGGTGTGTCCGTGTTGTCGATGGGTGAACTGTAGACTTCTTTTTTGAGGCGAAATAGCCGACAATCCAGAAATCACTATTGCTGGATTGGCAACAATGGATCGCTTTGCCGCCATGCGCCTGTTTGTGCGGGTGGCCGAACTAGGCAGCTTTAGCGCTGTCGCCCAGCAAATGGGCGTGGCGCGCTCGGTGGTCACCCGGCAGGTGGCCGCGCTGGAGCAGCACCTGGGCTGCAAGCTGATGGCGCGCAGCACGCGCAGCCTGACGCTGACCTCGGCCGGCGCCGCCTATCTGGAAAAATGCCGGGTGATTTTGAACCTGGTGGAAGCCGCCGAAACCGATATCGCCAGCGAGCGGCAAACCCCGCGCGGGCCGATTCGCATCAGCCTGCCGCTGAGCTTTGGCGTCAAGCGGGTGGCCCCGCTCTTGCTGGAATTCGCCCGCCGCCACCCGGAAGTTACCCTGGACATGGATTACAGCGACCGGCGGGTGAATCTGATTGAAGAAGGGATTGATCTCTCCATCCGCGTCACCCGCCAGCTGGCCAGCGGCGATGTGGCGCGGCGGCTGGGCGGCTGCGTCAACCGGGTGGTGGCCGCGCCGGATTACCTGGCCCGCCACGGCAGCCCGCGCCACCCCCGCGAACTGGCCCACCATGCGTTTTTGGGCTACACGCTGTCCAACAGCATGGTGAGCTTTGACATCGACGGCCAATTGCTGAACGTGCCGGTGCGCCCGCAGCTTACCGCCAATAACGGCGAAGTGCTGGCCGAAGCCGCCGCGCAAGGCATGGGCATCACCAGTCAGCCGGATTTTATTGTCGAAGACTGGCTGGCCAGCGGCCGGCTGGAGGTGATTTTGCGCGACTTTGCCATGCCCCCGCTGGGGGTGTATGCGCTGCTGCCGGGCAATAAACAGATTCCGCACCGGGTGCGGGTGCTGCTGGAGTTTTTGGCCGAGCGGATGGGATGAGGCCCGCACGGGCTGACAGCCTGCGCTTGACAAGCCCGGCCCGCCCGGCGCAAGATGGCCGCACTATGGCACAGCACATCCTCCACGCACATTCGTATTATTGGTGGCGCACCGACTCCGGGCGTCACTCGTTTGCGTATTGCTGAAAGCCAGCATCGAATCCACGCAACGCATGCCGCCCCGGTTGGGCGGCATGTGTGTTTTCAGGGTTTGACTTCTGCGCACCGCGCGCACCCGCACCCCACCACACTCAGGCTCCCGACTGCGACACCCCACACAGGAGCCTGAAACCATGTCTGATCTGAGCCTGCAACACCATCTGACCCACCCGCAAGCGCTGCACGAAGCCTTGGCCAGCCTGAGCCAGCGCCACGCGCTGACCGTGGTGATTGCCGACCGCGACTTTATCGACGCCGCCCCCGGCCGCGCCAATGAATGCCGCGCCCGCGCGCTGGCGCTGGCGGCGCTGTGCCAGGCCAGCGGCGCGCCCCTGCGTTGCGCGCTGGAAAGCTTGCTGCCGCCGCAACGCGGCTTGGCGCATGCGCTGCAAGCCCGGCTGGATGGCGAGGCCGGCCACGCCTGCGCCGCCGCCCGGCTGGCCGCGCTGCAACTGGCGCTGGGCGCTGGCGGCGTGCACGCGCCGGACGAGCTGAGCGAGCGGGTGGACGCCCTGCTGGGCGACGTCCGCCCCAGCGGCCACGGCCTGGTGCTGCGCCTGAGCCTGGAAACCGCCGCCGCCCCGGCTGCGGCCGACGAAGCCGGCGTGTTGGCCCGCCTGCTGGCGGATAGCCAGGCGGTGGCGGCGCAGATGCGCGAGCGCCAGTGCTAAGCCATGAGGGTCAGCCGGGCTGGACTATCGGCCATTCCGGCTTGCCCATGGGCACACCATCGGCAATGCCGCTGGCCGGCTCGCTGCCGTGCTTCACCTGCAAGACAATAAAATACATCGGCGCCTCGCCGGCGTTGCGGTAGGCGCGCGAGCCGCCGGGGGCGACGCGCACCACCGAGCCTTCGCTGACGGCAAACGCCTCGCCATCCACCATGAATTCCCCCTGACCGCTGAGAAACAGATACACCTCTTCATTGTCGCGGTGGGCGTGCAAAAACGGCATGCTGAACCCCGGCGGAAAACAGTTGTACGACATCTCCACCCCGGTCAGCTGTAGGGCGTCTTTGACAAACACCTTGCCCGGCACCTCCCGGCCATTCAACGCCGGCACGCTAAAGCGGTAGTTGAGCAACTCGGCAAACGGGCCCAGATGGCCGACGCTGAATTGTGCGCCGTGTTGGGTCGGAAAATCAGCAGCGTGTGACATTTTGATGCTCCTTGTTGGGCGAGTAGCCCGTCACGTTGAAACACGAGGGTTCATGCACCACGAAGAACTATTGGTTGCACGACACCGAGTCATTCCCGCGCAGGCGGGAATCCAGGCGTGTCCACAGCGTATAGCGGTCTAACGGCCAATCGGTTCAGATCATGGTGACTGGCGACTGGTCGATTCAGCCAAATCAACACATTGGATTTAAGCTTGCGCGGCCACGCGCTTACTTCGGCCACAAAATCATCTGCGTGCAGCGAAACAGCGCCAGCGTGCGCCCGCTGGCTTCGTCGCTGACCACGGCGTCCCACACTTGCGTGCTGCGCCCCAGGTGCTGGGCGTTGGCCACGCAGGCCACCGCGCCTTCGGTGACGGTGCCCAGGTGATTGCTTTTCAGCTCGATGGTGGTGAACGACTGCGCGCCTGGCGGCAGGTGGGCGATGGTGGCGTAGCCGCAACTGGTGTCGGCCAGCGCCACCACGCTGGCGGCATGCAGAAACTCATTGGGGGCGATGTGCAGTTTGCGGATGGGCATGCGGCTGTTCAGCTGGCCAGGGGCCAGGCTGAGGATTTCAATGCCCAGATAACCGGGCAGATATTCCTGGCCGCGCTGGTTCAGCACGGCCACGCTGATGTCGGGGCGTAGGGCGGACACGGTGTGCTCCTGTGTGAGCGGTCGGGATGACCGGCTTGCCCACAGTCTGCGCTTGCCGTGCGCGGGCGCGTAGTGGCAGGATTGCCATTTTTCAGGCCAATCCCGCCAACCATGACCGATATTGCCTTTTTGCTGCCGCCGGGGTTTTTCACCAGCGGCGTCACCGGATTGATCGACGCCTTTATGCTGGCCAACCGCCAAATGGCGACGCGCGGCGGGCCGGGGCTGCGCTGGCGTTTGCTCAGCGCCGACGGCGGCCCGGTGGCGGCGTCTTCTGGCTTGCGCCTGGCGGCGGATGGCAGCTTTGCCGAGCTGAGCGCTGGCGAGGTGATTATTGTGCCGGGGGTGATGTTTGACGATGTCGCCAGCTTCGAGCGGGTGCTGGCCAGCCATGCCGACTTGGTGGCGCGCCTGCGCGGCTGGCGCGAGGCCGGCCATGTGCTGGCGGCGCATTGCACTGGCGTGGCGCTGCTGGCCGAGGCCGGCGTGCTGGATGGCCAGCCGGCCACGCTCAGCTGGTGGCTGGCCGGCTGGTTTCGCCGCCGCTACCCGGCCGTGCAGCTGGATGCGCAAGCGCTGGTCACCGAAAGCGCGCACATCCTGTGCAGCGGCGCCACCAGCGCCTATCAGGACTTGGCGCTGAAACTGATTGCCCGGCTGTTGGGCGAGGATGTGGCGCAAGTCTGTGCGCGGATTTTGCTGATCGACCCCAACCGCGTGTCACAAGCGCCCTACGCCACCCTGGCCGCCTACAACGGCCATAACGACCCCTTGGTCAGCGACTGCCAGCGCTGGATGCACGCCCGGCTGGATCAACCCTTCAGCCTGGCCGCGCTGGCGGCGGCGGTGCACAGCAGCGAGCGCACGCTGATGCGCCGCTTTCGGCAAGCGCTGGGCGACACCCCGTTGCGCCACCTGCAACAACAACGCCTGTTTGCCGCCCGCCGCCTGCTGGAAACCACCACGCTGGACATCGGCGAGATTGCCCAGCGGGTCGGCTATCAAGACACCGGCGCGTTTCGCAAACTGTTCACCCGCGAACTGCACTGCGCGCCAGCGGAATATCGACGACGCTTTGCCCGTCCGTCCTCAGAACGAGTGCAAAGTCTAGCGAACGACGGGTCAGCCAAGGCGAAATGCTCCCAAAAAGCGCAGTTGACACACGGTCAATGAGCATTTTTCAGGGCATTTCAACGCAGGATCACCCGAGTCTCGCAGACTTTGAACACGTTCTCAGCGCCGTAAGGCGCCCGCCTCGTACCACGCCTTGCTGCCGTTGACCACGCGCACCACCAGCAGCATCACCGGCACTTCAATCAGCACGCCCACCACGGTGGCCAGCGCGGCGCCGGAGTGCAGGCCAAACAGGCTGATGGCGGCAGCCACCGCCAGCTCAAAGAAATTGGACGCGCCAATCAGCGCCGAGGGGCCGGCCACGCAGTGTTGCTCGCCCAGCGCGCGGTTAAGCCAGTAGGCCAGCGCCGAGTTAAACAGCACTTGCAGCAGAATCGGCACGGCCAGCAGGGCAATCACCAGCGGTTGGCGCAAGATCGCCTCGCCCTGAAAAGCAAACAGCAGCACCAGGGTGAGCAACAGCGCCGCCATCGACCACGGGCCGATGCGCGCCATGGCGGCGTCAAAAGCCGCCTGGCCGCGCGCCAGCAGCGCGCGCCGCCACAGCTGGGCCAGCAGCACCGGCGCCACGATATACAGCAGCACCGAGGTCAGCAGGGTGTCCCACGGCACGGCAATGGCCGACACCCCCAGCAGCAGGCCCACCAGCGGGGCAAAGGCCAGCACCATGATCACGTCGTTCAGCGCCACCTGGCTGAGGGTGAACAGCGGGTCGCCCTGGGTGAGCCGGCTCCAGACAAACACCATGGCGGTGCACGGCGCGGCGGCCAGCAGAATCAGCCCGGCGATATAGCTGTCCAGCTGCTCGGCCGGTAGCCACGGGGCAAACAGCTGGCGCACAAACAGCCAGCCCAGCAGCGCCATGGAAAACGGCTTGACCAGCCAGTTGACGAACAAGGTCACGCCAATGCCGCGCACATGCTGGCGCACCTGGTGCACGGCGGCAAAATCCACCTTGACCAGCATCGGGATGATCATCACCCAGATCAGCACGCCCACCGGCAGATTCACCTGGGCGACCTCCAGCCGCGCCACCGCCTGGAACACGCCAGGCAGCCACTGGCCCAGCGCCACGCCCAGCACGATGCACAGCGCCACCCACAGGGTGAGGTAACGTTCAAACAGATTCATGGCCGCCGCCGGCCGGGCGGCGACTTCACATTGCACAGACATATTGGCTCCAGGGTCAGGCGCTTTGTAGTGCTTTCATTTCAAAGCTCCATCCATGATTGAAATAATACTGTCAAAAAATCACGCTCACGCCGACAGCTGGCCAATGCGGTCCAGCTCGGCTTTCAGCGCGGCGCGTTCGCCGTGCAGCTGTTCGGCCGGCAAGGCCAGCAGGGCTTCGATGCGCGCGCGCAGCACGCGGTAGGCGCGCACAAAGGCGGCGTCGATGTCGGCCGGGCTGCCGGTGGCCTTGGCCGGGTCGTCCACCCCCCAGTGGCTGCGCAACACCGGGCCCAGATACGCCGGGCAGGTTTCGCCGGCGGCGCTGGCGCACACGGTGATGACAATATCCGGCGTCACCGGCAGCGCGTCCCAGGATTTGCTGGCGCAATCGCTGGCGTCGATGCCCTCGGCGGCCAGCAGCGCCAGCGAGCGCGGATGCACTTCGCCTGTGGGCTGGCTGCCGGCGCTGAGCGCGCGCCAGCCGGCCGGGGCCAGGTGGTTGAAGGTGGCCTCAGCCAGGATGGAGCGGCAGGAGTTGCCGGTGCACAAAAACAGAATATTCATTCAAGGCTCACAAGCAGGGTCAGAACACGTCGGGTGGGCGCCGGCCAGCGGCGGCAGCAGCGCCTCCGGGCAGGGCGAGGCGGCGCGCAGGCTGGCGCATTGCTCGGGCTGGCTGGCGCAGCATTCGGCGCTCAGGTAGGCAATCAGCTCCAGCATCAGCGCAATATTGGCGCGATAACGTTGAAAACGCCCTTCCTGCGTCACCGTCAGCAAGCCGGCCTGGGTCAGCGCCTTCAGGTGAAACGACAGATTGGTGGGCGGAATATCCAGTTCGGCGGCAATGGCGCCCGCCACCAGGCCATCCAGACCATGGCGCACCAACAGGCGATACACATCCAGGCGCACGCCGGAGGCCAGCGATTCAAACAGTTTGGCCGCAGTAAATTTATCCATGTTTTGACTATACAACTAAATTTGAAGTATTGACAATGAAGATTGTGTGACGCGGCGCCCACATGGGCGCCAAGCTCGCCTCAGCCCAGGGTGACCACCACCGGCGTGTGGTCTGATGGCCGTTCATTTTTGCGCGGGGCGCGGTCGATCTCGCAGGATTGCGCGCGCGCCAGCAGCGGCGGCGACAGCAGGATATGGTCGATGCGCAGGCCCAGATTGCGGCGGAACATCGCCGCGCGGTAATCCCACCAGCTGTACTGGCCGCCGTCGGCATGAAAATGCCGGTAGCTGTCGGCCAGGCCCATGGCCACCAGGCGCTGAAACGCCGCGCGCTCGGACTCGGAGCACAGCACCTTGCCGGCCCAACCGGCCGGGTCGTACACGTCGCGGTCGTCCGGGGCGATGTTGAAATCCCCCAGCAAGGCCAGCTGCGGCCAGCGCGCCAGGCTGTCGGCCAGATAGCGCTCCAGCTTGCCCAGCCAGGTGAGTTTGTAGGTGTATTTGTCCGAATCCACCGCCTCGCCATTGACGAAATACGCGCACACCACGCGCAGCTCGCCAAAGCTGGCGGCAATTACCCGGCGTTGCGGGTCGTCGTAATCAGGGATGTCTTTGATGACCTCAGTGGCGGTCAGCGTGTCGCGGTAGACAATCGCCACGCCGTTATAGGTTTTTTGCCCGGCAAATTCGGCGCGGTAGCCGGCGGCGGCCAGGGCTTCCAGCGGAAAGGCGTGGTCTTCTTGCTTGAGCTCTTGCAGGCACAGCACGTCCACCGGATTGGCGGCCAGCCAGTCCAGCACTTGCGGCAGGCGCACTTTAAGAGAATTGACGTTCCAGGTGGCGAGTTGCATGGCGGTTTCCTTGAGTCACACCGCCTTCAAGGTGCGGCTGGCGCATTATGCCAGACGTTTCGGTGCTTGCGGCGGACAGGGCGTGGCCGCTTGGCCGGGGGCTGGCTGCGGACGCAGCACGAAGGCAGGGGCGGGGTCGCTGCCCGTGGCGCTTTTGGCGGCAGGCTGCGGTGCGCGCAGGAACAGCGGAAACGAGGTGTTGGAAACCGGTTTCATGACATCTCCCGGGTGCAATGCGGATCGTATGATTCAGCCAGAGTTTGTTGTGCGGCGTCAAGCCTGCCATACAGCATTCATCCGGCATGCGCCGATGTCAGCGCATAAGCGTGACATTCTGCCCACACCCCGTGCCACCGGGGGCTGCCGACGGTACGGGTGGGGCGACAGGGCAAGGCGCAAGCATAGCGAATCGGCCAAGAGAAGCGCATCACATGAATATGCGGGGCGCACCGGTTTTGGCGCGTGTTAACGCATTTGCATCAGCGTGCGGGTGGCCACGGCGGTGTCGGTGAAGTCGCTGAACACGCCGTCCACGCCCAGCGTAAAAAACAGCCGGTATTCTTCCGCCGGGTTGTCCTGGAAATTGGCCGCCAGCAGCTTGGCTTCGTTGCGGAAGGTGAACGGGTGCACCACCAGGCCCAGCTGGTGGGCGCGCTTGACCACGTCGTTGGCCTCCAGCAGGGTCATGTCGCGCTGGTCGATCACATTGTCGCCGTTGACGTCGATGGGCTTGCCGGTTTTCGGGTCGGTCATCGCCTGCCAGCTGATCAGATACGGCTTCCACGGGCCGATGCCGTCGGCAAAGGTTTTCACTTGCTTGAGGTTGGCCGGGCTGAGCATATCGCCATAGCTGCGCTTGTCGCCGCTGAGCACATGGTCATACGGCATCTTGCGCTCGACCACGCCATCCGGGCGCACGGTTTCCGCATCCAGCAGGTACACCAGTTTGTTCGAGGTCAGCTTGCGCAATTGCTTGAGGTTGGCCGCTTCAAAAGACTGGATAAACACCGGGGCTTTTTGACTGTTCAGCTGATATTTGGCCAGCAGCGCCACCAGCGGTTTTTCCAGGCTCAGGCCGAGTTGCTGGTGATAGGTCGGGTGCTTGGTTTCCGGGTAGACGCCAATCTGGCGGCCGGTTTCTTTGGATTTTTGCGCGCGCAGGGCGAGGATTTCGTCAAAAGTCGGAATCTGAAACTGCCCGTCAAACGCCTTGCTGCGGTCGGCGCGCGGCTGGATGGCGCGCAGGGTTTTGATTTCCGCCAGGGTAAAGTCGCTGGCGAACCAGCCTTCTTCTTCCACGCCATCCACCATCATCTTGCGCTTGCGGCTGGCGAACTCGGCGCGGCGGGCCACGTCGGTGGTGTCTTTCAGATTGGGTTCGTGGCGGGCGATCAGCACGCCGTCCTTGGTCATCACCAGATCCGGCTCGATAAAATCCGCGCCCAGCTCGATGGCCTTGGCGTAGCCTTCCAGCGTGTGGTCGGGCAGATAGCCCGAGGCGCCACGGTGGGCGATGATCAGCGGCGGTTGGCCATTGAGGGTGGGAAATACCGGCTTGTCGGCCGCCAGTGCGGGCAGGGACAGCGCGGCGGCGCTGACCAGCAGAAGGGTTTTGTGCATTGTGTTCGCCTCTTTAAAAGCCGCTAACACCCCCCCTGGCGTTGTTGTGTGACCTTGCCGTACTGCTTGCACTGTCTGCACACGCCTGGCCAGGGCCGCTGCGCTGGGTTTTGTTAGCGACGCTTAGTGTGATGGGTGCCAAGGGTGGCGGGCGAACAGTCTGGCACAGCAAGATGAGGGTTTTTTGACGGCCTTCCCTATCCCAGGCCGCCGCACCACGCGCCTGGCCAGGCGCACGATACGGCGTGTGGTGAGCAGCGCTTCGAGTGGCGCTTACGGCAGGTAGGGCTTGCCCAGCGACGCCGGCAGGTTCAGTTGCAACAAGCGGCGGTCGCGCGAGATCAGCACCAGCACCACAATGGTGGCCAGGTAGGGTAGCGCCGCCAGCAATTGCACCGGCAGGGCAATGCCCAGGCCCTGGGCGTGGAATTGCAGAATGGTCACCGCGCCAAACAAATACGCCCCCAGCAGCAGGCGGCCCGGCTTCCAGGCGGCAAACACCACCAGCGCCACGGCAATCCAGCCGCGCCCGGCGCTCATGTTCTGCACCCACAGCGGGGTGTACACGGTGGACAGATAGGCCCCACCCAGCCCGGCCATCGCCCCGCCAAACAGCACCGCGCCATAGCGGATGGCCAGTACCGGATAGCCAATGGCGTGCGCCGCCTCGGGCGATTCGCCCACCGCTTTCAGCAGCAGGCCCAGCCGGGTTTTCGCCAAGACCCACGCCACCAGGGCAAACGCCGCCAGTGACAGATACACCACGGCGTCTTGGTGAAACAGCACCGGGCCAATCACCGGGATATCCGACAACAGCGGAATCGACAGCGGCTTGAGCCCCGGCAGGCTGTAGCTGACATAGTGCTGGCCAATAAACGCCGACAGGCCAATGCCAAAAATGGTCAGCGCCAGCCCACAGGCGGCCTGGTTGGCGGCCAGCGACAGCGCAAACACGGCAAACACCAGCGCCGCGCCCATGCCGGCCAGCGCACCGGCCGGCAGGCCAGCGGCCGGGCCCAGCCCGGTTTCGGCGGCGGCGGCAAAGCCGGCAATCGCGCCAATCAAAATCATGCCTTCCACGCCAAGGTTGATCACCCCGCTGCGCTCGGCCACCAGCTCGCCCAGCCCGGCAAAAATCAGCGGCGTGGCCGCCGCCAGCGTGCCGGCCAGCACCGGAATCATGGAATCCATCATGTTTGCATCTCCTGGCGCGCCGCCTCCAGCCAGCGGCGCGCGTCTGTGTCCGACTGCTGCGCGCAGCCGGGTAAAACGGTTTCAGTTCAGTCTGTCGGTGACAATGGTCACGGGCAGTGCGCGGTGGCGGCTTTCTGGATCCCCGCCTGCGCGGGGATGACGCAGTGAAGGAAGTAAGCCCGGCGGCGGTGCATTACCGCCGTAGCTTGCCTCACCCCGCCGATTTCACCCACCGCCCGCTCCCTACCGTCATTCCCGCGCAGGCGGGAATCCAGGGCGGGCCACAGCGTGCGGTGTTTCTCTTCACGCCCTGCCCTGGTCGGGTGATCCTGCCAAGGGCAGCGCGCTGTGGATTCTTCTGGATCCCCGCCTGCGCGGGGATGACGCGGTGAAGGAGGTAAGCCCGGCAGCGGTGCATTACCGCCGTAGCTTGCCCCGCACCGCCGATTTCACCCACCGCCCGCTCCCTACCGTCATTCCCGCGCAGGCGGGAATCCAGGCGTGGGCCACAGCGCGCCGCGCTTACTTGCGCCGACGCAGGCGGTTGTCGATAAAGGCATCGGCGCCGAGCAGGAAGAACAGCAGCATGCCCTGAAAAATCCCGGTAATCGCCGCTGGCAGTTGCAGCGCCACTTGTGCGGCTTCGCCGCCCAGGTAGATCAGCGCCATCAGCGCGCCGGCCAGCACGATGCCCAGCGCGTGCAGGCGGCCCAGATAAGCGACGATGATGGCGGCAAAGCCGTAGCCGGGCGAGATGTTCAGGTTAAGCTGGCCCACCGGGCCGGCCACTTCGCCCACGCCGGCCAGGCCGGCGGTGAGACCGGAGAGCACCAGGCTGAACCACACCGTGCGCTGGGCAGAAAACCCGGCGTAGCGCGCCGCCGCCGGGGCCTGGCCGCCCACTTCCAGCTGGTAGGCCAGAAAGCTCTTGGCGTTGAACAGCCAGAAGCCCAGCACGGCAAACAGGGTGATGAACACCGAGCCATTCACCCGCGAGCCTTCCAGCAGGATGGGGAACAACGCGCCATCGGCAAACATCACCGATTGCGGAAAATTCATCCCCTCCGGGTCGCGCCACGGGCCGTTGACCATATACGACAGCAGAAAACTGGCCACATAAGCCAGCATCAGCGTGGTGAGGGTTTCTTCGGCGTTGAAGCGGGTTTTCAGTAGCGCAGGAATCGCCCCCCACAGCGCGCCGCCCAGTGCGCCGGCCAGCACCATGGCCGGCAGCACCCAGGCCGCGCCGCTGTCGCCAAACTGGATGGCGATGCCGCCGCCGGCCAGCGCGCCGACAATCAGCTGGCCTTCGGCGCCGATATTGTAAATGCGCGCCTTAAAGCCAATGGCCAGGCCCTGGGCGATCAGGATCAGCGGACAGGCCTTGATCAGCAGTTCGCTCCAGCCGTAGCTGCTGGTCAGCGGCTCGACAAAAAACACCTTGAACGATTGCAGCGGGTCTTTGCCCAGCGCCAGAAAGAGCCCCGAGCCCACCAGCAGGGTGGCGACAATGGCGATCAGCGGCGCGGTCCAGCGCATCAGTTGCGAGGGTTGCGGGCGGGGTTCAAGCAGATGCATGGCTGGCCTCCGCGTTGAACAGGCCGGCCATTTGCAGGCCCACCGACTCGGCGTCGGCCTCGGCCTTGGGCACGGCCGCCGACAGCCGGCCCTGGGCCAGCACGGCGATGCGGTCGCTGATTTCAAACAATTCTTCCAACTCCTCGGAAATCACCAGAATCGCCACGCCCGAGCGGGACAAATCCAGCAGGGTCTGGCGCAAAAACGCCGCCGCGCCCACGTCCACCCCCCAGGTGGGCTGGGCGACGATCATGGCTTTCGGGCTGAGCATGATCTCGCGCCCGACAATGAATTTTTGCAAATTGCCGCCGGACAGCGAACGCGCCGCCGCCAGCGGACCGCCGCAGCGCACGTCAAAGCGGGCGATGCAGTCCTGGGCAAACTGGCGCGCGCGCGCATAGCTGACCAGGCCAAAACGGCGCATGCCGCCGTGACGGTGGCCGGTGAGCAGGGCGTTATGCGCCAGCGATTGCGAGGGCACCGCGCCGCGCCCCAGGCGCTCTTCCGGCACAAAGGCCAGCCCGCGCGCGCGTCGGCGGCCAGGGTGCAAATGGCCAATCGCTTCGCCATCCAGCCAGACGGTGGTCTTGCCACTGGGCGCTTCGCCCGACAACGCCGCCAGCAGCTCGGCCTGGCCATTGCCGGAAATCCCGGCAATGCCGACGATCTCCCCCGCGTTCACCGTCAACGAGACATCAGTTAGCGAGGTGCCAAACGGGTCGTCGCTGCGCTGGCTGAGCTGGCGGATTTCCAGCACGGGCCGGCTGGGGCCACTGTAGGGCGGCGCTTCGCACACCGGCAGTTCGCGGCCGATCATCATCCGCGCCAGGCTGGCCGGGGTTTCGTCACGCGGAATCGCCTCGCCGGTCACCTTGCCGCCGCGCAGAATGGTGGCGCTGTCGCACAGGGTTTGGATTTCGTGCAGCTTGTGGCTGATGTAGACAATCGACACGCCCTCGCTGGCCAGCCGGCGCAGGGTGTCGAACAGCTTTTGCACCGCCTGCGGGGTGAGCACCGAGGTGGGCTCGTCCAGGATCAACAGCTTGGGGTCTTGCAGCAGGCAGCGCACGATTTCCACCCGCTGGCGCTCGCCCACCGACAGGCTGTGCACCAGCCGGTGCGGGTCCAGCGGCAGGCCGTAGCGCTCGGACACTTCGCGCACCCGCAGCGCCAGCGCCGCCGGGTCGAACGGCGCATCCAGCGCCAGGGCGATGTTCTCGACCACGGTCAGGGTTTCGAACAGCGAAAAATGCTGAAACACCATGCCAATGCCCAGCTTGCGCGCCTGCGCCGGGTTGGCGATGGTCACCGGCTGGCCGTTCCAGCGGATTTCGCCAGCGTCGGCCTTGACCGCGCCATAGATGATTTTCATCAGCGTGCTTTTGCCCGCGCCATTTTCGCCAAGAATGGCGTGGATCTCGCCGGGCGCCACCGACAGGCTGACGCCATCATTGGCGACCACGCTGGGGTAACGCTTGCTGATCCCGGTCAGGGTCAGACGGGGAGGGGTCTGCGACATGCTTACTCCGGATAAAAAACAGTCGGCTGAATCAGCGTATGCGCCTGATTCAGCCATTGGCGTGCATTGTGCAGCTGCAACATCTGCGCGGCAACGGCCAAGGCAATCGCCGCCGGCTGTTTGTCGGTGATGCCGGCAATGCCAATCGGGCAAGTCAGCTCGCTCAGGCGGTCGGCGTCCAGCCCGCGCGCCAGCAGCCGCTGCTCAAAACTGGCGCGTTTGCTGCGTGAGCCAATCAGGCCAAAATACGCCGCGTCGCGGCGGGCAAAGATGGCTTCGCACAGGGCAAAATCCAGCGCGTGGCTGTGGCTCATCACCAGGTAAAAACAGCCCGGCGGCGCTTCGGCCACTTCGCTGGCCGGGTCGTCGTTCACCCGTGCGTCCACCCCGGTGAGGTCCAGCCCGGCAAAGGCGTCGTCGCGCGGGTCAATCCAGCGCACCTGCGCCGCCAGCAGGCGCAATTGCGTCACCAGCGCCTGGGCGACATGGCCGGCGCCAAACAGCCACACCGGAAACGGCGCGCGCGCCAGCCGCTGCCGCCAGCGCCAGTCGTGCTCGCCGCCGTCCAGCGCGCTGCTGGCCTCGGTGGGCGCCGCCAAGCGCCAGCGTGAGGCCGCTTCGCCAGCGTTCAGTTCACGCCACAGCGGCTGGCCGGCGCTCAGCTGGGCGGCGCGCGCCTGCCAGTCGGCCAGCGCGCTGGGGGCAATCACCTCAAACAGCAGCCACACCACGCCGCCGCAGCACTGGCCCAGCCGCGCGCCCAGATTGTAACGGCAGACGCGGGCCGCCGGGTGGCCAGTGCTGGCGCTGAGCAGTTGGCGCGCCTGGGCGATGGCCTGCCATTCCAGATGGCCGCCGCCAATGGTGTCGGCCTGGCGGTGTGCGCCCACCACCATGCTGGCGCCCACTTCGCGCGGGCCGGAGCCATGCAGCCGCGCCACGCTCACCCACACCATCGGTTCGCCCGCCGCCAGGCCGTCCAGCAGCGCGTTCAGCCAGCGCATGCGCCGCTCCCGGCGCGCAACGCGCACACAATCGCCTCTGGCGTGGCCGGCGCGTCCAGTTGCACCGGCGCGCCGGCGGGCAAGGCGGCGGCCACCGCGTCGCGCAGGGCAAAAAACACCGCCAGCGCCAGCATGAACGGCGGCTCGCCCACCGCCTTGCTGCGGTGGATGCTGTCTTCGCGGTTGGCGTTGGCGTACAGCGCCACATTGAACACCGCCGGCACATCCGCTGCGGTGGGGATTTTGTAGGTAGATGGCGCGTGAGTCATCAGCTTGCCGTCGGCGCGCCAGTACAGTTCTTCGCTGGTCAGCCAGCCCATGCCCTGCACAAAGCCGCCCTCGATCTGGCCAATGTCCAGCGCCGGGTTGATCGACTGGCCGACGTCGTGCAGCAGGTCGGCGCGCAGCACCCGGCTTTCGCCGGTCAGCGTGTCGATGGCCACTTCGCAGGCCGCCGCGCCGTAGGCAAAGTAATAAAACGGCCGGCCCAGCTTGCTGACCGGGTCAAAGTGAATGTCCGGGGTGCGATAAAAACCGCTGTCCCACAGCTGCACCCGCGCCCGGTAGGCGCGCATGGCCAGCTCGGCAAACGGCAGGCTGAAGTCCGCCAGCCGCACCTGGCCGTCGGCAAACCGCACCGCGTCGGCGCTGCCGCCGCCCGCCAGCTCGACCATCAGCGCCGCCAGCCGCGCCTTGATCTGCTGGCAGGCTGCCTGCGCCGCCTTGCCGTTCAGGTCGGTGCCGCTGGAGGCGGCGGTGGCCGAGGTGTTGGACACCCGGCTGGTGTCGGTGGCGGCCAGCCGCACATCGGCCAGCGGCAGGCCAAATTCACCGGCGACGATCTGGCGAATCTTGGTGTACAAGCCCTGGCCCATCTCGGTGCCGCCGTGCGAGGCCAGCACGGTGCCGTCGGTGTAGACATGCACCAGCGCGCCGGCCTGGTTGAAGTGGGTGGCGTTGAACGAGATGCCAAATTTCACCGGGGTCAGCGCCAGGCCGCGCTTGAGCGTGGGGCTGGCGGCATTGAATTCGGCAATTGCCTGGCGGCGCTGGGCGTATTGGCAGCGCGCGGCCAGCTCGGCCACCAGCGCCGGGGCGATATTGTCGGTGACCGGCATGCCGTAGTGGGTGACGCTGCGCGCGCCGCCCGGCTCGCTGTCGTAAAAATTGGCCTGACGCACCGCCAGCGGGTCGAGCTGCAAATGGCGGGCGATGTCGTCCAGCACGGTTTCGATCAAGAACATGCCCTGCGGGCCGCCAAAACCGCGAAACGCAGTGTTGGACACAGTGTGGGTTTTGCAGCGCAGGCTGCGCAGCGCCAGCGCGTCCAGATAATAGGCATTGTCCAGATGGCAGATGGCGCGGTCGTTGACTGGGCCAGACAAATCCGCCGAAAACCCGCAGTGCGAGGCCATCTCCAGCTTGAGCCCGGCCAGCCGGCCATCGTCGGCAAACGCCGCCTGCCATTGATACTGAAAGCCATGGCGCTTGCCGGTGGCGCTCATGTCCTCGTCGCGGTCCAGCCGCAGCTTGACCGGCCGGCCAGTGCGCACCGCCAGCAGCGCCGCCAGGCAGGCCCATTGCGCCGATTGCGATTCTTTGCCGCCAAACGCTCCGCCCATGCGCCGACAACTGACGGTGATTTGATGCGCGCGCCAGCCCAGCGCGTGGGCAATCAGCTGCTGCATCTCGCTGGGGTGCTGGGTGGAGCACCACACATGCAGGCTGTCGTCGTCGCCGGGCTGGGCGTAAGAAATCTGCCCTTCCAGATAAAAATGCTCCTGCCCGCCCACCCGCGCCTGGCCGGACAAGCGGTGCGGCGCGGCGGCAAAGGCGGCGTCCACCTCGCCGCGCTGCATCTCGAACGGCGGCAGCACCCAGGATTCGGCGGCCACCGCGCTGTCGATGTCCAGCAGCGCCGGCAAGGGCTCGATATCGATCTGCGCCAGCCGCACCGCCTGGCGCGCCTGCTCGCGGCTGTCGGCGGCCACCACAAACAGCGGCTGGCCGTAAAACTGCACCTCATCCGCCGCCAGCAGCGGGTCGTCGTGCAGGATGGGGCCGCAATTATTGTCGCCGGGAATATCCACTGCGGTGAGCACGGCGCGCACGCCGGGGGCGGCGCGCACTGCGTCCAGCTGCAAGGCGCGCAGGCGGCCATGCGCACAGGGGGCCTGGCCAATGGCGGCGTGCAGGGTGCCGGCCAGCTCGGGCAGGTCGTCCAGATAGTGGGCGGCGCCGCTGACGTGCAGCGCGGCGCTTTCGTGCGGCAAGGCATGGCCTACCGGCTTGGGTGGGGTGTCGGCGCGCATCTCAGCAGCCCTCCAGACTAATCGGAGCCAGGGCATCCAGCCGGTGGCCGGCCTGGCCCTGGCTGTCCAGCCAGAAGCGCCACAGCAGTTGCGCGGCGACATGGCGGCGGTAGTCGGCGCGGGCGCGGGCGTCGCTCAGCGGCTGAAAATCACCTTCCAGCGCGGCCATGGCGGCGCGCACGCTGGCGGCGCTCCACGGCGCGCCCAGCAAGGCGGCCTCGGCCTGCTCGGCGCGGCGCGGGGTGGCGGCCATGCCGCCGTAGGCCAGCCGCGCCAAGCTCACTTGGCCGGCAGCGTTGGTGTGTACCTGCATGCCGGCGGCCACGGCGGAAATATCCTGGTCGTGGCGCTTGGCCACTTTATAGGCGCGGAATTCACCCAGCGGGCGCGGCACGCGCACGGCGCGCACAAACTCGCCCTCGGCCAGCGCGGTACGCTGGTAGGCCAGGTAAAAATCTTCCAGCGCCAGTTCGCGGCACACGTCGCCGCGTTGCAGGCGCAGCGTGGCGCCCAGGGCAATCAGCGCCGGCATGCTGTCGCCAATCGGCGAGCCATTGGCGATATTGCCGCCCAGCGTGCCGGCGTGCTTGACCGGGGTGGAGGCAAAGCGGCGCGCCAGCTCGGCCCAGTGCGGCGTCCACTGGCTGAGCGCGGCAAAGGCGTCGTGCAGCGGCGCGGCGGCGCCGATTTCCAGCTGGCCGTCTACTTCGGCAATCTGTTTCAGCTCGGTCACCGCGCCCAGCTGAATCAAGCTGTCCAGCACGCGGCCTTGCTTGGTCACCCACAGCCCCACGTCGGTGCCGCCGGCCACCAGCCGGGCTGCGGGGTGTTGCTGGCGCAGCGCGGCCAGCTCGGCCAGGCTGCGCGGGCTGAAACTCTCGCCGCCGTCAGCGGCGCGATAGTGCAAAGGCGGCAGCGCCGCCAACTGGCGCAAAGCGGCTGCTACCGGCGCGCTGTCCCACTGCCGGCGCGGGGCCTGCCAGGCGGCCTGGGCGGCGTCGAGAATTGGCCGGTAGCCGGTGCAGCGACACAGATTGCCCGACAGGCAGTCTTCCAGCTCGGCGCGGTTGGGGCAGTCGGGCTGGCTGTGGTAGCGGGCAAACAGCGACATGGCAAAACCCGGCGTGCAAAAGCCGCACTGCGCGCCGTGGTGGTCGATCAGCGCCTGTTGCAGCGGATGCAGGCCGTCGGCGTCGGCCAGGTCTTCCACGGTGAACAGCGCCTTGCCGTCCAGCGCCGGCAAAAACTGAATACAGGCGTTCACTGCGCGCAGGCGCAGGCTGCCGTCGGCGTCCAGCTCGCCCAGCACCACCGTGCAGGCGCCGCAATCACCCTCGGCGCAGCCTTCCTTGCTGCCGGTCTGGCGCAGGTCTTCACGCAGATATTGCAGCACGGTGCGGGTGGGCGAGGGGCCGGCGATCTGGCGCAGGCCGCCGCGAAAATAAAACTGAATCGGTCGTTCGATCATGATGCATACACTCAAGCTGTCATGCGCTCAAAGTAGCACATGGCGCGCGCCGGCAGGCAGGGGCCGGCAGCGATAAGCACTATGCGCCGCAGATTATGGCTGGCGACTGGCCACGCATGCATCCTGCCACGCTGGCCGGGAATGTCTGTTGTATGATTGCCGGATTCCCCCACTCCCTGCGGAATCCAAGCCATGAATCTTGTCACCTATCTGGGCAAGCAAATCCTTGGCGTGCTGGCCTGTTACCAACAGGACGACATCGTCATTCACATCTGCGGCGTATACCCTCAATGGGATAACCGCCTGCGCGTGTTTTTTCCGCGCGGCCATGCCTTGCAGGTGGGCGAACTGGTTACCCTGCATCTGGATAACCGCAGCGGCGTGGATGAGTTTGATTCTGGCATCCGCGTGTATCGCGCCTCGTACAAAGGCCGGGTGCTCAGCGTAGAAGACGACTGGGCGCTGCTGGAGCCGCGCGAGTGCGTGCTGATGCACGGCTTTGCCCCGGTGGTGGAAATCGCCGAACCGGGCTACGCCTTTCCGGCCGACCCGCGCCCCGAACACCCGGTGCCGGCCTCGCCATTGCTGCACATGCCGCGCATCGAAGGCCGTGACCGCGAGAATAAAGTGGGCGTGCTGATCACCCAGGCGCAGGAACAGCCGCACACCACTGTGCTGGCGTTTTTATCCAGCGAAGACGACGATATTTTCTTGATCACCTTCCCGGAAACCTTCAAATCCCGGCTGCTCAAGCGCAATCCGCATTGCTTTTTTGTCATGGACGAGCGCGCCACTTTCACCTTTGAGCGCGCCATCCAGTGGAACTACACCATCATCGAAGGCGACGCCCACCAGATTGCCAACGGCAGCGCGCTGTTTGAATCGGTGCGCCAGGCGTTTATCGACAAAAACCCGTGGGAGCTGCCGTTCTTTATCCGCGAAGACCTGGAGATGTATCACCTTCGCCGCCGTCGCGTGGTGTGCCCCGGCGCGCGGCGCACGCTGGACTGAGCCGCCTGGGTGCTATGCACAACTGAATACTGATCATCACCGCCGCCGGATGGGTAAACCCCGTCGGGCTTTGTTACAGTGTGGCGACACCCTGCCACACTGAGCGCGGCTCACCAAACCCTCCTGGCGTTGTGGTGTGACCTTGCCGTACGACTTGCACTGTCTGCGGTCACACGCCTAGCCAGGCGCGCTGCGCTGGGTTTGGTGAGCAGCGCTTACCAATTTTCTTTGTCCATCCCTACCGAGGAATCACACCATGTTGCTGTCCCGTCTGAAAACCCTGGCCGTCGCGCTGACGGTGGCCGTCTCTGGCCTGGGCGTGGCCCACGCCGCCGATCCGGTGAAAGCCGGCTTTGTTTACATCGGCCCGGTGGGCGACCACGGCTGGACCTACGCCCATGACGTCGGCCGCAAGGCGCTGGAAGCGCAGTCGGGCGGCAAAGTGGCCACCACTTTTGTGGAAAACGTGCCGGAAACCGCCGATGCCGAGCGCGTGTTCCGCGATCTGGCGCAAAAGGGCAATAAAGTGGTGTTTGGCACCTCGTTTGGCTATATGAACCAAATGGTGAAAGTGGCCAAGGCCTTCCCCAACACCGTGTTCATGCACGCCACCGGCTACAAGACCGGCGCCAACCTGGGCGTGTACGACGTGCGCACCTACGAAGGCGCCTACATGCTGGGCGTGGTGGCCGGCAAGATGAGCAAGGGCAACAAGCTGGGCGTGGTGGCATCCATCCCCATCCCGGAAGTCATCCGCAACATCAACGCCTTCACCCTGGGCGCGCGCAGCGTCAACCCGGCCATCACCACCCGCGCCATCTGGGTGAACGCCTGGTTTGATCCGGGCAAGGAGCGCGAAGCCGCGCTGGCGCTGATTTCGCAAGGTTGCGATGTGCTGATGCAAAACACCGACTCGCCGGCCGTGGTGCAAACCGCGCAAGAAAAAGGCGTGCTGGCCTTTGGCTGGGATTCTGACATGAGCAAGTTTGGCGGCAAGGCGCAACTGGCCGCTTCGGTGCTCAACTGGGGCGTGATCTACAAGAAAACCCTGGACGAAGTGCAAGCCGGCACCTGGAAAACCGGCGACCTGTGGTGGGGCGTGAAAGAAGGCGCGGTGAATATCGACAACTTTGGCCCGGCCGTGCCGGCTGCGGTGAAAAAACTGGCCGAAGAGCGTCGTGACGCACTGAAAGCCGGCAAGCTGCATCCGTTTACCGGCCCGATCAAGGATCAATCCGGCAAGGAAGTGCTGGCCAGCGGCAAAACCTACAGCGACGCCGAGCTGAAAAAGATGAACTTCTACGTGCAAGGCGTGGAAGGGAACATCCCCAAGTAAGAGCCGCGAACAAAACCCCCTGGCGTTGTTGTGTGACCTTGTCGTACTACTTGTACTGTCTGCGGTCACACGCCTAGCCAGGACCGCTTCGCTGGGTTTTGTTAGCGACTCTAACGCATCACCCACCCCGGCCACCGGCCTGGGTGACACAAGCCAGGGCCAGATTGCACTTGTTGGCGCATTTCGCGGGCAGGGGGCATCTGGCCTTTGCTGTTTATCCCGGCCTGTGAGCATGCTGGCGTGGCGAGCAAGGCTTTGCTGAGGGGGCGAGCTAATCCGCTCTGGCGCACGGCGCTTGGGGCGTATTCTCCCTCATGACAGTGCGTGCTTGACTGTGCTAACGATAACCATTATCGTTGTTGCCATGGTTACTTCTCCCGCTTCCCTGCCGCTGTCCTCCGCCCCGCCATCGCCCACCGGCACCCTGCCCGAGGCGGCTCGGGTGTTCGACAGCGCCCAACTGCTGGACGGGCGCGCGGAGATCTACATCCGCCATCAAGGCGAGCTTTACCGACTGCGGCAAACCCGGCAGGGCAAGCTGATTCTGACCAAATAAGCGCTGCTCGAAAAACCCATCCGGGGCCTTTCTACTTCCCCAAAAATGCCTGCCATCAAGCCTGTATATCTCCGAGTGTGTCGCCTCTTGGTGACGTGTCATCGTGCCACTGAACATTGCTGGTCTTAGCGTGTATCGGCAGGTATGGGGCATTCTTGTCTTGCACGCCTGCTGTTGATGATCTAGAGTATCAAAAATATTGATCATCAAAATAACTGAACACTGCGATGAGCGAAATCCACGCCCCAATCAAAAGCGTGCTGACTGGCGCCATACGCGACGTGCGCACGCAACTGACCCTCACGCCTGAGAACGATAAAGTGCTGGCATTGACCTTCGATGCCGAGCAAGCCGATGACGTGGCGTTTGCCACCTTGGCGGAGAATTTGTCTGCCGTCGCCACGGCGATGCTGACGCTGTTAAGCCAGCGCCAAGAACCGGCGGCGCTGCAACAACTCGCCGAGGCGCTGACCCCGCGCGCGCCCGCGTCGCCCCATTTACTGAAAGAAGCCGCCATGCTGGCTCAGGCGCGTAAGGCCGTGTTGGACAGCGCCGACTGGCTGAGCGCGGCGCAGCTGGCGCAACTGGCTGGTTTGAGTGCGCGCAACCCCAGCGCACAGCCGAACAAGTGGAAAAAAGAAGGCCGCCTGTTCGCCATTCAACTGGCCGGGGTGGATTATTTTCCGGGCTACGGTCTGGACGCCCAGCACAATTTTCGGCCGCTGCGCTGTTTGGCCGAAGTGATTGCCGTGCTGTCGGCGCGCAAGGATGGCTGGGGCATGGCCTACTGGTTTGCTTCGGTGAATGGGTTTTTAGATGGGCAGCGCCCACAGGATGTGCTGGCACACGATCCCGCGCGGGTGCTGGCTGCGGCAAAAGACGAGATAGAGGAGATGGATTATGCTTGGTGATTAAAGCGACAAATAACTTAGAAAAATAACATATTAAATAATATTGAAAGGGGTATAATGATTATACTGACGGAAGCTGCACCATGTCGCTCGACTCCACCTCTCCTCTTTTCACGCCGCCACCGCGGCTTGACCTCTCCTTTGTCTCGCTGCCCATAGGCAGCCTGCTGCATCGCGTTCACGGCATGCTGCACACAGCAACAGAATTCAATCCGGGCTACCAGGGCAATGCCCGTTTCAGCCCAATTCAAAGCTCGCCTGACCGCCCGGCGCCAACGCTCTATGCCGGCAGCAGCAGAGATTGCGCACTGATGGAAACCGTGTTTCACGATGTGCCCTATCTACCCGGCTACAAAACGCTCGATCTGGCCAGATTGGACATGAAGAGCCATACCATCCTGGCATTGCAACACACCTTGCAACTGGTCGATCTGCGCAGCATTGCACTGCATAAGCTGGGCATCTCGCGCGCTGAACTCATCGACTGCGAAAAAGCCCATTACCCACGCACCCGCGCCTGGGCCCAGGCGATTTACCAGCAGTGCCCGCAAGCCCAGGGTTTGCTGTGGACTTCTCGGCGAGATGATTCCGCACAAGCCTATATGCTGTTTGGCGACCGCGTGCCTGCGGATGCGTTACGGGTGGCCAGCGACAGCCTTTCCCTGCGGCATCATCTGCCGACCTGGGAGGCCGTGCTGGCGCTGGCGGAGCGGCTGGGTGTGTGCTTGGTGCCTGGCCAGGGCTGAGCGGCGCTTACTGCATCAGGCCTTCCAAGCCGGTGGCCACGCTCTGGTGTACATCCCACAGCTTGGCCCGCAACGCCACACTGGCCGGGGTGAACGGCGCGCGCACGCTGTCCCGGCATTCGCCCCGTTGCGCCAGCAGCGCCTTGAGCGGGGCCGGGTTGGGTTCGGCGAACAGCAGGCGGATCAGCGGGTCCAGCGCCACGGCGATGCGTCGGGCTTCGTGCAGGCGCTGGGCTGCCAGGTGTTCGGCCATGCGCGCCTGCCAGCCGGTGAACAGATGCGCCGAGGCGGCAATCGCGCCGTCGGCGCCCAGGCACAGCGCGGCAAAGGTGTCGGCGTCGTCGCCGCACAGCACGCTCAGTCGCGTGCCATGAATCAGCTGCATCCAGCGCTCCAGCGTGCAGCCACAAGCCTTGACCCCGACAATGCGCGGGTCTGCGCTGAGCGCGCGCAGGGTGTCCAGGCTGAGGGTGACGCCCGTGCGGTAGGGGATGTCGTAAATCAGCAGCGGCAGGTCCGCCGCTTCGGCGATGGCCTCGAAGTGGCGGCGCACGCCGTCTGCCGACGGACGCACATAGCTGGGCGGGGTGACCAACAAACCCTCCGGGCGCAGCGCCGCCAGTCGGCGCGCCTGGGCCAGCGCGGCATCGGTGGCAAACTGGGTGACGCCCAGCACAATCGGCAGCTGCGGCACGGCGGCGCGTAGGGTGGCGAATACCGCTTCTTGCTCGTCGGCGGACAGCAACACGCCTTCGCCGGTGGTGGCGCCGGCCACCAGGCCAGCCAGGCCGTGTTGGGCGCGATTCTGCGCCAGCGCCGCCAGTGCGGCGTGGTCGATGCCGCCGTCTGCGGCGTAGGGGGTGATGATGGGCAGCCAGAGGCCAGAGAATCGGGTGTGCATGCAATAACCTTTCGTATCGTGAATGGAATAACCATCCCGCGCCCGGCAGCGGCGGCGCGACGAAAGGCAAAACTGTATTGGCTATGCAGTGAGCGTCCCGTCAGGCCATCCGCCAGACGGGACACGACATCCCCGTCAGCGGAGAAGTCGTTTTTTCGATTTGTTGGCGGCCATGCCCACGCGCCCGGCCACAGCAGCGGCAGGGTTCACGGCAATGCACAGGGCATTCAGGCAATCAGACATGGCGGCAACAAGCAGATGACAAAACGGGAGTGCTGACTATACCCCGGTGATGGCCGACCGCTCAAGTGGCTTAGAGCCGCGAACAAAACCCCCTGGCGTTGTTGTGTGACCTTGTCGTACTGCTTGTACTGTCTGCGGTCACACGCCTAGCCAGGACCGCTTCGCTGGGTTTTGTTAGCGGCTCTTAGCGACTCTTGGCGCCGCTCACAAAACCCTCCTGGCGTTGTTGCACGGCCTGGCCGTACTTGTTGTACTGTCTGCGGCCGCGCGCCTGGCCAGGATCGCTTCGCTGGGTTTGGTGAGCGACTCTTAGCGGCTCTTATGGCGCCGGGCTGTGCTGCGGATCGTTGGCGCTGTCCTCGCGCACATTCAGCCATTTCAGCGCGGCGTGGTAAATCCTGGCGTTGGTGCAGACAATCAGCAGGGTTTCGCCCGCGCGCACCGCGCCCAGCGTGGTGCCCAGGTCGCGGGTGACGCTGAACAGATTGTTCAGGTGAGTCAGCCGCACGGTGTCGCTGGCTGGCAGCAGATTGGCCGCCACCAGCGCATCGGGTTGATGGCTGAGCAAGAGCGGCACGGTTTTGTCGGCAAAGCGGGTGTCCAGCAGGATATTGCCCGCAGGGTAGTCGGCGCTGCGGCGCAGGCTGTAAGGGGTCATCGGGGCGCTCGCACAAAGTGGGGATGCCCCGATGCAGCAAGATTCGCGCCGTGACGACAGACACGGCAAAACCCTTGTACAATCACGGGTTTTTCCTTTTGCCTTGAAAGAATTGTCATGAGCACGCTGCCTCCCTGTCCGAAATGCACCTCTGAATACACCTACGAAGACGGCGTGCAGCTGGTCTGCCCGGAATGTGGCCACGAATGGTCGGCCGACGCCCCGGCAGACGCGGGCGACGCCGACAAGGTGTACAAGGATTCGGTGGGCAATGTCCTGCAAGACGGCGACACGGTGACGGTGATCAAAGACCTGAAGGTCAAGGGCTCGTCGCTGGTGGTGAAAGTGGGCACCAAGGTGAAGAACATCCGCCTGTGCGACGGCGACCACGATATCGACTGCAAAATCGACGGCATCGGCGCGATGAAGCTGAAGTCGGAGTTTGTGCGCAAGGTGTGATGGCGGACGCCCGGCTGGCGTGGGTTTGCCGACGCAAGCCGGGGCGCGGCGCCGGATGCGCGCGGGCATGACCGGATGAGGTGGCGACGGTGAGTCGCCATCCCCCCATCAGAAGTGATATTCCGCCCGGATCATCGGCGTTTTGGCGAATGCGCCCTTGCCGGCGGCGCCCTTGTGGTCGTTGCCAAACTTATTGCGCCAGTATTGGTATTCCAGGCCGACGCGGAAGGTTTTTTTCTGGGCGTTGACCAGCGGGCTGAGGTCGTACATTACCTGCATGTCGATATTGGTTTCGGGCTTGGTGCCCACGCCAAATTCGTTTTTGCCCTTGGCGGCGATAAAGTTGGCGTAGCCTTCAAACGACAGCGGCAGCGAGCCGATGGAGAACGGAATGCCCCAGGCCAGGTTCAGCATCGGGTGCGGATCGTAGTTGTAGCGCTCGACGCTGGTCTTGCTATAGCCGTTGTACGGGGCGTTGCTTTCCCACAGTTGCAGCAGGCTGAGGTTTAAAAAGCCCGGTACGTCAAACATCACCGTTGGGCCGGCCACCCACATGCGTTTTTTCGAGTTGTAGCCGGCGTCGTCCTTGGTGTTGATGTCAAAACCGGCGGTCAGGCCCAGGCCGCGCACCGGGCCGAATTTCAGGTCGGCGCCCGTCACCTTGCCCAGATCCAGGGTGTGGCGGTACACCACATACACTTCTTGCGAGCCGGTGTTGGAGCCGACGCTGGCCGGGTCGTTTTTGTCGGCCAGCAGCAGGTCGGCGTTGAAGAAGTTGCTGCCATACTTGTAACCGCTGGCGTGGGTCAGGTTGATGATGCTCTTGCTGATGTCTTTTTGGTTGAACGGCTCGGCAAAGTGCGTGCCGTAGCGGTAGCCAATAGAGGTGTCGCTCCAGTCGGCGGCCAGGGCGGAGGCGCTGGCGGCCAGCAGGGTGAGGGCAAGCAGCGCGGCGGGACGATGGGCCATGATGTGGGTTCTCCAGGAAGTGCAGAAATCAAGGGTGTGCTAAGAGCCGCTAACAAAACCCCCTGGCGTTGTTGTGTGACCTTGCCGTACGACTTGTACTGTCTGCGGTCACACGCCTAGCCAGGGCCGCTTCGCTGGGTTTTGTTAGCGGCTCTAAGCGTTGCTAATCGTTGTTCGCGCCTTGTGTTGGCGCTTATTCTCGGCCCCGCTGCCGTATGCTGCACAGCAATATGGGGCGGATGAGCTGCATTTAACCGGATTTTCCCGCTGGGCGCAGATATACCCCGCATAAACAAAATCACATAATCCCGACCCTATTGGCGATTCAATATACCCCGCGTATCTGATTTAAAATATTGCCCAAGCGCGCACCTGAATGAGGCAAAAAACATCCTCGCGCACCAAATAAATGCACGGCAAAGTGCTGATTTGGCCGGTGTATTGCGCTTATTTTTGCGTCAAATTTTCTTTTGGCATAAACGAGTTTTATTTTTCTTTGTAAATCAATCTCTTGCATGCTGGCATGCGGCTTGCAGAAAGCGGGCTTTCCGCCCCTTTCTGGAGTTGCCCCATGCTCACCCGCCTGCACGTTTGCCGCCGTTGGTTTTTAGCCGCCAGCCTGGCGCTGATTGCCGCCCCCACTCTGGCCGAGCCTTTGCCCAAGGTGAAATTCACCCTGGACTGGCGATTTGAAGGCCCGTCGGCACCGTTTTTACTGGCCAAGGCCAAAGGGTATTTTCAGGCTGAAGGCGTAGACGTCGAAATTGATTCCGGCTCGGGTTCGGCCGGCGCCGTCACCCGCGTGGCCACTGGCGCGTATGAGATGGGGTTTGCCGATTTCAACGCCCTGGTGGAATACGACGCGAAAACCCCCGGCTCGAAAATCCAGGCGGTGTATATGGTGTACAACGCCACCCCAGCAGCGGTGCTGACCCTGAAAAAAACCGGCATCAGCAAGCCGGCCGATCTGGTGGGCAAAACCCTGGCCGCACCGGTGTTCGACGCCGGGCGCAAGGCCTGGCCGGCGTTTGCCAAATCCAACAAGCTGGACCCGGCCAGCGTGAAATGGCAAACCGTCGAGCCGGCGCTGCGGGAAACCCTGCTGGCGCGCGGCGATGTGGACGCCATCACCGGCTTTTATTTCACCAGCGTGCTCAATCTGGAAGCGCGCGGGGTGAAGTCAGAAGACATCGTCGCGCTGAAATACCCGGACCACGGCGTGGAGCTGTACGGCAACGCCATCATCGCCAGCCCCAAGCTGCTGGCCGAGAATCCCAAAGCGGTCAGCGCCGTGCTGCGCGGCTTTAACCGCGCGCTGAAAGACACCCTGGCCAACCCGGCCGCCGCGATTGCCTATGTGAAAGAGCGCGACCCGCTGATCAATGTGCCGCTGGAAACCCGCCGGCTGAAACTGGCGCTGGACCACAGCGTGCTGACCGCCGAGGTGCGCGCCAATGGCCTGGGCGCGGTCACCGCCGAGCGCATGCAGCGCTCGCTGGCGGAAACCGCCGAAGCCTACGGCCTGAGCCGCGTGCCGGCCGCCGCCGAGCTGTTCAACCCCGCCTTCCTGCCGGCGCGCGCCGAGCGGATGGTGAAATAAGGGGCCGGGCATGTCGTTTGTGCGTTTTGAAAATGTCGATCTGGCCTACGCGCCAGGCGGCGCGCTGGCGGTGCAGGGGCTGAACCTGGACATTGCCGAAGGCGAATTTGTCGCCGTGGTGGGCCCGTCCGGCTGCGGCAAATCCACCCTGATGAAACTGGCCTCCGGCCTGCGTCCGCCCAGCAATGGCTATGTGTTTGTCGATGGCCGCGAAGTGGGCGGCCCGCTGAAAATCGTCGGCATGGCGTTTCAGGCCGCCAATCTGCTGCCGTGGCGCAGCACGCTGGACAATGTGATGTTGCCGCTGGAAATCGTCGAGCCGCATCGGGGCCTGCTGCGCAAACAGCGCGCTGAATATGAAGCGCAGGCGCGCGCGCTGCTGGCGCGGGTGGGGCTGGATGGCTACGCCGACAAACATCCATGGGAATTGTCTGGCGGGATGCAACAGCGCGCCTCGATCTGCCGGGCGCTGATTCACCAGCCGCGCCTGTTGATGCTGGACGAGCCGTTTGGCGCGCTGGACGCCTTCACCCGCGAAGAGCTGTGGTGCATGTTGCGCGACCTGTGGCAGGAAAAACCCTTCACCGTGATTCTGGTCACCCACGACCTGCGCGAAGCGGTGTTTCTGGCCGACACCGTGTATGTGATGAGCGCCCGGCCCGGCCGCGTGTTGCTGCGCCACCCCATCGACCTGCCGCGCCCGCGCGACCTTGACCTGACCTACACCGACGCCTTTGCCCAGCATGTGCACGCCCTGCGCGAGCACATCGGCCAGCCGCGCCACTGAATCCGGAGCCTGCGATGTCCCTGCCTTCTTCAACCCTGGTCAAGGCCGCGCCCTGGGCGCTGACCGCCCTGCTGTTTGTGCTGTGGGAGCTGATCTGCGTCGGCTTTGCCCTGCCCGACTACCTGCTGCCCGCGCCCACGGCGGTATGGGCCAGCGGCCAGGAATTTGCCGGCGCCATCATGCAGCACGCCACGCAAACCCTGCTCACCACCCTGGCCGGCTTTGCCCTGGCGGTGGCCGTCGGCCTGGCGCTGGGCCTGGCCGTCGGCGCCTCGCCGCTGGTGTACAAAGCCTGCTACCCGCTGCTGGTGGGCTTTAACAGCATCCCGAAAGTGGCTTTTGTGCCGGTGCTGGTGGTGTGGTTTGGCATCGGCACGGCGCCGGCCATCCTGACGGCGTTTTTGATTTCGTTTTTTCCGGTGGTGGTCAACGTCGCCACCGGCCTGGCCACACTGGAACCCGAGCTGGAAGACGTGCTGCGCTCGCTGGGCGCCCGCCGGCTGGACATCCTGTTTAAAGTCGGCCTGCCGCGCGCCCTGCCGTATTTCTTCGCCTCGCTGAAAGTGGCCATCACCCTGGCTTTTGTCGGCTCGGTGATCTCCGAAACCGTGGCCTCTAACCTGGGCATCGGCTACCTGATGATGTCGGCCAGCTCGTCGATGAACATGCCGCTGGTGTTTGCCGGCCTGATGGTGATCGGCGTGATGGGGGTGGTGATGTATCAGTTGTTTGCGCTGGTGGAACGGCGGCTGACGGGGTGGGCGCATCGGAACCCGAATGCGCCGCACTGAACACGGCGCACAACACCTTACCAGCGGACTGGCGTCCCACCGTGACTGCCCGGTCATGCGTTTGACCTTGCCGGGCGGCGTGTGATGCGCGGTGCTATGCGGCATCAGCCCCCGGCCACATCGCCAAAAATCGCCGGCGCGCCCTCGCGGATCAGCTCGGCAAAGCGGCGCAGCCGCGCCGGGTAAAAGCGCGCATACGGGTAGACCAAACTCACCGGCAGCGGCGCTGCGCGCCACTGTGGCGCCAGGCGCACCAGCGTGCCGCTGGCCAGGTCGTCGGCCAGCACCCAGGCCGAGGCAATGCCCACGCCCAGGCCGTGCTGCATGGCGCTGCGCAGGGCAAACAGGCTGTCGGTGCTAAAGCGTGGGGCGATGGCAAAGCGGCGGCGCTTGCCGCTGTCGGCGTGGCTGAGCGTCACCTCGTTGCGGTAATAGGTGCGCAGCGCCAGCCAGGGCAGTTCGGCCAGCTCGCCGGGGTCTTGCGGCAAGGGCGCGCCGCCCAGCAGCGCCGGGGCGGCGGCGACAATGCGCGGCACTTGGCTCAGCCGGATGGCCACCAGGCCAGGGTCGGTGACTTCGCCCACCTGGATGGCGCAATCAATGCCGGCGGCGATGTAATCCTGAATCGCCCGGTCATCATGCAATAGCCACTCCACCTGCATGCGCGGATAGCGCAACAGATACTGCGCCAGCGGCGCAATCAAGCGCGCCTGGCCAAAAGCATGCGGCACGATCACCCGCAACACGCCTTCCGGTTCGTCACTGACGCCGCGCATATCCGATTCGAACGACGCCCAGTTGCTCAGCAGCTCGCGGGCGCGCTCGTAGCAGCGCTCGCCATCCAGCGTCAGCCGCATGCTGTGGGTGGTGCGTTGCAACAAGCGCACACCCAGCTGGCGCTCCAGCGCCTGCAAGCGCCGGCTGATGGTCGGTTGCGTGGCGGCCAGTTGCTCGGCGGCGGCAGACAGGCTGCCGGCTTCGACAATGCGCACAAAGGTGTGCAGCAACTCGATGCGGTCGCTGCTGGCGCCAGACAGGCTGTGGGGGCTGGGTTTGGATGAGGTCATGCGTGAAACGTATCACAGTTGTGCGTCTTGCCCCACTACGCATTCACCTGGCGAATGGGCAAGATGGCGGCCATCTATTCCGATGCTTCTGGAGCGCCTGATCATGTCCTTGTCTTCTTCCTCCGCCGCACCGGCTGCGCATACCGATGGCGCCCATGCGGAGCCCTTGTCCGCCAGCCTGATTTTGCTGCTGGCCATCAGCGCCGGTTTGTCGGTGGCCTCGCTGTACTACAGCCAGCCCATGCTGGGCATTCTGGGCGCCGACATTCATGCCCCGGCGCGGCTATTGGGCCAGATTCCGACGCTGACGCAGCTGGGCTATGCGCTGGGCCTGTTGCTGCTGGCCCCGCTGGGCGACCGCCACGACCGCCGCACGGTGATCATGGTCAAAGCCGGTTTGCTGGCTGGCGCGCTGCTGCTGGCCGCCGCCGCGCCGTCGATTGAGCTGTTACTGGCCGCCGGCCTGGCAGTGGGCCTGTGCGCCACCCTGGCGCAAGACATCGTGCCGGCGGCCGCCACCCTGGCTGCGCCGCACCAGCGCGGCCGGGTGGTGGGCACGGTGATGACCGGGCTGCTGCTGGGTATTTTGCTGTCGCGGGTGGTCAGCGGCCTGGTGGCGGCGCAGTTTGGCTGGCGCTGGATGTTTGTGCTGGCGGCGCTGAGCATTGCCGGTGTGGGCCTGGCGGCCTGGCGGCGTCTGCCACGCTTTACCCCCGGCACGGCCTTGCCCTATCACGCCTTGCTGGGCTCGTTGCGCACGCTGTGGCACGCCCATGCCCCGTTGCGTCACGCAGCAGTGGCGCAAGGCTTGCTGGCGGTGGGTTTCAGCGCGTTCTGGTCTACCTTGGCGGTGATGCTGCACGACAGTTTTCAGCTGGGCAGCGCCGCGGCAGGCGCCTTTGGTGTGGCCGGCGCCGCCGGCGCATTGGCCGCCCCGCTGGCTGGCCATCTGGCCGACCAACGCGGCCCCGGCGCCGTCACCCGCGCCGGCGCGGCGCTGAGCACGCTGGCCTTTGCCCTGCTGACCGCCAGCTGGCTGTGGGCACCGCACAGCTGGCAACTGGGCATGCTGGCCATCGGCGCGCTGCTGTTTGATTTGGGCGTGCAGGTGACGCTGATTGCCCACCAAACCCTGGTGTATCGGCTGGACCCCGGCGCCCGCAGCCGCCTGAACGCCGTGCTGTTTGTGGGCATGTTCACCGGCATGGCCAGCGGCGCCGCCTTGGGCAGTTTGCTGCTGGCGGCCTGGGGTTGGGCAGCGGTGATGGGGCTGGCGGCGGTAACGGCGTTGGCGGCATGGGGGGTGAGGGTACGGGCGGGGTGATAGATAATTGTGGGTTATTCACAGTATTTTTGACAAAATAGACCTGTGAAAACTCACTCAGGGGGCACACGTTTCTGGGCTGAGGCTGTGCAAGCGTCTCTCCCATGCATCAAACTGGCACGGTAAGTCGCTTGATTCTCTTAAAAAGCTAGGTATCTGCATGTCCCCGGCCGATAACCCCCAAATGAGTGAATCTGAACCCTGAAAAATATTTCAGTCCATAACCCAGAGCACGATCAAATCCGATATGCGCCATCCAGATAAGGCCCGCTGTGATGGCAGCCGGCTCCGACAGAAACATGCCGCCAGCCAACACGAATACGGGGCCGAGCAGAGCGTGCGCCAGATTATAAGCAATAGCTCCCGTTCTGGGCCCTACCAGATAGCCGGCAAACGACAGATCTGGCAAAAGAAAGTACCAGAAAAGTGTGCTCCAGTGTCCACCGAACTTCGCATAAGCCAGCAGGCTGAGCGCGAGCAGGCATAGACCTTCAAGTCGCAGGAGAACACGAACACCACCAGAGACTGTACCTGCCATGACATTAATCCTAATATGGGAAAGAGCCCTAAAACAGCAAAGCTGTTTGTACAACTGGTCAGTTGTGTTGCCAGAATTATTGTTGGCTGTTGTTATAAATGCTGATACTTGTGCCGCCACCATCGCGAATGAATGCTTGGCACTCCACGGCAAACCCTTTTGATTCCAAGCTAGACAGTTCCTGAGGGTCTTTGAGCGCGTGTTGATGGCAGCGATGAATCGCCTTGAGGACTTCATTTTCCTTCTTATTGGTGAGCAGGGCTCCCGCGCGGGCAGTCAGAGAAAAGAAATCATTGCTTGGAAAAGCGCCATTCCAGAAAAAAGAAAAGTTTGGCTGATTTCGCAAGCAGTTGAGTGAAATTGAACTTGTAGCAGGGTTTTTGAAAAAAATTGTTGTAACGCTGTTTCGTAAAAATTTAGCCTGCTGTTCTTGTTGTAAGAATCGGGCTGCAAGAGCATCACACTGGCTGGCATTTGCATGGGTAAAAAAACTGACGACTAGTATGGCTAGTGCGCCTATTTTGCATGACATCAGTGCTTTAGGCATGACTCTCCTCCGAATATGGCAAGTTGCTTTTTAGTATGTTTGAAAACCAACAGAGGCGGGATAAAAACTCAAAGATCGCCGTAAAAATAAATATTATGACGCAGGGTTCTTTGGCTTACAAGTTACACACTAGAATTACCTTTACCAGCCACCCTCCCCAACACATGCGTCGCCACCACGCACCGTTCATCCCCCAGCACCATCAGCGCAAACAGCTGCTCGCTCAAACTCCCACCATATTGCAACCGATAGGCCAGTTCCGGGGTTGCCGTTGGGTTCAGCACCACGCAATCCGCTTCTTTGCCGGGCAGGAAGTTGCCGATGTGTTCATCCAGATAAAGCGCGCGAGCCCCGGCCAGGGTGGCCAGCCACCAGGCGCGCAGTGGCGGCAGCGGGCGGCCGAGCATTTGTGAGACTTTATAGGCTTCGCCCAGGGTGCGGATCAGGCTGAACGAGGTGCCGCCGCCGACGTCGGTGGCCAGGCCGACGCGGATGCCGGCGTCCAGCGCGGCGGCGTGGTTGAACAGGCCGCTGCCCAAAAACAGATTGGAGGTGGGGCAGAAGGCGGCGGCGGTGCCGGTGTGCGCCATGTCGCGGATTTCCTCTGGGGCGAGGTGGATGCAGTGGCCGTAGATGGTGCGCGGGCCGAGCAGGCCGTAGTGGGCGTAGACGTCCAGGTAGTCGCGGCGCTGCGGGAATAGCTGGCCCACCCAGGCGATTTCGTCGGGGTTTTCCGCCAGGTGGGATTGCACGTGCAGGTCGGGTTGGCTGCGGTAGAGCGCGCCGGCCAGCGCCAGTTGCTCGGGGGTGGAGGTGGGGGCAAAGCGTGGGGTCAGGCTGTAGCGCAGCCGGCCACGGCGGTGCCAGCGTTCGATCAGCGCCAGGCTGTCGCGCTCGGCGGAGGCCACGGTGTCGCACAGCTCCGGCGGGGCGTGGCGGTCCATCATCACTTTGCCGCACAGCATGCGCAGCTGGCGGCGTTCGGCGGCAGCCATAAAGGCATCTACCGATTGCGGGTGGACGGTGGCAAACACCGATGCCGTGGTGGTGCCGTGCGCCAGCAGGCGTTCGACAAAATATTCCGCAGCGGCCTCGGCCACGCACGGGTCGGCAAAGGCGGCTTCGGCGGGAAAGGTGTAGTCGTTCAGCCAGTCCAGCAGCTGGTGGCCAAACGAGGCGATCACCCCGGATTGCGGGTAGTGACAGTGGGTGTCCACCAGGCCGGGCAGCACCAGCTGCTGGCCGTAGTCAAAGCATTCTGCCCCGGCCAGTTCGTCGGGGGTGCGCCGCGCGCGCAGTTCGGCCCAGGGGCCAAGGTCGGCCACGCGGCCATCGACAATCCACAGCGCGCCGTCGGGCAGGCTTTGGTAGCTGTCAGCGGCGTCGTGTTCGCCTGGGTCGGCCAAAAAGTGCAGGATGTGGCCGCGAATCAGCTGGGTGGCGGAGGTGGGCATGGGTATCGGGGCCTGTGGATAACAATCGAACTGTGGATAACTCAGCGGGCAAAGCCGCCGGCCGCCCAGCGCGCCAGCAGCGCGCGCTCGGCGTCGGTCATTTGGGTGACGTTGCCCAGCGGCATGGCTTTTAGCCGCACGGCCTGGTCCACCACGCGCTGACGCTGGGCGTATAGCGCTTCGTCGCTGTCCAGCTTCAGTCCGGCCGGGGCGGCGGCCATCAGCGTCGGCGCGCTGGCGTGGCAGGCCAGGCAGCGCGCGGCAATCACCGGGCGCACTTCGGCCAGGGTGGGCGCGGGGGCGCTGCCTTGTGCGGCAGGCGTTGGGGCTTTCGGCGCCAGCCAGATAAACACGCCCAGCAGCAGCGCAATGCCGGCCAGCGGGTAGTGCCAGGCCAGCCGGCCATGGTGGCGTAAATTGAAAAAATGCCGGATCAGCACGCCGGCCAGCAAAATCAGCGCCAGCACCAGCCAGGCCTGCGGGTGGTTATAGGTCAGCGCGTAGTGGTTGGAGATCATGCAGAACAACACCGGCAGGGTGAGGTAGTTGTTGTGCACGCTGCGCTGCTTGGCGCGCTGGCCGTGGATTGGGTCGGGCGCCTCGCCCCGGCGCATGGCGGCCACGGTTTTTTTCTGGCCGGGGATGATCCAGAAAAACACATTGCCGCTCATGGTGGTGGCCAGCATGGCCCCGACATGGATAAACGCCGCCCGGCCAGACAGCCAGTGCGTCAGCCCCCAGGCCACCGCCACCACAAAGGCAAAGTACAGCGCGGCAAACAGCAGGATCGAGCGGCGCATCAGCAGCCGGCACAGGCCGTCGTACACCAGCCAGCCGCCAGCCAGCGTGGCCAGGCCCAGCGCCACCGCCTGGCCGGGCGACAGCGCCGCCTTGGCCGGGTCGATCATATAGCTGCCGGCCTGGGCGTAATACAGCACGCTGATCAGGGCAAAACCGGACAGCCAGGTGGAATACGATTCCCACTTGAACCAATGCAGTTCGTCGGGCAGTTGTTTGGGGGCCACCAGGTATTTTTGTGGGTTGTAAAACCCGCCGCCATGCACCGCCCACAGCTCGCCGCCCACGCCTTTTTCGCGCAAGGCCGGGTCGGTTGGCGGGCGCAGGCTGTTGTCCAGCCAGACAAAGTAAAACGACGAGCCAATCCAGGCGATGCCGACAATCAGGTGCAGCCAGCGCAGCAGCAGCGAGGCGATTTCCAGCCAGTATCCGCTGTCCATCAGCTGCCCCGGTAGGTGGAGTAGGCCCACGGCGACACCAGCAGCGGCACATGGTAGTGGCCGGCGGGGTCGGCCACGCCAAAGCGCAGGCTGACCACATCCAAAAACGGTGGCTCGGGCAGGGTCACGCCCCGGCGGCGAAAATAATCGCCTGCGGCAAATTCCAGCTCATACACCCCGGCCAGCAGGGCGGCGTCGGCCAGCAGCGGCGCATCGGCGCGGCCGTCGGCGTTGGTGTGGCCGTGGGCCAGCAGCTGGCGTGCGCCAGCGGCGTCCAGCCGGTACAGGGTGTAGGCCAGCCCGGCGGCCGGGCAGCCGTGGGCGGTGTCAAGGGCGTGGGTGGTCAGGCGTCCCATGGGCGGCTTTCGCAAAACGGTGTTCGATGCGCCTGATTATAGGGAGCTTGCCGATGGGCGGGGAGGCATGAGGACTATGGCGGTTTGCGCATAATCCCACGGAATGAAGCGTTTGCAGCGGATCAGTGCGGTCATATATCGCCACGGGCAAGAGCATTATATCCCGCCGCCGCTTGCCGGCAGGGCGGGCAAGTTCGTAGGCTAGCCACACGAACCACAGCCTGGCCACTGATATGCCTGCTTTTTTGACTCTTGCTCAGCTGTCCGCCCTGGACAATGAGGGTTTTGTTGCCGCCGTCGGCGCGGTGTTCGAGCATTCGCCGTGGGTGATGCGCCTCGCCTGGGCGCGCCGCCCGTTTGCCGACCGCGCCGCGCTCACCGCCGCGCTGACCGCCACCTTGCACGCCGCCAGCCGCGATGAACAGCTGGCGCTGATGTGCGCCCACCCGGAGCTGGCCGGCAAGGCGGCCATTCGCGGCGAGCTGACGGCGGATTCCGCCCGCGAGCAAGCCGGCGCCGGGCTGAACGCCTGCACCCCAGCCGAATTTGCCGAGTTGCAGGCGCTGAACCTGGCCTATCGCCAGCGCTTTGGCTGGCCGTTCATCATCGCCGTCACCGGCCTGAGTCGGACGGATATTCTGGCCGCCATGCGCCAGCGGCTGGCGCGCGCGCCAGAAGACGAATTTGCCGAGGCGCTGAGCCAGATTGTGCGCATCGCCAATATCCGGCTGAATGCGCTGCTGGACGAGTAAGCGCGGCTCATACAACCCGCCTGGCGTGGCGGAGCGGTACTTTCGTATTGTCTGCGGTCACCCGCCTAGCCAGGACCGCTGCGCTGGGTTGTGTCCGCGACGCTAGCGCAGCAAAGGAATCCACGCGGTGCGCGCGCATCGCTTGGTGGTTTTGCCCCGGCCGATTGGCAGCGGCCCTGTGGTGATTTCTGTGCAGTCATGCATTTCGGGCGTGTCAGGCCGGCGTTATAATGGTTCAGCATCACGAAACCCCGGTTGGCACGTTGTCTGCTAGATGGCCTGTCTGCGGTTTTCCGCTGCACTCCCCCCCTTTTGTTGCCTGGATTTTTCTCGCCATGTCCGCTTCTGCGCCCGTCGCCAAATACCTGAAAGACTACCGTCCGGCCCCGTTCCTGATTGATCGCGTCGATCTGGAATTCGACATTCTGGACAGCCACACCAGCGTGCGTGCGCGCATGGTGGTCAAACGCAACCCCAAGGCCGACGCCAGCGACACGCTGCAGCTGGATGGCAGCGCCGAGCTGGTGGCGGTGCGGCTGGATGGCGAAGCGCTGGCGCCGTCGGCGTGGACGCTGGCCGATGAAGTGCTGACTCTGCCCGGCGTGCCCGAGAGCTTTATTCTGGACATCGAAACCCGGCTGGAGCCGGCCGCCAACACCTCGCTGATGGGCCTGTACGCCTCCAATGGCAATCTGTACACCCAGTGCGAGCCAGAAGGCTTTCGCAAAATCACCTATTACCTCGACCGCCCGGACGTGATGGCCAAGTTTTCCACCACGCTGATTGCTGATCGCCAGCGCTTTCCGGTGCTGCTGTCCAATGGCAATAAAGTGGGCGAAGGGCTGACCGAAAACCGCAAGCGCCATTGGGTGAAATGGGTGGACCCATACCGGAAACCGGCCTATCTGTTTGCCGTGGTGGCCGGCAAATTGTCGGTGCTGCGCGACCACTACACCACGCGCGGCGGGCGCAAGGTGACGCTGGAGATTTACGTCGCCCCGGCAGACATGGACAAAACCGCCCACGCGATGAGCTCGCTGAAAAAATCCATGCAGTGGGACGAGCAGGTGTTTGGCCTGGAATACGACCTGGACACGTATATGATTGTCGCCGTTGGCGACTTCAATATGGGCGCCATGGAAAACAAAGGCCTGAACATCTTCAACACCAAGTTTGTGCTGGCCAACCGCGAAACCGCCACCGACTTCGACTTTGAAGGCGTCGAGGCGGTGATTGCCCATGAATACTTCCACAACTGGACCGGCAACCGCGTCACCTGCCGGGATTGGTTCCAGCTCAGCCTGAAAGAAGGGCTGACGGTGTTCCGCGACCAGGAATTCTCGGCAGACATGCAAAGCCGCGCGGTCAAGCGCATCGAAGACGCGCGCGGCCTGCGCGCCTTGCAGTTTCCTGAGGACGCCGGCCCCACCGCCCACCCGGTGCGCCCCGAGTCCTACATCGAGATGAATAATTTCTACACCCTGACGGTGTACGAAAAAGGCGCCGAAGTGGTGCGCATGATCCACACCCTGGTGGGCGCGGCGGGCTTCCGTCAGGGCATGGATTTGTACTTCCGCCGCCACGACGGCCAGGCGGTGACCTGCGAAGATTTTGTCGCCGCCATGGCCGACGCCAACCATATCGACCTCACCCAGTTCAAACGCTGGTACAGCCAGGCCGGCACGCCGGTGCTGGATGTCAGCCTGGATTGGTTTGCCGAAGGCGGCGCCGCCTCGCTGACCGTGCGCCAGCACTGCCCGGACACCCCAGGGCAAACCGACAAGCTGCCGTTTCACATCCCGCTGGCGGTGGGCCTGCTGGCTGCCGACGGCAGCGAGCTGCCGGTTACCCTGGCCAGCGACGACGCCCCCGGCCCGCTCACCCGCGTGCTGTCGGTGACTGAGGCCGAACAAACCTTTACCTTTGTCGGCCTGAACGAAAAACCGCTGCCCTCGCTGCTGCGCAACTTCTCGGCCCCGGTGCGGCTGAACTACGCCTACCGCGATGAAGAACTGGCTTTTCTGTGCGCCCACGACAGCGACGCCTTCAACCGCTGGGAAGCCGGCCAGACCCTGGCCACCCGCGAGCTGTTGCGCCTGTACCGGGGCGAAGGCGAGGCCACGCTGTCGGCCTGCCTGATCGACGCCTTTGCCCAACTGCTGGACCACGCCGACAGCGACCCGGCCTTTGCCGCGCTGGCGCTGACCCTGCCGGCCGAAGTAGAGCTGCTGGAGCTGCAAGACCACGCCGACCCCGCCCGCCTGTGCCAGGTGCGCGAACAGGCGCGCGCCGAGCTGGCGCAGGCGCTGGCCGAGCGCTGGGACGCCGCCTGGCGCCGCCACAGCGGCCTGGCCTTCCGCCACGAAGACGCCGGCCGGCGCGCGCTGAAAAACCTGGCGCTGTCCTATCTGGCGCTACTGCCCGGCGGCGACGCTGGCGCGCTGGCCAGCCAGCAATACCAGCAAGCCGACAATATGACCGACCGCATGGGCGCGCTGGCGGCGCTGGCCGACAGCCACAGCCACGCCCGCGACACCCTGTTTGCCGACTTTGCCCAGCGCTTTGCCGACGAAGCCCTGGTGATGGACAAATGGTTCACCCTGCAAGCCGGCAGCCGCCGCCAGGACGTGCTGCGCACCGTCACCGCGCTGATGGAGCACCCGGCTTTTGCGCTGACCAACCCGAACAAGGTGCGCGCGCTGATTGGCGCCTTTGGCCGCAACCTGGCCGCTTTCCACGCCGCCGACGGCAGCGGCTACCGCTTTATGGCCGACCAGGTGCTGGCGATTGACGCCATCAACCCGCAAGTGGCCTCGCGGCTGGTCAGCTGCTTTAACCGCCGCAGCCGCGTCGAACCGGCCCGCGCCGAGCTGATGCGCGTGGAACTGGCCCGCGTGCTGGCCCACGACGGCCTGTCGCGCGATGTGTATGAAATTGTGTCGAAAAACCTGAACGCCTAAGCCGCCTGACGCTGCGCCGAGTGATTTCACCACGCGCAGCTCAGACCAAGACCCACTGCAAAACCCAGTGCCACGATCCTGGCCAGGCGCACGACCGCAGACCGTACAGGTAAGTACGGCAAGGTCGGGCAACAACGCCAGGCGGGTTTTGTTCGCCACGCTAAACGGGCCTGAATCGCCACGCGACTCAGGCCCGTTCATCATCACCCCTGTTGCTCAGCTTTCAGCCGCTTCTTGATCGGCGGCACAAACTGATAATCGATGTCCCACGGGAAGTACACCCATTTATCCTGGCTGAACTCCTTCACGCACAAATCCACCACCTGACGCCCCATCGGCTTGGCGTACAGCGTGACAAAATACGCCTTGGGCAACAACTGACGAATCACCCGCGCGGTGTTGCCGGTATCCACCAGATCGTCAATCAGCAAATACCCCTCGCCATCATGCTCAATGCCCTTGAGGATGCGCACTTCCTTGCGCTGGGTTTGCGCGCTGTCGTCGTCGCTGGATTCATAACTGGCCGCGCAAATGGTGTCGATCAAGCGAATCTCCAACTCCCGCGCCACCAAGGCTGCCGGAATCAGCCCACCCCGGGCAATGGCGATAATGCCCTTGAACGGCCCCTTGGCCATCAACTCATGACACAAACGACGGGTGTCGCGGTGCAACTCCGCCCAGGAAATCACCACATCGTCGCGGTAGGGGTTGTGTTCCATGCTTCAAGTCCTCTCTCAACAAAGCGGCAGTATAGAGGGTGGGCGGGATGAACCAAAGTGGAGCGACGGGGACGGGCTCCGTCCACCCTCCTGCATCAGCCCGTTGCACAAGGCGTGCGCACGGCTAATTTCATGTGGCGCCATATTGCCACCAGCCATTGATTTGGTGGTGGCAATATGGCACCATCAAATGTACAAAAGCGCATATAGGAATTTCTATGGTTTTGAATTTGTTTTGGCGTTCGCTCGAATAAGTATAGGCGAAAAATCAATCCCTTGTAACACAATTACTCCATCCGACTTATCGCAGCAAGAGTCAACGTAAAGGAAGCATAGGTGCCATACGAATTAGATAACCGGCTAGTCATCGGTGTCGCATCAAGCGCAGTCTTCGATCTAAGTGAATCTGATGCAGTTTTTCGCAGAGAAGGCGAAGAGCAGTATCGCAAATATCAAGAGGAGAATCTCGAAAATCCATTACCTAAAGGAATCGCTTATCCATTTATTAAACGCCTATTAGCGCTTAATGACCTCAGTCCCAGCCTATCTGACCCGCTAGTGGAGGTGGTACTCCTCTCTCGGAATGACCCCGACACTGGGTTGCGCGTCATGAAAACAATCGAACATTATAACTTAGGTATGACCAGGGCAATATTCATGCAAGGGCGCTCTCCATATGATTACATTCCCGCGCTGAACATTGCTTTGTTTCTTTCTGGCAATAAGCCGGATGTTGATGCTGCCATTGGTCTTGGTCATCCTGCAGGACTGGTTCTTGATTCGAAATTTGATGACGATGAAAACGACAAAACCTTACGTATCGCTTTCGACTTTGATGGGGTTCTGGCTGGTGATGAATCAGAGTCCGTTATGCAGACATCGGGTTTAACAGCTTTTCATGAGCACGAAGTAAGGAACGTCATGCAAGCTCATAACCCTGGGCCTCTAAAAGAGTTTTTGGTTAGAATCTCAAAGATCCAATCAATTGAGGAGCTACATAAAAAGAGCAACCCTGAGTATAAAAACCGGATTCGGATATCTATTGTTACCGCACGAAATGCGCCATCTCACGAGCGCGCGCTGAAAACATTGAAGAGTTGGAGGGTAATGGCTAATGACGCATTTTTCCTCGGAGGGATAGAGAAAGGGAGAGTTCTTGGCATACTGAAACCTCATATTTTCTTCGACGATCAACCTGGCCATCTTAAGTCGGCAAGTACGGTGGCACCATCGGTCCACATTCCGTTTGGCATCACAAATCAGCCTACAGGCGCGCCAAATACATAAAGAGGCTTGAACTTATTTGCTAGTAAAACCTAGCATAAAACCAAAAATTAGCCACCCCATTAAAATATAGTAGTTCTGCACCATAGCATTAGAATAGGGAACAGTACAGATCAGAAGCAACTTTTAGCGCTAAGCTATACCCGACTACTTCACCGTCCGGCAGCGGCACTCTGCCTCGTAATGCTGGCCAAGTTCTAAGTAATCAAGCAAAACAAAGCTGGCGCAAACCAGCTGCATGAGCGCGCACTTACTGGATGGGTTTAACTCGGAATTCCAGGTTGGTTATGCATAACCACTTAGTAGCCAGACACGTTGAAACACAAAGATTCAGGCAAGCAAGTGACTTTGAGTTCCAACACCAATAAACCATCCATGGTGACATGGTTACTAGAGCCTGTTCTGAACTATCCCATAGCGGTAAAATCCAAGCCCCATGGAAAACCGCAAACCTTACCCATCCGATGTCAGCGACGAAGAATGGGC
>NZ_QJKI01000004.1 GCF_003201855.1 Rivihabitans pingtungensis | reverse complement strand
ATGGCTACGTCAAGGTGATCAACAATGCCGACACCAGCAAGAGCACGCTGGTGGTCAACACCGAAACCCTGCAATTTGCTGATAGCAGTGAGACCATCCAGGCGCGTGACGAGCTGAAGGTGCTGGCGGGTTCTTACCTGCAAGTGCTGGGGCGTCAGGCGGATGTGTATGGTTTTGATTATTTTGGCGATCTGCAATCCAAGGGTTACAGTCTGGGTGGCATTGCCATCAATATGATCAAGTCCGATGAAGCCAAGGCACGGGGCTTTGTGCTGACTGGCGACGCGGTGAACGATGTGGAAATGCTGTACAAGGCGATTCTGGGTCGGGAGTCGGACGCCGGTGGCAAGGCAGCATGGGTGCAACAGATGCAGTCGGGTGGCATGACGCTGGAGCAGGTGGCCAATGCGTTCATGGTGTCTGGTGAGATGCAGAAGCACTATCTGGTGCAGACCGGCTGGGATTTCTTGCTGTAACGCGCGCAATCGTGTCGTCGATGCGCGTCGGTGTAGCCGTAGCTTCGCGCACTGACTTTGCGCTCGATGCTGACGGCTTGCTCGCTGGGCCCACGCTGGATGCCGAGTTTGCGCAAGGTTTTAACGATCGTCAGTTTATGCACATTAATGCCGGTGCGCCGCTTGAATTCGTGGCTGACTTCACTCAGCGTGGCGGTTCGGTCTGATTCGACGATGGTCACAAGCTGCGTGGCATGGTCTGCCTAAATTTTTGCTGGGCACCCCATTTTGGCCATGTGACTTGCTCCTCAGTTGTTAGGAGCGAGTTTACATGTTTTTGTAGACACCCTCTAAGCGCCGCTCACCCCAAAAACCGGCGCACTGCCTGATCAGCAGTGCGCCGGTTTTTTTGCAGCTGACCCCGCCGCCAGCGCTCAGTCTGGCCGCTGCAAATCAGCCATCATCGCCGCCAGAAAGCGCGCGGCTTCCGCCCCGGTGGCGGCGCGGTGGTCAAAGGTCAGCGACATCGGCAGCACCCGATGCACCACCACGGCGTCGCCCACTGCCACCGGCTCGCGTCGGGCGCGGCCAGCGCCGACAATCGCCACCGTTGGCGGCATCACCACCGGGCTGGCGTAACGGCCGGCGAACATGCCGAAGTTGGACAAAGTAATGCTGTGCCCACGCAGTGATTCCGGCGGAATGGTGCGCGCACGCACGTCTTGCTTCATTTGCTCCAGCGCGGCGCGCAAATCCTCGCGGCTGCGCTCGGCGACATTGCGCAGCACCGGCACAAACAGCGCTTCTTCGGTGTCGGTGGCGATGCCGACGTCGATCTGGCTGAGCTGGCGCACGCCCAGCGCCTGGCTGTCGAACCAGGCGTTCAGCGCGGGCGCGGCGCGGCAGCCAGCCACCATGGCGCGCAGCAAGCGCCAGGTGGTGTCTTCACCAGCCGCCCAGGCGTGGATGTCGGCGTCGTCCACCAAGGTGACGGGAACCACTTCGGCGTGGGCCAGCGCCATGTTCTGCGCCATGGCCCGACGCGGGCCGCGCAGCGGGGTGAGCGCGGCGACATTGGCCAGCACCTTGGCCACCCGCTCGACGTCGCTGGCCAGGATGACGCCATCCGGCCCGCTGGGGGTGACGATGGACAAATCCACGCCCAGCTTGCTGGCCAGCGCGCGCACGGCAGGGGCGGCGCGCACGCCGCGTGCGGCTGGCGCGGCGGCGCTGGCGTGTTCGCGCACTTCATGGGCGGTGGTGGCGGTCGGGGCGTCGCCAACCACCGAGCCGCTGTCTTCCACCTGGCCGCCGTCGTCGATGTCCACCAGCGCGCCGTCCAGCGCCACCACATCGCCGACTTTGGCGTGCAGGGTGAGCACCTTGCCGGCAAACGGCGAGGGTACGTCAACGATGGCTTTGTCGGTTTCGACTGAGAGCAGCGGTTGATCGACGACGATGTGGTCGCCAGCGTTGACGTGCCAGGCGACGATTTCCGCTTCTTGCAGACCTTCGCCCAGGTCGGGGAGTTTGAAGGTTTTCATGGTGTCGGGTTTCCTGTGTGGGGCTGGGCATGGGCAGTGGTGATCATAATGGGCTGCGCCGCCGCTTAGCCGGGTCGGACGACGGGGGTCCCCCTGGCTGGCTGCGATGCTCGGCGCGCTTTATGGGGGGCAAACCGGTTAGGTGCGACGGGTTGCGCGATGCACTCACTGCCATGCTGATTCATGCCCAGTTGCAATCAAATTCAATCAAGCTCAGTTCAGATCAATACGCCCGCACGCGCTCAACCGCCGCCAGGATGCGGGCGACGCTGGGCAGGTATTCGTCTTCCAGCCGGGCCAGGGGCAGCGGGGTGTCAAAGCCAGTGACGCGTTCGACCGGGGCGAGCAGGCTCATCAGGCCTTCGCTGGCCAGGTTGGCGGCGATTTCGGCGCCGACGCCGCATTGGCGGGCGGCTTCGTGCACGATCACGCAGCGGCCGGTTTTGGCCACCGAGGCGAGGATGGTGGGCATGTCCAGCGGTTTCAGGCTGGCCACGTCGATCACTTCGGCGGATACGCCCTGTTCGGCCAATTGCTCGGCGGCTTGCAGGGTTTCCAGCACCGAGGCGCCCCAGCTGACCAAGGTGACGTCGCAGCCTTCGCGCAGGGTGAAGGCCGCGCCCAGCGGCAGGGCTTCGCCATTGTCAGCGACCGGTTCTTTCAGCAGCCGGTACAGCCGGGTGGGCTCTAAAAAAATCACCGGGTCGGGGTCGCGGATGGCGGCCAGCAGCAGGCCGTAGGCGCGGGCGGGTGAGCTGGGGCTGACCACTTTCAGGCCGGGGGTGTGCGCCAGCCAGGCTTCGGGGGATTCGCCGTGGTGTTCCGGGGCGTGGATGCCGCCGCCCACCGGGGTGCGCAGCACCATCGGGCAGCTCAGCCGGCCACGGGTGCGGTGACGCAGGCGGGCGGCGTGGTTGATCAGGTGATCAAAGGTGGAATACATAAAGCCGGCAAACTGGATTTCACACACCGGGCGCAGGCCTTGCGCGGCCATGCCGATGGCCATGCCGGCGATTTGGGTTTCCGCCAGCGGCGCATCCAGCACGCGCTGTTCGCCAAAACGCTCTTGCAGGCCGAGGGTGGCGCGGAACACGCCGCCGTTTTTGCCGATGTCTTCGCCAAACAGCACCACATTGTCGTCGTGCGCCAGTTCCCAGGCCAGGGCGGCGTTGATGGCGTCGAGCAGGGTGAGGGTGTTCATGCTTGCCCCCTTTCGGTCAGCAGTTGCTGGCGTTGCGCGGCCAGATCGGCCGGCAGTTCGGCGTACAGATAGTCAAACAGGGTGGACAGCGCTTGCGGCGGGGTGGCCAGGTAGTCGGCGGCGGCGGCGCTGACGGCGGCTTGATTGTCGGCCAGCAGGGTTTCTTCGTCCTGCTTGCTCCACAGTTTTTGATCCACCAGAAAATGCCGCAGCCGCGCCAGCGGCTCCAGCGCCCAGGCAGCGCTGACTTCGTCCTGCGCGCGGTAGCGGCGGGCGTCGTCGGCGGTGGTGTGGTCGCTCAGCCGGTAGGTCACGCATTCGATCAGCGAGGGGCCGTCGCCGACGCGGGCGCGCTCAAGCGCGCGGCCGATGCAGTCGCGCACCGCCAGGATGTCGTTGCCGTCGCATTGCTCGCCGGGAATGCCGGCGGCGATGGCTTTTTGCGCAAAGGTGGCGGCGGCGGTTTGTTTGCGCGCCGGCAGCGAAATTGCCCACTGGTTATTGGTGACCACAAACACCACGGGCAAGCGCCAGGCGCCGGCGGTGTTCATGGCTTCGTAAAAATCGCCTTTAGAGGTGGCGCCATCGCCCAGCGTCACCACCGCCACACGCGGCTGGCGGCGATACTGAAAGGCAAAGCCCACGCCCACGGCGTGGCCGCACTGGCTGGCAATCGGCACGGCAATCGGGAAATCCTCGCGCGGGCCGGCAAAGTCGCTGCCGCGCTCGTCGCCGCTCCAGTACAGCAGCAGCTCTTGCATGCGCACGCCGCGCCAGAGCATGGCCCCGGTTTCGCGGTAGGTGGGCAGCAACACGTCCTCGGCGCGCATCACGCTGGCCAGGCCAACGGTGACGGCCTCCTGGCCCAGCGAGGACGGATAGGTGCGCAGCTGGCCAGTGCGCTGCAAGGCGACCGCCTTGGCGTCAAAGGCGCGGGTCAGCGCCATGGCGCGGTATACCGGCAGCAAATCGTGCGGCTGGAAATCGGGCGGGGGTGAGGCAAGGTGGCCGTGCGCGTCCAGAAAACGGGTGTAGGGGACGCGGAATTCGGCAATCGGGATCATGGTGGTGTCTCCTTTGTCGAAAGCGCTGACCGTGGGCGATCAGTCGATGCCCCTTGTGAGGGCATTTCCACCTTAGCCGAGTTCTGCTGGAACGTCATTCTGCACTGCGGTAGCTGCAATGCAGCGAAATCGGCATGCGATAATGTCAGGCTGGGCGCCAGTTGGCGCGGTGAATCATGCAAAAATCAAAGGTGAGCGCATGCGCGCAGTGGTGCAAAGGGTGAGTCAGGCTTCGGTCAGTGTCGATGGCGTGTGTACCGGGGCCATTGGCCCTGGTTTGCTGGTGCTGGCTTGTATTGAAAGCGGCGATGGCGAGGCCGAGCTGGCATGGATGGCGCGCAAGCTGGTGCAGCTGCGCATTTTTGCCGATGCACACGGCGCCATGAACCGCTCGCTGCTGGACGTGAACGGCGAGCTGCTGGCCATCAGCCAGTTCACTCTGGCCGGCGATTGCCGCAAGGGCAACCGGCCGTCGTTTGTGCGCGCCGAGCGCCCCGAGCGCGCCGCGCCGATGTTTGCCGACTGGTTGCACACCCTGTCGGTCCAGTTGGGCAAGCCCGTGCCCAGCGGGGTGTTTGGCGCCGATATGCAGGTGAGCCTGGTGAACGATGGGCCGGTGACGTTGTGGCTGCAAAGCCCAGGGGGAGAGGCGAGCCGTACCAGCTGATTGAGTTTGCGGCGGGCTGGCCGATATTGTCATATCCCGATCACACTGGAGCCACCCGCATGCAACTTGCTTCTCTTAGCCGCAGCCTGCAAGGCCAATGGCAGCGCCTGCGCCAGGCGGTGGTGCGCCCCAGCACCACTGGCGACGTCAGCAGCCAGGATGCCGCACCCGCGATGTCGCGGCGCGAAAAAGCCCAAGTCAGCCTGGGCGAAAAAATAGCCCAGGACCGACAAGCGCTCTACGACAAACTCGGCCAGATGGATCGCAACAGCGGCTTACGTAACAGTCGGCAAAGCGCACGCGACAAGGTGGCCATGCTGCGTGAGCGGGTGCGCATGCTCAAGGCGCAAATTGCCGGGGCGCACGGCGCCACACTCAAACGCCTGGCCCGCCAACTGGCGCAGGTGGCGGCGCAGCTCAAACAAGCCGTGTCGCAGTACGCTGGCGCCACCAGCAAGCTGAGCACGCCCAGCCCCGCTGCGCCAGCGAGCGCTGCCCCAGGCGCCGCCGTGTCAGCGGATGCCCAGGCCAGCCCGACAGCCACGGTGGACGCGGCTTCGGCTGCGCCGCCCCCTTCTGCGGAATCCGTCACCAGTATTGCCGCCGCCAGCGCACAACCGGTCACCGAGGCCGTGCTGAGCGATGCCACCCAACCCGCCACAGCCGAGTCTCGTGACGATGCTTCGCACAAGGAAATGAATGCCGCGCACGAGCGCGAGCAAGCCAAGACCGATGAAAAAATGGACAAAGCGTTCGCCAAAGAGGTGAAAGACCTGCTGCGTGAGCTCAAGCAAGCCGCCGAGCTGCTGAAACGCCGGATGCGCCATGCGCAGCAAAGCGCGGCGCTGGCCGAGCTGGAGCGCAACTTGCGCGAAATCGAAGGGCAACTGGCCCGATTGCAAAGCGGGTCTCAGTCTGGGGGCGAGCCCACCACCGGCATGCCGACCGCGACGGCGGGAGTGGATACCACCAGTGTGGATGCAGTGGATGTCGGCGTGGCGACATCGGTTGATGTGGGTGGCGGGGCGGCGGCAGGCAGTGGCGCCGTATCAGCCGGCACTGGCGCTTAGCGTCGCTCACAACACCCAGCGAAACGGTCCTGGCCAAGCGTGTGACCGCAGACAGTACGGGGAGTACGGCAAGGTCGGGCAACAACGCCAGGAGGGTTTTGTTAGCCGCTCTTAGCCAGCGTGAGTTGGCGCGCTGGCTTGCACCACCCGGTTGCGGCCCTCACGCTTGGCCTGATACAGCGCATCGTCGGCACGCGCCAGCAGGGATTCCAGCGATTCCTGCCCGCTCAGCATGGCCAGGCCAATGCTGATGGTAATGCGGATCGGCTCAGGCTCACCCGGGGCGGCCATGGCGGTGATGGCCACTTGCATGCGCAGGCGCTCGGCCAATTGCATGGCCTGGCCCAGTGCCGTGTCCGGCAGAAACACGGCAAACTCTTCGCCCCCCAAGCGGCCGATCAGGTCGTGGCGGCGCAGATTGTGCTCCAGGGTGCTGGCCAGCCCATGCAGCGCAGCATCGCCACAGGCGTGACCACGGGTGTCGTTGACCTTCTTGAAGTGATCAATGTCCAGCATCAGCGCCGCCAGTGGCGTGCCATTGGCCAGCGCAGCCTCGCGCAATTGCACGGCGCGCTCCAGGGTATGGGCGCGGTTGGCCAGCCCGGTCAGTGCGTCAGTTTGTGCCTGACGGCGCAGAGTATCTTCCAGCAGCTTGCGGCTGCTGATGTCATGAAACCCGCACAGCACCGCCGGCTGGTGATCAAACACCAGATGCACCGCCGACACCAGCGCCCAGAACTGAGTGCCATTGTCGCGCTGAAATTGCAATTCCACATTATCTACTTGCTCGGTACGGGCCAGGCGCTGGAACAGACTGGCACGCTCGGCAGGATCAACATAAAAACGGCTGGGATCTGGCCGCTGGCCCTGCTCGCGTAGCTCGGCATCCATGCCAAACAGCCGGCAGGCACGGGCATTGGCATACAGCAGGCTGCGGTCGGCCAGCGCGGTGATGGTCAGCGGAAACGGGAGATTTTCCACCATGCCGCGAAACCGCGCCTCGCTGGCTTCCAGTTGGGCTTTGCTGGCCTGTAATGCGCGGCCATCGCGGCGCTCGCCCCGATAATGCCAGGCCACCGCCCCGCCCAGCAGCGCCAGCGCACTCATCGCTGCATAGTAAGCATGCAGCATCCGCCGCCAGGCGCGCAGATAATCCTGCTCGGCCACCCCCACCAGCACCACATAGCGGGTGCCCGGCAGCAAGCGCCAGGCATGCATGCGCGCCTCTTGATCCACCACCGAGCGTGCAGTGTAATCGCCACCGATTTCGCCGCGCGCCAGGGCGTTCAGTAATGGGTGGCGGGTGGACAACACCGTGCTGTTGGCGTCGTGTTGCGGCACACGGGCAATGGTGGCCATGGTGTCGTCACGTAGCGCCACCGCGCCATGCTCGCCGACCTGAATACTGGAAAATAATTTGAGAATGGCTTTTTGGTCCACCGTGGCCAGCAGCACTCCGGCAAACTCACCCTGTGCGTCCTCAACCCGTCGCGCCAGCACAATGCCCGAGCTGCGCTGGTCGGACGACACCAACAGACGGGTGCCGAAGAATTTCAATCCCGGATCGTCGCGCATGCGGATGAAATACTCACGGCTCATGGCCTCCAGCAGCTCAGGATGTCGGCCCGTCTGGTAGATCAGCTCGCCGCGTACATTCATCAAGCCCAGGTGATCGGCAAAGCCTGCCAGCGGCAAAGCCTGCTCCAGTGCATGTTCCGCCACCAGGCGGGCGTTGGCTGGCATCGGATTATGGCGCAGGCTGACCGGATTCAGTCGTGGCGACACACTGCGCAAAGCCACGTCGATTTCACGGATACCGGCCAGCAGCCGCGCCTCCAGCAGGGCGGCAAGGTTGCGGGCTTCTTGCCGGGCCAGGTTTTCTTGTTGGCGGCGGGCATCCACCAGTTGCACGGTGAGAAAAGCACTCAGCACCCCGGCCAGCAGCAAGGCCAGCAAGGGCACCCGGTTGCTGCGTCGCGACATTCCGCGCGCCAGGGCGGTCAACGAGGGAAGCTTGAGCATAAGGCAGGCGGCGCGCGCTCGAATGATATCAAGTCGTATAGTATGACAGATTGTTCGCCATGATGCCGCAGGCGCCGGCCGGTGATATGGCCAAAGTCAGCAGACCGCACGGGCCGTGCTGCCGTCTGGTGTGCTGTGATACACTCTTTCATTCAATTGCGCTTTTTGGAGTGCGCAAGCCCGGCCAGCCTGCCGGCCGGACGGCGCGCCCTTGACATCCAGCTTACGCAAAACACCCGCTCACGCGGGTGTTTTGCGTAAGCACTGACTGACATCAACGAGGTTGCTATGGCTGGACACAGCAAATGGGCCAATATCAAACACAAGAAAGCCGCCGCTGACGCCAAGCGCGGCAAGATCTTTACCCGCCTGATCAAGGAAATCACCGTCGCCGCCAAAATGGGCGGCGCCGACGTGGGCACCAACCCGCGCCTGCGTCTGGCGGTGGACAAGGCATTTGACGCCAATATGCCAAAAGACACCATCCAGCGCGCCATCGACCGTGGCGCCGGCAATCTGGAAGGCGTCAACTACGAAGAATGCCGCTACGAAGGCTACGGCATCGGCGGCGCGGCGGTGATGGTGGATTGCCTGACCGACAACAAAACCCGCACCGTGGCCGACGTGCGTCATGCTTTCTCCAAGTTTGGCGGCAATATGGGCACCGACGGCTGCGTGTCGTTCCAGTTCAAGCACTGCGGTCAGCTGCTGTTTGCGCCGGGCACCGACGAAGACACGCTGATGGAAGCCGCGCTGGAAGCCGGCGCCGAAGACGTGCTCAGCCACGACGACGGCTCGTTTGAAGTCATCACCCCGCCGTATGAATTCTCCGACATCCGCGCCACGCTGGAAAAAGCCGGCTTCAAGGCAGATATGGCCGACGTCAGCATGAAACCGCTGAACGAAACCGAGCTGACCGGCGACGACGCCCTGCGCATGCAAAAGCTGCTGGACGCGCTGGAAAGCCTGGACGACGTGCAGGACGTGTTCACCTCGGCAGTGATGGACGAAGAAGCCTGATTCATCCATCCCGGCACACACCCGGCCCCCGCTGACTGCATGTATTGTGCAGCACCGGGGGCCGGTTGTTTTTGTCGGGAGAATAAAACCTGCTGCGGCAATCGGACGGTACTGGCGCCACGCTGATGGCCCCAGCCACACCACCGCCCATCCAACCGGCGCGGCAAGCCTGGCTGGGTGCGTGGCCGCAGATGGCGCTTAGAGCCGCTCACAAAACCCCCTGGCGTTGTTGTGTGACCTTGCCGTACTTGTGTACTGTCTGCGGTCACACGCCTAGCCAGGGCCGCTTCGCTGAGTTTTGTGAGCGACTCTTAGCACACGCAATTCGCCTAGCGCGACTAAATTTATCTTACATCTAAGACAGTCCGGCTAAGCCGCCCAACCGCCTCAGCGCCCGCGTGCCTGCGCCGCCCAGCCCTGCCACAGCGCCGGCTGCGCCTGATCGGCGCTGGCCTGGCGATATTCCGCCGCGCACCACACCTCGGGGCAATGCTGCTCGACCAGGGCAAACAGCGTGGGCCAATCCAGCGCGCCGGTGCCCGGCGCGCCACGGCCGGGCGCATCGGCAAACTGCACATGGCCAATCGGCACGGGCGGCTGGCGCAATAAGGCCGGCAGGTCCACCCCTTCGCGCGCCATGTGATACAGATCAATCTGCGCATCCAGCCCGGCCGGCTGTCCCAGCTCGGCCAGCACAGCGGCGATATCGTCTGCGGTGTTCAGCAGAAAACCAGGCATATCGTGGCGGTTAATCGCCTCCAGCCCCACCGTCACCCCCCGCGCCTGAAACCGGGGCAAGGCCGCGCGCAGATTGGCGCACAGGGTGGCCAGCGCCTGCGCCCGGCTGACCCCATCCGCCAGCCGCCCGGCCAGCACATTCACCCGCCCCGGCGCCTGCGCGCCCAAGGCCGCCAGATAGGCCAGGCACGCGTCCACCGCCTGGGCAAACGCCGCCTCGCGGCCCGGCACCGCCGCCAAACCCGGCCCGCCCTGCATCAAATCGCCCGCCGGCACATTGATCAGGCATAAACGCACGCCAGCCTCGGCGCAAGCGGCGGCCAGGGTGTCGGCGGCGATGGCCTCATACGGAAACTGGATTTCCACCCCGGCAAAACCGGCGCGCGCGGCAGCAGCCGGGCGCTCGGGCCAGGGGAGGTCGGTGAACAGCATGGAGAGGTTGGCGGCAAAGCGGGGCATGGCGGGCTCGGCGGGCGGGAAGGGGGATGGATTTTACCATGCGCCGTTGTTATCCCCATTCTGCGCCAAGAATCGCTCACAAAACCCTCCTGGCGTCGTTGCCCGACCTTGCCGTATCTACGGTGGTCGTGCGCCTGGCCAGGCGCGCGGGGCTAAGTTTTGTTAGCGGCTCTTAACATCAGAATTCTCCTACATCCGCCGGCACTCAGGCATCCCGCCCCGCAAACAAACCAATCACACTGCTCAAATCCGCCTGGCCATGTCCGCGCGTGGCGTGCAGGCGCATCAGTTGGTCCGCCAGCGCGGCCAGCGGGCTGGCGCTGTCGGTTTCCCGCGCCAGTTTCACCGCATTGTCCAGGTCTTTCAGCAGGGTGGCCACTTTCCATTGCACCGGCTCGTGCTGACGGGCGGCCATGCGTGGGGCGAGGATTTGCATGGGCAGCGAATCGGCAAATCCGCCGGCCAGGGCCGGGGCGAGCAGGCTGGCGTCCACGCCGCCGCGCTCGGCCAGCGCCACGGCTTCGGCGATCAGCAGGCTGTTGGCGGCGACAATCAGTTGATTGCACACCTTGGTCACCTGGCCGCAGCCGACCGGGCCCATATGGGTCAGCCGCTGGCTGAGCGCCGCCAGCGGCGCGCGCAGGCGCTCGATGTCGGCGGGCTCGCCGCCGGCCATGATCACCAGCCGGCCTTGCTCGGCGCCGACCACGCCGCCGGAAACCGGCGCGTCCACCCAGCGCGCGCCGCATTGCTCGGCCAGGCGCTGGGCGAACGCTCGGGTGGCGGCGGGCTCGATGCTGGAAAAATCCACCACCAGCGTGTCCGCTGCCAAATGAGCGGCCAGGCCGTCAGCGGCGAACATCACCTGTTCGACGGCGGCGGTGTCAGACAGGCATAGACACACAATCTCTGCGTCGGCGGCCAGCTCGGCCAGGGTGGCGGCGTGGCGGGCGCCGGCGGCTTGCAGCGGGGCGGTTTTGGCGGGGTTGCGGTTCCAGACGGTCAGCGGGTGGCCGGCGGCCAGCAGGCGGCGGCACATCGGCAGGCCCATCAGGCCAATGCCGGCAAAGGCGATGCGCAGGGGGTGGCTCATGGGGTTTGGCTCACAATGGCGCGGCGCGCCCGTCACCGGGCGCGCCGCAATCAGATCATCCAAATCCAGACAATCAGGTCCAGACAATCCAGGGCAATATCGGGTCAATCAGCAGGGGCTGGGCTCAACAAAAAAGTTGCGCAGCAGTTTGCGGATCAGCTCGACTTCAAAGGGTTTGTCGCAGATGGCCGACACGCCGGCCTGTTCGATGGCGGCCAGCCGGCCTTCGTCGTGCTCGGAGGACACCATCAGGATAGGCACTGAAGGTTGCATGCTGTGCTGGCGGACGTATTCCACCAGTTGCTTGCCGTCCATTTCCGGCATGTTGTAGTCGGTCACCACCAGGTCGAACAGCGTGGTGTCCAACAGCGGCACGGCTTCCTGGCCGTTGATGGCTTCGCTGATGCGCTCAAAGCCGATGCGTTGCAGCACGCCGCGAATGTGGTTGCGCGCGGTCAGGCTGTCGTCCACCAGCAGCACGCTGAGTTCGGCCACGTCCAGCACGCTGGAGTCCATGCGGTTTTCGTGGGCGTTGAGAAACTCGACGGTGTTGTTCAGCGCGTGCGACAGCTGCTCGCTATTAAACGGCTTGGGCAGGATGGCCAGGGTGCCGGCCTGACGGATGGGGTCGAGGTAGGAGCGCTTGGTTTCGCTGGACACCAATAAAAACGGGGTTTCGCGCATGCGGGCGTCGTCGCGCATGCGATAGACCAGATCGGTGCCGGTCATGTCCGGCAGGTAGAGCGCGCTGATCACCACATCCGGCGGCATCGGGCTGGACAGCAAGTCCAGCGTGGCCTGGCCGCTTTCAGTGACCTGGACATTGTCGATGCCCAGTTTGTTCAGCATGGAGACAATGATGTTGGCCTGCAGCGAGGACGGCTCGGCCAGACAGATATTCAGGTATTCGCGTTCCAGCATGGCGGTTTCCGGGACGAGGGTAAGTGGGCAACAGAATAACCCAAGACGTTAGCATGGATATGCCGATTTGTGCAGTGTCTGGCTGACGGAAGTTGCGCAAGTGGCGCATAAAAAAACCGGCGCGCACCCGAAGGCGCGCGCCGGTTTGGCGCTCACGGCTTAACGACGATCAGTCGCGAAAGCTCGGGTAGCGGTCGCGGCGGCCAGCGCCGGCGGCAAAGCCGCCTTCACGCGGACGACGCTCCTGGCTGCCGCCATGGCCGTGGCTCTTGCCGGCGTGAGCCTGGCCTTGGCCGGCGCTTGCCGAGGCTTGACGACGGTCGCCGCCAGCAAAGCTGCGGCCATCACGACGGCCGGCGTTCGGGAACGGGTTGTAGTTGGAGTTGTCGGACGGCTGACGCTCGTCGTACGGCGAACGGGCGCGCGGCTCGCGGGCTTGCTGGCCTTCGCCTTGCGGACGCGGCGCGCGGTCCTGACGGCCGGCAAACGGCTGGCGGTCGCGCTGCACGAACGGACGGCCGTCGCGGTTGTCGCGGCCTTCGTGACGCGGCTGACGTTCGCCAAAGTGGCCACGGTTGGCCACGTGCTCACCGGCGGCGCCTTCGCTGCGGGCGTTAGCGCCCATGCCGCCGCGGTCGCCAAACTGACGGTCGCCGCCACGGTCATTGAACGAACGGTCGCCGCGATGCTCGCGCGGTTGATGGTCGCGGTCGCCGAACGATTTCTTGCCGCCCCAGCCGCCGCCGCCATTCGGGCGCTTGCCGCCATGCGGACGACCACCGCCGGCGCCCGGCTTGCGGTCTTGCGGACGGAAGCGGCTTTCCATGCCTTCCACTTCGTGCACGCGAATCTTGTGGCTGGTGAAGCGCTCGATGCGGCGCAGCGGCATCACGTCGTCACGGCCCACCAGGGCAATGGCAGTGCCGGTGGCGCCAGCGCGGCCGGTGCGGCCAATGCGGTGCACGTAGTCTTCGGCAAAGCGCGGCAGGTCGAAGTTGAACACATGGCTGATGCCGGCCACGTCGATGCCGCGGGCGGCCACGTCGGTGGCAACCAACAGATCGAACTCGCCACGGCGCAGCTGGGTCAGCGTGCGGGTGCGCTCGCGCTGCGGCATGTCGCCATGCAGGGCGGCGGCGCGCAGGCCTTCCACGCACAGTTCGTCGGCCAGCTCTTCGGTGTCACGCTTGGTGGCGGTGAAGATAATGGCTTGCTTGATGCCTTCTTGCGCCAGGAAGTGCTTGAGCAGGCGTTTTTTGTGGCCCAGATCGTCCACATAGCACAGCATCTGGTCGATCTGTTCGTGGCGGGCGGTTTGCGGCGCCACTTCCACGGTGGCCGGATCGTTCAGCAGCTGGCTGGCGAAGGTGCGCACATTGTGGGTCATGGTGGCGGTGAAGAACGCGGTCTGGCGTTCTTTCGGCAACTGGTTGGCGATGGCCAGCACGTCGTCAGAGAAACCCATGTCCAGCATGCGGTCGGCTTCGTCCAGCACCAGCATTTCCAGGCGCGAGAAGTCGATGCGGCGAGCATTGACGTGGTCGATCAGACGGCCCGGGGTGGCCACCAGGATTTCGTGCGGCTTGGCCAGCAGGTCGTTCTGGATGCGGTAGGACACGCCGCCCACCACACACACGGTTTTCATGCGTTGCAGGCCCTTGGAGAAGGTTTCTGCCGCGCGCGCCACTTGCTGCGCCAGTTCGCGGGTGGGGGTCAGCACCAGCACGCGGGCGCCACGGCCCTTTTCACCCGGGGTTTGCGCCAGGCGATGCAGCGCCGGCAGCAGGAAGGCAGCGGTCTTGCCGGTGCCGGTTTGCGCTGAGCCAATCAGGTCGCGACCTTGCAGCAGCAGCGGAATGGTTTGCTCCTGCACCGGGGTCGGCGTGGTCAGTTGGTTTTGGGTCAGCGTAGAAACAATGCGAGCGTCGAGGCCGAGCGCCTCGAAAGCGGATTGCGACAAGGGAATATCCTTTGTGTGTGAAGCAAGTCAATAGAGCTCGGCGGCAAGGGCAGGCGTCAGGGCACGGGGCGGCAAGACGGCGGCGGCATGTCATGAATCATCGAATGCCAACCGTAAGAAGGTCGATCACACAGACGGATCGACAAGAGGGTCGGTAGAGACGATGCGCCTTCCGAAACAGGGTTCGAAGGCAAGGCCGAGCGGCAATCACGCAGTATCGGTGAAAACTGCCGGTAATGCAAGTGAAATCTGGTTCAATTACACCCGGTCACGCGCTATTTTTCATTCATGGCCGGGTTTGCGCTGGCGCAGCTGCTTGACTGCGCCGCGTTTGGCCTTGCCGTCCAGCCGGCGGGTTTGCGAGGCGCGGGTGGGGCGGGTGGCCTTGCGTGGGCGCGGCGCCTGGCAGGCGGCCTGAATCAGCGCCACCAGCTTGGCCAGCGCGTCGGCGCGGTTCAGCGCCTGACTGCGCTGTGCCTGGGACTGGATCAGCAACACACCATCCTGCGTCATGCGCCGGCCAGCCAGCGCGCACAAGCGCGCCTTGACCGGCTCGGGCAGACTGGGCGAGCGCCGCACGTCAAAGCGCAGCTGCACTGCGCTGTCGGTGGTGTTGACATGCTGACCGCCCGGCCCCTGGGCGCGGGTAAAGGCGGCTTCGATTTCGTCGTCGGCCAGCGCCAGGCTGCGGGTGATGGGGATCATGATTCGGCAAACAGGCAGCAAAACATCAAGTATAGCTCAGCCGATGGCGGGGTTATGTCAACTGATGCGCTTGCCGCATGCGGCAGTGCGGGCAGCCTCAGGGTAAGATACGTCATTCGTTTTAATGGAGCGCCGTATGTTTTCCTGGTTCCTGCGCATGAGCATCCGCTGGAAGCTGCAGCTGGGTTTTTTTGTGGTGACCATGATCACCACCATCTTCAATCGCCTGCTGGCCACCCACGAACTGAGCAAGATGATCGAAATCGCCCGCGCCGACCAGGTGCCGGCGGCGGTGCTGGCGCAGATGATGGACAACCGCAGCACCTATATCTTTAATTCTTTCTGGGAATCCGGGCTGGAATTCATGGTGCAGTTCATGGTGATCGGCTTTGTCGCCCGCCAGTTGGTGCGCCCGATTCAAGAGCTGCGCGATGCCATGCAGGCCATGTCGCGCGGCGATCTGGTGCACCGGCTGCAAGAAACCGCCCGTGACGAGTTGGGTGAATTGCAGGCCAGCTTTAATCTGATGCGCCGCCGCTTTGCCGACATCCTGCGCGAGATCGAAAACAGCGGCAAGCAGATGCATCAGTCGGCGTTTCAGGTGACCACCATTGCCCGCGAAATCGCCGAAGTCAGCCGCAAGGAAGAAAGCCGCTCGGTGGAAGTTCACCAGGTGACGCGCAGCCTGAGCGATATTGCCCATCAGGTGGAACAGCGCGCGCAAGCGGCCATCGAGCAATCCACCCTGCTGGAAAACCGTGGACTGGAAGGCATCGACAGTGTGCGGCGCAATATCCAGATGATGGATGAAACTGCCACTGGCGTGGCGGCAGCCTCCACCAGCATTGGCGAGCTGGAAGCCGAATCGGCACGGATTCACGCCATCATCGACACCATTCACGACATCGCCGGCCAGACCAATCTCCTGGCGCTGAATGCCGCCATCGAAGCGGCCCGCGCCGGCGAACTGGGCCGGGGTTTTGCCGTGGTGGCCGACGAAGTGCGCAAGCTGGCCGAGCGCTCCAGCGCCTCGGCGCAGGAAGTGGCCAACATCATCCAGGGCCTGGGGGTGCGCGTGCGCGAAGTCACCGGCTCAATGCAGAACGTGGTGGAGCAGGTGGCGGATGGACGTCAGGTGGCCAACCGGACGGTGGAAGTGATCGAAGGCATGGTGCAGGAAATCAGCGTGGCGGCCGAAGGCAGCCGCGCCATCGGCGAGGGCAGCCAGACCCAGGTGGCTGAACTGGGCCGCTTGCAGCACACGCTGGAAGCACTGTTCGCCACCCTGCACGAAAGCGGCTCGAAAGTCACCGCTACCGCCGCCATCGGCGAGACGATTTTTGAGGTGAGCGAGCGGCTCAACCAGACCATGGGCGGCTTTAACTTCCGCCGGGAACTGCAAACCAGCCGCACCACAGAAGAAAAACGCCGCTTCCCGCGTGCGGAAAACAGCCTGCGCGTGCATGTGGTGCACGAAGAGCGCGCCTTTGAGGGCATCTCGCTGGACATCAGTTTGTCCGGCCTGCGCCTGAGCCTCGGGCAGGATCAGATTTTACCCTCGCAAGCGCTGCTGGGCCTGAAGCTGTACATGCCGCGCAGCAGCCTGGAAGAATTCCGCAACCAGCAGCCCATCAGCCTGAGCGGCCGGGTAATGTGGTTGCGCAAGGATGGTGAGCACACACTGTATGGCATTCAGTTTGAAAATCTGAACGAAGCCAGCCGCCAGGCGCTGCGCCAGGCGGTGACGTATTTCAACAAAGCACCGGAATACCAATAACACGCCTGATCCACCGTGCGCCCTCAAGCGCACGGCTTACCATGTGAGCGTCGCTCACCAAACTCAGCACAGCGGACCTGGCCAGGCACGCGCGGGTTACAACGCCAGGGAGTGTGTGGGCGGCGCTTACAGCAGGATGGCGGCCAGCACGCGGCGGTCTTCGCTGAGCAGCACGTTATAAGTGCGGCAGGCGGCGCCGGTGTCCATGACTTCCACGCCGATGCCGGCATTGGTCAGCGCGGCGGTCAGCCGGGGATGCGGAAAACGCAGCCGCGCGCCGGCGCCAAACACCACCACTTCCGGGGTGTATTCCAGCAGGGCGGCAAAATCCTCGGCGCTCAGGCCGTCAAAGCCGGCGCGGCCCCAGGGGGCCACGTGTTCGGGGGTGATCAACACATTTTCGGTGTAGCGGGTCTGGTTCACGTCCAGATAGCCATCGCCATACTGGGTGACCAGGTTCAGCGGGCTGGTGTGCAGGTGCAGTTTCATGCGTTCAGAGTCCTTGAGTGGCCGATGTGCGCACTGTCCCGGCGCGCGTCTGGCGCAATGTGACAGAATGGTGCGCGGATTCGTGCGTTGCACAACGCTTTTGCGGTAGGATTATAAGTTCCACTTTGACTCGCGCGTAAGCCGCCGCTCGCAGAATGCGCCGGCCGCGCGCACCACTCAGGAGCGTGATCGTGACTGCCCGCCGCGCCAATGCAGCCAAAGCCCCGCGCGGCCAGCGTAGCCCGCGGGCGCGTGTGTTGCCAGAACCCAAGCCGGATTTCACCCCTATGCAACCTATTCGCAAATCGAAAAAGCTCGACAACGTCTGCTACGACATTCGTGGCCCGGTGCTGGCTCGCGCCAAGCAAATGGAAGAAGACGGCCAGAAAATCATCAAGCTGAATATCGGCAATCTGGCGGCGTTCGGTTTTGACGCCCCGGAAGAAATCCAGCAGGACATGATCCGCAACCTGCCCAATTCGGCCGGGTATTCTGATTCCAAGGGCATTTTCGCCGCCCGTAAGGCGATCATGCATTACACCCAGGAAAAAAAGATCAAGGGTGTGACGCTGGAAGACATCTATGTCGGCAATGGCGTGTCCGAGCTGATTGTGATGGCGATGAACGCCCTGTTGGACGCCGGCGACGAAGTGCTGGTGCCAGCGCCGGATTATCCGCTGTGGACCGCAGCCGTCAGCCTGTCCGGCGGCACGCCGATTCATTACCTGTGTGACGAGGCCAACGACTGGCTGCCTGATCTGGACGATATGCGCGCCAAGATCACCCCCAACACCAAGGCCATCGTCATCATCAACCCGAACAACCCGACCGGCGCGCTGTATCCGGACGCCACGCTGCAGGCGATTGTCGCCATGGCGCGCGAACACGGGCTGATTGTCTGTGCCGACGAGGTGTACGACAAGGTGCTGTACGACGACGCCGTGCACACCTCGATTGCTTCGCTGTCGGAAGACGTGCTGACGCTGACCTTCAACGGCCTGTCGAAAAACTACCGCTCCTGCGGCTACCGCGCTGGCTGGTTGGTGGTGTCTGGCGACAAGCGCCGCGCCACCGATTACATCGAAGGCCTGAACATGCTGGCCTCGATGCGCCTGTGCGCCAATGTGCCTGGCCAATGGGCCATCCAGACCGCGCTGGGCGGCTATCAAAGCATCGACGACCTGGTGGCCGAAGGCGGGCGCATGCGCCGCCAGCGCGACCTGGCGCATGAGCTGATCAGTGCCATTCCGGGGGTCAGCTGCGTCAAGCCCAAGGCCACGCTGTATATGTTCCCGCGCCTGGACCCGGCGGTATACCCGATTACCGACGATCAAGAATTCATCAGCGAACTGTTGCAGGAAGAAAAAGTCCTGCTGGTGCAGGGCACAGGCTTTAACTGGCCGCACCCGGACCATTTCCGTCTGGTGTTCCTGCCGCACGAAGATGACCTGCGCGAGGCCATTGGCCGCGTGGCGCGTTTTCTGGAGGGTTATCGCCGCCGCCATGGTACGGCATAATCCACGCCAAGCCTGAATCGGCCGGCTGACCCCGGCCTGACCGTCACTCAACCAAAAAAACTGTGGGAAACAAGCAAGCATGAAACCGATCAATGTAGGCCTGCTGGGCGTGGGGACTGTGGGTGGCGGCACCGCCACCGTATTAAAGCGCAACGCAGCGGAAATCAGCCGTCGCGCCGGCCGTGACATTGTCCTGAAAATGGCCGCCAACCTGGATCTGGACGCCGCCCGCGCCATCGTCGGCGACGGCGTGGACGTGGTGGCCGACGGCTTTGCCGTGGCCCGCCACCCGGACATCGACATTGTGGTCGAACTGATCGGCGGCACCGGCATCGCCAAAGAACTGGTCCTGGCCGCCATCGACAGCGGCAAGCATGTGGTCACCGCCAACAAAAAACTGCTGGCCGAACACGGCAACGAAATCTTTGCCCGCGCCCAGGAAAAAGGCGTGACCGTGGCGTTTGAAGCCGCCGTGGCCGGCGGCATCCCCATCATCAAGGCGCTGCGCGAAGGCCTGTCGGCCAACCACATCGAATGGATTGCCGGCATCATCAACGGCACCTCCAACTTCATCCTGACCGAAATGCGCGACAAGGGCTCGGCCTTTGCCGACGTGCTGGCCGAAGCCCAACGCCTGGGCTACGCCGAAGCCGACCCGACCTTTGACATCGAAGGCCACGACGCCGCGCACAAGCTGACCATCATGGCCGCGCTGGCCTATGGCATCCCGATGCAGTTCGACAAGGCCTATCTGGAAGGCATCAGCAAGCTGACCGCCCGCGACATTCGCTACGCCGAAGAGCTGGGCTATCGCATCAAGCTCTTGGGCATCACCCGCCGCACCGACAAGGGCGTCGAGCTGCGCGTGCACCCGACGCTGATCCCGGAAAAGCGCCTGATCGCCAATGTGGACGGCGTGATGAACGCGGTGATGGTCAAGGGCGACGCCGTGGGCGCCACCATGTACTACGGCGCCGGCGCCGGCAGCCTGCCCACCGCTTCCGCCGTGGTGGCCGATATTGTTGACGTCACCCGCCTGGCCACCGCCGACCCGGAACACCGCGTGCCGCACCTGGCCTTCCAGCCGGACCGCCTGGCCGACCTGGCCATTCTGCCGATCAGCGAAGTGGAAAGCTCCTACTACCTGCGCGTGAATGTCATCGACCGCGCTGGCGTGCTGGCCGAGCTCACCCGCATCCTGGCCAGCGAAGGCATCTCGATCGAGGCGCTGATCCAGAAGGGCAGCGAGCGCGAAGCCGAAGCCGAAATCGTGCTGCTGACCCACCGCGTGGTGGAAAAGCACGTCAACGCCGCTATCGCCCAGATCGAGGCGCTGGACAGCGTCACCGGCAGCGTCACCAAGCTGCGCATGGAAGCCCTCAACGGCTGATCCCCGTCCCGTCGCCCCGCGCCCCGGCGCGGGGCGTTTGCCGTTCTGACACGCGCAATTGCGCCAAGCGACCGAACATGAAATACATCAGCACCCGCGGCGGCATGGCCCCCGCCACCTTCTCTGACATCCTACTGGCCGGCCTGGCCCCCGACGGCGGCCTGGCCATGTGCGAAAGCTACCCGCAGCTGAGCCGCGCCGAGCTCGACGCCATGCGCGCCATGAGCTACCCGGAACTGGCCTTTGACCTGATCCGCCGCTTTGCCGACGACATCCCGGCCGCCGACCTGAAAGCCATCGTCGATAAAACCTACACCCGCGCCACCTACGGCACGGATGAAATCACCCCGCTCAAGCGCCTGGAAGACGGCCTGTATATCCAAGAGCTGTCCAACGGCCCGACCCTGGCCTTCAAAGACATGGCCATGCAGCTGCTGGGCAATCTGTTTGAATACACCCTGGCCAAGCAGGGCGAAACCCTGAACATCCTCGGCGCCACCTCCGGCGACACCGGCTCCGCCGCCGAATACGCCATGCGCGGCAAGCAGGGCGTGCGCGTGTTCATGCTCTCCCCGCACGAAAAAATGAGCCCGTTCCAGACCGCGCAGATGTTCAGCCTGCAAGACCCGAACATCTTCAACCTGGCGGTGCGCGGCGTGTTTGACGACTGTCAGGACATCGTCAAGGCCGTGTCCAACGACCACGCCTTCAAGGCCAAGTACAAAATCGGCACGGTGAACTCCATCAACTGGGCGCGTGTGGTGGCCCAGGTGGTGTACTACTTCAAGGGCTATTTTGCCGCCACGCAAAGCAATGACCAGCAAGTCAGCTTCAGCGTGCCGTCCGGCAACTTTGGCAATGTCTGCGCCGGCCACATCGCCCGCATGATGGGCCTGCCGATTCGCAAGCTGATTGTCGCCACCAACGAAAACGACGTGCTCGACGAGTTTTTCCGCACCGGCCGCTACAAGGTGCGCGGCTCGGCCAACACCTGGCAAACCTCCAGCCCGTCGATGGACATCTCCAAGGCCTCCAACTTCGAGCGCTTTATTTTCGATCTGGTCGGCCGCGACGCCGAACAAGTGCGCGCGCTGTGGCAAGCAGTGGACAGCACTGGCGAATTTGACCTCTCCGCCAGCCCGCTGTTCGCCAAGATCAGCGCCGAATACGGTTTTGCCTCCGGCAAGAGCACCCACGCTGACCGCCTGGCCACCATCCGCCACACCTTCGAGCAATACGGCGTGATCATCGACACCCACACCGCCGACGGCCTGAAAGTGGGCCTGGAACAGCGCGAAGCCGGCGTGCCGCTGATCTGCCTGGAAACCGCCCTGCCGGCCAAGTTCGAAGCCACCATCCGCGAAGCCCTGGACCGCGACCCGCCGCGCCCGGCGGGGTTGGAAAACATCGAAGCGCTGCCGCAGCGCTTTGAGGTGATGGATGCGGATGCCGAGCAAATCAAGGGGTTTATTGCGGCGCATGTGTAAGACCTGAGCCAGCGTCAGGCCACTGCGTGGCCGCGTGGTCAAAATACGCCCCGGTCTGATTGGCTCAGACCGGGGCGTATTGTTTGCGGGTCAGTTCGCCTCATTGGCCGGCAGAAACCGCCAGCAATCAGCCTGCCTCCAGGACGGCATCTTGCCCGACGCGCCAGACGGCAGATTTGGCCAAAAAATCAGCCGGCAGCGGGCTGAGCATGCGCGAAACCTCAGCCGCCATTGCGGACAGGCAGCACGCCTGCGCGGGTTTGCGCATTGCCCGAACGGGCGGCAGCTCCGCCATCAGCTGGCGCGGCGGGCTGCGCCTGCTCGACGGGCGCGGCGGACGGCGTGCTTTCAGCCGGGGCTGTTTCAGCCGGCGCGGTGTCTGGTTTGGGTGATACCGGGTGCTGCGGGTTGTGCGCCGGGGCAGACTGCTCACAGGTGACGCACACCGGCTTGCCTTCGCGCGCCTGCACGGCGGTCAGCAGACGCTTTTCATCCAGCGTGCGGCCGGTTTCGCTGGACCAGCGGCTGGCCAGATCTTTTACCTGGGCAGAGAGCTTGGCCGGGGCAGCGGCTTGCTTGTAGTGGTCGGCAAACGCCGTCACCCACAGATTGCCGTTTTCGTCGTTGTTCAGCAGCACCGGCTGGTAGGTCACGGTCACCGGCACGCCTTTTTCCATCAGTGCTGCCAACTTGAGCGCATCCGAGCTGCGCAGGCGCACGCAGCCATGGCTGCGAAAGCCCGGCACGCTGGACGGCACATTGGTGCCGTGCATGCCCAGGCCCAGCGCGGGGTCACCAAAGCGGATGAACACCGGCCCCAGCGGATTGCCCGGCCCCGGCGGCACGGCGGTTTCTACATTTTTGCCGGACTGGCGCATTTCTGCCTGAATCGACGCCGGCACAAACCAGGTGGGATTACGCCGTATGTCGGTGACTTTATATTCACCCAGCGGGGTTTTGGTCAGCGATTTACCGACAGCAATCGGGAACACATGGGTGAGTTTGCCGTTTTCCAGCACAAACAAGCGGGTTTGCGGCACATTGATAATCACCTGCCGCCCGCTGACCGTCTGAGTGGGCATCGGCAAGGGGTCGAAGGCGCCGGCAAACGCGACGCCAGACAGCAAGCAGTACGACGAAAGCAGAATGGTGGATTTACGCATGACAAGCCAGTCTCGGGGAGAATGCCCGTAGTGTATCAGTCATATTCGTGCTTGCTGTAGTCCGCGCTTGGTCATGACGGGAATTTTTTACCGGAAACCAGGTCGAAAAAGGTTGGCAACTGACTCTGCCGCAGCGGTGTTGCGCGGATTTTCTTTTCTTGAATACGAGGTCGCCATGCTGATTCCTCCCTCCCTGCGCCGCGCTGCCATCGAACTTTACGACGCCTACACCCACACGCCGCTACCCCGGCGTGAATTCCTGCGCCGGCTGGGCGTGCTGGCTGGTGGCACAGTGGCCACCAGCAGCCTGCTGGCCCTGCTGGAAAACCACTATGCCCACGCCGACACCGTGCCAGTGGACGATGCCCGTCTACAGCATGCCGATATCCGCTTTGCCCAACTGGACGGCCAGCCGCTGCATGGCTACCTGAGCCAGCCCGCCAGTGGCGGGCCACGGCCGGGCGTGGTGCTGATTCACGAAAATCGAGGGCTGAATCCACATATCCGCGACGTGGCGCGCCGACTGGCCTTGGCCGGGTTTACCGTCCTGGCGCCGGATTATCTGTCCACCCAGGGTGGCACCCCCAGCGATGAAGACCGTGCCCGCCAGGCCTTTGCGGAGATGGATCCGGTGCTGGCCCGGCGCATTTCACTGGCCGCGCTGGCCGCCCTGCGTGAACGCGGCGCCACCAAAGTGGGCGCACTGGGCTTTTGCTGGGGCGGTGGCCAGGTAGGCCAGCTGGCGGTACACGCGGCCGACTTGCAAGCCGCGGTGGTGTACTACGGCCCGCCACCGGCCAGCGATGAGGTGGCCGCCATTCGGGCGCCACTGCTGTTGCACTACGCCGGGCTGGATACCCGTATCAACGCCATGCTGCCGGCCTTCGAGACGGCCTTGCGCGCAGCGGGGGTTCGCCATCAGCTGTATCGCTACGCAAACGTGGATCATGCCTTCAACAATGACACCAACCCGGCGCGCTTCAATGCCGAAGCTGCCGCGCTGGCCTGGTCGCGGAGTATGGCCTTTCTGCATGCGCAACTGGGCTAGGCCCGGATGCCATCCTGTGCCCGAGCGGGCTGGATTTTTCTGAAAACAGCCGGGTTTTTTGCGAGAATAGCGGTCTTTGCCCACTGGTAGCAGACCCGAGCATGACACACCCGCAGCCGATCGCCCGTATTGAATCCCTCGACTTTGAAGGCCGTGGCGTAGCCCACGTCGATGGCAAAACCCTGTTCATCGACGGCGGCCTGCCGTATGAGACGGTGCGCTACAGCAGCTACCGCAAAAAACCCAGCTACGAAAACGCCGACGCGGTGCAAGTGCTCAACGCCAGCTTTATGCGCACCACGCCGCGCTGCCCGCATTTTGGCGTGTGCGGCGGCTGTTCGATGCAGCATGTGGAATTCTCCGCCCAGGTGGCCAATAAGCAGCGCGTGCTGGAAGACAATCTGGCCCATATTGGCCGAGTGACGCCCGAAGTCATCCTGCCGCCGATTTACGGCCCCACCTGGGGCTATCGCCACCGCGCCCGCCTGTCGGCGCGCCATGTGCCGAAAAAAGGCGGCGTGCTGGTGGGGTTTCATGAAAAGCGCTCCACCTATATCGCCGACATGCGCGAATGCCACATTCTGCCCGAGCGCATTTCCGCCTTGCTGATGCCGCTGCGCGAGCTGATCGGGCAATGGTCGATTGTCGCGCGCATGCCGCAGGTGGAGCTGGCGGTGGGCGACGCGGTGGACGTGCTGGTGTTCCGCATCATGGACCCGCTGACCGCCGCCGACGAGGCCTTGTTGCGTCAGTTTATCGACGCCCACGCCACGCCGCAGCGCCCGCTGCAAGCCTGGCTGCAACCCAAGGGCCCGGAAACCTGTTATCCGTTCTACCCGCTGGACGCGCCAACGCTGACCTATTCGCTGCCGGATTTCCGCGTGGTGATGCCCTATCGCCCGACCGAATTCACCCAGGTCAACCCCGGCATCAACCGGGTGATGGTGGCGCGCGCCATGCGCTTGCTGGATGCGCAGCCGGGCGAGCGCATCGCCGATATGTTTTGCGGGATTGGCAACTTCACCCTGCCGATTGCCCGCAGCGGCGCCACCGTGCTGGGCATGGAGGGCAGCCAGTCGCTGGTGGAGCGCGCCATCGACAACGCCCGCCACAATGGCCTGGAGGATCAGGTCAGCTATCGGGTGGCCAATCTGTTTGAAGTCACCCCGGAATCGTTTGCCGCGCTGGGCCAGTTTGACAAAATGCTGATCGACCCGCCGCGCGACGGCGCCATTGCCCTGTGCAAGGCGCTGGACGAAGACACCGCGCCGGCGCGGCTGGTGTATGTGTCGTGCAACCCGGCCACCCTGGCGCGCGACGCTGGCGTGCTGGTCAACACCAAGGGCTACACCCTGCGCGCCGCTGGCATCATCAATATGTTCCCGCACACCGGCCATGTGGAGAGCATCGCCCTGTTTGAAAAAACCGGCCCGTGCGTCAGCCGCGCCGAGCTGGAAGCGCAAGAGGCGGCCGAAGCCGCCGCCCGCGAAGCCGCCAAGGCGGCGGCCAAAGTGGCGCGCGCCGCCAAAGAAGCCGCCGAGGCCGAAGCGCGCGCCGCCCGCGCTGCCGACAAGGAAGCCCGCCGTCAGGCCTGGGCAGCCAAACGCGAAGCCGAAGGCTGGCACGAAGCGTCCGACGACGACACACAGGGGAAGGAATAAGCCAAGGCGCGCCAGCCTGATATTGGCATGGCGCTTGCTTAGAGAAACGGGATGCCCTTCTGGGCATCCTCCACTCGACTCGGAAGCGTGAGCTTTGGCCGCCAGCCTGGCAACAGGCTGGCGTTTTTTATGCGACAGGCCGATCAGGCAGTGCTTTGCATGCTGGGCAAAGCGCAGTACCGGTGTCGCAACACGCCAAGAGGGTTTTGTGCGCGGCGTTTATTCGCGCCCAGGGCGTGCCGGTGTACCCTCGGACAAGGTCAGCACCTCGCAGCCGGTTTCCGTCACCAGCAGGGTGTGCTCCCACTGCGCCGACAGGCTGCGGTCCTTGGTGACCACGGTCCAGCCATCGTTGAGGATTTTCAGCTGGCGCTTGCCGGCGTTGATCATCGGTTCGATGGTGAAAATCATGCCCGGTTGCAGCTCGACGCCGGTGCCGGCGCGGCCGTAATGCAGCACTTGCGGCTCTTCATGAAACCCCCGGCCAATGCCATGGCCGCAGAATTCCTGCACCACGCTGTAGCCGCAGGCTTCGGCGTATTTCTGGATGGCGGCGCCAATATCGCCCAAGTGGGCGCCAGGCTTGACCTGATCAATGCCGATCCACAGGCATTCGTGGGTGACGCGCACCAGGCGCTTGGCCTGCGGGGTGACCTCGCCCACCAAAAAGGTGCGGCTGGTGTCGCCGTGGTAGCCGTCCTTGATCACGGTGATGTCCAGATTGACGATATCGCCTTTTTTCAGCGCTTTATCGTTGGGCACGCCGTGGCAGATCACCTGATTGACCGAGGTGCAAATGGATTTGGGATACGGCGCATGGCCTTCTGGCGCATAGTTCAGCGGCGCCGGGATGCAGCCTTGCTGATTGACCATATAGTCATGGCACAGGCGGTCGAGTTCTTCGGTGGTGACGCCAGGCTGCACGTGCGGGGTGATGTAGTCCAGCACTTCGCTGGCCAGCCGGCCGGCCACGCGCATCTTGGCGATGTCTTCGGCGTTCTTGATGATGATAGGCATTGAAAACAGATAAAAAGGCAACAGAATTTATCATCTTAGCAAAAAAAACAGGCCCCGGTGGGGACCTGTTGGCTGGCGTGTTGCGTCCGGCATGGCGCGCTGACGCGCGCCTGTGCATCAGAACTTGTGGCTCAGGCCGATACCGAAGGCAGTCGGGTTGGAGCCGGCTGCGACGCCAGTAATGCCGTTATTGTCAAAATTGATCTTGGCGGCATTCTTGTTGTCGATGCGGGTATAGAAAGCATAAGCCTGGGTGCGCTTGGACAGATCATAGGTGCCCGACAGCGACCATTGGTTGGCTTTGTAATCCGCGTCAGAAATGCTGCCGCTGCCAGCGCCCTTGCGCTTGCCCAGACTCACGTAAGCCAGACCCAAACCGAAGTTGCCAAATTTCTGGATGGCAGACACCGTCCAGGCCGATTGCTTCTGGTTGGCGCCCACGATACGGTTTTGGTTTTCATATTCATAACCAGCGCCCAGTTCGGTATCGGCAAACTTGTAGCGGGCCACGGCCTTCCAGAAGTCCTGATGATTGGCGGTTTTGCTGGCGCCAGCCACAGCGCCAGTATCATCACGACGCTCAAAAGCGCCGCCCAGCAGCAGACCATCGGCGTTGTACTGTGCCGCCAGCGCCCAGGCTTGGGCATTGGTGCGCTCGCTATTGGCCAGCACGGCGCGAGTTTCATCGGTGCCATAAGAAGCGCCAAAGCTGAAGCCGCTGAAATTCGGGCTGCGGTATTGCACGCTGTTCTTCATGCGCTGCTGACCACGACCGATGATGCCATTGGCGCCAGTAAAGTCGGCCACGCCATCTTCCAGCGGAATCAGATACTTGACCATCTTGTAAGCGCTGTCGTAGTTGCCCAGCATCACCTGGCCAAAGCTGCCATCCAGGCCAACAAAGGTATTACGAGTGGCCCAGTTGCCCTTGCGGGTGCCGCCATCGTCGATGGAGACTTCTTGCTCAACCTGCCAAATGGCCTTCAGGCCATTGCCCAGATCTTCATTGCCTTTGAAACCGATCTTGGAGGTGTTGCTGCTGACGCGGGAGGTGGATTTGACGTCATTGGCGGAATTGGCCGCGCCAGTGGCTTTGACCGATTCCAGCGAGTTGTTCAGGGTGCCGTAAATGGTCACGTCAGCCAGGGCCAGCGGGGAAGCACACGCTGCGCTCAGCGCAACGACAAGCATTTTGCGGTTCATGGGGGTACGCTCCAGGGGAAAAAACGCAGAGGTGTTGCAAGCAACACAGGACAGCCGCGAGTGTACGGAGCGTAGATGACGAGGGTGTGGTGAAAATGTTACGGTGAAAGCGCAGCTTGCTGCGCAATCGGCCTGATGTTGTCGTCTGCACGCAACAACAGACCAGAAACACGCCAACAGCGCGCCTGGCCAGGTGTGGGGGTGTGACACGGCAAAGCCACGCCACACCCCCAGGCGCCTCTTGGCGCGGCTAAAAAACCCCAGCGCAGCGAGCCTGGCTAAGGGCACGACCGCAGACAACGGCAAGGTCGGGCAACAACGCCAGGAGGGTTGTGTGAGCTGCTCTTATGCTGCCGGCACTTGCTGGGTCAACTCCTCAGGCAAGCAGCCAATCGGCGGACCCAGCTCGCCGCTGGCGTCCTCAAAGCGCACCAGATAAATCATCTGGCTTTCGTCTTCTTCGGCGTAGCCAGACTGCACCACCACGCCGCGCGCGCCAGCCGGCGCCAGAATGGCGTCTTCGTCAGCGCCGGGCATGCCGCCATCGTTGAACAGATCTTCGGCGCAATACACCATCTCGCCGACTTCATAAGGGATCACAGGCAGCGGGGGCAACATGGCGTCAGCTCCAGACATCGGGCGGCGCCAACAGGCGCTCAACCGGTTGATCAAACATCAGGTGTTCATCAATGATCACGCCAACGTCTTCAGGTTTGACGCCGGTGTACATCACGCCTTCCGGGTAGACAATCACCGTTGGCCCCAGATGACAGGGCCCCAGACAGCCGGTGTTGGTCAGCAGGAAGTTGGCCCACAGATTGCGTTGCTGGAATTCATTGGAAAACGCCTGAAACACATCATTGCAGCCACGGGCCTGACAGGAGCCGCGCGGGTGGCCGGGTGGGCGGCCCTGAACGCAGACCAGAACATGTTTTTTGGGCTTGGGCATGATGGGGTTCCTGTTGGACAGAGGGGATATGTCTGTCACAGCAAGGGAGATGCCAGCCATAAGCTTTTGTTTTTACAACAAGCCATACAAGGCCTGTCAGAAACCCCACAATCTGGCGCGCAAAAAAAAACAGAGCCCCGAAGGGCTCCGTTTTGCGCTGAATTCAGCTGCGCCACCAGGACGCGGATGAATTAGAAGGCGTGGCGGATGCCAACACCGATGGCTTGCGGATCAGCACCAGCGGCGGACAGGGTGCCGTTCAGCGGGTTGATACCGAAGTTGCGGTTAGCCGACTTGTTGTTGCTCAGCTTGGTTGCGTAAGCTTGCACTTGGGTGCGCTTGGACAGGTCGTAGGTAGCAGCCAGAACCCATTGCTTGGCCTTGCCGTCGCCTTCAGCACCGTTCTTTTCCTTGCCCAGCCAGGTGTAGGAAGCGCCCACGCCCCATGCGCCCAGCTGTTGCTTGACGGCCAGGGTGAAGCCATCTTGCTTCTTGGCGGACTTGGCGAATTGGTCCACTTCGCTGTGCTCGTAGCCGGCTGCCAGGGTGGTGGCGGAAGCGAAGGTGTAAGCGCCAACCAGCTTGAAGTAGTCGGTGTCCAGACCGGTGGAGGTAGCCACGCTGTCGTTGCGGTGTTCGTAGCCAGCACCCACAGCCAGGCCGCCGTTCACGTACTTGCCGCCGAAGGACAGCGAGTAGGCGTTAGCGCGGTTACCGCCCACGGTAGCGCGGGTTTCGTCAGCACCGTAGGACACGCCGGCGCTGAAGCCGTTCACCACCGGGCTGTAGTATTGCACAGTGTTGCTCACGCGCTGGTCGCCACGGCAGAAGATGGCTTGGCTGTTGCAGGTATCAGCCGAGGTGTCGGCCAGGATGTTGGTGCCCAGACCGATGGTCATGGTCTTGTAGGCGCTGTCATGCTTGCCCAGCAGCACGCGGCCGAAGGAGCCTTCCAGGCCCACGTAGCTGTTGCGGTTAGCCCAGCTGGTGGAGGAGTTGCCGGTGTCGATGTCAACGTTTTGCTCGACTTGCCAAATGGCCTTCAGGCCATTGCCCAGATCTTCCCAGCCCTTGAAGCCGATGCGGGAGTTGTTGGCGGTCACGCGGTTGACCGACTTGAAGTCCTGCGAGGAGGTGGTGGCGCCAGTGGCCTTGGCGAATTCAACGGAAGAGTTGATCACGCCGTAGGTGGTGACGTCGGCCAGAGCGGCCGGAGCAACGAAGGCGGCCGACAGGGCGGCGGCAAGCAGTTTCTTGTTCATGGGGTTTCAGCTCCACAGGGTTGTCGTGATGGATTGCGCCGCTTGGAATCTCTCGGTGCGGTTTCTTTACAAATCCATGCCGGATGCTAACAGAGCCAATCGATGCTGACAGGAAACTGCTGTTGCATTTTTGCGTGGCGGTGCAACAAATGTTGTTTTTTTACATCACAATACCCAAACAGGCGCTTGATTCGCGTCATGCGCCAGCATGATTGCGACATGCCGCCGGGAGTGGAATCAATGCTCCACCGGATAAGACAGCGCCGACGACACCAGCCGCGCGGTGATGTCCACAATCGGAATCACCCGCTCATACGCCATGCGCGTGGGCCCCACCACCCCCAGCGTGCCCACCACCTGGCCGTTGATCTGATACGGCGCGGTGATCACCGAACAGCCGTCCAGGGTGTTCAGGCCGGATTCCTCACCAATAAAGATATGCACGCCATGCGCCTCGCGGCTGAGGTTGAGCAAGCGCAACAGCTCGGTTTTGCGCTCGAACAAATCAAACAACTGGCGCAGATTAATCAGATTGGCCGACAAGTCATCGCTATTGAGCAGGTTTTTTTCGCCAGTCACCATCACCGACTGACGCGGCCCCAGGGTGTTCTGCCCGGCGACAATCGCCGCGCCCATCAGGCTGGCGATATGGCTTTGCAGATTGCGCAGCTCGCCTTCCAGCTCGCGCGCCACCGCCTCCAGGCTGCGCCCGGCGCCGTGGTGATTGAGAAAATTGGCCGCCTCGATCAGCTCGCTGGCGGTGTAGTCGCGCTCGGTCAGCAGCAAATGGTTTTGCACATCGCCATCGGCGGTGACAAAAATCAGCAACACGCGTTTTTCTGACAAGCGCAAAAACTCAATCTGCCGAAACGCCACGCTGGCGCGCTCCGGCGTGGCCACCACCCCGGCAAAATGGGTGAGCTCGGCCAGCAATTGCGAAGCGGCGCTGACAATGCGCTGCGGGCTGTCCGGGTGCAGCTCGCTTTCCAGCTGCTGGCGCGCCGCCTGCTCCAGCGGCTGCATGGTCAGCAGATTATCCACAAACACCCGATACCCGCGCGCCGTCGGCACCCGGCCGGCCGAGGTGTGCGGGCTGATCACCAAGCCCATGTTTTCCAGATCGGCCAGCACATTGCGAATCGACGCGCTGGAAAGATCCAGCCCGGAATGCATCGACAAGGTGCGCGAGCCCACTGGCTGGCCATCGGCAATATAGCGTTCCACCAGGGTTTTCAGCAGGCGTTGGGCGCGGTCGTTGAGCATGGGAGGACATTCCTGAAACAGCAGAAAACAACTGAGGTGAGTTGAACATCGGCGCAGCCGGATAAATTTCAAGCGTGGGGCGCTGAGATGTGTCAGCGACGCGCTGATTCATATGAATCAGCATTCATATGAATGAACCATCTACGCGACAGATTTATCACCCCGTCACACAATTCGCGTTTCTGTCACGCCAATTGTGTGCCATAATGCCGGCATTGCCGCGATGCGGGCATTTTATCTCATTCCCTGGAGACACCATGGCAGACAACGACAAGGCCAAAGCGCTGGCCGCCGCTCTTGCGCAGATCGAAAAGCAGTTTGGCAAGGGCTCGATCATGAAAATGAACGAGACGCAGGTCAATGAAAACCTGCAAGTGATCTCCACCGGCTCGCTGGGGCTGGACTTGGCGCTGGGCGTGGGCGGTCTGCCGCGTGGCCGGGTGGTGGAAATCTTTGGCCCGGAATCCTCGGGCAAAACCACGCTGTGTCTGCAAGTGGTGGCCGAGGCGCAAAAGCTGGGCGGCACCTGCGCCTTTATCGACGCGGAAAACGCGCTGGATCCGCAATACGCCCGCAAGCTGGGCGTGGATGTGGATGACCTGCTGATCTCGCAGCCGGACACTGGCGAACAGGCGCTGGAAATCTGCGACATGCTGGTGCGCTCGGGCGGGGTGGACGTGATTGTCATCGACTCGGTGGCGGCGCTGGTGCCCAAGGCGGAAATCGAAGGCGAAATGGGCGACAGCCATGTTGGCCTGCAAGCCCGGCTGATGAGCCAGGCGCTGCGCAAGCTGACCGGCAATATCAAGCGCACCAACACCCTGGTGATTTTCATCAACCAGATCCGCATGAAGATTGGCGTGATGTTTGGCAGCCCTGAAACCACCACTGGCGGCAATGCGCTGAAGTTCTACGCCTCGGTGCGTCTGGACATCCGCCGTATTGGCGGCATCAAGAAGGGCGACGAAGTCATCGGCAACGAAACCCGGGTGAAAGTGGTGAAAAACAAGGTCAGCCCGCCGTTCCGTCAGGCTGATTTCGATATTCTGTACGGTGAAGGCATCAGCCGCGAAGGCGAAGTGATCGAACTGGGCGTCACGCACAAGTTCATCGAAAAATCCGGCGCCTGGTACAGCTACAATGGCCAGAAAATCGGCCAGGGCAAGGACAATGTCCGCGAATACCTGAAAGACAACCCCGGCCTGGCGCACGAAATCGAAAACAAGGTGCGCAATGCAGTGGGTGTGAATGGCCTGCCGGAGTTCGAACCCAGCGCAGAAGAGCGCAAGGAAGCCGCCTTGACCGAAGACAGCAAGCTGGACGACGGCAGCCTGTTGTAAGCGGTTGAGCAAACCCGCTTGGTGATGTTGCGCCCTTGGCCAATATTGCCTTCCGGGTTTTGTGAGCGGCGCTTAACGTCGCTCACAAAACCCAGCGCAGCGCTCCTGGCTAGGCGCACGACCGCAGACAGTACAACAAAAGTACGGCAAGGTCGGGCAACAACGCCAGGAGGGTTTTGTGAGCGGAGCCAAGCCGTTAGACTGGCATCTCAAGCCGGGCTGGCATTTGCCAGCCCGGCTGTGTTTTCTGGAGGGCGCAGCTCATGACAGAGGCGGTTGCCGCGTGGCGGCGCAAGGCGGTGGATTTGCTGGCGCGCCGTGAATACAGCCGCGCCGAGCTGGCGCGCAAGCTGGCTGGCCGCGAGGCGGACATCGACCGCGCGGCGCTGGACGCCGTGCTGGACGAGCTGGCCGCCTGCGGCTGGCAATCCGATGCGCGCTTTGCCCAGATGTGGATTCAGGCGCACGCCGCCCGCCACGGCGCGCAGCGCCTGCGCCAGGACTTGCGCCAGCGCGGGGTGGCGACGGCTGATATCGACGCCGCGCTGGCCGAACATCAGGCGGCCGAGCCGGAGCAGGACGAGCTCAGCCGCGCTCGCGCCGCCTGGGCACGCAAATTTACCGCGCTGCCGGCCAACCGCGAGGACTACGCCCGGCAGTACCGCTTTTTGGCGTCACGCGGCTTTGCCAGCAGCGTGGTCAGCAAGGTGCTGAGCGGCCGTGATCGCGATTGAACGCAAAACCGCCCCTGCCGTACAGCGGTCAGGGGCGGTTTTGCGTTCAATCCAGAGACAGCGATGTTACACCACGGCAAACGCCAAATCGCTAAAGCTCAGGGCCGGCGTGCCGGTGATTTTGATGGCCAGATCGGTGGCAGCAAAACCATTGATGGCATTTTGATCCAGCACCAGATAGGTATTGCCGGCAAACACAAAGCTGCTGACCTTGGGCGCAGTCGGGCCACCGCCCGTGGTGGCGCGCGCCAGCAGGCTATCCAGCGTATCGCTGGCGCCGACGGTCAGTTGCTGCAAGGCGGCAGGCTGGACCATGGTCTTGGCCAGCGTCAGGCTGATCTTGTCTTCGCCGTGCACAAAATCCTGAATGGTCAGGGTATTGACGCCGCTGGCATGGTTGCCGACATAGCCCTTGCTCATGGCAAACACATCATTACCAGCGCCACCGATCAGGGTGACGGCTCCCGCCAGCGCCGCGCCAGTGGCCCCATCGGCAGTGGCACGCAAGGTGTCATTGCCGGTGCCGCCATTGAGGGTATCGTTGCCGCCGCCACCAATCAGGGTGTCATTGCCGGCATTGCCCAACAGCAAGTTGGCGGCGGCATTGCCAGTCAGCACATTGCCCAATGCATTGCCGGTGCCGTCAATGGCATTGGTGCCGGTCAGAGTGAGGTTTTCCAGGCTGTCGGACACCGAGCCGCCCCCCGTGCGCGCCCCCGCCACCAGCGAGAACGTCACGCTGCTCTTGACGGTGTCCACGCCTTCGTTGGCACGCTCCAGGATGTACTGATTGATGCTGTCCACCACATAGACATCATCCCCCGCCCCACCCACCAGCCAGTTGCCGGTGGTCGTACGGGCATCCAGGGTGTCGTTACCGGTGCCACCATAGGCAAACGAACCGGTGCCAGTCAGGGTGAGGCTATCGTCGCCATTGTCACCGTACAGGCTGGAGCTGGCGCCGCCACTGATGGTGTCATTGCCATCCATGCCATAGATAATGCTGGAGACGCCCAGCGACACAATCTGGTTAGCCATGGCATTGCCGGTCAGCATCGAACCGCTGCTGTTGACACGGGCATTTTCGACATTGTCACCCAGGGTGTAATTCAGCGTGGCAATGATGGTGACAGCGTCCACCCCTTCGTCGGGGTTTTCCACCACCACATCGCCAATATCGTCCACCTGATAGCCATCGTTACCCGCACCGCCGATCAGCGTATCCGCGCCCAGGCCGCCAATCAGGACGTCATTGCCAGCGCCACCATCCAGCACATTGTTGCCGGCATTGCCGATCAGCGTATTCGCCAATGCATTGCCCGTGCCGGTCAGATTGGCCGAGCCGATCAGGCTGAGATTCTCCAGGGTATCGGCCAGGGTGTAGCTGATGCTGGACTGCACGGTATCGATGCCTTGACCAGCTTCTTCCACCACCACATCACCGATGTCATCCACTACAAATGTGTCATTACCCAGACCACCAATCAAGGTATCCTGACCCAGGCCGCCCACCAGCATATCGTTGCCGGCTCCGCCATCAAGACGATTGTTGCCGCTGTTGCCGGTGATCGAATTGGCCAGGGCATTGCCGGTGCCGGTCAGATCCGCCGTCCCGGTCAGGGTCAGCGCCTCCAGGGTATCACCCAGGGTGTAATCAATGCTGGCGGATACCGAATCAATACCCCCATTGGCATCTTCGACGATCACATCACCCAGATCATCAACCACATACAGATCGTTGCCAGCCCCACCCACCAGGACATCGGCACCAACGCCGCTATCCAGCCGATCGTTACCGTCGCCACCCAGCAAGGTGTCGTCGCCAGCACCGCCCAGCAGGATATCGTTACCGGCCCCACCATCCAGTAAATTGTTACCGGTGTTGCCACTGATCGAATTGGCCAGCGCATTGCCGATACCGGTCAGATTGGCGGTACCCGTCAAGCCCAGAGACTCGACGTTATCGCCCAAGGTGTAGTCCATGCTGGCCCACACCGTGTCATTGCCACCGTTCACGTCTTCAATGACCACATCGCCGACATTGTCTACCACATAGACATCATTGCCCGCACCGCCCTGCATGGTGTCAGCATCCAGGCCGCCCTCCAGACGGTCGCTGCCTTCGCCCCCCATCAAGACATCTGCCCCAACCCCGCCGTTGAGCAAATCATTGCCTTCACCACCCAGCAGGGTGTCATTTCCTGCGCCCCCCAGCAGAGTATCGTTACCGGCGCCGCCATCAATCAGGTTGTCACCCGCGTTGCCGCTGATGGAATTGGCCAATTCATTGCCAGTACCGGTCAGGTTGGCCGTACCGGTCAGGCCCAAAGCCTCGACATTGGCCCCCAGGGTATAGCTGACACTGGCCCATACCGTATCCATGCCCTGACCGGCCAGCTCGGTGACAATATCATTGACATCATCCACATAATAAATGTCGTTGCCATCCCCTCCCGCCATCGAATCCGCCCCGATGCCGCCATCCAGACGATCAGCGCCATCCCCGCCCAGCAAGGTATCGTTGCCAAGGCCACCCAGCAAAGTGTCGTTACCGGCATTGCCAGACAGGAAATTGTCAAACGCATTGCCAGAGAGACTGTTGGAGAGTGCATTGCCATACACGGCTTGATCACTACTGACACTCAGTGCGTAGGTAGTCGCAGTGGCCGCAAGGGTAATGGACGCGGTACTGGTGGAAGTAGCCATGATGCGTGAATCCTTTGTCTGCTTTAGTGATGGTTGTATCGTGCACGCCGCGTTGAATGGCACGGGCGCCACATTGACCTTGCCCCGGTGGGCATGACCCAGGATGGCGACAGAGACAAGGAAGTGGTGACGGCAGGCATGATCGGGAGATCATGAAAGGATCAGGGCAAAAGCCAGGAACATGCGCTGTACTGTCACACTGGGGAAGTTCAGCTGCTGTTCACAGGCTGCCGCCTTTTCAGAAAAGGCAGACCTGGCTGGGCTCCGTTCCCTCCCCAAGGGTGACGGACAGCATGGCGGCAGCGTTGCGCCGCAAACTTCCCGCGTGACTGGGCAAAGTGTTTTGCCACAGCACTACGTAGAAGTACGATACGTATATCTACTATACGTAATTATACGTAACGATGCAATGTCGCAACCTTGATCCAAGCACTGGAACGCAAGAAAAAAATCTGGTATGTCGCCCACAAACCACACCGCCCCCGCCAACAAGCCACCCACGAACATCATGTTTTCTCTCAGCCACATCGGGCATAATTCCCGCAGGCTTGATCCAGAAAGACTCCCATGAAATTGCAGGGCAAATGGCTGTGGCGCGGCGCACTGACATTGCTGGCGCTTGCGCTGGCTTGGCTGTGGCTGCGCCCCACGCCCGTCACCACGCACACCCTGGCGGCGCAGCCGGTGCAACGCTCGGTGGTGGCCACCGGCCGGGTGGAGGCAGTGCGCGAAAGTGTGCTGGGCAGCACCGTCACCGCGCGGGTGGTGGCCACCCCGGTCAAGCAAGGCGCGCATGTCGCCGCCAGCGCCACCCTGCTGCTGCTGGAATCTGACGAACTGCTGGCCCTGCGCGCACAAGCCGAGGCGCAGCTGCGCGACGCCGACAGCCAGCTAAGCGAGGCCCGCCGCCAGTGGCAACGCCAGCAGGCGCTGTTTGCCCAAGGCTTTATCAGCCAGGCGGCGCTGGATGCCGCCCGGCGCACGCTGGATGCCGCCGAGCAGCGTCAGGCGCAAACGCGCGGCGCGCTGGCGCAAAGCCAGGCCAAACTGGAACAAATGACCGTGCGCGCGCCAGCTGACGGCGTGCTGCTGACCCGCGCCGTTGAGGCGGGCGACGTGGTCACCGCTGGCAAAACCCTGCTGCGCTTTGCCAGCGACGGCCCGCGCCGGGTGCTGCTGGATCTGGACGAGCGCGACCTGGGCAAGGTGGCGCTGGGGCAAACCGCCGCCGTGCTGGCCGACGCCTTTCCCCAGCAGCGCGCGCCAGCAGTGGTCAGCCGCATCAACGCCAGCGTGGACAATGCGCGCGGCACGGTGGAAATCGAACTGGCGCTGACCGCCGCCGCCGAGCACTTGCGCAGCGGCATGACCGTTTCGGCGGAAATCCTCACCCGCCCGGCGCAAGCCACCCTGCTGCTGCCGGCCACCGCCGTGCGCGAAGGCCGCGCCGCCCTGCTGGAAGACGGCCGCGTGCGCTGGGTGAAGATCAGCACCGACGAGCGGATTGCCGGCCAGTTGCCGGTGACGGCCGGCCTGAGCGCCGGCCAGCAGGTGATTGTGCCGGCGCCGCTGCTGGATGACGGCGCGCGGGTCAAGGCGCAGCCATGAGTTTTATCTGGACGGTGGCCTGGCGCTTATTGCGCGAAGGGCGGTTTCAGACCGCGCTGATTTTGGGCGGGGTGACCATCGGCGTCGGCGTGATTGTCTACATCACCGCCATTGTCAACGGCCTGCAAGCCAATATCATCGACCGCACCCTGTCCAGCCAGGCGCATGTGGTGCTGCGCCCGGCCGACCGGCTCAACCAAGCGGCGCTGAGCGCGCCAGACGGCGTCACCCCGCTGGCCGACGTGCGCAAGCGCACCCAACGGGAAAACACCATCGCCAACTGGACGCCGCTGCTGCATGAAATCCGCGCCCATCCACGGGTGACGGCCTCGGCGGTGATGGCCAGCGGCCCCGGCGTGGCGCAGCAGGGCGGCGTGCGCAAATCGGTGTCGCTGATGGGCATTGAGCTGGATGATTACCAAACCGTGGTCCGGCTGGACAATAAACTGCGCAGCGGCCAATTGCAGCTGGCCGCCGGCGAGGCGCTGATTGGCGTCGAGCTGGCCGCCGACCTGGGCCTGAGCCCGGGCAGCCGGCTGCGCCTGCAATCGGCCAGCGGCGAGCAAATCTCGGTGCGGGTGGCCGCCACGCTGGACTTTGGCCTGAAAGACCTCAACCGCCGCTGGGTGCTGATGCCGCTGCGCGACGCGCAAAACCTGCTGGGCTACCGGCTGGACATCACCGAAATCTATGTGCGCACCGACCAGCTGTTTGAGGCGGAAACCCTGGCCGGGCAATTGTCCGCCAGCACCGGGCTGACCGCCGACAGCTGGCAGGCCAGCAATGGCCAGTTGGTCACCGCGCTGAAAAGCCAGCGCGCCTCCAGCACCATGATTCGCGTGTTTGTCACCTTCGCCGTGGCGCTGGGCATCGCCAGCGTGCTGGTGGTGTCGGTGGTGCAGCGTCAGCGCGAAATCGGCATTCTGCGTGCCATGGGCACCCCGGCCTGGCGGATTTTGGGGGTGTTTTTATTGCAGGGCGGCATTGTCGGCCTGGTGGGCGCGCTATTTGGCACCGGGCTGGGCGCCGGGCTGGCGCTGGGCTTTACCCAGATTGCCCGCACCGAAGACGGTGGGCCGCTGTTTCCGGTGGTGCTGGACAGCGAGCTGTTCATCAGCACCGCGCTGATTGCCTTTGTGGTGGGCTTATTGTCGGCGCTGATGCCGGCGCTGCGCGCCGCGCGGCTGGACCCGGTGGAGGCGATTCGTGGCTGATGTGATGGTGTTGCAAGGCATTCGCCAGCGCTACGGCGGCGGCGATTCGCCGCTGGTGGAAGTGCTGCACGGCATTGATCTTAAGCTGCCGGAAGGCGGGTTTTCTGCGCTGATCGGGCCGTCTGGCTCGGGCAAATCCACCCTGCTGAATATTATTGGCCTGCTGGAATCACCCACAGAAGGCCAGCTGTGGCTGGCCGGCGAGCAGGCCAGCGGGCAAAACGACCGCGTGCGCACGGCGCTGCGCAATCGGTATCTGGGTTTTATTTTTCAGTTTCACCACTTATTGCCGGCGTTCAGCGCTGAAGAAAACGTGCTGATGCCCGTGCTGGCCGGCGTCGGGCGCATCAGCGCCGCCGACCGCGAGCGCGCCCGCACCTTGCTGGCGCGGGTGGGCCTGGCCGAGCACGCGCACAAGCGGCCGGTGCAATTGTCTGGCGGGCAGCAGCAGCGGGTGGCGATTGTGCGCGCGCTGATCAACCGCCCCCGGCTGGTGCTGGCCGACGAGCCCACCGGCAATCTGGACAGCCAGACCGCCAACGAGGTGTTTGCCCTGCTGCGCGAGCTGAACCGCGAAGAAGGCATGAGTTTTTTGATCGTCACCCACGACCCGCGCCTGGCGCAAAGCTGCGACCAGCAGTTTTATTTGCAGGACGGGCGCTTGCTGCCGCCGGCTCAGGCCGACGAGCGGCAATAATCCACCGCCTGCTCCAGCCGCTCCACCGGAATCAGCTCCAGCCCATCAATGCCCTGGCGCGGCGCATTGGCCTGCGGCACGATGGCACGGCAAAAGCCCAGCTTGGCGGCTTCTTTCAGCCGCTCCTGGCCGTGCGCCACCGGGCGCACCTCACCGGCCAGGCCCACCTCGCCAAACACCACCAGTTTATCCGGCAAGGGCCGATTACGCAGTGACGAGACAATGGCCAGCAACACCGCCAGGTCAGCTGCCGGCTCGCCAATGCGCACGCCGCCCACCGCATTGATAAACACATCCTGATCAAAACAGGCCACCCCGGCGTGGCGGTGCAGCACCGCCAGCAGCATGGCCAGGCGGTTTTGCTCCAGCCCCACCGACAGTCGGCGCGGCTGGCCGTGCGCTTCGTCCACCAGCGCCTGGATTTCCACCAGCAAGGGGCGGGTGCCTTCCATGGTCACCAGCACGCTGGAGCCGGGCACTTCGTCGCGATGGCTGGACAAAAAAATCGCCGACGGGTTGGAAATCCCTTTCAGCCCACGGTCGGTCATGGCGAACACGCCCAGCTCGTTGACTGCGCCAAAGCGGTTTTTGATGGCGCGGATCATCCGAAAACTGGAATGGCTGTCGCCCTCAAAATACAACACGGTGTCAACAATGTGTTCCAGCACGCGCGGGCCGGCCAGCGCGCCTTCTTTGGTGACGTGGCCAACCAGAATCATGGTCACCCCGGTCTGCTTGGCCACTCGGGTCAGTTGCGCCGCGCATTCGCGCACCTGGCCGACCGAGCCGGGGGCGGAGCTGAGCACATCGGTGTACACGGTTTGAATCGAATCAATCACCACCACGTCCGGGCGCTCGCTCTGCAAGACCGCCAGCACCTGCTCCAGGCGGATTTCCGCCAGCAGGCGCACCCGCCCGGCGTCCACCGCCAGCCGCGAGGCGCGCAGCGCCACCTGCTGGGCGGATTCTTCGCCGGTCACATACAGCACCTTGCGCCGTGCGCCAACACTGGCCAAGGTTTGCAGCAGCAGGGTGGATTTGCCAATGCCGGGGTCACCGCCAATCAGGATCACCGCGCCGCGCACCAGGCCGCCGCCCAGCACCCGGTCCAGCTCGTCGCTGCCGGACGGGTCGCGCGGCGCTTCTTCGGCCTGCACCTCGGCCAGCACCTGCACTTCGCCGCTGCTGGCGGCCAGCGCCTGAAAGCGGTGATTGCCGCCGTTGGCGGCAGGCGGCGCCTGCACGGTTTCGCTCAGGGAGTTCCAGCTGGTGCAGTGCGGGCACTGGCCCTGCCATTTGGGGCTGATGCCGCCGCATTCGCTGCACACATAAACAGTTTTGGCTTTGGCCATGGGGTGACGCTCAATCAATCAGATTCAGTAAAACACCCTTACGGGTGGCGGCGCGCGTGAATGCGCTGCATCAGCTCCACGTAATCAAACAGATCGCTGAGCATGAAGTGGCGGTTTTCCGGGTTGCGCATATGGCTGACCGTGCGGCTGTCGTTGGCCAGATACTGGCGGGCGGTGCGCACAAAGCCATCCGGCAAACTCAAATTGAACGGCGAAGGCTGGCTGAGCAGATGACAGACCTGCTCGAACAGCAAGCGAAAGCGCTCGTCGTCCGGGCCCATATAAATATCAGACAGCTTGCCATAACGGGCAAACAAGGCGGTGTAGTCGGAAAGCTCGGGGGGATGCATGACAGACTCGCAATAGAGTTAAGAAGGGGTGGCGCTTCTTATAACAGTTTTGTCATGATTTTGCAGCGCAAAAAATCACGCCACCCGAAGGTGGCGTGATTTTCGATGAAGTGGTGGAGGTAAGCGGGATCGAACCGCTGACCTCTTGCATGCCATGCAAGCGCTCTCCCAGCTGAGCTATACCCCCACTGTCGGGTGCACCTGATCTGGTCAGACTCAGGATTTTAACTGCCTGATCAACTGCTTGACGCAGCCAATCGAATTTGGTGGTGGAGGTAAGCGGGATCGAACCGCTGACCTCTTGCATGCCATGCAAGCGCTCTCCCAGCTGAGCTATACCCCCACAGGGTCTTCATCGCGATGTTGCTGTGCGTCGAAGAGGTGCGAACTATATCCGTGGTCAGTGCGTGCGTCAAGGGTTTGTGTAGAAAATTTTGCAGGTTTTTTGCCAGAATCCCAGATCAAACGCGGCAAGGCATTCTTTTATCAAGACTTATCTGGATTGATCAGCAATATTGCTTGCGGCCGAAATAAGCCGCCCACGCGCCCCATCACGTTGGGCGATACCCATCACGGTGCAATGGCAATAAAAAAACCCGCCAGCACAGGCTGACGGGTTTTTTGATCTGGCGTCCCCACGGGGATTCGAACCCCGGTTATCGCCGTGAAAGGGCGGTGTCCTAGGCCTCTAGACGATGGGGACTTTAAAACACAAAAGCTGTTTATCAAAACAGCTTTTCACGCACTGCCAACAAAACCAGATAGGCTTGTTAACCGTGCAAAGTCCGGTGGTGGAGGTAAGCGGGATCGAACCGCTGACCTCTTGCATGCCATGCAAGCGCTCTCCCAGCTGAGCTATACCCCCACAGGCCAGTTGAACTTCGGCAGGGCCGTTGTTCAATGTGGGGCGCATTATGCCGTGGGGTGCGGCGAGTGTAAAGAGCGTGGGCGAAAAATTTTTCACAATCGCAGTCAGGGTATACTTTGATTGTCTCGTTCCTGCAAGGATGGCGCATGTCGGTTGGCCATTACGAAAACTTTCCGGTGGGTTCGCTGCTGTTGCCGGCGCGCATCCGCCCGGCGGTGCACGCCATTTATCACTTTGCCCGCAGCGCCGATGATCTGGCCGACGAAGGCGACGCTGCGCCCGAGGCGCGGCTGGCGGCGCTGGACGACTATCGCCAGCGCCTGCTGGCGATTGCCGGCGGCGGCGATGGCGACGGCCATCCGGTGTTTGCCCCGCTGGCCGAGCAGATGGCGCGCCATGCGCTGCCGGCGCAGCCATTTCTGGATTTGCTCAGCGCCTTCAGCCAGGATGTCAGCGTCACCCGCTACGCCAGCTTTGCCGATTTGATCGGCTATTGCCGGCGCTCGGCCAATCCGGTGGGGCGGCTGATGCTGCATCTGTTTAACGAACACGACAGCCGCAGCCTGGCGATGTCCGACGGCATCTGCACCGCCTTGCAGCTGACCAATTTCTGGCAGGATGTGGCGCTGGACTGGCAAAAGGGCCGGGTCTACCTGCCGCAGGATGCGCTGGCCAAATACCGCATCAGCGAGGCGCAGATCGCCGCGGGCGACACCGGCGGGCTGTGGTCGGTGATGATGCGTGAGCAGATTGGTCGTGCCCGCAGCATGCTGGCCGCCGGCGCGCCGCTGGCCCGACAATTGCCCGGCCGCTTTGGCCTGGAGTTGCGCTTGATTGTGCTGGGCGGCGAGACCATTTTGCGCAAGCTGCACCAAAGCGGCGGCGACGTGTTCCGCCAGCGCCCCACTTTGCAGGCGCGTGATTGGTTGTATATGGGCTGGCGCGCTTTGCGCAAACGCTGAGTGCTATCCGCAGCGCCAAGCCCCATTTAGCGTCGCTCACAAAACCCAGCGCAGCGCGCCTGACCAGGCGTGCGGCCGCAGACAGTACAAACAAGTACGGCAAGGCCGCGCAACAACGCCAGGAGGGGCTTGTGAGCGGCGCTTATTGAAAACCCCATGCGAGGATGCCCGACACAGTGACGCCCGACCAATATTGTGAGGACAAGGCCGCAAAAAGCGGCTCGAGTTTTTATTACAGCTTTCGCTTTTTGCCAGAAGACCGCCGCCGGGCGGTGACCGCTTTGTATGCGTTTTGCCGCGAAGTGGATGATGTGGTGGACGAATGCCACGAAGAGCGGGTGGCGCGGCTCAAGCTGGCCTGGTGGCGCAGCGAGGTGGAGCGGCTGTACGCCGGCGCGCCCGAGCACCCGGTGGGCCAGGCCTTGCTGCCGCATGTGCGTGCGCTGGATTTGCCGCAAGGCCAGCTGCTGGAAATCATCGACGGCATGGAAATGGACCTGGACCAGGCGCGCTACGCCAGTTTTCGTGATTTGCAGCTGTATTGCTACCGGGTGGCTGGCGTGGTGGGCCAGCTGTGCGCGCAGATTTTTGGTTATCAAGATAGACAAACGCTGAAATATGCCCACGACCTGGGCATTGCTTTTCAGCTGACCAATATCATCCGCGATGTTGGCGAAGATGCCCGCCGTGGGCGGATTTATCTGCCGGTGGAAGACTTGCAGCGCTTTAATGTGCCGGCCGACGATATTTTGAACTACCGGGAAACCCCGGCGTTTCGTGAGTTGATGCTGTTCCAGATCGAGCGCGCCGAGCAGTTTTACACGCAGGCGCTGGCGCAACTGCCCAAGGTGGACCGCAAACCGCAGCGCCCCGGCCTGATGATGGCGGCGATTTATCGCGCCACGCTGGACGAAATCCGCCGCGACGGTGCCGAAAAAGTGCTGAACCAACGGCTGTCGCTGACGCCGATTCGCAAGCTGTGGCTGGCGTGGAAAACCTCAGTGTTCGGCTGAGCACCCGCCCGCGCGTCGCCGTGGTTGGCGGCGGCTGGGCCGGTCTGGCGGCGGCGGTGACGCTGGCCGACTGGGCCGAGGTCACCGTGTTCGAAGCCGGCCGCGTGTTGGGCGGACGGGCGCGGCGGCTGGCGCGCGCGCCGGATGGCGTGTTCGACAATGGCCAGCATCTGCTGCTGGGCGCTTACAGCGAGTGCCTGCGCCTGATGCGTCGGGTGGGCGCCGCGCCAGAAGCATTGCTGTGGCGCACGCCGCAGCGGCTGGACATAGCCGGCGAGCACAGCTTTGCCATGCCGCCCTGGCCGGCGCCGCTGAATCAGCTGGCCGGCTGGCTGGGCTGGCGTGGCGCGCCCTGGGGCGAGCGCTGGCGCTGGCTGCGCGCCTTATTGGCCTTGCGCGCGCAGGGCTTTGCCGCGCCGCCCGAGCAAACCGTGGCCGACTGGCTGCGCCAGCAAGGGCAGTCGGCCTGGCTGACGCGCACATTTTGGGAGCCGCTGACCCTGGCGGCGCTGAACACCCCGATCGAGCGGGCGGCGATGGCCTGTCTGGCTGCGGTGCTGCGCGACGGCATGGCCGGCCCGGCGGCGCACAGCGACATGCTGATGCCGCGCGTAGACCTGTCGGCGCTGTTTCCCGAGCCGGCGGCGCACTGGCTGACTGCACAAGGCCATGCCATCCGTGTGGGTTACAGGGTAAAATCGCTGTTTCCTGTTCAGGATGGCGTGGAAGTGGATGGCGAGCACTTTGCCGCCGCCGTGCTGGCCACCGCGCCACAGCATGTCACCGCCTTGCTGGACAGAAAACGCGAGGACGCCACCGACTGGCTGGCGCCCATCAATAAACTGGATTATCAGCCGATATACACGGTGTATTTGCGCGCGCATCGGCCCGAGGCGCTGCCGCAGCCCTGGCTGGGGCTGGTGGACGCCCCTTGGGGCCAGTGGGTGTTTGACCGCCAGCGCTGCGCCGGCCACGCCGGCTGGCTGGCGCTGGTGATCAGCGGGCCGGGGCCGCATCAAGCCTGGTCAGCGGCGGAATTGCTCAGCCGCGCCGCCGCGGGCCTGAACCAGCGCTTTGCCGGCCTGGGCGCCCAGGCCGAAGGCCAGGTGATTGCCGAACGGCGCGCCACCTTCAGCTGCGACGCAGGCCTGGCCCGCGCCGCCGCACAAGGCCCGTGGCCCCGGCTGGCGCTGGCTGGTGATCATGTGGCCGGACCGTATCCGGCCACGCTGGAAGGCGCGGTGCGCAGCGGCGCGCACGCTGCATATTTGCTCAAGAAAGTACTGAATTGCTGATGCACGCAACACAATATGACATTCCGTCCGAGCTCTTGGCCGGGCGCGTGATTCTGGTCACCGGCGCCACGCAAGGCATTGGTCGCGCCGTGGCGCTAGGGGCCGCCCGCCATGGCGCCACCGTGGTGCTGCTGGCGCGCAATATCAAGCGTCTGGAAGCGGTGTACGATGAAATCGTCAGCGCTGGCAGCCCCGAGCCGGCGGCGATTCCGCTGGACTTGCTCACCGCCAGCGATGAAGATTTCAACGCCGTGGCGTTCAAGATTCACCAGGAGCTGGGCCGGCTGGATGGCATCGTGCATTGCGCTTCGCATTTTTATGCGCTGTCGCCCTTGCGCGACCAGGGCATTGAAGAATGGATGAACCAGTTCCGCATCAACACCGTAGCCCCGGCAGCGTTGACCCGCGCCTGCCTGCCGCTACTGGCACAATCGCCCGATGCTTCCGTGCTGGCGGTGGGCGAAAGTCATGGCTTGCACCCTGGTCCGTACTGGGGCGGCTTTGCCGTGTCGCACGCCGGCCTGCCGCACTGGGTGAAAATGGCGGCCAGCGAGTGGGACGTGTGCCCGAACCTGCGCATCAACCTGCTGGTGCCGGGCCCGGTGCAGTCGCCACAACGCACCCGCACCCATCCGGGCGAAGCAAAAACCGAAGTGCCGCCAACCGACAGCGTGGTGCCGGCCTTCCTGTACTGGCTGGGCCCGCAAAGCCGTGGGCAAAGCGGCCAGATCATCGAACTCAACCCGCAAAGGTAAACCGTATGCGAGCTTTACTGCCCCTGACGTGTGTCATCCTGCTTGGCGGCTGCAACTGGCTTGGCAATGTCTCTGGCTTGAACCGCGAAGCCAACGAAGCCATTGGCGCCGGTTGCCGGCAAACGGGCCGTTCGCTGGAAGAGTGCTTCTTGCGTCATCCCGAAGCCGACCGTGCCCAGGTGTATGCCGGCTGGCGCGGCATGAACGAGTACATGACCAAGAATAACCTGACCACCATGGCGCCGCCGGCCGACCCCAAACCCGCCGAGCAAAAAGCCAGCGCCAGGGAAGGCAGTTCCAGCCGCAACCGTGCCGAGCGCTATGCCGACGCTGAGTCGGACGCCGGCAAGCCCGACCCGGAAGTCGAAGCCGTGCTGCGCAATCTGCGCTCAGGCAAGCCGTCCAGCATCTCGCAGGCGCAGGAAGGCGAGTTGGGCCGTGTGCTGTCCATCATCAACGATCCGTCACTGGCGCCGCCTACCCCGCCCGGCGGCAAGCAGTAAACGCACGCACGCCTTACCCCATGCAGCCAGCCCCGGTTTTCCGGCGCTGGCTGTTTATGCTTAACCGGGGCAAATCTGGCCCTGCGTTATAACTGTGCCCGCTGATCTATAGAAGAAAGAACTCCAGCAGGGTGGACAAGCCTGCATTATTATTCCCAACCAGTCAGCGTCGTTGTTGTTGAACTCACCATCAGGAATATCCACCATGAACATCGCCCAGAACGTTGCCGCGCTGGTTGGCAATACCCCGCTGGTTCGCCTGAATCGCCTCACCGCTGGTGCCGAGGCCACCGTGGTGGCCAAGCTGGAGTTCTTCAACCCCGGCCACAGCGTCAAGGATCGCATCGCCGTGGCCATGCTCGACGCCGCCGAAGCGGCGGGCAAGCTTGGCCCGGACACCATTATTCTGGAGCCGACCTCGGGCAACACCGGCATTGGCCTGGCCATGGTGTGCGCCGCGCGCGGCTACCGCTGCACCATCGTCATGCCGGAAACCATGAGCCGCGAGCGTCGCCAGCTGCTGCGCGCCTACGGCGCCGAGCTGATCCTGACCCCTGGCCCCGAGGGCATGGGCGGCGCCATCGCCAAGGCCCAGGCGCTGGCCGCAGCGGATTCGCGCTATTTTATTCCGCAGCAATTTGAAAACCCGGCCAACCCGGCTATTCACCGCGCCACCACCGCCGAAGAAATCTGGGCCGACACCGATGGCCAGGTGGATATTTTTGTCTCGGGTGTGGGCACTGGCGGCACCGTCACCGGCGTGGGCGAAGTGCTGAAAGCCAAAAAACCGGGGGTGAAAATTGTCGCGGTCGAGCCGCAAGCCTCGCCGGTGCTGTCTGGCGGCCCGAAAGGCCCGCACCCGATTCAGGGCATTGGCGCCGGTTTTGTGCCGGCCATTCTGAACACCGGCGTGTACGACGAAGTGATTCAGGTCAGCAATGACAACGCCTTCGAAACCGCTCGCGCCATGGCCACCCAAGAAGGCCTCCTGGTGGGGATTTCTTCTGGCGCCGCCACCTGGGCTGCGCTGGAGCTGGCCCGCCGCCCGGAAAACGCCGGCAAGCTGATTGTGGTGGTGATTCCGTCGTTTGGTGAGCGTTATCTGTCTACCCCCTTGTTCCAACACCTGGCCGACTAAGCGTCGTTGCCCGACCTTGCCGCACTCGTCGCACTGTCTGCGTGCGACTCGCCAGGAGCGCTGCGGCTGGGTGTTGTGAGCAACGCTAAACCTGGCCAGCGCGGCGCATCAGCTTGGATGTTGCGCCGCAGCAACAGTTTTGCGCCGCCCTAGCGCCGTCTGGATGCCGCTGCCCGCCCTGCCTGAACGGCGGCGCGGGCGCCGTATTTGACACAGGGCAAATGTTGTTCAGCAAAACCCGAAATACCGGTAGGCGCACGCCGCCGGCAGCGGTAAAATCCTGCTTACTTATTATTCAGTTATTCGAGAGCGATAGCCCCATGGCCAATGCCAATATGACCGCCGAGCGCGTTCTGTCCGTTCATCACTGGAACGACACTCTGTTCAGCTTCACTTGCACCCGTGATGAAGGGCTGCGTTTCATCAATGGTCAGTTTGTGATGATTGGCCTGGAGGTCAATGGCAAGCCGCTGATGCGCGCGTATTCCATCGTCAGCTCCAACTACGAAGAGCATCTGGAGTTCTACAGCATCAAGGTGCAGGACGGCCCGCTGACTTCGCGTCTGCAACACTTGCAAGTGGGCGACACCGTGCTGATCAGCAAAAAGCCCACCGGCACCCTGGTGCAGGACAACCTGCTGCCGGGTAAAAACCTGTATCTGCTGTCCACCGGCACCGGCCTGGCGCCGTTCATGTCCATCATCAAAGACCCGGAAGTCTACGAGCGCTACGAAAAAGTGATTCTGACTCACGGCGTACGCTGGGTCAGCGAGCTGGGCTACCACGATTACATCACCAACGAACTGCCGAACAATGAATACTTCGGCGACATCGTGCGTGAGAAACTGATTTACTACCCGACCGTCACCCGCGAGCCGTTCCGCAATCAAGGCCGTCTGACCGACCTGATCGCCAATGGCAAGCTGTGCGCCGACATCGGCCTGCCGCAGCTGAACCCGGAACACGATCGCGTGCTGATTTGCGGCAGCCCGAGCATGCTCAGCGACCTGTGCGATATGCTCAACGGCATGGGCTTTAAAGAATCCCCGCGCATGGGCGACCCTGCCGACTACGCCATCGAGCGCGCCTTCGTCGAGAAGTAAGTTTTTGCGTTTGGCTTTGCCTGCACGCCGCGCCGCCTATCCAGGGCCGCGTGGCGTTGTCATATCCGCTTTGCCAGCCAGACCTCCAGCGCCGGTGCTGGCTGCGGCCGGCAAAACAGATAACCCTGATAGTACTGGCAACCATGCTGCTGCAAAAAAGCCTGCTGCTCGGCAGTTTCCACCCCTTCAGCCAGCACTTGCAGCCCCAGCGCGCGCGCCATGGCGATGATGGTGGTGATGATTTCGCCATCACTGCGCTCAAGGCCAATGCCACGCACAAAGCTCTGGTCGATTTTCAGTTTGTCGATGGGAAAGCGCTTCAGGTAGGCCAGTGAAGAATAGCCTGTGCCAAAGTCGTCAATTGACAGGCGCGCGCCCAACGCCTTCAGCGCACACATGGTGTCGATGGATTGCTCCACCTGCTCCATCAGCATGCTCTCGGTCAGCTCCAGCTCCAGGCACGCCGGCGGAAAGCCGCTGGCGGCCAGGGTGGCGCGCACGGTGTTCACAAAATCCGGATGCTGAAACTGGCGCGCAGAGATATTGACCGCCATCACCCGTGGTGGCTGGCCAGCGTCCAGCCAGATGCGGCCCTGCCGGCAGGCTTCCGCCAACACCCAGCCCCCCAACGGCACGATCAGGCCAAGCTCCTCGGCCAGTGGGATGAACTGGCCCGGTGGAACCATCGGGCCATCAGCCGGCTGCCAGCGCACCAGCGCCTCACAGCCAGCCATCTGGCCATCCGCGCCAATCAGTGGCTGGTAATGCAGCACAAACTCCTCACCATCCAGCGCCTGGCGCAGGCGGTTTTCCAGCAGCAGTTGCTCGCGCATGCCCTGGCTCATCGCCTCGGTATGAAAATGGTAGGCGTTGCGCGCCTGCTTGGCGCGAAACATGGCCAGATCGGCATGCTGCACCAGTTCGGTAGCATCGCAAGCATCGTCTGGATACAGGCTGATGCCGATGCTGGCGCTCAGATAAATCGGCGGGTGCTCGTCCAGCATGAAGGGCTCGGCCAGCGCATCCAGCAGGGTTTGCGCCAAGGCCGCCGCGGGCGCGGGGTCGTCCAGGTTATCGAGAATCAGCAAAAACTCATCGCCGCCCAGCCGCGCCACGGTGTCCACGCTCACCGCCACCGCACGCAAACGGGCGGCGGCGGCCTGTAATAACTGGTCGCCAATATGATGACCCAAGCTGTCGTTGACATTTTTGAAGCGGTCGATGTCAATCAGCAAAGCGGCTACCCGCCGGTCGGTGCGCTGGCCGCGTTCGATGGCGTGTTGCAGCCGTGAATAGGCCAGCAAGCGGTTGGGCAAGTCGGTAAGTGGATCAAAATGCGCCAGATGCTCCAGCCGGGCTTCGGACTGGCGCACCTGCGAAATATCGGTGAATACCCCAACATAATTGCAGGGCGCGCCTTGCGGGTCGTACACGGTGCTGATTGACAGCAGTTGCGGGTACAGCTCGCCGCTTTTGCGCCGGTTCCAGATCTCCCCCACCCAATGGCCTTCTTCCAGCACGTTTTTCCACATCAGCTGATAAAAATCATGATCATGGCGACCTGAGCGCAGCAGGCTGGGATTCAACCCGCGCACTTCGTCCAGCGTGTAACCGGTGATGTCGGTATAAGCGCGGTTGACGGCAACGATAGCCGGGCTCAGGTCGGTGATCAGCACGCCATCGCGCATCGATTCAAAAATGGTGGCCGACTGGCGCAAGGTTTCTTCGGTGCGTTTGCGCTCGGAAATATCCTCGGTAAAAATCACAATACCGCCCACATCACCCTGGTCATCGCGCCACGGGTGGATGGTCCAGCGCAGCCATTGCACGCGGCCATCCTGACGCACAAAGCGCTCAGCTTCGCAGTTGAGCGCTTCGCCCTGCAGCCCGCGTTGATGCAGCTCGCGCCAGCGGGCGCCGATTTCCGGGAACACTTCATAGTGGCAACGGCCATCCAGAGGGTGATGGCCCAGGCCATAATCATCCTGCCAGCGGCGGCTGGCAGCCAGATAGCGCATGTCGCGGTCGAACATGGCCAGCGCCACTGGCGCATGCTCAATAAACAGACGCAGACGCGCCTCGTGCTCGCGCAGCGCACGCTCGGCGCGCAAGCGCTCGGATACATCGTTGATCAACACCAGCTTGGCGCGCTGGCCGGCAAACTGGATCAGATGGGTGGTCACCTCCACCTCAATCACCCGGCCATCTCGAGTCAGGTGCTTCCACAGACCGGTCTCATTGAATGGAGACGCCTGCTCAGACAATACGTCCAACAGGCGGGTCACTTCTTCCGGTGAGCGGATATCGCGGATGGTCAGGTCCAGAAATTCGGCCTGACTATAGCCATAATGCTGCAACGCGGCCTGGTTGACAGCCAGAAAGCGCAAGGTGGACAGATCAAAAATCCACATTGGCTGTGGATTGGCCATGAACAGGTGCTGGAACGACGCTTCCCCGGCCATTGAGGCCATGATGGCGGAGTCCAGCGGCGTGGGCGTATGCATGCCGTGCTCCAGACAACAAACCAAAAAGATGATAACCAGCCAAGGCGGGGCCGCCAAATGTGCGGTCAAACCTGATCATGGCATGGTCAATGTCAAGGACCAATCATGTCGAATCCTGCCCATCGCGGTTTGTCCCGCAGGCGGGTACACTGACATCTACCCGCATGATCAAGCCAGCGGGATGCCCTTTTTCAGGAGAGTTGCCGCATGTTCCTCGCCATGAACCGCTTTCGCATTGCCCGGGGTCAAGAAGACGCGTTTATTGCCATCTGGCGTGAACGCAACAGCTATCTGGAGCAAGTGCCTGGTTTTATCCACTTTCACTTGCTGCAAGGCGCCAGCACCGAGGAATACACGCTGTTCGCCTCGCATGCCGAGTGGGAATCTGAAGATGCCTTTCAGGCATGGACCCGCTCGGATGCCTTCCGCCAGGCACACGCCAATGCCGGAGCGCGCCGCGAGCTGTATCTGGGGCCGCCACAGCTGGAACTGTTCAAGTCGGTATTGTGAGCCTGCCCGGTCGGGCAGGCTGGGGCCGTGAGGTCAGGCGCTGTCGCCCGGCTCATGGCGAGTTGAGGACTGAACGGCAGGCTTTTCGGCCACCGAGGGAGCCGGCCGGCTGGGATCAAGAAAGCCTTGCAGGCGATTTTCCAGGATACGGGGATTTTCGCCGCTGCCAATTGCCACCAGGCCTTCGACCTGCATTTCCATCAGATTAATCTGTTCGGTAAGCAGGGTTTTCAGCTTGTGCGCCACCGGCAGAAACACCAGGTTGGCCAGACCCACGCCATACACGGTGGCGACAAAAGCCACAGCAATACCGCCGCCCAGCTTGGAAGGCTCGGCCAGGTTTTCCATGACGTGAATCAGGCCGAGCACGGCGCCCAAAATGCCCAGCGTCGGCGCATAGCCGCCAGCGGACTCCCACACCCGGGCAGCAAAACGTTCGCGCTGCTCCAGCGAGTTGATGTCCAGCTCCAGCGCATGACGCAGGGTCACCGGGTCCACCCCGTCGGCCAAGAGTTGCAGGCCTTTTTGCAGAAAGGGGTTGTCCTCTTGTGCACGGGCAAACTCTTCCATCGACAGGATGCCGTTCTTGCGGGCAATCTGGCTCCAGCTGACCAGATCTGCCAGTTGCTGGTGCAGATCGTGGCGCGGTGGCAGAAATACGCGCGGCAAGCGGCGCAGGCCCAGCATGAATTGCGCCGGCGTGCATTGCAGCATCACCGCACCGGCGGTGCCGCCCATGACAATCAGCAAGGCCGTAGGCTGAAACAGCGAACCAATATGGCCACCTTCCAGCGCCTGGCCCAGCAAAATGGAGGCCAGGCCAACGGCCAGGCCCAGCAGGCTGATCACATCCATGTGCAGACCTCCATCTGGGCCAGACAGAACTCAAGGTGCCGGGTAAATAACCGGCCAGGCAAAAAGCGGGTGGTCATGGGGATCTTGTTGTTGTAATGAAATGATGAAGAAACCGCCCATGTCGGGCGGCAAATGCTCAGAACCAGTCGCGCAGCTTGGTGCGCAGCCGCGCCACCGCCTGGCTGTGCAGCTGGCAGACGCGCGACTCGGTCACACCCAGCACCTCGCCGATTTCCTTCAGATTGAGTTCTTGTTCGTAATACAGACTCATCACCAGTTGGTCGCGCTCGGGCAGGGTCTTGATGGCCTCGACCAGACCATGACGAAAACCGCTGTCGTTGAGGATGTCGATCGGATCCACCTGACGAACGTCGGCAATGCTTTCCACCACGCTGCCACCACCTTGGTCTTCATCGACAGCAAAGTCCTCGTAATACACCAGTTGGTGGCCCTTGCAATCAAACAGCGCATCCTGATAGTCATCCAGACTCAGGCCCAGTGCCTCGGCAATTTCCGGCTCGCGCGGTGGGCGCGCCAGGTTTTGTTCCAGCCGGGAAATGGCTTCTTCGATTTGCTTGGCCTGCTTGCGCGCCTGACGGGGCAACCAGTCGGCCCGGCGCAGCTCGTCGAGCATGGCGCCGCGCACGCGCTGGCTGGCGAAGGTCTCAAACAGCACGCCCTGACTGGCATCAAACTGGCGAGAAGCTTCAATCAGGCCAATCAGCCCCACCTGAACCAGATCGTCCAGCTCAACCGACGCTGGCAACCGACTCATCAGCAGATAGGCGATTTTTTTCACCAGCGAAATATGGCGCTCGATATCCGGTACGCCGGCATTGGCCGGCTCAGCGGAAGGATAGGCCGGGCGTCGGCTCATACGCGCCCCCGCAGCAGCAGGACGAGCAGACGGAGGGCAGGAGTATCCGGCTTCAGACATGGGAGAAACGCCGTAAGGTCAGCAATGCGGTTCATCATAAGGGGGTGGCGGCTTCCTCAGCCAAGTGGCGAGTGGCAGCCAGATAGCGTTCAAACAGTTGCCGGGCATTGCCATGTTCGACCGAACTCCAGCGTGGCAGGACAGCGGCCAGTTGCGAGCAGGCTGTGCCTGCCTCGCTGCCCGGAAAACCATGCAGGGTCGTGGTGCGCAACAAGACAGCACGACGGACCATCGGATCTTCCGGCACAAACCCTACCCAACGCAATGACACACCAAGAAACTCACTGGTCACTTGTGACAGGCGCTGAAAAATCGCCTGGGCTTCGTTCATGTCGCGCGCGCGGTTGACCAGCACGTCAAAACGGCGGCGGGCGAATTCCAGTGCCAGGCGCTTGACCATGGCGTAGGCCTGCATCAGCGTCTGGATATCGGGGGTAAGCACCAGCACCAGATTGTCGGCCAGCGCCGCCAGCGCCGGATCGGTGCTTACCGATGGCGCATCAATCAGCACCAGCTCGATATCACGGGTAAGCGCCTCATATTCGGACACCAATCGGTGTTCGATCGGCTCGGGCAGGTGCATCAGCGTGGACGGGCGGCTATGCACATTCATCACCGAAGCGCCAAACGGCAGTTGGGTAACGGCATCGTGCAAGGAGCCCTGACTGCTGGCGACCATGTCCAGTGTCACCCCTGGATCATCGACAAAACGCTGTGCCAGCGGATTACCAGGGTGCGCGTCGATAATCAGGGTGCGCCGCTGCGCAGCGGTCAGGCCGGCTGCCATTTCGCTGACCATGGTGGTGACACCGCAGCCGGACACTCCCAAAAAGGCAAAGCTACGCCCCACCTGGGCGGCAGGCGTCAGACGGCGCAGGCTGGCGGCCTGGTCTTCCATGGCCCGGGTCCTAGTTCAGGGTGCCAACAAAGGCCGACGTCAACAGCTGATATTCATCGCTCTTCAAGCTGTAGGGGCTCGCTTCGCGCGCCATCTTGAAGGCTCGATCAATCAGGTAGTTGGACTTGGCCAGGTGGAGATCTTCCGGCACGCGCTGGCCATTGGTCACGTACAGCAGTGGCAAACGGTGACGGATGATGGTGTCGATGGCGCCGCCCAAGGTCGGCGCCTCGTCGATTTTGGACATCACGCAGCCCACCAGGCCACCGCCAGGCAGATAGCGGTTGACCACGTCTTCCAGCGTGGCGCCTTCGGCATTGGCCGCCAGCACCAGCACGCGGGAAATCGGGCGGCCGCCATTGGCGGCGGTGTGGGCGTACATCTGGGTTTGTGCATCCACTCGGGCATCGCGCTGGCCCATGCCGGTGGAATCAATCAGCACCAGATGCTTGTCGGCCAGATCCGCCAGGGTCACGTGCAAATCTGCCTCGTTTTGCACCGAAAACACCGATACACCCAGAATCTTGCCGTACAGGCGCAATTGATCCTGCGCGCCAATCCGGTAGCTGTCGGTGGTGATCAGGGCAATGCGCTCGGTGCCGTGGCGCAGAGTGGCGCGGGCGGCCAGCTTGGCCACCGTGGTGGTCTTGCCGATGCCGGTGGGGCCCACCAGTGCATACACGCCGCCACGGGCGATGATTTCATCTTGCTCGTCGATGGTTTTCAGGTTGTGCACCAGCGCCAGCTTGGCCCATTTGAGCGCGGCTTCGTCGCCCAGATTGTCCGGCAGCTTGGCCACCAGCTGGCGACACAAGGCCGGCGACAGACCCAGCGCCAGCATCTGGCGGAACAGCTCGGCCTGGCGCGGGTGGTGTTCTTCCATATTGGCCCAGGCCAGGCTGGCCAGCTGGCTTTGCAGCATGGTGCGCATTTCGCGCACTTCGCCAGACAGCGAATCCAGTTTTTCCAGTGCCTCATCGCTGTTGGCAGCACCAGCTTGCCCACCCAGATCAGGCAGGGAATCTTCGGTAAAGCGTTCGCTGCTATCCGATGCGGCAGGCGCTGTTTCAGCGGGCGCTTCGTAGCGGGCATACACCGATTGCGGAGAGGGCGGCGGCGGCGGCGGCGGCGGTGTGGTGGCCGTCAGCGCCGACATCGGGATGCTGATTGACGGCACAGGCCGTGGTGCGGGCTCCGGTGCGCTGGAGCGCGCCTGAGTGCTGAACGTCTCGGTAGTGGCCGGGCGTGATGGGGTTGGATCATCCAATGGCTCCACCGGCATGGCATAGGTACGCGCCACTGCGCTGGACATCGACGAAGCGGGTTTGCTGCCTGCCGTTGCCGGAGCCGCACCCGCCGGGCCCTTGCCAGGCGTAGGCACTGGTGCAGCCACCGCAGCAGCTGCACCTGGCTTCATGCTCGAAGCCAGTGCACTGACATCCGCATCGGCCACTGCCATGATTTCCACACCACCACCCACCGGGCGGTTGGAAAGAATCAGGGCATCTTCGCCGAGTTCGTTGCGGACTTGTTTGAGGGCATCGCGAGTGGTGGCCCCAAAAAACTTCTTCACTACCATAAGCGCTTACTCTCGCCCACCCACCACCGAAATGATGCGGATGGTTTTGTTGTCCGGAATTTCATTATGCGCCAGCACTGCCAGTTGCGGCATGGCGCGGCGCAGGAATTTGGCCAGCAAAGGTCGCAGGGCCGCCGGGGTCAGCAACACTGGCACCTGGCCTTGCTGCTCGACCCGTTCGGCTTCGCGCGCGGTGCTGGCCAGCAGGTTTTCTGCCAAGCCGGGCTCCAGGCCGCCGCCCTTGGATTGTACGGCGTTGATCAGAATTTGCTCCAGCCCTGGCTCCAAAGTCATGACCGGCAATTCGTTGGCATTGCCATATAGCTGGTAAACAATGGTGCGGCCCAAGGCGACACGCACAGCCGAAGTCAGATCGTCCACATCCTGGGTGATAGGGGTATGCTCGGCCAGAGTTTCGATGATGGTGCGAATATCGCGGATGTGCAAGCCTTCGGTGAGCATGTTCTGCAGAACCTTCTGCAGGATATTGATCGGCACCACCTTGGGAATGAGATCTTCCACCAGCTTGGGCGCATCCTTGGCCACATGATCGACCAACTGCTGGGTTTCTTCGCGGCCCAGCAACTCGGCGGCATGGTTGCTCAGGATGTTGGAGATATGCGTGGCAACGACCGTACTGGCATCCACCACAGTGTAGCCCAGCGACTGGGCTTCATCACGCAAGGCGCCTTCAATCCACAACGCCGGCAGACCAAAGGCCGGATCGGTGGTGGGAGTCCCCTGGATGGTGCCCAGCACCCGACCTGGATTAATGGCCAGATACTGGCCGACAAAGGCTTCACCCTGGCCAACTTCCACGCCCTTGAGCATGATCCGATATTCATTGGGCCGGATTTCCAGATTATCCCGGATATGCACCGATGGCACCAGAAAGCCAAGCTCCTGGGCGATTTTCTTACGGATGCCGCGCACCCGACGCAACAATTCGCCATCCTGGGCACGATCCACCAGAGGAATCAGCCGGTAGCCGACCTCCAGACCGACTGGATCCACCGCCTGCACATCACGCCAGCCGACTTCGGCCAGAGGGGTCTCTGTCAATTGCTGGGCATCGGCCAGATCCGGCTCATTGAATTCGGCTTCAGCAGCACGCTGCTTGCTGCGCTCCAGCGCCCAGGCCAGACCAGCCAGCGAAGAAGCAATCAGCAAAAACGCCACGTGCGGCATATTGGGGATAATACCGATCAGCCCGATGACGGCGGCGGTAATGTACAGCACCTGCGAGTTGGCAAACATCTGCCCCAGCATCTGCTCGGACAGATCTTTTTCAGTGCCCACCCGCGACACCACGATACCGGCCGCAGTAGAAATGATCAGGCCCGGAATCTGTGCCACCAGGCCATCACCGATGGTCAGCAGGGTGTAGGTTTCCAGCGCCTTGCCCAGCGGCAGATCGTGCTGGATCAGGCCCACGCTCAGGCCGCCGACAATATTGATCAGCATGATCATGATGCCGGCGATGGCATCGCCCCGCACAAATTTGGATGCACCATCCATCGAGCCAAAGAAGTTGGCTTCTTCGGCAATCTGGGCTCGACGTTTTTTGGCGTCTTCTTCGCCAATCAGGCCGGCATTCAAGTCGGCGTCAATCGCCATCTGCTTGCCGGGCATGGCGTCCAGGGTAAAGCGGGCGCTCACTTCGGCAATCCGCCCGGCGCCCTTGGTGATCACCACAAAGTTGATGATGGTCAGGATGATGAACACCACAATACCGATGGCGTAATTGCTGCCCACCAGAAAGTGCGAGAACGCTTCAATCACCTTGCCTGCTGCGTCAGCGCCATTATGGCCATTGAGCAGAATCATCCGGCTGGACGCCACGTTCAGCGACAGCCGCAACAGCGTGGTCACCAGCAGCACGGCCGGAAACGCCGAGAACTCCAGCGGCTGGCGGGTGTTCAACCCCACCATCAGCACGATGATGGACACCGCGATATTGAAGGTGAAGAAGATATCCAGCAGAAACGCCGGCAGGGGCAGGATCATCATGCCGAGAATCATGATGATCAGCACCGGGCCGGCCAGCGAGGTGGTGTTGTAACGTGTCAGGAATTGGGAAAGTTTATCCATCCAGCATCAATCATGATTTCGGGGTTGGCGAAGTATCTTGCGGGGTCTTGCTTTCTGGGTCAAGCTCGCGCGGCACCGGCAAGTCGTCCGGGTAGACCGGCGCCATGCCACCGTGCGCATTATAATGTTTCAGTTGGAACACATAAGCCAGAATCTGCGCGGCGGCAGTATACAATTGATGCGGAATTTCCTGTCCGATTTCGGTATTGTGGTACAGCGCGCGGGCAAACGGCGGTGCGCGCATGATGGTGATTTTGTGTTCCTTGGCCAGCTCAATGATGCGCTCGGCGGTACGCAGCTTGCCCTTGGCCAACACCTTGGGTGCCCCCATGCCGTCTTCGTACTTCATCGCCACCGCGTAGTGGGTCGGGTTGGTGACCACCACGCTGGCCTCGGGCACGGCCCCCATCATCCGCTTGCGTGCGGCTTCGCGCTGCAACTGGCGAATCCGGCCCTTGACCTCAGGGCTGCCTTCCGAGTTCTTGTTTTCCTGCTTGACCTCTTCCTTGGTCATGCGCAGGCCCTTGCGGAAGTTCCACCACTGAAACGGCACGTCGATCAGCACCAGCAACAACAGCGTGCTGGTCACCAAAAACGTGGTGTGCACGGTCAACGCCATGGTCTGGGCAATGCTTTCATCCAGCGGCAGGGTGATCAATTGCATGATCTCGCCCATTTCCCGCCAGATGATCCAGGTGGATACCCCACCGATCAGCGTGCTTTTCAGCACTGCCTTGCCGCCCTCCATCAGTGCAGCCACGGAGAACATCCGTTTGATGCCCGGTGCAGGATTCAGTTTGCTGAATTTGAAGCCGATCGAATTCAGCGTAAAATTCCAGCCACCCAGCAACAGCGACGGGCCGATGGCGGCCACCATCAAGGCGCCCAGAATCGGCGCCAGCACCAACAGCATATCCAGCATGCCCTGGCGAAAATGCTCGTTGATCACACCTTCTTGCAGCAGGGTTTTCTGGTCAAAAGTGAATTCCCGGCGGATGATGGTGTTGATGGAATCGACAATGCGATTACCCAGCACCACCAACAGGCCCACGCCAGTCATGGTGACGGCAAAGGTCGCCAGCTCCCGCGATCGGGGAACCTGACCGTCTTCCCGAGCCTGTCGCAGTTTCTGCTCTGAGGGCTCTTCTGTTTTTTCGAGATCGCTTTCTTCGGACATGGTGTGCGAGGCTCGGCGCTGGGCTTATCGTAAAATTGGAGTCGGAGCGATTCTACCGGACTTTTGTGTCCATCAGTTCACCATAAAGGAATTTGGTTTTTTCATGCAGGCTTATCTTGATCTCATGCGCCATGTGCTGGAACACGGCCACGTCAAAACCGACCGCACCGGCACCGGCACGCGCTCGATCTTTGGCCACCAGATGCGCTTTGACCTGGCGCAGGGCTTTCCGCTGGTCACCACCAAAAAAGTTCACCTTAAATCCATCATCCATGAGCTGCTGTGGTTTCTGGCCGGCGACACCAATATCGCCTACCTGAAAGCCCACGGCGTATCGATCTGGGACGAATGGGCCGACGCCAATGGCGAGCTGGGCCCGGTGTATGGCTATCAGTGGCGCAGCTGGCCGGCGCCGGACGGCCGGCATATCGACCAGATCAGCCAGGTGCTGCGCCAGCTGCGTGACACGCCGGATTCGCGGCGCATGATCGTCTCGGCGTGGAACCCGGCGCTGGTGGACCAGATGGCGCTGCCGCCGTGCCACTCACTGTTTCAGTTTTATGTGGCTGACGGCAAGCTCTCCTGCCAGCTGTATCAGCGTAGTGCCGATATCTTTTTGGGCGTGCCATTCAATATCGCCAGCTACGCGCTGCTGACGCTGATGGTGGCGCAGGTGTGCCAATTGCAGCCCGGTGAATTCATCCACACCCTGGGCGACGCCCATTTGTACAGCAATCACCTGGAACAAGCACAGCTGCAACTGAGCCGCGAGCCGCGCCCGCTGCCGGTGATGCGAATCAACCCCGCCGTCACCGACCTGTTCGCCTTCAGATTTGAAGATTTCACCCTGGAAGGCTATGACCCGCATCCGGCCATTCGCGCCGAGGTGGCGGTATGAGCGCGCTGGCCCTGATCGTCGCCATGGCGCGCAACCGGGTGATTGGCAAGGACAACACCCTGCCCTGGCATCTGCCGGAAGACCTGCAACACTTCAAGCGCACCACCCTGGGCGCGCCCATCATCATGGGCCGACGCACCTGGGATTCGATTGGCCGCCCGCTGCCCGGCCGGCGCAATATCGTGGTCAGCCGCCAGCCGGACTGGCAAGCTGCCGGCGCCGAGCATGCCCGCTCGCTGCCCGACGCGCTGGCGCTGTGCGCGGCGGCGGACAGCCCCGCGCCGCGCGTATTCGTGATTGGCGGCGCCCAGCTGTACGCCCAGGCGCTGGCGTTGGCCGATGAATTGTTCATCACCGAAATTGACGCCGACATTGACGGCGACGCCCACTTTCCGGCACTGGACAGCAGCCAGTGGCAAGAACTTTCACGCGACAGCCACGTGCGCGACAGCGATGGGCTGGGCTACCACTTTGTGCATCTGCGCAGGCACGCCGCCAGTTGAGCCAGCAAGCAAGCGACATTGCGCTAAATCATGACTGTTTCAAACGGCAGGCAGCGTCACCCTGCCGAAACATGACAAGATGGTTTATGATTCGTCCGCGCGTGTTCACAGCGCCAACACCGCGCGCCCGAGTAACTCTTAGCACAAGATAGCCGCTTTCATGATTCTGAATTTCAGCAAGATGCATGGCCTGGGCAACGATTTCATGGTGATCGACGGCGTGCGCCAGCGCGTGCGCCTGAGCGCTGCGCAAATCCGCCAGTTGGGCGACCGCCACACCGGCGTGGGTTTTGACCAGCTGCTGCTGGTGGAAGAACCCGCCCTGCCCGACACCGATTTCCGCTACCGGATTTTCAACAGCGACGGCGGCGAGGTCGAGCAATGCGGCAATGGCGCGCGCTGTTTTGCCCGTTTTGTCTTCGACCAGGGCTTGACCGACAAGCACGCCATCCGCGTGGAAACCGCCAAGGGCATCATCACCCCGGTGCTGACCGATAATGGTCTGGTGACAGTGGACATGGGCCAGCCGCGCCTGTTGCCGGTGGAAATCCCGTTCGAAGCCGATGCCGATGCGGTGATTCACCCGCTCACGCTGCCGGACGGCGCTGAACTGGGTGTCACCGTGGTGTCGATGGGCAACCCGCACGCCGTGCAAGTGGTGGACGACGTCAACACCGCGCCGGTGGCCACGCACGGCCCGCAGATCGAACAACACGCCCGCTTTCCGCAACGGGTGAACGCCGGCTTCATGCAGGTGCTCAACCGTCAGGAAATTGCCCTGCGCGTGTACGAGCGCGGCGCTGGCGAAACCCTGGCCTGCGGCACTGGCGCCTGTGCGGCCGTGGTGGCCGGCATCCGCCGTGGCCTGCTGGATGCCGCCGTTACCGTGCACACCCGTGGCGGCGATTTGCGCATCGAATGGGCCGGTCCTGGCCAGCCGGTGCGCATGACCGGCCCGGCGGTCACCGTGTATCAAGGCAGCATCACCCTTTAACCCAAGCTGACGCCGCCGGCCCGTGGGCGGGACCGGCGCGCGCAAGAAACGTCCCGACAGGAGTCTGTCCCGATGTCCATGACCGCCAGCGAAGTGGCCGCCTACCTGGAAGCCCACCCCGAATTTTTTGACCAACACAGCGAGCTGCTCACCCAGGTGCGCGTACCACACGCGCGCTCGGAATACGCGGTGCCACTGGTCGAGCGCCAAGTGCTGGCGCTGCGCGACAAAAACCGCCAGCTCGGCGCCAAAATGAGCCAGTTGATCCGCTTTGGCGAACACAACGACCAGACCATTACCCGCCTGCATACGCTGTCGGTGCAACTGGTGCGCACCGAAGAGGCCACCGACGCCATCCGCCGCACACTGAGTGCGCTGGAAAAAGACTTCGACATCACCCACGCCGGCCTGCGCCTGTGGGGAACGGCCACCGAATCGCTGGGTGAATGGCACCGCCAGGATCCACGTCTGGCCATCATTGCCCGCAACCTTGAGCACCCCTACACCGGCCCGTTTGCCGCCGAACACATTATTGAGTGGTTCCCCCACGAGCCGGTGCTGCAATCGTTTGGTCAGGTGGCGCTACGCCGCGACAATGGCGAGGCATTTGGCCTGTTGGTGCTGGCCAGCGCCGACAGCTACCGCTTCACCACCGACATGGAAACCGACTACCTGGCCAATCTGGGCGCGCTCCTGTCTGCTGCGCTACAGCGCACCCTGGCCATGCACTGAGCGGCGAGCCCACCATGCACCCCGACGCGCCGCTGTGGGTCAGTCTGCTGCTGTTGCCGGCCTTTGCCGCGCGCGGCGTCTGGCGGGTGCTGCGCAGCGGCGATGGCGTGGCCCTGGCCATGCTGATTGCCAGCTGGTTTGCGTTGGCCATCGGCTTTAAGTTGCTGCGCCCCTCACTGGCGGTCAGCGCGCTATGGCTGCCGTGTTTTTATCCCTATTTGTGGCAAGGCGTGTTTGCCGGCGGCTGGCTGCTGTGCCGCCCCGACCCGCTGGCGCTGCCAGCCCGACAGGTGCTGGCCAGCGACGCGCTGGCCCTGGCGCTGGGACATCTGGGCGTGCTGGCTGGCGGGCTGTTCAGCCAGGACATCCGCCATGCCTACTGGTATCGCCCGGCGGCGATGACGCTGGTGTTCTGGCTGGCCAGCTTGCTCTTGCAGCTCTATCGTGTGCGCAGCCATCGCAACCACGCCAGCGTACTGGCGCTGGCCTGTCAGCTGATCCTGCCGGCGCTGCTGGCCGCCGGGGTGGGCTGGCTGGCGCGCGGCGGCCGCCCCACTTTTGGCCCGTGGTTCTGAACACCGTAGCTGATACGCCTGCACCTGCACCGCATCAGGCCGGCCATACGGCTCAGGCGCGCAGCGCACAGACTTCGTCGGCCGCCCACACACACACCTGATTACGTCCACGCCGCTTGGCCAGATACAGCGCCTGATCTGCCCGCTCCAGCAACTGCGCTTCACTGTCGCCATGCTGCGGCTGCCAGGCCACCCCCAGCGAAGCAGTCAGCGCAATCCGCACGCCTTGATGGCTGAGCACACAGTCCGCCAGCTCGGCACACCAGTTTTCTGCCCAGGCGCATACCGCTGCCGGCGTCAGCCCGCACAAAGCCACCAGAAATTCTTCCCCGCCAAAGCGACAGCACAGGCTGCGCGAAGGCGCGCGTTCGATCAGCAGGCGGGCGGCAGTCTGGATGGCCAGATCGCCCGCTACATGGCCGTGGCGGTCGTTGATTTGCTTGAAGTGATCCAGATCCACCATCACCAGCGCCAACCCATGGCGAGCCTGGCGGGCCTGAGCCAGCAAATCCGGCAGGGTTTCGTGCAGATAGTGGCGGTTATACAGGCCGGTGAGTGCATCGCGGTGGGCACGCGCCTGCAATTGCGCCTGCAAGGCAGAGACTTTATCCAGCTGTTCGCGCAACTGCCGGTTGGCGTCTTCCAGCATGGCCTGATAGCGGCGGCGTTCCGCCACATTGCGCGTCATGCCGATATAGCCGCACAGCACGCCATGAGCGTCGTCGATGCGGGTGGACACCACTTCCACCCACACCTCCTCGCCATTGGCGCATTGCTGCGGCGCCTCAAAACGCAGGGTGGGCGGCAGCGGCAGGCCTTGCTCCAGACACTGCTGGCGCTCGGCCACCACACGGGCCAGAATCGCCTGGCCACGGGGAGAAAACAGACTGAACACCGATTGCCCCAGCACCGCCCCGCGCGCCACCCCGCGCAAGCGCTGATCAGCCGCGCTGATGTAGGTGATGTGCATGTCGCGGTCCAGCTGCCAGATGACGTCTTCGCTGTTTTCCGCCAAAAAGCGGTAATGCGCCTCGCTGTCGCGCAACAAGCGCTCGGCCTCGTGCTGGGCAGTGATGTCCTCGGAAAAAATCGCCACCCGGCACACCTCGCCGTCGCGGTCCATCACCGGGACCGCCGACGTACGGTAATGCTGGCCATCGCGGTGATCTTCGAACACCTGCGGCTGGCGGCTGGCGGTCACCGCCTGCAAGCGCCGCTGGCGCGAGGCGGCCACTTCCACCGGAAACAAATCAAACAAATACAGGCCCAGCGCCTGCGCTGGCGCCAGGCCCAGTCGGGCAGCGCCGGCACGATTGATGGTGAGAATACGCCCGTCACGATCAAGCAGCATCGACGACGCGGGCGCAGCGTCGATCAAGGCCTGAACATCCAGCAAGGTGGACGCCAATGCTTCGATCATGCCGTGACTGGAAGCGGGAGCGGCCATGGCTGCACCAAAAAAGGACAAGCGGCTAGTGTGTCACTCATATGGCATGATGCGCCACGGTTTTTTCATCAGCTTTTCATCTCGCCGCACACAGTGTCGCACGCACGCATCAGCCCAGCCGCCCCGCTTGGCTGGACAAGCCGGCAAAGGCACAATGCCAGTTTTGCCCGACACCTCATCATGCGCATTTCTGTCCCGCTGGCTCACGCGTATCGACTGCTCAACCACGGTCCGCTTACCCTGATCAGCAGCGCCCACGCCGATCAGCGCAATATCATGGCCGCCGCCTGGGCCATGCCGGTGGATTTTCAGCCGCCCAAGGTGGCGGTGGTGATCGACAAAAGCAGCCATACCCGCCAGCTGATTGAAGCCAGCGGCCATTTTGTGCTGGCGCTGCCCGGCCAGCAATTGGCGCACACGGTGTTGCAACTGGGCAGCCACAGCGGCCGCGACATCGACAAATTCGCTGCCTTTGGCCTGCATGGCGCCAGCGCTGAACACGGCGGCGGCCTGCTGCTGGACGGCTGCGCCGCCTGGCTGGAATGCAAAATCCTGCCCGAACCGGCCATGGCCGAACGCCACGATATGTTTCTGGCCGAAGTGCTGGCGGCCTGGGCGGATGATCAGGCCTGGTGCGACGGCCGCTGGACCTTTGCCGATCCGGCGCTGCGCACCCTGCACTATGTGGCCGGCGGGCAGTTTTTTGTCACTGGCGATAGCCTGGTGATTGAACAAAGCTAACCAACCCAGACGCCTGGTGCGCGTGGATTTACAGATGCGCCAGCGCCATACCGCCCAGCACCACGCCAGCACCGGCGGCCAGATAGGTGGCGTAATTCAGCCAGCGCCGCCGGGTCAGCAAGGACACCGCCGCCAGCGAAATGGCCACCTGAATGCCGGTCATTGCCTGCGCCCAGCGGTGATGCAGGTGCATGGCTTCGTCGCTCTTGTGCTCGAACCCTTGTGATTCGGCCTCCAGCTTTTCAGCGGCGGCCTTGATCTCGGCCTTCTCGGCGCGGTAACGCTCGATGTCTTTCTGGTATTTGTCTTTGTTGGCGGCATCCTGACTCAGCGACAGCGCCAGTTCGGCCAGGTTTTGCTTATTGCTCTTGGCCTGATAGTAATTCCACTGATTGGCCGCCTCGGTTTTTTTAATCGCCGCGGCATTTTTCATCAGCATTGCCTCGTTTTGCGTCGCGCCGCCGGAATAACTGAACAGCGCGCCCACCGTGGACATCACCGCCGTCATCACCGCAATGCGCGATGCAAAACTGTCCCCCGAATGCCCACCATGCTCGACTGCATGATCGTGCGGGCCGTGCACATGAAAACCATGACCTGACATGACAACTCCTTGACTGAATATATTCACCAAACTGGCGGCATATGGCGACAGTAGATATCAAATCAAGAGCCGGATACAAAAAAATAGCGCGCCCACAGCGGGGCGCGCAATATTTTCAGACGGGCGCTCACCAACAGCACAGTGCGGCTCGCCCCACTCAGCCAAGCAGCTCGGGTTAGGCAGTCAGGCGTGTGCTTGCAGACAGTACAACACCTCAGACAAGGTCACACCACAAGGCCAGGGGGGGTTGGTGAGCAGCGCGATTAGTGACCGGCGTGGGCCCCGGCAGCCGCCGGCATGGCGCCCACCTTGTCCACATGCACATCCACCTTCACTTCGCCGGCCTTCTCAAAGCGCAGGGTCATCGGAATCTTGTCGCCTTCTTTCAGCGGCTGCTTCAAATCCATCAGCATGATATGCAAGCCACCCGGTTGCAGCTTGACCGTGGCGCCGGCTTCAACCGGAATATCCGGGATCTGGCGCATTTTCATCACGCCATTGTCGTTCAGATGCGTATGCAGCTCGGCGTGGTCGGCCACGTCAACACTGGCGGCCACCAGGCGGTCGGCCTGCTTGCCGGTATTGCTCACCGTCAGGTAAGCCGCGCCGTTCTTGGCTGCGCCTGGCGTGGCGCGCGCCCAGGGGTGGTCGATTTTCAGCTCGCCCACCGCATAACCATGGGCATGGGCCAGCGAAGCAGCGGCAAACAGGGCGAGGGCGAGCAGGCGTTTCATCGTTCATCTCCAGGGCGGCGCAACGCCGCAAATAACAGGCGGCGATGATAGCCGGCGTGAGGCAGCGCCGACAATGCGGCAAATTGTCGCACCATCAGCGCCGACGCCACACCATCCAGTGCTCGCGCCCGGCAAACACCGGCAGGCTATCGCTGGCCGGCTCGCGGCTTTCCAGGGTGAAATGCCCGCCCAACAGCTCGACCAAGCGCGCCTCGCTGATGCCAAACGGCGGACCCTTGGGCGTGTCGGCAATAAAGAAATACCCGGCCAGCACGCCGCCGGGGCGCACCAGGCGGGCGGTTTGCGCCGCCCAGTCGTCCCAGGTTTTTGGCGGCAGCGCACACAACAACGCGCGCTCGTACAGCCAATCAAACGGCGCGTCGTCCAGCTGAAAAAAATCGCCTTCGCGCACGCAGTCGGCGTGCTCGCCCAGCACCTCGCGCGCGCGCGCCACCGCCGCCGCGCTGAAATCCACCGCCAGCACCTTGGCACCATGTTCGGCCAGGCCGCGCACCTCGTAGCCACTGCCGCAGCCCGGCGCCAGCACCCGTTCGCCCGGCGGGCGGGCAGCGGCAAACGCCACAAACTGGCTGGGCATCTGCCCGGCATCCCACGGAATCACGCCCTGCTGGTAGCGGGTTTCCCAAAAATCTGCACGCGAGCTGTCTTGCGCCATGGGAGGCTCCTGTCAATTCAGATAAAGCGCAAGTGTGCCGTGGCCAGCCGCCGGGCGCAATCAGCCAGCCTGCAATTGGCGGCCCACTTCGGCCAGGCGCGCCAGCACCGGCTCGTCCAGGGCAAAGCCGGCATTCAGCCGTAAACAGTGACCAAAACGGCCACTGGGTGAGAACAGCGCCCCTGGCACAAAGCTCACCCCAGCCGCCAGCGCCTTGGGATAGTGGGCCAAGGTGTCGCACTCGGGCGGCAGCGTCACCCACAAGAAAAACCCGCCGGCCGGGGTATTCACCTCGCTGCCGGCCGGGAAATGCCGGCGCACGGTGTCGGCCAGCCGCGCGCGATTGCTGGCCAGGGTGTCGCGCAGCCGCGCCAGCCGGCGGTCGGGGCGGCTATCACGCAGATAGCTGGCGACTGCCATTTGATTGGGAATCGACGTGCTCAGGGTGTTCATTAATTTATGCAGCAGCGCGGTTTCGGTGTGGCGGCCGGCGGCCAGCCAGCCGATGCGCGGCGCCGGCGAAAACGCCTTGGCAAAGGTGCCGCAATACAGCACGCGGCCATCGCTGTCGTGGTGCTTGAGCGGCGGCGGGCTGCCGCCGGGCGGCAGCAGCTCGCGGTAGGCGTCGTCTTCGATGATGGCAAAATCGTGCTCGCCAGCCAGCGCCAGCAGGCGCGCGCGCGCCGCCGCCGGCATGATCGCCCCCAGCGGGTTTTGCAGCGAAGGCATCAGCATGCAGGCGGCAATACGGTGGCGGCCCAGCGCCTGCGCCAGATCATCCACGTCCAGGCCGGTGCGTGGGTCGGTGCGGATTTCCAGCGCCTGCATGCCATTGGCCTCGATGGCGTAGAGCATGCCGTAAAACGCCGGGGATTCCACCGCCACCACCGCGCCGGGGCGGGCAACAGACTTCAGCGCCAGATTCAGCGCCTCCATGGCGCCGCAGGTAATCAGCAATTCATCTTGCTGCAAGCGAAAGCCGTGATGCAGCGCGCGGCGGACAATCTGCTGGCGCAGGGCATCATGGCCGGGCGGCAGGTCGGTCAGGCCACGAGCAGGGGAGAATTTGCGCACGGCGCGGCGCAAGTGGTCGTTGACGCCGGCAATATCCAGCCAGGCCGGGTCGATAAATGGCGAGCCAAACGGCGCAATCGCCGGGTCGCGCAGCGCCTCAAACAGCCGCAAGGCCAGGGTGGCAATGCTGACCGGCGCGGGCTGGCCAGCGGGCGAGGGATAACCGGGCTGACGCGGCTGGGCCACAAACAAACCCAGACGTGGCCGGGTTTCAATCCAGCCGCCAGCGTGAAGCTCTTCTACCACCCGCCGCGCCGTGGTCAAGCTGACATTGTGGCGGGCGGCCAGCTCACGCACCGCCGGCAAGCGCGCGCCAGCGGGCAGCCGGCCGCTGGCGATGGCGTCGCGCCAGTGGCGAAACACCTGCTGATACAGCCGCGCCGGCGCTGGCCCATCCAGAGTCAAGGGGCGGCCCGCTTACAGCGACGGAACCAGCCGCTGCACATACTGCTGCAACAACACCAGCTTGCCATGAAAGAAATGCCCAACGCCGGGGAACACCACCACCGGCAGGCTTTGCGGACGCGCCCAATCCAGCACCTGCGCCAGGCTGATGACTTCGTCGTGCTCGCCGTGAATCACAATGGTGTCGGCCGGCACGTGGGGCATGGCGTATTTGGGCGACACCGCCGCGCCCAGCATGATCAAATGGCGGGCGTCGATGCGCTGGCGCAGTTGCGCGGCCACATAGCTGCCAAACGAGAAACCCGCCAGCACCAGCGGCACATCGCCATGCTGGGCGCGGGCGTAGTCCACCACAGCCTGGGCGTCGTCCACCTCGCCGTGGCCATAGTCGTGCTCGCCGCCGCTATTGCCCACCCCGCGCAAATTGGGGCAGTAGCAGATATAGCCATGCTGGCTGAGCGCGCGCGCCGTGGTCTGCACCACTTTATTGGTGTTGGTGCCGCCTTGCAGCGGGTTGGGGTGGGCAATCAGGGCGATGCCGCGCGGCGCGCCGTCCTTGGGGGCAATCACCAGGGTTTCCAGCTGGCCCACCGGCCCGTCGATATAAATTGGCTCTTGTTGCAGTTTAAGCATGGTCAGACAGCTTCAGGCGTTCCACCACCCGGCCGTTGACCAGGTGTTCGTCGATGATTTCGTCAATATCGGTCTTGTCCACATAGGTGTACCAGACCGCTTCCGGGTAGACCACCAGCACCGGGCCTTCGCCACAGCGCTCCAGACAGCCGGCTTTCTGAAAACGCACCTTGCCCGGCCCGGCCAGGCCCATGGACTTGATGCGGCCCTTGGCGTGGTCCAGCGCCTCGCTGGCGCCCAGTGCGTTGCAACAGCTTTCGCCCTCAGCGCGCTGATTGGTGCACAAAAACACATGGCGAGCAAAATAGCTCATGGTCAGTCTCCTTGATCCCAGCCGGACACTTGTTGCGGCGAGGCGTTTTCAAAGCGGGAATAATGCCCCAGAAAGGTCAGCGGCACGCGGCCGGTGGGGCCGTTACGCTGCTTGCCGATAATGGCCTCGGCCATGCCCTTGAACTGCGAATCCGGGTTGTAATACTCGTCGCGGTACATAAACACAATCAAATCAGCATCTTGCTCAATAGCGCCGGATTCACGCAAATCCGACATCATCGGGCGCTTGTCGGTGCGCTGCTCCACCGAGCGCGACAGCTGCGACAGCGCAATCACCGGCGCTTGCAGCTCTTTGGCCAGCGCCTTGAGCGAGCGGGAAATCTCGCCCAGCTCCGAGGCGCGGTTTTGGTCGCGGCGGTCGCTGGAGCCGCTCATCAGCTGCAAATAGTCAATCACGATCAAGCCCAGCTGGCCGCCCATCTTGCGCGCCAGCCGGCGCGCGCGGCTGCGCAACTCCAGGCCGGACAAGCCGGGGGTTTCGTCGATAAACAACGGCGCCTCCCACAAGCGCGACACCGCCATGCCGAACTTGTCCATCTCTTCGTCCGACAACTGGCCGGTGCGCAGCGCGTGCTGATCCAGCCGGCCCACCGAGCCAATCATCCGCATCGCCAGCTGGGTGGCGCCCATTTCCATCGAGAACACCGCCACCGGCAAACCGGTGTTCAGCGCGACATTCTCGGCAATATTCATCGAAAACGCGGTTTTACCCATCGACGGCCGGCCGGCCACAATCACCAGATCGCCCTTTTGCAGACCGGAGGTTTTTTTGTCCAGATCGACAAAGCCGGTAGGAATGCCGGTCACGTCGTCCAGATTGTCGCGGCCGTACAGCTCGTTCACCCGCTCCACCACCTCGGTGAGGATCTGCTCCATATTGAGAAAATCCTGCTGCGAACGCGCCGTGCTCTCGGCAATGCGAAACACCTTGGTTTCCGCCTCGTCCAGCAGCTCGCGCGCATCGCGACCCATCGGGTTATACGCCGAATCGGCAATCTCGGTGCCAATCTGCGCCAGCTGACGCATGATCGAACGCTCGCGCACAATCTCGGCGTAGCGCTTGATATTGGCCGCCGACGGCGTGTTTTGCGCCAGCGTGGCCAGATACGCCAGCCCGCCCACCTCGCCCAGCTGGGCGCTTTTTTCCAGCTGCTCGGACACCGTCACCACATCCGCCGGATGACTGCGCTCGATCAGCTTGACGATGGCCTGAAAAATCAGCCGGTGGTCATGGCGGTAAAAATCTTCGTCGGCCACCGCATCGCCGATGCGGTCCCAGGCGGAATTGTCCAGCAACAAACCGCCCAGCACCGATTGCTCAGCCTCCAGCGAATGCGGCGGCATGCGCAACTGCTGATACTCGGCGTCAGACGGTGGGGGATTGGGGATGTAATCAGTCATGCAGGCGTCCAGAGCGCGCGCCAAGCGCGGCAAAAGCTGATTTTAGCAGGTCTTGGCGGACAGGATGCAGCAGGCGGCGGCGTCAAGCTGGGCACTTGGGGTGGGAACGGCGCTTACCATGTCACCACGCCCAACAGGGGGTGACGGAAAACAATATGCCGACGCAAAGCAGCATCCAACAACTGACAACGCTGCCCCTGCGTGGAACCACTGCTATTGGGCAAGTGCAGTTGCTTTTCTATCGCGCTAAACCAGCTGGGGTCACCAAAATCCGGGCCATGCCCTTCGGCATCAGCGGAAGACGCATAATGCTGCTCAATATGCTGAAACCACGCTTCGGTGCATGGAGGGGCGGCGGGAGGCGTGGGGCGCTGCGTGGTACTGGCCACGAAGATGAGGAAGAGGGCAAGCAGGGCGGAAGGGAGAAAGCGGCGGCTCATGGAAGGAGAGAGAAGCGGATAAAGAGAAAGAATATTCAATTTTGCACAAACCAGAGCGCAAGACACTGATTTATTTTGGCTTTAATCTTCAAGGCAGACTCTGAATCAACCACCTCATCCGCAATCACTGTTACACGCATCACTGACGGCGTGCACCGCACCATACCGCGCCTGAGCGCAGCCCGTCACACACGCCCAATACTGATCGCCATACGAAAAATGCCACCATTATTGCGGGTAATTCACCAAACCTGCGGCGGTCATCACCTCAACCAATAACTGCCGATGGCGCGCCGCTGTATCGGTGAGGCCAGGATACTGCGTGGCGCACAACTCTGGCGCCACCTCACCCCAATCACACAAGGCCATGCCGAAATCCAGCGGCTGACCCGCCGCATCGACAATATCCACGTCCACCGCCCCACCCGTGCTGTGCGGCGGAATCATCGGCTCCCCGGCAAAGGTGCGCAACGGCGAAGCAAGCATGGCCGCCTGCGCATAACACCAGGCAGCGCTTTGGTCTGGATGAGCGATTTGCATCCTGCGCCACTGCGCGTCGAACAGTATTTGCTGGATTTTCGGATGCCGGTAACCCTCGTACACACGCAAATGCAAACCCGCCGGCAAATGCTGCTGAGCCTGCTCCAACCTGGCCAGCACCCCAGCGCGCAATAAGCGGTAAAACGGCGCGGTTTCCGGGCATTCTGGCGGCGGGCCGCAGCGGATGAGGCTGCTGCGGGAGGCGTCGAGCAAAGGCTCTCCGCAGTCAGCGATGGGGATGGCTTGGACTTGGGGGGAGGAGGGGGTGATTTGGGCGTGGGGCAGCATGGGGTTGTAGTTTTGTGGGAAGGGCAGCGTTAGAAATTAACAGGGCATTGAGTGTTGCCGCCAAGCTGGTGGGTGGTCGAACGCAGCTTCAGTTCGACCACTCACTTCCGACGTTTGGTCAGAGGCTACGAGAAACTGCCGTAGAGTCTGGCTGAGCTACAGTACGTTGCATTCGCCATTTTGATGGCGTCACACTATATTTGATGGGTTTTGCTTTATGGCAAACACGACCATGTAGATAAATCAGCAACCCTTGATTATCTGCTGCCACTTTCAGAGCGACTGTACATATCCTCCAGTGATTTTTCTAACTTTTCAATGATTGATTTATATGTAATCCTTATGCTTGCCTTAAAAATCGACTCACTCTCGCCATTATGTTTTTTGTGTTGTAGCGACATACTCCAAGACAATGCATCACTATTTGATAATGGTTGATTTAGTTTTTTCTTTAGATCTTCAAGATTATCCGGTAAAACATCATACCACATGAGGTCTTTTAGCATCTCTGCGGCACCACGTTTTGCGCCAACCTTATACGTTTCCCGCACAAACGCTCTGAGATCATCTGCAGAAACTTGATTGGCAATACGCTCTTCAAGCTGGCTCAAAACGTTTTCCATGCATTCGGTTGGTGTGCCGCCAAAATTCTCAACATCAAAACGATCTGCAATTATTGAACTCCACTTATTCACACTTTCAGAATGTAGCCTGGCTTCATATGTACTCATGTCACAACCTTATTGTGATTAGCAGATGATTTATAATCACCTTGGAATTTATAGAAATTTTTTGGCATTTGCCGATTAGCTACAGTAGCAATAAGCTCTCACTTAAAACTGCTGTGCATAAACAAGTCGATCAGACGCAGCTTAATATTAATAACTTTTCAACAAGTAGCGTCACCCAAGAATGTGGCGGCATTTTTGACGGCTTGCTGTCGCATCGTTTGCAAGGCGCGATGATCCAGGACGCGCCCATCGGAAGGTTGTTTGCATTCTATGGATGCGTATTATTGCTTACATGATGCTACTTATAGAAAAGTTAGTATATTCCAAGCCAATTCTAATTGTCACCCCCTCAACACCTCCCCCCCACCACATACCCCGACGACCATGCCCACTGGAAGTTGTACCCCCCCAGCCACCCCGTCACATCCACCACCTCCCCAACAAAGAACAACCCCGGCACCTTGTTCGCCATCAGCGTTTTCGACGACAGTTCCCGCGTATCCACCCCGCCCACCGTCACTTCGGCCTTTTTATAGCCTTGCGTGCCGCCGGGGCGGATGGGCCAGGCGTGGATTTGCGCTGCCAGGGCACTCAGGGTTTTGGGGCTGAGCTGGCGCATGGGCGCGTCGGCCACGCCTTGGGCGGCCAGCCATTGCACGGCAAAGCGTTTGGGCCAGGCTTGCGCCAGCACGTTGGAGAGTTTTTGCTCGCTGTGCGCGGCTTGGCTGAGCAGGTGGTGGGCGTCGGCGCTGGGCAGCAGGTCGAGTTCGATGGTTTGCCCGGCTTGCCAATAGGATGAGATTTGCAGGATGGCTGGGCCGCTGACGCCTTTGTGGGTGAACAGGCCTTGTTCCCGAAAACTGGCCTTGCCCAGGCTGGCGGCGATGTCCAGCGACAGGCCGGCCAGTGGGCCGAAGGCGTGTTGTTCGGCGGCGTCGAAGGTCAGCGGCACCAGGCCGGGTTTCAGCGGGGTGACGGCCAGGCCAAATTGTTCGGCCAGCCGGTAGCCCCAGGGGGTGGCGCCGATGGCGGGGATGGAGAGCCCGCCGGTGGCCACCACCAGTGATTCAGCGTCGAATTCGCCGTGGGCGGTGGCCAGCACAAAGCGGCCGTCGTCGCTGCGCGCCACGCTGTGGATGGCGCAGCCCAGGCGGCGGGTGACGCCGCCGTCGGCGCATTCGGTGTCGAGCAGGTCGATGATTTGCTGGGCGCTGTCGTCGCAAAACAATTGGCCGAGGGTTTTTTCGTGGTAGGCGATGCCGTGGCGTTCGACCAGCTTGATAAAGTCCCACTGGCTGTATTGCGCCAGCGCCGAGCGCACAAAGTGCGGGTTGGCGGACAGATAGCGCTCGGGGTGGATGTTGAGATTGGTAAAGTTGCAGCGGCCGCCGCCAGAGATGCGGATTTTTTCGGCCAGTTTGTCGCTGTGGTCGAGCACCAGCACGCGCCGGCCGCGTTGCCCGGCCACGCTGGCGCACATCAAGCCGGCGGCGCCGGCGCCCACCACGATTACATCATACGATTGCTTTGCCATCCTGGCCCTATATAACAAAAAATTAGTTTAGTGATTTAGTCAGGAATTGGCGCAATGCAGATGATCCGCTAGAATGTCATGCAGACAGCCGATATAGAGCGGCTAACAAAACCCAGCGAAGCGCGCCTGGTTAGGCGTGTGGCCGTAGACAGTGCAGGTAGCACGGCAAGGTCACACCACAACACCAGGCGGGTTTTGTTAGCGGCTCTAAGAGCGGCTAACAAAACTCAGCAAAGCGATCCTGGCTAGGCGCACGACCGCAGACAGTACAACAAGTACGGCAAGGTCGTGCAACAACGCCAGGAGGGTTTTGTTAGTCGCTCTAAGCGCGCTGTCAGCACCCACCCCCAACTGTGGGCGCCACTCACCTCGCGCCCCAACCCGATATTATCGCTCAGGAGTGAACATGGAACACAAACTGCCCGAACTGCCCTACGCGCTGGACGCCCTGGCCCCGACCATCTCCAAGGAAACCCTGGAGTTTCACTACGGCAAGCATCATCAAACCTACGTCACCAACCTGAACAACCTGATCAAGGGCACCGAGTTCGAGAACGCCAGCCTGGAAGAAATCGTCAAGAAATCCAGCGGCGGCATCTTCAACAACGCCGCCCAGGTGTGGAACCACACCTTCTACTGGTTTGGTCTGTCCCCGAACGGCGGCGGCGAGCCGACTGGCGCGCTGGCTGAGGCGATCAACGCCAAGTGGGGCAGCTTTGACGAGTTCAAAAAGGCGTTCAACGCCGTGGCCGCTGGCACCTTTGGTTCTGGCTGGGCCTGGCTGGTGAAGGCGGCCGATGGTTCGCTGGATCTGGTGTCCACCAGCAATGCCGCCACCCCGCTGACCACCGACAAGACCCCGCTGCTGACCTGTGACGTGTGGGAGCACGCCTACTACATCGACTACCGCAACAGCCGCCCGAACTACCTGGAAGGCTTCTGGAAGCTGGTGAACTGGGACGTCGTGGCCAAGCACTTCGCCTGATTCCGGTGACACGGCCAGCCTGAGGCTGGCCGAGACGCCCACGCCGCCCCGGTCAGATATGTTCTGGCCGGGGCGGCGTTGTTTTGTCGGCTGGGCATGCCAATTTGCTGGCCGCGCAGGTGACACACCCGTCAGGCATATGCACAATGGGGTTTTTGCCCGATGAGTGATCAATGCTGACGCTTTACCAACTCAAGCCGCGCTTTCAGGCGCTGCTGCGCCCTGGGGTGGCCTGGCTGGCGGCGCATGGGGTGACGGCCAATGCGGTCACGCTGGCCGCCATGCTGCTGTCGCTGGCGCTGGGGGCGGGCTTGTGCCTGGCGGGGCCGCAGTCGCCGCAGTGGTTTTTGCTGCTGCCGGGCTGGATGCTGGCGCGCATGGCGCTGAACGCGGTGGATGGCATGCTGGCGCGCGAGTTTGGCCAGCAGTCAGCACTGGGGGCGTATTTGAACGAGCTGGCCGATGTATTGGCCGACGCGGCCTTGTTTGCGCCGTTTGCCTTGCAGCCGGCGCTGGGTTGGCCGGCGGTGTGTGCGGTGATTGTGCTGTCCGGGGTATCCGAGATGGCCGGTGCACTGGGGCCGATGGTGGGCGCACCGCGCCAGTATGATGGCCCGTTGGGCAAAAGCGACCGCGCCTTGCTGTTTGGCGCACTGGGCCTGTGGCTGGGCCTGGCCGGCAGCCTGCCGGCTGCAGCATTCTGGCTGATGCCGGTGGCCATCCTGGCGCTGGTGGTCAATATGATTAACCGCATTCGCAGTGGCCTGCGCGCCATCCAGACCCCATGACCCGAGCTCACAATACCCATCACTTTGCCACGCATGACGATGTGGCGCTGTTTTATCGCCGCTGGCCGGCGCAAGGGCCGCGACGCGGCGCGGTGCTGTTGTTCCACCGTGGCCACGAGCATGGCGCACGCATGGCCCATCTGGTGGACGAGCTGGCGCTGCCGGATTTTGATTTTTACGCCTGGGATGCACGCGGCCATGGCCATTCGCCCGGCGAGCGCGGCTATTCGCCCAGCTTTGCCGATTCGGTGCGCGATGTGCAGACGTTTGTCGAGCATATCCGCGATGTCTGGGGCGTGGCAGAAAGCGAGATGGCCGTGTTGGCGCAAAGCGTGGGCGCGGTGCTGGCGGCCACCTGGGCGCACGATTATGCCCCGCGCGTGCGCTGCCTGGTGCTGGCCTCGCCCGCGTTCAAGGTCAAGTTGTATGTGCCGTTTGCCCGCCCCGGCCTGCGCCTGTTGCGGCGCTTGCGCGGGCATTTTTTTGTGAACAGCTATGTCAAGTCGCGCTTGCTCACCCACGACCCGGCGCGCCAGGCCTCGTATGACAGCGACCCGCTGATCAGCCGGCCGATTTCGGTGAATATCCTGCTGGAGCTGTACGAAGCCGCCGAGCGGGTGGTGGCCGATGCGCAGGCGATTGTCATCCCCACCCAGTTGCTGATTTCCGGGGCGGACTGGGTGGTGCACCAGGCGCCGCAAAACACGTTTTTTGCCCGCTTGGGCAGCACGGTCAAAGAGCAGCATCTGCTGGACGGGTTTTATCACGACACCTTTGGCGAGCTGGCGCGCGCCAGCGCAGTAGAAAAAGCACGGGACTTTATCCTGCGCCAGTTTGCCGCCCCCTTGGCGCACCCGGATTTGCGCCAGGCGCACCGTGCCGGCGCCACCTTTGCCGAGGCGCAAGCCCTGGCCGCACCGCTGCCCCGCTTTTGCCTGCGCGCGCTGTGGTGGCGCGCCTACCGCGCCAATTTGCGTCTGGGCGCCTATTTAAGTGAAGGCGTGGCGCTGGGCCAGCGCACCGGTTTTGATTCGGGCAGCACGCTGGATTATGTCTATCGCAATCAGCCGCGCGGCCTGGGGCCGCTGGGGCGCGCCGCCGACCGCCAGTATCTGGATGCCATTGGCTGGCGCGGCATCCGCCAACGCAAGCTGCACGTAGAAGCCCTGCTGCGCGAGGCGCTTAACCGGCTGCATGCGGCCGGGCAGCCGCTGCGCGTGCTGGATATCGCCGCCGGCCACGGCCGCTATGTGCTGGACGCGCTGGCCGACGGCCCGCGCCCGGACAGCATTCTGTTGCGCGATTTCAGCCCGATCAATGTCAGCGCCGGTCAGGCACTGATTGCCGAGCGCGGCCTGGGCGACATTGCCCGCTTTGAGCAGGGCGATGCCTTCGACCGCGCCAGCCTGGCGGCAGTGAGCCCGGCGCCGACGCTGGCGGTGGTGTCGGGTTTGTATGAGCTGTTCAGCGATAACGACGCGGTGGCCGGCTCGCTGGCCGGGCTGGCCGATGTGGTGCCGCCCGGCGGCTATCTGGTGTACACCAACCAGCCCTGGCATCCGCAGTTGGAGATGATCGCCCGCGCACTCACCAGCCACCGCGATGGCCAGGCCTGGGTGATGCGCCGGCGCACGCAAGCCGAGATGGATCAATTGGTCCGCGAGGCAGGCTTTACCAAGCTGGCCCAACGCATCGACCGCTGGGGCATTTTTAGCGTGTCGCTGGCGCAGCGGCAAGCATGAACCCGCCAGTGTGGCAGCGGGTGTTGTGGCTGCGCAGTGTGTTGTGGCTGCTGGGGCTGGCGCCGTTTTTTTTCTGGAGCTATGGCTACGCCAACCAGATGGCCGCCGCGCGCGGGGTAGAACGCGCACTGGCCTTTGCCTGGGAGGCGCACATCCCCTTTGTGCCGTGGACTATCGTGCCGTATTGGTCGATTGACCTCTTATATGGCCTGTCTTTTTTGTGTTGCCGCAGCGCCCGCGCGGTAGATCGCCACGCCCTGCGCCTGTTCAGCGCGCAATGCCTGTCGGTGGCGTGTTTTTTATGGTTTCCGCTGCGCTTTTCTTTCGAGCGCCCGCCGGCGGATGGCCTGTTTGGCGCGCTGTTCACCGCCCTGACCAGCTTTGACCTGCCGTATAACCAAGCGCCATCGCTGCATATCAGCCTGCTGATTTTGCTGTGGGTGCAGTTTACCGCCCTGCCCGCGCCCCGCTGGGCGCGCTGGGGCATGCATCTGTGGGCCATGCTGATTGCCGTCTCGGTGCTGACCACCTGGCAGCATCATGTGATTGACCTGCCCAGCGGCGCGGCGGTGGGGGTGTTTTGCCTCTGGCTCTGGCCCGAGCACGGCCCGACGCCGTGGCGGCGGCAAGCGTACGGCCATACGGCCGCGCGCGTGCGCCTGGGGCTGGCTTATGCTTTGGGCGCGGCCTTGTGTCTGGCGGCGCTGGCGGCCTGCGGCCTGCCGGGGTTTTACCTGGCCTGGCCGGCCCTGGCCCTGGCGCTGGTGGCAGCAAATTATCTGTGGTGCGGCGCGGCCGGGTTTCAAAAGCACGCCGGCCGGCATAGTCTGGCCAGCGCCTGGCTGTTTGCCCCCTACACCCTGGCTGCGCGCTTGAATGTCTGGCTGTGGACGCGCCATCTGCCGGCCTGTGTGCCGGTGGCGGATGGCGTCTGGCTGGGGCGTATGCCGCGCGCAGCCGAGCTGCGCGCCGGCGGATTTACCGGCTTGTGCGAGCTGTGCGCCGAATTGCCCGCGCCGCGCGGCCCCTGGCGCTGGGCCGGGCAGCCCAGCCTGGATTTGATTCCGCCTGCGCCCGAGCGCCTGCTGGCCGCCGCCCGCGACATCGAAGCCCTGCGCCAGCATGGCCCAGTATGGGTGGCCTGCGCGCTGGGCCACTCGCGCAGCGCCTGCGCGGTGGCGGCCTGGCTGCTGTACAGCGGCCGCGCCGCCGATGTGGACGCCGCACTGGCCCAACTGCGCGCAGCCCGTCCGCAAGTGGTGATCCGCCCGCCCCACCGCGCCGCGCTGCAGGCGCTGGCTACCAACTTAGCGCCGCTCACAAAACTCAGCGAAGCGGCCCTGGCTAGGCGTGTGACCGCAGACAGTACAACAAGTACGGCAAGGTCACACAACAACGCCAGGAGGGTTTTGTTAGCGGCTCTTAGCCAAAACAGCCACATGCGCAAACCAAGCCCCTCCACCGAATCGCGCGCTCTGGCCCGAGTTGGCCTGGCGCTATGCCAGCTGGGCGCGGGCCTGCACCGCCTGAGCCTGCCCTTCACCGTGGCGGCGCTGCTGTGCGCGCTGCTTGCCCCCTTGCCCACCGCCAGCCGGCTGGCGCTGCTGGCCGCAGGACTGGCCGGGCTGGCGGAAACCCTGCTGGCGCTGCGCCTGGCGTTTGATCGCCCCATTCTGGCTGGCTGGGCGCAGGATTGGCACGACGCCAGCGCCCAGCCCGACGACGATATGGCAGCCTTCGACAGCGCATTGGCCACCCTGGGCCTGGCCGCCCCCACCCACCACAGCCGCCCACTGACCGACCGCGTGCGCGGTGTGCGCCGGCTGCTGGCCTGGCAAGGCAGCTGGCTGGCGGCGCAGCTATTGGGCTGGCTGGCCAGCGTATGGCTGGCCAGCCACGGCTGAAATCCACGGCAAGGTCACACCACAAGGCCAGGAGGGGTTTGTGAGCGGCTCGATGTGCACCACGCTCAAGCCACCCCGCCCCGATCCAGGGGTGCGACAATTTGCCGCATTCCGGCCCTTGCCCGACTCCCGGACAATTCACCCTTATTGATAAAGTTCGGGGAATGTTTCATGGGATGCCGCATCCGTCCGTTAACCGCCGCCGTAGCGCTGGCTTTTGTGTCGTCGTCGGGCTGGCAACTGGCCCAGGCGCAAGCGCTGGATGAAGTGGTGGTCAAGGCCAGCAAACAGGCCACGCTGCCTGGCGCCAGCCAGGCCGGCGAGCTGGCCGCACAAAGCGCCGCCAGCCGCGACACCGCCGCCTTGCTGAAAAACATCCCCGGCGTCAGCCTGTACGGCGCTGGCGCGGTGTCCAGCCTGCCGGCCATCCACGGCCTGGCCGACGACCGGCTGCGCATCAAGGTGGACGGCATGGACCTGATTGCCTCCTGCCCCAACCACATGAACCCGGCGCTGTCCTACCTCGACCCCAGCCAGGTGGGCACGCTGACGGTGTACGCCGGCATCAGCCCGGTCAGCCTGGGCGGCGACAGCATTGGCGGCAGCATTGTCGCCAACACCCGCGCGCCAGAATTTGCCGAGCCCGGCCAAGGCCGGCTGCTCAAGGGCGAAGTCGGCGCCTTCTTCCGCAGCAACAACAACGCCCGTGGCGGCAATGCCTCGATCACTTACGCCACTGAAAACGTCAGCCTGAGCTACAGCGGCGCCTATAGCGAAGCCGACAACTACAAAGCCGGCAAGGATTTCAAAACTTTCACCGCCAGCGGCCGCCCCGGCCACGACCTGGCGCGCGACGAAGTGGGCTCCAGCGCCTACCGCAGCGCCAACCACACGCTGGATTTGGCGGTCAAACACGACAACCATCTGTTTGAAGCCAAGCTGGGCTACCAGAACATGCCCGAACAGCTCTACCCCAACCAGCGCATGGACCTGCTCAATAACGAGCAAAAGCGCATCAATCTGCGCTGGCTGAGCGACTACGCCTGGGGCAAGCTGGAAACCCGCGCCTATCACGAAACCGTCAAGCACTACATGGACTTTGGCGCTGACAAGCAATTCCAGTACAGCACCGCGCCTGGCATGCCGATGCACACCGAAGGCAAAACCACCGGCGCCACGGTCAAAGCCGAAATCGACCTGGCCGCGCGCAGCCTGCTGCGCCTGGGCGGCGAATACCAGCACTACACGCTGAACGACTGGTGGCCGGCCTCCGGCACCGGCGGCATGTCGCCGTACACTTTCATCAATATCAACGACGGCCAGCGCAACCGCCTGGCGCTGTTTGGCGAATGGGAAAAACAATTCACCCCGCAATGGACCACCCAGCTGGGCGTGCGTTACGAGCGGGTAAACACGAGTACCGGGCAAGTGCACGGCTACAACCAGAACAACAACCCGACCAGCGCCGGCATGTCGATGATGAACCAGACCAACGACGCTGCCCGCTTCAACACCAGTGCCAAACGCGACAGCACCGACAATAACTGGGACTTTACCGCCCTGGCGCATTACAAAATCGACGCCACCCAGGACATCGAATTTGGCCTGGCGCGCAAGGTGCGCTCGCCCAATCTGTACGAGCGTTATTCCTGGTCCACTGCCAATATGATGGCGATCATGAACAACTTTGTTGGCGACGGTAACGGCTATATCGGCAACCCCGACCTCAAGCCAGAAAAAGCCCACACCCTATCCGCCACCTTTGACTGGCACGACGCCGAGCGCCGCCGCGAACTCAAGCTCACCCCGCATTACAGCCATGTGACCGACTACATCGACGCCATCCAGTGGGACAACGTCAGCAACACCGCCCGCACCACCCCGCTACGCAATCAATTCACCACCCTGCGCTATGCCAACCAGACCGCCCGCCTGTACGGCCTGGACATCTCCGGCCAACTGCCGCTGGCCAACACCGCCTGGGGCGAATTCGGCCTGAAAGGCCTGCTCAGCTATGTGCGCGGCAAAAACACCGACACCGGCGACGATCTGTACAACATCATGCCGCTGAACGCCAAGCTGACCTTCACCCACAAAATCGGCGGCTGGGACAACGCGCTGGAAATCGAAGGCGTGAGCGGCAAGAAAAAAGTCGCCGACGCCCGCAACGAAATCCAGACCGGCGGCTACGCCCTGGTCAACCTGCGCGCCAGCTACAGCTGGCGGCAAGCACGGCTGGATTTCGGCGTGGCCAACCTGTTTGACCGTGGCTACGCCCTGCCCACCGGCGGCGCCTACACCGGCCAGGGCACCACCATGGGCATCAACAGCATCCCCTGGGGCATCGCCGTCCCTGGCATGGGCCGCTCGCTGTATGCGGGGGTGAATGTGAAATTCTGATTGGGCAGCAGGTAGAAAGAGATATGGGTGACACCCCGGCGGAGGAATCTGGCGGGGTGTTTTTTTGGGGGACGATTGGATGAGGGCGCATGCCGGCGGCGAGGGGCGGCAGGGGGGTGCGTCCAACAGTTGGGCCAGAGCAAACTTCTGTATTTCCGCCCATGCGGAAGTGAAAATTTTTTTACCTCCTGATAAAACAACGGAATATTCCGGTTAAACTTTCCTCTTGCACCGGGATCAAGGCCGGGTTTTTAGCGCATGGGGGCCGTCGTGCCAGTCACAAGCAAGCGTATTTTCATCTCCAGCACTTCCATTGACCTGCCGGAACACCGGCAAAAAATTATCGACGCCTGCAATCAACTTCATCTGATTCCCGATGGCATGGAACACTGGCCAGCAGCCGATGCCAAGGCGCTGAAGTTCTGTCTGGACAAGGTCAATCAGGCCGATGTCTTTGTCGGCATCTATGCCCATCGCTATGGCTGGATACCGCCGGAGGAAAGCAAGTCCATCACCGAACTGGAGTACGACCGGGCGGTGGAGAGGGGGATTCCGCGCTATCTGTTCGTGATGGGCAAGAAGCATCCGATCCTTGCCGAAGATGTTGAAAAGGGTTCTGGCGCCGAGGCGCTGGAAGCCTTCAAGCAACGCATCGGTGGCGAGCGGGTGTGGAAGACCTTCGATAACGTCGATCAACTGCATGCCCATGTTCTGCATGCCCTGTCGGCAAACGCCAAACCTGACGATGGCGACCACGACGACATCCGCACCGACCTCACCCACCTCCCCGCCGGCGCCGCCCACTTCCTCGGCCGTGAGCACGAACTCGCCGCCCTCGACGCTGCCTGGGCCTCTGCCGGAAAAACCGCCCTGGTCGAACTCATCGCCCCCGGCGGCGCCGGCAAGACCGCACTGGTCAAGCGTTGGTTGGAAAACCTCAAGCAGGACAATTGGCGTGATGCTCGCCGGGTGTTTGCCTGGAGTTTTTACAGCCAGGGCAGCGGCGACGAGCGTAACGCCTCGGAAGACGTTTTTCTCGCTGAAGTCATCCAGTGGTTTGGTGTTTCGGTCGCCGACAGCCTTAACCCCGCCGACAAGGGCCGGGCGCTGGCGGAAGCCATTGTCGCCCGCCGCTGCTTGCTGGTGCTGGATGGCCTGGAGCCACTGCAACACCCGCCCGGCCCGCTGGCTGGCGAGCTGCGCGCACCTGGCCTTAAAGCCTTGCTCATCCATCTGGCTACCGTTGGCCGCCCCAGCCTGGCGCTGCTGACCAGCCGGGAGGCGCTGAAAGACCTGGACGAATGGGTCAACAGCCCGAGCGGCGCGGCGCGGCGCATCGACCTGGGCAATCTGAGCGACCGCGACGGCGCGGCCCTGCTGCATGCCGAAGGGGCCAACAAGGCCGGTAGCGTGCCCATCGCCGCCGATGATGCCGAGCTTCTGCACGCCAGCCGACAGGTCAAGGGCCATGCTTTGACGCTGAGTTTGCTGGGCAAGTATCTCAGGCGCGCACACGGCGGTGACATCCTGCGCTGCAGTGACGTGGATTTTGCCAAAGCCAGCCAGAAAAGTGGCGGCCATGCCTTCCGTGTGATCGCCGCTTATGAGCATTGGCTTGCAGGGAACGGCGGTGAGAGTGCGCAAGAACTGGCAGCCCTGCGCCTGCTTGGCTTCTTCGACCGCCCGGCCACCCCGGAAAACCTGGCTGCGCTGCGCACGGCCCCGGCCATCACCGGCCTGACGGAAGCGCTGCAAGACATCGATGACATTGACTGGCACATAGCGCTATCCAATCTCGCCGACAGCCGCCTTGTTGAGCACGACGCGGACACTGGCCGCCTGGACGCCCACCCCCTGCTGCGCGAATACTTTGCCGCTACCCTGAGCAAGCACCAGCCCGAGGCTTGGCAGGAAGGCCACCGCCGGCTGTACCAGCAACTCAAAGACAGCGTGCCCTATCGCCCCGAAGGCCTAGCTGGCTTGCAGCCGCTTTACCAGGCGGTGGTGCATGGTTGTCGGGCGGGGTTGTACCAACAGACGCTCAATGAGGTGTATATCGACCGCATTTTGCGTGGCATGGATTCGGACGGCTTTTACAGCACAAGGAAACTCGGCGCCTTCGGCGCCGACCTGGGGGCGGTGGCCTGTTTCTTCGCAGACCCTTGGCTGCGGCTGGCGCCAGGCTTGTCGATAGACGACCAAGCCTGGCTGCTCAACGAAGCAGCCACTCGTCTGCGCGCCCTGGGCCGGCTGGCGGAGGCGCTGGAGCCGATGCGGGCTGGGGCGCAGATGCGGGTGGAGCAAGCGGACTGGGCAAATGCCGCCACCAGCTACGGCAATCTTTCCGAACTGCAACTGAGCCTGGGCCATATCGCACTGGCCGTGGCCGACGCCGAACGCTCGGTGAACTACGCCGACCGCAGTGGCCATGCCTCTTACCGCATGATCTTCCGCACCACCCTGGCCGACGCCCGCCACCAGCAAGGTAAATGGGAGGCCTCTCGTCGCGGTTTTGCCGAAGCTGAGACCATGCAGGCCGAGCGCCAACCCAAGTACCCGCTGCTCTACTCGCTGCCAGGCTTTCGGTATGACGAGCTGCTGCTGGCCGAGGCCGAGCGGGCCGCCGCCTGGGGCGGGGCAGTGGAGGGAGAAGGCAGCGAAGGGTGCGCCCAGGTGGCGCAGCGGGCAGCTCAGGCCTTGCCTATTGCAAAGCGCAATAATCAACTCCTCAGCATCGCCCTCGACCAGCTGACCCTCGCCCGCTGCGCCCTCTACGCCGACCTGCTGCACGGCCGCCTCCCCGGCGAAGACGCCCAGCAGCACACCGAAGCCGCCGTCGCCGGCCTGCACCAGGCGGGCCAGCAAGACGTACTCCCCCTTGGCCTCCTCACCCGCGCCTGGCTGCGTCACAGCCTGAACGACCTCCCCGGCGCGCAAGCTGATTTGGCCGAAGCCCAGCGCATCGCCGAGCGCGGCGGCATGAAGCTCTATCTCGCCGACATCGCCCTGACCCGCGCCCGGCTGTTCGAGGATAAAGCCGAGCTGGCCAAAGCCCGCGCACTGATTGACGAGTGCGGCTACGGACGGCGCTTGCCGGAGCTGGAGGATGCCGAGGCGGCTGGCTGGGCTCAGTGACTGAGGGGGATTAACCGCCCCGCCGCTGACCACCCGCCCCCGGCGGGCGATGCCGGGTTTTATGGTCTATTTGCCCCAATCAGCAAAAACCCCCGCGCGTCACCCACGGGGGTTTTTGCTTGGCCCAGCGCCGCGCTACCCGCCCACTGGACGGTTTGCGCGCGCATGTCAGCGTCTCAGCTGATACGCGCTCTTCTTGGCCGGGTTGAGCGCCGCGACGATGGCGTTGTTGTTGTACACCACCAAATCGCTCAGCTGCACCGCCTTGCCGCCATTGTCCACCCAGTCGCTGGCGGTAAACGGCAGCGGCGCAGCAGTAGCTTGTGCGGCCAGTTCGGTCAGCCGGGTGCTCAGGGTGTGCAGGCCGCCCTGGGCGTTGAGTTTTTTCGCGTTCAGCACAAAGCGCGTGCCATCGCTGCTGAGCTGGCCCACCGCCAACAGGGCGGCGTTGACGTTTTGCAGCGCAGTCCAGCGGGCGTTGTCCATGGATTTGGGTTTGTTCGGCTCTGCGGCGTCGTGCGGGTCATCGCTGCGATAGTAGCCAACCAGCCCTTCAAACAGATTGACCGGCGCCCACACCACGCGGCCCAGGGTCAGCCCCGTGCCCGCGCCGGCCGCTTGCAGGGTGCTCAGCGCGCTGACGATGGCTTGTTTGTCGCTGTCGTTGCTGATGTCGCTGATGGAAGTCTGGGTGATTTGGTACAGCGCCTGCATCGAGGTTTGCGGCAGGGTGTGATGCAAAGAAAAATTCGGGCCAATCCAGGTTTGCACGGTGGGGGCGACGTTGTTGGGCGGGATTTTTTTCGCGTTCAGCGCCGCTTCGGCTTGGGTCAGCAAGCTGCCCGACCAGGTGATGCTGGCCGGCGCAGCCGGGCGCGCGGCAATCGGCAGGCTGATGTCGCCAGAGGTTTTGCCAGCGGCCCATGCCGTGGCGGACAAGGCGCTGGCGCTGATCACCAGCGCAGCCAGCAGGCGGCGCAGGGAAGCAAGAGGGGATGAGGCACACGAAATCGACATGACAGGCTCTCCAAAAGAAGGGCAGCACAACAGCATGCGCTGCGCCACACCGGCAGGATGCGCGGTGGTGTCTGTCAAGACGTGATAATTCTGGTGCTGTGAAGGCCGGGCGGGGCTGTCGGCGGCCGCGCGCCCAGCCACAGCCGCTGCGCGGGGCTTTGTCCGCCGCGCTGACGGCTCGCGCAAACACACACGCCCGCCCGGTTGCTGCCAACCGGGCGGGCGTGTGTTTGTCTCCTGCGGCGCGCACCCAGCCTGTGCTTGCTCAGGCTGGGCGGCGCGTGCCTCAGCGGCTTAGGCCGCCGGGGTTTCCGCTTTCTGGCGCAGGCGCAGGTTCAGTTCGCGCAGTTGCTTTTCGTCCACCGCGTTCGGCGCGTTGGTCAGCAGGCACTGGGCGCGCTGGGTTTTCGGGAAGGCGATGACGTCGCGGATGGATTCCGCGCCGCACATCAGCGTCACCAGGCGATCCAGGCCAAAGGCCAGGCCACCGTGCGGCGGGGCGCCAAACTTCAGGTTGTCCAGCAGGAAGCCAAACTTGTTTTGTTGCTCTTCCGGGCTGATTTTCAGCGCGGCGAACACTTTTTCCTGCACGTCGGCGCGGTGGATACGCACCGAGCCGCCGCCGATTTCCCAGCCGTTCAGCACCATATCGTAGGCGCGGGCGAGGCACTGGCCCGGATCGGTGTCCATCAGGTCTTCATGGCCCGGTTTCGGGCTGGTGAACGGATGGTGGCAGGCGGTCCAGCGGTCGTCGTCTTCGTCGTATTCAAACATCGGGAAGTCCACCACCCACAGCGGACGCCATTCGCGCACAAAATAGCCGCCGGCTTCGCCGCGTTCGTGGCCGATCTTGATGCGCAGCGCGCCGATGGCTTCGTTGACCACCTTGGCCTTGTCGGCGCCAAAGAAGATCAGGTCGCCGTTTTCGGCGCCGGTGCGGGCGATGATTTCGCTCAGCGCGTTCACCGACAGGAACTTGACGATGGGCGATTGCAGGCCGCTGGTTTCGTCGTTGGTGATCTTGCTGTTGTCGTTGACCTTGATGTACGCCAGACCCTTGGCGCCGTAGATGCTGACAAACTGGGTGTAGTCGTCGATTTCCTTGCGCGACAGGCTGGCGCCGCCGGGCACGCGCAGGGCGACCACGCGGCCATTGGGCATGTCGGCCGCGCCACGGAACACCTTGAATTCTTCGGTCTTCATCAGGTCGGTCAGTTCGGTGAACTTGAGCGACACGCGCAGATCGGGCTTGTCCGAGCCGTAGTAGAACATGGCGTCGTTGTAGGTCATGCGCGGGAACTTGCCCAGCTCGACACTGAGCACGTCGCGGAAGATTTCCTGCGCCATGGTCTCGGTGATGTCCATGATTTCGTCCTCGTTCAGGAACGAGGTTTCGATATCAATCTGGGTGAATTCCGGCTGACGGTCGGCGCGCAGGTCTTCGTCGCGGAAGCATTTGGTGATTTGGTAGTAGCGGTCAAAGCCGGCCACCATCAGCAGCTGCTTGAACAGTTGCGGCGATTGCGGCAGGGCAAAGAATTCGCCCGGATGCACGCGCGAGGGCACCAGGTAGTCGCGGGCGCCTTCCGGGGTGGAGCGGGTCAGCATCGGGGTTTCGATGTCGATGAAGCCCTGTTTGTCCAAGTGGTTGCGCACGCCCATGGCCACGCGGTAGCGCAGGCGCAGGTTTTTTTGCATCACCGGGCGGCGCAGGTCGATCACCCGGTTGGTCAGGCGGACGTTTTCCGAGAGGTTTTCGTCGTCGATCTGGAACGGCGGGGTGGCGGCGGTGTTGAGCACTTCGATTTGTTTGGCGAGAATTTCGATTTCGCCAGAAATCAGGTTGGCGTTGGCGGTGCCGGCCGGGCGTTCGCGCACGATGCCGGTGATGGCCAGCACATATTCATTGCGCGAAGCGTCGGCGGTCTGGAAGGCTTCCGGGGTGTCCGGGTCGATCACCACTTGCACCAGGCCTTCGCGGTCGCGCAGGTCGATGAAGATCACGCCGCCGTGGTCGCGGCGACGGTGCGCCCAGCCCTTGACGGTGACCGTCTGGCCAAGGAATTTTTTGTCAATCAGTCCGCAGTAGTCGGTTCGCATGCTCTGTGTTCAACTTTCAACGAGAGGTAGGAGTAGAAGGTGGGACGGGCTTGGCGGCAGGGGCCACCACGCCCATCGAAATAATGTACTTCAGCGCGTCGTCCACGCTCATGTCCAGCTCGCGCACCGCCGAGCGCGCCACCAGCATCATGTAGCCGGAGGTCGGGTTGGGGGTGGTGGGCACGTAGACGCTGACGTAGTCGCCATTGAGGTGCTCGGCCACGCCGGGGCCGGGTTTGCCGGTGAGAAAGGCGATGGTCCAGGCGTCCTGATGCGGAAACTGCACCAGCAAAGCCTTGGAAAACGCCTGCCCGCTGCCGGACAGCAAAGTGTCGCTGACCTGCTTGACGCTGTTGTAGATGGTTTTCACCACCGGGATGCGGCCCAGCATGGCTTCCCACAGGCCCACCACTTTCTGGCCCAGCATATTGGCGGCCAGAAAGCCGGTCATCAGCACAATCAGCAGCGCCAGCACCAGCCCGCTGCCGGGAATGTGCATGCCAAACCAGTGGGTGGGCTGCAAGGCCATCGGCAGCCAGTTGATCATGCTGTCCATGGTGGAAATCACCATGTCCAGCACCCACAGCGTGACGGCAAACGGCAGCCAGATCAGCACGCCGGTCAGCAGGCAGGCCTTGAGGGTGAGTTTGCCCTGGGTCATGCCGCGCAACCGCCGCCGCAGCCGCTGGCCGCACACGGCGGCAGCTCGGGTTTTTTCTGGCTGTGCTTGAAGTCAGTGGCGTACCAGCCGCTGCCCTTGAGCTGAAAACCGCCAGCAGACAAGAGCTTGGTGTAGTGGCTGCCGCCGCAGGCCGGGCATTCGGCAATCGGCGCATCCGACAGTTTTTGCAAATGCTCCTTGACCTGACCACAGTCTTCGCAACGGTATTCGTAGATTGGCATCGGGTAAAGTCTCCGCAAACGCAAGTCAATGACATGAAACGCCGAACTTTTGTTACAGTCCGGCAGTCGCAAGGCAGGCAAGCGCCGGCCCACGAACAAACACAAAAGTATATCGCACCGCCACGCCAAACCAAAACATTGCGCGGCATGCACCGTGACGGCGCAGGCTTTCACGCTCTTGTCATCCCAGTGTGGGATAAAAAAGAAAAGCCCCACTTGCATTCAGGTTATGTTGCGGAGCAACATGATGCAATCGGCCGCTTGATTCTGCTAAACAGGCGGCCATCCCAACTTCCTGGCCTGCCCAATCCGGGCGGCGGCGCAGGATGACTCAACCTCATGCCCAGCTTAAGCAGATGGGCGCAACAACGATACGGAGCTCGACCATGGAAAACCTCAAGACCATGCTGCAAGGCAAAAAAGGCCTGATCGTGGGCATCGCCAACGACAATTCGATTGCCTACGGCTGCGCCCGCGTGCTGCGTGACCTCGGCGCCGAGTTTGCCGTTACCTACCTGAACGAAAAAGCCGACCGTTTTGTCCGCCCGCTGGCCGAAGAGCTGGAAAGCCCGCTGATCCTGCAAATGAACGTGGAAAACCCGGGCGAACTGGAAGCCACTTTCAAGGCCATCGAAGAAAAATGGGGCAAGCTGGATTTTGTCATCCACTCGATCGCCTTCTGCCCGATGGAAGACCTGCATGGCCGCGTGACCGATTGTTCCAAGGATGGCTTCCTGCAAGCCATGCGCGTGTCGTGCTACTCGCTGATCGAAATGGCCCGCCTGGCCGAACCGCTGATGAAAGACGGCGGCGCGCTGGTGACCATGACTTACTACGGCGCTGACAAAGTGGTGGAAAACTACAATGTGATGGGCCCGGTGAAGGCCGCGCTGGAATCCACCGTGCGCTATCTGGCCGCCGAGCTGGGCAGCAAGAAAATCCGCGTGCACGCCGTGTCCCCCGGCCCGCTGAAAACCCGCGCCGCCTCTGGCATCGCCCACTTTGACAAGCTGATCGAAGAAGCCATCGCCCGCACCCCGGAACACCGCCTGGTGGACATCGAAGACGTGGGCATGACCACCGCCTTCCTGGTGTCTGGCGGCGCCCGCGCGCTGACCGGCGACACCATCTATGTCGATGGCGGCTTCCACAACATGGCGTAAGGAGGTCACCATGACCCGCGACGAACACGCTTTTGCCGACATTCTGGAAGAAGCCGAACAGTTTGGCCCGCTGCCGATGGCGGTGGCGCACCCGTGCAGCCAGGAATCGCTGATGGGCGCCGTCGAGGCCGCCCAGCACGGCATCATCACCCCGATTCTGGTCGGCCCGCAGGCCAAGATCGCCAAGGTGGCTGCCGAATTTGACGTGGACCTGTCGCGCTTTCGGGTGATTGACGTGCCGCACAGCCACGCTGCGGCCGAAACTGCCGTGGCGCTGGTGAAAAATGGCGAAGCCCACGCGCTGATGAAGGGCAGCCTGCACACCGACGAATTCATGACCGAGGTGCTGAAAAAAGACGGCGGCCTGCGCACCGGCCGTCGCCTGTCGCATGTATTCATCATGCGCGTGGACAGCTACCCGCGTTATCTGTTCATCACCGACGCCGCCATCAATATCCAGCCGGATCTGATGGCCAAGGTGGACATCACCCAGAACGCCATCGACCTGACCCACGCGCTGGGCATCGCCCGGCCCAAGGTGGCGCTGCTGTCGGCAGTGGAAACCGTCACCCCGACCATCCAGTCCACCCTGGACGCCGCCGCGCTGTGCAAGATGGCGGATCGTGGCCAGATCACTGGCGCGATTCTGGATGGCCCGCTGGCCTTTGACAACGCCATCTCGGCCGAAGCCGCCCACACCAAGCACATCGTTTCGGCGGTGGCTGGCGACCCGGACATCCTGGTGGTGCCGGATCTGGAATCGGGCAATATGCTGGCCAAGCAGTTGTCCTACCTGGCGGCGGCAGCCTCGGCCGGCATCGTCATGGGCGCGCGCGTGCCCATCGTGCTGACCAGCCGCGCCGAAGACGCCCAAGGCCGCCTGGCCTCGGCGGCGGTGGCCAATGTGGTCGGCCACAAGCTGTTGAACGCCGGAGACGATTGATGCGCGTGTTGTTGATCCTCAACCCCGGCTCGGCGACGTTCAAGTTTGAATTTTTCGCCCTGGCCGACAATGGCGAGGCCACCCCGCGCTATCGCGGCCTGGTGGACGGCGTCGGGCGCGACAGCGCCCGGCTGCTGATCGAGCGGATCAGCGACAACAGCGTGGCGGAAGATCGCCAGATCCAGCCGGCCAGCCACCCGGACGCGCTGGCTGCGGTGTTTGCCTTTGCCCGCCAGCATGGTTACACGCTGGCGGCGGTCACTCACCGCATTGTGCATGGCGGGCCGTTCTTCCAGCGCGCCGTGCGCATCGACGCCGACGTGATCGCCAAGCTGGAAACCCTCACCCCGCTGGCGCCGCTGCACCAGCCGGTGGGGCTGGCGGCGATTGCCGCCGTCAGCCAGGCCGACCCGGACATCACCCAGATCGCCTGCTTTGACACCGCGTTTCACACCACGCAAGACCCGCTGGGCGCACGCTTTGCCATCGCCCAGCGCTGGCACGACGCTGGCGTGCGCCGCTACAGCTTTCATGGGCTGTCTTATGCGGCGATTGCCCACCGCCTGCCTGGCGTAGTCGGCCCCGAGCTGGCCGAGGGGCGGGTGGCGGTGCTGCATCTGGGCAGCGGCTCGTCAGCGTGCATCCTGCATCGTCGGCAGAGCGTGGCCAACAGCACCGGCATGAGCGCGGTGGAAGGCCTGATGATGGGCACCCGCCCCGGCAATCTCGACCCGGAAGTGGTGTTGTGGTGGATGGAAAACGCCGGTATGGACATCGCCGCCGTGCGCCGCGAGTTGTACAAGGCCAGCGGGCTGTTGGGCGTGTCGGGCATTTCTGCCGATATGCGCGAGCTGCTGGCCTCCAGCGAACCGGCCGCCGCGCTGGCTGTGGAGCTGTATTGCTACCGCGCCGCGCGTGAAATCGGCGCGCTGGCGGTGCAGGCCGGCGGCCTGGACGCGCTGGTGTTCACCGCCGGCACCGGCCAGCGCAGCGCGCCAGTGCGGGAGAAAATCCTCGCCCGCCTGGCCTGGCTGGGTTTTGACCTCGACCCCGAGGCCAACGCCGCCAACGCCGCGCGCATCACCCGCGACGGCAGCCGCCTGTCGGCCTGGGTGATCGCCACCGACGAAGAAGGGCAGATGGCGCGTGAGGCCGCTGCGCTGCTGGCCGAGGGTTAAGCGCCGCTCACAAAACCCCCCTGGCGTTGTTGTGTGACCTTGTCGTACTGTGCTTGTACTGTCTGCGGTCACACGCCTAGCCAGGGCCGCTTCGCTGGGTTTTGTGAGCGACTCTTAAGAGCGACCGCCAAGCCATCCCAAACCGGGTTGTTTGGGGTGTGCTGTACGCAAAAACGCCACGGAAGGGCCCCTCCCGTGGCGTTTTTGCGTCTGTGGCCGCTGTCGGTCAGGCAAACACCAGCCGCTGATTGGCCTCCCCGACGTGAATCACAGTCTTGGGCGGATAACGGCCAGCCAGGATGGCCTTGGCCAGCGGGTTTTCGATTTCACTCTGAATCGCCCGCTTCAGCGGCCGCGCGCCATACACCGGATCAAACCCGGCCTCGCAGATCAAGGCCAGCGCCGCTTCGCTGATGTCCAGCTGCAAGTCCATCGCCGCCAGCCGCGCTTGCAGGTGCTTGAGCTGGATGCGGGCAATCGAGGCAATGTGCTGGCTGTCCAGTGCGTGGAACACCACGGTTTCATCAATGCGGTTGATGAATTCCGGGCGGAAGTGGGTGCGCACTTCGCCCATCACCGCCAGCTTGACCAGCTCGTAATCGTCGGTGGCCATGCTCTGGATCAGCTGGCTGCCCATATTCGAGGTCATCACCACCACGGTGTTGCGGAAATCCACCGTGCGACCCTGGCCGTCGGTCAGCCGGCCGTCGTCCAGCACTTGCAGCAGGATGTTGAACACGTCCGGGTGGGCTTTTTCCACTTCGTCGAGCAGAATCACGCTATACGGCTTGCGGCGCACCTGTTCGGTCAGATAACCGCCTTCTTCATAGCCGACATAGCCCGGCGGCGCGCCAATCAGGCGGGCGACCGAGTGTTTCTCCATGTATTCCGACATATCAATGCGGATCAGGTGTTCTTCGCTGTCGAACAGGAAGCCGGCCAAGGTCTTGCACAGCTCGGTCTTGCCCACCCCGGTCGGGCCGAGGAACAGGAAAGAACCATACGGCTTGTTCGGGTCAGACAGGCCGGAGCGCGAGCGGCGGATGGCGTCGGCCACCACGCGCACGGCCTCGTCCTGGCCCACCACGCGCTGGTGCAGCACGTCTTCCATTTTCAGCAGTTTTTCCCGCTCGCCAGACAGCATCTTGGATACCGGAATACCGGTGGCGCGGCTGACCACTTCGGCGATTTCCTCGGCGCCCACCTGGGTGCGCAGCAGCTTGGTTTTGCTGCTTTGCGGGTTTTCGCCAGCTTCAGCGGCCTTCAGTTGTGCTTCCAGCTGCGGCAGCTTGCCGTATTGCAGCTCGGAGACTTTTTGCCAGTCACCACGGCGGGTGGCGTCTTCCATGTCGATGCGCAGGCGGTCGAGCTGTTCTTTGATCGACTGCGAGCCCTGCACGGCGGCTTTTTCTGCTTTCCAGATTTCTTCCAGGTCAGAATATTCACGCTCCAGCCGGCGGATTTCGTCTTCGATCAGGCTCAGGCGCTTTTGCGAGGCTTCGTCTTTTTCCCGACGCACTGCTTCGCGTTCGATCTTGAGCTGAATCATGCGCCGCTCCAGCTTGTCCATGGATTCCGGCTTGGAGTCGATTTCCATCTTGATGCGGCTGGCGGCTTCGTCGATCAGGTCGATGGCCTTGTCCGGCAAAAAGCGGTCGGTGATGTAACGGTGGCTCAGCTCGGCGGCGGCGACAATCGCCGGGTCGGTGATGTCCACGCCGTGGTGGATTTCGTATTTCTCCCGCAGGCCGCGCAGAATGGCAATGGTGTTTTCCACGCTCGGCTCGTCCACCAGCACCTTCTGGAAGCGGCGCTCCAGCGCGGCGTCTTTTTCGATGTATTTGCGGTATTCGTCCAGCGTGGTGGCGCCCAGACAGTGCAGCTCGCCGCGCGCCAGCGCCGGCTTGAGCATATTGCCGGCGTCCATGGCGCCTTCGGCCTTGCCGGCGCCGACCAGGGTGTGGATTTCATCGATAAAGACGATGGTGTTGCCTTCATCTTTGGCCAGCTCATTGAGGACCGACTTCAGCCGTTCTTCAAATTCGCCACGGAACTTGGCGCCGGCCAGCAGCGCGGCCAAGTCCAGCACCAGCAGCTTTTTGTGCTTGAGGCTTTCTGGCACTTCGCCATTGACAATGCGCTGGGCCAGGCCTTCGACAATCGCCGTCTTGCCCACCCCTGGTTCGCCAATCAGCACCGGGTTGTTCTTGGTGCGGCGTTGCAGCACCTGGATGGCGCGGCGGATTTCATCGTCGCGGCCAATCACCGGATCGAGCTTGCCTTCACGGGCGCGGGCGGTGAGGTCGAGGGTGTATTTGGCCAGCGCCTCGCGCTTGCCTTCGGCGTCCTGGCTGCCCACTTGCTCGCCGCCGCGCACGGCGTCGATGGCGGCGTTCAGCGCAGCCGGCGTGGCGCCGGCTTCTTTGAACAGACGGCCGGTTTCGCCCTTGTCCTCGGTGAGCGCCACCAGGAACAGCTCGCAGGCAATGAATTGGTCGCCGCGCTTGATGGCGGCCTTGTCGGTGAGATTGAGCAGATTGATCAGCTCGCGCGACACATTGACTTCGCCGCCAGCGCCTTGCACTTTGGGCAGGCGCTCAATCGCAGCGGCCAATTGCTGACGCAGGCGCGGGGCGTTGACGCCGGCGCGCGCCAACAGGCTGCCAATGCCGGAATCGGCATCGTCCAACATGGCCGCCAGCAAGTGCTGCGGTTCGATATAGGCGTGATCATTGGCCAGCGCCAGGCTTTGCGCATCGGCCAGAGCTTGTTGGAATTTAGTGGTGAGTTTGTCTTGACGCATGGTTCGTGCACCTCGAGAAAGTTTTGTCAAGACCGTAGTTGAGGGGCAGGGAGGACTTTTCAAGCCCCAAAAACCATAAATTGCATAGGGCTGTTGATGATGCCAAAACAGCGGCGGCGACCAGACGCAAGCCAAGGTCGCCGCTGACGGCAACGCAACCATCCGTGATGATTTACATCAGGATGCGTTACACCAGATCGAACACCAGATCAGACAACACCACTCCTGGCGTGCCGGTGATCTTGATGGCCAGATCCGATGCGGAGAACACGATAGCCGTGCTTTGGTCCAGCACCAGATAGGTATCGCCGGCAAACTCGAATTTTTTGATGGTCGGGTTGGTCGGGCTGCCCAGACCGCCTGCCGCCCGATCCAGCACCATGGCCAAGGTATCGAAAGCATATACCGGCGTCGTGCCCAGTGCGGTAGGCGCCGTAGCGGTCAGGTCAATGCCAAAGCGGATGTGATCCACGCCCGAAGTAAAGTCGCCCAGGGTCAGCTGATTGGCGCCGCTGCTGTGGTCGCCCAAATAGCCTTTGCCAATCCAGAACAAATCGGCGTCGGCGCCGCCCAGCAGCGTGGTGGCGCCAGATACGCCGCCGCTATCCGAACCGATTTGCAGAACATCGTTGCCTGCACGCCCGTCCAGCGTGTCGTTGCCACCCTTGCCGTCCAACTGGTTATTGGCGTTGTTGCCATAAATCACATTGCTGTTGATGTCGCCAAAACCATAAATATTGGCGGCGCCAGTCAGCTCCAGGGTTTCGATGCCGCCACTGGCCCACGAGGCGGCCGGATCTGCAGTGTAGGTCAGGCTGAACGACACGGCGCTCTTGACGATGTCAATGCCACCAGAATCCACCACCATGTTCTGGCCGCCAATCACGATGAAGGTGTCGTTGCCGGCATCGCCAAACAGTTTGTCGTTGCCATTGCCATAGAGAATATCGTTGCCATTGCCGCCGTACAGCCAGTCGGCATCGGCGGTCACGCCCACGCCGGCAGCATCGGCATACAGCTTGTCGTCGCCGTCGTAGCCATAAATGGTGTCATTGCCCAAACCGCCGGACAGGACATTGGCGCCGCTATTGCCCTTGATGGTGTTCACCAGATTGTTGCCAATCCCATTGATATTGGCTGTGCCTGTCAAGGTGAGGTTCTCCACCTCTCCGCTGACCAGGGTAGCGCCCGCCACGGGAAGCGTGCCGTTCAGTGCGATGGTGTCGCTGCTGTATACCGTATCGATGCCAGCGCCAGGCAGCTCGTTGATGATCGAGTTATTGGCCGAGACGTAATAGCTATCGTTGCCGACGCCGCCCTGCAAGAGATTGTTGCCGCCAAATTCGCCATGCAAGATGTCATTGTCAGCGTCGCCATACAAATAATCCTGGCCATCGGCATACAGGACATCGGCGCCATTGCCGCCATACAGCGTATCGACATACAGGGCGTCGACGCTGCCGACATCGCCGGCATAAATGGTGTCGTTGCCATCGAAGCCAGACAGGATGTCGGCTTGACCCAGACCTTTGATCAGATTGGCGCCGGTATTGCCATCAATCTTGTTGGCCAGGGCGTTGCCATTGCCGTTGATATTGGCGGCGCCGGTCAGGATCAGATTATCTTCGGCGGCGGCCAGGGTATAGCTGACAGCCGAACTGACGGTGATGGTCATGGAAACTTCCTTCTGAGGTGAGGAGTAAGAGCCGCTCACAAAACCTCCTGGCGTTGTTGTGTGACCTTGCCGTACTTACCCGTACTGTCTGCGGTCACACGCCTAGCCAGGACCGCTTCGCTGGGTTTTGTGAGCGACTCTAAGCACTGGCCTGTGCTGCAATCCAGAAGCCAGCATGCTTGCCGCAGCGGAGTGGGGTGTTCCATGCGGCTGTCACAGTAAATAGCAGTCGGGTGAAATATGCAAAATTCGCTGAATGTGAGTGAGGTTAACTAAGTATTTATACTTATAACGCATGCTTTTTTTGAAACATTATCATTTAATATATTGGTGGAATAAGGCACTAAATCAAATAAATGAATATGGATAACATGATGTTTAGCATAGTGTTTTTAAATAAATCTACGGTTATTTGTCATGATATTCATGCCATTGACAGATGTTGCGCAAATACAACTTGTGCACAGAGTCTGTGTCTTGCATCAAGCCAGCCAGGTTTTTGGCCGGGGGGAAATATGCCGATATGCGCGCAAGCGCAGGGGCCATCAAAGCGCAGTTTGCTGTGGGCCCGAAGCGGATGAGCACATAAAAAAACGCCTGCACAAGGCAGGCGCGAACAGGATGTGGGAACAACCCGGAGAAAACAGCCACAAGGCGGGTGGGGCAACCCGCCCCATGTGCATCAGGATGGCGTCAGAGCCGGGCGCAAGGCGCCTCCGGCAAACACCGTGCGAAAAAATTGGTCAATTTCTTGTTCGATCTCCACCACGGGGCGGGTATAGCGGCGTCGCAGCGCAGCCAGCAGGCTTTTGCGATTGACGATCTGGTCAAGATCGCGTTCGCTCAGGCGTTGCCAGCATTGGCGCAGCATGCGGCGCAAGCGGGGGGAAATCTGGCGGGAAGTCAGTTGCATCACGGCCTCCTGTCTGCAGCAACCTGGCGCGGCGGCGGCTTATCCGCTGGGCCTGAAACGCGCAAGTTGTAGAGTGTATGACTGGCTGTTTCAGCAGAAGTTCCGTCATGAAAACGAAAAAAAGCCCGATGTCGTGAAGACATCGGGCTTTTTTGAATCTGGCTCCTCGACCTGGGCTCGAACCAGGGACCTGCGGATTAACAGTCCGTCGCTCTACCGACTGAGCTATCGAGGAATCGAATTGAATCGATGGAGCGCATCATACGCATGCGCCCCATGCTTGTCAACAGTTAATGTGAAAAAAATGCCGTTATTCGTAAATTTTTTGAAAAAATCATGGTTTTTCAACAACATCATGTATGGTCGGCGGCATGCGGCGCGGTGGATGGCTGGCACTGGCCATCACCTGGGCACTCTGGGCTGCATAATGCGCCGACAGTAATTGCGCATCCAGACCGCGCCCCGGGCCGGTAGCCGGGTGGTTCAGCCGGCGTTGGGCGCCCAGCACCTGGGCATGCAGATTGGCCACCACGGCATCCAGCCGGCGCGCCATGTCCGGGCGCTGCTGGCAGGCCCAGGCCAGCCGGGCGGCATCCACATGCAGCTCACCTTCAGCCCCCAGCCGCACGCCCAGGCTGCTCATTGGCAGGCCATCGTCTTGTGCCGGCACATGCGTCAGCCCTTCCTGCAAGCTGGCTGCCACGCCCAGCAAATCGGCCGGGTTGTCATGCCGGCCATACGGCGCGGCCAGGCGCTGATAAGCCTGGCGCAATTGATCGGCGGCGCGCAGCACGGTGTACACCGCCTCATCGCTGGCCAGCCGGCTGCGCACCGCCAGAAGTTCTTCGGCCACATCATCCAGCAAGAGTAATAGTTCGCCGCGTTCAGACACATCCACCGCGTCCCAGTCGTTGGGCTTGCGCGGCCGCAGTGGCCGACGCTCGCTGGCGCGCTGGGCATCTTGCTGCACCGAACGGCCAAGCGTTTCTGCCTGTACGGGCGAGGTGCGGCCCACGGCGGTGACGTCCGGCACCATATCCGGCGCTTTCGGCTGGTACACCGGGAGCTGGGGAGAAACCGGGGGGATGAACATGATGACGCACTCCTTGCTGACCTCGGACACTGGGCTTGGCGCATGCCGTGCGCTGTTTTGGCGCTGCTGACAAAACCTGTCTGGGATTGTGCCGCAATCTTGCCGTATTGCGTGTACCGGCCGTGCGCCTAGCCAGGCGCGCTGCGCTGGGTATTGTGGGCGGCGTTTATTCGCCGTGTTGCAGAGTACGGCGGGCCCAGGCTCAGAAAAGTTCCCGCGCGTCCCAGAGTGTACAGCCATCAGTATGCATGCAATGTAATTGTCATGCAAGCTGATGATTTATCAACAAAAAGCAGATAGCTCATCAGGTGCTGGGCACACGGGTTTTCTGTGCTCTGCAAAATCGGGTTTTTCTGTGTCTGGCAGGGCACAGAATGGGCGCGTTACCCTGCGGCCATTCATTGTTGCCGGAGAATAACATGACTGTTGCCACCCTGCGCCGCCCTGCCACGGGCGGCCCCTGTGTGCCCAAGCTCACGTCTGGGCGCTTCAACACCTGGCGGGTGGCCATGGTGTTGCTCACCCAGCTGATTTTTTTGGGCGCGCCCTGGCTGCGCTGGGATGGCCACCAGGCCATCTGGCTGGATCTGGAAGGCCAGCGGATTTTTTTGTTTGCCTGGTGTTTCTGGCCGCAAGATTTGGTGTATCTGGCTGGCGCGCTGATTATCTGTGCGCTGGGGCTGTTCTGGTGGACGGCGCTGGCCGGCCGGCTGTGGTGCGGCAATAGCTGCCCGCAAACGGTGTACACCGAAATCATGCTGTGGATCGAACACTGGATCGAGGGCGACCGCCCGGCGCGGCTGAAATTGCGCGCCGACCCGTATAAACCGGCGCATCTGGCGCGGCGCGTGGCAAGCCAGGCGGTGATGATTGCCGTCAGCCTGGTGATTGGCTTTGGTCTGGTGGCGTATTTTGTGCCGGCGCCCGAGCTGTTGGCCAGTGTGCTGGACGGCAGCATGGGCGGCTGGACGCTGTTCTGGCTGCTGTCTTACGCCGGTTTTACCTATCTGCTGGCCGGCCGGCTGCGCGAGCAGGTGTGCCTGCATATGTGCCCGTATGCGCGTTTTCAGAGTGTGATGTTTGATTCGCACACCTTATTGGTGGGCTACGACGCCAAGCGCGGCGAGCCGCGCGGCGCGCGCCGCCAACAGCACACCGCCAATCCGCGCGGCGACTGCGTGGACTGCGGCGTGTGCGTGCAGGTGTGCCCCACCGGCATTGATATTCGCAACGGCCTGCAATACGAATGCATCGGCTGTGGCGCCTGCATCGACGCCTGCGACACAGTGATGGACAAGCTGCGCGCACCGCGCGGGCTGATCCGGATGACCACCCCGCACGCCGAGGCCAGCGGCCAGCCGGCGCGGGTAAGCTGGCTGCGTCCGCGTCCCTTGATTTATCTGGGCCTGATTGCCGCCACGGCGCTGGCCATGGCGGTGGGCCTGTGGCAGCGTGCGCCGCTGCATGTGAATGTGCTGCGCGACCGCGCAGTGATGGTGCGGGAAACGCCGGAAGGCCTGCTGGAAAACGCCTACCAGATCAAGGTGTTCAACGCCGACAGCCGCCCGCATGTCTTGCAGCTGAGCGCCGAAGGCCTGCCTGGCGCGCGGGTGCTGACCGAACCGGCGCAATTGCTGTTGCCGGCGCATGGCCAGCTGCAATTGCTGGCGCGAGTGCAAGCCGCGCCGGACAATGTGCAGCATGGTGCACAGGTACTGCACTTGAATGTGCGCAGTCGGGACGATGCCAGCTTCCAGCGCCAAGAAGACACGGTGTTTATCGGCGAATAAGCGCCGCTCACCCCATGCTTGTCGCGGTCGTGCGCCTGACCAGATTTGCTGCGCTGAGAGTGGTGAGCCGCTCGGCTCGCTGACAAATCACACGCAGCCACGCCCACCCAGCCCAGCGGGTGGGCGCCGCCACGTCGGGCCACAGGCTATAATCCGGGCCTTCCCCGTTTGCACCTTGTACTTGCCCGCCATGAACCTTCCCCCCGCCGCCCGCGCCGTGCTGCACGCGCTGGCCTGTGTGCCCGATGGCCTGTCCGACCGCGCTTTATTGATGGTGCTGCCGCCCTTGCTGCCGGCCGACGCCCCACCCTTGCCGCCGCGCCCGCAAGCCATCTTGCGCCGGCTGACTGAGCAAGGCTGGCTGACCGCCCGTCCCGGCGGCTGGCGGCTGGCCGAGGCGCGGCTGGGCGAGGTGTGGCGCGACATCGCCGAGCAGTCCTGGTTATGGCCGCTGCTGGCCATGCTGATGGAAAGGCTGTACGACGCGCCGCCCAGCCCGGCGCAGGCGCACCGGCAAGACTGGCTGGCCCGGCTGCAAGCCGGCGACCGCAGTTTTTTGCCGGGGCTGAGCGCCGCCCACGCCGCGCTGGCGCGGCTGAACGCCGAGGCCGACGCCGCCCAGCCGGCCGCCCCCAGCGTCGAGCGCCGGCTGGCCTGGCGGCTGGAAGCCAGCGATGGCGGCGTGGCGCTGGAAGCGCGCGAACAAAAACACAGCGCCCAGGGCTGGACCTCCGGCCGCGCGCTGAGCTGGAAGCGCCTGCTGGGCGAGCTGCCCGACTGGCTGAGCGCGCAAGACCACGCCGCGCTGCGCTGCGCCAAGGTCAGCGAGGTGTATTACTACGGCGGCGAAAGCTACACCCTGGACGAAGACGCCCTGCCGGCGTTGGTGGGCCACCCGGCGCTGTTTGCCGCCGAGCTGCCGCACGCGCGCATCGAGCTTAGCCTGGGGCAGCCGGCGCTGGTGCTGCGCCAGCAGGGCGATATGCTGCGGCTGGAAGTCTCGCCGCCACAGCTGACTGACGCCCGCACGCAGTGGCTGGACCACAGCCAGCCCGAACACTGGCGATTGTACCGGCTGGATGGCGAGCTCAAGCGGCTGGTGGCGCTGGTCGGCCATGGCCTGGCGGTGCCGCGCGCGGCGCGCGCGCCCCTGCTGGACGCCATCAGCCAACTGGCCCCGCTGTTGCCGATTCACAGCGACCTCACCGACCTGGCCGGCCAACTGCCGGCGCTGCCGGCCGACGCCACGCTGTATGCGCTGCTGCGCGCCGACGGCGACAGCCTGCGCGTGCAACTGCGCGTGCGCCCGCTACCTGGCGGGCGCGACTACCGCCCCGGCCAGGGCATGGTGACGGTGGTGGGCGCGGTGGACGGCGAGGCGGTGCACACCTGTCGCGACCTGGACGCCGAACGCCGCGCCCACGCCGCCGTGCTGCGCCAATGCCCGACACTGGCCGCCTGCCCGCACGACCCCATCATCGGCGAGCGGGTGTGTGTCAGCATTGATCAAGCCTTGGACGTGCTGGCTGAGCTGCAAGCGGTGGGCGAGGCGCAGCTGCGTTGCGTGTGGCCGGCAGGCCAGCGTTTGCGCCTGCGCGGCCCGGCGCACGCCGGCCAGGCGCGGCTGAGCATTCGCCAGCGCGGCGACTGGTTTGCCGTCAACGGCGAGCTGGCGCTGGACGACGACGGCCGCCTGCTGCAACTGCGCGAACTGTTAACCCTGGTCGGCCAGCACAGCGGCCGCTATGTGCGCTTGGGCGAAGCCGACTGGCTGGCGCTGGACGACGCGCTGCGTCAGCAATTGGCCGCGCTGGCCCGCGCCAGCGCCGGGCTGGACGCCGACGGCGCCACCCAGCTCAGCCGGCTGGCCGCGCCGATGCTGGCGCAACTGGCCGACAGCGCCGCCGCTTGTGAAGGCGACGCCGGCTGGACTGCGCAGCGCGCGCGCTGGCAAGCGCTGGAGCAGATCAGCCCCGCCGTGCCCAGCGCCTTGCGCGCCACGCTGCGCGATTATCAGCTGGCCGGTTTTCATTGGCTGGCGCGGCTGGCGCACTGGGGTGTGGGCGCTTGTCTGGCCGACGATATGGGCTTGGGCAAAACCATGCAAACCCTGGCGCTGTGCCTGCTGCGCGCCGAACACGGCCCGCAACTGGTGGTCGCCCCCACCTCGGTGGCGCAAAACTGGCTGGCCGAAGCCGCCCGCTTTGCCCCCAGCCTGCGCCTGCGGCCGTATGCCCAGCAACGCGCGCTGGACGCGCTGGCGCCGGGGGATCTGGTGGTGGTCAGCTATGGCTTGTTTCAGCTGGACGCCGAACGCTTTGCCCAGGTGCATTGGGCCAGCGTGATTCTGGACGAAGCCCAGGCCATCAAAAACCCGGACACCCGCCGCGCCCAAGCGGCGTTTGCCCTGCGCGCCGATTTCCGGCTGGCCGCCAGCGGCACCCCAGTGGAAAACCATCTGGGCGAGCTGTGGAGCTTGTTTCGTTTTCTCAATCCGGGTTTGCTGGGCAGCCTGGAGCAGTTTGGCGAACGCTTTGCCACGCCAATTGCCGAAGGCGACGAGCAAGCCCGCCTGGCGCTGCGCCGCCTGCTGCAACCCTTTATTTTGCGCCGCACCAAAACCCAGGTGCTGACCGAACTGCCGCCGCGCACCGAGCTGACCTATCGGGTCGAACTGTCCGACGGCGAGCGCGAGCTGTACGAAGCCCTGCGCCAGGAGGCGCTGGAACAAGTGGCGCAAGCGCCCGAGCACGAGCGCGCCATGCAGGTGCTGGCGCACATCACCCGCCTGCGCCGGCTGTGCTGCCACCCCACCCTGGCCCTGCCCAACGCCACCCTGCCCGGCAGCAAGCTGGCCGCCTTTGCCCGGCTGATGCGCGAGCTGCTGGACAACGGCCACAAGGCGCTGGTGTTCAGCCAGTTTGTCGATCACCTGGCGCTGGCGCGCCGCTGGCTGGACGAACAAGGCATTGCCTACCACTACCTGGACGGCGCCACCCCGGCGCGCCAGCGCCAGAAAAAAGTCGAAGCGTTTCAGGGCGGCCAGGGCGAGGTGTTTCTCATCAGCCTGAAAGCCGGCGGCTCGGGCCTGACGCTGACCGCCGCCGACTATGTGCTGCATCTGGACCCCTGGTGGAACCCGGCAGTAGAAGACCAGGCCAGCGACCGCGCCTACCGCATGGGCCAGCAACGCCCGGTGACCATCTACCGGCTGGTGGCCGCCCACACCATCGAAGAACGCATCCTCGCCTTGCACGCTGCCAAACGCGAACTGGCCGACGCCCTGCTGGCCGGCGGCGACGCCAGCGCCCGCCTGGACACCGATGCCCTGCTGGCCCTGCTGCGCGAAGCAAGCGCCTGAACAGACAAAGCCCCACGCCCGGACAACGGGGGTGGGGCTTTCGCCAGAGGGACGAGATGACGTCCCGTCTGGAATGAGCTTTCGGCGACTTACTTCTTCTTGCAGGTATTGATGCCCAGCATCGCATACGGCGGGCACCAGCCCAGCAGGCCGGTCAGCACCGGCACCAGGCCCAGATACGCCCACGGGCTTTGCGGGCCGACAAACGCCAGGCTGGTGATGATCAGGCCGACGATCACGCGCAGAATGCGCTCGGTTTTGCCGATATTGCAGGTCATGGTAAGGGCTCCTTGGGCTGAACTTGAACAATTTATATAAACATATAACAAATTGTGCTGAAAGGAAAGCCCTGTCCGGCAGGCATGCCCGCCCAGCTCACCCCAACAGCGCCACCATCTGGTCGATGCGGTCAATCACTGCATCTGCGCCCAGTGCGCTGGCCGATGCGGTATAGCCATAGCTCACCGCCAGCACCGGCGAGCCGTGCGCGCGGGCGGCCAGCACGTCGTTTTTTGAGTCGCCCACCATTAATAGCTGTGCCGGGGTGACGGCCAGGGCCTGGGCGACATGCGCCAGCGGCAGCGGGTCGGGTTTTTTGGCGGCCAGGCTGTCGCCGCCTAGCACCAACTGAAAGTACTGCGCCAGATCCAGCGCTGCCAGCAGCGGGGTGGTAAAAGCAATCGGCTTATTGGTCACGCAGGCCAGCGGCAGGCCCAGCGCCGCCAGCGCCTGCAAGCCTTCCGCCGCGCCGGGATAGGGGCGGGTGTGCTCGGCCACCACGCGGGCGTAATGCTGGTTGAAGTGGGCGCGGGCGGCGATTTGCAGCGGGGAATCATCCACCTGGGCATGTGGGTCGTCCTGGGCGGTGCGCGCCATCAGCATGGCCGAGCCATCGCCGATAAAGCCGCGCACCCGGCTATCGGCCAGCGGCGCCAGGCCCAGCTCGGCGCGGGCGGCGTTGGCGGCGGCGGCGATGTCGGTCAGGCTGTCAACCAGGGTGCCATCCAGGTCAAAGGCGATGGCGCGAATCGGGGTGCTGAACATGGCAAACATTCCGGTGGCAAACAAAACAGCATGGTGCCTGCGGCCTGCCGGCAAGACAAGCGTGGCGGATGTGGTGAAAATCTGACGCAAATCATAAATCCGTAAAAATACGGTGCTTGGTCAGACCATTTCCCGCCCGGCAATGTTAAGATGCCCCGCTTTGTGTACGACGTACGCAGCACAGAAACCCAGTATTTACACCTAGTTTGTGTGCGATTCGCTATAATCGCGAACCATTCGCTTTTTCTGTGGCTGATATAGCCTGACACAGACTGACACAAGCGCCTCGCGTTTGTCCGGCGCAAGCCTACGTCAGCCCCACATCCAGGCGCGCCGCATTCAAAGCTTTGAACTGAATGGATGCACGGGGCGCTGGCCGCGTTTGTTGGTCCGGCGTGGCGGCGTGTGACGGACGGCGCGTGCGCGTTCCCCGGCAAGGTTTCCGCCCTGGTTTTATCTCCCGTCCGCGCAGATGCGCGGCGGCTGGAGTTGTTTGCATGCCTTTTTCCCGACTGGGGTTGTCCGACCCCATCGTCCGCGCTGTCACTGAGCTCGGCTACACCACCCCCACCCCGATCCAGACCCAGGCTATCCCTGCTGTGTTGAGCGGTGGTGATCTTCTGGCGGGCGCGCAGACCGGCACCGGCAAGACTGCCGGCTTCACCCTGCCCATCTTGCAGCGTTTGTCCAGCACCGCGCCGGCCAACCCGCAGGCGCGCCCCGGCGTGCGCGCGCTGATCCTCACCCCCACCCGCGAGCTGGCGGCGCAGGTGGAAGAAAACGTGCGCGGTTACGCCCGTTATCTCAAGCTCACCTCAATGGTGATGTTTGGCGGCGTGGGCATGAACCCGCAAATCGAGCAGCTGAAAAAGCGCGTGGATATCCTGGTGGCCTGCCCTGGCCGCCTGCTGGATCATCTGTCGCAAGGCTCGCTGGATCTGAACAGCGTCGAAATCCTGGTGCTGGACGAAGCCGACCGCATGCTGGACATGGGCTTTATCCACGACATCAAAAAGGTGCTGGCCAAGCTGCCGCCCAAACGGCAAAACCTGCTGTTCTCGGCCACCTTCTCTGAGGACATCCGCGGCCTGGCCGACCGGCTGCTGGATCGCCCGGCGCTGATCGAAGTCGCCCCGCGCAACGCCACCGCCGACCGCGTGCGTCAGCAAGTGTACCGCGTGGACCGCGAACGCAAGCGCGATTTGCTGTCGCACCTGATCCAGCAAAATAACTGGCAACAAGTGCTGGTGTTCACCCGCACCAAGCACGGCGCCAACCGCCTGGCGGAAAAGCTGGAAAAAGACGGCATCCCGTCCGCCGCCATTCACGGCAACAAGAGCCAATCGGCCCGCACCCGCGCGCTGGCTGGCTTCAAGAGCGGCGAATTGCGCGTGCTGGTGGCCACCGACATCGCCGCGCGCGGCATCGACATCAGCGAGCTGCCGCACGTGGTCAACTTCGAGTTGCCCAATGTGCCGGAAGACTACGTGCACCGCATTGGCCGCACCGGCCGCGCCGGCGCCGAGGGCGAGGCGGTGTCGCTGGTGTGCGTGGACGAAAACAAGCTGCTGGTGGATATCGAAAAACTGATCCGTCGTCCGCTGCCGTGCGCCCAGCTGCCGGGTTTTGAAGTGGACCCGAGCATTGCCGCCGAGCCGATTCCCAATGGCCGCAACGCCCCGCGTGGCGGCGGAGGCGGTGGGCGCGGCGCGCCTCGCGGCGGCAGCCAGCCGGCCGGCAAGCCCGGCCAGGGCGGCAAGCCGCAAGGCGCCCGCCAGGGCCAAGGCGGCCCGCGCAATGGCGGCAATGGTGGTAATGGCCAGGCGCGCGCGCCCAAGCCGTCCACCTCGCGCCATCACTAAGCGCGGTTCACAAAACCCTCCTGGCGTTGCTGCCCGACCTTGCCGTACCACGTTACGCGATCTGGCCAGCACCGCTTCGCAGCGTTTTGTTGGCAGCGCTAAAAAAACCCCGCGACATCGGCCTGATGTCGCGGGGTTTTTTATCGCGGCTGACGGGGTATCAGCCGGCGCGGCGCCAGGTCGTGCCCTGCGCGCCATCTTCCAGCACGATGCCGGCGGCGGTCAGTTCGTCGCGGATGCGGTCGCTTTCTACCCAATTTTTGGCGGCGCGCGCGGCGCGGCGGGCGGCAATCAGCGCCTCGATGGCCTCGGCCGACAGCCCATCGGCGTCATCGCCGCCTTGCAAAAACGCCTGCGCATCGCGCTGCAACAAGCCCAGCACGCCGCCCAGCGCCTTCAGCAGGCCAGCCAGCTCGGCCGAGCCGCTGCGGTTGCTTTCTGCCGCCAGCTCAAACAGCACGGCCATGGCTTCGACGGTGTTGAAATCGTCGTTCATCGCCGCCTGAAAACGCGCGGCATACGGGTTGGCCCAGTCGATGGCCACCTCGGCCGCCGGCACGTTTTTCAGCGTGGTGTACAAGCGGGTCAGCGCATTGCGGGCGTCGGCCAGGTGGGCGTCGGAATAATTCAGCGGGCTGCGATAGTGGGCGCGCAGAATAAAAAAGCGCACCACTTCGGCGTCGAATTTTTCCAGCACCTCGCGGATGGTGAAGAAATTGCCCAGCGATTTGGACATTTTTTCGTCGTCCACGCGGATAAAGCCATTGTGCATCCAGTAATTCACATAGGCGTGGCCGTGCGCGCCCTCGCTTTGGGCGATTTCGTTTTCGTGGTGCGGAAACTGCAAATCCGCGCCGCCGCCGTGGATGTCGAAATGCTCGCCCAGGTGGTGGCAGCTCATCGCCGAGCACTCGATATGCCAGCCCGGCCGGCCCTCGCCCCACGGCGACGCCCAGGCCGGCTCACCGGCTTTCGAGGCTTTCCACAGCACAAAGTCCAGCGGATCGCGCTTGTAAGGATCCACATCCACCCGCTCGCCCGCACGCAGGTCTTCCAGCGATTTGCCCGACAACTTGCCGTAGCCGTCAAACTCGCGCACGGCGTAATACACATCGCCATTGGCCGCCGGGTAGGCCTTGCCGTTGGCGATCAACTGGGCAATCAGCGCCAGCATGCCGGAGATATGCTCGGTGGCGCGCGGCTCGAAAGTCGGGCGCACAATGCCCAGCGCGTCGGCGTCCTGGTTCATCGCGTCGATAAAGCGCTGGGTCAGCGCCTGGATGGATTCACCATTTTCAGCCGCGCGCTTGATGATTTTGTCGTCAATATCGGTGATATTGCGCACATAAGTCACGTCCAGCCCACTGGCGCGCAGCCAGCGGCTGACCATGTCGAACACCACCATCACCCGGGCATGACCCAGATGGCAGTAGTCGTACACCGTCATTCCGCACACATACATGCGGACCTTGCCGGGTTCGATGGGGGTGAACACCTCTTTCTGGCGGGTGAGCGTGTTGTAAAGCGAGAGCATGGACAGTCCTGATTCGGGCGAATGCGTAAAACCAGCATTGTAGCATCGCCCAGCCCAAGCACGGGCCGAGCGCTGCCGTGATGGCTTTAGCGAACGTGCGCTTTAACCGGTATTTGGTGAGAAGGCGGGTGACTACGGCAGGGATGTTTCAGGGGCTTCCTGCATGTGGTTTCAAGCTATACCCGGTGGTGACCCACCGGGTGACAGCCGTACTCCACCCCACCCGCCACCAGACGGTAGTTTCAATCCACACCCGGTGGTGACACACCGGGTGACGCTCGAACTGCGAGCTGTTGCGCAGGTCCCGCGCAGTTTCAATCCACACCCGGTGGTGACCCACCGGGTGACTTCTCGCCAGAAACCCCTTGAATTTCCACCCATTTTTCTGCATCGCGCGCGAACCTGCCGCCCACATTGGATGGTGAGCGGGCATACCCCCGAGCATCGAGAAAAAAGAGTTTTATATTCAATGGACTCACTCCAGCGCGAACCCCACCGGGTTTAGCCGTTCGCTTGGGGTTCGCGCGGGGCGAGCTTTGGCGGTGGAGTGGCCTGGTGGGTGTGGGCATTGTGCGCAGGGCGTGCGGGCGGGTCAATGCCCGATCAGACAATCAGTGGGCCGTCAAATTGTCACTGATGTGACCCGCCGGGCGCCTGCCGAGCGAGCATCAAATCCTTGCACGCCCCACCAGGTGGCCATCGTGTTGCCGGATAGTGTGTTGTCTTGCTTGTCATTTCTTTTGTCCCAAGGTGGGACTATAATCGCCACGATGAACATCATCGCCGTTAAATTTCTTCGCGTTTTCTGGGAAAAACACCCGGATGCAGAACAAGCGCTCAAGTCTTGGGTAGATGAAGCCAGGAAGGCCGCATGGACACAACCCGCTGAGATCAAAGAACGCTATCGAAGCGCAAGCATCCTCAAAAATCGCCGCGTGGTGTTCAACATCAAGGGCAACGATTACCGACTGGTGGTGTCTGTTGCTTACCACTACCAAGCGATCTATGTGAAATTCATCGGCACCCATCAGGAATACGATGCCATAGACGCCGAAACTGTAGAAATGGAGGTCTGACATGGATATTCGCCCGATCCGCACCGAAGAAGACTATCAGGCCGCGCTACGTGAAGTCTCGGCCTACTTCGACAATGAACCGGCCCCTGGCACGGCAGACGGTGACCGTTTTGAAATCCTGCTGACGCTGGTGGAAGCCTACGAAGCCAAACACTACCCGATTGACCTGCCCGACCCGGTCGAGGCCATCAAATTCCGCATGGATCAAGCAGGGCTGACGCCCAAGGACTTAACGCCTGTCATCGGCCGGCTGAATCGCGTCTATGAGGTTCTGAACCGCAAACGCCCGCTGACGCTGAACATGATCTGGAAGCTACACGATAAGTTGGGCATTCCGGCCGAGTGCCTGATACAGCCCCAGAAGATGCACCGCCCGGCCTGATCTTTGTGCTTCATCCATAACGGGTAACGATCTGCCGGGTGATGCGCATGATTTGCGCGGTGCGGGTGTAATTTTCGTTTTAGAGCGGCTAACAAAACCCAGCGAAGCGATCCTGGCTAGGCGCACGACCGTAGACAGTACAGGTAGTACGGCAAGGTCGTGCAACAACGCCAGGAGGGTTTTGTTAGCCGCTCTTAATCCACACCCGGTGGTGACCCACCGGGTGACCTCTGGCCTGCCGCCCAGCTCAATCGCGGCTGGACGTTTCAATGGTGCGTCAAGCGTGCGGGACGGTGGCCAGCGGCAAAAACAGGATAAGCGGTGAGTTTGGCAAGGCAATAAAGCCGTGATGCCGGTAGAACGCGGCGGCGGCCTCATCCTTGGCATCCACCACCAGGGCAAAGGCGGCAATTTCTGAACGGGCAGCGCGCGCCAGCGCATCGGCCAGCAGCGCCCCTCCCAAACCTTGCCCCTTAAACGCCTGATCGACCGCCAGGCGGCCCAGGCGGACGGCGGGCACGCTTGGATAGCGCGGCAGTTTTTTGCCAATGCTGGCCGGCAGATCGGCCAGCACCAAGCTTGCCGAGGCCAATGTGTAGTAGCCGGCAATGCGCCGATCATCCGCCAGGGCCACAAAACAAGCCGCCACACGGCGGCGCATGTCCTGGCTGGCTTGCTTGCACAGATAGCGGTTCAGCGACTCCGCCTCGCAGCAAAAAGCGGCGCGATCATGTGCGGCATCCAGCGGCGTCAGCCGAAACGGCGCCTGGCTCATTCCGTGCGCAACAGCGTGTTGCGCCGGGTAAAGGCGCGCTCCAAGGCGGGCGCCGGTTTGGGTGGCGACAACAGCGCTTGCGCAAAACATTCCTGATCGGCCAGAGACAGCCGGATCACTTCGGCTTGCTCAATGGCGCGTTGCGCCGCGTCTTGCACGGCGGACACCACAAAATCAGTCATGGTGCGCCCCTGAAGTTCAGCTGCGCGCTTGAGCATCGCATGCAGATCGGTGCTGATGCGGGCTTCGAGACGAGCAGTTGCGGTGGCAGTGGGCATGGTTTTATCCTCCTGATTCAACAATACGGCAAATTGCCGTACAGCTCAAGGCAGGTCTTGCGGTTTTATGGTTGCTTGTTCAGTCTGCGCCATGCCACATATCGGGCAGCCCGTCACGGGTTTCAATTCACACCCGGTGGTGACCCACCGGGTGACCTTATCTCTTTTCTTGGTTCGTAAAACTCATTGGGGAAATGCTTGGCTAGCACGGTGCGCACGCGCGGCCATACGCCGGTGCTCAGGCCAAAAAGTTTGCACGTAGCGGTCATCCCCTCGGCGCGGGCTGCGGCAACCAGGTCGCCGGTAATGACCGGCGCCGGCTTGCCTTGGCCGGCGGTGGCCATGGGCCAGGGGATTTGGCCGGCGGTTGTGTCGGCGTTGGAAAACTTGCAGACGGTGCATTCCTGGCCGTCGATATCGGTGATGGTGTCGCCGATTTTTACGCCAGCGGGGGCACTGTAGGGGCCGCCTTTGAACGGCGATTTGTGGGCTTCGCGCGCGGCGTTGAGTTGGGCGACGATGGCGCGCAGGGCGGGGGCATCGTCGGGGTGGACGTAGAAGGCCAGTCTGATGTTCTTCATGGTGTTGTTTGCCATTGGTAGTCGATGGTTTCAATCTACACCCGGTGGTGACCCACCGGGTGACGCCCCGCCGTCGGCTGCCGCGCGGCAAAGGCTGGCTGTTTCAATCCACACCCGGTGGTAACCCACCGGGTGACTGGTCGAGTTGGGCGCTTGACTGCTGCGCCATGGTTGTTTCAATCCATACCCGGCGGTGACCCACCGGGTGACCTCCCCACGCCAAACAATTCTGCCGCCACTTCCTGGTTTCAATCCACACCCGGTGGCGACCCACCGGGTGACCTCCCCACGCCAAACAATTCTGCCGCCACTTCCTGGTTTCAATCCACACCCGGTGGTGACCCACCGGGTGACAACATAATCGGGATTACTGCCGATGGCGATGTACTGGTTTCAATCCACACCCGGTGGTGACCCACCGGGTGACGGCGACACTCGAAAGCTTGGGGTTTTCTCACTGTGGTTTCAATCCACACCCGGTGGTGTCCCGCCGGGTGACTGCCGGGCCTTATAAAGCTCGAAAGCCTCAGTATTGTTTCAATCCACACCCGGCGGTGTCCCACCGGGTGACTGCGCCTACGGCGGCATCCAGATCAAAATGACCCGGTTTCAATCCACACCCGGCGGTGTCCCACCGGGTGACAAAGTCATGGCCCGCACCAGCTACAATGCCAAGCAAGTTTCAATCCACACCCGGCGGTGTCCCACCGGGTGACGGCGGAATCAAAAAAGACGACTTCCAAACCGACGTTTCAATCCACACCCGGCGGTGTCCCACCGGGTGACTATAACTACATCGACGAAGCAAACGCACCAAGGAGTTTCAATCCACACCCGGCGGTGTCCCACCGGGTGACGCCAGCATGGAGCTGCCGACCCCGGCGCATGTTTCTGTTTCAATCCACACCCGGCGGTGTCCCACCGGGTGACTTCGCGCCAGAAACCCCTTGAATTTCCAGCCATTTTTCTGCGTCGCGCGCGAACCTGCCGCCCACCTTGAATGGTGGGCAGGCACATTTCCATGCATCCAGAAAAAAGTGCTTTTTATTCAATTGATTAACTCCAGCGCGAACCCCGCCGGGTTTGGCCGTTCGCTTGGGGTTCGCGTGGGGCGATCCTGGGCGCTTGGGCTGGGGCCGGCGGGTGTGGGCATTGTCCGCGCCGGGGGGGGCGCGGTCAATGTGGGCTTAGAATGCCTGCTCGTCCAGCTGGACGCCGGCAGGGATGTGCTCGCGGTTGATGGTGATTTGATAGTCGCTGAAGTGGCGCGCCACGGCCACGTCTTCGCGTCGGCGGATGGTAATCAGGTCAAATAGCCGATGGGCAGGGGCGTTGCCCAGTTCGCTGTCGTGGCGGAACACATACAGGGCGCGGGCGCTCATTTGGCCTCGGCTGGCGGCGTGGTCGTGCTCAAACATCTGGCTGAGCGCCTGCCACAGTTGTTGCAGGTCGGTTTCGTCAAAGCCGGTTTGCCGGGCCAGGTGGGCGGAGACAAAACCGTGGGCGCGATACAGGCCATAGGGCACGGTGTATTTGCGGCCCATGGTGCGGTTGTCGCCTTGTTGTTTTTCGGCTTCGGCTTCAGTGGTGACCGCCACACGGGTGATGCTGTGTTCTTGCGGCACAATCGGGTCGATTGAGCGGGCCAGGGTGAGTTGCACCGGGCCGCGCACTTGTCCGCAGTTGACGCCAGTGGACATGACGGCGCCAAAGGTGCGCACATCGTAAAAATTCTGGCACATCCAGGCGCGGGCTTGCTCGGCGTCGCCCGCGCTGCCTTTGCGCTTTTCTTTGGCGGGCGCGCGCGCTTTGCCTTTGCTGGGCTTTTCTTCGCTGGCGTCTTCGGTCGGGGCCTCGGCGGGCGCTTCGGCGGCTTCCAGGTTCAGCGCGGCGTAGGCGCGCTGGTGTTGCAGGTTGAGCACGGCTTTTTCGCGCACGTAAATTTCATAGCGTTTTTCGCCGGCTTGCGGCTCGCGCGGGCTTTGGTCGTGGGCCAGGGCGATGTAGTTGCGCACTTTGCGCTTCAGGCAAACGTCGGTCACCAGGCCCAGGCCGGTTTCGGCGTCGATGCGCGGCAGGTTGCCGGCGTCGGGGTCGCCGTTGGGGTTGCCGTCGGTCACGTCAAACAGCAGCACAAAATCATAGCGGTGGGCGAGGGCGGTCATTGGGCGTCTCCTTGGGCGTCAGCGGCGGTGTCGGTGTCAGGTTTCTGAAAAAAGTCGTGTTTTTGGTGGTAGTAGCCCAAGGCGAACAGTGCTTGGTCTTGCAGGGTCAGTTGGGTGGGAAACTGATCCAGCTTGCTCATCACGCTGCCCAGCAATTTGCTCAGGTTGATGGCTTCGCCGGGAGCGTGCTGGGCAATTTTGCTGTGGTGATGCACGGCCAGTTTGAGCAGATTGGGAAACACCATCACCGGGTTGCTGGAAGCCGAGCCATAAAAGCGGTCGCATATGGTGGCGTTGAGTTTGCGCCCGCTGCTGGCGCGTTCTTGCAGGCGCTCCAGCACGGCAAACAAACGGCCCAGGCAGTAGCCGGGGTCGGTGCGGTCAGGGTTGAGCGACACGGTGATGTCCTCCTGTGGGTGAGTGGCGTTTGGATAGGCGCGCGCCCAGCGGTTAAGCCAGGCTTTCAGCAGGGCGGCGCGGGGATAAGTGACTTTTTGTTCGGCGCGGATGCGGCGAATGCAGGCGGCCAGCAAGGTGTCCGGGTAGGGGCGGTCGTCCAGGATGGCGCGCAGGGTGTCGCCGCCCAGGCTGGGCGGCAGGTGTTTCAGTTCGCCTTGCAGCGCCGTGCAGCCCAGCAGGCGGATCAGCGACAGGTGCGGCGGGTCAAACGGGCCACGGATGATGTTCAGGTCGTCAAAGTGGCGCACCAGCCGGGTGGCCAGCTCGGCCACGGTGGCGCAGTGCCAAAAGCGCACCGACAGCCGCGCGGCGTTGGGGGCCAGGCCCAGCACATAAAACCGGGTGTCGCCGCCTTCATCCACAAATTGGCCATGCTGCACCGAGCGATACAGCGCGCTGACCGCCTGGCTGTGGGCGTCCGGGTTGTCTTTGTGTTCGTTGAACAGATCGGCCAGGCTGTTTTCCATGGCGCAGGGGTGCGCCGCCCAGAACACGGTGGAGGCGTCGCCCACTTGCAGGCGCTGGCGAGAGTCCTTGCCTAATAAATGGTTGAGCGCGGTGGTGTAGGCAAAGACAGTGGCCTCGCCCACTGGGGCGTTTTCGCCCTGGCGGCCTTCTTTGCCATACGATTCAAACGCGCGCTGGTTGAACGAGACAATATTGGCCCCCGAGGTTTGCGCGCCCCACACGCCTTTGATGGCGGGATGCAGGCGGGCAATCGGCTGGGTTTCGCCACTCACCAGGCAAATGCCTTGCGCGCTGTTGTCGGCGCTGGCCGGGCCGCCTTGCAAGTGGGCCACAATGGCCGGGCGGGTACATACCAGTTCGCCAAAGTCGTCTTGCAGCTGAAAAGTGATCACCGGGTTGACGGTGAGCAGGGTTTCCCAGTCTGGGTGGGCGTGCAGCGTGTCCCAGGGGATATCCGCCAGAAAAGCGCGCACGGCGCGCACCCCGGCATCATCGGCGGGCAGTTCGTCCAGCCGGGCGACAAACGCCGCGTGCTGCTGCGCCACCCGCTCGGGCTTGCCTTTGGTGTCGATGCCCAGCACGTATTCCACGGTGTCCCACAGCAGATTGGCGGCCACCCCGGAGGTTTTTTTCACGCCTTGCGGCACTTGGTAGCTGCGCGCGCGCAGCTTTTTGCCCACCGGTTGCTGGGTGTTGATCAGATTCACCAGTTGCCCGGCGTGGTCCAACTCCAGCACAAACGGAATTTCTTTGTGTTCAAAGCCTGCGGGGGCCAGCGCCGCCTGGCCGGGGCCGGCGGCTTCTGCCTTGCGGTGGTAATAGTCAGTCAGGGCTTGCAGAATCATCCGAGCACCTCTTCGCTTTGCCAGTCGGGCACATGAATCACGCCATCGCGCATCACCGGCCGGTAAAAGCGCGGGCGCGGGTCGTCGGCCTGGGTAAAGTCCAGGTCGTAGAGCATCCAGCCCAGCGGGTATTCACCGCGCAGCGCAGGCGGGCAGGGTGGCGCAGCCTGGTCTGGCGAGGCCAGGCTAACGTCGGCGGCAAATTCGCGGCAGCCCAGATAGGGCTGATTGACGCACTGGCCACGGCTGGCGCGGCGGCGAAACATCTCGGCAAATTTCACCAAAGAATCATCCGGGCCGGCGCGTTCGGTCAGGCTGAAATCGGCATACAGCCGATAGGCCACGTCGCGCAGCAGCAGGCTGGCGCGCTGCTGGCGTTCTTCTTCGATGTACTGCGCCAGCTGGCCCACACCGTGGCGCATGGCGCTGTGCACCGAGGCCAGCGACAGCTTGCCGGCCAGCTCATTGCGCCGCAGGGTGGTCCAGCGGATGGGCGCCAGCACATCAATGCGGCGTATCTGCCAGCGGATGGCGGGTTTCCATAAAATCGACTCGAATATTGCCCGCGCCGCCGATGGGGTAATGACGTCGTAGCTGACGCGCTCGACTTTCATTTCCGGGCGGGTAAAACAGGCAAAGTCGCCTGTGACATGTAAAACAAAGGGTTGCATCACTTCCCTCCTGAGTTCAGGCGCAGATGGCGCCCCAGATAGCCTGTGCTGAGCGGCAAGGAAATACAAAAGCATAATCTGTTTGCGATGGGCGGTATTTGACCCTCAACAAAGCAGTTACTCCGGGTTGGCTGCCTCAATCTCCCTCACCAACAGCCCCCGCTTCTCGTCATACATCACGTCGTTTTTCACCCACCAGATATCGCGATAGATTTCCTCCAGCTCGCCCGCCCGGCGCAGCCACTCAAACTGTGACTGGGGCAGGCTGACGGTAAAGCGTTGCAGCTGGCGCAGCAGGTCGCGGTGCATTTCGCCGGCCTGCAAGCGGCGGCGTAAAGCGTGACTGTCACGGCGGTGTTCGCCGTCTTGTCGGGTGTAGGGCACGATGACGGCAACTGTGTGGGCGTTGTCGATCAGGCGCATGCGCTCGGCAGCGGTGCGAAAAAATATCTCGCCCTGGCCGGCGTGTTGGGTCAGCAGGGCGTGCAGGCCTTCGCGGTCAAAACCAGCTTGGCCGGCCTTGCCGTAGTAGTGATTGAAGTAGCGTTGCATGGCGTCGGGGGCCAGGGCGTCGGCGCCACATTGGCCCAGCACGGTGCGGGCGGCTTCTTCGGCGGCGCGTTGCCAGCCCAGTGGGGATGGGTCGGGCGGCACAAACACATGCACATCGCCATGCGGCAGCCGGCCTTCGCGGTTGCAGCGGCCAGCCGCCTGGGCGATGGAGTCCAGCCCGGCCAGCGCACGAAACACCACCGGAAAATCCACATCCACCCCAGCCTCGATCAAGGTGGTGGACACCACGCGCACCGACTCGCCTCTGGCCAGGCGCTGGCGGATGTCGGCGATCTGCTGGCTGCGGTGTTCGGCGCACATCAGCGCCGATAGATGAAACGTGCCTTCGGGCAACAGGGCGTGCAGCTCGCGGCAGTGTTGCCGGGTGTTGACGATCACCAGCACGCTGGGGTGTTGGCTGATTTGCCTGGCGATATCGGCCCAGCTTTGCCGGGCGTCCAGGTCGGCGGGCAGGTGCAGGCGCACACGCGCCAGTTGTTGATACAGCTGGGCTTCGCGCTGAATGATGGCGCGACGGGCGTCCAGCCCGCGCAATTGGATATGGCCAAAGCTGTTGCTGCGGGTGTGCAGCGCTGGCTGGGTGGCGGTGCACAGCAGCAGGGTGACGCCGTAATGCTCGGTCAGCAGGCGCAGGGCGTCGAGCAGGGGTTGCAGATAGGGGATGGGCAGCAGTTGGGCTTCGTCCAGCACAATCACGCTGTCCACCAGGCGATGCAGTTTGCGGCAGCGGCTGGTGCGGGCGGCAAACAGCGATTCAAACAGCTGCACATTGGTGGTGACAATCACGCTGGCGTCCCAGTTTTCGGCGGCCAGCCGGCTGTGTACGGTTTCGTGTTCGACATCCAGGCTGCTGTGGTGCTCCAGCACGGCGTCGTCACCCAGGGCCGCGCGAAACACTTCAGCGGTTTGTTCGATGATGCTGGTGTAGGGGATGGCGTAAATCACCCGGCGTTTGCCGTGCGCCAATGCGTGCTCCAGGGCAAAGGCCAGGCTGGACAGGGTTTTGCCGCCGCCCGTGGGCACGGTGAGGGTGTAGCAGCCGGGTGGCTGCTGCGCCTGCTCGCGACACTGGCGCAACACGTCGGCGCGCACGCTGTTGACGGCGCTGGGCGCAGCGTGGGCGTGTTTGTCGGCCAGATAGGCATCCAGCCGGGCGCGCAAGTCAGCCAGATCGGGCGGCGGGCGGCGCTGTTGGGCTTGCTCGGGCTGAAAATAGGCTTCGCTGTCGAGAAAATCAGCATCCACCAGGCAAGAAAACACCAAACGCAGCCATAGGTGCAGGCCGTCTTTGCCGCCGATGGCTTGGGGGTTCAGCGTCAGCGGCGTGGCGGCCAGCAGGTCGGCGGGAATGTCGGCGCGCAAGGCGTCGGCCAGCGCTTGCGGGCCTTGCGCCAGCCGATGGCTGAGCGAGGCGGCGCCTTGATATTCGGCTGGGCCGTCAGGCAGGCCGGTGTGGTGGCCGGCAATCAGATAGGCCAGCAGGCGGCCAAACTTCGGCTGCGTAAGAAGGGCATGCTGCGCGCCAGCCAGAGAGTGGCTGGGGTGGCTGGGCTGGCCATCCAGCAGATGGGCTTCGTAGCCGCTATCCCGGCGGATATAGTCTTGAAACGCCGGGTCATATTTGCCCAGATCGTGCCAGCGCCCGGCTTGGCGCGCCCAGTCGGCCCAGGCTGGAGCGGCAAAGCTTGCCGCCAGTTCGCCCACTTTGCGTAGGTGTTCATCTAAAAGGTGGGGTGGAGAGCAGCCGTCTGCGGGGGTGTGAGCAATCGGGGTGAGCATGGTGGCGTCCTGCGTGTGAAGTCAGGACTCCATCCTATCAGCATGATGATGGCTTGGAGGTGTTTGCAACGTCCTTTTGGCGGTGCAGGGCAGCCGCAGGCTGTGCTACTTGTACTGTCTGCGGCCGCGCACCGCGTAGGGCTGTGCTGTTAGCCGTTCTTAACGCCCATCCAGCGAGGCGCGCAGGCGGGCGTCTGGGTCGTCGGGGTTGCCGTCATCGACGATGGCGGGTGGGGCAAAGCCGTTGATTTCGGCGCTGCTGTGCTGCAAGTACAGCGTCAGCGCGCTGACCAGCGCACACAAGGCCCAGGAGGCAAAAAAGAAGGCGGTATAACCGGCCAGCGGGCTGATGAACAGCGCCTGGCCGTGCAGGGTGAGTTCCATCGGGTCGAATACCGAGAAGAACGCGGTGGTCATCACCAGCGCAATCAGAAACGAAGGCCACAGAATCAGAATGGGTTTGTGCTGCATGACATGACTCCTTCAACGCGGCAACCAAGCTTGCCCCCTGCCCGTCTTGCCGCGTGGGCGGGCAGGGTGATGATGGGAAATCAGGCGGCTGCGTGCGGCCGCCCTTCGCTTCAGCGTAGTGGATTTGGAGCGAGATGCCAAAAAAATGGCGACGGGGGTAGCCGTCGCCCAAACTCATCAACACCATTGAGAAACGCGGAGAAACGCTCGCCAAAACCACGGGGGGATGGGCTTGGCGCGCGGCTCTCGCCGTAGCGCTGCGCATAACATGCTTTTGCCTGGCGGTACTGTTGCGACCACATGCTTGGCCAGCAGCGCTTTGCTGCGTGTTGTACCGGCCCATCCTGCCGGGGCGTGCGGCCGCACACAGTACGGCTGTCGGGCAAGCGCGCCAGGAGGCGTTTGTGAGCCGCGCTTAGAGCCCCCCCAGGCGTTGTTGTGTGACCTTGTCGTACGATTTGTACTGTCTGCGGTCACACGCCTGGCCAGGATCGCTTCGCTGAGTTTTGTTAGCGGTGCATGGCACTGCTGGTGCTGCTGAACACAAAATCGCTTTCTGTCACCGAGCTCACCCCCACCAGGGTGATGGTGTCGCCACCCGTTACCGTGATGGTGGTATTGCCGCCGCTGCTGGTGATCGACGCCACGGCTTGCAGTTCGGCATAGCTGGACACATGCAGCTCGTGCACGTCGATTTTGTCGGTGCCCTGGGCAAAGCCGCTGACGGTGGCCTGGCCGCTGCCGTGCCCGATGTCGATGACGTCCACGCCGCTGCCAGCGGTGAGGTTGACCGTGCCATAGCCGACATCAACATGGCTGCCGCCGCTGCCGGCGATAATGGTGGACACACCCGCTTCGGCGCGCACGGTCAGGCTGCCGCTGCCACCCGTGATGGTGTCGGTGCCGCCGTGGGTGACCACCAGGGTGTTGCCGCTGGCAGCGGTGAGGGTGTTATGGCCGCTGCCCAGGTCTACGGTCAGGCTCAGGCCGTCCTTGAGAATAATCGTCTGGTCCGCGCTGCCGCCTTGAATGCGCTCAAAGCCGGAAAAGCTGGCCAGGGTGCTGAAATTGAAGATGCCGCTGCCGCTCAGGCTGATGGTGTCGAATCCATCACCGCCGACCAGACTGTCACCACTATTCAGCGTGGCTGCCGTGGCGGTAATCCAATCATTGCCGCTGGTGCCCACACTGTCGGCGCCGGTTGTCAGCGCCACGGGTGTCAAGATCGCCGCTGCGCCTTTGCCGCCTGCATCGCCCTTGCCGCCGTGTCCGTGTCCCATGATGATCCTCCTGAAAAATCAGGCAGTTCTCGCTGCCTTCATGACTGTTGCGTGATGAGATAAATGATACGAATCCCATTGCCACCCGTCAGCCCATGACATCGTAAAACTCGGTAAACCTGCGTTAGCACAGTGCAAAACCGCTCAAGTTATCGTCGTCGCGGTGTGGTGGCGGTGGCCCAGGGCAATCGCACGAATGCCAATACGCTAAAAACCCCGTAGACCGCCCCCCTGGCTGTTCACCCATCCCCGACTTGTGTAGCTTCCCACTTTTTCGGGGTGATTTATGGAGACAGAAAGCAAATTGCGGCTATCGGATGTGTTTGTCTCCATCACCGATCCTCGCCAAGCCCGCAAGACGCGACACGATCTGGTCGAAGTGCTCGTGGTGGCGGTCAATGACGTGCTGGCCGGCGCTGACACCTTCGTCGAAATCGAAGCCTGGGCGAACGAAAAGCTTGAGTGGTTTCGCCGCTACCTCAAGCTTGAGCATGGCATTCCGTCTCATGACACCTTCGGGCGATTGTTTGGGCTGATCGACCCCACAGAATTCGAGTCGGCATTCCAGCGTTGGGTTCGCAGCGTGCTGCCAGCGCTGGGCCAGCAGAACGTGGTGGCGATTGATGGCAAGACCAGCCGACGCTCGGGCAAGATCGACGCCACCGCCCTACATCTGGTCAGCGCCTTTGCCGCTGGCGCCGGGCTGGTGATGGGCCAAACAGCGACCGCCAAAAAATCCAATGAGAAAACCGCCATTCCGGCATTGCTGCACACGCTCGCGCTTGAAAACTGCATCATGACCATTGACGCAATGGGCACGCAGGCCAACATCGCCCAGGCCATTCGCGACAAGAAGGCTGACTATGTGCTGGCGGTCAAAAACAACCATCCCACGCTCGCCGATTCAATGCGGGACTTCTTTGCACAGTTCCAGGCCACGTCAGCAGAACGCACGCCGCACAGCTTTTACGAGCAGATCGAGAAGGATCACGGCCGCATCGAGCATCGTCGCTGCTACGTCTTCGATCAACTGGACTGCCTGCACAACCCCAGGCAATGGCCCGATTTGAAGGCCTTCGTCGTGATTGATGCTGAACGCACAACCAAGGGCAAGACCACCTGCGAGCAACGTTACTACATCACCAGCCTGGCAGCGGATGCCCAGCGCCTGGCGGACGCGATCCGATCACACTGGTCAGTGGAGAATCGCCTGCACTGGTGCATGGACGTGGCCTTCGGAGATGACCAGATGCGCGCCCGCACCGGTCATGCGGCGCATAATCTTGCCGTCCTCAAGCACATCACGCTGAATCTGATCCGCCTTGACCCGATCCCACGCAAGGGGGGCATCAAAGTGCGTCGGTTGATTGCGGCGACTTCTGACGAATACCGTGAGCAGCTCTTCGGACTTCGTCCTGTTTGAATTCATGCGATTGCCCTGGGCGGTGGCCAAAGCCGGGCTTTGCTACAATATCGGCCGTGTATATTGGCTGGTACAAAGCTTGTGATGAAACCTTCTCTGTTTGCCGCCGCGACGCTGGCGGCCCTGCTCGGTGCCTGCGCCACGGCACCCCAGCAAACCACTCCTGTTGTTACCCCCAGCGTGCCCAGCATGCCTCCCACCCCGATCACCACGCCAACCGGGCCAGTGGTGTCGCAGCCGGTCAGCCCGCCGGCGCCGGTGCCGCCATTTCCCGCCTATCCCAATGAAGCCGCTGCCCGTGCCCTGGTACAAAACAAGTTGCTGCCGGCCAGTGTGCGCGACAAGGCGGGCTGGTCGCAGGAGATTGTCGGGGCGTTTACTGGCTTGCATCTGCCGTATCGGGCCGATTTGCTGTGCGCTGCCATGGCGGTGATCGAGCAGGAATCCACCTGGCAGGCCGATCCGGTGGTGCCGGGCTTGGGTGAGATGGTGTGGAAGAAAATCGCCGAAAAAGCCGGCGGGGTGATTCCGGTGGCGGCGTTGAAGGTGGCCTTCCTCAAGCCTTCGGCCACCGGCGAGAGTTACACCTCGCGTATCGACCGGCTGCGCACCGAAAAAGAAATGAACGCCCTGTTTGAAGACATGGTGGCCGACGCGCGCCGGCTGGGCTTGCCGGTCAATATGAAAAACCCGATCCGCACTGGCGGGCCGATGCAGGTCAGTGTGGAGTTTGCCGAAGAACATGTGCGCGCCAAGGGCTACCCTTATCCGCGCAAGGGCAGCTGGCGTGATGAGGTGTTCAGCCGGCGCGGCGGGCTGTATTTCGGCATTGCCAATTTGCTGGATTTCCCTGCGGATTACCCAGATATGCGCTACCGCTTTGCTGATTTCAATGCCGGGCGCTACAGCAGCCGCAATGCCGCGTTTCAGGCTGCTGTGTCGCGGTTATCGGGCATGAAGTTGTCGCTGGATGGGGATTTGCTGATTTATCGCGATGGCGCACCCAGCAGCAGCACCAGCAGCACGCAACTGGCGCTGGAACGGCTGGAGGGGCGCTTGGGCATGAGTCGGGCTGAGGTGAGCCGGGATCTGCGGCTGGAGAAAACCCCAGCCTTCAGTCAGAGCGCGCTGTATCAGAAGGTGTTTGCCCTGGCCGGCGGCCATGCCGCGCGGGCGGTGATGCCGCAAATCCAGCTGGTCAGCCCGAAAATCACCCGCAAGCTGACCACTGAATGGTTTGCCGACCGGGTGGATGGCCGTTACAAGGCGTGTCTGGCGCGCGAGGCGCGTTGATGCGCGGCTGCCTCACTGTGCGCAGGGCTGGCGCAGTGAGGCAGCACGCTGGCGTGGCGGTCAATCCACGCCGCGCTGGCGGTCGGCGTGGAATTGCGCGACAAAGTCATTAAAGCGGTCGGCCTCGATGGCGGCGCGCATATCGGCCATCAGCTGCTGGTAGTAATACAGGTTGTGGATGGTGTTCAAGCGCGCGCCCAGGATTTCGCCGGCGCGGTGCAGGTGGTGCAGGTAGGCGCGGCTGAAATTTCGGCAGGCGTAGCAGCCGCAGGTTTCGTCCAGCGGACGGGTATCGCTGCGGTATTTGGCGTTTTTGATCTTCACATCGCCAAAGCGGGTGAAAATCCAGCCATTGCGGGCGTTGCGGGTGGGCATCACGCAGTCGAACATGTCGATGCCGTGCGCCACGCCGTACACCAGGTCTTCCGGGGTGCCCACGCCCATCAGATAGTGCGGCTTCTCGGCCGGCAGCATTGGCTGCATCACTTGCAGCATGCGCTGCATCTCGTGCTTGGGCTCGCCCACCGACAAACCGCCAATGGCGATGCCGTCAAAGCCGATGGCCATCAGCTCGCGCAGCGATTCTTCGCGCAGCGCCGGGTACATGCTGCCCTGCACGATGCCAAACAGCGCATTCGGGTTGTGCAGATCGTCAAACGCCTTGCGGCTGCGCTCGGCCCAGCGCAGGCTCATGCGCATCGAGTCAGCGGCGGTTTTTTCGTCGGCCGGGTAGGGCGTGCATTCGTCAAAGATCATCACGATGTCGGAATTCAGCACATGCTGGATTTCCATGGACTTCTCCGGCGACAGAAACAGCTTGTCGCCGTTGATTGGGCTTTGGAAGGTCACGCCTTCTTCGGTGATTTTGCGCAAATCACCCAGGCTGAACACCTGAAAGCCGCCCGAGTCGGTGAGGATGGGTTTGTCCCAGCCAATAAACTGGTGCAGGCCGCCAAACTGGCGGATGACGTCCAGCCCCGGGCGCAGCCACAGGTGAAAGGTGTTGCCCAGGATAATCTGGGCGCCGATTTCGTTCAGCTCCAGCGGACTCATCGCCTTGACCGAGCCATACGTGCCCACCGGCATGAACGTCGGCGTTTCGATCTGGCCGTGGTTGAGGGTCAGCGTACCGCGACGGGCGCCGGCGCTGGTGGAATGTAAGGTGAACTGCAACATGGTGTCGGTCAAGTTTCCAGAAAAATCAGATGGCTAGTATAGCGCATGAAGAATTTTGAAAAAAATGCTTGCACAAGTGAAAGTCCATCTATACAATGCGCAGCTCCTGGTAACGACAGGCACGTAGCTCAGCTGGTTAGAGCACCACCTTGACATGGTGGGGGTCGTTGGTTCGAGTCCAATCGTGCCTACCAATATTATTGCGGAGTAATCCCATGGCTTTCCGAACTACTACTACCGGCATCAGCACCCTCGCTTGAGCCTCGGAAAGTTATTGCGAATTACTGCGTAAACACCAAAAAAGTGCGGCTCTTGCCGCACTTTTTTTTTGCCCGTTCGTTTTGCCTCATCCTCAGCCGCCCCGTAAACGAGGCTGGCTGATACAGCCCGGAGAACAGACATGCCTGACATTCGATTGCCCGATGGTTCCATCCGCTCCTTTGAACAGCCGGTCACCGTGGCAGGCGTGGCCGCCTCGATTGGCGCCGGCCTGGCCCGCGCCACCCTGGCCGGCAAAGTGGACGGCAAGCTGGTGGACGCCAGCCATCTGATTGAACACAACGCCGACCTGGTGATTGTCACCGAACGCGACGCCGACGGCCTGGACATCATTCGCCACTCCAGCGCCCACTTGCTGGCGCACGCGGTCAAGACGCTGTTCCCCGATGCGCAAGTGACCATCGGCCCGACCATCGAAAACGGCTTTTACTACGATTTCAGCTACAAGCGCCCGTTCACCCCGGACGATCTGGCCGCCATCGAAAAGAAAATGGCCGAGCTGGCCAAGGCGGATATTCCGGTCGAGCGCTACGAGCTGCCGCGCGATGAAGCCATTGCTTACTTCAAGTCGATTGGCGAAGCCTACAAGGCCGAGATCATCGAATCCATCCCGGCGGGCGAAGTGCTCAGCCTGTACCGTCAGGGTGACTTCACCGACCTCTGTCGCGGCCCGCACGTGCCGTCCACCGGCAAAATCAAGGTGTTCAAGCTGATGAAGCTGGCCGGCGCTTACTGGCGCGGCAACAGCAAGAACGAAATGCTGCAACGCGTGTACGGCACGGCTTTCATGAAAAAAGAAGAGCTGGAAGCCTACCTGCACATGCTGGAAGAAGCAGAAAAGCGCGACCATCGCAAGCTGGGTCAGCAGCTGGATCTGTTCCATATGCAGGACGAAGCGCCGGGCTCGGTGTTCTGGCACCCCAAGGGCTGGCGTTTGTTCCAGAGCCTGATCAACTACATGCGCCAGCGTCAGGAACAAGCCGGTTATGTGGAAGTGAACACGCCGGACGTGATGGACCGTGGTCTGTGGGAAACCTCCGGCCACTGGTTCAACTACCGCGAAAACATGTTCACCACGCAAACCGAAGACGAACGCGTGTTCGCCCTCAAGCCGATGAACTGTCCGGGCGCGGTGTCGATGTACGCCCACGGCCTGCACAGCTACCGTGACCTGCCGATGCGCATGGCCGAATTCGGCAAGGTGCACCGCTACGAGCCGTCCGGCGCGCTGCATGGTTTGTTGCGTGTGCGCCACTTTACCCAGGACGACGCGCATATCTTCTGCACCGAAGCGCAAATGGAGCAGGAATGCCGTGATGTGGTGGCGCTGATTCTGGACATTTACAAAGACTTTGGCTTTGACAATGTCCGCATCAAGCTCTCCACCCGCCCGGAAAACCGTATCGGTTCGGACGAAATCTGGGATAAGCTGGAAGGCGCGCTGTCGTCGGCGCTGGAATCGATGAACATGCCTTACGAGCTGTTTCCGGGCGAAGGCGCCTTCTACGGCCCCAAGCTGGAGTTCGTGCTGCGCGACACACTGGGCCGCGACTGGCAGTGCGGCACCTTGCAGGTGGACATGAACCTGCCCGAGCGTTTCGACATCAGCTATGTGGCCGAAGACAATAGCCGCAAACGTCCGGTGATGCTGCACCGCGCGCTGTTTGGTTCGCTGGAGCGCTTTACCGGCATCCTGATCGAACACTACGCCGGCGCCTTCCCGACCTGGCTGGCGCCGCAGCAGGCGGTGGTGATGACCATCACCGAAGCGCAGTGCGATTATGCCCGCGATGTGGTGGCACAATTGCGCGCCGCAGGCGTTCGTGTTGAAGCCGACTTGAGAAATGAGAAAATTGGCTATAAAATCCGCGAGCATAGCCTGCAAAAATTGCCGTACCAGATTATCATTGGCGACAAAGAGAAAGCAGGCGGTCTGGTTGCCGTGCGCACGCGGACTGGCGAGGATCTTGGCCAGTTGACGCTTTCCCAGTTTATCGAACGGATCAAGTCCGAAACCTTGGCCTGAAACTGGCCACGGCGCATGACATTTTTGTAATTAGGAGAATTTGCTATAGCTCAGGAAAAAGAACCCCGGATCAACGGTGAAATCACCGCACGTGAAATCCGGCTGGTAGGCAGTGAAGGCGAACAACTCGGCATCGTTACCCTGCGCGACGCGCTGGAGCGCGCCGAGGAAGCCGAACTTGATCTGGTCGAAATCGCACCCACCGCGCAGCCGCCGGTGTGCAAGCTGATGGACTACGGCAAGTTCAAGTACCAGGAAAGCAAGAAAAAACACGAAGCCAAACTGAAGCAAAAGCAAATTCAGGTCAAGGAAGTCAAATTCCGCCCCGGCACGGATGACGGTGACTACAACGTCAAGCTGCGCAACCTGATCCGCTTCCTGACGGATGGCGACAAGGCCAAGATCACCCTGCGCTTCCGTGGGCGCGAAATGGCCCACCAGGACATCGGCCTGGCGCTGCTCAAGCGCGTCGAGGCGGATCTGATCGAAGTCGGCGCCGTCGAGCAGTTTCCCAAGCTCGAAGGCCGGCAGATGGTCATGATGATTGGCCCCAAGAAGAAATAAGGCTATCATATGCAGTTCATCGGCACGGCAGGGTGACCTGCCGTGTTGATTTTTGCGAAACCGTGCAAGCGGCTTCGCACAAAAGCGTGGCGTTGCGGTTCTCAAAGCACAGTGGGGTTTCCTGCTGTCACCTCTCGCCAAATCTAACAAATCAGCAGGAGCAATCCATGCCTAAGATGAAAAGCAAGTCGGGCGCAAAAAAGCGTCTGAAAGTGTTGGGCAACGGTGGTGTTAAGCGCTCGATGGCATTCAAGCGCCACATCCTCACCAAGAAGACCACCAAGACCAAGCGCCAACTGCGCGGCACCGTGATGGTCCACAGCACCAATATGGCTGCTGTTCGTGCAATGCTGCCCTACGCTTAAGGAGTAAACTATGCCTCGCGTCAAACGTGGCGTTACCGCCCGTGCCCGTCACAAGAAAATCCTCGCGCTTGCCAAAGGCTATCGCGGTCGTCGCAAAAACGTATACCGGATCGCCAAACAGGCGGTGATGAAGGCCGGTCAATACGCTTACCGTGACCGTCGTCAACGCAAACGCCAGTTCCGCACCCTGTGGATCGCCCGTATCAACGCCGCCGCGCGTGAACTGGGTCTGTCCTACAGCAAGTTCATGAACGGCGTGAAGAAGGCTGCCATCGAGATCGACCGCAAGGTGTTGGCCGATCTGGCAGTGTTCGACAAGCCGGCATTCGCCAAAATCGTCGAGCAAGCCAAGGCCAGCCTCGCCGCTTAAGCAAGTGCGTTGAAAAAGGGAGGCCCCGAGCCTCCCTTTTTTTATCACCCGGGTTTTTATGCTGCGCACAAAACCTGGCGTGCGGCGCGCCGCCTGACCACGCGCTCAGCCCGTTCACCACGCCCGATGCCGCCATGCCATGTCCTGGCCCGCGTCGGGCGTGGTAAACCGACTGAACCGACCGCATTCACCCAAAGACCGCAATCATGACCCAACTCGCAACGATTCTTGCCACGGCCCAGGCAGCCTTGGCCGACGTGACCGACATGGTCGGGCTCGAACAGGTCAAGGCCCGCTACCTTGGCAAATCCGGCGAGCTGACCGAGCTGCTCAAGCAGCTGGGCAAGCTGCCGCCTGAAGAGCGCAAAACCGCTGGCGCCGCCATCAACGAAACCAAGCAGGCGTTTGAAGCCGCCTTCAACGCCCGCCGCGACGCGCTGGCCGCCGAAAAACTGGCCGCCCAACTGGCCGCTGAATCGCTGGACGTCACCCTGCCCGGCCGTGGCGCCGCCGTGGGTGGCCTGCACCCGGTGACGCTGACGCTGGAGCGCATTGCCGGGCTGTTTCATTCGCTGGGCTTTGACGTGGCCGACGGCCCGGAAATCGAATCGGATTTTCATAATTTTCAGGCGCTGAATATTCCGGCCAACCACCCGGCGCGCGCCATGCAAGACACCTTCTACGTGGAAGGCGGCGACGTGCTGCGCACGCACACCTCGCCGATCCAGATCCGCTACATGCTCAACAACCCGCCGCCGATCAAGATCATCGCGCCGGGTCGGGTGTATCGCGTGGATTCCGACGCCACCCATTCGCCGATGTTCCACCAGATGGAAGGTCTGTGGGTGGACGAGCGCGTCAGCTTTGCCGACCTGAAAGCCACGCTGACCGACTTTTTGCGCCGCTTTTTCGAGCGCGACGACCTGCAAGTGCGTTTCCGCCCGTCGTTCTTCCCGTTTACCGAACCGTCGGCAGAAATCGACGTGCTGGGCGAGCGCGGCTGGCTGGAAGTGGGCGGCTGCGGCATGGTGCACCCCAATGTGCTGAAAAACGTCAATATCGACCCGGAACGCTACACCGGCTTTGCCTTCGGCATTGGTCTGGATCGCTTCGCCATGCTGCGCTATGGCGTCAACGACCTGCGTCTCTTTTTTGAGAACGACCTGAACTTCCTCAAGCAATTCAACTGACCGCAGGCGAGGCTCACCGATGAAATTCTCTGAAAACTGGCTGAAAAGCTGGGTGAACCCCGGCTTGTCCACCGAACAACTGAACTACCTGCTGACCATGGCCGGGCTGGAAGTGGAAAGCTGCGAGCCCGCTGCGCCGGCGTTTTCTGGCGTGGTGATTGCTGAAGTCAAAACCGTGCGCAAGCACGAAAATGCCGACCGTCTGCGCGTCACCGAAGTGGACGTGGGCACGGGCGAGCTGGTGCAAATCGTCTGTGGCGCGCCTAATGTCGCCGAGGGCGTGAAAGTGCCGTGCGCGCTGCCGGGCGCCGTGCTGCCGGGCGACTTCAAGATCAAGCCGACCAAGATGCGCGGCGTGCCGTCCAACGGCATGCTGTGTTCCGGCAAAGAGCTGGGCGTGCCTGATGAGGTGGACGGCCTGTTGCTGCTGCCGGCCGATGCGCCGGTGGGCGCCTCGATCCGCGATTATCTGGATCTGGACGACCACAGCATCGAGCTGAAAATCACCCCCAACCGCGCCGACTGCCTGGGCATGCGCGGCATCGCCCGCGAAGTGGCCGCGCTGACCGGCGCGCCGCTGACTGCGCCAGCGCTGCCGGCCGTGGCGGTGACGCTGGACGAGCGCCGCGCCGTCACCCTGCGCGCTGACGCCGCCTGCGGCCGTTATCTGGGTCGGGTGATTCGCGGCGTCAACCAGGCCGCGCCGACGCCGGACTGGATGAAAACCCGCCTGGCCCGCGCCGGCCTGCGCTCGATTTCCGCCATTGTCGATGTCACCAATTACATCCTGCTGGAACAAGGCCAGCCGCTGCACGCCTTTGATCTGGCCCGCCTGCAAGGCGGCATCGTGGTGCGCATGGCCGAGCAGGGCGAAACGCTGACCCTGCTCAACGGCAAGGAACAGGCGCTGGACGCCGATATGCTGGTGATTGCTGACGAGCACAAAGCCGTTGCCCTGGCCGGGGTGATGGGCGGCGCCAATAGCGAAGTCAGCGACAGCACCCAGGATGTGTTTCTGGAATCCGCCTACTTTGCCCCGGAAGCGATTGCCGGGCGCGCCCGCCGGCTGGGTTTCTCCTCCGACGCCTCGTTCCGCTACGAGCGCGGCGTGGACTTCACCCTGCAAGCCGAAGCCATGGAGCGCGCCACCGCGCTGATTCTGGACATCTGCGGCGGCCAGGCCGGCCCGGTGACCGAGGCCGTGGGCCAGCTGCCGGCGCGCGCGCCGGTCAAGGTGCGCGTGGCGCGCGTCAACCAGGTGCTGGGCTTGCAGCTGAGCGCGGATGACATGGCCGCCATGTTCGCCCGCCTGGGTTTTGTCGCCCAGGCCGACGGCGAAGGCTTTTTGGTGACGCCGCCCAGCTTCCGCTTTGACATCGCCATCGAAGAAGACCTGATCGAAGAAGTCGCCCGCCTGCACGGCTACGACAATATTCCGTCCGACGCCCCGCAAGCGCGCGCGCGCATGCTGGCCCAGCCAGAAACGCTGACCCCGCGCGGCGAACTGCGCCGTCGCGTGGCCGCCCGCGACTATCAGGAAATCGTCAGCTACGCTTTTGTGGACAGCACCTGGGAACAGGACTTTGCCGCCAACGCCGCGCCGATCAAGCTGATCAACCCGATTGCCAGCCAGATGAGCGTGATGCGCTCCACCCTGTTTGGCGGTCTGGTGGACACCCTGGTCAGCAACCTCAACCGCAAGCAAGCGCGCGTGCGCCTGTTTGAAATCGCCCGCGTGTTCCTCAAGCGCGGCGAGACGGTCGAGCAGCCCGAGCGCGTGGCCGGCCTGGCCTACGGCGGCCGCCTGCCCGAGCAATGGGGCGCCAAGAGCGAGCGCGTGGACTTTTACGACGTCAAGGCCGATGTGGAGGCGCTGCTGGCCCCGCGTGTGGCGGAGTTCCGCAAGGCCAGCCACCCGGCGCTGCATCCGGGCCGTACGGCCGACGTGCTGCTGGACGGCGTGGTGATTGGCGTGCTGGGCGAATTGCATCCGCAGTGGGTGCAAAAATACGACCTGCCGGCCGCGCCGGTGCTGTTTGAGCTGGATTTTGCCGCCCTGCTGGCCCGCCAGCCGGTGGCCGCCCAGCCGGTGTCGCGCTTGCAGCCGGTGCGCCGTGACTTTGCCTTTGTGGTGGACGAAAGCGTCGAGGCCGGCGCGCTGCTGGCGGCGTTTGAGGCGCTGAACCTGCCGGCGGTGACGGGCATTGGTCTCTTTGACGTCTATCGCGGCAAAGGCCTGGAAGAAGGAAAAAAGAGCCTTGCTTTCAAGGTGTTAATGCAGGATACTGCGAAAACGCTGACCGACGCTGACGTCGAGCCGGTGGTGCAGGCGGTGGTGGCCTGCGCCGCCCAGCATGGCGCCCATCTGCGCCTGTAAGCCTTCCCACCTTGTGTAATGCAAAGCTGCTGCCGGCTATTGGGCCGGCAGCAGCTTGTTTTTCCGCGCCTGCCTGGGCAGGCGCCAACCATGATTTGACTGTCGCCACACCCGGCACATGCCCAATGTCCCCATCTGTTGCGTGGGGCTTTTGATGGCGCGTGGCCGGCGTTATGATTAAGGGGTAAGCATGACACTGACCAAGGCTGAACTTGCCGATTTGCTATTCGACAAAGTCGGCTTGAACAAACGCGAAGCCAAAGATATGGTGGAGTCGTTTTTTGAAGAAATTCGCGTGGCGCTGGAAGAAGGCGATGCCGTAAAGCTGTCGGGCTTTGGCAATTTCCAGCTGCGCGACAAACCGCAGCGTCCGGGACGCAACCCCAAAACCGGCGAGGAGATTCCCATCACCGCGCGCCGGGTGGTCACGTTCCACGCCAGCCAAAAGCTGAAGGGAATGGTCGATGACCACTACGCGTCCAAGCACGCCTGATCTGCCGCCGGTGCCCGGTAAACGGTATTTCACCATCAGCGAAGTCAGCGAGCTGACCGGGCTGACGCCGGAGTTACTGCACCAGTGGGAGCTGGCCAGTGCACCGCCTGGCCTGGCTGCGCAAGCCCGGCCACGCCGGCATTATCAGCATCACGAGGTACTGTTGGTGCGCCGCATGCGCAATGCCTTGCTGGCCAGCCGTCCGGCAACGACACCCGCGCCGGCCACGGCCAATGGCCGGCTGGGCGCCAGCTCGCTGCGGGCTGAACTGGCCTCGATTCTGGCCTGGCTGGATATCTGATTGTCACTGGGGGCTAGCGCAGCAGAAATTGTGCTGCTATAATTGCGCTCTTGTTGTACGGAGTGTGGCGCAGCCTGGTAGCGCATCTGCATGGGGTGCAGAGGGTCGGTGGTTCGAATCCACTCACTCCGACCAAATTCAAAAAAGCCGACAGTGTTCTGTCGGCTTTTTTCATGTCTGTATGGCCTGTCGTCGTATCCATGGCAACCCTGGATTAAGAACCGCACACAAAACCCTGCTGGCGTTGCTGCGCAACCTTGCCGTACTTCTGTACTGTCTGCGGTCGTGCACCTAGCGCAGGATCGCTGCGCTGGGTTTTGTGAGCGACGCTAAGCCACATTCTGGCCGGCTTGCCATCAGCATCGGGCCTTGCCATCAGCGGCTGTGGCATGCGAGCCAAGCGGTATTCACCTGGCAGCGCTTTTACAGAAAATGAACTCTTTTCGACTGGCCTGTCTAAGGACCTTATGCTCGCCATCACGGCGGCGCCATCGCGCAATACCGTGATAAACCGAGTGAGTGTGTGGCACGATTATCTGCTGTGCTGGCGCTGCTGGCTTTTGTTTCTCTCTCAGAAACCACAAAATCCATCGCTTTCCCTGAGCGGCCATGCTTTGCTGACCTGGATAAAGGCCGCTCACAACACTTTTCTGGTGTTGTGGTGTGATCTTGCCATCCTTGGTGTACTGCTTCTGTGGTCGTACGCCTAAGCAGAACCGCAGCGCTGGGTTTTGTGAGCCGCGCTAAATACGCTGGCTCGTGTCACACTCCGACCAGCCAGGCAGAATCCCTGCTGAGGGTAGTTAAATCATTTAGTCTGGCCAGACAGGTAGATTCACCTATTCAGATCTGTTTCTTCACGTTATTTAACACGCCCATTGCCAGTGTGGCTCAAGGTCTGACCAGGAAAAATTTTCCTGCCCGGAGTTTTATCCGGCTTGACATTAAATAAAATGCTTGACGAAACCATGATGAATTGGCTAATTTAATAGGGACATTAAATGCCCCCGACACACTGACCCAAGGATATTAAACAATGGTTGATTTCCAGACCTTCACCTTCCAAGAACTGCTGCAACTGAAAGTCGAACTCGAAGTCGAGCTGAAAAAGCGCGAGCAGGAAGAAAAAGCCGCCGCCCGCAAGAAGATTCTCGAAATCGCTCGCACTTTCAACTTTGATCTGGATGAACTGTTCACCTCGCCCAAGGCTGGCGCAGGTGCTCCGCGTCGCGTGGTTGAGCCCAAGTACATCAACCCGAAAGATCCGGAACAAACCTGGACTGGCCGTGGCCGTCAGCCGGTTTGGGTGCAAGAGCACCAAGCCAACGGTGGCACCCTGGAAGAGCTGCTGATCAACAAGGCCTGATTTTCCCCGCCTTGCCGCCACGCGCCGCTCCGTGTTCACGGTTGCGGCGCGTGGCGTTTTATTGTCTGTCCATTTCCTCAACATGCCTCTTCTGCGGTGCGGCTTTTGTCATGCCGGCAAGCCAGAAGCATGCCGAATGTCGCTTTTGCGGCTTGAATCGCCCTGATAACCCGCTACACTGAATGTATGTCATTCATTGTGCGTAAATGTTGGCGCTGCTCTGCCAATATGCAAGATGCGCAAGGGATGCCCGTTTGCCGATGTGCGCCGTACGCGCGCTCGGACCAATCAGGTACTTTCAGGAGCTGTTGAAGATGGAATTTTCTGCGCCGCACGATCCCTCCCTGCGTGTGCTGAGCTTGAGCATTCCGGCGCATCGTCGCCACTTGCCGTTATTGGGCGCTGCAGTTGAGGCTGCCGCGCGTGAGGCCGGCGCCAGCGCAGATGCCGCCTATGCCATCAATATGGCCGTGGTGCAGGCTATTTCTGCCGTGCTGCGCTATGCCGGTACGCCGGCGCTGGCCCAGTTCGAGCTGGAATGCCTGGATTCGCCCGATCGCATACAAGTGTGCATCCACGATCAAGGGCCGCCCTGGGTGGGCACACAGGCCCTGCCAGGCCAGGCTGATACCTTGCAGGCATTCGAATTGGTACGCGCCATGGTTGACGCGCTGGAATACTTGCCACATCCCAGCGGAAACCGGCTCAAGCTCACTCGTTTTCGTACCCGTCCCGTGCTGGACGACGAAGATTAAGCGTCGCTCACAAAACTCAGCAAAGCGCGCCTGGTCAGCCGTGCGGCTGCAGACCGCCGCGCCACGACACCAAGAGGGTGTTGTGAGCGGCGCTGAGCACCACGGACAAAACATGCCGACGACTTTGCTATGCAATGGCCACATGCTTGAGCAAGATCGCTTTGCTGGATTTTGTCTTCGAATCTGCTGAGATACTTGCCATGTGGTTTTGCATGCTGATGAGGCAGCATGACATACCAGACATAAAATGTTGTATTCATACCACAGTTTATGGTTGTTTCCCATGTAACCGGCAAACAATAATCTTGCCCCGGTGAACTGATGAAAAAGCCCGCGCAGGGCCAGGCCTGCGCGGGCTTTTTTACCATCCGCCAATCTGCTTGGCGGCTTTTACAGACACGCGGCAATCCGTGCCGCCGCCTCGCGCAAGCGCGCCTCAGAGGTAGTGTAAGCCAGGCGCACATGGCGGGCGGCCTGGTGCTGGCCAAAATCGCGGCCCGGGGCAATCGCCACATGGGCATCCTGCAAAATCTGCTCGGCCCAGGCAAAGCTGTCGTCGGTGTGCGCCGAGACATCGGCATACACATAAAATGCGCCTTGCGGCTGCGCCGGAAACTTAAAGCCCAGTGGCGCAAATGCTGCTAGCAGCGCGTCGCGGCGGCGCTGAAATTCTGCCCGGCGGCTTTCCAGAATGAGCTGGGTTTCCGGCGTAAATGCCGCCAGCGCCGCATATTGCGCCGGGGTGGAGGGCGACAAAAACAAATTCTGCGCCAGCCGGGTCACCGCATCCACATAGGCATCGGGAACCACCAGCCAGCCCAGCCGCCAGCCCGTCATCTGGAAATACTTGGAAAAACTGTTCACCACAAAAATATCATCACTCACCGCCAGCGCGGTGTGTGCATCACCGTCATAGGTCAGGCCATGATACAGCTCGTCCACCAATAACACCCCGCCTTGCGCGCGCACCGCCTGATGCAATTGCTGCAATGCGTCAGGGGCAATCAGCGTGCCGGTGGGGTTGGCCGGGCTGGCAATCATGGCCGCCACGGTATTGGCCGACCAATGGCGGGCAATATCTTCGGCCTGCAATTGATAGCCGCTGTCGGCATTCACCGGGATACTCACCGGCTCGCCATTCACCAGGCTCACCAGATGCCGATTGCATGGGTAGGTGGGGTCGGGCAATAACACCTGCTCGCCCGGATTCACCAGCGCCGCCAGCGCCAGTTGCAGCGCGCCAGACGCACCCGGCGTCACCACAATACGCCGCGCCGGCACGTCCACGCCATAGCGCTGCTGATAAAAGCGGGCAATCGCCTGGCGCAATTCCGGAATGCCCAGCGCAGGGGTATAAAACGTGCGGCCGTTCTGCAAGGCGGCCATGCCGGCAGCGACAATCGGCGCCGGGGTGGGAAAGTCCGGCTCGCCGATTTCCATGTGAATCACGTCATGCCCGGCCGCCTCCAGCGCCTTGGCTTTTTCCAGAATGGCCATGACATGAAATGGGGCGATGTGGTCCAGACGGTGGGCGACAGCCATAAAACACCTTTGCAAAAAGCCGATTATACGCCGGCCAATCGCCGCGCCAACCGCCAGCGGCAAAATCCTGGGCTTAAATTCCGCATGGCGGAATAAACTTCACCCGATCTGCGGCCGGCGCGCGCATCCCGGTATAATTTGCCGGTTATCACTTGAATCCGGCGAACGCCAATGAAAACCCTGGTCTGGCTGGGCGCGGGCGGCTGTGGCGGCTGCTCGATGTCGCTGCTGACTGCCGAAGCGCCAGATTGTTTGACCGCGCTGGAGCTGGCCGGCATTGAACTCTTGTGGCACCCCTCGCTGTCGGCGCTGGGCGGCGCCCAGCTGTTGGCGATGCTGGACGCCATGGAAGCCGGCGCGCAAACGCTGGACATCCTGTGCGTGGAAGGCGCGCTGCTCACCGCCTTTGCCGGCCAGTGCCAGACGCTGGGCGGCGGCGAGCCGATGGCGGCGCGGGTGGGCCGGCTGGCGCGGGTGGCGCGCCATGTGGTCGCGGTGGGCGGCTGCGCCGCGTTTGGCGGCGTTGGCGCCGCTGACGACGCCGGCATTGGCGGGCGCGGCCTGCAATTTGACGGCGAAACCCCCGGCGGTTTGCTGGGCGCCAGCTTTGTCGCCGCCAGCGGCCTGCCGGTGGTGAATGTGGCCGGCTGCCCCACCCACCCCGGCTGGGTGCTGGACACCCTGGCCTTGCTGGCCGCCGACGCGCTGCCAGCCAGCGGGCTGGACAGCTTGCAGCGCCCGCGCTTTTACGCCGACCGGCTGGTGCATCACGGCTGCCCGCGCAATGAATTTTACGAATTCAAGGCCACCGCCCACGCGCTGGGCCAACAAGGCTGTTTGATCGAACACCTGGGCTGTCGCGGCACGCTGGCGCACGCTGATTGCAATATCCGCCCCTGGCATGGCGCCAGCTCTTGCCTGAAGGGCGGGTTTTCCTGCATCGACTGCACCGCGCCAGACTTTGCCGCCGCCCACCGCCAGCCGCTGACCACGCCCCGGCTGGCCGGTTTGCCGACCATTTTGCCGTCGGACATGCCCAAAGCCTGGTTTGTCGCCCTGTCGGCCTTGTCCAAATCGGCCACCCCGGCGCGGCTGCGCCACAACGCCCAGTCAGAACGGCTGGACATCGCCCCCACCCCGCCCACAGGAAAACGCCGATGAGCCGCAAAATTCTGGGCCCGTTCAATCGCGTGGAAGGCGATCTGGCGGTGAACCTCACCCTGGAAAACGGCCGCGTCGCCCAGGCGCAGGTCACCAGCCCGCTATATCGCGGCTTTGAGCGCGCGCTGGTTGGCCGGCCGCTGGCCGATGCACTGGTGGTGGTTCCGCGCATTTGCGGCATTTGCTCGGTGTCGCAATCGGTGGCGGCGGTGCGGCTGATGCAGGCGCTCAGCGGCGCGCGCCCGGCGGCCAATGGCGAGCGGGTGATGAACATCGTCCACGCCTGCGAAAACCTGGCCGACCATCTCACCCATTTTTATCTGTTTTTTGCCCCAGACCTGGCCCACGCCGACTACGCCGGCCAGCCCTGGCATGCCGACTGGGCGGCGCGGCTGGCCAGCGGCGGCCCGGCGGCGCGGCAATGGCTGGCGGCGCGCGCCACCCTGCTGCGCATTGTCGGCCTATTGGCCGGGCGTTGGCCGCACACCCTGGCGCTGCAAGCCGGCGGCGTCACCCGCACGGTGGACGCCGCCGAGCGGCTGCGCTTATTGGGCTGGCTGGCCGAAGTGCGCCGCTTTGTCGAAATCACCTTACTGGGCCTGCCGATCGACGCCATGCTGGCCATCGACCACCCCGACCAACTGGAGCGTCTGCGCGCCGCTGGCGGCGACAGCGGCCGCTGGCTGCGCGCCGCCGACGCGCTGGGCTTTGCCCAACTTGGCCGCGCGCACGATCATTTTTTGGCGTTTGCCGCCTACGGTTGCGACGGCGAACACCCCTGGCCGGCCGGCGTGTGGCGCGACGGCGCGGCGCAGGCGCTGAATCTGCGCCGCATTCAAGAAGACGTCAGCCACAGCTGGTACGAAAACGCCCCCGCCCGCCACCCGGCCGAAGGCGACACCCGCCCCAACCCGCACAAGCACGGTGCCTACAGCTGGAACAAAGCCCCGCGCATCGACGGCTTGCCCGCCGAAACCGGCGCGCTGGCGCGCCAGCTGCTGGCCGGGCAAGGCTGCTTGCGCGCGCTGGTGGCCGCCCACGGCGGCTCGGTGCTCACCCGCGTGCTGGCCCGCCAGTTTGAAGCCGCCTGGCTGCTGGCCGCCATCGAGCGCTGGCTGCGCGAACTGGATCTGGCCGCGCCCTTTATCGCCGCCGCGCCGCACGACGCGGTGGACGGCTGCGCCGCCGGCCTGACCGAAGCGGCGCGCGGCGCGCTGGGGCACTGGGCCACGGTGGAACACGGCCAGATCACCCGCTACCAGATCATCGCCCCCACCAGCTGGAACTTCTCGCCGCGCGACGCCCACGGCATGCCCGGCCCGCTGGAAACCGCGCTGCAAGGCGTGGCCGACCACGAATTGAGCGTGCAGCACGTGGTGCGCTCGTTTGACCCGTGCATGGTGTGCACGGTGCATTAGGAACCTCCATGACCTCGCCCCGCCTGACCCCGGCTGCCATCCGCGCCGCCCATTTGCCTGACGACGACGCCCTCGACCCGGTGGCCTGGGGCGAAGTAGTGAGCAAGATGGACGAAGTGTTTCGTGAGCTGGTGGCCTCGCAAGAGGCGCTGGAGGCCAAGCACGCCGAGCTGGCCGAGGCGCACGACGCGCTTCAGCGCACCCAGGCGCAGCTGGTGCAGGCAGAAAAAATGGCCTCGCTGGGCCGGCTGGTGGCCGGGGTGGCGCATGAGTTGAACAACCCGATCAGCTTTGTGCTGGGCAACGCCCACGCCATGCAACGCTATGGCCGTCATCTGGGCGAATACCTGAACGCCGTGCACGCCGAAGCCGCCAGCCCAGCGGTGCAGGCGCTGCGCAAACGGCTGCGCATCGACGCCATTCTGGCCGATTTGCCGTCGCTGATTGAAGGCTTGATGGAAGGCGCCGAACGCTCGGCGGCGATTGTCGATGGCCTCAAGCGCTTTTCCGCCACCGACCGGGGCGGCGCCGAGCGCTTTGACCTGGCTGATGCCGTGCGCCGCTCGGCGCACTGGGTGGAAAAAGCCGCGCCGGCACATGTGCAGCTGCTGCTGGACGCGCCAGACGCGCCGGTGATGCTGTGCGGCGCCGCCGGGCGGATTCAGCAGGTGTTGATCAATCTGGTGCAAAACGCCGTGGACGCCACCGCCCACCACCCGGCCCCGCGCGTCAGCGTGCGACTGACCGAGGCTGATGGCTGGGCCACCGTCACCGTGGCGGATAATGGGCCGGGCCTGTCGCCAGAGGTGCAGCAACGGCTGTTCGAGCCGTTTTTCACCACCAAACCAGTGGGCGAAGGCACCGGGCTGGGCTTGTCGATCAGCTTTGGCATTGTCGAGCAGCACGGCGGCCAACTGCGGGCGGATAATGCGCCAGAAGGCGGCGCGCGCTTTACTCTGCGGCTACCGCTGGCTAATTAGCGTCGCTCAACCCCCTGGCCAGGGATGTGCCGAACATGTTGTGCGCGGTGCTTGGCTGGGCCAAGCCAATGCGGTGAGCCGGCTCGCCGCTCAAGATGCCGCCAGCAGCTGCCCGGCCAGATGACGGCCGCTGCGCCAGGCGTCTTCCACCCGCGTGCCCAGACACCAATCCCCGCACAGGCCCAAGCCCAGTTCAGCTTGGTAGGCGCTGCCGATGTCCAGCGGCTGCGCGGCCTGGGCGTATAGCCAGCGGTGCGCGCTGCGGTTGCGGGCATCGACGGCGCTGTCCACCAGTTCGGCAAACGCCGCATGCAGCAAGCCGGCGACTTCATCAGCCGGGGCATCAATATGGGCGGCGCTCCAGGCCGGGGTGGCGTGCAGCAGCCAGCTTTCTGCGCCGCTGCGGCCGGGCTTGCTGCTATTGCGCGCCAGCCAGCGCAGCGGGCCGTGCTCCACCCAGGCGGCGTCAAAGCCGATCTCCAGCGGCGCTTGCGCGTGCAGCATCACCGCCCAGCAGGCTTCCATCTCGACGCCGGCGGCCAGCGCACGCAAGGCCGGCGCGGCGTCCAGCAACGCTGCGGCCTGCGGGGCAGGCGCCGCCAGCAGCACCTGTCGGGCGCGCCAGCTGGGCTGGTCGGCAAAGCTCAGTTGCCAACCGTCCGCTTGGCGCTGGAGCGCGGTCAGCCGGTGATTGAGTTGCACGGGCAGCGCCGCCGCCAACGCGCGGCACAGGCTGCTCATGCCGGGCGTGGCGACGTAGCGGTGCTCCGGGTAGCCGTCCACCGGGCCGGTTGGGCGATGTTGCACCAGCCGCGCCTGCCACGGCGCGCACAGGCCAGCCGCCTGCCAGGCGTGGATTTCGGCGTGAAAATCCGGCTGCTGGGCGGTGAAGTATTGCGCGCCATGGTCCACGCTGAAGCCATCGCCGCGCCGGGTGGCCATGCGTCCACCCATGCCCTTGCTTTTGTCGAACACGGTCACCTGGCTGCCGGCAGCGGCCAGTTGGCGGGCGCAGCTGACGCCGGCCAGGCCGGCGCCAATCACGGCGATGTCGGTGTATTGCATGGTGGGGCTCGACTGGGTAAATAATCCAGACAAAATTGTGCGCCGGCCAGGTGTTTTTGTACAGTACAAATATGTTGCAAAAATGCCAACGCCACGCCCCCGCATCAAGCGGGGGCGTGGCGTTGGTGTGTTCAGGCCAATGTGGTATTACATGGCGTGGGTTTGCTGGGTGTTGCCCGAGCAGCCGGAAATCAGCTCTTTCAGTGCGGTCGGCTGCACCAGCTGGATGTGCTTGTGCTCGACGGTGATCCAGCCATTGGCCTGAAAGCGCGACAGCGTGCGACTGACGGTTTCCAGCTTCAGCCCCAGGAAAGAGCCGATTTCTTCGCGACTCATGCGCAGGATGAAGTCATTGGCGGCAAAGCCGCGGGTGGAAAAACGCAGCGACAGGTTCAGCAAAAACGCCGCCAGGCGCTCTTCGGCCTTCATATTGCCCAGCAGCAGCATCACCGATTGGTCGCGCACGATTTCGCGGCTCATCAAACGGAAAAAATGGTGTTGCAGACTGGGGATGTCGCGGCCCAGGCTTTCCATGCGCGAGAACGGCAGTTCGCAGACTTCGCTGTCTTCCAGCGCGATGCTGTCGCAGCCGTGGGCGTTGGCCGAGATGCCATCCAGCCCCAAAAGCTCGCCCGACATATGAAAGCCGGTGACCTGCTCACGGCCGTCATGGCTGCCGACGCAGGTTTTGAAAAAGCCGGTGCGCACGGCAAAAACCGACTTGAACGGCTCGCCGGCGCGGAACAAATACTCGCCGCGCTTGAGCCGGCGCGACTGCCGGATGACGGCGTCCAGCTGCGACATTTCTTCGCGGCTGAGGCCCACAGGCAGGCAAAGCTCGCGCAAACTGCAATTCGAGCAGGACACCTTAAGGGTGTGAATCGGAATATTGGTGTGTTCAACCATGGTGTTTCGCATGAACGGTGACCCGAGCTTGATGCATGTCAAACCATACTTAACAGGTTTGTTGCAAAGTTTGCAACCTGCCCAAGGAATTTTGTGATGACTGCAACAAATATTACGTTGGCGCCGACTCGCTGTGAGTTCGATCGCGCACTGATTGAAAATCTCGACGGCTATGGCCCGCGCTACACGTCGTATCCAACGGCAGATCGTTTCCACGACGGTTTTACCGAGCGGGATTATCGACATTGGCTGCAACAGAGGCAGATCGGCGCAAGCGCCTGGCCGCTGTCGCTGTATGTGCATCTGCCGTTTTGCAACACCGTCTGCTACTACTGCGCTTGTAACAAGGTGATCACCAAGGATCGCTCCAAAGCAGATACATACCTGGATTATGTCGAAAAAGAGCTGGCTTTGCACGCACAGACGATGGGAGGCGGTGTGCGCGAGGTGGCGCAGCTGCATTTTGGCGGCGGCACACCCACGTTTTTGAACGACGCCCAGCTCACCCGGCTGATGGCGGCGATTCGCCAGCACTTTCATCTGGTGACTGGCGGCGAATTCTCGATCGAGATCGACCCGCGCAAAGTCACTGCCGACACCGTGCGCCTGTTGGCCGAACTGGGCTTTAACCGCATGTCGGTAGGGGTGCAGGATTTTGAGCCGGAAGTGCAACAGGCGGTCAACCGCATTCAGAGCGAGGAAGAAACCCGGCTGGTGATCGATACCGCCCGCGCCTGTGGCTTCAAGTCGGTCAGCATTGATCTGATCTATGGCCTGCCGCTGCAAACTGAAGCCAGCGTGATGCGCACCGTCGAGCGTGTGCTGGCCATGGATCCAGACCGTTTGGCCATTTATAACTACGCTCATCTGCCGCATGCCTTCATGCCGCAGCGGCGCATCAATGAAGCGCAACTGCCCAGCGCCAAGGTCAAGCTGGACATCCTGCAAGCCGTGGTGGGCCGGCTGACCGACGCCGGTTATGTGTTCATCGGCATGGATCACTTTGCCAAGCCGGATGATGATCTTTCCGTGGCGCTCAAGCAAGGCCGGCTGCAACGCAACTTCCAGGGCTACTCCACCCACGCCGACCATGATCTGATCGGCATTGGCGTGTCGGCCATCGGCAAGGTCGGCCCGACCTACAGCCAGAATGTGCGCACGCTGGACGAATACTACGCCGCGCTGGACGCCGACCGCCTGCCCACCTTGCGCGGCATGGTGCTCACCGAAGATGACATCCTGCGCCGCAACATCATTCAGCGGCTGATGTGCCAGTTTGCCCTGTCCAAAGAAGCCATCGAAGAAGTTCACGCCATCGACTTTGCCGGCTACTTTGCGCCCGAGCTGGAAAAACTGGCCGAGTACGAAGCCCACGGCATGCTGACCATGGACAAAGAATGGATCACCGTCACCCCCAAGGGGCGTTTCCTGATCCGCACCATCGCCATGGTGTTTGACCGCCACCTGCGCGAAAAACAGGCGCAGGCGCGTTACTCCCGCGTGATCTGACTCCACCCGACTGATGCCCGATTGGCTGTGGCCCCTGCTGGCGCTGGCCGCTGCGCCAGCCGCCGGCCGCGCCTTGCGCGCCGCGCTGCTGAACCGGCTGCGGCGCAGCCTGACGCCCGAGCGGGTGCGCCTGCCGTGCGCGCTGCCGCCAGCACAGGGCATATTGCAGCCTTGCCGCATTGCTACCGTGGGCGGGCTGAGCCTGGCCGGCTGGCACAGCCCGCCAGGTCGGCCGGGCGCGCCGGTTTTGCTGTTTGTGCACGGCTGGGGCGGCAGCGCCGCGCAATTGCTGCCGCTGATTGCCCCGCTGCACGCCGCCGGCTATGGCGTGCTGGCCTGGGATGCCCGCTGCCATGGCCACAGCGACGACGACAGCTATAGCGCGCTGCCGCGCTTTGCCGAAGACATCGAAGCCGCGCTGGATTGGCTGGCCGGGCAAGACTGGGCGCACGGCGCGCCGCGCTGGCTGATTGGCCATTCAGTCGGCGCCGCCGCCAGCCTGTGGACGGCGCGCCGTCGGGCGGGCGAGGTGGCCGGCGTGGTCAGTTTGTCGGCATTTGCCCACCCCGGTGAGCTGATGCACCGCTGGCTGGCCAGCAAACGCATCCCCTATTGGCCCTTGGGCCGCTGGCTGCTGGCGCAGATTCAGCACATCATTGGCCATCGCTTTGACGACATCGCTCCGCTGGCGCATATGCCGCACCTACGCTGCCCGGTGTTGCTGATTCATGGCGAGCGCGACGACACCATTCCGCCAGACGACGCCCGCCGCTTGCAGGCCGCCGCCCGCCACGTCCCAACTCAGCTGCTTTGCCTGCCCGGCGACCACGAACACGCCGACGACCTGCCCGGCTGCGTGGCGCAGATTCAGCATTTTATTGCCGCCCACTCCGCTGCCTGCTGAGCGAATCGGCCAATTCACACACAATCGCGGCAAAACCGGCCTTGCGCGTGGCGTTGCCCGGCCCGAGCGCGTAAAATTAGCCGGTTTGCCTGGTGGCGCCGACCGCGCGCGCCAGTGACAGTATTTCATACCATCGGCGCCCGGCCACACTGGCCGCCGCGCCTGCGTCCGTTCAAGCTGTCGGACGTTTGATTCAAGAGCGGGGAACCATGCCTATTACCATCGTCAACCATCCGCTGGTGCAGCACAAACTCGGCCTGCTGCGCGAGGCGGACATCAGCACGTATAAATTCCGCACCCTCACCCACGAGCTGGCGCGTCTGCTGGCGTATGAAGCCACCCGCGACTTCGAGCTGGAACCGGTCACCATCGACGGCTGGTGCGGTGATATCAATGTGCAGCGCATCAAGGGCAAAAAAGTCACCGTGGTGCCCATCCTGCGCGCTGGCCTGGGCATGCTGGACGGCGTGCTGGATTTGGTGCCGTCGGCCAAGATCAGCGTGGTGGGCTTGTACCGCAACGAAGAAACCCTGGAGCCGGTGCCGTATTTCGACAAATTTGTCGATAGCCTGGACGAGCGCATTGCCCTGATTATCGACCCGATGCTGGCCACCGGCGGCTCGATGATCGCCACCATTGATTTGCTCAAGCGCAAGGGCTGCCAGAGCATCAAAGCTATCGTCATGGTGGCGGCGCCGGAAGGGGTGAAGGCAGTCAGCGACGCCCACCCGGATGTGGAAATCGTCACCGCCGCGCTGGACAGCCACCTGAACGAGCACGGCTATATCATTCCGGGCCTGGGTGATGCCGGCGACAAGATTTTTGGCACCAAGGGATAACGCCACGTTTGCGCGTCGGTGAGCCTGACGCGCAGCACCGCCGCACTTGCTTTTGTTTGCCGCCTCACCCAAGGAACGCACGAATGGACGCTTTTCAGCAGATCGACCAGGATTTTTTGTTGCGTTTTCCTGGCGGCTTGAACGACCCGGAATGGCTGGCGCTGGCCAAAAAATACCGCGTGGTGGACAAGGTGCGCGAGCTGGCCGCCAGCCTGGACGCCGCCACGCTGGCGCAGGCGCTGGACAGCGGCCGCACCACGGCGGTGGTGGACACGCTGGACAAACTGATCAGCCGCTGCCCGACGGTGAGCACCTTCGAGCGCATGGCGTTTCGCCATTATCTGGCCTACAGCGACACCCATTTGCCGCTGATTGCCGCGCTGGCTGGCGTGTGGCGACGCTGCGAGGCGGAGACATTCGAGCAATTGGTGAGCGTGCTGGAGATGTGTCGCCACGACAAATGCGCCAACCCGGCCAAGTGGCCAGTGGTGACGGCGTTTTTGGCCTACGCCGACCCGGACACGCATGTGCACATCAAACCCACCACCACGCGCCAGCTGGCGGCGCGGCTGGGGGTGGACATTGGCTATCAGTCGCGGCCCAACTTCGCCACCTACCAGCGGGTGCGCGAGATGGTCAGCGCATTTCGCGCCAGCAGCGCGGTGGCGCATGGCCAGAACTACATCACCACCCAGGCGGTGATGTACTGTGCGCTGTGACGGCCAGGCCGGCCGCCATTGACTGAAATTTTCATTTAAGGATCAACATGTTTCAACAACTCAAGACCGTGGTGTCCGGGGCGCAGATTTTGTTTGTCGCCTTTGGCGCGCTGGTGCTGGTGCCGCTGCTGACCGGGCTGAACCCGGCCATGGCGCTGTTGGGTGCTGGCGTGGGCACGTTATTGTTCCAGCTGTGCACGGGCCGCCAGGTGCCGATTTTTCTGGGCTCCAGTTTTGCTTTTATTGCCCCGATTATTTACGCCACGCAAACCTGGGGCTTGCCGGGCACCATGTTTGGCTTGTTTGCCGCCGGCTTTATGTATTTTGTGTTTGCCGCGCTGGTGCGCTGGCGCGGCATCGAGGCGGTGCATCGTCTGCTGCCGCCAGTGGTGATTGGCCCGGTGATCATGATTATCGGCCTGTCGGTGGCCACCGTGGCCAGCAATATGGCCATGGGCCGCGCGGGCGGCAATCAGGTGATGGATTACCAGCAATCGTTGTTGCTGGCGGCGGTGTCGCTGAGCGCCACCGTGCTGGTGGCGGTGTTTGCCCGTGGCATGTTCCGCCTGGTGCCGATTCTGGCCGGAGTGATTGCCGGCTATGTGCTGGCGGCGATGATGGGGTTGGTGGACTTTGCCAAGATCGCCAACGCGCCCTGGTTTGCCGTACCGCACTTTATCACCCCGGAAGTCAACTGGGCGGCGGCGCTGTTTATGCTGCCGGTGGCGATTGCCCCTGCGATTGAGCATATCGGCGGGGTGATGGCGATTGGCGGGGTGACCGGCAAGGACTACACCAAAACCCCCGGCCTGCACCGCACCCTGGCCGGCGACGGCCTGGGCGTGTGCGTGGCCGGCCTGATTGGCGGCCCGCCGGTGACCACCTATGCCGAAGTGACCGGCGCGGTGATGATCACCCGCAACTTCAACCCGGTGGTGATGACCTGGGCGGCGCTGTTCGCCATCGCCATGGCGTTTTTTGGCAAGTTCAACGCCCTGCTGCAATCCATCCCGATGCCGGTGATGGGCGGCATCATGGTGCTGCTGTTCGGCACCATCGCCAGCATTGGCCTGAAAACCCTGATCGAAGCCAAGGTGGACCTGATGGCCCCGCGCAATCTGGTGATTGTCTCGGTGGTGCTGACCGCCGGCATTGGCTCGCTGGAGCTGAAGTTCGGCAGCTTCTCGCTGGTGGGCGTGGGCCTGTGCTCGATTCTGGCCATTGTGCTGAACCTGATCCTGCCGCGCGCCGAGTGTGGCCCGCATGATGGCGTGGTGGAAGGTCAGGATGTCTGAGCGCTGATCCGGCAGCATTGATGGATGACACAGGGCGGTGAAGCTTGCTTCACCGCCCTGTGTCATCTGGAGGCGTTTATTTGGAGCTCAATGGCAAAGCGGCAGCCAAGTGGTTCACCCCATTTCGCACAGTGCGCCTGACGCCTCGTTCGACAAGACCACTCAACCATGCCAGGAGCTGCGCTTAAGCGTTGCTCACAAACCCAGCGAAGCAGTTCTGGCCAGGCACGCGGCCGCAGACAGTACAAGCCGCATACAAAGCCGCACGCGCACCCCGGCGTGTTGTGAGTAGCGCTTATTTGACCGGCAGCACGCGCAGCCGGTAGTCCACGGGTTTGCCGTCGCTGCCTGCACCATCCCGGAACAGGAATACCTTGACGCTGTATTGGCCATCCATCGGCAAGGTAAGCAGCAGGCCACGGGTTTCTGCCGGCACCATTTCTTTGCCATCCGGCTGAATCAGGGTCAGGTATGCCAGCGGATTCTTGCCGTTCAGTTCTACGCGCACGGTATCGCCGGCCTTGGCGTTGAAGCTGTGCAATTTGCTGCTGGCGCCACTGAGGGTTCCGGTAAATGTCTGGCCCGCGGCTTTGGCCGGTTTGGCGGCAGCTGGCTTGGCTGCCGGTGGGCGTGGCTTGGCCGGTGCAGCCGGCGGTGTGGCTTGCGGAGCAGGGGTCGGAGAGACAAGCTCAGCGGCCGGTTCTTTGGGGAACATTTCCGGTCGAGGTGGGGCGACGGCCATCTTGACCGGCGCAGGCGCCGGGCTGGCTGCACGGCTCGGCGCCACGGCAGGTGGGCTGGCCGGCTTGCTCACCGGTTTGTCCGCGGCAGGTTTGCTGGTGTCGGCCGCGGGTGCTGCGGGTTTGCTGGCAGGTTTGTCTGCTGACGTGGCGGAGTTGTGGCGGGTGTCGGCAGCGTGAGGGGCCACCGGTGGTCTGCCTGCCGGTGTGTTGTTGGTGTTGGCCTTGGGGGCCGATTTTTCTGCCGGGGCAGTGGGTTTGCTGGTGGCCGCAGGGCTGGGCGGCGGGCTGGACAGCTTGACTTCGGGCGCCAGGGTTTTGACCTGTGTGTTGTCGCTGGCGGGTTTGTCAGCCGGGCGGTCATCTGGTTTGGCGGCGGCCGGTTTGTGGGTCTCATGCTTGCCGGATGTGCCAGACTTGGTGGCTGCCGGCTTGCTGGCAGCCTTGTCGGCAGACGCGGTATCACCAGTGCCGTCGGCCGGTTTGGCGGGCGCAGCATTGCCTGGGCGTTGCAATGGCACCACTTGCAGTGGCATGGCTTCTTGGGCCAGGGCACCGCCACTGACGGCTGCCCAGGTCAACAGGCAGAGGGTTCGGCGCATCAAGACATTCTCCTTATGTTCAGTATCATGGGCGTGCGGGCTTCATGCCCGGGCGTAGTTCACCAGATCGGTCTGTTGTCCTGCTGTGCATGCCTGGCCCAGACGTGTTGCTGGGTCTGGTGAGCGAGGCTGAGAGCTTGCCCGTATCGCGTCCAGTTTACCTGATGCCAGCCGCTGGCGGCAGTCGTGAAAACGCCCGGATGGGGTTCCATCCGGGCGTGCATTCCTGGCGCGTATGGGCAGCCTGTCTGGCGAGCGTCAGGTCCGGTCCTGATGCCTGAGGCAGGGCCTCATGCCTGGCTGCTGAATAGCGTCAGTTCGACGTTCAGGCGCGAACGTCGATTTTGTTGCCCAGGTGGGCAGGGTTGCTCGGCGGGGTGGCTACCGAGTTCAGCAGGGTGGCCACGTTCTGCTGTTGCAGGTCTTGCGACTTTTTGGCAGCAAAAATGCTGGCCGACAGATGCACATCGCTCGGGGCGTTGCTGATGTTGGAGATGAGGCTCATGATGAACTCCACAAAATATTTGTTTTAAATATCTCGTCACTGAAGGATGAAAGCCGAAGAAGCGCTCACAAGGCAGGCAAACCCTGTGGCGACGGCCTTGTGAGCGCTTCTTCCATCGTTCAATCACCTGATGGTGAAGTGTTTCCGTGTGGCGTACCACATCAGAGCACACTTCACTTTGCTATTGAATGCGCTTTGCCGGAAATGTTCAATCGTAGAAATACCTAAACACATAAGATTTTATGTTTTTGTGATTTACATCAAAAGTCTCTGGACAGCCTAGTCTCGCCATTGGCAAGAATCAAACATTTGTTTGACCCTGGCGACAGGGGGCGCTACAGTGCCGGGCACGTAGTCCGCAGCGCTAACCACTTCTTTAGGAGAGATCCGTATGAGCGATTTGCAAGCCCGTTTTGAACAAGCCCAGACCGACCTGAAATCCTTGTCCGAGCGCCCGGACAATGCCGTGCTGCTGGAGCTGTACGCTCTGTACAAGCAGGCCACCGCTGGCGATGTCAGCGGCGAGCGTCCTGGCATGATGGATTTTATCAATCGCGCCAAATACGACGCGTGGGAGCGCTATCGCGGCTACAGCAGTGAAGCGGCGATGGAGCGTTATCTGGAAGTGGCCAACGCACAACTGGGTCGTTGATTTCGGTGGATATTCCTGCGGCACGCGCCATGCGGCATGGGCGGACGATCACCATAACCCACTTGTCGCAAGCGCTTGCCATGTTGGCGACCCTGGTCATGGCGCATCTGCCACCCATTCAATAATGCGGTGGGATTTCCTGCTGAAGCTGGGCCAGCAGGCTGCCTGACTCGGCCTGGCCCTGCTGGGTGGTCATGTCATACAGCCGGCGCAGCTGTTGCTGCATCAGATCCAGCTGCTGTTGCTGGCGAATCAGCGCCTGGTTCAGGTTGTCCAGCAGGTCATCCTGCCAGGCCAGGCGGATTTCCAGTTCGGTGATGCGGTCTTCGGTGTCGTGCATGCAGGGTGTGGGCTCAGGTGTTCAGTTCGGCCACGCCAGACGGGGCCGGCTGGGTGTTCAAGGTTTGTGGCTGCCAGTTGGCCAGCCAGGTTGGCACTTGTGCGGCCGGCATCGGCCGGGCGATGGTGTAGCCCTGCCCCACCGCACAACCCAGTTCCTGCAGACGCAGGTAATGGGCCTGCGATTCTACCCCTTCGGCCACCACCTGACGACGGAAGGCACGCGACAGGGCAATAATGCCTTCCACAATGGCCAGGTCGTTGACATCGTCCAGCATATCGCGCACAAAAGTCTGGTCGATCTTGATCACATCCACCGGCAGCCGGCGCAGGTATTCCAGCGAGGCATAACCGGTACCAAAATCATCCAGGGCAAAGCGCACGCCCAAGGTGCGGCAGTCGTCCATTTGCCGCGATACGCCTTCCATATCTCCCAAGGCCACCGTTTCCAGAATTTCCAGCTCCAGCCGTTCGCGCGGCACGTCCGGGTACAGTTTGAACAGATTTTCCAGTTGCTGGACAAAATCCGGCGATTGCAAATGCTGGCCAGGCACATTGGCGCTGATGTGGAAAGTCAGGCCCTGCTGGTTCCAGCAGTGCAGTTGTTCCACCACATTGCGAATCACCCAGCGTGATAGCTCTACCTCGAACTCGCTGCCTTCGATCAGTGGCAGGAATTCCCCCGGCGTGACCAGTCCACGTTCGGGGTGTTGCCAGCGCAACAGGGCTTCCATGCCCGTCACTTTGCCCAAAGCCAGATCGACTTTGGGTTGGTAGTAGAGCACCAGCTCCCGGTTTTGCAGGGCTTCGGATACCCGATCGCGGCTTTCAAAGCGGGCACGCACATGGCGGTCGATGTCGGGGTCGAACGCATGCCAACGGTTGCGGCCCTGTTGCTTGGCTGAATACATGGCCTGGTCGGCATGGCGCAGTAGCGCATCAGCATCGGCGGTGTCATCCGGATACAGTGTCAGGCCGATACTGGCTGACAGATGAGCTACCGAGCCAAAGGCTTCCAGCGGATAGGGCTCGGCCAGGACAGCGAGTATTTTGTCCAGCACCTGGGCTTCGTCACCAGGGCGCAGGCCGGTGAGCACCAGCACGAACTCATCGCCCCCCAGTCGGGCAGCGGTGTCGGTGTCGCGGATATGGCGGGTCAGGCGCTGGGCCACTTCTTTAAGCACCAGATCGCCGGTTTCGTGACCATAGGTGTCGTTGATGGTTTTGAAACCATCCAGATCAATCAGTGCCACGCCTGTGCGCTCGCCGGTGCGTCGGGTCAGGGCAATGGCAGTGCTCAGCCGGTCAGCCAGCAGGGTGCGGTTGGGCAAGCCGGTGAGCATGTCGTAGCGGGCCAGGCGTTCGAGTTTTTCCTGCTGGGCCTTGATCTGCGAAATATCGGTAAAGATGCCGATATAGTTCACGATCTGGCCACCGGCATCGTGTACCGAGGTCAGGCTCAGGTGTTCGTGAAACAGTTCACCGTTGGCCCGGCGATTGACGATTTCGCCGCTCCAGTGTCCATGGCTGTGCAGGGCATGGCGCATGGTCTGGCGGATGGCCTCGTCAGCGCCGCCTTCCTCATGCAGCAGGTCGGATGGCTGGCCCACCACCGCCGCACGCGAATAGCCGGTGATGTCATGGTAGGCACGGTTGACTTCCAGAATACGGCCGTCGGCATCGGTAATCATGATGCCTTCCTGTGCATAGCGGAACACACTGGCCAACAGGCGCAGGCGCGCTTCGGTGGATTTGCGTTCGTTGATGTCCAGCAGGGTGCCGATCAGCCGCACGGCGCGCGACTGGCTGTTGCGCTCGACCACCTTGCCACGACTGAGCAGCCATACCCAGTGACCATCATGATGACGGATGCGGAACTCGCTCTCGAACATCGCGGTGTGGCCTTTCAGGTGTTCGACGGCGGCGTAACGCATGTGGTGGCGGTCCTCCGGGTGAACCCGGGCCTCCCAGTCTTTTACATCCGGGTGAAACTGGCCATGGGTTTCTCCCAGCATGGCGGCGCAGCGAGGGTTGATGGTGATTTTGCCGGTGCGAAAATCGGTATCCCACAGGCCGAGTTCGCCGCCGTCCAGCGCCAGGTTCAGCCGTTGCTCACTGGCGTGCAGCGCATCCAGCCGGTCGCGGATGGCCCGCGACATGGCGTTGAAGGCGCGACCGAGCCGGCCGATTTCGTCGTCGCCTTCAGCCACCAGTCGTGACGCCAACTGGCCGCGCGCCACCGCTTCGCTGGCACGGGTCAGCTCAGACAGCTGACGGGTGAGATATAGCCCCAGAAAGGTCAGCAGACCGGCAGAGAGCATGATTTCGCCCAAGGCAATCAGCACGCCCTGGCTGATCAGCGATTCCCGCGCGGCCACAATGTGGCTCAAATCCAGTCCAAAACGCAGGCTGCCCAGTTTTTGGCCATACAAGGTGATGGGGGTGTCCACATCATAGCGCGAGCCACCTTCATCCTTGTCATCCAGGGTGAAGGACGCATCGGGTTCAGGCAGTGGTTGACCTGCAGGCCAGCCACTGCGGGCCACGGTGACGCCGCGTGAATCACTGACGGCCAGATACAGAATACCGTTCTTGCCTCGGCTTTCGTCCAGAATGGCGCGCACCGTGGCGTAGTCACGCTGTGCCAGCGGGGCCATCAGCGCGGCATTCAGGATGGGCGACATTTGTTCGGCATGACGCTTGGCCTGATCTGACAGGCTGTCGTACAGCAGGCGTACACTGTTGCCAATCAGCAGCGCCAGCATGACCGCCTCCACCAGCAAGGCGGCCAGCAGCAGACGTCCACGAACTGTTTTTACCAAATGCATGCCATGTCCTAATGTCCGGGCTGTGTGGCCAGCGTGCGACGCACTTCGTCTGCGTAAGGCCGCATCACTTCCAGCTCACCCGGTTTGAGCAGACGGTAGCCGTCCAGCTTGTTTTCCTGAAAATACTGCATGCCCTCTGCGCTTTGGCCAAACTGCTGGATCAATCGCATCAGTTGTGCCTGTCGGCTGGCCAGGCGGGGGTGCAGCAAATAAATGCGCCCTGCCATTTCCGGGCTGCGCGCCACCACGCGCAGCTGTGCGCGGGTTTCGGCGCTGAGTTTTTCGTAGTTGGCCTGCGACATGAAGCCGACTACCGCATCATGCTGAATCACCAACTGCGCCATGCTGTCGGCCGCACTGATGAACTGCATGCGCTGCGGTTTGACCTTGTTTTGCTCCAGCCAGTGAATGCCCCACAGGGTGACCAGTGAGGAAGGGCTCAGGCCCAGTACGGTTTTGCCATTGAGCTGGGCTGCCGAGCTGCCCGCTGGCATGGAGGCCAGCCCCACCACCACGGCCTGAAAAGGCGCCCGGTAAGTGACCAGAGGAAGATAGTGCGCATCGTCACGCAGCAGCAGTGCCTGATGCCCGGTCGTAATGGCCAGATCATATTCGCCACGCAGGGCACGGCGGGCAAAATCAGTAAAGTCTGGCGCGGTGGCAATTTCCACTGGCTGACCCAGGCCTTTTTCCAGGCTGGCGCGCAAAGGCTGGTATTGCTGCAAAATCAGGCGCGCGCTGGTATGGGGCGCGACGCCGACCCGAAACGGCATGTCACTGGCCATCGCAAAACACGCTGCACTCAGCAGCCATGCCATTGCGTATAGCCAGCGCATGCACCCATGACAGACCGTGTGCATTGCTGAACTCCTCCATCGTTTCTCCGTGCGCCCATACCTTGCGCAGCGGCGACAACTTTTTTGCGCATTGTCACCCGCGTATGCCGGTGCAACCCGCTTGAACGGCGAGGACTCCCGTCTTGCCGTCATTGAGCGGATCAATCGGGACGTCCACGCCTTATTGTTATCGTAGTTATGCAGGCTCGCAAGCAGTCAAGTCAAGGTTTTGTCGGGTTGATGATGGCAATAAATCCTGCAAACGACATTACCAAGAAACAGCAATATGCTTACAACATTAATTTCACCGTCAAACCACCAGCCACACATTCTTTTAGCGTCGCTCACAAAACTCAGCGCGGCATTTCTGGCTGGACACGCGCCGGCAGGCAATACAGGTCACAACGCCAGCAGGGTTGTGTAAGCGGCGCTCAGCGAGGCTTGGCCGTCAGCAGCAGTTCAACAGCCTGCTGATCGCCTGGTCGCCAGCGCACGTCTTCCTGCGTGCGGGCGCGCTCGCCCTGGCTGTCGTATAACCGGGCTTCCAGCACATACACGCCGTTGGCGGGCAGCCGGCGGGCGTCGATGACCGGCAGGCTAAAAGTGACCGGCAAGCTGCGCGGGTGCACCAGCGTCTGTTCCGCCAGCGTCACCGGCATGCGGGGTTCGCCACGGTCGATCAATCGGACTTCCACCGCCACCACCTCTGCCGGGGGGGGGCCATTAAGCCGCACCTGGCCTTGCAGCAGCATTGGCCCGCTGGGGCCCCACCAGCTGGCGCAGGCGCTCAGGGTCAGCGCCAATGCGGCTGCCGCCAGGGAATTGAACATGCGCTTCATGTTTTGCATCCTGTTCAGGTGAATCAAGTTATCCGGTGGACTGGCGCGCGGGCGACAGGTTCAGCCGCGCCGCACCAGCCGCAGCGCATTGCTGACCACCAGCAAAGAGCTGCACGCCATGCCCAGGCTGGCCAGCCAGGGGGTGAGGTGGCCGCTGATGGCCAGCGGCAGCGCCACCAGGTTATAGCCGGCCGCCCACCACAGATTCTGGCGAATCACGCTCAGCGTGCGCCGCGCCAGCAGCACGGCGTCGTCCAGCCGCTGCAACTGATCGTTGACCAGCACCATATCGCCGCTCATGCGCGCCACATCGGCGCCGCCGCCCATGGCCACCGACACATCGGCGCGCGCCAGCACTGGCGCGTCATTCACCCCGTCGCCCAGCATCAGCACCCGACGGCCGGCCGCCTGCCAGGCCGCCACCCGCGCCAGTTTGTCTTCTGGCAGCAGGCCGCCTTCGGCGCTGTCCACCCCCAGCTTGGCCGCCACCGCCGCCACCGCGCCCGGCGCATCGCCAGACAAAATATGGCAGCGCACGCCATGCCGGCGCAGGCTGGCGATCAGCGCGCCGGCGTCGTCGCGCAGCGCATCGCCAATGGCGAACGCCGCCGCCCACCCCTGGGCGCTGCCCAGCGCCACCACCGTGGCGTCGTCGCGCCAGCCGGCCAGTGCGGCGGGCAAGGGCCCGGCCAGCGCGGCCACATAGTCCGGCTTGCCCAGCCGCCAGGTGTGGCCGGCGACTTGCGCTTGCAAGCCACAGCCCGCCTGATAGCTGACTTCGTCCAGCGCCGGGGCGGGCGCACTGGCGTGCTCGGCGGCGGCAAAGGCGCGGGCAATCGGGTGATGGGCGTGGGCTTCCATGCCGCGCGCCAGCGCCAGCGCCTCGGCCTCGGGCAGCGCGCCCAGGGGCAAGGTTTGCAACAGGCGCATATCGCCGTGGGTCAGCGTGCCGGTTTTGTCGAACACCGCGTCGCTGACCTTGGCCAGGGTTTCCAGCGCATGGCCGCGCGTGGTCAGCATGCCAATGCCGGCCAGATGGCCGGTGGCGGCGGTCAGCGCCGCCGGGGTGGCCAGCGACAGCGCGCACGGGCAGGACACCACCAGCACCGCCACCATGATCCACAGCGCACGGTCTGGCGCAATGGCCAGCCAGCCCAGATAACTGGCGGCGGCGGCCAACAGCAGCACGGCAACAAACCAGCCGGCAAAGCGGTCGGCCAGCTTGGCCAGGCGGGGTTTTTCCGCCAGCGCCTGATCCAGCAAGCGCACCACACCGGCCAGCCGGGTGTTTGGCCCTACCTGACTCACCCGCACGGTCAGCGGCGAATCCAGGTTGATGCTGCCGGCAATCACCACGCCGCCCGGCGCGCGCGGCAGCGGCCGGCTTTCGCCGGTCAGCAGCGATTCGTTCACCGAGCTTTGCCCGGCCAGCACCTCGCCATCGGCCGGGAAACTCTCGCCGGCGTGCACGCGCACCACATCGCCCACATTCAGCAGGGCGGCCACCGCTTCTTCGCTGTCCTGGCTGGCTGGCCAGTCGGGCACGCGGTGACAAAACGCCGGGGTGAGCTTGATCAGGCTTTCGGCAGCGGCGCCGGCCTTGCGCCGGGCAATGCCTTCCAGATAGCGCCCGCCCAGCAGCAAAAAGACAAACATCGACACCGAATCAAAATACACGCCATGGTCGATGTGATTGAGCAGCGCCCACAAGCTGGCAAAAAACGCGGTGAGAATGCCAATGGTCACCGGCGTGTCCATGCCCACCCGCCGCGATTTCAGGTCGCGCCAGGTGGCGCGGTAAAACGGCACGGCCGAATACACCACCACCGGCAGGGTGAGGATAAAACTGGCCCAGTGCAATAACCACAGCCATTGCGGGTCGATTTCGCCATCCGGCGCTAGATAAATCGGCACGGCGTACATCATCACCTGCATCATCGACAGTCCGGCCACCCACAGCCGGTTAATCGCCTGCTTGCGCTCTTGCTGGGCCAGTTTTTCCTGGCGCTCGGCGTCGTAAGGGTGGGCTTGATAGCCAATGGCGGCGATGGATTCCAGAATGGCCGACAGGGCGATGCGCGAATTGTCCCAACGCACTCGCGCGCGGTGGCTGGTGTAGTTGATGTCCACCGACAGCACGCCGGGCAGGCCGCGCAAGTGGCGCTCGTTCAGCCACACGCAGGCCGCGCAGGTGATGCCCTCCAGCATCAGCGCCGCCTCGCGCACGTCGCCGCCCTCGTCGCGGACAAAGCTGGCTTGCAAGGCCGGGGTGTCGTACAGCCGCAGCCGCGCCAGCAGCTCATCGGGCAGCGGGTCGGCCTGGCGGGCCTCGGCGGTGCGGTGGCGGTAATAATCGCCCAGGCCGCTGTCGAGAATGGTTTGCGCCACTGCCTGGCAGCCGGCGCAGCAGGCGGCGTGCTGGGTGTCGCGGTCTTGAATGGGGAAATCCACCCCCGGCGGCACCGGCTGGCCGCAGTGAAAACATGTCTGGCTCATGGCCGGTATTGTGACATACCGGGCCAGCCTGCCGCCAAGCGCCGTGTGGAAAAACCCCGGGGCAGCCCGGACGGGCCACTGATGCAATTTGTGCACGCCAGCAAATATCTGCCCGCCATGCGGCGAGCCGCGTTCCGCCTGTCGGAATTCTGTGGCTTTTCAGCACAAATCGCTCATGGCATGGCCTTGGTGCGCACAATCCGCTGACAAACAGCCATCAAACTGGCAGAAAAAATCCTAAGTGCTTGTTCGTAAAGTATGATGTCCCCATGGGCAAATGCAGCGGATCATGATACAAAGCACAACATTGACCGTTGCGCATCGCCCCCCGAATCCGGCGGTCAAGCTTTGGGATATCTGCTTGCTCCCCGGTCGGCATGAACAAAAGTTTCAAACAACCACTTATAAAAATATAATGACAGAGACTCAGACTCTTAATCCCCCCCAACGGAAAACCATGGATAGCGCCACCAAAGACACCGCCACCCGCATTCTTGACGCGGCCGAGCGTTTGTTCGTCGAACACGGCTTTGAGGCCACCTCGCTGCGCACCATCACCCAGCAAGCCGAAGTGAACCTGGCTGCGGTCAACTATCACTTTGGCTCGAAAGACGCGCTGTTTCAGGCCGTGCTGGTGCGTCGCCTGGCGCCCCTGAATCAACAATGCGTGGCCGAGCTGGACGTGCTGGAAAAATCCGGCGCGCCGATCACCGTCGAAGGCGTGCTGATGACCTTCATCCGCCCCTGTCTGGCGCTGTCCAAAGACCCCAATCGCGGCGGCGCCATGTTTGTGCGCCTGCTGTCGCGCACCTTTGTGGAAAACCACCGGCTGATCCGCGACACCCTGCCGCAGCAATACAGCGAATTCGTCAATCGCTACAGCAAGGCGTTTTCCCGCGTGCTGCCCGGCCTGAAGCTGGAAGAACTGGCCTGGCGCCTGCATCTGGCCTTTGGCCTGATGTTCAACGCCTTTGCCGGCAACGACGTGCTGAAAATCTTCGTCAAGAGCGATATTGTCTCTGCCCGCGACCCGGACACCGTGGTGCGCCACATGATTCCGTTCGTGATTGCCGGCCTGACCAATCCCGCCACCCAGTCCTGAGCCGCGCCTGGCGCAATCCGGGCAAACCCGCACGCCGGCGCTGGCGTGCGGGCGTCATGCGCACCAAGCAAGCGCCCGCTTGGTGCGGGCTTGGGCGTAAACCGCTGAAAGCACGCCAAAAACCCGCCCGCCGCATCCGCGCGCGGCAAACCCAGTTTTTTGTCACATTCCCGCCATCTGCCGGCAAAAATCGCCGTCCGTGGAAAAAAACCGGGAAAAGTGTCGCATTTTCTTCACATTAAGTCCGCTTTCCGATAAAATTGGGCCGTTTCGACAGGCCTTATCCCGCACGGACCCGCTCCAGGCATCCGGTGGCCCCGCAGCCTTGCGCCGCATGTCGCCCTCGCCTGTACAGCTTCCGCTTTCGAGCCGGTGTTCCGGGTTTGCCGACCCGCCGGGACGTTTTACCCCCACCAGATACTCTTGCCTGAAATAGAGAGGATGAAGCTGTGCTAGAAGCTTATCGTCAGCATGTCGCAGAACGTGCCGAAATCGGAATCCCCCCGCTGCCCCTGAACGCCAAGCAAACCGCCGAACTGGTCGAGCTGCTGAAAACCCCGCCGGCTGGCGAAGAAGCCGTGCTGGTGGATCTGCTGACCAACCGCGTGCCGGCTGGTGTGGATGACGCCGCCAAGGTCAAGGCCTCGTTCCTGGCCGCTGTCGCCCGTGGCGAAGCTGCTTCCCCGCTGGTTTCCCGCGAGAAGGCCACCGAACTGCTGGGCACCATGCTGGGCGGCTTCAACATCAAGCCGCTGATCGACCTCTTGGGCGACGCCGCGCTGGGCGGCATTGCCGCTGATGCCCTGAAAAAAACCCTTCTGGTGTTCGATTTCTTCCACGACGTGAAGGAACTGGCCGACAAGGGCAACGCCAATGCCAAGGCCGTGCTGCAATCCTGGGCTGATGCTGAGTGGTTCACCAGCCGTCCGGAAGTCCCGGCCGTGCAAAAAATCACCGTGTTCAAGGTCACTGGCGAAACCAACACCGACGATCTGTCCCCGGCCCCGGACGCCTGGTCCCGCCCGGACATCCCGCTGCACGCCATGGCCATGCTGAAAAACCCGCGCGATGGCATCACCCCGGAACAAGCCGGCGTGCGCGGCCCGGTGAAATTCCTGGAAGACCTGCGCGCCAAGGGCAACCTGGTGGCCTACGTCGGCGACGTGGTCGGCACCGGCTCCTCGCGCAAATCCGCTACCAACTCGGTGCTGTGGTTCACTGGCGAAGACATCCCCTTCGTGCCGAACAAGCGCTTTGGCGGCGTGTGCCTGGGCTCCAAAATCGCCCCGATCTTCTTCAACACCATGGAAGACGCCGGCGCGCTGCCGATTGAAATCGACTGCGGCCAAATGGACATGGGTGACGAAGTCGAACTGCACATCGACCAAGCCACCGCCAAAGTCACCGCCATCAAAAACGGCGCCGTGATTGCCGAAACCACCCTCAAAACCCCGGTGATTCTGGACGAAGTGCGCGCCGGCGGCCGCATTCCGCTGATCATCGGCCGTGGCCTGACCGCCAAGGCCCGCGAAGCCCTCGGCCTGGCCCCGTCCACCCTGTTCCGTCTGCCGCAAAACCCGGCCGACAGCGGCAAGGGCTTCTCGCTGGCGCAAAAGATGGTTGGCCGCGCTTGTGGTCTGCCGGAAGGCCAGGGCGTGCGCCCGGGCACCTACTGCGAACCGAAGATGACCACCGTCGGCTCGCAAGACACCACCGGCCCGATGACCCGCGACGAACTGAAAGACCTGGCTTGCCTGGGCTTCTCTGCTGACCTGGTCATGCAATCCTTCTGTCACACCGCCGCTTATCCGAAGCCGGTTGACGTCAAGATGCACCACGAGCTGCCGGCCTTCATCAGCACCCGTGGCGGCGTGGCCCTGCGTCCGGGCGACGGCGTGATCCACAGCTGGCTGAACCGCCTGCTGCTGCCGGACACCGTCGGCACCGGCGGCGACAGCCACACCCGCTTCCCGATTGGCATCTCCTTCCCGGCCGGCTCTGGCCTGGTCGCCTTCGGCGCCGCCACTGGCGTGATGCCGCTGGACATGCCGGAATCGGTGCTGGTGCGCTTCAAGGGCACCATGCAGCCGGGCATCACCCTGCGTGACCTGGTGAACGCCATTCCGCTGTACGCCATCCGCGCTGGCCTGTTGACCGTCGAGAAGAAGGGCAAGAAAAACATCTTCTCCGGCCGCATCCTGGAAATCGAAGGCCTGCCGGACCTGAAGGTCGAGCAAGCTTTCGAGCTGTCCGACGCCTCCGCCGAACGCTCCGCTGCCGCCTGCACCGTGCACCTGAACAAGGCGCCGATCGTCGAATACATGCGCTCCAACATCACCCTGATGAAGTGGATGATCGCCAACGGCTACGAAGACGCCCGCACCCTGAAGCGTCGCATCAAGTCGATGGAAGACTGGATCGCCAACGGCGAACTGCTGAAGGGCGACGCTGACGCCGAATACGCCGCCGTGATCGACATCGACCTGGCCGACATCACCGAACCGATTCTGGCCTGCCCGAACGACCCGGACGACGTCAAGGTGCTGTCCGAAGTGGCTGGCGAGAAGATCGACGAAGTGTTCATCGGCTCGTGCATGACCAACATCGGCCACTTCCGCGCCGCCGGCAAGGTGCTGGAAGGCAAGTCGGACATCCCGACCCGCCTGTGGATCGCCCCGCCGACCAAGATGGACCAGTACATCCTCAACGAGGAAGGCTACTACGGCATCCTGGGCCGCTCCGGCGCCCGTATGGAAATGCCGGGCTGCTCGCTGTGCATGGGCAACCAGGCACAAATCCGCAAGGGCAGCACCGCCGTGTCCACCTCCACCCGGAACTTCCCGAACCGTCTGGGCCTGGACACCCGCGTGTTCCTCAGCTCCGCCGAACTCGCCTCGATCTGCGCCTTGCTGGGCAAGATCCCGACCGTGGCCGAGTACATGGAACACATCCAGGTGGTCAACGCCAAGGCCGCTGACATCTACCGTTACATGAACTTCGACCAGATCCCGGCCTTCGTGGATGTGGCGGCAACGGTGGAAGCGTAAGCGCCACAGCGGGTGAAGCCTGGCGGGGGTTCCCTCCACCGGGCGCGCCGCAGCAGTGAAAACCCCCCGTCGGGAAACCGGCGGGGGGTTTTATTTGTTTGCCGTGTCAGGCGCGGTTTCACCAAGCTACGCAATAGCGGAAAAAAGGGTGCAGCGTGCCACCATGGCCCTGGCAATCAGCTTGCTGGAATGTTTAGCTGAGGCGCGAGGCAGCCTGTCTATTTTCCCTGCATGGCTATTGGGTGCTATTTCTCTGTAAAAATCCATTCAGCGTTCAACATCTTGACGCTACACCCCAACTGAATGGCCGTATCCGGCGCCAGCAGATAGCACCACCGCTTGCCGCCATGCTGCGTCGCATGTTGATTGGCGTAACCACACCAGCGCAGCGCTGCCCGCGCCTTGGCCTGCACATCGTCCAGCGCCATCTGATCGGCCCGCTTTGGTTCGATGAGTAGACAGGCATCCGTCGTTTCCACCACAAAATCCGGCTCGTAATTTTTGCCACTCTGGTATTCGATACGAAACTGCCCCGGTGCTGGCTTCATCCACTTGATCACATCAGGGTCATCTTCCAGAATCTGCGCCAGCCGCCATTCACCCTCAACCGACTGGAATTTCTGGTACGGATAACAACACTTGCGAAAGCCCTTGAATACCATCTGTCGCACCAGGCGCTTGTCGGTAATGGGAGCGCGGAAATCACGGGGATATTCGCTGGCGGCCAGCGTGAAACTAGCGGGTTTCAGCACGTCAAAACCCTGAGTCACCTTGCCAATGTAATCTGTCGGCGTGACCCAGACATGCTGCTGCATCTGCGCCCAGACAAATTCACCCAGTTGCCGCTGCCAATAAATCAACACGTTTTCCAGCTTGTCCTCATCGCCGCCCAGATGTTCGCGCAGGCGGGCGACAACTTGCCCGGCCAGCCCATAAAGCAGGTCGGCATGCTCGTCGTAGTCGATAGCATCCTGATCGACCAATTGGCGGACAATGTAATCCTCGGGTCGGGTCTCCTGAACGTCAGCGCCTTCCCACTGGATGCGCGCCTGCTGATTGTCTTCCAGATGCAGCAACAGTAATTCCTGGCTGACTGGCTGGTAGGCGATTTTCTCCAGCCCTTCCAGGGTGAATGCCTGAAAGTGGTAATTCACTTCACGCGTTGGCAACACGGCAATCTGCGGGATGTCGATGGTCAATTCGATCAGGCGCTCGGTCACATGGCGCACCACGTGCGACACCAGCGCTTCCGGGCTACTGGTAAGCTTGGCGGCTTCCATTCCCGGCAGGCTGGCCTGCGGCGGTGCGCTTTCTTCTGCCCAGCGTTTGACCTTGGCCACCAGCCGTTGCTGCACCTCGGCATGGTTCAAGGCCTTGCTCGACGGCAAGCTGGCGGCTTCCTGCTGCACGGCGCGCAAGGCCAGCTCCGCCAGGCGGGATTCCTCCGGGCTGATCATCCTGGCGGGCGTGATTGCGCCAGCCGCCTCATCGAGGGGTTTGCCATCCTGCTCCGGCTGATGGCCGGTGCACAGGATGTCGAGCATCGAGCCGGTATTCAGCAAGTGTGGCTGTTTATCCGGCACGTCGGCATCTTCCGGCGCGCCGATATAGACGGTTTTTCTGATAATCGACTCAGGATCGTTAGCCCTATCGACAATATCCTGAAAGCGGTCGTGGGCGATGATGCACAGCCGGTCTACCGCCTCCACGCCGGTGCGTTGGCCAAAGGGCAGGCGCAGCCCTCGACCAATGGTCTGTTCGGTAAGGATTTCCGAAGCCGAAGCGCGCAGCGGCACGATGGTGTACAGATTGGTCACGTCCCAGCCCTCTTTCAGCTTGTTGACGTGGATAACCACTTCGGTTTTTTCGTCGTGCTCCACCGCCAGCAGGCGGGCCATCGCCTCGTCGGATTCCTCGCCAGATTGGTTGGAGTGCACCTCAATCACCCGGCCCTGATAATGGCCGTTGAAAAAGCTTGCAGATTCGAGCTTGGCTTTTAATGCCGAAGCATGCGCCGTATCCTGCGCCACCACCAGCATGAAAGGCTTGACCACGGGCTGATTAAAACTGCGGGCGTAGTTTTCCAGCTCTACTTTCACAAATTCGTGATGGTGGATGCCGTCTTCCAGTTTGATTTCTTCCAGCCGCTCGGCGCTGACCTGATCGGCGCGGAAATCCCGACGCGTGGCGACCGCCGGAATCTTCACATAGCCATCTTGCAAGGCGCGGGACAGCGGGTAGTGATAGACAATATTGGCAAACTGGCGCGGATTGGCGCCCACCGTCTTGGGCGTGGCGGTCAGCTCAATGCCCAGCACCGGCTTCAGGTCGTTGATTGCCTTGGCCCCAGCGCTGGCGTAATAGCGGTGCGCCTCGTCCATCAGCACCACCAGGTCAGGCAGGCCGGCCAGATAGTCGAAATAGGATTCGCCTAGATATTCCTGATAGCGGCGCACCCGCGCCATGCTGGACTTGGCTGCGCCTTTTTTGTTATCGCGGGCGTTGATTTTGGAAATGTTAAAGATGTTGATGTGCGGCGCCGTATCGTTGGTGAACAGCTCGCCGGTTACATTCTGCGGCACGGCGATGTCCAGCCGCACACCGCGTCCATCCTCGTAGTCCTCGCCGGTGATCAGCACCGGCGGATTGTCCGCCAGTTCGGTAATGCCCTTGAACACGTACTTGGGGCTGCCGGGCAGGAAATCCTGTTTCAGCTTTTCGTAAATGGTCAGATTCGGGGCCAACACAAAAAAATGCCGGCTGCGCCCGGTGATGAACAGCCAGGCGATGATTGCCCCCATCAGCCGGGTTTTGCCCACGCCGGTGGCCAGCGCAAAGCACAGCGTGGGGAAATCACGCTCGAATTTCTCCACCGTCGGGTACTGGGCGCGGATGGTTTTCAGCCAGTGTTGCAGGTCGGCATCTTTGGTGAGTTCCAGCGTTTCCAGCAGGTTGGCCAGGATGTCCAGCGAATCGCGCTGCGGCCCGCGCAGGGAGAGCCGGGCCGCAATCTGCTGCGCGGCCCGACTGCCGTCAATCCGCTTACTCATCGGCAGCCTCCTCGGCATCGGCATTCAGGGCAAACTCATCGTCCTCCTCGGGCTGCTCCTCCGGCTCGGCCAGCACGTCGATGGAAAAGCTGTAATCGTCATGGTCCCACTCGCACTTGTGCAGGACCGTCTTGGGGATTTTTTTCAGCGTCAGGTTGGGAAAGGCCGTAACGTCGGCCATAAACGCCTTGCAGCAGATCAGCAGCGAACGCGCGCTGCCGACTTCCTCGCTGATCACGCGCAACTGGTCGTGGCTGAGGCTGCCAGTGGTGACATAGATGAAATCGGTTTCTGTGCTCTGGCCGTGCTGCCAGAAAGTGGACTGGCTGGGCGCGTAAGTAAAGCCCATCAGCTTGCACATGGCTTCCGAGAGCATTTCGCCGTTGTAGGCCGGGTTGATCACCCAGTGGCCCCATTTGTCCTTTTTCAGCAGCGACGGCGCCAGCCGGTAATAGCGAAAGCCGCCGCCGCCCTGCCAGCCCACCGCCTTGGTGATGCCGCCAGGGTCTTGCCCGTCGATCACTTTTTTCAGGCGCGGCACGATATGGGTGTGGCAATGCTCGCCCAGTTCGACCATGATCCAGCGCCGGCCCATTTTGTGCGCAACAGCTCCGGTGGTGCCGGAGCCGGCGAAGGAGTCGAGGACGAGATCGCCGGGGTTGGTGGCGATATGGATTACTCGCTGCAGCAGTTCTTCTGGCTTGGGTGTCTCAAAAAAAGCTTTTTCACCAAAAAGCTTTTCCATATGGGATGAAGCATGTTGATTCAGCCCTGTATCATTCCAAATTGAAGGTGCTGTCATTCCTTGTTTGGCTTCATACTTGAAGAGCTTTCGCATTGGTGTTGTGGCCGTACCCTTGGCCCCCCAGAAAAGACGCTGATCGGCTTGCAATCGAACCATCTCGTCTTTACTATGCCTCCAGCATGTGCCTTCGCGTGGCCAAACATCTTGTCCTGTGTAGGGATTACGAATTGGGTAGTAAAGGCTCTCAACATATCGCCCCCCTTTCCCGTTTGCTGTGGTGTCAATTTTTCGAAACGGGCCGCGTGGGTCTGGGCCTGATGGTTCGTTAAATACTTGGTACTGAGCATCAGCCTTTTCGGTGCGCGGCATCAAATTAAACTTCTCCTCCGCCACCGTTTTCTTGCTAATGCCAGAACGGCTCTTTGCCCAAACTAGAACGTGGTCGTGGATTGATCCAATCTTTCTATCATTTGGTGGGCCATCGCGTTTCTGCCACGAAATGTCGGTGATAAAGCAGGCACGACCGAATACTTCGTCGCCTAATACTTTAAGATAGTGCGCCTCATTGTCGTCAATCGTAATCCACAACGAGCCATCCTCCGCCAGCAGCGTCCGAATGATCTCCAGGCGATCCCGGATCAGCGTCAACCACATCGAATGCTCGACCCCGTCGTCGTAATGGGTGAAGGCGCTGCCGGTGTTGTAGGGTGGGTCAATGAATACACATTTGATCTTGCCGGTGTATTTGCTTTCCAGCGCCTTCAGCGCCAGCAGGTTGTCGCCGTGGATCAGCAGATTGTCGTCAAAAGCGGGGGCAGCCGCGCCGGCTGCCTGGTCAACCAGATCAGGAAGGCCATGCGATGCGGCGTGATAGGACAGCGCCTTGTCTTCCAGCAGGATGCGCGGTTCCAGCCGTGGGCGCTTGTGCTTGCCGGGCCAGGTGAGTTCAAGTTTGGTTTTGGTGGTCATCGGGGGCGGATTCTTATTCGGGAGTGGTCGTCGCGGGGGTGACCAGGCCTTGTTGTGCAGCCAGGTCATGATTCAACACAACGACAGAGCTGGGCGGCAGCGCCCAGGTCTTGACAACAGGTTTCAGGGCAAGAGACAGGGCGTCCTGCACTGGCGCCAGCCATTCTTCCTTGTGGCCGTTGATGACCAGGACAAAACGGAAACTGGTGTGTTGCAAGTCCAGCGCCTGAAAGGGCGCCGGCAATTCATTGACCGGCGCGCTATGGCGGTTCAAGCGGGCGGCGATGCCGAGCAGAAAGGCATTGCTGAGCTTGACGCGGATTTCGTCAATGAACTGGTCAAAGTTGGGCTGCGTTTGTGGCCGGGGGCTGCTGGATTTGGCTTCAATGATCCAGATGACGGGATGCGCACCCGCCTTCTGGCGCAACAGCAGGAATTCGGCTATCTGCACGCCTTCCTCAATCTTGCCATAGCACTTGCTCTTTTCAATGTAAAAACACTGGTCAGCGGGGTAGGGGCCAAATGTCAGCTCCGATTCGATGATCTTGACTGTGGTCATTTCAGGGCCAGTTCCACTTCTTCACGGTAGAGGCGGATAGATTCGGCAATGATCGGGTTTTCCGGCATGCCGTTTTGCAAATCATCACAAACCCAGCCATCGTCGGTTGCCGAGATGACGGGGATTGGCCAGTTGCGCGCCTGGGCAATGAGATAGAGTTTCTTGACGACAAAATAGGAGTGGCTGGCCATAAAAAACTGAATGCCGCGTTCGGCCAGCATGGCAACGATGTCGAGCAACTGCGAGATGGCAGTAGGGTGCAGCGCCGATTCGGGTTCATCAATCAGGACAACTGAATTGATGTCGAGGTAGCGATTGCCGAGCAAGGTGTCGAGAATGGCAATTTTCTTGATGCCTTCGGCAGTGACGCCAATCGGGAATTTATGGCGTCCCTTGATGAATAACCAGCGGCCCGATACTTCGTCATATTCGATGACGCCGCCGAGAATATTTTCGAGTTTTTTGCGTGAGTCGGAGAATTCTTTGTAGTTTTTTCCCCGGCTGGTCGAAATACGCAAGGCCCTGGCCAAGTCATAGTAGGTGTCGTCAAAGCCAAAGACTTTGTCTTGTTCTCGGGCGGCCAAAATGATCTGGTGCAGGGAGAGCACTTCTTTGGCGGGCAGAAAAACAGAATTGCTGGCGCGGGGCGGAACGTGATTTTCAATGCTGGCGATTTGCTTGCTGGTGTCTTTGCCAAAGCTGTAGGAGAAGGATTTCCCGTCGAATGCGATATCGCTCGACAACGGCGTGTCAGCACCTTTGCTGACCAGGTCGCCAATTTTTTCCGCCTGAAATGTCCAGTACAGCTTGTCGGCTAGAATATCGGAGGCAGAGCGTTGCTCATTGCCGCGTTTGTAGTCTTCCAGTGTGCGCAGGCTGCTGTAGATGGCTTTGAGCAAAAAAGTTTTGCCACTGCCATTGCCGCCGATGATCAGGTTGATCTTGCCAAGTTCTGACCAGTTGATATGCGAGAGTGGGCCAAAATTGTTAAGTTTGATGTGATTGATCATGTGTTCCATCTCTCGGTGAATTGGGCAACGCTTATTCCGCACTGAACTGCGCCACCAAGCCGTTTTTCTCGCGGCTGGCGGCGTAAATAGTGAGCTTGAGTTCGGTGTGGTCGATCTGTTCGTACAGCGGGCGGCGCAGCGACAGGCGCTCGCTGGCGGCAAGGATGGTTGGCACGCCTTCACCGCGTCGCTCGATCAGGTTTTGCCGTTTGCTGATCGGGTCGGCAGGATAATAGCGCGACAGCAAATTCACCAGCGTTTCGTTACGGGTGATGCTGTTGGCGTCCATGCTGTCGATGGTCAGGCTGTTGGGCAGGCCGCCAGGGGTGGAAATTTCGAGCCGGTCGGCAAACAGGTGCAGGCGAATGCGTGCGCCGTGCATCGAATAGTCGCGGTGGGCAACGGCATTGACGATGGCTTCGAACACGGCGGCCAGGTCGTATTGCGGAATATCAATGCGGCCGGGGCGCTTGACGGCTTCGGTGCGCATATTGCGTTTGACGAAGGTGAGCGCAAGGCGAATCTGCTCATCCACCGGGCCATCGCAGTCCTGGGCGTCAAGCTGGTATTCGGCATTGCGCTCAGTGCCGGAATAGGCAACGCATTGAACATAGGCCGATGAGAGAAAATCCGCCGGGCGCGCGGTAAGCAGCAGCACGCCGCTGACGGTGAGGCACAACTGGCCGCTTTCGTCTTCGCCGATCAGGTAAAGCTTTTTGAGCTGCGTTTTTTCCGGTAGGTCGCCGCGCAGGAAGCGGGCTTTGAGCTCAGGGGCAATGGCTTGCTGATTTGCCTGCGGCACCAGTTGCTCGTCGAAACGGATCAGGCGCACCATGCTGCGCTGTTGTTCCAGTCTGAACAGCAGTTCTGGCGACATTGCGCGCTTGCTGGAACCGACCCGGTGGAAATAGCCGTGTGGGCTTCGGTGTACGAAAACGCTTTTGGCTACGCGCACCCACACGACGGGTTTGGCTTCGCCCTGACGGTTGGGGATTTCGACCAGCCGGATTTCGATGTATAGCGCTGGATCAATGGCTGTGGCGATATTGGATAGCCATTTGTCCACAGTATCGAGATCTGCCAGGGGAATGCCTTCCACTTCACGCGTTTTGTCAGCCACCCCCAATACCAAAATGCCACCATTGGCATTGGCGAAGGCGGCCAGCTCGTCAGCCACGCTGTCACGGTGCGGCGCTGTGACTTTATCGCCCTTGATGGTGATGCTCTTGAATTCGTAGGCGGAATCTTCGCCTAGGCGTATCTGGTAGATCAGTTCGCGGATGAGATCGGTGGTGTCGATCATGGGGCTTTCCTCATGAGGCTTTCAAGCGCCAGCGAATGGCAAACAGGCGCTGGCGCTGCGGCGTGAGTTTCAGCGCGGCTTCGATTTCGTTGAGCAGTTGGTCTTCTTCGGCATCGATGCGTTTTTTTTCTTCGTGGTAGTCAAGCATCACACGGTCGCGTTCTTGCTCAAGCTGCTTGATGGCGCGCTTGGCGTTGAGCTTGTCTTGCAGTGAGGTGAGCTGACGGGCCGCTTTGCGGGTGTCCTTGATTTCCTGGTCGAGCTGTTTGATGCGAATGTCCAGGGCAATGCGCCGGTCTTCGGCCCAGCTGTCGAGTTTTTCGCTTTCTTCAGTGAAGTAGCGGTCATTCAATCGCAGGGCGTCGTCGAGCCTCTGGTTGGCTTGTTCCGTCAGGAGTTCAACCAGTCGGGACTCATCCAGTGAGGCATCCGCCGCGTCGAGAAGGCGAGCCGGCAGGGTAAGCAGGCGTTCGGCCTGTGTGCTGTCCAGCACGTCGCCGCTGTCGCTGCAAGCGGTGACCAGCAGGTGTTCGATGCGCTGCCGGGCGGTGGTGAGGGCAAGTTTTTCCACCCGCAGCTCACCCGATTGACCGGCAAAGTCGCGGAGACAGGAATGCTGGCCGTTGGGGGTGTGGGCCAGATCGAATTCGAGCGTGGCGACTGGCAATGTTTCCAGACCCGCCTTGCCCTCGGCAAGCAGTGTGGCGCCCAGTCCTTCGTTGGGGCGCAGAAAGCGGGCGTGGGCGCTTTCGGCTTTTTGCCAGCGCACATCATACCAGTGGCCGTCGTGCAAAAAGCGGTGGGTGTCGAACTGCGCTTCGGGCAGCATCATGCGGGCGAGCAACAGCAGCTTTTCCTGATAGTCGTTGACGTGCTGTTCGGTCTTGTCCTTGGTCAGGTTGAGGTGTTTGACAACATCGACGTCAAGATTTTCCAGCACCGAGCGTCGGGTTTCCGTGGTGCGGGCGTCGAGTTCGGCTTTGAATTTGGCTTGTAGCTGGTCGAATTCAGCATCGATTTGCTCGGTGTTCTTGCAGCGCTGGTAAATCTCGTGGATGTGGCGCTCGATATCGACGCCGGATTCGATGCTGCCGAGGATTTCATCCGAAGCGCCAAAGACGCCTTCAAAGAGCTGGAATTTCTTGCTGAGCAGCTCAAAAACCCGTTCGTCAGCCCGGTTGCCCTTATTGATGAAATTGACTACGACAACATCGTTTTTTTGCCCGTAACGGTGCACGCGGCCGATGCGCTGTTCGACTCGCTGCGGGTTCCACGGCAGATCGTAGTTGATGAGTAGCGAGCAGAATTGCAGGTTAATCCCTTCGGCGCCGGCTTCGGTGCAGATAAGAATTTCCGCCGCTTCGCGAAAGTGATCAACCAGGGCGGCTTTCATGTCCGCTGTCTTGGCGCCAGAAATACGACCGCTGCCTTCGTGCTGCTTCAGCCAGTTTTTCAGGATGGCTTTGGAGGCTGGGTCAGCGTTGCTGCCATTAAGAATGGCGATTTTGCCGGCGTGGCCGTTATCTTCAAGAAGTTGCTTGAGTTGTGATTGGGTGCGCACTGATTCGGTGAAAATCACCGCCTTGCGCTTGCCGCCCAGCCGTTCGGCAAAGTCGAAGGCTTTGCCGAGAACGCGCAGCAAGGCGTCAGCCTTGGCATCGCGGGCAATGCTGTCAGCCAGGCGACGAAATCCTTTGAGTTGATCAACTTCCGCAGCCAGCGCGACGGGATCGACGGTGTCTTCTTCGTCAACGCCTTCCTCATCGGCCAGATCGGCGATGGCGTCGTAATCGTTCAGCGCATCGGCCAGCGGCAGCTGTTTTTCCAACCGCTCGATCATGGTGGTCAGTGTGCCTTGGATGGCAAAGGAAGACGAGGCCAGAATCTTGCGAATGACCAGCGTGACCAGATGCCGGGCGCCGGGTTTGATCGACAGGATGCTTTCGTCCTGAAGATATTCGGAAACCTGCTGATAGAGTTGGAGTTCATCCGGCGAGGGCCGAAAATCCTCGGTCATCGAGTAGCGACGGGTGAATTTGATACCGCCCGTTTCTTGCACCTGGCGACGCAAGGTGCGTTTGCAGATGGTTTTCAGGCGGTCGCGCAGTTGTTCGAATTCGGCATCTTCCAGCTTTGGCCGGCAATACCGGGCCTTGAAGGCATCCAGGCTGCCAAAGAAATGCGGGTCGATGATGGCGATCAGGCCATAGAGTTCCTGCAGGTTGTTTTGCAGCGGCGTGGCGGAGAGCAAGAGCTTGGGCCGGCCTTTGAGGGCGATATCCAGCCGGCTGGCAATCTTGGCGCTTTCACCTTTGTAGAAATTGCGCAGTTTGTGCGCTTCGTCAAACACGACTAAATCCCAGGGCACCGCCGCCAGTTCGGCTTGCTTGCGCGAGGCGAACTCATAAGAGCAGATGACGACGGCAGGCTCACCAAAGGCGCTTTCCGTCTGGAAGGGGTTATCGGCGCCAGCTGCCTGTGCTTCTTTGAAATTGCTGGCTTCCAGAATCCGCGAGGGCAGGGAGAATTTTTCGACCAGCTCCTGGCTCCATTGCTTGCGCAGGGTGGCGGGAACAACCAACAGCAGGTGGCGTTTGTGCTCAGCCCATTTTTGCGCCAGCACTAGGCTGGCTTCAATCGTCTTGCCCAAACCCACTTCGTCGGCGAGGATGACACCGTAGGAAAGCGGCGAAGCCAGCGCGAACAAGGCCGCATCCACCTGGTGGGGATTCATGTCCACCTTGGCGCCGGCGATAGTTTGCGTCAATGCGTCTTCCGCCACCCCTTCAAGCGATAGCGCATGAGCAAGATAACCGCTCTGATAGCGGGTGTACATCAGCATGCTTCCTTCTGCGCTAGGCCACTGGTGATGCGCCATGTGTCGGCCAGAATAAAATAGATCTTCATCATCCTATGCTATGGCGGATTAAACAGGCAGTTATTGTACACAAACCCGAAATCCCCAGAACGCAGTGGGCAGCGTCCCGCACCAAGGAGCACCCCAAAAAAACACCCCGGCTGATTGCTCCGCCGGGGCATCACCCATATCACCTTCTACTTGGGCGTGTCACCAATCAACCCGGACGTGATGAGCAGGTTTTAGCCGCTCATGCGAGCCAGACCATGGCAGCAGCAAGATGCACCGCACCAAGGAAGTTACATGCAGTCTTGTCGTATCGCGTTGCAATCGCACGGTCTCCAGCGGGAGTGCCGGGTATGCACGACGCGAAAGTCGCCGAATCGCGCTGGCAGGTCGCGCCAGGGGATGCCTGCGCGGTAGCGGTACAGCACGGCATCGACGAACAGGCGGTTGTTCTTGGCTGTGGCTCCAGGCTGACCTGCCTGGCCGGGCAGCAAATCCTTGATGCGCTCCCACTGCGCACGCTAGATAGGGTTTCCACGCTGCGCAGCACATCGCACTCCGCCAGCCGGGCCAGCACGCCCAGGTGAAACAACGAGGCGCGAAAACCGCCGCCGGACAGCGCCAGGCCCACCTTGCCGCGCCAACTGTCGAGCGCGGCAAGCGTGTCGTCACCCAGCAGTTTTTCCAGCGCTTTCCAGGCGGCAGGCCATTCTTCCCGAGGCTGTCCGCTATGGTCGCCGCCAGATAACAATAAAGCCCGCAGCATGGCGGGCTTTATCAGCAGGCACGGCTGCGCCACTGATCGGCGGCGCAGCAAAAACCTACTCTCTCACTCCCACTCAATCGTCGCCGGCGGCTTGCCGGACACGTCGTACACCACGCGGTTGATCCCGCGCACTTCGTTGATGATGCGGTTGGAAGTGCGGCCCAAGAGGCTGTAGGGCAGTTCGGCCCAGTGAGCGGTCATGAAGTCGCTGGTGACCACCGCGCGCAGCGCCACCACCCATTCGTAGGTGCGGCCGTCGCCCATCACGCCCACCGACTTCACCGGCAGGAACACGGCAAACGCCTGGCTGGTGAGGTCGTACCAGCTCTTGCCGCTGGCTTCGTCGATGGTGTTGCGCAGTTCTTCGATAAAAATCGCGTCGGCGCGTTGCAGCAGGCTGGCGTATTCGGCTTTGACCTCGCCGAGGATGCGCACGCCCAGGCCGGGGCCGGGGAAGGGGTGGCGGTAGACCATTTCATGCGGCAGGCCCAGCGCCACACCCAGCTCGCGCACTTCGTCCTTGAACAGCTCGCGCAGCGGCTCCAGCAGTTTCAGGTTGAGCGTTTCCGGCAGGCCGCCGACATTGTGGTGGCTCTTGATGGTGTGGGCTTTTTTGGTTTTTGCGCCGGCCGATTCGATCACGTCCGGGTAGATGGTGCCTTGCGCCAGCCATTTGGCGTTGGTCAGCTTTTTCGATTCGGCCTGGAACACTTCGACGAATTCGGCGCCGATGATCTTGCGCTTTTTCTCCGGGTCGGTTTCGCCGGCCAGCTTGCCCATGAACTCGGCGCTGGCGTCAACGTGCACCACTTTCACGCCCAGGTTGCGGGCGAACATGTCCATCACCATCTGGCCTTCGTTCAGGCGCAGCAGGCCGTGATCGACAAATACGCAGGTGAGTTGCTCGCCGATGGCGCGGTGAATCAGCGCGGCGGCCACCGAGCTGTCCACGCCGCCGGACAGGCCAAGAATCACTTCTTCGTCGCCCACTTGCTCGCGGATTTTTTTCACCGCTTCGTCGATGTAGTTGGGCATGGTCCACGACGGCGCGGCGCCAGCGATGCTCAGCACAAAGCGGTGCAGAATATCGGTGCCGCGCTTGGTGTGGGTGACTTCCGGGTGGAATTGCACGGCGTAAAAACCACGCGCCTCGTCGGCCATGGCGGCGATCGGGCAGGACGGGGTTTCGGCAATCAGGGTGAAGCCGTCGGGCAGGGCGGTGACTTTGTCGCCGTGGCTCATCCACACGTCCAGCAAGCCATGGCCTTCGGCGTTGCTGCGGTCTTGCAGGCCGTTGAACAGCTTGGAGTGGCCACGGGCGCGGATTTCGGCGTAGCCGAATTCGCGGGTGTCGCCGGATTCCACCTTGCCGCCCAGGGTTTGCGCCATCCATTGCATGCCGTAGCAGATGCCCAGCACCGGCACGCCCAGGCTAAACAGCGCCGGGTCGGCCTGGTAGTCGGATTCGTACACCGAGTTGGGGCCGCCCGAGAGGATGATCGCCTTGGGGTTAAAGGCGCGGATGGCGTCGATGGGCATGTCGTAGGGGTGCAGTTCGCAATAGACATGCGCCTCGCGCACGCGGCGGGCAATCAGCTGCGCCACTTGCGAGCCAAAGTCGAGAATGAGGATTTTGTCCATGAGGGTCTTTCCGGGCCGGCGTAGCGGCGATACAGTCAAGATACAGTCAAACGATTCAATCGGGGCGTCGGCGGCTGCGCTCGGGCACGGCGCTGCTGCGCGCGGCCAACAGCAGCAGGCCCAACAGCACCATGCCGCACGAGGCCCACACGCTGAACGGCAGGGCAAAATGCTCGCGCCCGTACACCACCAGGCCGGCGTACATCAGCATCGGGCAGCTGACCAGGGTGGATTTGTTCAGGCCGTCCAGCAGCAGCATGGCCCCACCCGCCACCGCCAGGCCGATGGCCACCAGGCTGTGGGCGTTGGGCAACAGCGCGGTGCTGTGCAAAAACCACAGCAGGCCGGCGGTGATCAGCAAAACAGGAAAAGTCGCGTTGCGGTGCATGGCGGGCTCAGCGCACGTTGTGCTTCATCAGGCGTTGTTTTTCCCGCTCCCACTCGCGGTTTTTCTCGGTTTCGCGCTTGTCATGCTGTTTTTTGCCCTTGGCCAGGCCGATTTCCAGCTTGACCCAGCCATTGCGGTAATGCATGTCCAGCGCCGCCAGCGTGTAGCCGGCGCGCTCCACCTTGCCGATCAGCTTGTCGATCTGCCCGCCCTTGAGCAAGAGCTTGCGGATGCGGGTGGGGTCGGGGTGGACGTGGGTGGAGGCGGTGGGCAGTGGCGAAATATGGCAGCCAATCAGCCAGATGGCGCCTTGCTTGATGATCACATAGGATTCTTTCAGCTGCACCCGACCGGCGCGGATGGATTTGACCTCCCAGCCTTCCAGCACCAGGCCGGCTTCGAATTTCTCTTCAATGAAGAAATCATGGAAGGCTTTTTTGTTCTGGATAATGCTCATGACGCCCCCGTGGGTGAATCGGTCATTTTAGCAGATCATCGCGCCGGGCCAAACTGGCGCAAATTCATGGGCTTGACCGGCCGGCCGGGGTACAATGCCGCTGCCGGCGCCTGGCGCTGGTCATCTTTACCCTCATGTTGGCCGAGCTGAGTATGCCTGTTGTAGAAAAAAACGTGCTGGTGGCCCATACCCCGGCGCAGATGTTCCATCTGGTGGACGACGTGGAGCGCTACCCGAAGTTCCTGCCCTGGTGCGCGCGCGGCGAGGTGATTTCTCGCCAGGGGCCCGAGCTGGTGGCCAGCCTGCACATTGATTACCTGAAAATCCGTCAGCACTTCACCACGCGCAATTACAACCACGACGACTACACCATCGACATGACGCTGGTGGATGGCCCGTTCGAGCAGCTCAGCGGCGGCTGGCGCTTTATCCCGCTGGGCGATATTGGCTGCAAGATTGAATTCCGGCTGAACTACGAATTCTCCAGCAAGATTCTGGAAAAAATCATCGGTCCGGTGTTCAGCCATATCTCTGGCACGCTGGTGGATTGTTTTATCCGTGAGGCGGATCGACTGTATGGCGACGACTGACAGCAGCCCGGCGCGCATCGCCGTCGAGGTGGTGTATGCGCTGCCCGAGCGGCAAACCCTGCTGGCGCTGCATGTGCCGGTGGGAACCACCGCGCAAGAAGCGGTGGCGCTGAGCGGCCTGCTGCGCCAATACCCGGAGCTTGATCTGGCCCAACACAAGCTGGGCCTGTTTGGCAAAGTCAGCGCCGCCGACACGGTCTTGCGCGAAGGCGACCGGGTGGAAATCTACCGCCCGCTGCTGGCCGATCCCAAAGAAGTGCGCCGCCGCCGCGCGGCCGAGGGCAAGGCCATGCGCAAGGGCGTCGGCGAGGCGGGCTGACGCCTTCCAGCTGATCAGGCGCCGTGGCCCGGCACTGCCGTGGCACAGGCAGATGCCGCCCATGCCACAGGCGCGCGGGCCGGGCGAATCGCCGCTGACAACACGCGCAGCGCAAGGAGGCCAGGCTGTTACAGCCGGATGAAGTGCTCGCGGTAGTACTTCATTTCTTCGATGGATTCATAAATATCCGCCAGCGCCTCGTGCTTGCCATGCTTGCGCAAGCCCTTGGCCAGCTCCGGCTTCCAGCGCTTGACCAGCTCTTTCAGCGTGGAGACGTCCAGATTGCGGTAGTGAAAATGCGCTTCCAGCGCCGGCATCCAGCGCGCCATAAAGCGGCGATCCTGGCAAATCGAGTTGCCGCACATCGGTGAGGCGCGGCCGGGCACATGCTCGCGCAAAAACGCCAGCATCTGCTCTTGTGCGGCGGCTTCGTCCAGCGTCGAGGCCTTGACCTTGTCGATCAGGCCGGAGCGGCCGTGGGTGGATTTGTTCCAGTCGTCCATGCCGTCCAGCACGGCGTCGGACTGATGCACCACCAGCACCGGCGATTCGGCAATGGTGTTGAGCTGGCTGTCAGTAATCACCACGGCCATTTCAATAATGCGGTCGTTGTCCGGATCCAGCCCGGTCATTTCCATGTCCAGCCAGATGAGGTTGTTTTGATCCTGTGCCATAATGCGCGTTCGTTTCTGTTGACTCTGATAAAGACGGTTATTGTCGCATGAACTTGCCGCGTTCGCCGACCTGGCGTCGCGCCCGGCAGCGAACGTTGGCGCGCCCGCGCAGTCCATCCTGCCGTCTTCACTCCATCCGGCCCTGCCCATGAGCTCACCGCTAACCCTGCTATTTGTTTTTGCCCTTGCCCTGAGTCTGGCCTTGCGGCTGTGGCTGGCCGCGCGCCAGCATGCCCATGTGCGCGCCCATCGCCAGGCGGTGCCGGCGGCTTTTGCCGGCCAGGTGTCGCTGGCCGACCACCAAAAAGCGGCGGATTACACCTGCGCCAAAACCCGGCTGACGCAGCTTGACGCGCTGTGGGACAGCGCCATCCTGCTGGGCCTGACGCTGGGCGGCGGCATCGACGCGCTGGCGCGGCTGTGGGCCGGCTGGCTGGCCGACCCGCTGTGGCAGGGCGTGGCGGTGATCGCCTCCACCTTGCTGCTCAGCGGCGCGCTCAGCCTGCCGCTGAGCCTGTACGCCACCTTTGGCGTGGAGGCGCGCTTTGGCTTTAACCGCAGCACGCCGGCGCTCTACCTGGCCGACCTGGCCAAATCGCTGGCGCTGTCGGCGCTGCTTGGCCTGCCGGTGCTGGCGCTGGTGTTGTGGCTGCTGGCGGCGCTGGGCGATCAGGCCTGGCTGGCGGTGTGGTCGGTGTGGGTGGGGCTGAGCCTGTTGCTGATGTGGCTGTTTCCCACGGTGATTGCCCCCTTGTTCAACCGCTTTCAGCCGCTGGCCGACCAGGATTTGAAAACCCGCATCGAAGGCTTGCTGGCGCGCTGCGGTTTTGCCTCCAGCGGCGTGTTCGTGATGGACGGCTCGCGCCGCTCCAGCCACGGCAATGCCTATTTCACCGGCTTTGGCCGCGCCAAGCGCATTGTATTTTTTGACACCTTGATCAAGCAGCTCAGCCCGGCGCAAATCGAAGCGGTGCTAGCGCATGAGCTGGGGCATTTTCATCATCGCCATATTGTGCAGCGCATGTTCACCAGCTTTGTCCTGTCGCTGGCGGTGCTGGCCGGCATGCAGTGGCTGCTGGGCTGGGCGGGGTTTCAGCCGGCGCTGGGCGTCAGCCATGGCACGCTGGCCACTGGCTTATTGCTGTTTTTGCTGGCGCTGCCGGCTTTTACCTTTCCGCTCACCCCGCTGACCAGCCTGTTGTCGCGCCGCCACGAATACCAGGCCGACGCCTTTGCCGCGCGGCATGCCTCGCCTGCCGAGCTGATTGCCGCGCTGGTGGCCTTGTACCGCGACAACGCCGCCACGCTGACCCCCGACCCGCTGCATTCGCGGTTTTATGATTCGCATCCGCCGGCCAGCCTGCGCATTGCCCACCTGAAAGAATTGTCCGCATGAGCCAGACTTGCACCGGCCAGATCATCACCAGCTATGGCCGCCGTTACATCGTGGAAACCCCGGAAGGGGTGCGCTACGACTGCACCACGCGCGGCAAAAAAACCGACTACGCCTGCGGCGACCATGTGGATTTGCTGGTGCAAAACGCCGAACAGGCGGTGATCGAGCGCGCGCAGCCGCGCCAGAGCCTGCTGTACCGCTCAGACGCTTTTCGCAGCAAGCTGATCGCCGCCAATGTCACCCAGCTGGCGATTGTGCTGGCCCCGGTGCCGACCTTTAGCGAAGAGCTGCTGAACCGCTGCCTGGTGGCGGCCGAAGCGGGGGGCATTGCCCCGCTGATCGTGCTGAACAAATGCGACCTGCCACAGGCCGAGGCGGCGCGCGCACGGCTGGCGGCCTGGCAGGCGCTGGGCTATCCGCTGCTGCCGCTGTCCGCGCGTGAAGACGTCAGCGCGCTGCGCGCGCGCCTGCAAGGCCACACCAGCGTGCTGGTCGGGCAATCCGGCATGGGCAAATCCACCATCACCAACGCCTTGCTGCCAGACGCCTGCGCGCGGGTGGGCGAGATTTCCACCGCGCTGGATTCTGGCCGCCACACCACCACCCACGCCCAGCTGTATCACCTGGACGCCGACAGCCATTTGATCGACTCGCCCGGCTTGCAGGAATTCGGCCTGCGCCACCTGCACGCGCCCGACCTGATTCATGAGTTTCCCGAACTGCGCCCCTATATCGGCCAGTGCCGTTTTCATAATTGCAGCCACCGCGTCGAGCCTGGCTGCGCGCTGATTGCCGCCGCCCAGTCCGGCGCGGTGTCGGCCGAACGGCTGGCGTTCTTGCAAAAGCTCACCGACGAGCTGTCCCCACGCGGCTGAGCCGCCTCCTCTCTGGCGGGTTTTTGCGGTGCTGACGCACGCGGAAACCCCGCCCCGCCTGCGGCGACGCAGCATATTCTTGTCTACTAGGTAGTTTTTCGTAAAACCCCCAGGTGAATCGGCCTTGCTGGCATTTTTCTGGCAGATGATTGCTGTTTTTCTGGAAATCTGGCGAAAAATTTCGCGCCAGCACGCGGTTTACGTACCGGTTAATGCTGCGCCGCACGACAAGTCGTCACACTCAAGCAAAATTTTAATGCTATAACCATAGGGTCAGCGCCGCGATGCGCATGGCGAAGACAGGGCGCAGACCCTGCCGCCAACATCCGCACTGACGCCTGCGCCAGGCCTTGCCGCGCAGGCGCGCCGCGCGCCATGTTTTGCCGGCGCGCGCAGAACACACAGACACAGACGGAGAGAGAACCCATGACGAAAAAAATCGCACTGGTCACCGGTGGGATGGGCGGCATCGGCACCGCCATTTGCAAGGCGCTGGCTGATGCCGGCTGCACCGTGGTCACCACCTACAGCAAGTCCGGCAAGGAAGTGCAATGGCTGGCCGACATGAAAGAGCAGGGTTACGCCATGCACGCCTATCTGTGCGACGTGACCGACACCGACGCCTGCGCCGCCACCGTGGCGCAAATTGCCGCCGAAGTGGGCCCGGTGGACATTCTGGTCAACAACGCCGGCATCACCCGTGACGGCACCTTCAAGAAAATGAACAAAGTGGACTGGGACATGGTGATGCGCACCAACCTGGATTCGCTGTTCAATCTGTGCAAACCCACCGTGGATGGCATGGTCGAGCGCGGCTGGGGCCGGGTGATCAATATCTCGTCGATCAACGGCCAGAAAGGCCAGTTCGGCCAGACCAACTACTCCGCCGCCAAGGCCGGCATGCATGGTTTTTCCATGGCGCTGGCGCAGGAAGTGGCCAAGAAGGGCGTCACCGTCAACACTGTGTCGCCGGGCTATATCGGCACCGATATGGTGATGGCGGTGCCGGAAGAGGTGCGCAACAAGATCATCGCCGGCATTCCGGTCGGCCGGCTGGGCAAGCCGGAAGAAATCGCCGGCCTGGTGACCTATCTGGCCTCGGATCTGGCCGGGTTCATCACCGGCGCCAACCTGGCGATCAACGGCGGCCAGCACATGATGTAAGCGGCGTTTGGCGTGATGGTGTGACTTTGCCGTCTGCCCACGCCTGCCGACTAAGCACGGCTTACAAAACCCAGCGCGCTGGTCAGGCGCGCTGCCGCAGACAGCACAAGCCAGTACGGCAAGACCGCGCAACAACGCCAGGAGGGTTTTGCTAGCCGCTCGAAATACCCAACGGCCCGCTGTGATACACCACAGCGGGCCGTGTGTCATGGCAAATCGCGCCAGCCGCAGCGCTCAATCCGCCTCGAAATGCCGCGCCAGCCGAGCCATTTTTTCGGCCTGGCGCAGTAAATCATCAATCATGCTACGCGCCTGCTGCGCCGCCTGCGCCGAAGCCTCCAGCTGTTCGCTGACATTCACTGTGCGGTTGACCAGGTCATGCGAGGTAATCGACTGCTGATGGTTGGTTTCGGCAATGCCGCACACCATGTCATTCACCTGAATACTGGCCGCGACAATCTGTTGCAGCGCCGCCATGGCGGCATCCAGCTGGCCTTCACCGTGGCGGGTATGTTCGCCCACCTGGCCCATGGCCGCGACTACCGATTGCGCCACCGCCGTCACCTGGCTGACCAGGGCGTGAATCTCGCCGGTACTCTGGCTGGTGCGCTCGGCCAGCTTGCGCACCTCATCGGCCACCACAGCAAAACCGCGTCCGGCCTCACCGGCACGGGCGGCCTCAATCGCCGCGTTCAGCGCCAACAGATTGGTTTGCTCGGCAATGGCGTGAATGGTTTCGGTCACCGTGGCAATGCTGCCTACCGCGCAGTGCAACTGGTCGATGGCGCCTTGGGCGTTTTGCATGATGTGGACGGTTTTCTGCGTGCCTTCGTGCGAGACGCGCATGCGGGTTTCACCGCTTTCCGCCAGGTCGCGCGCGCTGTCGGTGTGCTCGGCTGCCACCTTGGCGTTATCAGCCACTTGGGTGATGGAAGCGCTCATCTGCTCAATCGCCGCAGAAATCGCACAAGCACTGTCTGCCTGGCTGTCAAAGCGGCGCATCATCTCGGCCATACTGTCGTTCAGCTTTTTGGCGCGGCTTTCTACCAAGCGAGCATCGTGCAGCAAGTCATCGACAATCACTTTTACCTGCACCTGCATCGACGCCAGGCCGGATTCGATCAGGCCGATTTCGTCGTCGCGCTCGGTGGGCAAGGGGTTGGTCAGCACGCCTTCGGCGATGCGGGCAAAGGTGTGATTGATGTGGGCATAGCGCTGGCGCGCGCGGCCATAGGCCAGCCAGGCCAGCAGCGAGCCCAGCAGCATGGCGCCCACGCCGCCCCAGCGCGCCCATGGCGCATCCAGCGTGGCGCTGGTCAGTGCCACAGCGTTGATGAACAGCAGGCCCAGCAGCACCTTGGCGGTGGAGCTTAAGCGCAGGCCGCGCGATTTTTTCAGTTTGCCGTCGCGCCCCAGCTGGCGATGCAGGATTTCTGCCTTGGCGATGCCGTCACGCGGCGCCGGAGAACGTACCGACATGTACCCTGTGGTCTGTCCACGTTCGCGAATGGGCACCACAAACGCCGATACCCAGTAATGGTCGCCGTTCTTGCAGCGGTTTTTCACCAGCCCTTGCCATGGTTTATCACGGCGCAGGGTTTTCCACATATCGTCAAACAGCGTGGGTGGCATATCGGGGTGCCGCACAATATTGTGATTGACCCCCAGCAGCTCTTCGCGACTGAAGCCGGACATGTCCACAAACGCATCATTGGCGTAGGTGATGATCCCCTTCAAATCGGTTTTGGTGACAATCGTCCCGTGCGTGAACGGCTTTTCACGCCCGGTGACGGGTTGATTCAACTTCATCCCCTGGCTACCCCTGACTATTGTGCGCGCCGCCTGTCTTGTGCGCAGGTTGGGCGTGGCGCGGATTCATTTTTTTGCCGCCATCCGGGTGCGGCGCCGAGCCCGACAAGCGGGCGCTGCAACACTGTTGCCCTGCATGGTATTCAGCCCGCATCAGCTGGCGCGCTGGAATCTCTATGCAATATCGGGGCCATGCCCCGCACAGCCAGGCAACGCGGGCATGCTGCGAACGCCATGGCCTGCTTGGCCACAGGCGTGCGCCATGCTGCCGCTCTGGCACAAGGCCACTCACAACATACTGCCAACATCTGATCAAGGAGGATGACCGACGGTCAGAACCCGCCGGCAATACTGGAACGAATACGCGCTGGAATCAGCCTCGGCCCCGGTATACACACCGAGGAATCATGACGGGGCGGATGCCCCCACACCTGCCCCGTCATTTGCCTGATCCCTTGTCATCTCGCGGCCTGCCCCCAACTACCCATGCATGCCGCGCGACAGGCTCTCCAACACCCAAAACCCGGGAGAGCGCATCCTGCAGACGCGGGCCACCACAAGAGATGGGCCGTTTGCCGCTGCAATGCAGCGGCATATGCTGCGCACCGTGCCGGCCATGGCTGGCGGCGTGGTGTGTTTCCGGCCGGATTGGGCCGGGCAGGTCTGCCGATGTGGGCAGCATTCTACGGTGATCAATGGCAAAAAACAGGTGAAAAACTGGCTGTTTCAGCCCTGACAGGGCAAAAACTGCACAATCCTTGCGCTGGATCAAACTGGGCATTTTGTCTGGATGGCCAAACAGAATGTCCACAAATCAACGAAAATTCTCGAAGACGAACATTTTTTTTGCTGCAGCGCAGCAATTTTCAGCAACTGTGTCTCTGTCCTTGGCATCAGGGTTTCCCCCTACATGACAGCGTCTCAGTGCTGGCGTCACCTGCGCAAGCAGGCTTTACCCAGCAAGGTAAACACAGAAAAAAATCCAGAAAAAACAAGGGCGGGAATTTTTGGCAAAAAAAAAGCGCGGGAGATAAGCCCGCGCTTCAATCTACAAAGGAGAAATAGAGGAGAAACTATCAAGAAGCAATTGCTGCATCTCAACGAGTACGGATTATCCAGACCGACCGTGACCCTGTCAACGCTCTTCATGTTGCTAGGCATCATTTTTGTAAAAAATTGTCGCTGTAGGGCAAATAAGATGTTCATTAGCGAACATCAGCGGTACACCGACCCTGCCACCGGCAATAGCGCAATCGGCCCTGAGCACGCATGCACAAGCGGCGCAGCGCACGCCCATCTGTGCGACAATAACGCCGATTTTGTGCCCTAGTAGCGGAACCCTCCCATGTCGATGTTGCTGCCTGATCCCCGCCTGTACCCCCGTGTTGACCCCGATAACCTGTTGATTCGCCTGGCCATGGCCTTGCTGACCGAGCGCGAGGCCGGCCGTGCGCTGACCCGCGCCGAAGCGCTGAAAGACGCCATCGCCGCGCAACTGGCCGCCGCCGACGACAGCGTGCTGAACGCCGCGCTGCGCCATGCGCCGTCGCAAGAAGTCTATAAAGCCGTCTGGCAAGCTGCGCTGGACGTGGTGGGTCAGGTGGGCAACGAGCGCCACGCGGTGATTTTTGCCTTGCCGGTGGTGCTGGTGGCCGGCTGCAAGGGCCGCGCCGAGTTGCCCGAGCGGCTGAGCGATGTGGACGCGCTCAGCCAGCTGCTGCGCCAGCACGGCGTGATCGACGCCCAGGCGGAATGCTTTATCTCGGGCAAGCTGGTGCACCCGGACACGCTGGAAGGGCTGAGCTTCAGCCAGCTGTACCGCTACAGCCGCAATTTGGCCGACGCCGGTCGCGGCCTGCCGGTGGAGCTGCCGGGCGACCCGGCGCCGGTGAAGGACGATTGCGTGCTGGTGCGCTATCTGGTGGGCGTGGCCATGCGCGAGGCCAATGGCGAAATGCCGGTGAAACTGGGCGGCAGCATGGGCGCCTGGGGCATGCCGCTGATGCAATTGCTGGGCGAGCAGCTGAAAACCGCCAATGTGACGCTGTTCCCCATCCCGCGCGTGCCCAACTGGCTGCGCGAGGCGCACCGCCAGGGCCAGGCCGCCCGCCAGGAAGTCAATCTGCAAGTGTTCGCCAGCAATATCATCCGCAAGCTGCGTGAATATTCGCTGCCGATCACCGCCATCGCCGCCGCCCACGACAATGGCGAGCTGCGCTTTACCATCAGCACGCCGGGTGACGACAAAAACTGGGCGGCGCACGCCTGGCCGCTGGCGCCGCTGGATTCGGTGGAGCGCATTGCCGAAGAATTCATCGGCCTGATGCGCGAATGCCAGGTGGAAGACGTGCGGCTGGTGAAAGAAGTGCAAACCGACCGCGAGCATGGCATTCCGTTTTTTGTCACCGTCAACGACCCGGCGGCGCAATCGCACGGCCTGCATTAAACGCTGCTCACACCAGCCGCCTGGCCTTGTTGCGCGGCCTTTGTCTTATAAGCACGGTCTGCGGCCGCACGCCTTGCCAGGCGTGCTTCACTGAGTTTGGTAAGCGATGCAACACTTGGCCAAGTGAACGCCCCCAACGCCCGCTGAAACCAGCGGGCGTTTTGCATGGTCATCTCCATCAGCTGAGCATCTGCATACGATTTTGCAATCATTATACTTTTGTATATAATAAATTCATCCACTCGCCCGGAGCCCGGCATGAACCCGATCATCGACAGTTTTTACCACCCCGCCACCTGGACCGTTACCCACCTGGTGTACGACCGTCCCGGCGGCGTGGCGGCGATTATCGACCCGGTGCTGGACTTTGACCCGCGCTCGGGCCGCACGCGCAGCGACTCGGCGCAACAGGTGCTGGCCGCCGCGCGCGCGCTGGATTTGCACGTGGCCTGGGTGCTGGAAACCCACGCCCACGCCGACCATTTATCCGCCGCTGCCTGGCTGAAAGCGCAGCTGGGCTGCTCGGTGGGCATTGGCGAGCGCATCCGCGAGGTGCAGCACACCTTTGCCGGCCTGTTCAATCTGGGCGACGCCGCCCCGCGCGATGGCGCGCCGTTTGACCGGCTGTTTGCCGATGGCGAAATTTTTGCCCTGGGCGGGCTGAGCGTGGAAGTGCTGGCCGTGCCCGGCCACACCCCGGCCGATGTCGCCTACCGGATTGGCGACCATGTGTTTGTCGGCGATACCCTGTTCATGCCAGATGTCGGCACTGCGCGCTGTGATTTTCCCGGCGGCGACGCCCATCAGTTATACCGCTCGGTCCGCCGGCTGCTGGCCCTGCCGGAATCCACCCAGTTGATGCTGTGCCACGACTACCCGCCAGCGGGCCGCACCGAACCGGCCTGGGTGTGTACGGTGGCGGCACAGCGCGCCGGCAATATCCATGTGCATGACGGCGTGGACGAGGCAACGTTTGTCGAGCGCCGGCAGGCGCGTGACCGCACGCTGGACATGCCCACCTTGTTGCTGCCCTCGGTGCAGGTGAACATCCGCGCTGGCCAGTTGCCGCCGGCCGAGGCCAATGGCGTCAGCTATCTCAAGCTGCCGGTCAATGCGCTGTGAGCTGGACGCTGTTTAATCTGCTGTGGACCGGCGCGCTGATTGGCGGCCTGCAAGGCGTCACTGGCGCGGGCGGCGGCATCATGGCCGTGCCGGCCTTGGTGGCGGTGCTGGGCTGGGGCGTGGTGCAGGCCGGGCCGGTGGCCTTGATTGGCGTGGCCGGCAGCGCCGCGCTGGGCGCCTGGGATGGCTTTCGGCATGGCCTGGTGCGTTGGCGCGCCGCCTTGCTGATGGCCTGCGCCGGCGTGCCGGCGTCTGGCCTGGGCGCCATGTTGGCGCAGCAATTGCCGGGGCGTGTGTTGCTGGCGCTGTTTGCCGCGGTGATGCTGTGGACTGCCTGGCGCTTGCTCAACAAATCGGGCCAAACCGGCGAAGACGAAGCATCGCTCTGCCCGCTGCACCCGGAAACCGGGCGCTTTGTCTGGCCCTTGCGCAGCATGTTGCTCATCGGCGGCGTCGGCGTGTTATCCGGGCTGATGACCGGCCTGCTGGGCGTGGGAGGCGGTTTTATCATTGTGCCGGCCTTGCGCCGGCTCAGCCCTTTGCCGATGCACAGCATTGCCGCCACCTCGCTGCTGGTGATTGCCCTGGTGGGCGCTGGCGGCGTGGGCATGGCCACCTGGCACGGCGTGCATCCTCCTGTCGATGTTGCGGCGCCGTTTCTGCTGGCCAGTCTCGTCGGCATGCTGGTGGGCCGACGGGTGTCGCGCCGTTTGTCGCAGGCCGCCGTGCAGCGCAGTTTTGCCTGGATGGTGTGTGCAGTAGCTGGTTATTTATTACTGAAAAGCGCCGGGCTGGTGTGAGTCTGCACCCGCCGCGGGTTGTCTCTCAGGGTTTTCTCCGGGTGTTTCTTGCTTCACCCTGCTGACATGCTGTGCCAGGCGACTGGCCAGCATGCTTTTTTATTTAGGAGTGTTTGACTGATGAAAACCGCACACGATCTGGTGCTGGCCGCGCGCGCCGGCATCACCGAACTCACCCCGTCGCAGGCACAAGCCTGGCAGGTGAGCTGCGCCGCCTTGCTGATTGATGTGCGCGAGCCGGACGAATTTGCCGCCGGCCATGTGCCCGGTGCGGTGAATGTGCCGCGCGGTATGCTGGAGTTTCGCATCGCGGATTTACAGCCTGATGGCAACGCGCCTGTGCTGGTGTACTGCAAGACCAGCGGCCGCGCGGCGCTGTCTTGTCAGTCACTGGCCAGCCTGGGCTATACCCAGCTGCGTTCGGTGGCGGGCGGGTTTGATCAGTGGTTGGCGGAGGGCTTGCCGGTGGAGCAAGCGACGCTGCCGTCGTTTGAATAAGCACCGCCGAGAAAACCCTCCTGGCGTTGTTGCATGGCGCCCGTCATGTCTGCTGCCGTCGCACACTTGGCCAGCAGTACTGTGCTGCATTTGGTCAATCGTGCTACCTCAGCACTCAATAGACATGAAAAACCCCGCCGAGGCGGGGTGCGTCGAACGCGGCATGCAAGTGAATTACCGCAGTTGATCAGTTGTCCGCTGCCTGACCGCCCGAGGCGCTGGCAGACAAGGCAACCACATTGTCTTCAGCAGGCTTCCATTGGCTTTGCAAGCGCCAGCGGCCACTGATATCTTCCAGCCGGACAAACCAGTGTGCCGCCGCAGGCAGGGTCAGCTTGCCCATGTAAAAGCCTTCGCCACTCTTGACCAGCTCGACTTGCTGATCCCGATCCGACAGGGTGGGATGCAGCATCAGCAAACGTACTTTGTCCGGCGCTGCCGCCACCGGGCTTTGCAGCATCACCCGCACATCACGGCCACCCTCGCCAAACATCACTTGCGCGCCCATTTTCAGCCGGGTAGCTTCGTTGTCGCGGGTGAGCTCGGCGTTGATTTCCTTGCCGCGTTTGTAATAGTCGTCGTTCACCAGTGCATCCTGGGTGCGCACGGCCACAGCAGCCGTGGTCAAGCCAGCGACCACCACCACCATCGGGCCGAGCATCAGCAACCAAGGCCAGCGTTGACGATACCAGGGCACGGTGGAAATCGGGGTGGTCGATTGGCTCATGATGCGCTTACTCTCCAATAAAGCTGCTGGGCTCTTCCAGATTGACCGCATTGTCATCCAGGGACTTGATCACAAACTGGATTTTGTGGCTGCCCTTGGGTGCGCTCTCCGGCGGTGCCTGAACGTTCAGGGTCACCAGCACATTGCCCGTGGGCGGCACGTCAAACACATCTCGCTCGGCCACCAGCTTGATGCCAGGCAGACCTTGCACAGACAGTTTCAGCTTCTGCGGGTTCTCGGAAATATTGATAAAGCGGATATTGTACGTATTTTCCAGCAGGCCATCCTGGGTTTCACGCACCAGCGAGGCGCGGTCGCGCAGGATATCCACCTTCAGCGGCTGGCGCATCATCAGGCCGGTGATGGCGATGCCGGCGACGGTGAACAGCACCAGCGAATACATGATCACCCGCGGACGCTTGATGCGGGTCCAGATCTGGCTTTCCGGGTAGTGTTTTTCCAGCGCGTTTTCCGTGGTGTAACGGATCAGGCCGCGCGGGTAGTTCATCTTGTCCATCACTTCGTCGCAAGCGTCGATACAGGCAGCGCAGCCGATGCACTCGTATTGCAGGCCGTTGCGGATGTCGATGCCGGTCGGGCACACCTGCACGCAGATGCCGCAGTCCACACAGCTGCCCTTGCCGACGCTGGCCGGGTCCACGCCCTTCTTGCGCGTGCCGCGCGGCTCACCGCGTTCGGTGTCGTAGGAGATAATCAGGGTGTCGGCGTCAAACATCACACTCTGGAAGCGGGCATACGGGCACATGTATTTGCACACTTGCTCGCGCATGAAGCCGGCCATGCCATAGGTGGCAAAGGCGTAGAAGAAGATCCAGAAGGTCTCCCACGGGCCCAGATCCCACACCAGCAGTTCGTCAATCAGCATGGTGCGCGGGGTAAAATAGGCCACCAGGGTAAAGCCGGTGATCAGCGAGAAGGCAATCCACAGCGTGTGCTTGGCGGTCTTCAAACCCAGTTTGCGCGCCGACATCGGTGCTGCATCCAGCTTGATGCGCTTGCTGCGGTCGCCTTCGATCAGGTGCTCAAACCACAAAAACACTTCGGTGTACACTGTCTGCGGACAGGCGTAGCCACACCATAAGCGGCCGGCAATGGTGGTCCACAGGAACAAGCCCAGCGCACACATCATCAGCAGGGCGGCAACGTAGATGAAATCCTGCGGGAAGAAGGTGATGCCAAAAAAGTAGAATTTGCGGTTGACCAGATCAAACAGCACCGCCTGGCGGCCGTTCCAGGTCATCCAGGGAAAGCCGAAATACACCAATTGGGTCAGCCAGACCATGGCCACGCGCATATTGGCGAATAGGCCGGTGACGTGACGCGGGTGGATTTTCTTGTGCTCGGCGTACAGAGAGACGACTTCAGCCTTGTTGTCTGCCTTGTTGTCGGCAGGCACAGGCTTGATCGGGATGGACTTTTTGTCGCTCGACATACTCGTGGTTCCTGAGAAAGGTTTAGCCAAACAGTCGCAGCAGACCGGCGCGAAGCGGCAGGCCACTGCTTGGCTAAACCCTCTGCATTCAGCAGAGCCAGCTTGCCAGACAGCTCGACAAGCAGGAAGTTTACGCCATACGCAAAGGATATTTGGCGCTATATTTATTCTATCAAAATCTATAGTGACTGCGTGGAATTAGTGAACCCAAGTTTTCCACTTGTTGACACAGGTCAAATCCGGCCCGCGCCAACAGGCAGAAACGACACTGCCCGCCAAAGCGGGCAGTGTTGCACATCTCAACAGGCCTCAGCGATTACTGAGCAGCGGCCTTGTTGTTGGACAGACCCCACACATAGGCGGTCAGCAGGTGCACCTTGCCGTCGCCCAGGAAGTCTTTCCACGCCGGCATCTGGTTGGCGCGACCATTGGTGATGGTCTCGATGATGGTCTTTTCAGTGCCGCCATACAGCCAGATGTTGTCGGTCAGGTTCGGGGCGCCCATGGCCTGGTTACCCTTGCCATCCGGGCCGTGGCAGGCTGCGCACACGGTAGAGAAGGTTTCCTTGCCGCGACCGGCGCGTTCGGCGTCATGCTTCTTGCCGGACAGCGACATCACGTAGTTGGCCACGTCCTTGACCTTTTCTTCGCCAAAAGCCGCACCAAATGCCGGCATCTGGCCTTGACGACCACCGTTCAGGGTTTGCAGGATTTGCTCCGGGCTGCCGCCATAGAGCCAATCGTTGTCGGTCAGGTTCGGGAAGCCCTTGGCGCCACGGGCATCAGAGCCGTGGCACTGGATGCAGTAGGTCTGGAACAGGCGCTTGCCCATTTCCTGAGCTTCCTTGTCAGCAGCCACCGCCTTGACATCTTGCTTCAAGTACTTGTCGTACAGCGGCTGGTACTTGGCTTCGGCTTGGGAACGCTCTTCCTTGTACTGGCCAACCGAGGTCCAGCCACGCAGGCCGGCCCACTTGCCCAGACCTGGGTACAGCGCCAGGTAACCAATGCCAAAGAAGATGGTCAGGTAGAACATGCCCATCCACCAGCGCGGCAGCGGATTGTTGTACTCCTCCAGGTCACCATCCCACACATGACCCATGGTCTGGACCTGCTCACCCTTCTTGAGCGTGGTCTTGGACTGGCTGAAGAGCAATGCGCCCACACCCAGGATACCGACCACCACAATCACGGTGATCCAGATACTCCAGAAATCACTCACAAAATCACTCATCTTTTTGCTCCGTCGGAAGCTGACGGCGAGCGAGTGCCGTCAGCTTGCTGTGAACCCTCTTCATCGTCGGCAAAGGGCAGGTTAGCCGCTTCGTCAAACTGCTTTTTGCTGGTCTTGCTGTATGCCCAGAAGGCAATCAGCAGGAAGCAGACAAACGACAGCACGGTGAAGATGATTCGAATCAGATTGATGCCGTCCATGGACTGGAAATCAACGCGTGTTCTTCAGCGCCAGACCCAGGCCCTGCAGATAGGCGATCAGAGCTTCCATTTCCGACTTGCCTTCCACCATGGCCTTGCCTTCGGCAATTTCCTGGTCGGAGTACGGCACACCCACTTTACGCAGGGCAGTCATCTTGGCAGCCACGCCATCGGCATCAGCCAGGTTCTTGGAGAGCCACGGGAAGGCCGGCATGTTCGATTCCGGCACCACGTCACGCGGGTTGGTCAGGTGGACACGGTGCCATTCGTCGGAATAGCGGCCGCCCACACGGGCCAGGTCCGGACCGGTACGCTTGGAACCCCACTGGAACGGATGGTCGTACACCGACTCACCCGCCACCGAGTAGTGGCCATAGCGCTCGGTTTCGGCGCGGAACGGACGGATCATCTGCGAGTGGCAGTTGTAGCAGCCTTCGCGGATGTAGATGTCGCGACCAGTCAGTTGCAGGGCGTTGTACGGCTTGACGCCCGCCACCGGCTCGGTGGTCGACTTCTGGAACATCAGCGGGAGAATCTCAACCAGCATGGCCACGCTGACGGCCAAGAGGGTGAACACGATCAGATAGCCGACGTGTTCTTCAACCAGTTTCTGAAACTTTTCCATGTTCGCTTTCCTTCGTCCGACTTAGTGAGCGTGAGCCACGGCCGGGATTTCAGCCACAACCGGGCGACCAATGGCGATGGTGCGGAACATGTTGTAGGCCATCAGCAACATGCCAGTCAGGTAGAACACACCACCCAGCAGACGGACAAAGTGGTACGGATAGGTAGCCTTCACCACTTCGGCAAACGAGTAGGTCAGGGTGCCATCCGGGTTCAGGGCACGCCACATCAGGCCTTGCATCACACCGGAAATCCACAGGGCGGCGATGTACAGCACCACACCCACGGTAGCCAGCCAGAAGTGTGCTTCGACCAGCTTCATGCTGTGCATTTGCTCACGACCAAACAGACGCGGCAGCAGGTAGTAGATGGAACCAATGGAGATGAAGCCCACCCAGCCCAGTGCGCCGGAGTGCACGTGGCCGACGGTCCAGTCGGTGAAGTGCGACAGGGCGTTCACGGTCTTGATCGACATCATCGGGCCTTCGAAGGTGGACATGCCGTAGAAGGACAGCGACACCACCAGGAACTTCAGCACCGGGTCGGTGCGCAGCTTATGCCAGGCGCCCGACAGGGTCATGATGCCGTTGATCATGCCACCCCAGGACGGAGCCAGCAGAATCAGCGAGAACACCATACCCAGCGACTGAGTCCAGTCCGGCAGGGCGGTGTAGTGCAGATGGTGAGGACCTGCCCACATATAGGTGAAGATCAGCGCCCAGAAGTGCACCACGGACAGGCGATAGGAGAACACCGGACGGCCAGCTTGCTTGGGCACGAAGTAGTACATCATGCCCAGGAAGGCGGCGGTCAGGAAGAAGCCCACGGCGTTGTGACCGTACCACCATTGCACCATGGCATCCACAGCGCCAGCGTACACCGAGTAGGACTTGGTCAGGGAAACCGGGATTTCCAGGCTGTTGACGATGTGCAGCAGGGCCACAGTCAGGATGAAGGCACCGTAGAACCAGTTGGCCACATAGATGTGCTTGACTTTGCGCACGGCGATGGTGCCAAAGAACACAATCGCGTAAGCCACCCAGATCACAGTGATCAGGAGGTCAATCGGCCATTCCAGCTCAGCGTATTCCTTGCCGGAGGTGAAACCCAGCGGCAGGGTGACGGCGGCCAGCACGATGACCAGTTGCCAGCCCCAGAAGGTGAAGGCGGCCAGTTTCTCGGCGAACAGGCGAACCTGACAGGTGCGCTGAACGACGTAGTAGGAGGTGGCGAACAATGCGCAACCGCCAAAGGCGAAAATCACGGCATTGGTATGCAGCGGACGCAGACGACCAAAGTGCAGCCACGGACCAAAGTTCAGGTCCGGCCACACCAACTGCGCGGCGATAATCACGCCCACCAGCATGCCGACGATGCCCCAGATCACGGTCATCACGGCAAACTGGCGCACCACCTTATAGTTATAAGTGGATTGCGTTTCCATTTAGGGTTTCTCCAAGGTTGCTAACACAAGAATCAAAAACCGTCGAGCAGGCCTGTTGGAAACGCCCCATATGCCCCCATATGGTTGTGATGCGCTTCCACCGGCTCGGGCCGGGGACTGGCGCCGCAGGGCCAAAAGCCCTTGTGTGCGACGCGGTCAGCTACACGCCCCCGTATCTGAATCGACCCATTTTACATCGAAGGGGCCGCACAGGCCACACAGATGCATGGCCAAGTCAGTCAACCCTTGCCTGACGCAAGACTCAATTCCAGCCAACTCATTATATTGTCATGCCTTGACAAGGTGTTGACGTAGGTCAACCCCAAGCCAGCCCATCAGCCGATTTCCCCGTATTTTTACCATGCCAGGGGACTTGACCTGACTGAGCCACGCCATCAGCATGGGCAAAAGGCATACACATCTTCGCCTGCATGCGGCACACTGTCAGTCCGACTTTATGTGCACACGAGCCCGCCATGATCCACCCCTTGCATTACCGCCTGTGCGTGGCCGACCCGGCCGCACACTATTTTGATGTCACCCTGTCCATCCAAGCGCTGACCCCTGGCCCACTCACCCTGCGTCTGCCCTGCTGGATTCCCGGCAGCTATCTGCTGCGCGAATTTGCCCGCCATATTGTCAGCCTGCATGCTCAGGCCGATGGCGCCAATCTTGCTGTCACCAAAATCGACAAACACAGCTGGACGCTCGACCCCGGCCAGGCCCGCCGGCTGGAAATTCACTATCGGGTATACGCTTTCGATCTGTCGGTGCGCGGCGCGTATCTTGATCTTGAGCGCGGCTTCTTCAATGGCAGCAGCGTGTTTCTGGAAGTCGCCGGCCGCGCCGACGAGCCGGTCAGTGTGGAGATTGCCGCACCGGAACACCCGGCCTGCGCCGACTGGAAGCTGGTCACCAGCCTGCCGCGCCTTGGGCGCGCCGCCCGGCATGGCTTTGGCCGCTTCTGCGCCGACAACTACGCCGAGCTGATCGACCACCCGGTGGAAATGGCTCAGCTCGACCTGGTGCGCTTCACCGCAGGCGGCGTGCCGCACGAAATCGCCGTCAGCGGCCAGCATCGTGGTGACCTCAAGCGTCTGGCGCGCGACGTCAAGGCGGTGTGCGAATGGCAAATCCGCTTGTTTGGCGCGCCGCCGCCGTTTACCCGCTATGTGTTTTTGCTGTATGTCGGCCAGGATATTTATGGCGGACTGGAACACCGCGCGTCCACCGCCTTGATGGCCGACCGCGCCGCGCTGCCGGCAGAGGGAGAAGAAGCGCCCAGCAAGGCGTATCAGGATTTGCTCGGTTTGTTCAGCCATGAATATTTTCACGCCTGGAACGTCAAGCGCATTGCCCCGGCCGTGTTTACTCCGCACGACCTGTATCAGGAAAACTACACCCGGCTGCTGTGGGCGTTTGAAGGCGTGACCTCGTATTACGACGACCTGGCGCTGGCGCGCAGCGGGGTGATCAGCGCCGAGCAGTATCTCAAGCGCCTGTCCGATACGCTGACTGCCGTTGAGCGGACGCCAGGCCAATATGTACAAAATCTGGAAGACGCCAGCTTCGACGCCTGGATCAAATACTACCGGCAAGACGAAAACAGCCCCAACAGCCTGGTGAGCTATTACACCAAGGGCGCATTGGTGGCTTTGTGCCTGGATTTGTTGATTCGCCGCGACACCCGTGGTGCGCGTTCGCTGGATGACGTGATGCGCGCGCTGTGGCAACGCTGGCTGGCAGATGGCCAGGGCGTGGCGGAAGCCGAATGGGAGGCGATTGCCAGCCAAATCAGCGGGTTGGATTTATCCGACTTTTTTGACCGCGCCTTGCGCAGCGTTGAGCCCTTGCCATTGGCCGAACTGCTGGCCAGCGTTGGCGTCACGCTCAGCCACAGCAGCGGCGACAGCCAGGCGCCGACGTTGGGGGTGAAAACCGAGCGTGATCCGCTGGGTTGGAAGATCAAATGCGCTTACCAAGACGGCCCGGCGCAGCAGGCTGGCCTATCGGGCGGCGATGTGCTGATTGCACTGGATGGCCTGCGCATCCACGACCTGGACGCCATGCTGGCGCGCTATCAAGCGGGTGAACAGCTCAGCGTGCACGCCTTCCGCCGTGAGCGGCTGCTGCACGTGAACATCACCCTGCAAGCGCGCCCGCACGACCATTGCGCGCTGGCGTTTGAGCCAGAGCGGGTCAAGGGATGGTTATCAACACAGGGCTGAGATGGCACTGACGGTGCGCCAGAACCGCAGTTCTGGCGCACCCCTGACAGAACAAGCAATATGTCTTGCGCTTAAGCAGCGTTTTGTTGAGTCATGGCTTTCAATACTTCCGTTTTTTGCGCACTGCTGCTGGAACTGCCAAAGTAATAGCCCAGAATGGTCGTCACCGCGGATGACAACACGCCAAGAATATACAAAATAAAATCCTTGGTGGCGCTTTGCTGCTCCTTGACGGCATCCTGCACTGAACGGGCGTTGTCCAGCACTTTCTGCGCCAGCACCAGATCATCCTGCGTCTTGGTATACTGAGCGGTTTTCTCTGGCGGCAATTGCCGCATTTGTTGGGTAAGCTGCGACACCGCCTGCGCAGCGGCCTTCATCTCGACCAGTTGCGCACCACTTTTTGAAGATAAATCAATAAAGTAGTAAAACATGGCAAAACAGGCCAGCAGGGTTAGCACAGCCAGCACGGAAGGTATCTGTGCGGTGAACGCTCGGGGAGCCAAAACGGGTGCCGACGCAACGGTCGCCGGCGCAACGGGTGCAGCGGAAGAAGCATTAGACATGATCAAACTCCTAAAAAATCCAATATGACATTCATCACCAAAGCCTATGTGCTTTGGCTGACGCCAGCATAAAACAAATCATGGATTTCCGAGGAGCTGCTTTTTGCAAGCTGGATATTATCGCCAGCAAAAAACCCATACAAATAAAACACCATCAGTAGTTTTACTCTACCGATGAAGAAAAGCTTAGCATCTCTTGCTAGACAACCCCATACTTGCATGTATTTCATGGCAAACATGCCACCTCAGCGCCCAAAACCCATATCAGGGCTCAATCGTCGCCGTATTCCACCTCCAGCGCCGCGCGGCGGGCACTGAAAAACCCATACAAGGCGCTGACAGCCGGGCCGATGGCGCCCAGCCACTCCGCTCGGCGCACCTCGTCCACCTCGCCCAGAAACGGACGCATCTCCGGGTCGGGGTCGCGCTCGAAGGCCAGGGCCATGATCGGCGCCAGCGCCTCGCCCAGTTGCGGGTGATCAAACACCTCGGCCCAATCGTCGTTGAACAGCTGCATGCCGGCACTGAAGCCTTCTGCCCAGTCATTGCCGCGCACCTCGCCTGCGGCGTCTTCTTCCAGCCAGGGCTGAAACTCGGCGCCGCTGCGCAAGGTGTCGGCAATATCGCGCCAGTGGCGGCCCACCAGATCGACAAATTGTTCCAGCGCCTTCACCGAGGTAAAGCTTTCGTCGTCGTCAAATGCCGGGCCGAGCACCAGCGGCAAGGTGGCGGTGGCGCTCAGTGCCTCCGGGCCGGCGAGCAGGGCAGTAAAAAAGCCATCCATGTGTTCCAGCGACATGGCGCCTTGCGGGGCCAGGCGGGTGAGGGTGGCGGACAGGCGTTGGTAATCCTTGTCGGACAAGGGCGCGGGCATGCGGACTTCCTTAGCAAGCAAATCGGTTTACACAGAATGGGGGGCGGCTTAGCGTCGCTGACAACACTCAGCGAAGCAATCCAGGCCAGACGTGTGACCGCAGTCAGTGCAATTGCACCACCGGGTCACACAATAACGCCAGGAGGGTTTTGTACGCAGCGCCTACCAGGGCTTGCCGGTCAACGCCTGCCAGGCTTCAGCCATGGCGTGCAGCTGACGGCGCAGCGCCTCCAGCCGGGGGTCGGCCAGCGCTGGGGTATCCAGCGCCTCCAGCACACGCTGCGCGCTGCGGCACACATCGACAGCGGCGTTAAAATCCGCCGCGCTGAGCACCTTGCCGTTGCGCACCTTGCGCCAGTACACCCGCAGGGTGCGCAGGCGGGCGGCGGCGGCTTCGGTGCTGGCCAGTTCGCCCAGCAGTTGATCTGCCAGTTGGCAGGCGTTTTCCGCCAGGGCAAAGCGGGCGCGTTCGGCCGGTGTCTGGCCACGGGTTACAGATAATTTCGCCATTACATCAGCACCTCAACCGATTTTTCGCCCAGCAGGGCGCGCAGGCTGTCCAGCAAGGCATCGCTGAGCATCACATTCCACGCCTCGCCGGCGTCCAGCTCGCCGCGCGCCTGGCTGCCGGCATAGCGAAAGCGCAGGGGGCAGGGGCCGCTGCCAGCAAAGGGTTGCAGCAGGTGTTTGAGCTTGCCGATATCGCTCTCGGCGTGCAGGCTCAGCGCCAGGCCTTGGGCAAAGCGGCTTTGCGCCTCAGCCAGCTCCAGCACGCTGTCCACCACAATGCGCAGCCCGCCAGAGAAATCATCGTAGCTGACCTTGCCTTCAACAATCAGCAGCGCGTCTTCGCGCAACTTGTGGCGATTGGCTTCGTAGGCTTCCGAGAACAAAGACACATCGTGTTTGGCGGTGCCGTCGTCCAGTTGCACAAAGGCCATCTTGCCGCGACTGCCCACCTTGGTGCGCACCAGGGTCACCACCCCGGCCAGGGTTTGCGGCTCTTTCTTGGGCGACAGGCTGGCCAGGGTGTTTTTGACAAAACGGCGCACCGTGGCGGCATGGGCCGAGAACGGATGGCCGGACAGATAAAAACCAATCGCCAGTTTTTCTTCCGCCAGGCGTTGTGCTTCACTCCAGGCCGGCACGTCCTTCATTTCCACCGGCGGCGCCACGCTGTCGTCAAAGTCATCAAACAGCCCGCCCTGATTGATATTGGCGGCGGCCTGTTCAGCCAGGCTCATCGCCAGTTCGACATTGGCCAGCAGTTTGGCGCGATTGTCGTCCAGGCCGTCAAACGCGCCAGCGCGGACCATGGTTTCGATGGCGCGGCGATTGACGATGCGCTTGTCGGTGCGCCGGCAGAAGTCAAACAAGTCCACAAACGGGCCATGGGCCTCACGCTCGGCAATCAAGTGCTCCACCGCCGCCTCGCCAGTGCCCTTGATGGCGCCCAGCGCATAGCGGATATGCTGACGGTCGGTGGGCACAAAGCGGTAATGGCTGTGGTTGATGTCCGGCGGCAAAAACTTCAGCTTGTTTTTCAGCGAATCGTCGTAAAACACCCGCAGCTGGTCGGTGTTGTCCAATTCACTGGACATGGTCGCCGCCATGAATGCCGACGGATAATGCGCTTTCAGCCAGGCGGTCTGGTAGCTGACCACCGCATACGCGGCCGTGTGCGACTTGTTAAAGCCGTATTCGGCAAACTTGGTCATCAGGTCGAACAACTGCTCGGCCAGCGCCGGATCGTAGCCCTTGGTCTTGGCCCCTTCCGCGATGATGCTGCGGTGCTTGGCCATTTCTTCCGGCTTTTTCTTGCCCATTGCCCGACGCAGCATATCGGCGCCGCCCAGGGTGTAGCCGCCGATGATCTGCGAGATCTGCATCACCTGTTCCTGATACACGATCACGCCATAGGTCGGTTCCAGGCAGGCGGTCAGGTCGGGGTGGAAGTAATCCACCGCCTGCTTGCCGGCCTTGCGCAAGATAAAGTCGTCCACCATGCCCGAACCCAGCGGGCCAGGGCGATACAGCGCCAGCACGGCGATGATGTCTTCAAAACGGTCGGGCTTGAGCTTTTCCAGCAGCTTTTTCATGCCGTCGGATTCCAGCTGGAACACCGCCGTGGTGTTGGCCTCCTGCAAGACCTTATAGGCTGCCGGGTCGGTAAACGGCATGGTGTTCATGTCAACGCTGAAGTCGGGCTGCAATTGCTTGATGTAGCGCACCGCCAGATCAATGATGGTGAGGTTGCGCAGGCCCAAAAAGTCGAACTTCACCAGGCCGACTTGTTCCACATCGTCCTTGTCAAACTGGCTGACCGGGCTGGCGTCTTCGCCGCCGGCCTGGTACATCGGGCAAAAATCGGTGATTTTGCCCGGCGCAATCAGCACGCCGCCGGCGTGCATGCCGATATTGCGGGTGAGGCCTTCCAGCTTTTTCGCCAGCTCCCACAACTCGGCGACTTCTTCTTCCTGCGCCAGCCGGTCTTTCAGGATGGGCTCCATCTCCACCGCGTCGTCCAGGCTGTATTGCTTGCCCGGCGCGGCCGGAATCAGCTTGGACAGACCATCGCAAAACATATACGGCAAATCCAGTACGCGGCCGACGTCGCGCACCACCGCCTTGGCAGCCATGGTGCCAAAGGTGACGATCTGGCTGACCGCGTCGGCGCCGTATTTTTCCCGCACGTATTCAATCACCCGCCAGCGGTTGTCCTGACAAAAGTCGATGTCAAAGTCAGGCATCGACACCCGCTCCGGGTTCAGAAAGCGCTCAAACAGCAGGGCGTAGGCCAGCGGGTCGATGTCGGTAATGCCAATGCTGTAGGCCACCAGCGAGCCGGCGCCCGAGCCCCGGCCAGGGCCGACCGGGCAGCCATTGTGCTTGGCCCAGTTGATAAAGTCGGCCACGATCAAAAAGTAGCCGGGGAAACCCATCTGGATGATGGTGTCCAGCTCGAACTTCAGCCGCTCGCGGTAGCGCGGCATTTCTGCCTCGCGCTGGGCCGGGTCGGGGTAGAGCGCCTGCATGCGCTCGACCAGGCCTTCGTTGGCGCGGTGGATCAGATAATCATCCAGCGTCATGCCGTCCGGGGTGGGGAAGTCCGGCAGGTAGTTCTTGCCCAGCTGAATGGTGACATTGCAGCGCTTGGCGATTTCCACCGAGTTGGCCAGCGCTTCCGGCAGGTCGGCAAACAGCTCGGCCATTTCGGCCGTGCTCTTGAAATACTGTTCTTCGGTAAACAGCCGCGCGCGGCGGCGGTCGCCGAGGATTTCGCCCTTGGCGATGCACACCCGCGCCTCGTGCGCCTTGTGGTCATCGCGGTGCATGAACTGCACCGGGTGGGTGGCCACCACTGGCAAGCCGGTTTCGCCGGCCAGCCACAGCGTGCGCTCCACCAGGGTGTCGCAATGCGGCGCGCCGTAGCGCTGGATTTCCAGATAAAAACCATCGCCAAAGCGCGCCGCCCAATCGCGTGCGGCGGCCTGCGCCACCGGCAGCTGGCCATCCAGCAAGGCGCGGCCGACATCGCTCATGTGCGCGCCGGACAAGGCCAGCAGGGTGCGGCAGCGTTCGGGCGTCAGCCAGTCGCGCTTGATTTCGGCGCGGCCATGGCGCTGGTTGGTGCGGTAGGCGTCGGTGAGCAGTTGGCACAGGGTGAGGTAGCCGTCGCGGTTGCGCGCCAGCAACAGCAGGCGAAACGGCGCGTCGGCGTCGTCCGGGTTTTCCACCCAGACATCTGCCCCCACCACCGGCTTCACCCCCTTGCCACGGCAAGCCTTATAAAACTTGACCATGCCAAACAGGTTGGCCAGATCGCTCAGGCCAAGCGCCGGCATGCCGTCGGCCACGGCGCGGCCGACGGCCTCGTCCAGGCGGACAATGCCGTCAGTGATGGAGAATTCAGAATGCAGGCGAAGATGTACAAAGCGCGGGGTAGTCATCGCCGTATTTTACCCGGTTCGCTGACCGCTGTCGGCAGCGATGCACGCCGGCAACGCATGCCCATTCTGGCGCGCATGTCTGCACTATATTCGTGCATTGCGTTCAGAGTTGGTGCGTAAAACCCACAATAAATGGGCGAAAAAATGGCCAGATTAGCTTTGTTACGGTGCGCTGACTTCATTGCGGACATTTTTTATTTTTAATAAACAATGTATTAATCACATCGGCACTATGTTTGCTTTCAGTGCATCCATCTGAAAAACGCACCAATACAAGGAAAGCCACCCATGGGAACGCTTCCCCCCAATGCTGCCGACGTGCTGTTCTTGCTGCTCGGCGCCATCATGATTCTGGCCATGCACGCCGGTTTTGCCTTTCTGGAGCTGGGCACCGTGCGCAAGAAAAACCAGGTGAACGCCCTGGCCAAAATCCTCAGCGACTTTGCTGTCTCCGCCATTGCCTACTTTGCCGTGGGCTACAGCGTGGCCTATGGCGTGACTTTTTTTGCCCCGGCCAGCGCGCTGACCGCCAACCACGGTTATGAGCTGGTGAAGTTCTTTTTTCTGCTGACCTTTGCCGCCGCCATCCCGGCCATCATCTCTGGCGGCATCGCCGAGCGCGCCAAATTCAGCCCGCAGGCCTTTGCCACCTTTGCCCTGGTGGGCCTGGTGTATCCGTTTTTTGAAGGCATCGCCTGGAACAACCATTTTGGCCTGCAAGACTGGCTCACCGCCCAATTTGGCGCGCCCTTCCATGACTTTGCCGGCTCGGTGGTGGTGCACGCCGTTGGCGGCTGGATTGCCCTGGCCGCTGTGCTGCTGCTCGGCCCGCGCCATGGCCGCTATCACAAAAGCGGCAGCATGTCGGCCCACCCGCCGTCCAGCATCCCGTTTTTGGCCCTGGGCGCCTGGATTCTGATTGTGGGCTGGTTTGGCTTTAATGTGATGAGCGCGCAAAAACTGGACGGCATGTCCGGCCTGGTGGCGATGAACTCGCTGATGGCCATGGTGGGCGGCACGCTCACCGCCAACTGGCTGGGCAAAAACGACCCCGGCTTTCTGCACAACGGCCCGCTGGCCGGCCTGGTGGCGGTGTGCGCCGGCTCGGACGTGATGCACCCGCTGGGCGCGCTGGCCGTGGGCGGCGCCGCCGGCCTGCTGTTTGTGGTGATGTTCACCGTCACGCAAAACCGCTGGAAAATCGACGACGTGCTCGGCGTGTGGCCGCTGCACGGCCTGTGCGGCGTCTGGGGCGGTGTGGCCTGCGGCCTGTTTGGCCAAACCTGGCTGGGCGGCGTCGGCGGCGTCAGCCTGGCCTCGCAAGCATTGGGAACCCTGGCCGGCGTGCTGATCGCCTTTATCGGCGGCGGCGTGGTGTACGGCGCGCTGAAAGCCACCGTCGGCCTGCGCCTGGATCAAGAAGAAGAATACCAAGGCGCCGACCTCACCGTGCACAAGATCACCGCCACACCAGAACGCGAAGCCAGCTGGTAATACACACCATACGGCCGCCATCACGCAATCGGGCGGCCACGCCAGCCGCCCGTTTGCGTATCTTCGCGTATTGTTTACGCCTTTATCCGGTTTTAAGCTGAGCGCTTCGCCACCGCCGAAAGCCCAGCATGGATAGCCCCGACGACTACGACAGCCCATGGAAAGAGGCTGTCGAAAGCTACTTTCCTGAGTTCATTGAGTTCTACTTCCCCGACGCTCACTGGCAAATAGACTGGGCGCGCGGTTACCAATTCCTCGACCAGGAACTGCGCGCCGTGGTGCAGGATGCCGAGTTGGGCAAGCGCTTTGTCGATAAGCTGGCCAAGGTGGCGCTGTACGACGGCAGCGAACGTTGGGTGTATGTGCACCTGGAAGTACAAGGCAGCGCCCAGGCGGAATTTGCCGAGCGGATGTTTGTCTACAACTACCGCTTGTACGACCGCTACCGCCAGCCAGTGGCCAGCTTGGCGGTGTTGGCGGACAGCAGCGCCAATTGGCGGCCAAACCATTTTGGATTTGCGGTCTTGGGCTGTGAACATGAACTGCGTTTTCCGGCGGTGAAGCTGCTGGACTACGCTGCCCAGCAAGACCAGCTGTATCAAAACCCCAATCCGTTCGCCCTGGTGACTTTGGCTCACCTACTCACCCAGGCCACCCGGCAAGACATGAACGCCCGTTTCGCCGCCAAGTGGAAATTGGTGCAGTTGTTGTATCAGCGTGGCTGGGATAAACAACAGGTGATTGATTTGTTCAGCGTGCTGGACTGGATGATGCGCCTGCCGGAACAGCTGAAACGTTCGCTGTGGCACAATATCGAAGTGCTTGAGGAGCAAGAAAAAATGCGTTACGTGACTTCTGTGGAGCAGATCGGGATTGAGAAGGGCCTGTTGCAGGGGATGCAGCGGGGCTTGATGCAGGGCCGTGCCGAGGGCCGTCTGGAAGGCGAGCAAAGCGGCGAGGCGAAAGCACTGCGCCGTCTGTTGCAAAAACGCTTCGGGCCACTGTCGGAAGATGTGCTCGCCCGCCTGCAAGCGGCCAGCATCGACGAGCTGGAGCTGTGGCTGGATCGCGCCTTGGACGCCGACAGCCTGGCAGGGGTGTTTGCCCAGTAGCACAGCTCAAACCCTTTGGCGCCGCACCACCAAGCCCTCCTGGCGCGGTGGCCGTTCAGCTACGGTCTGCGGCCGCGATACACCGCGCCAGTCAGCGCAGGCAAGCTCAGCCCGGCTCAGTTTATCCGCTGCCGCGCTTACCCTCACCCGCGCGGCTCGCGCAGGGTGGCCAAGTCGGTGTGGTTTTCCAGGTATTCCGCCAGTTGCAAGAAATCCGTGCGGGGATAACTGCGTCCGGCCACTTCGCGGAAGGCCAGTTGCGGGCGTGAGCCATCGACAATATGGTAGCCCCAGTACAGCAAGGCGCTGCTGTGGCGCACTTTGGCTTCGTCGGGCGGAATCAGCCGGCACTTCGGGTCGTGCTGGGCGTAGCGGTCGATTTCTTTTTGCAGATGGGTGAGCAGCACTTCGTTTTTCTTTTCCACCGCCTTGCTGGAATCATAGCCATTGATCAGGCAAAACAGCTCAGCGCGGGGGTTGAGCGAGCGGATATGCGCAAACGTGCGAGTGATCACATTGGCGTTTTTGGCGATGCCCAGCGGGTTGAGCGTGGTGGGGATGATGCAGTAGTCAAACTGGCCAATCAGCCCGGCCGGGTTTTCCGCCAGCACTGGCGAGCAATCGCAAATCACCACTTTGGCGTCGCGATAATCCCCGGCTTGGGACTGCTGCCACTGCGCGTGACTGAGCACAGTGATGGTGGCGCCGGGCTGGTTTTTCATCAGCGCCGGCACAAACAGGCAGGCTTCGCTGCCGGCGTCGTCCGTGTCGGCGCGAAACAGCTTGTGCAGGTTTTGGTCGGGGTCGAGGTCCAGCAGGATCACATCGTGGCCCATCAAGGCAAACGCGCCGGCCAGGCTGCACTTGCGGGTGTAATTTTTTACCTGCACGGCAATGCGGTGGCCGTCGCGTTGCAGCTCCAGATCGTAGCCCCGAGTATTGGCCAGCGGGGCAATCACCTTCCAGCCAGCGTTCCGAAACAGCACGCCGATATGTTTTTCGAATGATTCCGTGTCTTTAGATGACCAAAGGGTCGTGCATTGGGCAGGCTTCCTTGCAGGTAAAAAAACACAGCGGCGGTGGACCACTGCTGATGAATCATATTTTCATCATAATTGGCCCCGGACTGTCTGCGCAGCTGGCGCGGCAAGGCCACCTCACCAGGCCAAGGGGGTGGCCAATCCGCCGCCCGGCGCTGGGCCACGCTGAGCGTGGTGCTGGCCGATGAAAAACGCAAGCTGGTGGGCAATGGCGATGCGGATTTGGCGCGCATCCGCCAGGAAGTGTTCGGCGACGCCCCGGCCAGCAAGCCGGACGAGAAAAAACCCGAGCAAAACCCTGCCCCCACGCTGGATTTGCCCGGCAAGCAGCTGAACGAGCTGGCCGATGTGCTGAAAAAATTTCGTGATCTGTTTGCCGCTGGCGGCAAATAAGCCTGGCCCAGCGCGCGGCGCGCAAGCCCCCCACGCCAGTGGGATTGGCTGGTAAAATCAGCCCACTCTTTCACCTTATTTTCGCCGGCCGCCGCGTGCGGCGCGGCGCACAGACGCCACCATGACCCAGTTCCCCAAGGAAATCTTCAAGGCCTACGATATTCGTGGGATTGTCGGCAAAACCCTCACCCCAGAGATTGCCCAGGCCATTGGCCAGGCGATTGGCAGCGAGGCGCGCGCGCGCCAGGTGTCGGCGGTGTGCATTGGCCGCGACGGCCGCTTGTCCGGCCCGGCCCTGTCCAACGCGCTGGCCGCTGGCCTGCGCCAGGCCGGCGTGGACGTGATCGACGTTGGCCAGGTGGCCACGCCGATGCTGTATTTTGCGGCTCACCAGCTGGGCACACTGTCTGGCGTGATGGTGACCGGCAGCCACAACCCGCCGGAATATAACGGCCTGAAAATGATGCTGGCCGGCGAAACCCTGGCCGGCGAGGCGATTCAGCGCCTGTATCAGCGCCTGGTGGACGGCGACCTGGCCGAGGGCGCTGGCGGCTATCGCCAGCACCAGATTGCCGAGGCTTACGCCGAGCGCATTCTGGGCGATGTGCAGCTGGCGCGGCCGATGAAGATTGTGGTGGACTGCGGCAATGGCGTGGCGGGCGATTTTGCCCCGGATTTGTACCGCCGGCTGGGCTGCGAGGTCAGCGAGCTGTTTTGCGAGGTGGATGGCAACTTCCCCAATCATCACCCCGACCCTTCGCAGCCGGCCAATCTGCAAGACGTGATCGCCGCGCTGGCCAATGGCGACGCCGAGCTGGGCCTGGCGTTTGACGGCGACGGCGACCGGCTGGGCGTGGTCACCAAAGACGGCCAGATTATCTACCCGGACCGTCAGCTGCTGCTGTTTGCCGCCGATGTGCTGGCGCGCAACCCCGGCGCCAAGATCATTTACGACGTGAAATCCACCCGCAATCTGGCGCCGTGGATTCGCCAGCACGGCGGCGAGCCGATCATGGCGCGCACTGGCCACAGCTTTATCAAGGCCAAGATGAAAGAAACCGGCGCGGCGCTGGCCGGCGAGATGAGCGGCCATGTGTTCTTTAAAGAGCGCTGGTACGGCTTTGACGATGGCCTGTATGCCGGCGTGCGCCTGCTGGAAATCCTCGCCCGCGCCGCCGACCCCAGCGCGGTGCTGAACGCCCTGCCCAATTCGGTGTCCACCCCGGAGCTGAACATCAAGATGCAGGAAGGCGAGCATTACGCGCTGATCGACCGCCTGCAAGCCAGCGCGCGCTTTGACGGCGCCAGCGAAATCATCACCATTGACGGCCTGCGGGTGGAATACCCGGACGGCTTTGGCCTGGCCCGCGCCTCGAACACCACGCCGGTGATTGTGCTGCGCTTTGAGGCGGACAATGCCGAAGCGCTGGCGCGCATCCAGGCGGATTTCCGCCGGGTGATCGCCGCCGAAACCCGCGCTGAGCTGCCGTTCTGATTATGTCCTGACCGCCCCGACGCCGCCCTGGCGCCGGGGTTTCACCCCGAGAGTTTTCATGTTTGATCAAGCCGCCGTCCAGTTGTCCACCGTGCGCGACCTGCTGCGCTTTGCCGTCAGCCGCTTTACCGAAGCCGGGCTGAGCTTTGGCCATGGCAGCGACAATGCCTATGACGAAGCTGTTTATCTGATTCTGCACACCCTCAAGCTGCCGCTGGACCGTCTGGAGCCGTTTCTGGACGCCCGGCTGGTGGACGAAGAAATCCGCCAGGTGCTGGATGTGCTGGCGCGCCGCGTCAATCTGCGCACCCCGGCCGCCTACCTGACCCGCGAAGCCTGGCTGGGGGAATACCGCTTTTATGTGGACGAGCGGGTGATTGTGCCGCGTTCTTTCATCGCCGAGCTGCTGCCCGAGGCGCTGGAACCGTGGATTGAATACCCCGAGCTGGTGCACCGCGCGCTGGACATGTGCACCGGCTCCGGCTGCCTGGCGGTGCTGCTGGCCGATCTTTACCCAGATGCCGACGTGGACGCGGTGGATCTTTCCGCCGACGCGCTGGCGGTGGCGCAGATCAATGTCGAGCAATACGGCCTGCAAGAGCGCATCGAGCTGATCCAGTCGGATTTGTTCAGCGCATTGGCCGGGCGCGAATACGACCTGATCATCAGCAATCCGCCGTATGTCGATGCGCCGTCGGTGGCGGCGCTGCCGGAAGAATACCTGCGCGAACCGGCGCTGGCGCTGGGTTCGGGCGAAGACGGCCTGGACGCCACCCGCGAAATCCTGCGCCGCGCGCCGGCCCACTTGAGCGAGCACGGCGTGCTGGTGGTGGAAATCGGCCATAACCGCGAGGCGCTGGAAGCCAGCTTCCCCGAGCTGCCGTTCACCTGGCTGCCTACCGCCAGCGGCGATGGCTTTGTGTTCCTGCTCACCCGCGACGAACTGCTGGCGGCGCAAGCCTAAGCTTGACGTCGTTCACCAAGCCCTGCGGGCCTTGTTGTGGCGCGCCTGGCCAGGCGCGCTGCGCTAAGCGTCGCACACCAAACCCAGCGCAGCAGTCCTGGCGAGGTGTGCAGTCGCAGACAGTACAAGGCCGCGCAACGACGCCAGGAGGGTTTGGTGAGCGGCTCTAAGTGTGGTGAACGACTCGCGTCGTGCTCGTACATCATTCGGCCGCCCAGTGTCACGCTGGGACGGCCGTGATTTTTTGTCCTCTGAACGGAGCCCCTGTCCTTGAGCGCTACCCATTCTCCACGCGCCTGGCTGGCGCTGCATTTTACTGTTTTGCTGTTTGGCTGCGCCGGGCTGTTTGGCCACGCCCTACCGGTGTCGCCCTGGGTGTTGGTGTTTGGCCGCACGCTGTTTGCTGCGCTAAGCCTGGCGCTGTGCCTGCTGGCCTTGCGCCGGCCGTTGCGCCCCCGTACGGGGGAGGGCGGCAGGCTGGCGCTGGCGGCGGGCGCTTGCCTGGCCTTGCACTGGGTGACGTTTTTTCAGGCGATTCAGGTTGGCGGCGTGGCGGCAGGTTTGCTGGGCTTTGCTGCTTTTCCGGCGGCGGTGGTGGCGCTGGATAGCCTGGGGCAACGGCGCTGGCCAGCTTGGCGCGATGTGGCGATGGTGGGCTTGGTCAGCGTGGGCCTGGTGCTGGTCACGCCCTTGTCCGCCGAGGGCGCCGCCGTGCGTGAGGGCGTGTTGTGGGGTGTGCTGTCGGCGCTGCTGTTTGCCGTGCTGGCGCTGCTGAACCGACGCAGCGCCAGCGGCGACCCTTTACGCCTGGCCGGCCTGCAAAACGCCGCCGCCGCGCTGTGGCTGCTGCCAATGGCGGTAGGCCAGCTGCCGGCGCTCAGCCTGCGCGATTGGCTGGGGTTGGCGGTGTTGGGCGTGGTGTTTACCGCGCTGGCGCATGCGCTGTTTTTATTCAGCCTGCGGGTGTTGCCGGCGCAACGGGTGGCGGTGGTCACCGCGCTGGAGCCGGTATACGGCATGGCGTTTGCCTGGCTGCTGTTTGCCCAGGCGCCGGATGCACGCATGTGGCTGGGCGGGGCAGTGATTGTGCTGGCCACCTTGTGGGCTTCACTGGGTAAAGCATCCAAGCACTGAAGCTTTTCCAGAAAAACCGCATTTAGCGTAGCTCACAAAACCCAGCCTGCGTCGCTGCACAGCTTTGCCGGCCGGCTAAAAATCCGACCCCAGATACAAATAGCCCATCAACCCCGATTGCGTTGCCTTGCCCACGCCCAGAAACAGCGGCCCCAGCAGGCTGTCAGCCACCAGATAGGCCGATGCCGCCGGCACCCAGCCCTGACGGGCATATAAACCAGGCAGCGCATGGCGCACGCGGCCGGCTTCCAGCGACACGCCGGCATACAGCCCACCACCGATGGCGCTGGGCAAGGCGGCAATTTGCCGATAGCCCATCAGCCGGGCAAACAGGGTTTCTTGCCCCAATAACTGATTGGGCCCCATGCCAGATACATTCAGAAAACCGCCCAGGCCGTGCTGGTCGCCGGCGATGCGTTCACGGGCAAAGGTGCGCGCGTATTTCAGCGTGGCGCGCAGAGTGTCGGCGCCCAGCGTTTGCGCCCAATCCAGCCGGCTGTTCAGGTGGGTGTAGGGCTGTTCGGTGCCCAACACGCTGAAGGCGCGGGTCATGTCAGCGTGCAATAAATACCCCTCGCGCGGCAGCTTGGGGCGGTCGAATTGGTCCAGCGTCAGGCTGGCAGTCAGCCCGGCAATGGCGGCGCGGCCGGATTCAAACTGCGCCGGGTCACCCACTTCGCGCTCGGCGCGCTCGCTGCCGCGAAACACGCCAAGCCGCGCTTCGCCGCTGGCCCCCAGCGACCAGCCCAGCTCGGCTTGCACGGCTTGCCGGCGCACGTTCAGGCTGCCCAGTTGCTCGCCGCCCGGCAGATAGATGCGCAGCGGGTGTTGCTCGATGCGCGCTGACAGCGCCATAAACAGCGGTCGGTCGGCGCCCAGCGGTTGATACCATTCGCTATGCGCGCCGGGGCTGTGGCCAAAAGCCAGCTCGGTGCGCCACTCGCCGCCCCAGGCATTCAGCCAGATGCGGTGATGGCTGAACAGCAGATTAAAAGCATTCTGGCCATCGGTGCCCGAAGTCAGCCCCAGGCCCATGCGCAGATAATTGGGCGCCACGCTGCGCTCTTGCGGCATCAGCTCCAGCGTGGTGCGGTTATCTTCACGCCACAGCCGGTAACCCACGCGCTCGAAGTCGCCGCTGGCGTAGGCTTGGTCAAGCTGCCGGCTCAAGTGGGCGCTGTCCAGGGGCTGGCCGGTGGCGGGTTTGAGCGCAGCCAAACTGGCGGCCGGGGCCATGTCGCTGCCGGCGGCAATGGTCACCGTGTCGATATGCGGCGCTGTCGGGCGAAGCGCCAGCCGGGTGGACTGCCAGCGGGCATAATCGGCTTCGCTGACGCTGTAGCGGCTGAGCGCCTGCACATGCGGCTGCACTGCCAGCCGGCCCAGTTCGGCCAGTTCATGGTGGGCTTTGAAGTCAGCCGCGGTGTACTGGCCGAGCATCGGCCGGATCAGCACGTCGCGGTTAAGGTCGAGTTTTTGTTCTTGCTGGCGCACATTTTGCAGCACGCCAATCTGGGTGTATTGCGCGAGCACATCGACAAACGAGCGGATGTCTTCGCGCTTGAGCGAAGGCGTGCCGACATCAATGGCAATAATCACATCGGCACAGCCGTTGGGGCCCTGCAGGTTTTCCACCGGCAGCTGGCGCGCCATGCCGCCATCCACCAATAAGCGGCCGTCCAGCTCTACCGGCTCGAACAGGCCGGGCACCGCCATGCTGGCGCGCTGGGCGATGGCCAGGTCGCCGTGGTCAAACACATAGGCGTCGCCGGTAAGCAGGTCGGTGGCGACCGCCTGAAACGGAATCGGCAACTGCGCAAAGCTGTCCACCAGCACATTGCCGCCCAGCTCACGCATCAATTGGTCGATATGCTGTGAACTGACCGCCGCGCGCGGCAGACGCAAGCTGCCGTCACGAAAGCCGGTGAGCAAATCAAAATAATTGCGGTAATCGTCGCGCTTGCGCTTGAACGGCAGGTCGGCGCGATTAAGCTGGCCGCTGAGCACGCGGTCCCAGTCGGTGCGCTCAAAGGTGGCGCGGATATGCGCCAGCGACTGGCCGCTGGCGTAAAAACCGCCGATCAGCGCACCGGCGCTGGTGCCGGCCATGCAGGCAATCGGGATGCGCAGGCGCTCCAGCTCGGCCAGTACGCCCAGGTGGGCAAAACCACGCGCGCCGCCGCCGCCCAACACCACGCCCACGCGCGGCGGGGTGTCGGCGGCAGGCGCCGCGCCTGGGGCCAGCAGGCCCAAGGCAATCAGCGCGCTGAGCAGCAGACGGCGTATCACGACGCAATCAACGGTGATGGGCGATCTGGTAGCGTTTTTCCAGCCAGTTCACCCCGGCGGCCATGGCCAGGGTCAGCACCAGGTACACCAGCGAAATGGTCAGGTAGGGCTCCCAGTAGCGCGAGTAGACGCCGGCCACGGTGCGAGCGGCAAAGGCCAGCTCGGCCAGGCCGATGGCCGACACCAGCGAGCTGTCTTTCAGCAGCATGATGGCTTCGTTGCCCAGTGGCGGCAGCATGCGGCGGAAGGCCTGCGGCACAATGACGAACTTCATGGTCTGGCCGTAGCTCATGCCCAGCGAGCGGGCGGCTTCGGTCTGGCCACGGTCGATGGATTGAATCCCGGCGCGGAAGATTTCGGTGATATAGGCGCCAGCGTTCAAGGTGAGCGCCACCAGGCCAGACAGAAAGGCGCCGTAGTTCTGGCGGATTTCACGCGCGGCATCGCCGCTGAGCAAGAGGCCGTCACTCGGGTGGATCAGCGCCGGCATCAGGGCAAAGTGAATCAGCAGAATCTGCACAAACAGCGGGGTGCCGCGAAAAAAGGTCACGTAGGCCGTGGCCGGCAGGCGCACCAGAAAGCGCACGGCGTAGCGCTGCCAGCCATATTTGGCTTCGGCCAGCCGGGCCATGCCCATCAACAGGCCGATCAGCGTGCCCAGCACCACGGCAATCACCGTGATGCCCAGCGTCATTTGCATGCCCTGAATAAACAGCGGCATGTACTCGGCAATCATGCCCCAACGGAAATCCATACATCCTCGATATGCAAGATCGGCAGCGCCGTCCGGCCGGATGGGCCGGGCGCGCGCCAGACCGCTGCGGATGGCAAGCGGCAGGCGCGGGCGCGCCGGAGTCCCCACGCGGCGCAAAGGGCGCGGGGCCGGGTGGATACACGGCGCAGGGCGAACGAGTGTTCGTCCGCCCTGCGCGCCGCATGGGCCGATGCCGGCATAAGCACGACGCCGGCCCAAAACTTGCGCCGCCCACCTCCGGCAAGCCGGGGTGGGCGGCGTGCGGCGCATCTGACCTATGATCGGGATGCGCCATTCAAGGGCTGGATTTTACCCGACGATTACTTTTTCTCGCCAAAATACTTGGCGTAGATCTTGTCGTAAGTGCCGTCAGCCTTGATGGCTTTGATACCTTCGTTCAGCTTGCCTTGCAGCTCGGCATTGCCCTTCTTCACGGCGATGCCATAGAACTCCGGTGCAAAGCTGTCGTTGTCGGCCACGGTGGCAATGCCATTGCTGGCGTTGTTTTTCAGGTAGTTGATCACCACGCCATTATCCGCCACCACAGCCTGCACGCCGCCGCTTTCCAGCTCTTTGAGCGCCAGCGGGGTGGATTCAAAGCGCTTGATGTCGGCGCTGGTCTTGCCCAGCAGCTTTTGCACCACTTCGTCGCCAGTGGTGCCGGTCTGCACAGCCACTTTCTTGCCCTTCAGGTCGGCGAATTTCTTGACGTCGGTCACGCCCTTGCCGATGGCGATCAATTGGCGGGCTTCAAAGTACGGGTCAGAGAAATCCATGCTTTGCTTGCGTTCGTCGGTGATGGTAACGGCAGAGATCACCATATCGCGGTCGCCTTGGGCCAGGGTGGCGAAAATGCCTTCCCACGGGGTGTTGACGAACTTGACCTTGAAGCCCGCTTTGTCGGCGACGGCGCGCAGCACGTCCATATCAAAGCCTTCGACTTCTTTTTTCTCGTTTTCGAATTCAAACGGGGCATAGGCGGCATCAGTGCCAACCACATATTCTTTCACCTGCGGGGCCGCCGGTGCTTCAGCTGCCGGAGCCGGGGCGGCTTCTTTTTTGCCACACGCGGACAACATCACGGCGCTCAAGAGCGCGCTCACCAGCAGGGTGCGACGGGAAATGGTCATAATTCGGGAACCTCGTGATAAAGTAACGGATCTAGAGGCATCCCATTACACACAAGTAGCCAGTCACCGTAAGATGCAAGCCTTTCTCACCGACGAGCGCCATCATGAACTGGGCAGCTGAAGAATTCAAAAC
>NZ_QJKI01000003.1 GCF_003201855.1 Rivihabitans pingtungensis | reverse complement strand
GCCCATTCTTCGTCGCTGACATCGGATGGGTAAGGTTTGCGGTTTTCCATGGGGCTTGGATTTTACCGCTATGGGATAGTTCAGAACAGGCTCTAGGCGAGCGCAGACAGTGCAAGCAGTACGGCAAGGCCGCGCAACAACGCCAGGAGGGGTTGCTGAGCGACGCTCAGCCGCCTTCCGCCAGGGTGGCGTGAAACAGTTGGTTCAGCGGGTCGAGCCGGGTTGCCCCGCCAGGGGGCCAGGGCAGTTCGGGCAGGGTGCGGGCCAGTTCGGTTTCGATAAAGGCGTTCAGGCTGGGCACGGCGGCGGCGCGGCCCAGCTCGGGGGCTTGGCGCTTTTGCGCCAGCAGGGTGTGGATGTCGGCGCGCACCTGGGCTTCGTCGGCGTTCAGCATGGCTAACAGGCGCTCAAATTCTATCGGCGGCGCACCGCGTCCGTCGGCAATCCAGCGCGCTGCCAGCAAGGGGCGCAGCACGTAAAAGTATTTTTTCAGCGGCACTTCGTCTTGCTTGAGGTAGCCGCGATAGTTTTTGCTGGCCATGCTGCGGTAGTGATACAGCCCTCGTTCCGAGGTGTAAATCGCAGGCAGCAGCGCCAGCGCCTGCTGGCGAAAATCGCCGTGTTCGCAGTAGGTGATGGGGGATTGCAGCCATTCAATCAGCGCGGGGTTGGATTTCCACAGCAGGCGCAGCGCCTTGCGCACATCCCAGCCGTTCAGGTCGATGTCGTCCACAATCGGGTATTCAATCACATCGCGGCGTTCTTCCAGGTCTACCGCCAGATACCAGTCGCGCGGGTGGGCGTAGACAAAGCGCACATCGTAATCGCTATTGGGCGAGGCAAAGCCCCAGGCGCGGCTGCCGGATTCAATGGCAAACAGAATGCGCACCTGGTGCTCTTGTTCGGCGCGCTGCAAGCGGTGCAGGATGTCTTGGCGGATATCAGCGGGAATCATGGCATGGGGCCGGCGCAGGTCAGGAAAAGCCCACTCTACCCAGCGCCAGGCTGGCATTCAAGCCAGGGCCATTGCATAAACGATTGGCCGGCCCTGTGTGCGGCGCGCTTGGCGGTGCTGATGCGGCAAACCACTGAGGCCGCTTGAGCCTACCCCACCCATCAGGCTACACTGCCCAGCATGGCACATCTCCACGACAGCGGTTATAAATACCTGTTTTCTCACGCCGAACTGGTGCAAGAGCTGCTGGAAACCTTCGCCCCGCCAGGCGTGTCCGAGTTACTTGATTACACCACGCTGCGGCTGGAAAGCGGCAATTACGTCACCCCGGCGATGAAGCCGCGCGCCGATGATCTTGTTTGGTCAGTGGAGTTGCAGGGGCGGCGGATTTATCTCTATCTGCTGCTGGAGTTTCAATCTACCCCAGATGACACCATGCCGATGCGCATGCTGCAATATGTCGCTGCGCTGTACGATCATCTGTTGCGCAGCAAGGCGGTGGACATCGCCGACGGTCTGCCGCCAGTGTTGCCCATCGTGCTGTATAACGGTGACGCCCGCTGGCGGCAAAGCAGCGAGCTGTATTCATTGATCCGCCCGCATCCACCCGTACTCAAACCGTTTCAGCCACAATTGAAATTCTGGCTGCTGGACGAAGGCGCCTTCCCCGCTGCCGAGCTGGAAGACATGCAGCGGGTGATGGCGGCGATTTTTTGTTTTGAACACACCCCGGACACTGCGGCGGCTAAACGTGCGATTCGCAGCCTGGCCGACGCCATTGCGAAATCCCCGTTCAAGCAACGCCTCGACCGGGTATTGGCGCACTGGGTAAAATACCGGCTGGAAACCAGAATGCCGGGATTGAACACCCCTGACGCAGACGAGCTGACGAGAGGAATCAATATGCTGGAAACCAATATCGACCGCTGGGAAGCCCAGGCGATTGCCAAGGGGATGCAGCAGGGGATTCAACAAGGCATGCAGCAGGGTGTGCAACAAGGCATGCAGTTGGGCGAAGCCTTGTTGTTGCAACGCCAGCTCACCCGTCGTTTTGGCGAACTGTCCGCCGCCCAGCAGGCCAAACTTGCCGCCGCCACGCCCGCCCAGCTGGAAATCTGGGGTGACCGGGTGCTGGACGCTGCGTCACTGGACGAGGTGTTTGGCGACACCCGGCACTGACTGACCATTCGCTACCGATTTCTCTGAGCACAGATCACTGACCGGCGCCGAGCCCATCTGCGCAGGAGGGGGGAGCTTGTTCAGATACAAATCTTGAAAATCAATACCCTATATTCCAAAGCTTCGCAGAAAAGACTGTTTTTCAGCGTATCCTGCGCGACTTTATAACCGAACGGCATGACTTCTGCGCCCGGCGCGTGGCCTTTACGCTGCGGGCGTGTGTTGCGGGGCCGCCATGTCTTGTTGCTTTAAGCAGCCGGCCAGGGCGGCGTCCATGGTCAGCAGGTGGCTGTGAAACCAGTCGGGCAGGCCGCGCACATAGTCGCGCGCCGGGGCCAGGCGGCCGGCGCTGACTTGGCGTTGCATAAAGGCCAGTTCGCCCAGCACGCGGGCGTGGGCGCTTTCGTGTTCGCCAATGGCGGGAAAGCGACAGGCGCGCATCAGCCGGCTTTCGTGCTCAAAATGCCGCTGGGTGTGTGCGCCCAGGCGGGCGAAGCCGTCGGCAAACGCTTGCGCGTCGGCGGTGTGGTTCAGTTCGTCCACCAGGGCGATGAATTCGCCATGGGTGGCGTCCATGCTGTCCACCCCCAGCCGGGTGAAGGCGGCTTCGCCGGCGGCCATTACACCGCGCCCCACATTTCGCGCTTGGCGCCATTGCTGGCGGCGGCGGCTTCGTCCACGCTCACCACGGCGAATTTGGGCTTGTAGTCACACACGGCCTTGTACAGGGTGACCACTTTGTCGGCGCCGGATTGGCCCTTGAAGTCGCTTTTTTCCAGCGCCAGCACGTCGATCAGCTCGTTCCAGGCCATGCCTTCGGACAGCGGGATCAGATACATCTTGGCGCCGTTGACTTCTACGGTCATTTCTTTGGTGGCGTCGATCACGAACAGCACCACTTGGGTGTCGGCGGTGATGTCGGCGCCAAAGCGGGCGATCAGGTCGGGCAGTTGCGCCACGGTATCCAGCGAGCCGGTCAGGAATTTCAGGCTGTCGCCTTCGCCCAGCACGGCCACTTGCTTGAGCACTTCAGTCGGCGGCTTGCGGCGGCCCTGGGCGTCGGCCACTTCGCCTTCGCAGATGGTCAGCTCGCCGCGATAGGCAACGTATTTGCCGTCGCTGGAGGTTTCGGTGAAGTTGGCGTTGAAAATCAACGGTTCGTAGCGGGTCATCAGCATGGTCGCATTCCTTGCAAGTGGGTGGAGGGTGAGTCAAAAGCAATCCTGACGCGGCGCGGGTGCGGTCTGCCTGGGCCGGCTGTCGGCGTGGGCGTCGCATCAGGGTGTGGTGTCAGGCGGCCATGGCGGTTTCGCCGATCAATTCGCCGATGTCGGCGCGGATGATTTCCAGGCCCAGTCGGGCACAGAAGCGTTCTTCCTTGGCGGTGGGTTCGGCAATCAGCACCCAGCCCGGCGGGGTGTGGGCGGCGTAGATGATGTCGGCCATCACCATGCGCTCGGTGTCGCGGTTCAGGCGCAGGCCCATCAGCAGGTAACGCTTGCCCTGGCGCAGGGTTTTCAGGGTGGGCGGGATGGCAAAGCCGCCCATCAGCTCGGTGATGTAGTCCACATAGTCGGCGTCCGAGGCGATATAGCCGGCGCCGCCGGGACGCGGCGTGCCCATCGGCTTGAACAGGATGGGTTGGCCGGGGGCCAGGTCGCTGGTGGGGGTGTATTTTTCGCCGTCCCAGGCAAACAGCCGGTAGCGGGTGCCGTCGCCGGTGACGCGGGCCACGCCCACAATCAGGGTGTGCGGGATGTCGGCGTAGCTGTCTTGCAGCTGGGTGTCGCGGTTGACGTCAATCACATACGGCGGGCGGATGGCGCGCAGCCAGTCGTGTACGGCGGCGCGGGTCCAGCGGCTGTCGCCATACACTTGGTCCAGAAAGCGGGTGACGGCGCCACGGCCGCGCTTGAGCTCGACATTCATCGCCGCGCGCGGAAATTCATACATCAGCTTGGGCGACATCGGCCGGCCGTTGTTCATGGCCAGAATCAGCGAATCGCTGTCGGCGGGGATGGCGGCGCCGGTGTCGGTGTGGCGCACGTCGGCCAGCACCCCGCAACCGAGGTAGGGGACGATGCTGCCGTCTTGGATGCCGGCGATCAGGGTGGCGCGCAGGGCAGGGGTCATGGCGGGTATCCGGGCTGAATGGGGGACACCCGCCTCACAGCAAATTCCACACCTGCATGCGCTGCATTACAAAACAAGCAGTTAGCGTGTGGTTTGTGTGCTTTTGTCGTAAGTGCTACAGGGTGGAGCGCGTCACATCATAAACGCCGCCCAGCACCAGATATTCGTCTTCGCCGCGCAAGGCGCCGGGCAGCAGGCCGCAATAACAGACGATCAATGGGGTGGGCACCTCCACGGTGAGGATGACATCGCCAAATTCATCGGCGCGTTCGCGCTGGCCAGTAAACGAATTCAGATTATTCAGCAGCAGGCGCGGGCGGCGGGCGTCGCCGCCGAGTTGTTCAAAGTCGTCCATGCGGTTGACGCCGCGATACAGCGTCAGCGGCGCATCGGCCGGCCAGGCGCGCGCCAGTTCGTACTGACAATAGCTGTACACCAGGTCCAGCTGGGCTTCCAGCGCGTGGGTGCCATATAAGCCGGCGGCGCGCATCTCTAGATAGTGGCGGTAGGCCGGCGCCGAGGGGTCGCGCAGCGGCTCGCCATGAAAACGCGGGGTCAGGCCAAAGCGTGATTCCACCCAGCCTTTCAGCACGGCGCCTTCGCGGCTGTCGGCGTTGATGCTCCAGCCGCGCAGCACACTGATGTAGTGCGCGCCGCGCCGGCCGCCGCGTGTGGCGTTGTAGCCGGCGTCTTCCGGCTGCTCCAGCCGAAAGTGCACGGTCATATAGTCCTGAAAGATTTCCGCCCGCTGGGCCGGCGCCTGGGCGGCGTCCAGCCGGCGAAACAGGTCGGCGTGCAGCTCGGCCACGCCGTCGAGCTTGAGCGGCATTGGCGCGTCGCGGTAGGTGGGGCTGCCCAGAATCACCGCCGGCAGATTGCAGCGGTTAATGGGCAGATACGCCTCGCGCGGCAGCGCCGGGGTTTTGTTGTTAGCCCTACAAAGCGTAGGGGAATTGTCACAAGCCGACACGTGAAATCTTCAGGGCTAAAAAATTATTCTCTTATGAATCAGTGATTTGTTGTTCGTGCCAGGGCTTGGCACGCTCCGTGCACAAAGAGAAGCGCAAAACGCGAAAGCATCTTCACCCTTCTCGCTAACTGTGTCACTGAACCTAGGAGAATTACATCATGGCAAAACTGCGTCAATGCGCCATCTACGGCAAAGGCGGCATCGGCAAGTCCACCACCACCCAAAACTTGGTGGCTGCGCTGGCCGAATCCGGCAAAAAAGTGATGATCGTCGGCTGCGACCCGAAAGCTGACTCCACCCGTCTGATTCTGCACTCCAAGGCGCAGACCACGGTGATGCACCTGGCCGCTGAAGCCGGCTCGGTGGAAGATCTCGAACTCGAAGACGTGCTGTCCGTCGGCTACGGCGGCGTGAAGTGCGTCGAATCCGGCGGTCCGGAGCCGGGTGTGGGTTGCGCCGGCCGCGGCGTGATCACCGCCATCAACTTCCTGGAAGAAGAAGGCGCCTACGACGAAGACCTCGACTTCGTGTTCTACGACGTGCTGGGTGACGTGGTCTGCGGTGGCTTCGCCATGCCGATTCGCGAAAACAAGGCCCAGGAAATCTACATCGTCTGCTCCGGCGAAATGATGGCCATGTACGCCGCCAACAACATCTCCAAGGGCATCGTCAAGTACGCCAACTCGGGTGGTGTGCGTCTGGCTGGCCTGATCTGCAACAGCCGCAACACCGACCGCGAAGACGAACTGATCATGGCCCTGGCCGCACGCCTGGGCACCACCATGATCCACTTCGTGCCGCGCGACAACGCTGTGCAACACGCCGAAATCCGCCGCATGACCGTGATCGAATACGATCCGAAGCACAAGCAAGCTGACGAATACCGCGCGCTGGCCAACAAAGTGGTGAACAACACCAACTTCGTGATCCCGACCCCGATCGAGATGGAAGAGCTGGAAGAGCTGCTGATGGAATTCGGCATCATGGAAGCCGAAGACGAGTCCATCGTCGGCAAGACCGCCGCCGAACTGGCCGCTGGCTAATGCGCTGTACCGCAGGTTGGCGGATTGCCCGACCGGCCTGCACCTGACTCTGCGACCCGGCAGGCGGCCCCCCGCCCTGGCGCCTGCCCCTTCAACACAAGCGTTTCGCCACAGATTGGTGGCAACGCGACGGAGGCCACTATGAGCATGACGCGTGAACAAACCGAAGCCCTCATCTCTGAGGTGCTGGAGGTTTACCCGGAAAAAGCCAAGAAAGATCGCAAAAAGCACCTGGCTGCCAACGACACCTCGCTGGAACAGTCCAAAAAGTGCATTACCTCCAACCGTAAGTCCCTGCCGGGCGTGATGACCATCCGTGGTTGCGCCTACGCCGGCTCCAAGGGCGTGGTTTGGGGTCCGATCAAGGACATGATCCACATCTCCCACGGCCCGGTGGGGTGTGGTCAGTACTCCCGCGCTGGTCGCCGCAACTATTACGTCGGCACCACCGGGGTGAACTCCTTCGGCACGATGAACTTCACTTCTGATTTCCAGGAAAAAGACATCGTGTTTGGCGGCGACAAAAAGCTGACCAAGCTGATTGAAGAAGTGGAACAACTGTTCCCGCTGCACAACGGCATCTCGGTGCAATCCGAATGCCCGATCGGTCTGATTGGCGATGACATCGAAGCCGTCTCCAAGAAGAGCGCCGTAGTCATCAACAAGCCGATTATCCCGGTGCGTTGCGAAGGCTTCCGTGGCGTGTCCCAGTCGCTGGGTCACCACATCGCCAACGACGCCATCCGTGACTGGGTGCTGGACAAGCGCGACGGTCAGGCTTATGAGTCCACCCCGTACGACGTGGCCATCATCGGCGACTACAACATCGGCGGCGACGCCTGGGCAACCCGCGTGATCCTGGAAGAAATGGGTCTGCGCGTGGTGGCGCAGTGGTCGGGCGACGGCACCCTGGCGGAAATGATGAACACCCCCAAGGTCAAGCTGAACCTGCTGCACTGCTACCGTTCGATGAACTACATCAGCCGCCACATGGAAGAGAAGTACGGCATTCCTTACATGGAATACAACTTCTTCGGCCCGACCAAGATCATCGAATCGATCCGCAAGATTGCCGCCTTCTTTGATGATTCCGTCAAGGAAAAGTCCGAGGCCGTGATCGCCCGTTATCAGCCGATGATGGACGAAATCGTCGCCAAGTACAAACCGCGCCTGCAAGGCAAGAAAGTGATGCTGTACGTCGGTGGTCTGCGTCCGCGTCACGTGATCGGCGCCTACGAAGATCTGGGCATGGAAGTGATCGGCACGGGCTACGAATTCGCCCACAACGATGACTACGACCGCACGATCAAGGAAATGGGCGACGCCACCCTGCTGTATGACGATGTGACCGGCTTCGAGCTGGAAGAATTCGTCAAGAAAATCAAGCCCGACCTGGTCGGCTCCGGCATCAAGGAAAAGTACATCTTCCAGAAGATGGGCATCCCGCTGCGCCAGATGCACTCCTGGGATTACTCCGGCCCGTACCACGGCTACGACGGCTTCGCCATCTTCGCCCGCGACATGGACATCGCTCTGTCCAGCCCGGTGTGGAGCAAGCTGACCCCGCCGTGGAAAACTGCTCCGGCCAGCGCCGAAGAGAAAAAAGCCGCCTGATTTTCGCCCCCGCCCAACTTTGCCTTCGCCACGGATGAGTGGCGAAGGTCAGGGAGACCATGATGCAAACTGTTGACAAAATCAAACCGTGCTATCCGCTGTTCGGCGATGACGATTACAAAGCCTCGCTGAAGGCCAAGCGCGACCTGTTCGAAGAAGGCCACGGCGCAGACAAGGTGTACGAAACCTTCCTGTGGACCACCACCAAGGAATACCAGGATCTGAACTTCCAGCGCGAAGCGCTGACCGTCGATCCGGCCAAGGCCTGCCAACCGCTGGGCGCCGTGCTGTGCTCGCTGGGCTTTGAAAAGACCCTGCCGTATGTGCACGGTTCGCAAGGCTGCGTGGCGTACTTCCGCTCGTACTTCAACCGTCACTTCAAAGAGCCGATCGCTTGCGTGTCCGACTCGATGACCGAAGACGCAGCCGTGTTCGGCGGCCAGAAGAACATGTTCGACGGCCTGGAAAACGCCAAGGCGCTGTACAAGCCGACCATGATCGCTGTGTCCACCACCTGCATGGCCGAGGTGATTGGCGATGACTTGAACGCCTTCATCAACAACGCCAAGAAGGCCGGCCACATCGAGCAAGAGTATCCGGTGCCGTTTGCCCACACCCCGTCGTTCGTCGGTTCGCATGTCACCGGCTGGGACAACATGATGGAAGGCATCCTGCGCTGCTTCACGCTGAACAAGATGGAAGGCAAGGTTGTCGGCTCCAGCGGCAAGGTCAACGTGGTGCCGGGCTTTGAAACCTACCTGGGCAACTACCGCGTGATCAAGCGCATGTTGGGTGAGATGGACGTGGATTACACCATGCTGTCCGACCCGACCGAAGTGCTGGACACCCCGGCCGATGGCGAATACCGCATGTACGCTGGCGGCACCACCATCGCCGAAGTGGAAGCCGCGCCGAACGCCGCCACCACCCTGCTGCTGCAACCGTGGCACCTGGAAAAGACGAAGAAATTCGTCGAAACCACCTGGAACCACGACGTGCCCAAGCTGAACATCCCGATGGGCGTGGACTGGACCGACGAGTTGCTGATGAAGGTGTCGGAAGTCACCGGCAAGCCGATTCCGGATTCGCTGGCCAAAGAACGCGGTCGCTGCATGGACTTGATCTCCGACAGCCACGCCTGGCTGCATGGCAAGAAGTTCGCCGTGTACGGTGACCCGGACTTCGTGCTGGGCATGGTCAAGATCCTGCTGGAATGCGGCGCCGAGCCGACCCACATCCTGGCGCACAACGGCAACAAGCGTTGGGCCAAGGGCGTGCAAAAGCTGCTGGACTCCAGCCCGTTCGGCGTCAACGGCAAGGTGTATGTCGGCAATGACCTGTGGCACCTGCGCAGCCTGTGCTTCACCGACAAGCCGGACTTCCTGATTGGCAACAGCTACGGCAAGTACATCCAGCGCGACACCAAGCACAAGGGCGACGAGTTCGAAGTGCCGCTGATCCGCCTGGGCTTCCCGATCTTCGACCGTCATCACCTGCACCGGATGACCACCATGGGCTACGAAGGCGCCATGTACGTGGTCACCACCCTGGTGAATGCCGTGCTGGAGCAGCTGGACCGCGAAACCCTCGGCATGGGCACCACTGACTACAACTTCGACCTGGTTCGCTGATCCAGCCCCCGAAGCGCAGTCCTGCCGCCCGCCGGTTATCCGGCGGGCGGCGCGCCCGCCTCACCCGCCATTCAAGGAGCCGACCCCATGGCCAACATCATGATCCGCCAAGCCGAAAATGGCGGGCTGTCGTTTTATCTGCCCAAGCGCGACCTGGAAGCGTCCATCGAATCCATCGAATTCGACACCCCGGAAAAATGGGGCGGCGAACTCAAGCTGGATAACGGCGGCAGCTACTACATCGACCCGATCGCCAAGCCGCCGCGCCTGCCGATCTCGCTGCGCGCCAAACGCCTGGGCGCTGCCGAAGACTGAATTTTTCACACACTGTGTTTTTCAGGAGGATTTCATCATGGCCATGACCATCGATTCCGATATGTGCACTGCCTGTGGCGACTGCAAGCCGGTTTGCCCGACCAAATCGATCAGCAGCGGCAAGGTGTTCTACAAGATCGACGCCGCCACCTGTACCGAGTGCGACGGCCACAACGACACCCCGCTGTGCGTGGACGTCTGCCCGTCCGGCTGTATCGGCCCGGCTTGATTCTCACCGTCTGTCTCTTCGCTCCAGGAGCCCGCCATGTCCAATACGCCGATCGCCTCTCGTGAAGCCGCGCTGCGCATCGCCCTTGCCGCGCGCACCTTGAACAACCTCAATGTTCGCGCCCTGGTCGAAGCCCTGGCCGACAAATGCGGGCTGCCGATCACCGAAGACCGCCTGGCGCAGTTGACCGTGGAAGACCTGCGCGCGCTCCTGGCCGGAGATTACGCCGACCAAAGCTGCCATGTTGGCGTGGACGCCGACACCCTGAAAGCCGCCATCCGCCTGTTGTGGGGCGAAGGCGTGGCCGGCAGCGATTTTCCGCCTGTGCAAGCCTATGCCGACGGCGACATGCCCGGCTCGCTGCGCGTGGCGATTGCCTCCAATCACAATGAACTGCTCGACGGCCATTTTGGCTCGTGCGAGCGCTTCCTGATTTATCAAGTCAGCCCGAGCGAAATCCGCCTGGTGGGCGTGCGCAGCACCCTGTCCACCGCCGACGCCGAAGACAAAAACGCCGCGCGCGCCGAGCTGATCAACGACTGCCAGATTCTGGGCGTGCAATCCATCGGCGGCCCCGCCGCCGCCAAAGTGGTGCGCGCTGGCGTGCACCCGGTCAAACGCCCGATTGGCGGCGAAGCGCGCGATATGCTGGCCGAGCTGCAAGGCCGCCTGTTGGCGCCGCCGCCGTGGCTGGCGCAAATCATGGGTGTGCCGGCGCATTCGCTGGCCAAGTTTGAAGCCGACATGGAGGAAATCGAACCATGATCGCCACCGACACCCTGGACGCCCTGACCGCCGAAGTGGCCGTAAACGCGGCCGTGGCCCATCTGCGCGGCTGTTTTCCTGGCCTGCACTTTACCGAATGCAGCGAAGACGACGTGCCGGTGCGCGCCACCCCAGTGCGGGAAACCACCGACCATCTGATTTATCTGGTGTCTGGCGCCAGCGGCCATTGTTTGTCGCTGACCCACAGCGCCGACGCCGCCACCGGCGTGCTGGTGGCCAGCCGCGTGGCCGACGACGACTAGCGTCGGTCACAAAACCCTCCTGGCGTTGTTGCGCGGCCTTGCCGTACTGCTTGCACTGTCTGCGCGCGCCTGGCCAGGCGCGCTGCGCTGGGTTTTGTGAGCGACTCTTAGGCCGCGCTAAAAAAATTGTTGTTTTCCGGCTTGCCTGTCGGCGAGCCGGTTTTGCCCAGCCCATCCTGTGCGGTGGGCTGGGCAAAACCGCAGGACAAGCCGCCGGCGCATGCGCTGTCGCGACGCTGATTCCGACTGTTTTTTGGTTTGGCGGCCGCCAGATGAGGCGGGCGCCAGAGTGTTGAGACTGCGACAAGGAACGCCGCATGAAAGATACCGCTGCCTGGTCCGAATACTGTAAATCCCTGGCCCCGGCCCTGATTCACGCCTGCACCATGGCCCCGGTGTCCACCGGGCCGTCGGCGCTGGTGCGCGAACTGGCCAACACCGCGCCAGACTGGCCTTTCCGCCACGCCGCCTGCCGTGGCGGCTGGCACCGGCTGGGCGGGCTGATCGACGCCAAGGGCAAACGCCTGACCGACAATCTGGAAAGCTGGGCGGAAACCGAGCTGGCGACTCGCCAAGGTGATCTGGGCTGGCTGGCCGAGGACTACGCCGAACAAGGGTTGCTGGCCACCCGGCTGGTGGGGCGCACCCATTATCTGGTGGCGCAGGCTGGCGATGGCCCGGCGGATTTTCTGCAACTGGAAATCGAAGAATTACAGGAAATCGCCAGCCACACCCTGTTTGCCGATGGCGAACCGGCCACCCTGGACGAACTGCTCGACCCGCAACTGCCCGCCCACAGCGGCCGTCCGCTGGGCCTGCCGTATTATGTGTTCCGCCGCGTCAGCCATGCCGGCGCCTTTGTGGCGCGCATGCGCGCCAAACACCCCGAACCCGGCCCCATCCACCGCATGCTGGAAGATTGGGCGGCGTGCAGCGCCGGCCAGGCCAGTGATTTTTGCAATCACTGGGTGCTGGCGATGAGCGAACACCAAGACCGCTTCTTGCAGTCGGTGTTCCGCGCCAAGCCGATGAGCACGCTGGAAGGCCATCCGCCAGCCTTTCACGGTGAACAAGGCCAGACCAACGGCGCCTTGCGCGCCGCGCTGACCGCCTACGACCGCGCCTGCGGTTATCCGATGGCCTGGTATTTCCATATGCTGGTGACCCACGCCGTGCCGCACTGGGTGGCGCAAACCATCATCGAAGACGCGCAAGCCGGGTTTGAGTATCTGCCCGAGCGGGATCTGGCGGTGGTGCGCGATTGGCTGCATCGGCCGTATGCCCTGTAAGCGTCACTCACCAAACCCTCCTGGCGTGCTTGCCCGACCTTGCCGTACTGTCTGTGGTCGTGCGCCTGGCCCGGATCGCTGCGCCGGGTTTGGTGCGTGACGCTAAATCTGTGTTTGCCGGGGCGCGGCGCTCAGTTGCCCCCGATTCCTCTCATCACAGCGGCCAGCGATAACAACGCCTTGGCCGCTGTGGCTTGCATGAACCACTGGCCTGCGCGCGGTTTTTTGGCTGGGCTGCCACGCTTTGTCAGCTTCGCCACAAAGCTGACAAGACAAATATTTGATAAATATCAAATGGTTAAATGTGGCATGCGAATTGCGATGCCCTAGGGTGAACTCAAGGGGAGATGCGCAATGAAAGCAAGCGATATTCAGGCTTTGCTCAACGAGCCAGCCTGTAGCCACAACCACAAGGAAAAATCCGGTTGCGCCCGACCCAAGCCCGGCGCAACGGCGGGCGGTTGTTCGTTTGATGGCGCGCAGATTGCCTTGCTGCCCATCGCCGACGTCGCCCACATCGTCCACGGGCCGATTGCCTGTGCCGGGGCGTCGTGGGACAACCGCGGCACCCGCTCGTCCGGCCCCACGCTGTACCGCATCGGCATGACCACGGATCTCTCAGAAACCGATGTGGTGATGGGGCGTGGCGAAAAGCGCTTGCTGCACGCCATTCGCCAGGCGGTGGAGAGTTACCGCCCGGCGGCGGTGTTTGTCTACGCCACCTGCGTCACCGCGCTGATTGGCGACGATATGGAAGCCGTGTGCAAGGCAGCGACCGATTTTTGGGGCGTGCCGGTGATTCCGGTGGACGCCGCCGGCTTTTACGGCACCAAAAACCTGGGCAACCGCCTGGCCGGTGAAGCAATGTTCAAGTATGTGATCGGCACGCGCGAGCCGCAGCCGGCCGCGCCGCGCCCGGACGGCCTGCCCACCTATGATGTCAGCCTGATTGGCGAATACAATATTGCCGGCGAGTTCTGGCATGTCGCCCCGCTGTTTGACGAGCTGGGCTTGCGCATTCTGGCGACCTTGTCGGGCGATGGCCGGTTTGCCGAAGTGCAGACCATGCACCGCGCCCAGGCCAATATGGTGGTGTGCGCCAAGGCCTTGCTGAACGTGGCGCGCAAGCTGCAAGACAATTTTGGCACGCCGTTTTTTGAAGGCAGTTTTTACGGCGTGGCCGACACCTCGGCGGCGCTGCGCGACTTTGCCCGCCTGATTGGCGATGATGACCTGTCGCACCGCACCGAAATGGTCATTGCCCGCGAAGAAGCGCTGGCCAATGCGGCGCTGGCGCCGTGGCGAGAAAAACTGGCCGGCAAGCGCGCGCTCTTGTACACCGGCGGGGTGAAATCCTGGTCGATTGTCTCGGCGCTGCAAGACCTGGGCATGACCGTGGTGGCCACCGGCACCAAAAAATCCACCGAAGAAGACAAGGCCCGCATCCGCGAGCTGATGGGCGACGATGTGCGCATGATCGACGACGGCAGCCCCAAGGGCCTGCTGTCCGCCTACCACGACCTGAAGGCCGACATCCTGATTGCCGGCGGGCGCAATCTGTACACCGCGCTGAAGGCGCGCATTCCCTTCCTCGACATCAACCAGGAACGCGAATTTGGCTACGCCGGCTACACCGGCATGGTCGAACTGGCGCGCCAGCTGCATCTGTCCATCAGCAGCCCAGTGTGGCCGGCCGTGCGCCAACCGGCGCCCTGGGCGGATAGCCGCCGGGCGCTGGGCGAGCTGCTGAGCGCGTAAGCGCTGCGCAGTCTGCACGGACGCTGTGTGTGCCGCACTGAGGGGCCGGGCTTGATCGCCCGGCCCCGTTTGCATTTTTCCCATTCTCCTGAGCCTTGTTTGGCTGCGTGTGCTCCCATGCACATTTTGTCTGGTTTGCGACAGATGAATTAGCCAAGCCATTGTTATTCAATACATATTCTATTGGCGCGTTCTTTGCTGCACTCCTGGCAACATCACCGAGGGAGGTCAGCATGGCTGAAATCGTACTGTCGAAAAAAGCCCTGGCGGTGAATCCGCTGAAGGTCAGCCAGCCTTTGGGCGCATCGCTGGTGTTTCTCGGCTTGAACAAAAGCCTGCCGCTGATGCATGGCTCGCAGGGTTGCACCGCGTTTGGCAAGGTGTTTTTCGTGCGCCATTTTCGCGAGCCGATTCCTTTGCAGACCACGGCCATGGACCAGGTGTCCACCATCATGGGCGCGGACGAGAACGTGGTCGAGGCCTTGCGCACGCTGTGCGACAAGCAAAAGCCCGAGATCATCGGCCTGGTCACCACCGGGCTGTCGGAAACCCAGGGCACCGATATTCACCGCTGTGTGCGCGAGTTTCGCGCCGCCTATCCGCAGTACGCCGACACCAGCGTGGTGGCGGTGAACACCCCGGATACGCTGGGCTGCCTGGAAACCGGCTACGCGCTGGCGGTGGAAGCGCTGCTGGACACTCTGGTGCCAGACACCCGCCACGCCGGCCGCCGCCCCAAGCAGGTCACCGTGCTGGCGGGCGGCCACCTGACGCCGGGCGATCTGGAAACCCTGCGCGACTGGATCGAAGCCTTTGGCCTGCGGCCGGTGCTGGTGCCTGATATTGGCGATTCGCTGGATGGCCATCTGGTCGAGGCCGAATATTCGCCGCTGACCCTGGGCGGCACGCCGCGCGCGGAAATCGCCAGCCTGGGCGAATCGGTGGCCACCCTGGTGATTGGCGAATCGCTGTATCGCGCCGCCAGCAAGCTGGAAGCGCGCACGGGCGTGCCGACCTACCGCTTTGCCGGCTTGATGGGGTTGGCGGCCTGCGATGCATTCACCCTCACCCTCAGCCAGCTGTCCGGCAAGCCCGTGCCGCCGCGTCTGGAGCGCCAGCGCGCCCAATTGCAGGACGCCATGGTGGACAGCCATTTCATGCTGGGCATGGCGCGGGTGGCGGTGGCGGGCGACCCTGATCTGTTGGCCATGCACTGCGAGTTTCTGGCCAGCATGGGCGCCGAGATTATTGCCGCCGTGTCGCCGGTAAAAACCGACGGCCTGGCGCGCCTGCCGGTGGCCAAGGTGATTGTCGGCGACCTGGAAGACCTGGAGCTGGCGGCGCGTGGTCAGCGCGTGCAACTGGTGGTGTCCAATTCGCACGCCGCCGGCACGGCCCAGCGTTTGGGCGCGCCGCTGATGCGCGCCGGCTTTCCGCAGTATGACTGGGTGGGCGGTTTCGCCCGCGCCTGGGTGGGCTATCACGGCACGCGCCAAGCCCTGTTCGATCTCGCCAACCTGATGTTGAGCCAGCACCATGACATTGATCCCTACCGATCCCGGTACTGGGCAGCAGAACGCGACGGCGCGCCCCTCGCGCTGGCTGAAGCTGGAATGGTCCACTGACCGGGAGACACACGACATGCTCAAGATTGCTTTTGCTTCCAACGACCGCACGCGCGTCAACCAGCACTTTGGCGCGGCAGAAGGGTTTGTGCTCTACGAGGTCAGCCCCACCCGCACCAGCATGGTGGGCGTGGCCGAGTTTGCCCCCGAGGCCATGGACGGCAACGAAAACAAGCTGGGCGCCAAGGTGGATTTTCTGGAGGGCTGCGCGGCGGTGTTCGTGATGGCCATCGGCGCCTCGGCGATCAAACAGCTGGTGGCGCGCGGCATTCGCCCGATTCGCATCACCGAATCCGACAAAATCGAAGACCTGCTCTACGACATCGCCCAGGGCATGAAGCACGGCGGGGTGGCCTGGATCGACCAGGCCATGGCCGAACACGCCCGCCCGGCGCGCAGCGCCGACCGCTTTGCCGCCATGCAGGAAGAAGGGTGGGAAGGATGATCGAACATCTGGGCATTGTCGAAGCCGTCCAGGACGGCAAGACCACCATCAGCGTGGCCACTGGCGGTTGCCGCAGCTGCCACAAAGAAAGCGAATGCGGCATCGGCCAGGTGGCTGGCGGCCGCGCCGTCACCCGGCTGACCCTGCCCGCGCCCAGCGGCCTGCAAGTGGGCGAATCGGTGCGCGTGCGCATTAGCGAAGACAGCCTGCGCCGCAGCGCCTTCATGGGCTATTTGCTGCCGCCGGTGATGATGTTGCTGAGCGCGGCGCTGGGCCACTTTGCCATCGGCGGCGATGTCGCCGTGGCGGTGGGCGCACTGACTGGTTTTCTGTTTGCCCTGTTGCTGGCCCGACTGGCCCCGGCGCGCCTGCCCGAAGTCAGCGCCGCCACCCCGACTCATGAAGCCACGCCGCAGCCCAACGTGCTTTCACACTGACACCCCACTGGAGACCCCACCATGAGCACCGCCCCTGTTGTGCAAGAATCCGACCCGATCCTGGGCACTGACTTCATCCGCGAAATGGTGCGCCAGATGCGCGCGCTGGACACCTACGGCGTCTACAACGGCCAAAGCCCGGAAAAAATCCTCGATCCCTTCGTGCTGACCCGCGCCCGCCGTCAGGAAATCCCGCTGGTGGGCGACCCGGACGAAGAAACCCTGGCGCGGGTGAAGGCGCTGTACAACGCCATCGCCGTGCTGATCGAAAAAGAATGCCGCCTGCTGGCCGTGCCGCTGATCCACCTGACCCACGAAGGCTTTGGCCGCGCGCTGATCACCGTGGGCAAGCTGGTGGTGGTGGACAAAACCCTGCGCGACGTACACCGCTTTGGCTTTGACAGCCTGTCCAAAATGAAGGACGAAGCCGACAAGCTGCTGGCCGTGGCGCTGGAGCGCATCGGCAAATATTCTGACGTGGCCGGCCTGTAAGCACACGGAGGCGAAGATGAGCGAAGACGAAATCCAGGCGCTTGATAAAGAAGTGAAAAAACTCAAGCGCATCGCCTCCGAGTGGGCGTCGCAATTGCACGATCTGGTGGAGGACCGCCTGCCGGCGGCCTACCACGAGATCCCGACCATTTCTCAATCCACTTACGATGCCTGCAAGGCCTGGGCGGACGCCACCGCCCGGCTGAAAGCAGCACAGAAAGGGTGATTCCCATGCCGCAAGTCACCGGCCTGACCCGTGGCGGATCCGAATGGATTCCGCAGTTTGTCACCGACCTGAACCAAGAAAAATGCATCGGCTGCGGCCGCTGCTATAAGGTCTGTCCGCGCGACGTGCTCGACCTGGTCGAGCGCGAGCTGGAGGACGACGACGAAGACGACGACAACATGATGGTGATGTCGATCGCCAACGCCAATGACTGCATTGGCTGTGGCTCCTGTGGCCGCGTCTGCCCCAAGGACTGCTACAGCTACGAGCCGCTGGCCGCCTGATGCCGGCCACGCTGGATCCCGCCGTGGGCGAATCACTGTGCGCGGCGCTGCGTGAGCAGGCCGCGCGCCTTGGCGTCTCGCTGGGCGACGAGCCCATCTGGGCCCAGGCCAGCCTGAGCGAAGCGGCCGACCCTTACACCCAGGCGGTCAGCGTGCTGGCCACCTGGCGGGGCGGCGCGCGCTATGGCCAAGCGACATTTTTTCCCGACGGCCGGGTGTTTGCCGAATACCAAGTGCTGGCGCCGCACCCCACGCGGCCCGGCTGCTTTATTGACGCGGTGCAGGTTTGGGGCGCGCCCGCCGCGTGGCGCGGCGAAGCCGTGTTGATTGAGCTGCCCGCCGAGGATTGACCCATGTCCTTGCAACCGCGCCTGTTGCTGTTGCACAAGCATCGCACCAGCGGCCGCGTGCGCTATCTGCGCCTGCCCGACGGCATGCTGGCCTTTGCGCCGCTGCCTGCGCTGGCCATGCTGCGCGATCCTGGCTATGCGCCCAAATTGTATTTTCATCCGGCCACGGTAACGCGCGAAGCCGAAGCCTGGCTGGCCCTGCCCGCCGGCAGCATCGAACTGGACGCCGAGTTTCATTGCTGGGTGGATACGCCAGAAGGCGATGTGCCGGTGTTGCTGGGGGCGTTTACCGCGATTGACCCGCCGTTTGACGCCGCCGAGCGCTGCGCCGGGCGGTTTATCCAGCTGACCGAGGCGCGGCAGTGCCGCGAGGTGGAGCTGGAGATTCTGCGCCTGGCGTATGAGCATGTGTTGGGGTGAGGGTGTGTGAGCTTTGGTTGCGCTGGGGTGTGGTCTGTGATGAGTGGCTGCGCTGGCGCGCAGCGGCTGGATTTTGGGCGGGGCTTCGCCCCGCACCCGACCCCTTTTCTTTGTCTCGCCAAAGAAAAGGGGGAAAAGAAAGGCGACCCGGGCGCCGCGCCCTTCGGGTTCCCTGTGCTTCTCGAAAGTCAGGGCCGCCACGGAATGGCGCGTCGGCTGCGCCGCCGCTTAGCCGTGGCGGACAGCTCCCTGACTTTCTGCGATGCTCGGCGCGCCACACGGGGGACACGGCGGGCTAAGCGCCACGGGCGGCGCGTTGAATTGCGCCATACGCGGCTGTGTGCAATATATGGCGCATTTGGTCCGTTGTCTTGTGTGTGGCTGTCGGTCGTAGAGCCGACAGTGACAATGTTTTGTTTGTGACAATTCCGGGGTGTGTTTGCGTAAATATTTGATTTTAATCAAATTTGCGCAGCGCAACAAATGGCACGGGGTTTGCTGACATCTCCATCAGGGACAACCAGGAGATTCCGCCATGATCACACTTACCCCCGCCGCCAAAAAAGCCATCGAACGCTTCATCCGGGGTTCTGAAACCCCTGTCGCCGGTCTGCGCCTGACCGTGTCCGGCGGCGGTTGCTCTGGCCTGCAATACGGCATGCGTCTGGAAACCGAAAAAGCCGACGACGATTGGTCGTTCGATATCGACGGCGTGACCATTCTGGTCGATCCGATCACCCACCCGATGATTGACAGCGTGAACATTGATTTCATCGACACGCTGACCCACACCGGCTTCCGTTTTGATAATCCGAGTGCCAGCGCGCAGTGTTCCTGCGGCCAGTCGTTCTCCGTGTAAGGCTGTTTTTTTGTTTTTGCGCTGCCTGACGCCCCATCCCCCCGACCGACTGGCGTCGCGCAGCAAGACGCAGCATTTTCCAGAACACGCGACACGCCCGCGCGCCGGATGCGCCGGGGCGGTCGCCATGCCCAGGAGGCCCCCATCATGTGGGAATATTCCGACAAAGTTCGTGAGCACTTTTTCAACCCGCGCAACGCTGGCCCGCTGGAAGACGCCAATGGCATTGGCGATGTGGGTTCGATCCAGTGCGGGGACGCGCTGCGCCTGATGCTCAAGGTGAACCCGGAAAGCGAAGTCATCGAAGACGCGCACTTCCAGACCTTTGGCTGCGGTTCGGCCATTGCTTCGTCGTCGGCGCTGACCGAGATGATCAAGGGCATGACCCTGGACGAGGCGCTGAAGGTCTCCAACCAGGACATCGCTGATTTTCTGGATGGCCTGCCGCCAGAAAAAATGCACTGTTCGGTGATGGGCCGCGAAGCGCTGCAAGCGGCGGTGGCCAACTACCGTGGTGAAGAATGGAAAGACGACCACGAAGAAGGTGCGCTGGTGTGCAAGTGCTTTGCCGTGGACGCGGTGATGATCGAAGACGTGATTCGCGCCAACAATCTGCACACCGTCGAAGAAGTCACTTTCTACACCAAGGCTGGCGGCGGTTGCGCGGCTTGCCATGAGGGCATCGAAGAAATCCTGGCCAAGGTCAAGGCCGACAGCCCGGGCGCTGGCGAAGTGTCGCCGCCGCCGGCCTGTCCGGCCACGCCGGAAGCGCCCAAGCCGCCGGCCAAGAAGCTGTCCATCGTGGAAAAAATCAAAAAAATCGAAGAAGTGCTGGAGTCGGTGCGCCCGATGCTGCAACGCGACCACGGCGATGTCGAGCTGGCCGATGTGCAGGGCAAGAAAATCTATGTGCACCTCAAGGGCGCCTGCTCGGGCTGCATGATGGAAGCCGCCACCTTGGGCGGCATCCAGCAAAAGATGATCGAAACGCTGGGCGAGCTGGTGCAGGTGCTGCCGTCCTCGCACATGCCGGCCGAAGCCTGATTTCCGATTCACCGGGTTTTACTGGATTGTCTGTCAGCCGGGCGGCGCGCGCCGCCCGGCCTCTCTCCCCGCTAGTTTGGAGTCGCCCATGGAACCGATCTATCTGGACAATAACGCCACCACCCGGGTTGACCCTGCCGTGGTGGAAGCCATGCTGCCGTTTTTCACCGAACACTTTGGCAACGCCTCGTCGATGCACGCCTTTGGCAGCCAGGTGGGCAAGGCGCTGAAAAACGCCCGCAGCCAGGTGCAGGCCCTGCTGGGCGCCGAGCATGATTCGGAAATCATCTTCACCTCCTGCGGCACCGAATCCGACTCCACCGCCATCCTGTCGGCGCTGAAAGCCCAGCCCGACCGCAACACCATCATCACCACCGTGGTCGAGCACCCGGCCATCCTCACCCTGTGCGAGTGGCTGGAAAAAGAAGGCTATATCGTCCACAAGCTGAAAGTGGACAAGCGCGGCCGGCTGGACATGGACGAATACAAATCGCTGCTGAATGACCGCGTGGCGATTGTCTCGGTGATGTGGGCCAATAACGAAACCGGCACGATTTTCCCGGTGGTGGAAATGGCCGAACTGGCCGCCGCCAAGGGCATCATGTTTCACACCGACGCCGTGCAGGCGGTGGGCAAGATCCCCATCGACCTGAAAAACACCAAGATCGACATGCTGTCGCTGTCTGGCCACAAACTGCACGCGCCCAAGGGCATTGGCGTGCTCTACCTGCGTCGCGGCTGCCGCTTCCGCCCGCTGCTGCGCGGCGGCCACCAAGAGCGCGGCCGTCGCGCCGGCACCGAGAACTCCGCCTCCATTGTCGCCCTGGGCATGGCCTGCGAGCTGGCCATGCAGCATATGGACGCCGAAAACACCACGGTGAAGGCGCTGCGCGACAAGCTGGAAAAAGGCATCCTCAGCCAGGTCAGCCATTGCTTTGTCACCGGCGACCCCAGCAACCGCCTGCCCAACACCTGCAATATTGCGTTTGAGTACATCGAAGGCGAGGCCATCCTGCTGCTGCTAAACAAGCTGGGCATCGCGTGCAGCTCGGGCTCGGCCTGCACCTCGGGCTCGCTGGAGCCCTCGCATGTGATGCGCGCCATGGGCATCCCCTATACCGCCGCCCACGGCACCATCCGCTTCTCGCTGTCGCGCTACAACACCGAAGCCGAAGTCGATCGGGTGATTGCCGCTGTGCCGGACATCATCGCCCAACTGCGCAAGCTGTCGCCGTACTGGGGCGACAAAGGCCCGTCGGCCAACCCGGAAGCCAGTTTTGCACCGACTTATGCCTGATGTTTTCTTCCCTCCGGCAATGCTGCGTATTGCCTGAATTGAGATCCCCGGCCCCACCGGGGATTTTTTTCATCACCTCACCATGACTGACTATAAGGAGAGTCTCATCATGTCCCAGATTGGCGTATTTTTTGGCACCACTTCCGGCTCCACCCGCAAAGTGGCGAAAATGATCAAAAAACGCTTTGACGACGCCGTGATGGCCGCGCCGTTGAACATCAACCGCACCGACGCCGAGGTATTCGCCAGCTACCCCCTGCTGCTGCTGGGCACCTCCACCGTGGGCGAAGGCCAACTGCCCGGCGCCAGCGCCGACAGCGAAGCCAGCTGGGAAGAAGCCATGGTCAAACTGGCCGGCGTGGACCTCAGCGGCAAAACCGTGGCGCTGTTCGGCCTGGGCGACCAAAGCCGCTACCCCGAGCGCTTTGCCAGCGGCCTGCGCGACCTGTATGAGTTTGTGATCAGCAAAGGCGCCGCCGTGGTCGGCCAATGGCCAACCGAAGGCTATGAATTCGAGCAATCGCGCGCCGTGGTGGACGGCCAGTTTGTCGGCCTGGTGCTGGATTTATCCAACCAATCGCAACTCACCGAAGCCCGGCTGGACGCCTGGCTGAAGCAGATTGCCCCGGTGTTTGGTTTGCCGGGGTAAGGCGTTGCGCTGCCCGTGCAGGAAGGACATCCTGCACGGGTACTCTCACCCCACCCCCACCACATCCATCCCCCGAAACGCCGAGCAGCGGATAAACACCTCCAGCGTCGGCGCTACCGCCTTGTGGTGGCAGTATTTGGCCACCAGTTTGGCCAGGCCTTTGATGTCGCGGCCGGTGGCGGCGGGAAAGCGGCTGGCCAGTTCGTCCATCAGCGCGGGGTCAAGCGCCAGGCCAAATTGCTCGCTCATCACCGCCCAGATGCGCCGGCGGTCGTCGTGTTGGGGTGGGTGAAAGCGGATCAGGGCGATGCAGCGCGAGACAATTGCCTCGTCGATGTCGTCCACCCGGTTGGTGGTGAGAAACAGCAGGCCGTTGAAATATTCCAGCACGCGCAGGAACACGCCGACCACGGCGTTCATGGTGATATTGTCGTCGCGGCGTTTGATATAGACATCGGCTTCGTCGATCAGCATCACCGCGCCCCAGCGCTGGGCGCGGGTGAGCACTTCTTTCAGCGCGGTTTCCATGGCGCCGACGTTCAGCCCCAGTTGGCCAGAGTGCACGCGGTAGAGCGGGCGCTGGATGATTTCGGCGTACACCTCGGCGGTCAGGGTTTTGCCCACCCCGGCCGGGCCGGCGCACAGCACGGTGGTGCCGCCGGATTTGCCGGCGACGATGTCGTCCATCAGCACGTCCATTTCGGCGGTGAGGATGTCGATCAGGTCGGTTTGCTGTGGCGGCAGCACCAGCTTGGTTTTCAGCGCCGGTTGATAGACATACGGCGTCATGTCGTCCACATGCACCCACACATAGTGGTGCAGATCCAGGTGGAAGGTGAGGATGTAAAAATGCACCGGCAGCTCGGTGAACGCGCCCCTGGGCATCTGGCCTTGCAGGGTTTCCAGGTCGGCTTCCTGGCGGCTGCTCAACAGATTGCTGCGGGTGAGCCGGCGCAGAAATTTGCTGAGGATGTCGCCAGTGGCGTCCAGCGCCAGCGGGCGTTCGCCCAGAATGCCTTCGTCGTTGACCAGCCGCGCCGGCTGGCCGGTGGACGACAGAATCACCACATCCTTGCGCGCATAGTCGGTGTCGCGGTGGGTGGCGGTGGGGTTGTCGGCAAACCAGCCCACCCCACGCGCAGAAAACTGCGCGCCGTAGCGCGCGCGCCAGTCAAAATAGCGCTCGGCGGCTTCGTCGTAGCTGGCCAACAGCGCCGGGGTTTCTTTGACAAAACCTTTGTGCGCCAGCGCCTCGGCCAGGGTGCGCCCGGCAATGTCGGCGGCCGACAGGCGCACGGTGACGGTGGCCAGCCGCGCGCGTGAATTGGCCTTGAGCTCGATAAACACTTTGCCGGTTTCGTCTTCCGATGGCGGGGTGTAATCCAGCCGGCTCACCACATAGGCCAGCGGCTTGCCGGTGATTTGCGCCGAAAACAGCCAGCCGCGTAGCGCGCCGTCAATCAGATAATGCGCCAGCGCCGGGGCCAGCGCATCCAGCTCGTCTTCGCCAAAGCGCGCGCCGCCTGCCGCCAGCGCCTGTTGCAGGGTGAGCAACTGCGCAGCCTGCGCGCGCAGGGTGACGCCGCCGGCCTGATAGCGGGTCACCAGCTGCGCCAGCTCGGCGTCGTGCAAATCGGCAAACGCCATCTCCACCCGATTGCCAAAGCGCAGCTGCGCTGCCCAGGGTTGCAATCGGGGAAACTCGGCCAACAAGGCTTCAAAGTGCCCGCGCTCGATGCTGACTTTCATGGCGCTTACCTGTGTGCAAAAGAAAGTGTGCGTGCAGCGAGTTTTGTGCCAGACAAATATATTTTTAAAAACAATGGATTGAATTTTTTTGTGGCGTGGATTGTCAAGCATGGCACACCGCCAGGCTGTACCCCGGTGGACGTGCCTACAGCATGCCGCAACTTGCCCTGCATTCCAGCCGGATAGCGGCTATAACTCAAAAGCACGCCTGTCGCCGGCCTGGCGACCTGCTGAGCCCTGGCGCCGTCCTTTGCGCCCCTTGCCTATCGTATGACGCAACCAAGGAGAGACCATGCTGACCGTTCGCCAATTGTTGAAAGAAAAACCCGCCGGTTTTTTTAGCGTGCCGCTGGACGCCACCGTGCTGCAAGCCCTGCAAGTGATGGCCGAGCACAATGTGGGCGCTGTGCTGGTGATGGAGGGGGAAAGCCTGCGCGGGATTTTTTCCGAGCGTGATTACGCCCGCCGCGTGGTGTTGTTGGGCAAGACTTCGGCTACCACGCTGGTGGGCGAAATCATGACCAACAAGGTGTGTTATATCGGCCCCGAGCATACGGTGGATCAGTGCATGGCGCTGATGACTGACAAAAACATCCGCCACTTGCCGGTGCTGGAGCATGGCGCTGTGCTGGGCATGGTGTCGATGCGCGATGTGGTGCGCGCCACGCTGGATGCCCAGGCGCAAACCATTGAGCAACTGGTGAGTTACATCCAGCAGTAAGAGTCACTCACCACCCTGGCGTTGTGGTGTGACTTTGCCGTACGACTTGTACTGTCTGCGGTCACACACCTGGCCAGCGCCGCTGCGCTGGCTTTGGTGAGCGCGCTTACCCCGTGCGCTTTGGCCCGAATGGCGGCCGGCGCTGGGGAGGCCGATTGCCGTCCTGGCTTGTCTGCTATTTGCCCGCCTGTCGCAGCCCGGCCGCCAGCCAGCGCTGAATGCTGGCGGCGTCCATCGCGCCGGCCTGGCGTTGTACTTCTTGTCCATTCACAAACAACACCAATGTGGGAATGCTGCGGATATTAAAGCGCTGGCCCAGCGTGGTTTCGGTCTGGGTGTTGATTTTGGCAAAGCGCACCTGCGGCAGTGCGGCAGCGGCCTGGGCAAAGGCCGGGGCCATCATCTGGCAGGGGCCGCACCACGGCGCCCAGAAATCCACCAATACCGGAATCTCATTGCGGCGCAGATGGCGCTCGGCATTGTCCACCGTCAGTTCCAGGGGCTGGCCGCTCAGCAGCGGCTGATGACAATGGCCACAGTTGGGCGCATCGGCCAGCCGGGCGGCGGGCAGGCGATTGATGCCGTCGCAGTGCGGGCACACCAGGTGCAGAGGGTCAGGCGAGCGCATGGCGGTTTCCGTCAGCAAGAAAAAGATAACCCACAGATAAGGGGCTGTGCTGACACTTTCAAGTATTGTAGTTCGTTAGCCTGCGTTGGCCCCGGCGCTGGCCGTGCTAAGCTAGCCGGCCTGATTGTTTTTGTCCCGTCTTGCCATGCCGTCTTCCCGTTTATGGGTCTTTGACCTGGATAACACTCTGCACAATGCCAGCGCCGGGGTGTTTCCGCTGATCAACCAGCAGATGACCGATTACATCGCCCAGCACCTGCAATTGGAGCAAGCCGCCGCCAATCAGGTGCGCGAAGCCTACTGGCGGCGCTATGGCGCCACGCTCACCGGCATGATTCGCCAGCACGGCGCCGACCCCACGCATTTCTTGCACCACACCCACCCTCTACCCGAATTGCTGGCGCAGGTGCGCCACGAGCCTGGGCTGCCGGCCTTGTTGGCGCGCTTGCCGGGCGACAAGGTGGTGTTCTCCAACGGCCCCAGCCGCTATGTGCGGGCGGTGTGCCGACATCTGGGCATTTTGCCCTTGCTGCGCGACTGCTTTGGTGTGGACCGCCTGAGCTTTCATCCCAAGCCCGACCCGCGCGCCTACCGGCGCGTGCTGGCCGCCATGGGCCGTCGGCCAGAACAGTGCGTGCTGGTGGAGGATTCCCTGGCCAATCTGCTGACTGCGCGGCGATTGGGCATGCGCACGGCGTGGCTGGCTCCGGCTGGCACGGTGGGCAAGCCGGCTTATGTGGACGTGCGTTTGCGCCAGATTGGCGAGCTGGCCCGCCATGTGCGGTTGGCCAAGATGTAAGCGCAGCTCACAAAACGTCTCGCAGTGCGCCTGGGACAGTACAAGCAGTAGGGTAAGGTCGGGCAACGACGCCAGGAGGGTTTTGTTAGTCGCGCTTACCAGCGCTCGCGGCGCAACTGGCGGCTGATCGACAACAGCACGCACGCCAGTGCCGCCCACGGCCACAGCCGGTTGGCGAATTCGGATAGGGCGTTGATATTGGTCAGATGGTAAGCCCAGCGGAACAGCCCGCGCTGGTCGTCGTCGGCCGCTACCAGTGGCCATTGTGCCGCCGCAAGTTGCGCCAGGCCCAGCAACAGCAGTGCGCAGATGCTTTGCACCAGCCGCTGGGTGTGGCACAGCAGCCAGGTCAGCACGCCGCCCAGCGCCAGGCCGGCCAGCACATGCGGGTTGATCCAGGCAAAATACGCCACCGGCTTGAGCATGGCGGCGGCCACCGCCACCTTGAACAACCAGGCCAGCAGAAAAAACCCGCCCAGCACCGGCGCATAATCGCGCCGTCGCGCCAGAAAACTGGCGATAAACAACAGCGTGGCGGTCAGGTTCAGCATCGCCCCGCCGGCTTCCAGCAGAAACAAAAACAAGGCTGGATCGGCAATCGGTGATTCAAACGGCTGCGGCAGCCCTTCCGGCATCACCACCACGCCAAACAGCGGGTTGGCCGGATTGATCTGGGTGAGAAACCACAGCGCCACCAGCATCAAGGCGTAGTCGGCGCTGTTGTCGGCCAGCAGCCAGCGCCGGCGCAGCCGCTGCATGGCGCGGCCCAGCCGCACTGTCCACGGCAGCGTAGCCAGCAAGCCGCCAGCCAGCGCACCCGCGGCATTGCACAGCACGTCCAGATTGGACGCCACCCGCATCGGCAGATACAGCTGGATGATTTCAATTACCAGGCTGGTCAGCGCCCCCAGGCCCAGCGCCGCCAACACGCCCAGCCAGGCCGGCCGGAACATGCGCGCCAAGGCGACGCCATACGGCACATAGGCCAGCACATTGACGCCCTGATCAAAGGCGGTGCGGTAATACGGCAGCGGATACAGCAGAAAATCCAGCCAGGGTTGGCCGTTGAATTCCCATTCGGTGAACGGGTAAAGACTGACCACCACCAGCGCACCCAGATAACTGAGGGCAAACCAGTGCGGCACCCGGTGCGGGGCGGGCGGCAAAGAAGGCAGGATTGGCGGCGTCATGGCTGTGCGCCGCCCGCCCGATGCCGGGCGAGCGGACTGCGCCAGAAGCGGGAGAGCATTACTTCAGCTTGATTTCCGACCACAGCTTGTTCAACTCACGACGTTGCTTGCCGTTGAGGTCTTGCAGCTGTTGCAGCTTGGGCAGCGCTTCCTTGCTCGGGAAGATGGCCGACAGCTTGGTGATCTCCGGCTTCACGTTCGGCATGGCGGCCTGATTGGGGTTGCCGGCGCCCACTTCGTTGGTCAGCTCGGCGGCGTTCTTGCCATCCAGCATGAAGTTGATGAACTTGTGCGCCAAGTCCTTGCGCGGGGCGTCTTTCAGGATCACCAGATTATCCATCGACAGGGTGTTGCCTTCTTGTTGCAGGCTGAAGTTCAGCTTGAACGGGCGCTTGGCCTTCAGCGCATCCTGCTGGGCCTGGAACAGGTCGTTGGAATACCCCAGCGACACCCAGGCGTTGCCCACGGTCAGCTCTTTGATATAGCTCTGGTTGTTGAACGCTGCCCAGTACGGCTTGGCCTTCAGAATCACCTGCTGGGCCTGCTTCCACTTGGCCGGGTCGGTTTCGTTGGCCGGGTAGCCCAGATACATCAGCGCGGCGGCCATCAGCTCGCGCTGCGAATCCAGCACGGTGACCTTGCCCTTGATCTTGGAGACCACGGCCGGATCAAAAATCAGCGCCCAGCTATTGGCCTTGTCCAGCACGCCAGCTTTTTGCAGCTGGGTTTCGTTATAGCCCAGCACCGTGGTGGTGAAGGCGTACGGCACTGAATAGGTGTTGGCCTTGTCGAAGAAACCGCCCATATAACCCGGGTTGATGTTCTTCAGATTGCTCAGCTGCGCCTTGTCCAGCGGCGCGGCGCCTTTCTGGCCGATCAGCGTTTGCACGGCAAAACCGGTGGGCACCACAATATCGTAGCCCTTGGCGCCCGCGGCCAGCTTGGCCAGCATCTCTTCGTTGTCGCCGTAGTAATCCTGCACCAGCTTACACTTGCACGACTGCTCAAAGCGCTTGGCAGTGGCTTCGGTCAGGTAGTTGTTCCAGTTGTACAGGTGCAGCTCATCAGCGGCAAACGCCATGGAACTGGCCAGCAAGGACATCGACAGCAGCAGCTTTTTCATCTTGTTCCCTTTAAGGTTCGGTCAAAATCAAGTCACACACACTGCACACCTGCTTGCTGGCTGGCCGGCAAACAGGCAGAAATTATCCCACTCACGCGCCATCGTGCCCAGGCGGGCATCCAGAACTCGCCGCCGCGTGGCGCGGGTGAAGGCTCAACACCACCGTCACCCTCAGCGCGCCGTGGCCGCTTGCCAGGGGGGCGACGCAGTGAGAAACAAAACGGCGATGGTGAAGCACCGATGCGGCCCATCACTCCGCCCGCAAGGCCCCCGGCGACACTTTGGACACCAGTACAATCAAACACAAGGTCAGCACCATCAACAGCGTCGAAATGGCATTCACCTCTGGCGTTACTGCGATCTTGATCATCGAATAAATCTGCAAAGGCAGCGTCGATGAGCCCACCCCGGCGGTAAAGAAGGTAATCACAAAGTCGTCAATCGACAAGGTGAACGCCATCAGGCCGCCGGCGAGAATGCCCGGCATGATCTGCGGCAGCGTCACCAGCCGGAAAGCCTGCCACGGCGTGGCGCCCAGGTCGCGGGCGGCTTCCACCAGGCTGTTGTCCATGCCCTGCATGCGCGCGCGCACCACAATCGCCACAAAGCCGATGCAAAACGCCACATGGGCCAGAATGATCGAGGTCATGCCCAGGGTGACATTCAGCAACACAAAGAAAATCAGCAGGCTCACGCCCATCAGGATTTCCGGGATGGCGATCGGGGTCAGCACCAGGAAGGGCAGCAGGCGCAGCTTGTAGCGGTGCATGGCAATGCCGGCCAGCGCGCCAAAAAAGGTGGCCGCCAGTGCCGACACCACGCCAATCACCATCGAATTGCGCGCCGCCACCAGCATTTCGCGGTTATTGAACAGCTTATGGTACCAGTCCAGGGTGAAGCCCACCCACTCGGCGTTGAGCTTGGAATCGTTGAACGAATACACCACCACGATCACCAGCGGCAGGTACAGGAACACATAGGCCAGCGCCGCCGCCGCCCACAGCCACCAGGATTGTCGTTTAGCCATGTTTCTGCTTCGCCTTCTGTTTGCCGCGCCCCACGGCGGCGGCCAGACCCGCCATCAGCAGCACGCCGCCGGTCAGCATGATCGACAGCACGGCGCCAAACGGCCAGTCGCGGGTTTCCAGGAATTGCTGCTTGATCAGGTTGCCGATCATGATGCCCTCAGTGCCGCCGATGATGTCCGGCACGGCAAACATGCCCAGCGCCGGGATAAACACCAGCGCCGCACCGGCGTACACGCCAGGCAGCGACAAGGGCCAGGTGATCTTCCAGAAGCGCTGCCAGGCCGAAGCGCCCAAATCCTGCGCAGCGTCCAGCAAGGCCATGTCGTGCTTTTCCAGATTGGCGTACAGCGGCAACACCATGAATGGCAGATGCACGTACACCAGGCAGACAATCACCGCAAACGGGGTGAACAGCAGGCTGACCGGCTCGTGGCCAAACGCCGTCACCACCAGATTGATGGCCTTGCTCAGCGCCGATTGCGGGCCGAGCAGAATCATCCAGGCATAAATCCGGATCAGAAAATTCGACCAGAACGGCAGAATCACCAGCAACAGCATCAGGTCGCGGTATTTTTTCGGGCTGCGCGCAATCAGCCAGGCCAGCGGGTAGCCCATGGCGATGCAAATCAGCGTGGTCAGCGTGGCGTACCACAGTGATTTGATGAACAGCTCGATATACAGCGGCTCGTCCACCAGCCGGACAAAGCTTTCCAGCGTCAGATAATCGCGCCAGTTATCCAGGGTGATGTCCAGCACCAGCTTGCCGGTGGCCGGGTCTTCCGAGGTCAGCGGCATCAGCCCGCCGTAATCGCCAGGGTAGCGAAAGGCGGCAAACATCATGATCAGCGACGGCAGCAAGAAAAACACCACCAGATACGCCAGCGGCGGCCACGACAGCAGCCATTTTCCCAAACGTTCCTGCATGGCTTACTCCGTCAGGAAGCTGCCGGCATCAAAACGCCAGGCGATTTCAACCAGATCATTGTCGTCAAACAGCTTGGCCAGGCCCGGCGCCGAATTGGGCAGCATGGCCTCGATGCGCACGCCCTCGCCCACTTCAACGATGTACAGCGTCACATCGCCCATGTACAGACAGTCATGCACGCGGCCCTTGAAGTAAGCCTCGTTGGCCAGCTCGGGCAGTTCGCGGTCGAGTTTGATTTTTTCCGGGCGCAGCGCCAGCCAGCCTTGCTGGCCCACTGTCACACCTTCGCGCGCCAGCGCCTTCATTTCGCCGCAGCCCTTGATGGCGATGGTCATCGTGCCGTCGCCGTGGATGGCCTTGACTTCGCTTTCCAGCACATTGCACTGGCCGATGAAATCCGCCACAAAGCGGTTGCGCGGGTAGCTGTAGATGGTTTCCGGCATGTCCAACTGCTCAACCTGACCACTGTTCATCACCGCAATGCGGTGCGACAGCGCCAGCGCCTCGCCCTGGTCATGGGTGACGTAGACAAAGGTGATGCCGACTTCTTTTTGCAGATTGATCAGCTCGATCTGCATTTCTTCGCGCAGCTTGGCGTCCAGCGCCGACAGCGGCTCGTCCAGCAGCAAGAGGCGCGGGCGGTCCACCAGCGCGCGGGCAATCGCCACCCGCTGGCGTTGGCCACCGGACAGCTCGTGCGGGTAGCGTGTGCCGAATTTGCTCAGGCGCACGTCTTCCAGCAGTTCGTCCACTTGCGGGGCGATTTTGTCAGCGCTCCAGCCGGCCATTTTCAGCGGAAAGGCGATGTTTTCGCGCACGGTCATGTGCGGAAACAGCGCATAGCTCTGGAATACTGTATGCACCGGGCGCTTTTCGGGCGGCACATTGGACACATCCTTGCCATCCAGCAGGATTTCGCCGCTGTCGGGCTGTTCAAAGCCGGCCAGCATGCGCAAGAGCGTGGTTTTGCCGCAGCCGGACGGCCCGAGCAGGGTGAAGAACTCGCCAGCGTTGACCGACAGGCTGACGTGGTTGACCGCGGTGAAGTCCCCGAACCGCTTGACTACATTACGAATTTCAAGAAGCGCCATGGTGTTCCCGTCCGACCGGCGGCCGGACGCCGTGAGAAGAATTCAATCCGTCGCGCCTGGCCCAAGGCCGCTGCGCGTCCCGTAACATGACATAGTGCCGGAAATCCGGCCCCCCGTCATGCTGGGGGTGTGGAACTGGGTTCCGTAGCGTGGCTTGTGGGGGTGAAGCAAGGGGTGGGCCACGGCGATGAGGTGGCATTGTTCAGCGCCACTTGGCGTCGCTGATAAAACTCAGCGAAGCGATTCTGGCTAGGTGTGCGGCCGTAGGCAGTGCAAGCCGTACGGCAAGGCCGCACAACGACGCCAGGAGGGTGAGCGGCGCTCAGGCCCGGCTGGGCGTCGCACGCCGATGAAGCTGGGCGCTCTCGGGTGCGACATCGGCGCAAGATAGTTACGCCGACAGGGGATTAGCGTCAAAAGCAGGGCCGGCGTGAGCGCGCCGGCTCAGTCGGCCTGGGGCTGGCTCGGGGCGATCAGTTCGCCCGGACGGGCGGCGGCTGCGGCGGCCAGGCGGTCTTGCTCGGCGCGCTGGCGGAGGGTGTCCAGATAGTCCATCACCGCGTAGGTCAGCTCGCGCGTGCCTTCGCCGGTCAGCGCCGAAATCACAAAGTGGCGCGGCGCCATCGGGTCGAAGTCGGCGTAGGGGTCGGGGTTTTCCTGCCAGCCGTAGTCGGCAAGGAACTGTTGCACGCGGGCGGCGCGTTCGTCGTCGTCCACCATGTCCAGCTTGTTCAGCACCAGCCAGCGCGGTTTGTTGTACAGCGATTCGTCGTATTTGCGCAGCTCTTCGACAATCGCGCGCGCCTCGGCCACCGGGTCGGTGTCCGGGTCAAACGGGGCCAGGTCCACAATGTGCAGCAGCAGGCCGGTGCGCTGCAAATGCTTGAGAAAGCGATGGCCCAGGCCAGCGCCATCCGCCGCGCCTTCGATCAGGCCGGGGATGTCGGCAATCACAAAGCTGCGGTTTTCGTCGATGCGCACCACGCCCAGATTGGGGTGCAGGGTGGTGAACGGGTAATCCGCCACCTTGGGTCGCGCGGCGGACACCGAGCGGATAAAGGTGGATTTGCCGGCGTTGGGCATGCCCAACAGGCCAATATCGGCCAGCACCTTGAGCTCCAGCTTCAGCTCGCGCTGCTCGCCCGGCTCGCCGTGGGTGAACTGGCGCGGCGCGCGGTTGACCGAGCTTTTAAAGTGAATATTGCCCAGCCCGCCCTTGCCGCCACGGGCGATGATGACTTCCATGCCGTCGGTGGTCAGGTCGGCCACCACTTCGCCGGTCAGCGAATCGGTAATCAGCGTGCCCACCGGCATGCGCAGGATAATGTCGTCCGCGCCCTTGCCATAGCAGTCGGCGCCCCGGCCGTTTTCGCCGTTGCGGGCGATGTATTTTTTCACAAAGCGGTAGTCCACCAGGGTGTTGATGTCTTTGTCCGCCACGGCAATCACATTGCCGCCGCGCCCGCCGTCACCGCCATCCGGGCCGCCGCGCGGGACGAATTTTTCCCGGCGCATGCTGGCCGAGCCATTGCCGCCCTTGCCGCCGCACACTTCGATGCGCGCTTCGTCGATGAATTTCATGTCACTCTCCTTGAACGCAGCCAAGTCTGGCCGCGCTGTGCGCGGGGCAACGGTGAGCCATCAGCCGCCGCGCCGGGCAGGGGCTCATGGTTCACGGCTGCGCCGCAAACAACAAAAAGAGCCCTATCGTGGGATAGGGCTCTGATGACGCTAAAACTGCGTGTAAATTACGCGGCTTCGGCTTCGCCAGTGTACGGCAGCACAGTCACGGTCTTGCGCTTGGCGGCGCCTTTGACCTCAAACTTGACATAGCCGTCAACCTTGGCGAACAGGGTGTGATCCTTGCCCATGCCAACGTTGTCGCCAGCGTGGAAGCGAGTGCCACGTTGACGGATGATGATGCTGCCAGCGGGAATCAGTTCGCCGCCATAAGCCTTGGTGCCCAGGCGCTTGGACTCAGAGTCACGACCGTTGCGCGAGCTACCGCCTGCCTTTTTATGTGCCATGAGAGTTCTCCCGGATTACTTCGAAATCGCGTCGATGCGAATTTCGGTGTAGTTCTGACGATGGCCCTGGTGCTTTTGGTAGTGCTTACGACGACGCATCTTGAAGATGCGGATCTTTTCGCCACGACCATGCGACACAACGGTCGCAGTCACGGTTACGCCGGCCACCAGCGGGGTGCCCACTGCAACCTGATCGCCATCAGCAACCATCAGTACCTGATCCAGGACGATTTGGCTGTCGATGTCTGCTGGTATCTGTTCTACTTTAAGTTTTTCGCCGATGGTCACGCGATACTGCTTGCCACCGGTTTTTACGACCGCATACATTCGTTAAGCTCCTAAAAATACGTTTCCTCGCGAGCCTTTCGCGGGAAGCGAGTGACTATACGCAAGTTGCTGGGCGGCGGCAAGATTTTTTGCGCGCAACCCGCTCGATTGGCAAGGCGCAGGATTTTTTGCCTGGGCCACTGCATGGCGTCGCAGCGGCAAATCTCCACAGACCCTCCCACGCCAAGCTTATGCCCCACCTGCCTTTGCCATTCGGTTTCCGGCAGGCACAATGACGGGCTCACTCAACTGTCTGTCCGCTCGCGCCCGCCATGCCTCCGATCCAGCGTCCTTCCGTTTGTCCCCATGATTGCCCCAGTGTCTGCGCCCTGTCTGTAGAGGTGGGCGACGATGGTCGCATTGGCCGCGTGCGCGGCGCGGCGCAGCCTTACACCGATGGGGTGATCTGCGCCAAGGTGGCGCGCTACGCCGAGCGTGTGCACCACCCCGAGCGGCTGACGCAACCCTTGTTGCGGGTGGGCAACAAGGGCAGCGACCAGTTCACCCCGATCAGCTGGGACGCTGCGCTGGATCTGTTGGCCGAGCGCATCGTCAGCGCCACCGCCCGCCACGGCGCGCAAAGCATCTGGCCCTACCACTACGCCGGCACCATGGGCGTGGTGCAGCGCGCCGCCATCCGCCGGCTGGGCCATCTGGCCGGCTGGTCGCGCCAACGAGAAACCTTCTGCGTGGCCCTGTCCGACGCCGGCTGGCTGGCCGGTGTGGGCGCCAAGCGCGGATTGGACCCGCGCGAGGTGATGGAGTCCGAGCTGATTGTGGTCTGGGGTGGCAACCCGGTGCACACCCAGGTGAATTTCATGCACTGGCTGCAAAAAGCCCGGCGCGGGCGCGATGTACCGCTGGTGGTGGTGGACCCCTACCGCACCGCCACTGCCGCCAAGGCCGACCTGCATCTGGCACTGCGCCCCGGCACCGATGGCGCGCTGGCCTGTGCGGTGATGCATGTGCTGCTGGCCGAAGGCCTGGCCGATCGGGATTACCTGGCCAAACACACCGATTTTTCCCCCGAGGTGGAAGCGCATCTGGCCCGCCGCACGCCAGCCTGGGCGGCCGAGATCACCGGCTTGTCGGTCGAGCAGATTGTGCAGTTTGCCCGGCTGTATGGCGGCGCGCGGCGCAGCTTTTTGCGTGTGGGTTATGGGTTTTCCCGCCAGCGCAATGGCGCGGCGGCCATGCACGCGGTCAGCTGTTTGCCGGCGGTCACCGGCGCCTGGCAATGGCCGGGCGGCGGCGCGCTGTACAGCAACAGCGGCCTGTACGGGCTGAACACCCGCACGCTGTACGGCCTGGACGCCGTCACCCCGGACACCCGCGTGCTGGACATGGGCCGGTTGGGCGCGGTGTTGGCCGGCGAGCGGCGCGATCTGGGCGATGGCCCGCCGGTCAGCGTGCTGCTGGTGCAAAACACCAACCCGGCAGTGGTGGCGCCGGACAGCCTGGCGGTGCGGCGCGGCCTGCTGCGTGACGACCTGTTTGTCTGCGTGCACGAACAGTTCATGACCGACACTGCGCGCCTGGCCGATCTGGTGCTGCCGGCCACCACCTTTCTGGAGCACGACGACCTGTATCAGGCCTCTGGCCACACCTTTTTGCAGGCGGCGCGCGCGCTGATTGCGCCGCTGGGCGAATGCCGCGCCAACCATGATTTCATCAGCCAGCTGGCCGCGCGGCTGGGGGTGTCGCATCCGGCTTTTCAGCAAGACGCCTGGGCGCTGGTGGACCAGGTGTTGCGCGAGAGCGGCCAGCCCGACGCCGACAGTCTGTACGCCGCCGGCTGGCATGACTGCACGCCAGGCTTTGCCCGTGCGCATTTTCTGGAAGGCTTTGGCCATGCCGACGGGCGCTTTCGCTTTGCCCCGGATTGGGCGGCGCGTGGTGAAGGCCACGCCAGCATGCCGCGCTACCCCGACCATCAGGCGGTGATCGACGCCGCCAGCGCCGAGCGGCCGTTCCGGCTGGTGGCTGCGCCGGCGCGGCACTTCTTGAACTCCAGCTTTACCGAAACCCCCAGCTCACGCCAGTTGGAAGGCCGCCCGACCGCGCAACTGCACCCCGACGCCGCTGCGCGTCTGGGCATTGCCGACGGCGAGCTGATCCGCCTGGGTAACGCCCAGGCCAGCGTGCTGCTGTACGCCCGCACCGTTGCCGGCGTGCAACCCGACACCGTGGTGGTGGAAAGCCAGTGGCCAAACGACGCGTTTATCGAAGGGGTGGGCATCAATGCGCTGGTCAGCGCCGAGCCGGGCTTTCCGGCGGCGGGGGTGGCGTATCACGATACGGCGGTGTGGGTGCAACGGGTGGCGGGCGAATGAAAGCCGTTCAAAAACCCCGTCTGGCGTGCTGGTGCGCATCCTGCCTGTATTTGCGCCGCTGCGGCTGAATGCCTCCACGCGTGGCTTGCTGGAGCGAGTATTGCCCAGTGCGGTGTTTCTGAATTTCCTGCTGTATATCGTCTGGACCGAGTGGCAGGCGGCGCCGTGGCCAGCGGCCCTTGGGCTGACCCTGCGCTGTTCACCCGCAGCGGGCTGATTGGCGCCTCCGCCTTGGGCTCGGTGGGGTATTTCGCCTGTGGCCTGGTGTGGCGCTAGCGCAAGCGCGCCAGGATTGCCCGGGGGCGTTCAGTCAACTCGGCATGGCGATCCTGGGCAAACGCACCGCCACGCACCTCGTCTATCAGGCGGTGGTGCCACACGACCAAGCGCATTTTTCTTGGTGTTACAACCGCCATGCGCAGTGAGCTGGCTGCTATGCTAACGCCTTGCTGACAACCGCCCTGTTCCCCCCATGACCGCTGCCGCTCCCCGCCCCTGGCCCGCGCCGATTCGCGCGCTGGGCCATGCGCATTTTCGCCGTTATTTCGCTGGTCAGGCGGTGTCCATCCTCGGTTCGTGGATTCAGCAGGTGGCGATGGCCTGGCTGGTGTATCGGCTCACCGGCTCGGCGGCCTTGCTGGGGGTGACTGCGTTTGCCGCGCTGATTCCGCAGTTGCTGGTGGGGCCGTTTGCCGGGGCGTGGGTGGACAAGCACGACAAGCGCCGCGCGCTGTTGTGGGTGCAGGCCTTGCTCACCGTGCAGGCGCTGGCGCTGGCGGCGTTGACCTGGCTGGGCTGGGTCAGCCCGTGGCTGCTGGTGGCGATGTCTGGCCTGCTGGGCGTGCTCAATAGCTTTGACACGCCATTGCGACAATCGCTGATTGGCAGTTTTGTTGGCCGGCGTGAAGATTTACCCAATGCGCTGGCGCTGAACGCCATGCTGTTCAATAGCGGCCGCTTTATCGGCCCGCCGATTGCCGGCGCGCTGCTGGCGGCCTTGTCCGAAGCGGCGTGCTTTGCGCTGAACGCGCTGACTTTTCTGGCGCTGATCATCGCCGTGGCCAGCATCCGCATGCCGGCGCCGCCCAAGGCGCAGGGCTCGATGGGCGATGTGTTTCGTGAAGGGGTCAGCTACGCCTGGCACACCTGGCTGGTGCGGCTGCTGATCTTTACCCTGATTGCGCTCAACCTCACCGCCTCGGCCTACGTTGTGCTGCTGCCGGTGTTTGCCCGCGATGTGTTTGCCGGCGATGCGCGCACGCTGGGCTGGCTGTGGGGCGCAGCGGGCTGCGGGGCGTTTGTGTCCACGCTGTATCTGGCCACCCGCCAATCCATGCCCGGCCTGGTGCGCAGCATCATCTTCGGCGCGGCGCTCAGCGCGCTGGCGCTGTTGGTGTTTGGGCTCACCGCCTGGCTGCCGCTGGCGCTGGCGGCGATGGCGGCGCTGGGCTTTGGCATTTCGGTGAGCAATGTCGGCATCAATATGCTGCTGCAATCCACCGCCCCCGACCGGCTGCGCGGCCGGGTGGTGTCGTTTTTCACCTCGGCGCGCTTTGGCTTTGACGCCCTGGGTGGCTTGCTGGCCGGCCTGCTGGCCACTGTGCTGGGCGCTGGGTGGACGCTGGCGCTGGAAGGCGTGCTGCTGCTGGGCTTTGTGCTGTTCTTGCTCAGCCGCCGCCGGGCTTTGCGCCAGGCGATTGACCGGCACGATCCGACGGCGCATTGAATAAAGATGGTAAGGGGCCGCGTACCCTGCCCCTAGAGGGTGTTCAGCGGCTGATGTCGCGCAAAAACGCCTCCACCTGCCGGGTATAGGCATTATCCAAACCCAACTGGGCGTTGATCTCCTGGTGTGACAAATCCTGCGGCAGCACCTGCGCGCGGGCGCCCAAGGCGTGGGCGGCGTCAGCGTAGGCGTGCGCCTGGGCGCAGGCGTCGGCGCGGCGGCTGGAGCACACCAGCAGAATCGGCGGGGTGGCAGCGGTTTGCTGGTGCAGCGGCGACAGCGCGCGCCAGTCGGCCGGCTGCGCGCCAAAGGCGTCGTCGTAAAAGCGCGGATGCGGGTGCTGCATGATGGCTGGCACGTCCAGCGCGGCGCTGTCCAAGGCCACTGCGCCGCGCCAGGCTTGCGCGCCGGCTTGGTGGGCCAGGCTGGCGTCGGCATTGAGCAGGGCAATCAGATGCGCGCCGGCAGAGTGGCCCATCAGCACCAGGCGGGCAGGGTCGCCGCCCCAGCGCGGCGCCTGATGCTGGGCAAAGGCCAGCGCGCGCGCCAGCGATTGCGCCTGCTGGGGCGGCGTGGCGTGCGGCAGCAGCGGGTAGTTCACCGACAGCACAATCACGCCTTGCGGCGCCCAGCGCTGCACTTTGTGCAAAAACACCGCCGACGCGCCCTTGTCGCCCAGCCGCCAGGCGCCGCCATGCACCATCAACACTAGCGGCGCGTGCTGCGGCTGCGCTGGCAGATAGGCATCCAGCGTTTCGGCCGGGTCGTCGCCGTAGCGCAGCGCCGACAGCATGCGCACGCCGTCGGGCAAGCCAGCGGCGCGCGCCTCGGCCTGGCCGGCTTGCCAGCGCTCGCGCAAGCGCTCAGCCAATGGCCCGGCGGCGGCCGGCCATGCCGCCAGCAGCGCCAGCGTCAGCCATCCCCAGCGGGCCCGGCGCAACATGGCTTAAGCCAGGCGGGCGACGACTTCGATTTCTACCTTCACATCACGCGGCAAACGCGCCACTTGCACGGTGGAGCGGGCCGGGGTGTGGCTGCCAAAACGGGCGGCGTAGACGGCGTTCATCGCGGCAAAGTCGTTCATATCGGCCAGGAACACGGTGGTTTTCACCACCTTGTCAAAACCGCCGCCAGCGGCGGTCAGCACGGCGTGCAGATTGTCCAGCACCTGGGTGGTCTGCACGGTGACATCGCCTTCCACCAGCTCGCCAGCGGCGTTCAGCGGAATCTGGCCCGAGGTGAACAACCAGCCGTCCACCGCCACGGCTTGGGCGTAGGGGCCAATGGCTTGCGGGGCGTCGGGGGTTTGAATGATGTTCATGAAAGCTCCAGAAAAGTCAGCAAGAAACCAGTCAGCACAGCTGACCGCCAAACCGGCAGTATACGGCCAGCCGGGCGGGGAAGTTCGGGTTAAAAGCGGGGGTGGGCAGTGGAATGCTCTGTGGCTGGCGTGGATGCGTGGGGGCAGAGGTGATCTGGTCATTCGGTGCGGTGGGCGCGGAGACGGTCAGATCAGGTCGCAACTGCCTACCCCCATTCTTTCACCCGCTCACGCCGACGTCGGTGGGCTCACCGGCGTACACAGCTCCACCAGAAAGCCATTCAGGTCGCTGACGTAGGCGATGGTCTGCCCCCAGGGCATGTCCGTCGGCGCTTGCACCAGCTGCGCGCCAGCGGCTTGGGCGCGGGCGACAGCGGCGGGCACGTCGTCGGTGACCAGGGCGATTTCAAAGCTGGGGTGGTCGGCCTGCGGCGCGCGCGGCGACTTGCCCATGGCGTGCAGCAGCGCGTGCGAGCAAAACGCCAGCGCGGTGGCGCCGGTGTCCAGCTCGGCAAAGTCGCCGCTATCGTGCAGAAAGCGGGTGTTCAGGCCAAAGGCGGCTTGATAGAAAGCCAGGCTGGCCGGCACGTCGGGCACATACAGGATGGTGTAGCCGAATTGCATGGCGCACTCCGTCAACAGGTGGGGATGACGCAAGCGTCACCGGATTGGGGCCGTGAGAGTGGGAGGCGGTGGTTCCGCGCGTCGGGACTTGACGCGCGGGGAGCCGCTTAGCGTCGCTCACAACACCCAGCGCAGTGCGCCAACAAGTACGGCAAAGTCGGGCAACGACGCCAGGAGGGTTTTGTGGGCGGCGCTTATTGCTTGCCTGGCTTGGGCTTGGGCTGGGCGCTGGCCAGCGCCGTGCTCTGGCGCGCTTGCAGCAGCTGGTTGACGCCTTCCAGCACCTTGCGGTCCAGCTGGCCGACGGCGGCGGCCAGTTGCAGGCGGGCCATCAGGTATTGGTAGCGCGCTTGCGCCAGGTCGCGGCGGGATTCGTACACCTTGCGCTCGGCGTTGAGCAAGTCCACGCTGGTGCGCACGCCCACTTCCCGGCCCAGGCGGGTGGCGTCCAGCTGGCTTTTGCTGGAGGCCAGCACTTGCTCGCGGGCGGTGACTTGCGCCGCGCCGCTGGTCACGCCCAGATAGGCGGTGCGGGTGGCTTGTTCCACCTGGCGGCGGGCGTCTTCCAGATCCTGGCGGGCTTGTTCTTCCAGCGCGCGGGCTTCGCGCACCTTGGATTGCGCCAGGCCGCCGCTGAAAATCGGCAGGGTGATTTGCACGCCGACCGAGCCGCCGCGCGTGTCCACGCTGGCCAGCTGAGTGCTGGTGCGGTCGTTGTAGCCGGCCACCAGGCTGACGGTGGGCAGGTGGCCGCTGCGGCTGATGTCCACTTGTTTGCCGGCGACAATCAATTGCTTGCGGCGGATGGCCAGCGCATAGCTGCCGTCTTCGGCCTGGCGCACCCAGCTGTCGGCGCTGTCCGGGCTGGGCAGCTCCAGCGGCACTTTGGCTTTCAGCGGGTCCAGCCGGTTGGCGCTGACGCCGGTTTGCAGCGCCAGCTTGTTGCGTTTGACTTCCAGGTCGTTGAGCGCGGCCAGCTCGCTGGCCACGGCGGAGTCATAGCTGGCCTGGGCTTCGTAGGTGTCGGTGATGGTGGCGCTGCCGACATCAAACGATTTTTTGGCTTGCTCAAGTTGCTTGGCGTAGGCGTCTTTGGCGGCGCGGGTGAATTCCAGCGTGTCTTCGGCCAGCAGCACGTCAAAATACGCCTGCGCGGTGCGCAGGATCAGCTCTTGTTCGGCGTTTTTGAACTGATCATCGGCAATCAGCGTGGCCTGGCGGCCTTGTTCCAGCGCGGCAAAGCGCGACCAGTCAAACAGGGTTTGCGTCAGTTGCAGGCCGGCGCTGGCGCTGCGGTAGCGGCCGATGCCGGCCGGGCGTTCGGCCTTGTTGCGGGTGTAGTCGCCGCTGGCGTTCAGCTGCGGCAGCAAGGGCGCGCGGCCCTGGATGGTTTTTTCCTGGCCGGCTTCCCAGCTGGCGCGCGCCGAGGCGTAGGCGGCGTCGTGTTCGCGCGCCGCCTGCCAGACGTCGATCAGGTCCAGCGCCTGGGCGCCGGCGCTGGCGCCGGCCAGGGCGAGGGCCAGCGCGTGGTGTTTCCATGTCCACATGATGGATGTCTTTCCGAAGTGTGAGGGGCCCGGCGCGCGCCGGGCCGCGTCAGGTCAGGCTGGGCGTTTGACTTTAAACCAGGCCGCGTACAACGCCGGCAAGAATAGCAGCGTCAGCACGGTGGCGACCAGCAGCCCACCCATGATGGCCACCGCCATCGGCCCCCAGAATGTGCTGCGGGTCAGCGGGATCATCGCCAGAATCGCCGCTGCGGCCGTGAGCATGATCGGGCGGAAACGGCGCACGGTGGAGCCAACCACCGCCTCCCAGCGGTCGATGCCTTCGCGGATATCGTGTTCGATCTGGTCCACCAGAATCACCGAGTTGCGCATGATCATCCCGGCCAGGGCAATCACCCCGAGCATGGCGACAAAGCCAAACGGCGCGGCAAACAGAATCAGCGTCAGCGTCACCCCGATCATGCCCAGCGGCGCGGTCAGCAGCACCAGCAAGGTGCGCTGGAAGCTGTGCAGCTGGAACATCAGCAGCGAAATCACCACCACCAGCATCAAGGGTTGCACGGCGCCGATGGCGTCCTGCGATTTTTTGCTGGATTCCAGCGAGCCGCCCAGCTCGATGTGATAGCCCGGCGGCAGGGTTTTTTCCAGCGCTTGCATCTTGGGCCACAGGGCAATCGACACATCGGCCGCCTGCACGCCGTCGGCCACATCGGCGCGCACGGTCAGCGTGGGCAGGCGGTTGCGCCGCCAGACGATGCTTTCTTCGGGCTTGTATTCCACCCCCGCCAGCTGCGCCACCGGCACAAAGCGCCCGGACGCGGTCTGGATCATCAGATTGGGCAGCCGCTCCAGGCTGGCGCGCTCGTCGGCACCCAGCCGGGCCACCACTTCCAGCGTGCGATCGGCGTCGCGGTATTCGGTGACCACCGACCCGGACAGCAGCATTTGCAGCTGGCGCGCCAGCGACTGGCTGGACACGCCCAGCGCGCGGGCTTTGTCTTGATCCACCGTGACGCGCATCACCCGCAATTGCTCGCCCCAGTCGTTGTTCACCTGGCGGGTGGCCGGGTGTTCACGCAGCATGGCCTCCATGCGCTGGCCGATGGCGCGCAGCTGGCCAGGGTCGGGGCCCAGCAGGCGGAACTGCACCGGATAGCCCACCGGCGGGCCGTTTTCCAGGCGGATCACCCGGCCGCGCACCGCCGGAAAGCCCTGGTCGAACAGCTCGGCGATTTTGTGTTTCACCTCGTCGCGCACCTGCTCGTCGCGGGTCATGATCATCATCTGCGCGTAGTTCAGGTGCTGTTGCTGCTGGTCCAGCGGCAGGTAAAAGCGCGGCGAGCCGCCGCCGACATAGCTGGTGATGGAGACAATCCGTTCGTCGTTCTTCAGCAGGGTTTCCAGCCGTTTGACCTCGGTTTCGGTGGCCTGATAACTGGCGCTTTGCGGCAGCCAGAAATCCACCAACAACTCCACCCGGCTGGAGGCCGGGAAGAACTGCTGCTGCACAAACAGCTTGAAGCACACCAGCGACAGCACAAACGCGGTCAGCGTAGCGGTCAGCACGGTCTTGCGGTGGTCCAGGCACCATTCCACCAGCCGGCGAAAGCGCACATAAAACGGCTTGTCGTACACATCGCCATGCGCGCCGTGCTCGGTGTTGGGCTGGTGCTCAGGCAGCAGCCAGTGGCCGATGAACGGGGTGAACAGCACGGCGACAAACCAGGAAATCACCAGCGCCAGGCCGACCACGGCAAACAAGCTGAAGGTGTATTCGCCGGCATTGGACTTGGCAAAGCCCACCGGCAAAAACGTCGCGGCGGTGATCAGCGTGCCGGTCAGCATCGGAAACGCCGTGCTGGTGTAGGCGTAGGTGGCGGCGTTGAGCCGGTTCCAGCCTTGTTCCAGTTTCAGCGCCATCATTTCCACGGCGATGATGGCGTCGTCCACCAGCAAGCCCAGGGCGATGATCAGCGAGCCCAGCGAGATGCGTTGCAGCTCGATATTGAAAAAATACATGGCCAAGAAAGTGATGGCCAGCACCAGCGGAATCGACAGCGCCACCACGATGCCGGTGCGCATGCCCAGGCTGACAAAGCTCACCCCCAGCACGATGACCACCGCTTCCACCAGCGACTTCATGAACTCGTTGACCGAGCTTTTCACCACGCGCGGCTGGTCAGACACTGCGTCGATCATCACCCCCACCGGCAGCTCGCTGCGCACCTTGTCCATCAGCGCGTTCAGCGTGTCGCCCAGTTTGATCACGTCGCCGCCTTTTTTCATGCTGATGGCCAGGCCCAGCGCCGGCTTGCCGTCAAAGCGCATGGCAAAGCCCAGCGGCTCGGCGTAGCCGCGCCGCACCTCGGCCACGTCGCCCAGGCGGAAGGTGCGGCCATTGGCCGACAGCAAGGCATTGCGCAGCGCGTCCACGCTTTGCAAGGCGCCGGTCACCCGCACCGGCACATGATCGGTGGCGGTGTCGATGGCCCCGGCCGGCGTGATGGCGTTCTGGGCGGCCAACGCCTGCCACAGCTGCTGCACGTCCATGCCCAGGCTGGCCAGGCGGGCGGTGTCCAGCGTCAGGTAGAGTTTTTCGTCCTGCTCGCCCACCACTTCCACCTTGGCCACGTCCGGCAGGCGCAAGGCCTCGCGCTTGACGTATTCCACATAGCGGCGCAGGTCTTCGTAGCCCAGCCCGTCGCCGGTAAAGGCGTAGATATTGCCAAAAGTGTCGCCAAATTCGTCGTTGAAAAACGGCCCGCGAATGTCGCTGGGCAGTTGCTGGCGAATATCAGACAGCTTTTTGCGCACCTGATACCAGGCATTGGCCACATCTTTGGGGGCCACGCTTTCTTTCAGGTTGACGATCAGCACCGTCTCGCCCGGCTTGGTGTAGCTTTTGACGAAGTCCAGATCGGGGTGCTCCATCAGCTTTTTTTCCACCCGGTCGGTAACTTGCAGCTGCATATCGTCGGTGCTGGCCCCCGGCCACACCACGCGCACCAACATGGCCTTGAAGGTGAATTCCGGGTCTTCTTTCTGCCCCAGCTTGCCATACGCCCACACCCCGCCAATCAGCAGGATGATCATCAAATAGCGCACCAGCGAGGCGTGGCGAATCGCCCATTCCGAGAGATTGAGTCGTTTCATTTCGCCTGCGTCCCCACCGGCTGCGCCGGATCATGCGTGAGTCGGCGCACGGTCTGGCCGTCGCGCAGCAGGTGCACGCCAGCGGTGACCACTTCTTGCCCGGCGCGCACGCCGCTGGCAATCCAGGCGGTGTCGCTGCTGACCTTGGCCAGTTTGACTTCCACCCGCTTGACCTGCGGCGCCTTGCCGTCCAGCAGCCACAGATAATGGCGATTGTTTTCGTCCAGCACGGCGCTCAGCGGCACGCTCAGCGGCGCAGCGGCCTCGCCCTGCGGGTAGACGCGCGCGCTCATGCCCAGGCGCACGCTGTCGTCAGCGTCCTTGAGGGTGATGCGTGCGGTGTAGGTGCGGCTGACGCTGTCGGCGTCCGGCGCCAGCTCGCGCAGCACGCCCTGATACTGGCCAGGCAGTTGGCCCACTTGCACGACAAAGCCGCGCGCGGCGCGCACCTCGGCCAGTTGCGATTCGGCCACGGCAATCACCGCCTCGCGCTCGCCGGATTCCGCCACCCGCGCCACCAGCTGGCCGGCGCTGACCACCTGGCCAACTTCGGCGTCGATGCTGGTCACCACCCCGGCGCGCTCGGCGCTCAGCGTGGTGTAGCCCTGCTGATTTGCACCCAACTGGGCGGCGGCCAGCGCAGCCTGCTGATTGCCACGCGCGGCGGCCAGCGCCGCTTCGCGGCGGTCAAACTCGGCCTGGCTGATAAAGTGCTGGGCCAGCAGCTCGCGGTAGCGCTTGATGTCGGCTTCGTTCTGCTTCAGGTCGGCCTCGGCGGCGGCCAGCTTGGCGCGGCGGCTGGCCAGATCCAGGCTGGTGTCGTTGTCTTCCAGCCGCGCCAGCGCCTGGCCAGGCTTGACCGTGGCGCCGACGTCCACCAGCCGGGCCACCACCTTGCCGCCGACGCGAAACGCCAGTCGCGCCTCGTGGCGGGCGCGGATGTCGCCAGCGTGAAACGCGGCGGTCTGCCCGTTGCCCGCCGCTAAAGTGACGCTGCGCACCGGCCGTGGCGCTTCTGGCTGCGCCTCGGGTTTGCTGCACGCCGCCAGCGCGCCCACCAGACACAGCGCGGCAAAATGACGAATGGTCATGGTTGTGTTTCCTTCGTGTAGTCGATCAGGCGTTTCTGCGTCGCCTGCGTGTGCAATTCAGCCGCTCTTGCCGCTGCTGGCGCAGCAGCAATGTAATAATTGTTAACTTAATGGGTGAACAAAACCCGCCGGGCGGCAAGGCCGCACCCCGGCGGGGTGGCGAAAACCCAAACAGCGCAACGCTTAGCGCAGCACACAAAACCCGGCACAGCGGTCCTGGCTAGGCGCACGCCAGGAGAGTTTTGTCAGCCGCGCTTAGCGGGTTTTCAGGCCATTGATCAAGATATCCAGCACATTATCCAAGTGCGCCGGCATGTCAAACTTGGCCGATTCAAAATTATGAAACGAATGCTTCCACACCATGGCCAGCAGCAGCGGGGCGATGACAATCTCCACCGCATGATCCATGTTGAGGATGTGAAACTCGCCGCGCTCGACGCCTTCTTCCAGCACATGGCGCACCATATTGCGACAGCGCACAATCACTTCGGCGTGGTAAAAGCTGGCCAGCTCAGGAAAATTGGCCGCCTCGGCGATCATCAGCTTGGACAGGCCCGCCAGGCGGGTGTTGCCGATGGATTCCCACCAGCGGTAAATCACCTGGCGCAGCCGGGTTTCCGCGCTGGCTTCATCCTGGCCGGACAAGCCTTCCAGCTCGTCGAACTTGGTCAGCATGCCTTCGCGGATCACCGCCTTGAAGATTTCTTCCTTGTTTTCGTAGTACAGATACGGCGTGCCCTTGGTCACCCCCGCTTCGCGGGCGATGTCTTCCATCTTGGTGGCGCGAAAGCCTTTTTCCACAAACAGTTTCAGCGCGGCTTCCAGGATTTCGCCGGGGCGAACGTCCTTGCGGCGAGACCAGCGGGTGGCAGGGGCGGAAGCGGGCGGGGTGGCCGTCATCTGGGATACCATAACAAGCGAATGATCAGACTTACTCTATAGTAAGGCGATGCAGTCGGCAAGGTATAGGTAAATGTGAATTCAGATAAACCCGGCGCGGCGTTGCGTTTACAATACGGCTTTCCGACCCCGTCGTTATTTGTCTCACAGGAACCGACCATGACGCTGACCCCGCACTTGGCCCAGGACAAGGCCGCCATCCTCTCTGAAGCGCTGCCTTACATCCGCAAATTTGCCGGCAAGACCATCGTGATCAAGTACGGCGGCAACGCCATGACCGACGACGCCCTGAAAGAAGGCTTCGCCAAGGACGTGGTGCTGCTCAAGCTGGTGGGCCTGAACCCGGTCGTGGTGCACGGCGGCGGCCCGCAAATCAACCAGTTGCTGGCGCGCATCGGCAAGCAGGGCGAATTTGTCCAGGGCATGCGCGTGACCGACAGCGAAACCATGGACGTGGTGGAAATGGTGCTGGGCGGCCTGGTCAACAAAGAAATCGTCAGCCTGATCAACCAGCACGGCGGCAAGGCCGTGGGCGTGACCGGCAAGGACGGCAACTTTATCCGTGCGCGCAAGATGTTCCTCAAGGCCGACGATGGCGAAGAGTCCATCGACATCGGCCAGGTGGGCGAAATCGAATCCATCGACCCCAGCCTGATTGCGCTGATGGACACCCGCGACTTTATCCCGGTGATCGCCCCGATTGGCGTGGGCCATGACGGCTCGGCCTACAATATCAACGCCGACCTGGTGGCCGGCAAGCTGGCGGAAACCCTGGGCGCCGAAAAACTGATCCTGATGACCAACACCGAAGGCGTGCTGGACAAAAACGGCCAGCTGCTCACCGGCCTGACCGCCAGCCAGGTGGACGGCCTGTTCGCCGACGGCACCATCCACGGCGGCATGCTGCCCAAGATCAGCTCGGCGCTGGACGCCGCCAAGAATGGCGTGCAATCGGTGCACATCATCGACGGCCGGGTGAAACACGCCCTGCTGCTGGAAATCCTCACCGATGCCGGCGTGGGCACCATGATCCGGGCCAACTGAGCAATCCCTGCCGCCTCACGCAAAACGGCGAGCCATCTGGCTCGCCGTTTTGTTTGTGGCTTTGTCAGACCAGCAGAATGCCCACGCCGCGATGGTCAGAGCCGGTCTGGTTCGGATTGGGCAAGGTCGGCGTGGCGTTGGCTGCCGCCGTGGCGCCTGGCGCCTGGAACAATTGCGGGTAGCTGATCCAGTAGTCATAGCGGTTGCCGGCGGCAGTGGTGGCGCCGGGCGAGTAATACCAGGACGGATGATGGCCATTGGGCGGATACAACTGGCCCACGCCGCCAGGGCCGGCCACTGGCGAGTTGGCGTTGAAATCGCCGCCGCACAGGGTCAGCGCCACCGGTGCCTGGGCTTCCAGCAGGGCGCGCAGGCCGTTCATCACCAGCACGGCCTGTTCATTGCCCGGTGCACGGTTGTGCAGGAAACCGACGGTGTAGGCTGCGCCATTCAGGGTGAAGCTGACATAGACGATGTAGCGATAATCCGGCACGGCCTGAGCTGGAATACCCAGATTGGCGGTGTACACGCCTTGGCTGGCAATCTGGCGGTCTTGCCATTGCATGGCGTTGGGATTGTTGAACCACAGCAGACCGTAACGCTGGATCACGGCGTTGCCGTCCAACACGATGGCCACCACTTCATTGCTGTTTTGCAGCACCGTGCGCCCGCAGCGAATCACTGCCAGTTGGCGGCCGTGGGCGCCGGGCGCAATGCCCAGCGCCGCGCCAAAATCGTTCAGTGCCTGGCGGACATTGGCCGGATTGGCGGCGTCGGCCACCAGTACTTCGGTAAAGCCTGCCAGATGCACGGCATTGCCGCCGATGACATTGGCGCGATAGTTGGCCATTTCCTGGCGCAAGGCCTGGTGCTTGCCCTGGGCTGCACCGCCGGCTGGAAATTGCGTGTTGGCGTTGTAGGTCAGAAGGTTCATATGAAATGCGCGCATCGGTCGGGCTCCTCATGCTGGCTGGTGGTCAAAGGCAGCGCTGGATGTTGGGCGTGGCGGGCAACATCCTCTCCGTGTGCTTGTCCTGCCTTGCCAGCGGCGGCATGGCCAGGGCAGCTACGTTGGATATGGTCCACCGCGCCTGGCGGGGCCATCTTTTGCGCCTTCTCGACAAACGCATCACAAAGCGCGCTGTGAAGCATGATCGCTTCGCCGGGCACGGCTGCACGCCATGACAAAAGGGCAAGCCCTCATCAGGCTTGCCCTTTTGTTGTTTACGCGATGCCGCTGGCGTTTACTTCTTGCGTTGCGGCGGCAGGTCGGTGCAGCTGCCGTGGGCGACTTCAGCGGCCATGCCGATGCTTTCGCCCAGCGTCGGGTGAGCATGGATGGTTTTGCCGATGTCGGTGGCGTCGCAGCCCATTTCGATGGCCAGGCAGATTTCGCCCAGCATGTCGCCAGCGTGGGTGCCGACAATCGCGCCGCCGATCACCTGATGGGTTTCCGCATCAAAAATCAGCTTGGTGAAGCCTTCGTCGCGGCCGTTGGCGATGGCGCGGCCAGACGCTGCCCACGGGAACACGGCTTTTTCGATCTTGATGCCGTCGCGCTTGGCGATTTCTTCGGTGACGCCCACCCAGGCCACTTCCGGGTCGGTGTAGGCCACGCCCGGAATCACCCGCGCGTCGAAGTAGGACTTCTGGCCGGCGCAGTTTTCTGCCGCCACATGCGCCTCGTGCACCGCCTTGTGCGCCAGCATCGGCTGGCCGACGATGTCGCCGATGGCGTAGATGTGGGGGACGTTGGTGCGCTGCTGTTTGTCCACCTCGATAAAGCCACGGTCGGTCACCGCCACGCCAGCGTTTTCGGCGCCGATCAGCTTGCCGTTCGGCGCGCGGCCGGCGGCCACCAGCACCAGGTCGTAGCGCTGCGGTTCGGCCGGGGCCTTGGCGCCTTCAAAGGTGACGTAGATGCCGTCTTCCTTCGCTTCAACCGCCACGGTCTTGGTGCTGGTCATGATGTTGTCGAAGCGGTGCTCGTTCATCTTCTGCCACACCTTGACCAGGTCGCGGTCGGCGCCCTGCATCAGGCCGTCCAGCATTTCCACCACGTCCAGGCGTGCGCCCAGGGTGGAGTACACCGTGCCCATTTCCAGGCCGATGATGCCGCCGCCGATGATCAGCATTTTCTTCGGCACGGATTTCAGTTCCAGCGCACCAGTGGAATCGACAATGCGCGGGTCTTGCGGGATGAACGGCAGGTTCACCACGCGGCTGCCAGCGGCGATGATGGCATTCTTGAACTTGACCACTTGCTTGGCGCCGGTCTTGTCCTGGCCTTGGCCGTCGGTGGTTTCCACTTGCAGATGATGCGGATCGAGGAACTGGCCCACGCCGCGCACCACTTGCACTTTGCGCGCCTTGGCCATGCCAGCCAAGCCGCCAGTGAGCTTGCCGATGACTTTTTCTTTGTAGCCGCGCAGCATGTCGATGTCGATTTCCGGCTCGGCAAACTTGATGCCGTTGGCGGCCAGATGCTTGACTTCGTCGATCACCGCCGCGTTGTGCAGCAGCGCCTTGGACGGGATGCAGCCCACGTTCAGGCACACGCCACCCAGCGTGCTGTAACGCTCGACCAGCACCACTTTCAGGCCCAGGTCGGCGGCGCGGAAGGCGGCGGAATAGCCGCCAGGGCCGGCGCCCAGCACCAGCACATCGCATTCAATATCCGCCGCGCCGCTGTGGCTGGCGGCCACCGGAGCAGCCGCCGGGGCGGCGGCGGGTTTGGCTTCGGCGGCCGGGGCGGCAGCCGGCGCTGCTGCTGCGCTGGCTTCGATCAGGGCGATGACATCGCCTTCGCTGACCTTGCTGCCCACGGCGATTTTGACTTCCTTGACCACGCCGGCGGCGTCGGCCGGCACGTCCATGGTGGCTTTGTCGGTTTCCAGGGTGACCAGCGCATCGTCCTTGGCTACGCTGTCGCCCGCTTTGATGAATACCTCGATCACGTCCACATTGCTGTGGCCGCCGATATCGGGGACTTTCAGTTCAATCAGGGTGCTCATGAATTTTCCCAATCGCGTGGCCGGCCGGAACGCGTCCGGCCGGCAAAAGGCCAGGTGACGTTACAGGATCAGGCGACGCACATCGCTCAGCAGCTTGCCCAGATACACGGTAAAGCGGGCGGCGGCGGCGCCGTCGATCACGCGGTGGTCAAACGACAGCGACAGCGGGCACATCAGGCGCGGGGTGAATTCCTTGCCATTCCACACCGGCTTGATCTGGCTCTTGCACACGCCCAGGATGGCCACTTCCGGCGCATTGACGATCGGGGTGAAGCCAGTGCCGCCAATGCCGCCCAGGCTGGAAATGGTGAAGGTGGCGCCCTGCATGTCGGTGGGCTTGAGCTTGCCGTCGCGCGCCAGCGCGGACAGGTCGGTCAGTTCCTTGGCGATTTGCTTGAGGCCCTTCTTGTCGGCGTCCTTGATCACCGGCACCACCAGCCCATTGGGCGTGTCGGCGGCAAAGCCGATGTGGTAGTACTGTTTCAGCACCAGGTTGTCGCCGTCCAGCGAGCTGTTGAAGGTCGGGAAGGCTTTCAGCGCTTCGGCGGCGGCCTTGATGATGAAGGCCAGCGGGCTGATCTTCAGGCCGGATTTTTCCCATTCCTTGCCGATGGTCTTGCGGAAGTCTTCCAGCTCGGTGATGTCGCAATCGTCGTTGAACGTGACGTGCGGAATCATCACCCAGTTGCGCGCCAGATTGGCGCCGGAGATCTTCTGGATGCGCGACAGCGGCTTGGTTTCGATCGGGCCAAACTTGGCGAAGTCCACCTTCGGCCACGGCAGCAGGTCCAGGCCCACGCCCGAGCCGGCGGCCGGCGCGGCGGTCGGCGCCAGCAGCGCCGGGTTTTGCATCACGCCCTTGACGAAGGACTTCACGTCCTGCTCGACAATGCGGCCTTTGCGGCCCGAGCCGCTCACCCGGCCCAGGTCTACGCCCAGCTCGCGCGCCAGACGGCGCACCGACGGGCCGGCGTGGGCGGTGGCGAAGCTGGCTTCGTTGATGGCCGGCAGGGCAGCCGGAGCGGCCACCGGGGCCGGGGCGGCAGCAGCGGCCACCGGCGCGGGCGCGGCAACAACGGGCGCAGCCGCCGGGGCCGGAGCCGGCGCAGCGGCGGGCGCAGGCGCTGCGCCTGCGGCGGCGACGGTGACAATCAGCGCGCCTTCGCTGACCTTGTCGCCCACCTTGATGGCCACGGCGGTGACCACGCCAGCGGCGGTGGCCGGCACGTCCATGGTGGCCTTGTCGGTTTCCAGGGTGATCAGGGTGTCGTCCACCTTGATCTCGTCGCCCACTTTCACCGCGACTTCAATCACGTCCACATTGCTGTGGCCGCCGATATCCGGCACCACGATGTCCACATTGGCGCTGGCGGCCGGGGCAGCTGCCGCTGCCGGCGCAGCCGGGGCGGCCGCAGGGGCCGGCGCCGCAGCGGGCGCGGCCGGGGCGTCGGCGGCGCTGGCTTCCAGCAGCAGCACCACATCGCCTTCGCTGACTTTGCTGCCGACGGCGATTTTGACTTCCTTGACCACGCCGGCCGCGCTGGACGGCACGTCCATGGTGGCTTTGTCGGTTTCCAGCGTCACCAGGGCGTCGTCCACCTTGATGCTGTCGCCCGGCTTGACGAACACTTCGATGACGTCCACGCCGCTGTGGCCGCCAATGTCGGGGATTTTGACTTCAATCAGATTGCTCATGTTCTTGTCCTTGTCGCGCGTCGTCCGGGTTACACCAGCCAGGATGCCGGCTTGTCGGCGTCGATGCCGTAGCGGGTCATGGCTTCGGCCACGCGCGCGGCGGGCAGTTTGCCTTCGTCAGCCAGCGCCTTCAAGGCGGCCACCACCACATAGTGGCGATCGACTTCAAAGAATTTGCGCAGGTTCTGACGGCTGTCCGAGCGGCCAAAGCCGTCGGTGCCCAGCACGGTGTAGCGGCCCGGCACGAATTCGCGCACTTGGTCAGCGTAGGCGCGGATGTAGTCGGTGGCGGCGATGAACGGGCCGCTGCGGCCGGCCAGCGCGCGGGTCAGGTAGGCTTCGCGCGGGGTTTCGGTCGGGTGCAGCAGGTTCCAGCGCGCGGTTTCGCGGCCGTCGCGGTTCAGCAGGTTAAAGCTGGTCACGCTCCAGACATCGGCGGCAATGCCAAAGTCGTTGCGCAGCAGGTCGGCGGCGGCTTCGACTTCGCGCAGGATGGTGCCCGAGCCCATCAGTTGCACCTTCACCTCGGCGTCGCCGCCATCCTTGAGCAGGTAGGCGCCCTTGAGGATGCCTTCTTCGCTGCCGGCCGGCAGCGCCGGGTGCGGGTAGTTTTCGTTCATCAGGGTGATGTAGTAGAACACATCTTCCTGATCGACATACATGCGGCGCATGCCGTCTTGCAGAATCACCGCCAGCTCGTGGGCGTAGGTCGGGTCGTAGCTGATGCAGTTGGGGATCAGGCCGGCCTGGATGTGGCTGTGGCCGTCTTCGTGTTGCAGGCCTTCGCCGTTCAGCGTGGTGCGGCCGGCAGTGCCGCCCAGCAGGAAGCCGCGCGCGCGCAGGTCGCCCGCTGCCCAGGCCAGGTCGCCAATGCGCTGGAAGCCAAACATCGAGTAATAGATGTAGAACGGAATCATCGGGATGCCGTGGTTGGCGTAGCTGGTGGCGGCAGCAATCCAGCTCGACATGGCGCCCGGCTCGTTGATGCCTTCTTGCAGCATCTGGCCGTCTTTGGATTCCTTGTAGAACATCAGTTGGTCGGCATCCTGCGGCACGTAGTTCTGGCCTTGGGTAGACCAGATGCCGTACTGGCGGAACATGCCTTCCATGCCAAAGGTGCGCGATTCATCCGGCACGATAGGCACGATTTGCTTGCTGATGTTTTTGTCTTTCAGCAGGGTGCCCAGCATGCGCACAAAGGCCATGGTGGTGGAGAATTCGCGGCCTTCGCTGTCTTTGAGCATAGCGTCAAACGCATGCAGACCCGGCACCGTCATCGGCGCTTTCACCGGCTTGCGCGCCGGCAGGTAGCCACCCAGTGCGCTGCGGCGGGCGCGCATGTATTGCATTTCCGGGCTGTCTTCGGCCGGCTTGTAATACGGGGCTTTTTCCAGCTGGTCGTCCGGGATGGGGATGCCCAGGCGGTCGCGGAACAGGCGGATGGAGTCCAGGTCCATTTTCTTGGCCTGGTGGGCAATATTCATCGCCTCGCCAGCGCGGCCCATGCCATAGCCCTTGATGGTCTTGGCCAGGATCACGGTCGGACGGCCGTTGGCGTTGTGGGTGGCTTCGTAGTAAGCCGCGTACACCTTGTGCGGGTCGTGGCCGCCACGGTTGAGCGCCCAGATGTCGTCGTCGGACATATTGGCGACCATTTCGCGCAGCTCGGGGTATTTGCCAAAGAAGTGCTCACGCACGTAAGCGCCGTCCTTGGATTTGAAGGTCTGGTAGTCGCCGTCCACGCATTCTTCCATGCGTTGCTTGAGCAGGCCTTGGGTGTCCATGGCCAGCAGCGGGTCCCAGCGGCCGCCCCAGATGACTTTCAGCACATTCCAGCCCGAACCACGGAATTCGCCTTCCAGCTCCTGGATGATCTTGCCGTTGCCGCGCACCGGGCCATCCAGGCGTTGCAGGTTGCAGTTGACCACAAAAATCAGGTTGTCCAGACCTTCGCGGGCGGCCATGCCGATGGCGCCCAGCGATTCCGGTTCGTCCATTTCGCCATCGCCGCAGAACACCCACACCTTGCGGCCCGGCGTGCGCGCCAGACCACGGCTTTCCAGGTATTTCAGGAAGCGGGCTTGATAAATGGCCATCAGCGGGCCCAGGCCCATCGACACGGTGGGGAACTGCCAGAAATCCGGCATCAGCCACGGGTGCGGGTAGGAGGACAGGCCATTGCCGTCCACTTCCTGGCGGAAGCTGTCCAGATCTTGTTCGCTCAGGCGGCCTTCCAGGAAGGCGCGGGCGTACATGCCCGGCGCAGAGTGGCCCTGGATATAGATCAGATCGCCTTCTTGTTCGTCATTGGGCGCGCGCCAGAAGTGGTTGAAGCCCACGTCATACAGGGTGGCGGCGGATTGGAAGCTGGCGATGTGGCCGCCCAGCTCCAGGTCTTTTTTGCCGGCGCGCAGCACCAAAGCGGCGGCGTTCCAGCGAATGATGGAGCGGATGCGGTGTTCCAGCTCATGGTTGCCGTGCGAGCGCTGTTCCTTGCCCACCGGGATGGTGTTCAGATAGGCGGTGGTGGCGGTGAACGGCAGATAGGCGCCGCGACGGCGGGCCTTGTCGATCATTTTTTCCAGCAGATAGTGCGCGCGTTCCGGGCCGTCAGCGGCCAGGACCGATTCCAGCGCTTCGATCCATTCTTTGGTTTCTTGCGGGTCGATGTCGTTGGGCAGTGTTGGGTTCACCATGTCTCTCCACCTCTTGAGCGATAGGGTTGGGCAGCGGCGGCGATGCGCGCCGGAAATCTGCCGATTGCGGGCTGGTTGCCCGTCGAATGTTTGCAAACGAACAGAAACGATCAGAAAACTCTGTGCTCTGCCTCCTGTCCAGCCCGGTCTGGCCCGCGCTCTGCCAGGGGTCACCCGATTTTTTGGCGCGTTCATGTTGCTGGATGTCGGATTTTGAACACAATGCATTCGTTTGAGCAAACAAATAATCAAAACTGCTTGCGCAAAGGCAAATTGCTGCGGCGCGTCATGTTGTTTTTTGCACACTTGCGCGCGCAAGTTTCGTTATAGCGTGGTTTTTGGCCAGATTCAGCCTCAAGGCATGTGATGGGAGCACTGACCATGCCAGCAGCAAGGCGCACCCAGACGCGTGCTCGGCCGCCGCCCGTGGCGGAAAAACCGGTAGGCCGTATCGTGCCGTCGGGCGGGCATGGTGAGTGTGTAGAAAACGCAGAAATCAGTGCGCGTGGCTGCTCAGCGGGGCATGGTCGTGTTGCATGCTGTCGCGCCAGCGCTCGCGCGGCAAGGGTTTGCCGCCGTTTTCCTTGCGCGCTTCGTCCAGCTGGGTTTGCAGCTCGCGGATGCGCGCCTCGATGGACGAGCGCACATAAAAATCCTCGCCCGGCGCCTGGCTGGCCAGCTGGTATTGCTCCAGCGCGGCAGAAGGCTTGTTTTGCAGGTAATAGGCATTGCCCAGCGCCTGGTGATAGCGCAGGCGGTCATGATCCGCATACTGGCGCGCCACCCGCTGCCAGAGCTCCGGGTCGCTGGCGTAGCGCACCGACAAGGGTTTGAGCAGCGCAGCCACCCCGGCGGCGTCGCCCTGTGCCTGGGCGGCGTCCACCTCGCCATAGGCCAGATAGCGCGCATCCGGGTAACGGCGGACGGCATCGCGGAACAGCGCCCGTGCACCAGGGTAATCGCGCTGATGCAGACGGATGGCGCCGGCAAAGCTCAGCAACATCGGCTGCGGGCCCATGCGCTGACTGGCCTCGTTCAAGGCGCTCTGCGCGCCGTTGGCGTCTCCCAGCTTGAGCTTGGCCACCGCCAGACCATACCAGATCGCCGCTTCGTTATTGAACTGACGCTGCGCCAGGGCATGCTGATAAAACTTCACCGCCTCCATCGGCCCCAACTGCAACACTCGGGCTTTTTCTCGCACCAGCAAAAACGCCGGGCTGTCGGCCACCAGCTTGACTGGCAGCTGGGCGGCGCGGTCCTGGCCGGCGCTGATGCGCTCGCCAGTTACCGGGTGGGTGCGCAAAAACGCCAGCGCCTGGTTGTCGTTCACCCGGTTCACCCGCTGCATGCGCTCGAAAAACATCGGCATGGCGCGGGCGTCAAAACCGGCGCGCGACAAAATCTGCATGCCGATATTGTCGGCTTCGCGTTCAAACTCACGGCTGAAAGTCAGTTGGTTCTGGATGGCCATGCCGGTGCCGGCATTCACGGCGGCGGCGCTGACCTGGCTGTTTTTGCTGACACTGGCGGCCAGAATCGCCACCAGCAGGCCGGCAATCGCCAGCAGCTGGTTATTGCCCTGCTGCACCATCGAGCGAGCAATATGGTGCTGAACGACATGGGCCATTTCGTGGCCGATCACCGAGGCCAGTTCGGATTCGCTTTGCGCGGTGTAGATCAGCCCGGTGTGCACGCCGATATAGCCGCCCGGCAGGGCAAAGGCGTTGATCTGCGGATCCAGCATGGGAAAGAACTGAAAATTCTGCCCCAACTCGGGCGAGGCGCTGGAAAGCCGCCGGCCCAGTTGATTGAGATACAGCTCGACCTCAGGATCGTCCAGCATCTCGCCGGATTCGCGGATCATCGCCATGATCTGGCGGCCGAGTTTTTGCTCGGCCTGCGGCGACAGGGTGGTTTGCGAGGCGTCGCCAAGATCGGGCAGCGCCAGCGCGTCGGCCTGAGCGGCCAGCGGCGAGCACAGCAGAGAGGCGGAGAGCAGCAGACTGAGCAGGGCGCGTGGTTTCATGGCAATGATCATACCGCGGCAAGGTGATTGCTGGTCAACCCTGATCGCATGAGACTTTTTGTGCAGCCGGCGCAGATGACTCGCTAAGCATCCTTTGCATACGCTGCCTTTGCGCCGCTTACAAAACCCCGTGCCGCGCGTTTGGCAGATAGTACAAGTCGCGCGGCAAGCTCGCGTCACCAGGCCTGGCGGGTTGTGTAAGCCGCGCTTACTTGGCAGGCCACAGCTTGCCCACCAGCCACATCCCGGCCAGCATGGCCGCGACAAAGCCCAGCGCCTGCGGCACGCCCGCGCCCAGCAGCACCAGCGCCGGGCCAGGGCACACCCCCGCCATGCCCCAGCCCACGCCAAACAGCGCGCCGCCCAGCAGCAGGCGGCGGTCGATCTGTGTGGCGCGCGGCCAGTCAAAGCGCGCGCCCAGCCAGCCGCGCTCGCGCCGGCGCGACAGCGCAAACGCCGGCAGCGCCACGCCAATCGCGCCACCCATCACCAGCGCCAGGCTTGGGTCCCAGGCGCCGGCCACGTCCAGAAAGGCCAGCACCTTGGCCGGGTTGGCCATGCCGGCCACGATCAGGCCCAGGCCAAACAGCACGCCCACCAAGCCCGCGGCGACAATCATCATCGGTCGATTCATGGTTTAGCCTCCCAGTCCATGGCGCAGCAGCCACACGGTGATGAAGCCGGTGGCCATAAAGCTCAGTGTGGCGGCCAGCGAGCGTGGCGACAGCCGCGCCAAGCCGCACACCCCGTGGCCGCTGGTGCAGCCGGAGCCGAGTTTGACGCCCACGCCCACCACCAAACCGGCAGCCAGCATCCAGGCAAACGAAGCAGAAAGTTGAATCTCAGGCAGGGGCGCAAACAGCCGCCACAGCAGGGGGGCAGCAATCAGGCCCAGGGTGAACGCCAGGCGAAACGCCCAATCAGAAGGGGCGGTGAGCAAGCCGCCCACCAAGCCACTGATGCCGGCAATGCGCCCGGTAAGCCACCACAGCAGGGCGGCGGCCAGGCCAATGAGCGCGCCGCCGGCCAGCGCCGCCCAGGGGGTGAAGTGAATCCAGTCTATTGTCATGACAAGCGTCCTGTTCAGTACGGTTCCCCCCGCCTGAACAGGCCGCTCGTCGGTTAAGGTCAGGCGCAGTAAATCTGGTGCAGCGTGCCCAGAATCGCCAGCGCGTCTTCGCTGGCAATCCGGTAGTACACCCATTTGCCGTCACGCCGGGTGGCCACCAGCTCTTCGTTGCGCAGCACGCCCAGCTGCTGCGACAAAGTGGGCTGGCGGATGCCGGTGAGCGCTTCCAGCTCGGTGACGCTGCGTTCGCCTTCGACCAGTTGACATAACAACAACAACCGATCGGGGTTGGCCAGGCTTTTCAGCAGGCTGGCCGCCCGTTCAGAGTTGTCACGTAAAACCTCCATGGCGGAGCCGGGAAGTTCAGCGGTAAGTTCATGCGGAGTATTCACACTATATACTTTTATATAATGATTGGCAAAAGGCAAGCGGTTTGCTTACCCCCAGGTGAAAACCCTTGCCCTCGGTAGGGGCAAAGGCCCGGCGTCCACCTCACAACGAGGCGCCTGCCCGCGCAGCCTGGTCATACAGGCCGGAGAGCACGCGCAGCAATTGCGCGGTGTTGCCGATTTCGGCATTGGAGGCGCCGCTTTCCACCAGCGCGCCGATCAGGCAGCGTTCGCGCACTTCCCGGTAGCGCTCGCACAGCGCCGTCCCGGCGGGGGTGGTGGAGAACAACACTTCCTTGCCGATCTTCTCGCTGGCCACATGGCCCGCCCGCACCAGTTTTTTCAAGGCATAGGACACCACGTGCGTATCTTCGATATTGAGCACAAAACAGATGTCTGCCAGTTTTTTTTTGCGACCCAGGTGATTGACATGGTGCAGCAGGGCCACGTCCATCGCCGTCATGTCTTTTTCGCCGGCGGCGGCCATGCAGCGCACCATCCAGCGGTTAAAGGCATTGCTGACCACCATCAGACCAAATTCAAACTCCGACAGTTCAGCGCTGCGCTCGGACACCAGGTGTGACGAGGAGACAATATTCAGCGAGGGGTTCATGGCGGCAGGGGTGTGGCAACGAGAATGCGCAAGTATAGCAATCTCAACTGGCCCGTAAACTTGCCGGGCGCAGCATTTTTGCGGCAATATGCCAATATCAATTTTAATTGCCTCCTGACAGGAGTCCGGCATGAGCCAAGCCGCTCCGCATTATTATTCTCTGGGCGAATCCGCCGTGGCGCTGGCCCTGCCGGCGCCGGCCACCCTGGCGCAACAGCGGCGCATCTGGCGGCTGGCCGCCAGCCTGGCCGGCGCGCCGGGCGTGCTGGATATCATCCCCGGCATGAACAACCTCACCGTCAGCTATCACCCGCTGGATTTTGACCCGGACCACGCCTTTGACTGCCTGCGCCAGCACTGGGTGGCTTTGAGTGCGGCCGACGACGACGCGCCAGCGCGGCAGGTGGACATCCCAGTGTGCTACGGCGGCGAGGCCGGCCCTGATCTGGCCGAGGTGGCGCGCCACACCGGCCTGACGCCGGCCGAGGTGGTCAAACAGCATTGCGCGGCGGAATACCAGGTGTTCTTCATGGGTTTTCAGCCCGGCTTTGCCTATTTGGGCGGCCTGCCCGAGGCGCTGGCCACCCCCCGGCGCGCGCAACCGCGCACCCGCGTGCCAGCCGGCTCGGTGGGCATTGGCGGCAGCCAGACCGGCGTGTACCCGGCCTGCAGCCCCGGCGGCTGGCAGCTGATTGGCCACACCCGGCTCAAACTGTTCGACCCCGTCGCCACCCAGCCCACCTTGTTGCAGCCGGGTGATCGGGTGCGTTTTGTCTGCGAGGAGCTGCGCCATGCTTGAAATCCTCCGCCCCGGCGTGCAGACCAGCGTGCAAGATCGCGGTCGGCGCGGCCTGCGCCATCTGGGTATTGCCCAGGCCGGCGCGCTGGACATGCCGGCGCTATACCGCGCCAACAGCCTGCTGGGCAACGATCCGGACGCCGCCGGCCTGGAAATCACCCTGGGCCCGGTCAGCGTGCGCTTTGGCCGCGACGCCTGGCTGGCCTTGTCCGGCGCGCATTTTCATCCCGAGCTTAACGGCCGGCCGATTCACACCGGCCAGCGGGTATTCGCCCAGGCCGGGCACACGCTGACGCTGAGCGGTTGCCAGTACGGCATGCGCACCTATCTGGCGGTGGATGGCGGCATCGACGCGCCGCTGACGCTGGGCGCGCGCGCCACCGATTTGCAAGGCGGCTTTGGCGGCGTGCATGGCCGCGCGCTGGAAGCCGGCGACCGGCTGCCGCTGGGCGCGCCGCGCGCGCTGCGCGACGGCCCCGGCTGCCGCAGCCCGGACTGGACGCCCTATGTGCGCGCCCTGCCCGGCCCGGATTACGCCAGCTTCAGCCCCAGCGCCCAGGCGGCGTTCTGGCAGCGGCAATGGACGGTGACGCCCAGCAGCAACCGCATGGGCATGCGCCTGCGCGGCACGCCGCTGGTGCGCCGCCACAATATGGATTTGCTCTCGCATGCGGTGTTTCCCGGCGTGGTGCAGGCGCCGCCGGATGGCCAGCCCATCATCCTGCTGGCCGACGCACAGACCACCGGCGGCTATCCGTGTTTGGCGACGGTGATTCAGGCTGACCTATGGAAGCTGGCGCAAGCCCGCCCCGGCGCACACCTGCATTTTGTGCCCTGCTCGGCCGCAGACGCCCGCGCCGCGCTGGCCCGCCAGGTGCGCGAAGGCCAGCGCCTGCGCCACGCCTTGCGCACGCTGACCGAGTAATCCGACTGTTTTACTCGGAATTAAACAGGAAAAACACATGCTGTTTCGGGCTTTTTGGCGGGTTTTGGCGCTGTGCGCGCTTTGTTGGGCGGTGGGTAGTCACGCTGACGGCGAAATCTGGCGGCTGCCCAGTCGGCCAGGCGCCGAGGTGTCGGTGTTCTGGTTGCCGGCCGCCTCGCCCGCGTTTGCCAACGTGGTGCTGTTCCCCGGTGGCGGCGGCGGATTTGGCCGGGTGGTGAACGGCTTGCCAGACAGCGAGAATTTTTTAGTGCGCATTGCCGCGCCGCTGGCCCAGGCCGGGCTGAATGTCGCCATTTTTGGTCGCGCTTCTGACCACGGTGCGCTGGACTACCCGGACCGCGTCACCGATTGGCATCTGGCCGATATTCATCAGGTGCTGGCCGCCGTGCGTCAGCGCGCACCCGGCCCGCTGTGGCTGATGGGCACCAGCCGTGGCACAGTGTCGGCGGCCGCTGCCGCCATTCAGGAAGGCGCGGCCATTGATGGACTGGTGCTGACCTCCAGCGTGGTGGGCGACAAACCCGGCGCGCTGCCCGGCCAGGCGCTGGCGCGCATCCGCGTGCCCACCTTGCTGATGCACCACCAGCACGATGCCTGCACCGTCTGCCAGCCCGAGCGAGTGCCTGCACTATTGCCGGCGCTCAGCCAGGCGCCAGTCAAGGCGCTGTGGTGGATCGACGGCGGCGGCTCGCCCTCCGGCAATATTTGCGGCCCGCTGCACTGGCATGGCTTTATTGGCCAGGATGCCGAGCTGGCGCGCCGGCTGGCCGGCTGGATGCGCCAGCCGCGCGCCACGCCCTGAGGGGGATTGATTCTCTGCGCGCATCAGGCGGACGCCGCTCACCACACCCTCCTGGCGTTACCGCACTGTCTGCGGTCGTGCGCCTCGCCAGGACCACTGCGTGGGGTTTTGTGAGCGACTCTTATCCGGTTTTGCGCTGGCCGTGATAGCATCGCCCGGCGTTGCGCGCCCCCCATGATCCGCGCCTTCCGTCCTGCCCCGCGCCCGTCCCAGCCCACCGGCTGTGCCGACGGCGCCTTTCATCGGAGACCATTCAATGAGCCTGTTGGGCGATCTGCTCGCGCATAACCGCGAGTTTGTCAGTAACCGTGAATACGAAAAATTCGAAACCGATAAATTCCCCGACAAAAACCTGGCCGTGCTGGCGTGCATGGACGCCCGGCTGGTCGAGCTGTTGCCGCAGGCCATGGGCCTGAAAAACGGCGACGCTAAGCTGATCAAAAACGCCGGCGCCCTGGTCACCCACCAGTGGGGTTCGGTGATGCGCAGCCTGGTGGTGGCGGTGTACGAGCTGCGCGCCGAAGAAATCTGCGTGGTGGCCCACCACGACTGCGGCATGCGCGCCATCGACCCGGCACGCATCCTGGCCAATGCCCGCGAGCGTGGCGTTTCGGCTGAAACCATTGCCACCCTGCGCGGCGCCGGCATTGACCTGGACAGCTGGCTGAAGGGTTTTGACAATGTCCACGACAGCGTGCGCCACACCGTGGCCACCATCCGCAGCCATCCGCTGATGCCCAAGGATATTCCGGTGCATGGCCTGGTGATTCATCCGGCCACCGGCCAGCTGGACGTGCTGGTGGACGGCTACGCGCAGGCATGAGCCCACGCATCGGCGTATTCGGCGGCACCTTCGACCCGATGCACCTGGCGCATCGGGACATGGCGCGCGCCTTGCGCGACGAGCTGGCGCTGGACAAAGTGCACATCGTGCCGGCTGGCCAGCCCTATCACCGCGCGCAAGCGCCGCAGGCCAGCGCCGAACAGCGGCTGGCCATGGCCCGGCTCACTCTCGGCGATGAGGCCGGCCTGTGGGTGGACGCGCGCGAAGTGCGCCGCCCACGCCCGGCCTACACCGTAGAAACCCTCACCGAACTGCGGGCCGAATACGGCGAGGCCGCCGAATTGTGGCTGCTGATCGGCGGCGACTCGCTGGCGGCGCTGCCCGGCTGGCGCAACTGGCAACAGATTTTTACCCTGGCCAATCTGGCGGTGTGGCTGCGCCCCGACCTGCCCACCCCACCCTTGCCGCCCGAACTGGCCGCGCGCTGGCAGGCGCGGCAAGTGGCTGATTTTTCAAAACGAACGCAGTACGGTACAATCCGCGCCCTGACTTTGCCAGCCCAGGCGGTTTCCGCCACGGCCATCCGCCAAGCGCTGGCCGCCGGCCGGCCCTGCGCCGGGCTATTGGCCCCCGCCGTGGTGGACTATATTAATCAACAGCATTTGTACGGCCGCTGAGCGGCTCGCCACAGCACAAGGGCCGTGGGAGCCATCACTCAAAGCGGCGAACAAAACTCAGCGCAGCGATCCTGGCCAGGCGACAGTGCCGTCAGGCAAGCACGCCAGGAGAGTTTTGTGAGCCGCGCTGAGCAGCCCGGCGGCCCAGCCTCACACTCATTAAGGACATCATGGACGCACAAGCGATTGCCGCCCTGGCGGTAGAAGCCCTGGAAGACATCAAGGGCAAGGACATCATCAACCTCGACACCCACAAGCTGACCGACCTGTTCCAGCGCATGGTGGTGTGCACCGGCGACTCCAACCGCCAGGTCAAGGCGCTGGCCAACAGCGTGCACGTCAAGCTCAAGGAAAACGGCGTGGACATCGTCGGCACCGAAGGCGAAGCCTCGGGCGAATGGGTGCTGGTGGATGCCGGCGACGTGGTGGTGCACGTGATGCTGCCGGCCGTGCGCGACTACTACGACATCGAAGCGCTGTGGGGCGGCGAAAAGCCGTCGTTCAGCCCGAACGCCGCCCGCCCGTGGAGCGCGCTGTAAGCGCAGCTCACCAAACTCTCCTGGCGCTTGTACTGCCCGTACACCTGGCCAGGGCCGCTGCGCTGAGTTTTATGAGCTGCTGTAAGCATTGCCCCGCGCCGCTCAGCCCAGTGCTCACTTCGCCTGGCGCGTGCGGCGCCCCCCTCTTTCTGCCGGTGTTCCCATGAAGATGACCCTGCTGGCCGTCGGCAGCAAAATGCCGCGCTGGGTGGACGACGCGTTCAATGAATACGCCCGTCGTCTGCCGCGTGAGGCCGCCCTGCATTTGCAGGAAATCAAACCCGAAAAACGCGGCGGCGGCGTCACCGCCGAAAAAGGCATGGCCGCCGAATGCGCCCGCATCGAGGCCGCCATCCCGCCGCGCAGCAAGCTGATCGTGCTGGACGAACGCGGCCAGGACTGGACCAGCGTGCGTCTGGCCAGCGAAATGAAAACCTGGCTGGAAAGCGGCGACGACATCTGCCTGGTGATCGGCGGCGCCGACGGCCTCTCCCCCGCCATCAAACAACGCGCTGACGTGCTGCTGCGCCTCTCCGCACTGACCCTGCCGCATGGCATGGTGCGCGTGCTGCTGGCCGAACAGCTTTACCGCGCGGTGTCGATCCTGAATAACCATCCGTATCATCGGGAGTGAAAATTTGGCGTGTTCTGCACATATTGGCCATCTTGCGGCAATATCGTTGCGGTGAAAGTAAATGTAATAAACTTGTGCTTTAGCAGGGTATTCCTGCGTCGATGAAATAGGTAGAGTGAAACCCTGCAATCTGGCTTAGAGCCGCTAACAAAACCCTCCTGGCGTCGTTGCGCGACCTTGCCGTACTCCTTGTACTGTCTGCGGCCGCGCGCCTAGCCAGGAGCGCTTCGCTGAGTTTTGTTAGCGGCTCTTATTGCGCCGCATTGCGCCGGGCGTTTCTACCATTTTGTTTTACCTGCGGAGCCTGTGATGCACATCGACCTCAATGCCGATCTCGGTGAAGGCTGCGGCGACGACGCCGCGATTTTGCGCTATGTCAGTTCCGCCAATATTGCCTGTGGCTGGCATGCGGGCGACGCGCGCACCATGCGCGACACGGCGCGCGCCGCCTTGGCGCATGGCGTGGCGTTGGGGGCGCATCCGAGTTTTCCTGACCGCGCGCATTTTGGCCGCCGCGCCATGCAGCGCGCGCCAGCGCAGGTCTACCAGGACATGCTCGACCAGATTGGCGCGCTGGATGAAATCGTCCGCGAAGAAGGCGGCCAGTTGCAGCACGTCAAGCCGCATGGCGCGCTGTATAACCAGGCCGCGGGCGATGAGGCCCTGGCCGAGGCGATTGCCCGCGCCGTGCATGATTACCACCCCGGCCTGAAGCTGGTGGGGCTGGCGGGTGGCGCGCTGGTGCGTCAGGCGCGTTTGCAGGGTTTGAATGCCGTGGAAGAAGTGTTTGCTGACCGCGCGTATCTGGCCGACGGCAGCCTGGCGCCGCGCGAGCTGCCGGGCGCGGTGATCGTCAATCCGGTCCAGGCGGTGGCGCAGACCCTGCGGCTGGTCGAGCAAGGCCAAGTCACCAGCCAGGATGGCCGCACCGTGCAGCTGCGCGCCGACAGCGTCTGTTTGCATGGTGACAGCGCGCATGCGCTGGATGTGGCCCGACGGCTGCGCGCGCGGCTGGAAGCGCGGGGGATTCAGGTGTGTCCGCAGCGAGCCGCTTGATGCGGCCGATGCGGTGAGCCGTGGCGGCTTACCGCCCGCCAAGCCCATCCAGCGTTGTTGTGTAATCTTGCCGTACTCGCGGCACTATCTGCACTCATCTGGCGCGGAATGTTGTGAGCGGCGTGACGGCGGCAGGGGCATCGCCGCACACTGCGCTGGCATGAGTGCGCTCAGCGCCGCTTATGCCGCCTGGCGCTCTTGCCGCACGGCGCGCACATAGCCCAGCACGCCGGTAAAGAACAGCACGGTAAGCAGGGTTTCCAGCCCGGCCAGCCATTGCGACAGGCCTTTGTCGCCCCAGGCGCGGGTGACGCCCTCGGCAAAAAACATCAGGATGAACATGCTCGACCACTGGTAGGTGTACACCCGCTCGCGCAGGATGCCAAACAGCGGCAGCAACAGCACCACGGCCTTGAGCGCCAGCAGGCTGCCGCCCGGACGCAACGGCGCCAGCCACAGCTCCCAGGCCAGGGTGAGCAGAATCAGCGCCACCAGGCTGGCGACGCTCAGCCAATGAAAAGTCTGCTTCATGCGGCGTCCTTGGCGTTGGCGCGGGTAGTCTCGGATTTGCCAATCCAGCCGGCTACCACCACACCCAGCTCGAACAGCAGCCACAGCGGCACCGCCAGCATCACTTGCGACAGCACATCCGGCGGGGTGACCACGGCGGCGACAATAAAGGCGCCGACAATCACATACGGCCGCGCTTCTTTCAGCTTGGCGATATCGACAATGCCAAAGCGCACCAACAGCACCACCACCACCGGCACTTCAAAGGTAATGCCAAAGGCGATGAACATGCCCAGCACAAACGACAAATAATTGTCGATGTCGGTCATCATTGACACGCCTTCCGGGGTTACCGCGCTCATAAAGCCAAACACCACCGGAAACACCAGAAAATACGCAAAAGCCATGCCGGTGATGAACAGCAGCACACTGGAAATAATCAGCGGCACAATCAGCCGTTTTTCATGGGCATATAGTCCCGGCGCGACAAACGCCCAGATCTGGTACAGCGTATTGGGCAGGGCCAGCACAAAAGCCACCATCATGGTGACTTTCATCGGCACAAAAAACGGCGTGGTGACGTCGGTGGCGATCATGTGCGCGCCAGCCGGCAGCACTTGCATCAGCGGCTTGGCCAGCAAGTGGTAAATGTCGCCAGACCAGTGAAACAGGCCCAGAAACATCAGCCCCAGGCCAATCAACGCGCGCACCAGGCGGGTGCGCAGCTCGATCAGGTGGGCAAGCAAGGGTTGAGAATCGGTCATGTCGGCTTGCTGGAAGAAGAAAGGGGCGCGGCGGTTTCGGCGGCAGCCACGGCGCTGGGCGGGCTTGCCTCGGCCGCCGGCAAGGCGGCGTGGGCTGCGCTGGGCGCAGTGTCCGACGGGGCGGCCGCGCTGGATGCGCTGCTGCTGGTCGGCGCCAGCGGCTCGGCGACGGTCTGATTGACTGCATCCAGCTGTGCTTGCGCCTCGGCCAGCGTGTGCGTGGCGGTCTGGCTGACTTCGTTCAGCTGGCTCTGCACCTCACCCACCGCCTGGCGGGCTTCGTCCACCTGGGTTTGCACGCTATGGCGCAGGCTTTGCGCGGCGTCGTGCACCTCGCTGTGCAATTGCTTGAGCTCGCCCAGATTCACCTCGCGCTGGATATCCGCCTTGACGTCGTGCACATAGCGCTGGGCGCGGCCGACCAAGGCGCCGACGGTGCGCGCCACCTTGGGCAGTTTTTCCGGGCCGATCACCACCAGCGCCACCACGCCGATGACCGCCAGTTCGCCAAAGCTGATGTCGAACACGGCGGCTTACTTCTTGCTGTGGTCGGTGTTGACGTCGATCACCCGGCCGCTGTCAGCGGGCGGTTGGCTCGGGTTTTCTTCGCTTTTCATGCCGTCCTTGAAACCCTTGACCGCGCCGCCCAGATCCTGGCCGATATTGCGCAGTTTTTTGGTGCCAAAAATCAGCACGACCACCACCAGCACGATAAGCCAGTGCCAAATGCTGAAAGAACCCATGTTGATACTCCTGTTGCAGGCTGCCCGCGCGGGGGGAGGCGGATTTAAGCCTTGTGACCAAAGACGTGGACATGCAGGTGATACACCTCCTGCCCGCCCAGTTTGCCGGTGTTGATGCCGGTCTTGAAGCCTGCCGCCAGCCCTTGCTCACGGGCCAGTTCGGGCACTTTTGTCATGATCTTGCCCAAAATGTCCACATCGTCCGCCGTGGTGGTCAGCAGCGATTCGATGTGGCGCTTGGGGATGATCAAGAAATGCACCGGCGCAATCGGACGGATGTCATGAAAAGCCAGCATGTCATCGTCTTCGTACACCTTGTTGCACGGGATTTGCCCGGCAATGATCTTGCAAAAAATGCAGTCGCTCATGCTGTGGCTCCGGCTCAGCCTTGCTGGGCGGCGCGCGCCGCTTTTTCGTCGTGGCCAGAGATGCCTTCGCGGCGCTTGAGCTCCACCAGCACATCGTCCGGACGCAGGCCGTGATAGGTCAGCAGCACCATCGAGTGGAACCACAAATCGGCCACTTCACGCACCAGATGCAGCTTGCTGCCGTCTTTCGAGGCCATCAGCACTTCGGCGGCTTCTTCCGCCACTTTTTTCAGCACGGCGTCTTCGCCCTTGTGCAGCAGCTCGGAAACGTAGGACGACTTCGGGTCGGCGCTCTTGCGCGCTTCCAGGGTGTCGGCAATATGGAACAGCACTTCGGCGTGAATCATGGCAGTCTCTATTTCTCGTCAGTAAACAAAACCGTGGCGCGCCATCATGGCGGGCGCGCATGACCGTGGCGTGACGCGCCACCCGTTTTTTTTGTGTCTGGCGCGATCAGTGCCCGTGCGGCTGGGCGTAGATGCTGGCTGGGTCTTTCAACACCGGGTCCACCGTCTGCCAGTCGCCGTCGTCGAGCTTGCGATAAAAGCAACTTTCGCGCCCGGTGTGGCAGGCAATGCCGCCATCCTGGTCAATCACCAGCAACACCACATCGCCATCGCAATCCAGGCGAATCTCGTGCACTTTTTGCAGGTGGCCGGATTCTTCGCCTTTTTTCCACAGCCGGTTGCGCGAGCGGCTCCAGTAGTGGGCAATGCCGGTGTCGGCGGTCAGTTGCAGCGATTCGCGGTTGACGTTGGCCACCATCATGATGCGCTGGCTGTGTTTGTCCTGCGCAATCGCCGTGACCAGGCCTTTATCGTCCCATTTGACCGCGTCCAGCCAGGACAAGTTGCTCATAGCCGCACCTCAATGCCTTGTTCGCGCATCAGGCGCTTGGCCTGTTCGACGGTGTATTCGCCAAAGTGAAAAATACTGGCGGCCAGCACCGCATCGGCGTGGCCTTGCAGCACGCCGTCGGCCAGGTGTTGCAAATTGCCCACGCCGCCCGAGGCAATCACCGGAATCGACACCGCATCGCTGACCGCGCGGGTCAGCGGCAGGTTAAAGCCGATCTTGGTGCCGTCGCGGTCCATGCTGGTCAGCAGGATTTCGCCGGCGCCCAGTTGTTGCATTTTTTGCGCCCAGGCCACCGCGTCCAGCCCGGTGGGGTTGCGTCCGCCGTGGGTGAACACCTCCCAGCGGTCGTTGTCCGGGCTGACCGCCTTGGCGTCTACCGCCACGACAATCGCCTGCGAGCCGAACTTGTCGGCGCATTCGCGCACCAGCTCGGGGTTAGTCACCGCGCTGGTGTTGATGCTGACCTTGTCGGCGCCGGCGTTGAGCAGCCGGCGCACGTCTTCCACCTTGCGCACGCCGCCGCCCACCGTCAGCGGGATGAACACCTGTTCGGCCACCGCTTCGATGATGTGCAGGATGATGTCGCGGTCGTCGCTGGAGGCAGTGATGTCCAGAAAAGTCAGCTCGTCAGCGCCTTGCTCGTCGTAGCGCCGGGCGATTTCCACCGGGTCGCCGGCGTCGCGCAGGCCGACAAAATTGACGCCCTTGACCACGCGACCAGCGGTCACGTCCAGACAGGGGATGATGCGTTTGGCTAAAGACATGGCGAATGCATTCTGTGTTGTGCGGGCAGTCCGGGCTTATTGGCCCAGCGCGTCGGCCAGGTCCTGCGCCTCGCGGAAGTTGATGCTGCCCTCGTAAATGGCGCGGCCGGTGATGGCGCCCTCGATGCCTTCGTGCTCAACGCCGCACAGCGCGCGCACATCGTCGAGGTTGGTCAGGCCGCCCGAGGCGATCACCGGAATGGTCAGCGCCTGCGCCAGCTTGACGGTGGCGTCGATGTTCACGCCGCTCATCATGCCGTCGCGGCCGATGTCGGTGTAAATCACCGACACCACGCCGTAATCCTGAAAACGGCGGGCCAGGTCGATCACGTCGTGGTGGGTGATCTTGGCCCAGCCGTCGGTGGCCACTTTGCCATCTTTGGCGTCCAGGCCAACAATCACCTGATTGGGGAAGGCATCGCAGGCGTCGTGCAGAAAGCCGGGGGTTTTCACCGCAGCCGTGCCGATGATGACGTATTGCAGGCCCATATCGAGGTATTTCTCGATGGTGTCCAGGTCGCGGATGCCGCCACCCAGCTGCACCGGCATGTCATCGCCGACTTCGGCGAGGATGTCGCGGATCACCGCGAGGTTTTTCGGCTTGCCGGCAAAGGCGCCGTTCAGATCAACCAGATGCAGGCGACGCGCGCCCTGGTCGCGCCAGTGGGCGGCAACCTTGACCGGGTCATCAGAAAACACGGTCGCATCGTCCATAACGCCTTGTTTCAGGCGCACACACTGGCCGTCTTTCAGATCAATCGCGGGAATCAGCAGCATGATGTATCTCGGGCTTTTGGGTCTTCGGGGTTATCGCTGGCCATCCCAGGCAATGAAGTTTTCCAGCAACTTCAAGCCGGCGGCCGCGCTTTTTTCGGGGTGAAACTGCGTGGCGAACACATTATCACGACCAATGACGGCGGAAAATGCGAAAGGATACTCAGCATAGCCCAGTGACAGCGCGGCATCGGCCGGCGCCATGTAGTAGCTATGCACAAAATAAAAGCGGCTGCCGTCGGCCACGCCGGCAAACAGCGGGTGGCGGGCGGTCTGCCAGACTTCGTTCCAGCCCATATGCGGCACCTTCAGGCGCGCGCCAGCGGCGTCGCTCAGCCCATCCGGAAAGCGCTTGACCTGGCCGGCGTATAGCCCCAGCGCCGGCGTGTCGCCTTCTTCGCTGTGGTCCAGCAGCAGTTGCGCGCCCACGCACACGCCAAAAAACGGCTTGTTGGCGGCGGCTTCCAGCACGGCGTCTTTCAGGCCGGATTCCAGCAGGCCGGCCATGCAATCCTTCATCGCGCCCTGGCCGGGAAACACCACCTTGTCAGCGGCGCGGACCACCTCGGGTTGCGCGGTCAGCGTGATGTGGGCGCGGCCGTCGGCCACATGCTCCAGCGCCTTGGTCACCGAGCGCAGATTGCCCATGCCGTAGTCCACCACGGCGATTGTCGGTTTGGCGGCGCTCATGCGGTGAGGGTTCCTTTGGTGGACGGGGTGACGCCGGCCATGCGCGGGTCTGGCTCAACGGCCATGCGCAGCGCGCGGCCAAAGGCCTTGAACACCGTTTCGGCCTGATGATGGGCGTTCACGCCGCGCAGATTGTCGATATGCAGCGTCACCATCGCGTGATTGACAAAGCCATGGAAGAATTCCGAGAACAAATCCACGTCAAACTGGCCAATCGCCGCGCGGGTGAAATCAATGTTGTACACCAGGCCAGGGCGGCCGGAGAGGTCAATCACCACCCGCGACAGCGCCTCGTCCAGCGGCACATAGGCGTGGCCATAGCGGCGAATGCCCTTTTTGTCGCCAATTGCCTTGGCGAAGGCCTGGCCCAGGGTGATGCCGATGTCTTCCACGGTGTGGTGCGCGTCGATATGCAAATCGCCCACCGCCTGAATATTCAGGTCGATCAGGCCATGGCGGCAAATCTGGTCGAGCATATGCTCCAGAAACGGCACGCCAGTGGCGAAGGTGCCGTGACCGTCGCCGTCCAGGTTGATCGACACGGTGATCTGGGTTTCCAGGGTGTTGCGGGTAATATCAGCCTGACGCATGGGATCCATCACTAGATAAACAAGGCAAACCGGCGCAGCGCGCCAGTCTGATCCAGACCTGAGGCCGCGCCGCACAGCCCTGCCATGATACCATTTCACCGGAAATCATTTCACGGGGATTGCAACACTCGCCCCGCCAGCCAGGAACCCGACCATGAGCCAATACTGGAGCGCCGTCGTCCACGGCCTGACCCCCTACGTGCCCGGCGAGCAGCCCAAGCTGCCCGATCTGGTCAAACTCAACACCAACGAAAACCCCTACGGCCCCTCGCCCAAGGCGCTGCAAGCTATTGCCGCCGAAACCAGCGACCATCTGCGCCTGTACCCCGACCCCAATGGCGACAGCCTGAAACTGGCCGTGGCCGCCCACTATGGCGTGACCACCCAGCAAGTGTTTGTCGGCAATGGCTCGGACGAAGTGCTGGCCCATGTGTTTCTGGCCCTGCTCAAGCACGACGAGCCGATTCTGTTTCCGGACATCACCTACAGCTTTTATCCGGTGTACTGCGGCCTGTACGGCGTGGAATACCGCGAAGTGCCGCTGGACGCCGACTTTGCCATCAATCCGGACGATTACCACGGCCCCAATGGCGGGGTGATCTTCCCCAACCCCAACGCCCCCACCGGCCGCCTGCTGCCGCTGGACGCCGTGGCCGCCATCGCTCGCCACAACCCCGATCGTGTGGTGGTGGTGGACGAAGCCTATATCGACTTTGGCGGCGACAGCGCCATCCGCCTGATCGACCAGCACCCTAACCTGCTGGTGACGCAAACCCTGTCCAAATCCCGCTCGCTGGCCGGCCTGCGCGTGGGCTTTGCTGTCGGCCACCCCGACTTGATCGACGCGCTGGAGCGGGTGAAAAACAGCTTTAACTCCTACCCGCTCGACCGCCTGGCCCTGGCCGGCGCCACCGCCGCGATGAACGACAACGCTCACTTTGAGCACACCCGCCAGGCAGTGATCGCCACCCGCGAACGCCTGAACGCCGGCCTGGCACAACTGGGCTTTGCCGTGCTGCCCTCCGCCGCCAACTTTGTGTTTGCCCGCCACCCGCAACACGACGCCGCCCAACTGGCCGCCGCCCTGCGCGAACGCGCCATCATCGTGCGCCACTTCAAACACCCGCGCATTGACCAGTTTTTGCGCATCACTGTGGGCACGGAACAACAGACGGATGTGTTGTTGGCGGCGTTGGCGGAGATTTTGGCGGTGTAAGGGCTGGCGGTTGGCTATCTGATGGATGGCAAGCGGCGTGGCCGCTTGCCTGTACACATCACGACTTGAAAAGAGCCTCGTATTCCACCAAGGCAAAAACAGCTGGGGGATAGAACGCCCCCCTATTGCCGCAACACGCTGCGCCTCCGGCTCAAGCATCACGCCTGGGCCGGAGTTAACGAATCAACACTGGATTTTAACAATGACAAGCATCCAACAACGCGCCGAACTGCAACGCCGAATCTGGCAGATTGCCAACGATGTTCGCGGCGCCGTCGATGGCTGGGATTTCAAGCAATATGTGCTGGGTGCACTGTTTTATCGCTTCATCAGCGAAAACTTTATTGATTACATTACCGGTGGCGACCCCGATGTCGATTACGCTGCCATGGCTGATAATGACAAAAACATCGCTGCCGCCAGAGACGACGCCATCAAGACCAAGGGCTACTTTATCTACCCCAGTCAGCTATTCGTCAATGTGGTGGCCAAGGCCAACACCAACGAAAGCCTGAATACCGATCTGGCCAATATCTTCAAAGCGATTGAAGCCTCTGCCATCGGCTATCCTTCTGAGCAGGACATCAAGGGCCTGTTTGCTGACTTCGACACCACCAGCAACCGCCTGGGCCACACTGTTAAAGACAAAAATGCCCGGCTGGCCGCCGTGCTCAAAGGCGTGGCAGAGCTCGACTTTGGCAACTTCGACACCAGCCATATCGACCTGTTTGGCGATGCCTATGAGTTTCTTATCTCCAACTATGCCGCCAACGCCGGCAAATCCGGCGGTGAATTTTTCACCCCGCAGCATGTGTCCAAGCTGATTGCCCAATTGGCCATGCACAAGCAAACCCGCGTCAACAAGATTTATGACCCGGCCTGCGGCTCGGGCTCGTTGCTGCTGCAAGCCAAAAAGCACTTTGATCAACACTTGATCGAAGACGGCTTCTTTGGGCAAGAAATCAACCACACCACGTATAACCTGGCGCGGATGAATATGTTCTTGCACAACGTCAACTACGATAAGTTCAATATTCAGCTGGGCAATACCCTGGAAGCCCCGCACTTTGCCGACGAGCGCCCGTTTGACGCCATCGTCTCCAACCCGCCGTATTCGGTGAAATGGATCGGCAGCGACGACCCCACGCTGATCAACGACGAGCGTTTTGCCCCGGCTGGCGTGCTTGCCCCCAAATCCAAGGCCGACTTTGCCTTTGTGCTGCACGCGCTGAACTACCTGTCTGCCAAAGGCCGTGCAGCCATCGTCTGCTTTCCTGGCATTTTTTACCGGGGCGGCGCCGAGCAGAAAATTCGCCAATATCTGGTGGATAACAACTATGTGGAGAGCGTGATTTCGCTCGCGCCCAATCTGTTTTTTGGCACCACCATCGCTGTGAACATTCTGGTGCTGTCCAAACACAAGACCGACACCGCCACCCAGTTTATCGACGCCAGCGGGCTGTTCAAAAAAGAAACCAATAACAATGTGCTGCTGGACGCGCACATCGAGCAGATCATGGCGGTGTTCGACAGCAAGGAAAATGTCGATCACTTTGCCCTGTCCATCCCGTTTGAGCAGGTGGTGGCCAACGACTACAACCTGTCGGTCAGCAGCTATGTGGAAGCCAAGGACAATCGCGAGGCAGTGGATATTGCCCAGCTGAATGCCGAGTTGAAAACCACCGTGGCCAGGATTGATCAGCTACGCAAAGACATTGACGCCATCGTGGCAGAGATTGAGGGAAGGGAGGAAGCAGTATGAGTAGCTTTAATGACCTTATTGCTGAATACTGCCCAGACGGCGTTACGTTCAAACGCCTTGGCGACATTGTGCGTATCAAAAATGGCAAGGATCACAAAGCGCTTGGTGATGGCGAATTTCCGGTTTACGGCTCTGGTGGAATCATGCGATATGCTGATACCTATACCTACAACAAACCTTCAGTCTTGATTCCAAGGAAAGGTTCCCTTGGCAATCTATTTTTCGTCGATGTGCCATTCTGGAATGTTGACACCATCTTCTATACAGAGATTGACGAAGCGCAGATTCTCCCCAAATTTCTGTACTACTTTTTAACAACGGCTGGCCTTGGGGAAATGAATCAAGCGGGCGGCGTGCCTAGCCAAACTCAATCCGTCTTGAATGAGCTGAAAATCCCTGTCCCTCCATTCGAAGTGCAAGATGAAATCGTACGCTTCCTTGACTCCTTCGCCGAGCTGACCGCCGAGCTGACCGCCGAGCTGACCGCCGAGCTGACCGCTCGAAAAAAACAATACAACTACTATCGTGATCAGTTGTTGAGTTTTGAAGATGAGGAAGTGGAATGGAAGGCGTTGGGCGAAATCGGCATTTGGTACGGAGGAGGAACTCCATCGAAAAACCATCCAGAATACTGGGAGAATGGCACAATTCCATGGATCTCGCCCAAAGATATGGGGCGGCCAATCATTGACTCTAGTGAAGACTATATTACTGAGGATGCAATTAGAAAATCTTCAACAAAACTCATGCCGGCTAATGCTATCGCTCTTGTGGTTCGCTCAAGTATTTTGGATAAATTTTTGCCTAGTGCGTTAATTTCCGTGCCTGCATCATTGAATCAAGATATGAAGGCGGTTATTGTGCAGGATGGCATTTTAGCCGGATACATTGCGCATGTTATTCGATCTAGAGGGGGTGATATTTTGCGAATGGCTAGAAAAACTGGTGGTTCGGTTGCTTCCATCGACAGCAAAAAATTATTCGCTTTCCGGGTGCCGGTTCCTCCTCTAAATGAGCAAGCTCGAATCGTCGCCATCCTCGACAAATTCGATGCCCTCGCCAACTCCCTCACCGAAGGCTTGCCACGCGAAATCGAGCTGCGCCAGAAGCAATACGAGTATTACCGTGATCTGCTGCTGAATTTTCCCAAGCCAGGCGTTGTAGAGGTGTGAAATGAGCAAGACGCTGACTGAAATCGCGCAGCAGCTGAAAGCGGCCAACAAAAAGGTGCAGTTAATTTATGCCTTCAATGGCACGGGTAAGACACGCCTGTCGCGGGCATTCAAACAGGAAATTGACCCCAAGCCAGAAGGTGATGATGTGCCATCATCGGAGTTGGCCGACAAAAAAATTCTTTATTACAGTGCCTTTACCGAAGACTTGTTTTACTGGGACAACGACTTGGGGCGAGGGGCCAATCCAACACTGAAGATTCAACCCAATGCTTTCACCACATGGGTGTTGGAGGAACAAGGCCAGGACCAAAGCATCACCACCACTTTTCAGCGCTACACCAGCGACAAGTTGACGCCGCATTTCAGCGCGGATTTCTCATCGGTCAGCTTTTCGTTCACGCGCGGAAACAATCAGCCAGAACCATATATCAAAATCTCCAAAGGTGAAGAAAGCAACTTCATCTGGAGTGTTTTCAATGCATTGCTGGAGCAGGTGATTGCCGAACTGAACATCGCTGAAGCGGCTGAGCGCTCCACCGATGTCTTCAACAATCTGAGCTATGTCTTTGTGGATGACCCCGTCAGCTCGCTGGATGAAAATCACCTGATTGAGCTGGCGGTGAATCTGGCCAGTTTGATTAAATCCAGTCAATCCGAGCTGAAGTTCATCGTCACCACGCACAGCCCGCTGTTCTACAACGTGTTATTTAATGAGTTAGGCAACAAGACTTGCTACTTGCTGGAGCGTTTTGAAGATGGTGGTTTCGCGCTGACGGAAAAACATGGCGATTCCAACCAGAGCTTTTCCTATCACCTGCATCTGAAGCAAACCATCGAGCAGGCAATTGCGGACAACAAGGTTGAACGATATCACTTTACCTTGCTGCGCAACCTCTACGAAAAAACGGCCAGTTTTTTGGGCTACCCCAAGTGGTCTGAGCTTTTGCCTGATGACCGGCAGCTGTATCTGAACAGAATTATCCAATTCACCAGCCACAGCACGCTGTCCAATGAGGCCGTTGCAGAGCCCACGCCAGCAGAGAAAGCCACGGTCAAGCTGCTGCTGGATCATTTGAAAAAAAACTATGGTTTTTGGCAGAAAACCAAGCCATAAGGCATGGGCGAGATGACCGCTGTCATCACTGCGCATCGATAGTAAATAAGCATGCCGGCGGGAGTTGCCGACCGCATTGTGCACTTGCCCCACCGCCTATGGGGCGAATGCCCAGGGGGATGCGCATCCCAGGCTGGCACGATACACGAGGGAAATAATGTCCACCCACCCAATGACTTTGCACAATCAAACGACAGAATTCTTGCTCTATACCGCCCCCAATGGCGCCATCAAGGTAGAGGTATTGCTCAGCAATGAAAGCATCTGGTTGACCCAGAAGCGCATGGCGGAGTTGTTTGGGGTGGGCGTCGCGGCAATTTCCAAACACCTTGAGAATATTTACCAATCAGGCGAATTGCATCGTGAGGCAACTGTTTCCATTCTGGAAACAGTTCAGCAAGAGGGGGCGCGTCAGGTTACACGCAAATTGGAGTACTACAACCTGGATGCGGTGATTTCGGTGGGCTACCGGGTGAATTCGGCGCAGGCCACCCAGTTTCGTATTTGGGCCACCCAGCTGATTAAAGAGTACATCATCAAGGGCTTCGCCATGGATGATGATCGCCTGAAAAATGGCCGCTTCTTTGGCAAAGATTATTTCCGCGAGTTACTGGAGCGGGTGCGCTCCATCCGCGCCAGCGAACGGCGGATTTATCAGCAGATTACCGATATTTTTGCCGAGTGTAGTATCGATTACGACTCGAAGTCGGAAACCACTCGCCTGTTTTATGCTCATGTGCAAGACAAGTTTCATTATGCAATTACTGGCCATACAGCGGCAGAAATCATCTCGCTGAAGGCTGACGCCAGCAAGCCCTTGATGGGCATGAGCACCTATAAAAATGCGCCGGATGGGCGAGTACTGAAATCTGATTCTCTGGTGGCCAAGAATTACTTGAGTGCAGAGGAAATCAAGAGGCTTGAACGGGCCGTCTCGGCATTTTTTGATTATATCGAAGGCATTATCGAGCGGCGCAATACTTTCACCATGGAAAGTTTTGCTGAAAGCGTAGACAAGTTTCTGTCCTTCAATGAATACCGGATACTGGAAGGGTTCGGAACAGTCAGCCGAAAGCAGGCTGAGCTGAAGGCTTCTGCTGAATATGAAAAATTCAACAAGCAGCAACGCATTGAGTCTGATTTTGATCGTGAAGTAAAAAAACTGCTGAAAAAGAAGGGCGCTGAACAATGAGCGACTATAAAACCATTGCCGAATCCAATAGCTTTATTATTTTGGATCAATACAAGCCTGAATGGAAGACCGCTGAGAGCTATCAGAGCGAAGGCCATCTGGAGTATGAGTTTATTCAGGATTTGCAGAATCAAGGGTATGAGTACTTGTCTGATCTGCATACACCTGGTGATTTGCTTAAAAATGTGCGCATACAACTGCAAGCACTCAATAGCCAGCAATTCACTGATAGCGAGTGGCAGCGCTTTGTAGAAACGTGGTTAGATAAGCCCAGTGATGGCATCGTTGAGAAAACCCGCAAGATTCACGATGACCATGTGCATGATTTTGTTTTTGATGATGGGAGCATTAAAAACATTTATTTATTGGACAAGAAAAACATCGCCTGCAACAAAGTGCAGGTGATCAATCAGTTTGAACAGACCGGCTCACATGCCAACCGCTATGATGTGACCATTTTGGTCAATGGCCTGCCGCTGGTGCAGGTAGAGCTGAAAAAGCGCGGCATGGCGATTCGTGAGGCCTTCAATCAGGTACACCGCTACAGCAAGGAAAGCTTTAATAGCGAGCACTCTTTGTTCAAGTATCTGCAATTGTTTGTGATTTCCAACGGCACCGATAGCCGCTACTTTGCCAACACCACCCAGCGCAACAAAAATAGTTTCGACTTCACCATGAATTGGGCAAGGTCGGATAACACTCTGATCAAAGACCTGAAGGATTTCACGGCCACTTTCTTCCAGAAGCACACGCTGCTGAATGTGCTGCTGCACTACTCGGTGTTTGATGTCAGCAATACGCTGTTGGTGATGCGCCCGTACCAGATTGCCGCGACAGAACGCATTTTGTGGAAGATCAAAAGCAGCCATCAGGCCAAGAACTGGAGCAACACCGAAAGCGGAGGCTTCATCTGGCACACCACGGGCTCGGGCAAGACGCTGACCAGCTTCAAGGCGGCGCGTCTGGCCACAGAGCTGGAATTCATCGAAAAAGTGTTTTTTGTGGTAGACCGCAAGGATCTGGATTACCAGACCATGAAGGAATACCAACGCTTTTCGCCGGACAGTGTCAATGGCTCAGACAGTACGGCGGGCCTGAAACGCAATCTGGACAAGGATGACAACAAGATTATCGTTACCACCATCCAGAAGCTCAACAATCTGATGAAAAGCGAGGCGGACTTGCCTATCTACGGCAAGCAAGTGGTGTTCATTTTTGATGAGTGCCACCGCAGCCAGTTTGGCGAAGCGCAGAAAAACCTGAAGAAAAAGTTCAAGAAATTCTGCCAGTTTGGCTTTACCGGCACGCCAATCTTCCCGGATAACGCCTTGGGGGCTGACACCACTGCCAGCGTGTTTGGCCGTGAGTTGCATTCGTATGTGATTACCGATGCGATTCGAGACGAGAAGGTGCTGAAGTTCAAGGTGGATTACAACGATGTGCGCCCACAGTTCAAGGCCCTCGAAACCGAGCAGGATGAGAAAAAACTGAGCGCGGCGGAAAACAAGCAAGCCCTGCTGCACCCTGAGCGCATCCGCGAGATTACCCAATACATCTTGAACAATTTCCGGCAAAAGACCCACCGCCTTCATGCGGGCAATAAAGGGTTCAATGCCATGTTTGCGGTCAGCAGTGTGGATGCAGCCAAGCTGTATTACGAGAGCTTCAGGGATCTGCAAAAGAGCTGCGACAAACCGCTGAAGGTGGCCACCATCTTCTCCTTCGCCGCCAACGAAGAGCAGGATGCGATTGGCGACATTCAGGACGAGAGCTTTGATGTGTCGGCCATGAACAGCAGCGCCAAGGAGTTCTTGAGTGCGGCGATTGCTGACTACAACGCGCTGTTCAAGACCAACTTCAGCGTGGACAGCAAAACCTTCGAGAACTATTACCGCGATCTGGCTAAACGCGTGAAGGGCGCCGACGATACTGGTAAAAAACTTCCTATCGATGAGCAGGTGGACTTGCTGATCGTGGTGGGCATGTTCCTCACCGGTTTTGATGCCCCCACGCTGAATACGCTGTTTGTGGACAAGAACCTGCGTTTCCACGGGCTGATGCAGGCGTATTCGCGCACCAACCGCATCTTTGACGCCACCAAGACCTTCGGCAATATCGTCACCTTCCGCGACCTGGAGCAGGCAACGATTGACGCCATCACCTTGTTTGGTGACAAGAACACCAAGAACGTGGTGCTGGAGAAGAGCTACACGGAGTACATGGAGGGCTTTACCGATGCTGTCACTGGTGAGGCGCGGCGGGGCTTCATGGATGTGGTGGCAGAGCTGGAGACGCGCTTTCCCGACCCTGCCGCCATTGAGAAAGAAGCCGACAAAAAAGCCTTTGCCAAGCTGTTTGGTGAGTATTTGCGCGTGGAAAACGTGCTGCAAAACTATGACGAATTCGCCTGCCTGAAGGAGGCGCAAGGCATTGATATGGGCGACGTGGCGGCAGTCGAGGCATTCAAGGCCAAACACTATCTGAACGATGATGATCTGGCCGCACTGCAAGCCATCACGCTTCCGCCCGAGCGAAAGATTCAGGATTACCGCTCGACCTACAACGATGTGCGCGACTGGTTGCGCCGTGAAAAGGCCGGTGCTGAGAAGGAAAAATCCACCATCGACTGGGATGATGTGGTTTTTGAGGTGGACTTGCTTAAATCGCAGGAAATCAACCTAGACTACATCCTGGAACTGATCTTTGAGCATAACAAGAAGATCAAGAGCAAGTCGGCGCTGGTGGAGGAAGTGCGGCGAGTGATCCGGGCCAGCTTGGGTAACCGGGCCAAAGAGGGCTTGCTGGTGGATTTTATCAATCAGACGGATCTGAACCAGATCGGTGACAAGGCCAGTGTGATTGATGCGTTCTTCACCTTTGCCCAAGCAGAGCAGCAGCGCGAAGCGCAGGAGTTGATTAGCACCGAGGGGCTTAATACCGAAGCCGCCAAACGTTACATCATCACTTCGCTTAAGCGGGAGTTCGCCAGCGAGAATGGCACAGAGCTTAATGCTGTTTTGCCCAAGATGAGCCCATTGAACCCGAAATACCTGACTAAGAAGCAGGCAGTCTTCCAGAAGATCGCGGCTTTTATTGAGAAGTTCAAGGGTGTTGGTGGGCAACTATAAGCACACGATTCTCAGGGGGAGCACATGTGGCATGACAACGAAACCACCACGGACTACTTGAATTTCGGCGTTGTTGCGGATGCCTGCGCAAAGCTTCTGCAGCAGGCGAACGGACAACCCATTTCGATTGGCGTATCGGGCGGCTGGGGCGTCGGAAAGTCCTCATTGGTACGCATGGTCGCGGCACGGCTGAACGTCGACGCAGACCCCAACAAGAATACGTACGTGGTGGTCACCTTCAATCCTTGGCTTTACCAGGACTTCGAAGGCGCACGTAGTGCTCTTCTTCAAATGGTCGGTGATGAAGTGTTGCGCCGAGCTTCCGCCGACGAGGGGCTGTTGAAGAAAGCCAAAAGGCTTCTTCAACGCATCAATCTGCTGCGAATCGTTCAACTCGGGGGCGAGGCGGCAGCAACGATCGCCACTGGCATCCCTATTGGCTTGATTGGACGCACGCTCGCAAAGTTTGGCTTTGGCGACGAGCAGGGAGAGGCCGCTGACGACAAGGCCGAGAAGGATGAGGATTGGGGCCTACTGAAGCCTGCCGAGCCGGTCTCTCTGCCAGGTGAGATTCAGGCATTTCGAGATGCGCTTGAGGAGCTTCTGGAAGAGCTGAAGATCACCCTTGTTGTGTTCGTGGACGACCTTGACCGCTGTCTCCCGCAGACGGCCATTTCGACACTGGAGTCCATTCGCCTGCTGCTGTTCCTGAAGCGCAGCGCGTTTGTTGTTGCTGCCGACAACGAGTTCATTCGAGGCGCTGTACGAGTGCACTTTGCGGGGACAGGCATCAGCGATGAGGTTGCGACGAACTACTTCGACAAGCTTATCCAGGTCCCGCTGCATGTGCCAAGGCTAGGGGTGAACGAGGCAAAGGCCTACCTCGCGTTGTTGCTGCTGGAGCGGGCCGTTGCTGACGGCCAGTTCGTCGATGGTCAGTTCACTCGCGCGGTTCAGGCCGTCGCTGAACGCCTCAAGACCAGTTGGCGCGGTGATGCGGTGACGCTGGAATTTTTGAAGGCCCTCATCAATCCTCAGAACGCTCACTTGGTCGAGCTGATGGAATTGGCCGAGGGGTTGGCACCGCTGCTCACGAGTTCGAGCAAGGTAAACGCGAATCCGCGCCTGATGAAGCGGTTCCTCAACACAGTCTTTCTCCGGTCAGCCCTAGCCAAGCCTCAGGGGATTGAATTGGACCTTAAGGCCTTGGCCAAATGGCACCTCTTGGAGCGCTGCGACGAAGCCTTGGCAAACGCGCTGGCAGGCCGAGTCACTTCCGCGACGGAAGGGCGCGTCGATGCCATTCGAGTGGCTGAGCAGTCTGCCCGAGAGGGGGGGGGCTTACCTGAGCCATTCAAGGATGAGTTTTTCCATAAGGAATGGCTTGGGCTGGAGCCTGCACTTGGCGAAATGGACTTGCGCCCATTGCTCCACCTGAGCAGGGACTCCGCGATGCGGGACTTCGGTGACGACAGTTTGACGACCGAAGGCCGTGCCTTGCGGGATGCGCTGATGGTGGCGACCAGCGCAAATGAGCCGCTGACACAGGCAATTCGAGCAGCTGGAGTGAGTCAGGCTGACGCTGTAATGGCCAAGGTGTGGCAGCTGAAGTCACCAAAGCGAAACTGGCGGCAAACCGAAGACGTTGTGTCATTGCTGGAAATCTCCAAGATCTTTCCTGACCTTGGTGCAAAGGCCGCCGCTTTGCTGGCCCAGGCGCCCATCAAGGAGGTCGGCCCAGGGCTCGTCCCTCTCCTGTATGAGCAGACGTGGGCTCGTCCTGTGCTCGATCAGTGGCATGCCTCCGGCGATGCTTCCAGACCGGTCAAGCAAGCCATTGAACAAGCCAGGAAAGGAGCGCGCTGATGGGAACGTCAACATCAAGCAAAGGTGGCGGCTCCCGCTCCCCCTTTGATCCTGAGTGGCTCTCGCCGCCCGAGGGCGGCAATGGCGGAGACAGCCCTGCGCCTGGTGATGGCGAAGGCCCTCCTCCGGCTGATGCCAACGACGCCAACGCTGACGGGCAGGGGGACGCGGCTGGCGGTGAAGAAGGTGATGTGACCGGACCTGCGCTAGCGCCTGACCGCCGCTTTGCTCCAGCCCGTTCTGGTATGTCAGCATTCCTTGGTGGCGGGGGGCGCGAAGCTCTGCGCAGTGCGACCAAGAGCATGGTCAGCAAGGGAATGGGCGGCCCGCGACGAGCAGCGGCCACCATGAGAGCGACGGCTCAGGGTGCCGGCCAACTGGGGCAATTTCTTGCGTCCGCACGGGATGCCACGGATCCACGAGTTGTCGACTGGGTCCAGCGGGTTCGCGCCCAGAACCTTTCAGCAAACGACCTCGTCCTGGAGGTGGTCAAAGAAGTTCTTCCGAACACAGGAAGTGTCGACGAAGAATCCATTCGGAACGCTGCGGCAGAAGCGCTTGGTCAGCTGTACGAGGTAGCCCCTGAAGTCGACATCTTCAATCTGACAGATGCACAAATCGGCGACCTCATCGGCTACATCGTCGCCAACGACCTATGTAATCGCGTTGACCTGCAACTGGGTCAAACATACGAGAAGCTTAAGTTCGACGCCCGGCAAATCCAGCTGTATCGGAACGACATCAAGGAATATGTCAACGCGCAAGTCAAGGTGGTTCTTGACCGACAAGGACCACGCGGCATTGACCATCAACGACTTGCCAGTGAAGTCTTGGCCTCAACCCTTGAGGTATTTGTCGAATGAAAGTTCTATGTACAACACCTGACTTCTTGCCTGCGCGCCTCGATGCTGGAGAACTCGCATTTACCTACTTCAAGAGCGCCCGACGCCCTGGGGTTGGCACCATCGCGAAAGGATGGCGAGGTTCGTTGAAGCGGCGCGGGTTCGCACCGAGCGCTCAGGTCTGGGACTTCGTTCAGTTCTGCCTAGCAGTTTGCGCCGCCGACTTGGCCTGTCTTCGAAGCACGAGTGCGGATGGCTGGACGCGCGTGATTGAGCTCACTGTCGGCCTGCATGAGCCACTGCGCTGGCTGCCTTTCCAAGAACAACTTGAAGCACTTCTCAAGGTTCTCACTGGCGACTACTGGAAGCTCCATTTCGTAGCTGGCGGTGCAGCGCCACCGGATGGCAGGCCCGTCGCGACTGCGCACGACTGCGTATCCCTGCTATCAGGCGGCCTCGATAGCCTCATCGGGGGGATAGACCTTGTTGCACAAGGTCGCCGCCCGATGTTTGTGTCGCAGCTGGCACATGAGGACTCTCAGCGTCAGAGGAATTACGCAGCGCAGCTTGGTGGTGTGGGGTCTCACTGGCAGTGGAGTCATGGCATCAGCTTTAGCGGCCAACGTGAGACTTCAACGCGCGCTCGGTCTCTGGCCTTTTACGCGTTCGCGGTGCTGGCTGCCTCGCGGGTTGCCAGTGATCCTGTCCAGGTGTTTGTTCCAGAAAATGGATTCATTTGCATCAATCCGCCTTTGGTGCCAGGACGCGTCTCTAGTTTGAGCACCCGGACCACGCACCCGCAGTTCATCGCAATGTTGCAGAGTGTGCTGGACGGATTGGATGTGCCTGTTCGGCTTGAACTTCCCTATCAGTTCAAAACCAAGGGCCAGATGCTCAACGAGTGTCTCAACCAGCCTCTGCTTCAGCAGTTGGCGGCGGACTCCACGAGTTGCGGCCGTTTTCGCACCTACAACCGAAAGCACTGCGGCCGGTGTGTTCCTTGCATGATTCGCAAAGCCGCATTTATCGCCTGGGACCCTGCCCGCGATACAACCGAGTACGTACACCGCTCGTTGGCCGATGCGAACAAGGCTAGTGGACCTGATGACGCGATGGCTGCAGCCCTTGCCGTACTCACGGCCCGGCAGAAAGGCTTGGACCGGTTCTTGGGGGCCTCTCTGGCATTTGCCGAGCCCGCTGTTAGGTTGGCATACAGGAGCGTACTTGCTAATGGGCTGAATGAGCTTGAAGTCTTGCTACAGAGGGATGGCGTACTGTGATGGATTTCCACTGCCACCTTGACCTCTATCCGAACGCTCGCGAGGTATTCAAGGAAGCTGCGCAGAAGAATGAATTCACATGGCTGGTGACTACCAGCCCAAAGGCCTTTGTTGCGACTGCGCGTGTGCTCACGGGCGCAGCGAATGTACTTGTCACCCCAGGACTTCATCCAGAGATTGCGCACGAGCGTGCTGGCGAGCTTGACCTTCTGTTGACGCAAATGGGCGATGTCTCAGCCATTGGCGAAGTCGGCCTTGATGGCTCGTCTCGCTACCGCAAGAGCTACGATGTTCAGTGCGGCCTATTTGAGGCCATCATTGAACGTAGCTCGGCACTGGGCGGTCGTGTGCTCAGCATTCATTCACGCCAAGCTGTGAATGACGTATTGGCTATTTTGGATCGACATGCCGGATTTGGGACCGCAGTAATGCACTGGTTCACAGGGACGGTAAAGGAGCTGCGAGCTGCGGAAGAGCGAGGCTGCTGGTTCAGCATCGGGCCAGCCGCATTTGCATCGAGTAGTGGCCGGGCTTTGGCGGCAAAGCTACCGCGGCACTTTGTTGTTCCCGAAAGTGACGGCCCATTTGCACGGATCGATGACAAGCCAGTTCCGCCCTGGAGCGCTGACCTCACCGCCTGGCACCTTGGACAAGCATGGGGTGTCTCCACCCAGGAAGCGGCAACTCTGCTGAGCGAAAACTCTCACCGTCTCCTGGCGATCATGAAGCAGCGCTGAGCGCTAGTTGGCATCCTTCCGTGCGTGGGTCTTCCACCCGTCCAGCTTATCTGCCCAGTCTTGCATCATGACTCGTCGCTCGTCCAGGTAGGTGGCGTGGTTGTATGTGCGCCGAACACTATTCGGCTCCGCATGTGCAAGCTGGGCTTCAATGGCATCGGGTCGATAACCCAGTTCATTGAGCCGGGTGCTGCCCGTCGTGCGCGTGCCATGCGGGCTGTACTTGGTTGCCCAGCCTAGCTTCTTGAGCGCCTGCCGCAAGGCCGCGTCAGCCATTGGGCGCTGGCGGTCGTCGCGGTTCGGGAAAACGAACTTCGTATGTCCCGTGATCGGATGCATGGCTTTGAGAAGTTCGACCGCCTGAGTCGGTAGCGGAACGACGTGCTCTCGCCGCGCCTTCATACGACGCGCAGGAATGGTCCAAAGCGCCTTCTCAAGGTCGAACTCGGCCCACTCTGCTTGGACGGATTCATTCGGGCGACTGAGCGTCAGCCACATCAGCTGGAACGCCTTGATGGTCTGGAAGTTGCCGCCATGTCCATCAAAGTCGTTCAGCAGCTGGCCGACCTCCTCCGCGCTGAGGGCGCGCTTGTGTTGCGTCTTGTTGGGCGGCAGCGCTTTGCGAACCGGCCAAACGGGGTCAGTGTCCGCCCGCAGGGTGGCTACCGCATGCTCGAAGACGCCAGACATGGTGCGCTTGGCTTCAGCTGCTACCGTGGGTGCGCCGCGCTTGACCGTCTTGTTGAGAATGTCGAGAACGTGGGCTGGGGTGATCTGACGCACCGGCAGCTTGCCAATCGATGGGAAGACCACGCGCTCCAGCATGTCGAGTCTGCGCTTCTTGGTTACTTCTTCCCAGTCCTTCAGGCCCAGCCACTCCTTGGCGATGGCCTCGAATGTGTTCGCTGCGTCTTGCTCGCGCTTGATGCGTTCGATCTGGCGGTTCTGGACGGGATTGATGCCCTCCTTGACCAGCTTCCGCGCCGCCTCGCACTTCTCTCTGGCTTCGCCGAGCGTCACGCTGGGGTAGTCGCCAAGTGCGAACCACGAGGCCTTGTCATTGAGCTTGAAGCGATAGCGCCAAGCCTTGATGCCGTTGGGTTTGATTTCTAGGTACAGCCCCTTGTAGTCATTGAGGCGGTAGATGCCTTCTCTAGGCTTGGCGGCTCGGCACTGGGCGTCTGTCAGCATCGTGAAGGTCTCCTGTTCGTCCTTAGGGCTTCATCGTATACACCTTCATCAGTCCGGCGCAAGATCCATATACACGCCCGTATTCACTTGCGCATCGCCATAAAGTGTCGTTGCATGCAACGAGCTGAAATGAAAAAGCCCCGTATCTACGGGGCTTTGCGTCGCTTTTGGTGATGTGCATGCAAGCAGATGCAATCGCCTGAAATGGCTTGCTCGAATCACACATTAAACAAGAAATTCATCACATCGCCGTCTTGCACCACATACTCCTTGCCTTCCGAGCGCATTTTACCGGCTTCTTTGGCCTTGGCTTCGCCGCCGCAGGCGATGAAGTCGGCAAAGGCGATGGTTTGCGCGCGGATAAAGCCGCGTTCGAAGTCGGTGTGGATCACGCCGGCGGCTTGCGGGGCGGTGTCGCCTTTGTGGATGGTCCAGGCGCGGACTTCTTTCACGCCAGCGGTGAAGTAGGTTTGCAGGCCCAAGAGCTCGTAGCCGGCGCGAATCAGGCGGTTCAGGCCGGGTTCTTCCAGGCCCAGGCTGTCGAGAAACTCTTGCTTGTCGGCGTCATCCAGGTCGGCGATTTCGCTTTCGATGGCGGCGCAGACGGCCACCACCGGGGCGTTTTCTTTGCTGGCGAATTCTGTCAGGCGGTCCAGGAAGGGGTTGTTGCTGAAACCGTCTTCGGCGACGTTGGCCACGTACATGGCCGGCTTGATGGTCAGCAGGCAGAAAGGCTTGATCAGCGTTTGCTGCTCGTCGTCCAGGCCCATGCTGCGCGCCGGCTGGCCTTGGTCGAGGTGGGCGCGGATTTTTTCCAACAGGGCCACCAGCTTGATGGCGTCTTTGTCGCCGCTCTTGGCTTTTTTGCCGTCGCGCTGGATGGCTTTTTCCACGGTGGTCAGGTCGGCCAGCGCCAGTTCGGTGCCGATGGTTTCGATATCGGCGATGGGGTCTACCTTGCCGGCCACGTGGACGATATTGTCGTCGTCAAAACAGCGCACCACGTTGACGATGGCGTCGGTTTCGCGGATGTTGGCCAGAAATTGGTTGCCCAGGCCTTCGCCCTTGCTGGCGCCCGCCACCAGGCCGGCGATGTCGACAAATTCGACGATGGCCGGTTGCACGCGTTGCGGGTTGACGATTTTGCACAGCTCGGCCAGACGCGGGTCGGGCACTTCCACGATGCCGACATTGGGCTCGATGGTGCAGAAGGGATAATTGGCGGCTTCAATGCCGGCCTTGGTCAGGGCGTTGAACAGGGTGGATTTGCCGACATTGGGCAAACCGACGATACCGCATTTGAGGCTCATGGTGGTGTCCTTGTGGATTCGGGCGCAGGCTATTTGGCGCGGGTGTGCAGGTCTTTCATGGCTTCGGGCATATTGCCGGCCAGCACGGCGGGCATGACGTCCAGCGCGCAGTCGATGGCGCGGTCGATGGCGTCTTGTTCTTCCTTGCGCGGCGGCTTGAGCACAAAATTCACCACTTCGGCTTTATTGCCGGGGTGGCCGATGCCCAGCCGCAGCCGCCAGAAATCCTGCACGCCCAGCGCGGCGATGATGTCGCGCAGGCCATTATGACCGCCATGGCCGCCGCCTTGCTTGAGTTTGGCGGCGCCGGGCGGCAGGTCGAGCTCATCGTGCACAACCAGGATTTCGTCGGGCTGGATTTTGTAAAAGCGCGCCACTGCCGCCACAGCCTTGCCGCTGGCGTTCATGAAGGTTTGCGGCTCCAGCAGGTGCATCTCGCCAGCGCGGGCGTACAGGCTGAAAAACTTGCCTTCGGCGCGCAGGGTGGCGCTGTGCTGGCGGGCCAGCAGGTCAACCAGCCAAAAGCCGGCGTTGTGGCGGGTGGCGGCGTAGTCGGGGCCGGGGTTGCCCAGGCCGACAATCAGGCGGATAGAAGCCATGGTTCATCCAGAAAAACAAAGGCCGGACGACAAAAACGGCCCGCTGCCAGGCAACGAGCCGTTTTGACGTCCGGATTCCGGTTCGGGAATCAGGAAGACTGGGCCACAGCCAGATCGCGGCCGCGAGCCAGATCGGCCAGCTCGGCGTTAGCCGGCAGGACCAGGTCGGACAAGTGGATGGACTGACCGGCTTGCAGGTTGCTCAGGTCCACTTCGATGAAGGCCGGCAGGTCGGCCGGCAGGGCGCGCACGTTCACGCTGTTGGCGATGTGGCTGACCTTCTTGCCGTTCAGCTTCACGGCCGGGCTGATGTCGGCATTCTTGAAGTGCAGGGCGACGCGGGCGGTGATCTTCTCGGCGGCGTTGATGCGCTGGAAGTCAACGTGCAGCACTTGCGGCTTCCACGGGTGCATTTGGTTGTCGCGCAGCAGCACGGACACGGTTTCGCCGTCCAGGTTCAGGCTCAGCACGGCGCCGTGGAAAGCTTCGTCTTTCATGGCGTAGAACAGGCTGTTGTGGTCCAGTTCGATGGACACAGCTTCTTGGCCGGCGCCGTACACCACGCCAGGCACTTTGCCAGCGCGACGCAGGCGGCGGCTCGCACCCGTACCCTCGACAACGCGCTTCTGGGCAATCACTTCGATAGTCATTGGTAACTCCAAACAGGATGTGTGTGGCGAAGCCGCGACCAGCTTCGCCGGGTAATCCGCCAGCAGTCTGGCGGGAGATTCAGCAATTCAGCGGTCAACAAACAGGTAGCTGACCGATTCCTCGTTGTTGATGCGGCGCAGGGTTTCGCCAATCAGCTCGGCGATGGACACCACGCGAATCTTGGGCTGGGCGGCCGAGTCGGCGCGCAGCGGAATGGTGTCGGTGACCACGACTTCGTCCAGCACCGAGGCGCCGATGCGGTCGGCGGCCTGGCCAGAGAGCACCGGGTGGGTGGCGTAGGCCACCACGCGGGCGGCGCCCTTTTGCTTGAGCGCTTGCGCGGCCTTGCACAGGGTGTTGGCGGTGTCGATCATGTCATCGACGATCAGACAGGTTTTGCCTTCGATTTCGCCGATGATGTTCATCACTTCGGCGACGTTGGCCTTGGGACGGCGCTTGTCGATGATGGCCAGGTCGCAGTTGAGCGCCTTGGCCATGGCGCGGGCGCGCACCACGCCGCCGATGTCCGGGCTGACCACCACGAGGTCTTCGTAGCGTTGCGTCTGGATTTCACGCAGCAGCACCGGGGTGGCGTAGACGTTGTCCACCGGGATATCGAAAAAGCCCTGAATCTGGTCGGCGTGCAGGTCAACGGTCAGCAGGCGGTCCACGCCGGCCGAGGTCAGCATATTGGCCACCAGCTTGGCAGAAATCGGCACACGGGCCGAGCGCGGGCGGCGGTCCTGGCGGGCGTAGCCAAAGTAGGGAATGGCGGCGGTGATGCGGCCGGCGGAGGCGCGCTTGAGCGCGTCCACCATGGTCAGCACTTCCATCAGGTTGTCGTTGGTCGGCTGACAGGTGGATTGCAGCACGAAGACATCGCGGCCACGGACGTTTTCCAGCAGCTCGATGGCCACTTCACCATCGCTGAAGCGGTTGACGTCGGCGCGCCCCAGCGAAATGTCCAGGTGTTTGACCACGTTCTGGGCGAGTTCCGGGTTAGCAGTCCCGGTGAAAACCATCAAGCTATCGTAGGAGGCCATATTCCGCTACCTGACTAAAAATAAACAAAAAGCGTGTAAGTAGGCTAACTTACACGCTTTTGCTGCCACTTAATGTGGAAATTTGGCTGGGGAGGTAGGGATCGAACCTACGAATGTCGGAATCAAAATCCGATGCCTTACCACTTGGCGACTCCCCAGTAACTCTTACCGGCCGTCGTACAGTGGGTGATGCTGCAACCCTTTGGCGATGAACGCCGTATAACTGCTCGACAGCGACTGGAAAACGGCTCCGGCCTGAGCTTCCTTATCGAACTCGAGAAACACACACGCTCCCGACCCGGTCATCAGTGGTTCGCCGTATTCGCTGGCTTTTGCCAGGCACTGCGCCACCTCAGGAAACATCTGGCAAACCACGCTTTGCATATCGTTCTTGCGCTGCGTCGTTTGGAGAGCACGCATTATGCTAGGGGTCGAATTACGTGTCAAGCCTTGATGCGAAAAAATTTTCGCGGTGGGCACGCTGACGCCCGGATGCAACACCACATACCAGGCGTCGGGCACCGCGCACTCGGTGAGTTCGTCGCCAATGCCGGTGGCGAAGGCCGGGCGGCCAAACACAAATACCGGCACGTCGGCGCCCAGTTTCACGCCGATGTCTTGCAGGGTTTGCCGGGGCAGCTGGGTGTTCCACAGTTGGTTCAGCGCCAGCAGCACGGTGGCGGCGTCCGAGCTGCCGCCGCCCAGGCCGCCGCCCATCGGGATGCGCTTGTGCAGGCGAATCGAGGCGCCCAGCGTGGCGCCGCTGGCGGCTTGCAGCGCGCGGGCGGCGCGCACGGTCAGATCGCTGTCGGCTGGCACGCCGGGAATGGGGTTGTCCAGCACGATGTCGCCATCGTCGCGCACCGCCAGCTCGACGGTGTCCATCAGGTCGATAAAGCGAAACACGCTTTCCAGCAGATGGTAGCCATCGGCGCGGCGGCCGGTGATGGCCAGCGTGAGGTTAAGCTTGGCCGGCGCAGGAAACGCCTGAAACGGGGTGATCAGTGCCATTGGTGCATCGCAAAACGAAGTTCCAGATCAGGCCGGCTCAGCTGCACGCGGCCAGGACGGCGGCCAAATGGCGTGTCCTGAAAATCCGCCAGCTCAATGCGCCAGCCCTGTTGTTCAAAGCCATCCACGCTGGGCGCGCTGGCCTGGCCGGGGGCGGGCAGGCCAGCCAGCCAATAGGGCAGATTGTCCAGCGGCAAGGCCCAGCCCAGCAAAGACTGGGTGAGCTGCTCGGCGTTGTCGGCCTGGTGGGTTTCGCCACGCGCGGTCAGGCGCACGCCGCTGGCGTCGCGGCTGAGCCGCGCCACGGTTTGCCCCAGCGGGGTGGTGATGTCAAAGGTGTCCACGCCGCCCTGGCGCTTCCAGTCAAAATTGGCGTAGCTGCCCTTGCCAGCGGCTTTCACGCCCAGCCGGCCGGCTACTGCCCAACTGGCCGGCAGCGCTTGCACCGCACCGCTTGGTGCGGGCGGTGGGCTGAGCCAGGCGCAGCCAGGCAGGGTCAGCGCGCCCAGCAGGGCGATGCAGCCGCTCCAGTGTCGTGTGGCGTTCACGGGATAAAGCGCTGCTGGGTGCGCCGGATGATGTCGCTATCCGGGTTGGCTTCCAGGCTGCGTGCCCACAGTTCACGGGCTTCGGCTTCGCGGCCCATCTTCCACAGCACCTCACCCAGGTGGGCGGCGATTTCCGGGTCGGGCATCAGGTGGTGAGCGCGTTGCAGATAGCGCAGCGCGGCTTCCAGCTTGCCGGAGCGGTATTCCACCCAGCCCATGCTGTCCAGAATCATCGGGTTGTCCGGGTCCAGCTTCAGCGCGCGGCTGACCAGCTCGCGCGCCTCGCGGATGCGGCTGGTGCGGTTGGCCAGGATATAGCCCAGTGCGTTCAGCCCTTGCGCGCTCTTGGGTTTGAGCTTGAGGTAGGCGCGCAGATCGCGCTCGGCCTCGGCCACCCGTTCGCGGTCGTCCAGCAGCAGGGCGCGCTCGTAGCGCCATTCGGCGACATTGCCATCCTTGGCCAGGGCGGCGCTGAGGATGGCCAGCGCGCGGTCGGGTTGCTCGGCATTGCGCGCCAGTTGCGCTTGCGCCAACACGCGCGCCGGGCGCGGGGTGTTTTGCATGTCGGCCAGGCGCTCCAGCCGGGCCAGCGCGGCGTCCAGCTTGCCATCTTCGGCTTCCAGCACCGCCAGCCGGCTTTGTGCCTGCGGCAGTTGCGGGCCGCTGGTGATGGCTTCGTACCAGTTGACGGCTTCTTGCGGCAGTTTGCGCTCTTCCGCCATCTGGCCCAGGGTGAAGCGTACAAAATCCGGCTCGCGGTAGCCCAGCGCCAGCGCGTCGCGCAGCGAGCGTTCGGCTTCTTCGTAGTCTTTCAGCTCGTAAGACAATACGCCGATGGCGTAGGCCACTTCGGGCTGATGGGGGTATTTGTTGCTCAGTTGCACAAAGGCGTCGCGGGCGGCGTCGTAGCGTTTGACCATCACCAGCAGGCGCGGATAGCTCAGCCGCAGTTCCAGCCCGGCTTGCGGCCGGCGAGCCAGTTCGCGCTCCAGCAGGCTCAGTGCAGCCTCGGGCGAGGGTTGCCGCAGACGCTCGACTTGCCAGCCCACTGGATAATCCCAGGCTGGGGCCAGGGTGGCCAGGGTGGCCATCTCGGCTTGCGCCATGGCGTCGTCACCGGCTTCCTGAGCGGTGATCATCAGGGCAAAATGGCCCTCGGCCACGCTGGGATACGGCGCCAGCAGGGTTTTCATCATGGCGTAGGCGCCAGCTTTGTCTGGTTGCCGCGACAAGAGTCCAGCCAGATGCATGAACACCTGCGGGGCTTCCTGCGGGCGGGCGGCCAGTTGCGCTTGTACGCCCGGCGTGGCTTCGCTCAGCCGGCCGGCGCGCAGCAGCGCGGCAATCAGCTGGTATTGGGCGTTGTCCGAGGCGGGCTCCAGCTCTTGCCAGAGCTTGAGCGCGCGGATGGCCTCGTCCAGCCGGTTGGCGGTCAGGGCAAATTCGGCGGCGCGGCGCGCCAGGCGTGGGTCGCGGGTGCGTTGCGCCAGCGCCAGCACGGTAGGCGCTGATGCGGCGGCCGCGCCGCGTTGGGCGGCAATTTCGCTGGCCAGCACGCCAAACAAAATATCATTGCTCAGCGCAAGCTTGGGATAGGCGGCCTCCGGCGCGGGGGCCGGCGCCTGGGCCACGGGGGTCGGCGGCGCCGAAGTCACGGCGCAGGCCGACAGCACGGATGCCAGCAGCGCAGCCGTGGCGGTAAGGCGGATATTCATGAATGATTTCGCGTAGGGCTGACCATTTAAGGACGCCCGGACGGGCAGGGCCGCATCCAGGCCGGCTGCGCGCTCAGGCATTGACGCTGAGCGGCGCGATGTCTCGCGTTAGAATAACACGCCCAACTTTAGCCATGGCCGCTTAAACATGCCTGAATTGCCAGAAGTGGAAACCACCCGGCGCGGCGTCGCCCCCTTGCTCACCGGCCGCGCCTTCACTGGCGCAGTGCTGCGCCAGCCGCGCCTGCGCTGGCCAATCGACCCCGAGCTGGCCGAGCGCCTGACTGGCCGCCGCGTGCGCCAGGTGGCGCGCCGCGCCAAATACCTGCTGATCGAGCTGGACGACGGCGCCACGCTGATCATTCATCTGGGCATGTCCGGCAGCCTGCGTCATCTGCCGGCCGACACCCCGCCCGAGCGCCACGACCATGTGGATTTGCTGCTGGGCGAGCACTGTCTGCGCTACCGCGACCCGCGCCGCTTTGGCGCCATCTTGTACTGCCCGGGCCCGGTTGAACTGCATCCGCTCTTGGTGAAACTGGGGCCGGAGCCCTTGTCCGATGACTTTGACGGCGAGGTGTTGTTTGCCGCCTGCCGGGGCAAAATCGCGCCAATCAAAACCGTGCTGATGGACAATCATGTGGTGGTGGGGGTGGGCAATATTTACGCCAACGAGGCGCTGTTTGCCGCTGGCGTGCGCCCCACCCGCCCCGCCGGGCAAGTCAGCCGCGAAGAATGCCAACGCCTGGCCGCGGCCATCCGCGCCACCCTGCTGCGCGCCATCGAGGCCGGCGGCAGCACGCTGCGCGACTTTACCGACGCCATTGGCAAGCCGGGGTATTTCCAGCAACACTACGCCGTGTATGGCCGTGACGGCCTGCCCTGTCATGCCTGTGCAACCTTGGTGCAACACACTCGCCTGGGGCAGCGCTCCAGTTTTTACTGCCCGCATTGTCAAACCTGACCCCAACGCCATCATGACCCGTCCCACCCACACAGTTGCCCTGCCCGTCCGCCTGTGGCGGCTCACCCGCTTAAGCCTGCATGTGCTGGGCGGGCTGTGGCAGGTGCTCACCCGCTTTCAGCGCCTGCCAGCGGCGCAACGCCACGCCGTGCAACGCGCCTGGTCAGAAAAACTGCTGCGCACGCTGAACATCCACCTGCGCGTGCACGGCCAGCCGCCCGCCACGCTCTACCCAGCCAACACCCTGCTGGTGGCCAATCACGTGTCCTGGCTGGATATTTTTGCCCTGAACAGCGTCACCCTCACCCGTTTTGTCGCCAAAAGCGAAATCCGCCGCTGGCCGCTGATAGGCACCCTGGTCACCCGCGCCGGCACGCTTTATATCGAGCGCGGCAACCGCCGCGACGCCGCCCGCATCAACCAGCACATGGCCAAGGCCATGCAGGACGGCGACTGCATCGGGTTATTCCCGGAAGGCACCACCTCCGACGGACGCAACCTGCTGCCATTCAAAGCTTCGCTGTTCGACGCCGCCGCCCGCGCCGGCGCCACCGTGCAGCCGGTGACGCTGCGCTTTGTCAACGCCGACGGCAGCCTCAGCCAGGCCGCCAGCTATGTCGGCGACACCACCCTCTTGCAATCCATCTGGCGGCTGGCCTCGGCGCGCGGCCAAGTGGTTGAACTGCACTACGGCCAGCCGCTCAGCGGCGAGCAACGCACCCGCTTTGAGCTGTGTGCGCATGCGGAACGGGAGATTGCGGCGGGGTTGCGGCTGGGGGAACGAGCGCCACTCAGGGCGGCGGAGGCAGCGACGGTGGAGGCGTAAGCGCCGCAGCGCGAAAATAGTCCGCCAGCTCCTTGGCGCTGGGGCAGGCGGCGTGCTGAGCGGCGCGGGCGATGGAAAACCCCCAGTGTTTGAGCAATTTTTGGGTAAACGCCACTTTGCTGGCGCCAGGGCCACGTTTGCCGTGCTCGCTGGCGATTTGCTTGAGTCGCTCCCAGGGCTTGTCTGGCGTGGCTTCCGGCTGAGGTTCGTGAAAGTCGTCTATTTTCAGCCAGGCGTTCATTGCCTGGCTGTCGGCCAAAAACCAGGCTTCCAGCGCTTTCACCGCGACAAATATGCATTGGATGCGCGGATGCGCCACCCGCTGCCGCACCAGGTCGGGGTGTGCTTCGTCTTCCAGGTCGGTGAGGACAACAATCCGTTCAACACCGGCATGGCTCAGGCGTTGAATTAAGAGTCGATAACAACACCCAGCGCAGCGGTCCTGGCTAGGCGCGCGGCCGCAGACAGTACAAGTAGTACGGCAAGGCCGCGCAACGACGCCAGGAGGGTGTTGTTAGCGGCTCTAAATGGCTCAATATGCTGGGGCAGCAAATTGCCGCCTCCTTTGGCGTCGATGACCGGCGTGACCAAGGTGCAATCATGGTCGTGCAGCCACTGTTGAAACATCGGCGACTCCACCACCAATTTTTCGCTCTCGCCTTCCACGATAAACCCGATTTTCACCATGGCAAGCCCCCGTCAAATAAATTGGCCAGCCAGGCGGTATCCAGCGGAATCTGGGTTTTATCCACACCGGCCAATTCGGCGGGGCTCACCTTGGTTTTGCCGTCCACTTTACTGACCAGATACAGCTCAGCGGTATTGAGCTGACGAACAATCGATTCGCTGTGCGTGGTCAAAAAAATCGGGTGTTCGGCGGAGGCGTTTTCCCGCATCAGCTGCACCAATTCGCCAATCGCCTTGGGGTGAATGCCCCGCTCGGGTTCTTCGATGAGGGTGATGCCACGGCGCTCGGCGCGACTGAGCACCGCCGTCAACATACACAACACATACAGCGTGCCATCCGACACCAGCTTGGCCGGGAAGCGGGTTTTTGTGCCGGCCTCCTTGAAGGTGATCACCGTGGAGCTATCCAGGCGCTGAGTTTCGGTGGAAATGCTTTCCATGCCGGGCACGATCAGTTCTAGCCATTCTTGCACCTGCTCACGAAACTCAGGCTCGGCCTCAAGCCGGGACAGCACCGACGCCACATTGCGGCCATATTCATCCAGTTCGCTGGCGTCCGTGGTGGCGCGGCTGGGTTCTTTGGCCGCCAGCGGATCAATGCGAAACACCTTGATATTGGTCAGAAATTCATACAGCGGCAAACTACCCAGCAACATCAATGCGGTCATGTCTTTGGGGTAGTCCGGCAACACCTGAATGGCAGACGCACTGCCCAGCCGCACATGCAGCTCGCCATTGGCTGGGCGGTTGATGATTTTTTGCCCGTTTACGCGCAGTGTTTCGTCAATCTGCGGCGCGGCGTCCAAGGTGCGCAAGGTCAGGTGATAGTCGTACACCGCGCCGTCCAGCTCCAGCGCCAAGGCAAATTGCATGGTGGTGCGCTGTTCTTTGCGATATTTGAAGCAGTGGATCTGGGCAAAACCGCCAAACCGGGTTCTGGCTTGTGTTGCCCCCTGTTTGACTACGTCCCCCAAAAACGCCAAGGCATCCGTGATATTGCTCTTGCCCGAGCCATTGGCGCCAGCCAGGACTAAAAACGGCGAGACATTCTCAAGCGTTAAATCCGCCACGCTCTTGAAGCCCTTGATGTGCAATTTATGAATCTTCATCATCCTGCCTTTGTGTGCCCCTTTAGCGCCAGAGTGTGCCGGGTTTGCGCCCTCACCCAATCTTCCGATATCCATCACAGGCGCGCTGAAACACCTTGCGGTCGGCCAGCCGCACGGCGGTCAGGCTACCGCCCCACAGGCAGCCGGTGTCAATCGCCAGCAAATCCGGGCTCAGGCGCAGGCCCAACGCCGACCAGTGGCCGACAATCAGCGGGGTGTCGGCGTAGCGGCGGTTGGGGGCGTCAAACCAGGCTTGCAGCTGCGGCGGCGCGTCGGCCAGCTCGCCCTTGAACGACAAATCCAGCTCGCCGTCCAGCGTCAACAGACGCATGCGCGTCATCACATTCACCACCAGCCGCAGCCGGTCGATACCCTTGAGTTCGTCGCTCCAGCGGGTGGGCTTGTTGCCAAACAGGCGGGCCAGAAAAGTGCGGTAATTGCGCCCAGCCAGTTCGTGCTCCACCTCTTCCGCCAGGCCCAGCGCGCGGTGAATGGTCCATTCCGGCAACAGCCCGGCGTGCACCATGGCGTAGCCCTCGCCGGCCACCATCAGCGGCTGGCAGCGCAGCCAGTCGATCAACACCTTGCCATCGGCGGCGTCCAGCACCTGGGCCAGGGTGTCGCCCGCCGAGGTTTTGCCATAGCCTTCCGACAGCGCCAGCAAGCTCAGGTCATGATTGCCCAGCACCATGCGCACGCTGTCCTGATGCTTGAACACCCAGCGCAGCACGCTCAGCGAATCTGGCCCACGGTTGACCAGATCACCGGCCAGCCACAGCTGATCGCGGGAGGGGGAAAACTCAATGAAGTCAAGCAGCTGCATGAAATCCTGATAGCAGCCTTGTATATCGCCGATTGCGTATGTAGCCATGGGGGAAAGTTGAGTGAAGTGATGTTGTAGGTTGTAGAGAGTGGTCAGTGATGCGTGAAATTGTGTGCTGCCTCGGTATCTCCACTGTGCAAAGCCACGGCGTTGTTTCTGCATTGGTCGGCGGCATACCGCCGCTTTACCTCCCCGTAAAGCGCGCCGAGCATCGCAGCCAGCCCGGGGTCGCCTTTCTTTGCCTACTTTCTTTGGCGAAGCAAAGAAAGTAGGTCGGCAAGCGGGACGAACTCCCGCCCAAAATCAAGCCCCAGCTCTTCTGCGCGCAGCGCAGCGCCAACCCCACAGATGATACCGCTGCGCAGTGCAACATACGTTAAAATTCCGCCATTCCCTCCCGAGCTTTGCCCATGTCCCTGCATCAACTCAACCCCCCACAGATGGCGGCCATCCGCTATCTGGACGGCCCCTTGCTGGTGCTGGCCGGCGCCGGCAGCGGCAAGACGCGGGTGATCACCCAAAAAATCGCCTACCTGATCCAGCAGGCGGACATTCCCGCCCGCCATATCGCCGCCATCACCTTCACCAACAAGGCGGCGCGCGAGATGCTGGAGCGGGTGGGCAAATTGCTCAAGCCGGGCGAGGGCCGCGGGCTGACGGTGTCCACTTTTCACTCGCTGGGCATGCAGCTGTTGCGGCAAGAGGCGCGTGAGCTGGGCTATAAGCCGCAGTTTTCCATTCTGGACGCCGCCGACGCCGGCAAGATCGTGTCGGATATTGTCGCCAGCACCGACAAGCAGGAAATCCGCCGGGTGCAAAACGCCATCTCGCGCTGGAAAAACGCGCTGATCGGCCCGCAAACGGCGCTGGCGCAAGCCGATAACGATCCGGATCTGACCGCCGCGCGCGCCTACCTGAGCTATCAGGACACGCTGTTTGCCTACCAGGCAATGGATTTTGACGACCTGATTCGCTTGCCGGTGGAGCTGCTGCGCGATAAGCCCGCCGTGCTGGAGCGCTGGCAGAACAAGCTGCGCTATTTGCTGATCGACGAATACCAGGACACCAACACCTGCCAGTATCAGTTGGTCAAGCTGCTGACCGGCGAGCGCGGCATGTTCACCGCCGTGGGCGACGATGACCAGTCGATCTACGCCTGGCGCGGGGCCAATATGGAAAACCTGGCGCTGCTGCAAAAAGACTTTCCCCGGCTCAAGCTGATCAAGCTGGAGCAAAACTACCGCTCGACGCTGCGCATTTTGCGCGCGGCCAATAGCGTGATCGCCAACAACCCGAAACTGTTCGAGAAGCAATTGTGGAGCGAGCTGGGCCATGGCGATTTGCTCACCGTGGTGCAGTGCAAGGACGAAGAGTCCGAAGCCGAAACCGTCGCCGCGCGGCTGTTGGCGCATAAGTTTGAACACCGCACGCTGTTTTCCGATTACGCCGTGCTGTATCGCGGCAACCATCAGGCGCGCATTATCGAGCAGGCGTTTCGCAACCAGAAAATCCCCTATTTGATCTCTGGCGGGCAGTCGTTTTTTGACAAGACCGAAATCAAGGACATTCTGTCCTGGCTGCGCCTGCTGGTGAACGAAGACGACGACCCGGCGTTTATCCGCGCCATCACCACACCCAAGCGCGGGGTGGGGGCAGTGACGCTGGAAAAACTGGGGGCGTATGCCGGCGAGCGCAAAATCTCGTTATTTGCCGCCACCCAGGAAGAAGGCCTGCGCCACCGGCTGGCCGAGGCGCAGCGCGCGCCGCTGGAGGCATTTGCCCAATTTGTGCTGCGCTACCAGCAGCGCTCCAGCCGCGAGGCGGCCGGGCCCTTGATTGTCGAGCTGGTGGCGGGCATTGGCTACGAGGCCTGGCTATTCGACAGCGAAGAGCCGCGTCCGGCGGAAAGCAAGTGGAAGAACGTGCAGGAGCTGATGCGCTGGCTGGGCGAAAAAGGCGAGCGCGACGCCAAAAACCTGATCGAACTCACCCAGACCATTGCCTTGATCACCATGCTGGAAGGCCGCGAAGAAGGCGAGGTGGACGCCGTGCGCCTGTCCACCCTGCACGCCTCCAAGGGGCTGGAATACGGTCATGTGTTTTTGATTGGCTGCGAAGAGGGCATCCTGCCGCACCAGGAATCCATCGACAACGAGCAGGTGGAAGAAGAACGCCGCTTGATGTACGTGGGCATCACCCGCGCCCAGCGCAGCCTGACCATCAGCCACTGCCACAAGCGCAAGCGCGCTGGCGAGTGGGCGTTTGTGGACCCCTCGCGCTTTATCGACGAACTGGTTCAAGAGGATGTGCGCTATCTGGGCAAGCCCGGCGCCACGGCCACGGTGAACCGCGAAGCCGGGCTGGCGCGGCTGAATGCGCTGAAGGCGGCGATGGCGCGCGGCAAGGGCAAGACCAGTGGCAACTAGCGTGGCGCACAAAACACAGCACAGCATGGTTGGTCAGAGGCCGGCCCGCAGACCGTACCAGCAGTGCGGCAAGGTCGGGCAACAACACCAGGCGCGCTGCGCGGGGTTTTGTTGGCCGCTCTAAGTGGTGAGCTTCAGGGCTGGGTATCGGTGGCCAGTGCCCGCGACCAGTTGTCGCGGCCCTTGTCCTTGGCGTGGTACATGGCCAGGTCGGCAACTTTGAGCAATTCTTCTGGCGTGTGGCCATCGTGGGGCAAGTAGGCAATGCCGATGCTGGCGCTGACATCGTGGCGGCCTGCCGGGGTGTCTACTGGCTGGCGCAGGCTGACCAGAAGCTGGTCCGCGAGCGTTTCCACCGTGCTCCGGCTTTGCGGAGGCGGCAGCAGCAGCACAAATTCGTCGCCGCCCAGTCGGGCCACGGTGTCCATCGGGCCGGCGCAGGCGTGCAGTCGGCGTGCCACTTCCTGCAGCAGCCGGTCGCCAGCTTCATGGCCGCAGCGGTCGTTGACTGGCTTGAAGTGGTCCAGATCAATCAGCAGTAGTGCCCCCTCGCCATGGCGGTCGCTGGCCTGGTTGAGCGCTTGATACAGTGCTTCGGTCAAGCGGCGACGGTTGGCCAGGCCGGTCAGCGGGTCGCGCTCGGCCAGCTCGGTCAGCCGCGCCTCGCTGATGCGCAGGCGGGCATTGGTTTCGGCCAGCTCGCGGGTGCGTTCAATCACCCGGGTTTCCAGCAACTGCTCCGATTGGCGCAAGGCGCTGACCATGGATTCTTTGGCTTGCAGGGTTTCACTCTGGGCTTTTTCTTTTTCCTCGCGCGCCAGGTGGATGCGATCCGCCAGGGCAAACGACAGCAGCAGCATTTCCAGTGCCGAGCCAATCTGGATGGCGTGGGTGGTCAACATATTGGTAGGTAGCCAGCCCAGATTGCGCGCACCCATCACCAGTATGCCCGCCAGCAACAAAGACCAGGCCAGCAAAAACCAGCGCGCGCTGCGGTTGCCGGCGCGCAGGCCAAACAGGGCAATGGAGGTGGTGATCACGGCAAATGAAATCCCCTGCAGGGACACCAGCACCGCCACCCACTGATAGGGCAACGCCAGTGGCGCTGCAGCCAGGATGGCAAAAATGCCGCCCAGGCCAAACAACACCCGGTCATACAGCGGTGCCGTTTGCCGGGTATGCAGGAACAGGCGGGTGAACCAGGTGCCAAAAGCACCACACAGGGCAAATCCTACTGGCAGGGCCACATTGCCCCAGGCCGGCCAGTCTGGCCATAGATACTGGTTGCCCAGACCATTGAGCGAAATCTGGCCAATGGCCATGCTGACGGTAAACAGCACGTAAGCCAGATACACCGGGTCACGCAGAGAAAGGAACAGCAGCAGGTTGTACAGTGCCAGCGCCAGCAGCATGCCGTAGTACAGCGCCAGCAGGCCGTAGGCCGACTGGCTGTATACCAGCAGCGCCGGTTCGGTCCATATCATCACCGGCAGGGTGAGTGTGCCCTGGGATTCCACTCGCAGGTAAATGGTGGTGATCTGGCCCGGGTCCAGCAGCATGGGAAAGATGAAATGCCGGTGCGGATACGGTCGCTGGTCGAAGGTCAGCATGTCGCCAGTCTGATAGGCGCGCCAGCCATGCTTGTCCACAATATAGGCGCTGATATGATCGAGCGCGGGAAACCCCAGCTCCAGCAGCCAATTGCGGATGATGTGATCCTGAGGGGCTTGTACGGTAAGCCGCAGCCAGTAGGCGCTTTTTGAGTAGCCCAGATTGATGTCGCCTTCCACCAGGCTGGCCGGTAAAAAGCGCTCAGCGTATTCCGGGCCTTGTACATCACTCAGCCCCAGAATACGGCTGGGATCTTCAAGCAGGTCGATCTGATGGGCGGCGCGCTGGCCAGCCGCTTGCGGATCCAGGCGCAGCACGCCACCAGCCAGGGCCGGAGCGACAGTGCACAGCAGAAACACATACAGCAGACAGTTTTGCAGCACACGCCACATGATTCGCATTCCAGACCATTTCATGCTCTGGAGTATCGCGCACTCTCGGGCTGGCCGTGAAGAAAATCTGCAAACAAACTAAGTGTAAATACGGTGAAGATACAACAGAATGGCGGAAAATTACCGCGCAAGAGATGGCGCACCCGAGTGGGATCGAACCACTGACCTTCAGCTTCGGAAACTGACACTCTATCCAACTGAGCTACGGGTGCTTGGGAAGAAAAGCCTGAGAATCATAGCCGATTTGTGGCCGTCAGTCCAGTTGCCGTCTTTGCCAAGGGGCAGGCGTTTACGTATAATTCCCCTATTCTGATTGTCATTATTCTTTTTTTTACTTTCTCTATGTGAGGCCGTGGCCAATGGGTAGCGCAAATAAGGGTAGCTCGGGAGACGCAATTCGCGTCATCCTCTCCGTGCTTGTCTTGGTTGTTCTGAGTGTTTGGCTGCTGGCCAAACTGTTTACGAGTGGCATGGTGGTGGACGCTGAAGTCATGTCCAAAGAAGCCATTGCTGCGCGCCTGAAGCCGGTGGGCGTGTCGGTCGCCAACGAAGGTGGCGCACCGGGCAGCCGCACGGGCGAAGCCGTGTACAAGGCCATCTGCTCGTCCTGTCACGCTGCCGGCCTGGCCGGTTCGCCCAAGTTTGCCGACGCTGGCGCCTGGGCTGGCCGCATCTCGCAAGGCTTTGACTCCCTGGTCAAGCACGCGGTGGAAGGTATCCGTGGCATGCCGGCCAAGGGCGGCGCCACTGACCTGACCAACGAGGAAGTCGCTCGCGCCGTGGCCTTCATGGCTAACGCTGGCGGCGCCAAGTTCGCTGAGCCGAAAGTAGAAGGCGCAGCTGGCGGCGACGCCAAGGTGGATCCGGCCAAGGGCAAGGAAATCTACAACACCGTTTGCCAGGCTTGCCACGCCACTGGCGCAGCCGGCGCACCGAAGTTTGGTGACAAGGCCGCCTGGGCGCCGCGCATCGGCAAGGGTCTGGATGATCTGGTGGCTTCCGCCACCAAGGGCCTGAACGCCATGCCGCCCAAGGGTGGTTACTCTGGCAGCGATGCAGAGTTCCGCTCTGCCGTGGAATACATGGTCAACGCGTCCAAGTAATCCTCTGCTGTCAGCTTGATGCACACAGCCCCCGAGCCACACTGGCCGGGGGCTGTGTGTTTTGGCGCCAAGCGTTGCTCAAAAGCGCCGTTGTGCTTCTTGTACTGTCTGCGTCGCGCGCCTGGCCAGAATCGCAGCACTGGGTTTTGTGAGCGACGCTATAAGTGACAAGCCGCGCTCAGCTGTTCAACGGTCGCACCGCCAGACAAATCTGGCAGCTGAATTCCCCGGTAGCCGGGTCGAAGAACGCGTCTTCCGGGTAAAACTCAAAACACGGCCGCGCATCCACCCCCCAGCCGCTGGCCGGCAACCACTCGGCAAACAAGGCCGTCCAGGCCTGGGCAATCTCGGGCACGCTGCCGCGAAAATCATACACTGCGTACAAACCGCCCGGAATTGTCATGGTCAGCATGTCCGCCGGTGGCGCATAGCCTGGCGGCAGGGCCACGCAGGCGTCGTAGCGGCATTGCGCCGGGTCGGTCAGTTGCGGGTTGTCGTGGCCGATGCCGTATTTGGCGTAGGGCAGCAATGCTTGGGCGTGCAGCCAGGGCACAAACTGGTCGCGCCAAAACTCGGCGATGGCTTGGCCGTAGGGGCCGGTGTGGCGCAGGTAGGCCACGGTGACGGCCGGGCGTTGGCAAAGGGTGACGTGCATATCGGGCTCCAGGTCAGAGAAGACCGACCCATCATGCCGCAGCGCGACCTGAGCTGCCTGATCCAGATTGCGCAATTCTTGTCGTTTGGCGGCGCTGGCGCCTCGCCACTGACTGGGGCTGAGGCCAAAGCGCGCCTTGAAGGCGCGGCTGAACGCCTCGCCCGAGGCAAAGCCGGCGCGCAGCGCCAGCGTCAGCACCGAGGCGGCCGGTTCGTTGCATAGCCAGCAGGCCGCCAGCGTCAGCCGGCGACGGCTGAGGTAGTCGCCCAGATTCTCGCCCGTCCAGGCGCGAAACACCCGATGAAAATGAAACGGCGACACATGCGCCACTGCCGCCAGCGCGACTAAATCCAGCGGCTGGTCGAGGTGGCGGTCAATATGGCGCAGCACGGCGTGCACATGCCGTTGCTGACGCTGGCGCGCGGCGGGATGACGGGACATGGCTTGGCGCGCCCACACCCCACCAAGGCAGTGTGTGAGCGGCTGTCCTTAGGCGGCGTGATACTGCCGCGACAGACGATGCACCGCCTCCACCAACACCCCGGCGTGTTCCGGCGGGGTGAACTGGGAAATTCCGTGCCCCAGGTTGAACACATGGCCGCTGCCGTGGCCGTAGGCGGCCAGGATGCGCGCAGCTTCGGCTTCGATGGCGGCCGGGTTGGCAAACAGCGCGTTCGGGTCGAAATTGCCTTGCAGCGCCACGCGCGCGCCCACGCGACGGCGGGCGTCGCCAATGTCGGTGGTCCAGTCCAGACCGACGGCGTCACTGCCGATGTCGGCGATTTTTTCCAGCCACTGGCCGCCGTTCTTGGTGAACACGATGGACGGCACGCGCCGGCCTTCGCGCTCGCGGGTGAGCTGGCTGACGATCTCTTGCATATAGGCCAGCGAGAAGGTTTCATACGCTGCGTGCGACAGCGCGCCGCCCCAGGTGTCGAAAATCATCACCGCCTGCGCGCCGGCTTCGATTTGCGCGTTCAGGTAGTCGATCACCGCGCGGGTGGTCACTTGCAGGATGTGGTGCATCAGGTCCGGGCGGTCGTACATCAGCGCCTTGACCTTGCGGAAATCCGCCGACGAGCCACCTTCCACCATATAGCAGGCCAGCGTCCACGGGCTACCGGAAAAACCAATCAGCGGCACGCGGCCGTTCAGCGCCTGGCGGATGCTGCTCACCGCGTCCAGCACATAGCGCAGGCGGTCGGTGGGGTCAGGGGCGGCCAGCGCCAGGATGGAGGCTTCGTCGGTCAGCGGGCGCTCAAACTTCGGGCCTTCGCCTTCGGCAAAGTACAACCCCAGGCCCATGGCGTCCGGCACGGTGAGGATGTCGGAAAACAAAATCGCCGCATCCAGCGGAAAGCGCTCCAGCGGTTGCAGGGTGACTTCAGTGGCCAGCGTCGGGTTGGTGCACAGGCCCATGAAATTGCCGGCGCGGCGGCGGGTTTCGCAGTACTCCGGCAGGTAGCGGCCGGCCTGGCGCATCATCCAGATCGGGGTGTAAGGAACCGGCTCGCGCAGCAGCGCGCGCAGGAAGACGTCATTTTGCAGTGCGGTCATGGCAGCTCAACAGGTCAGAATCATGCCGGGATTATACGCGGCTGCGCCAGGTCGGCGCGGTGTGAAGCACACACTTTATCCACACAGGGCATGAGGTTTCATGTCGTTTGCTTGACTCGGGGCGGCTTATGCCATCAGCCTGTCCAGCGGATGCTGTTTGCGTCAAGCGTGCTTGCGCGCGCAGCACCCCCGTGTGGTGGCGGCATGACTCACAAACCCTGTGGCGCAAGCGTTCAGGACAAGACGCGCGCCGGCAGCGCAGCACGGCGGCACACACCGCATTGGGCTTATCTGACAGCCTTATTTTTCCGGAGAATTTTCACTATGCTGACCGCTGCTCATTTGCAGGCCCTGGGCCTGGACGCCAGCTGGCTTGACCCGCTGAACGCCACTTTTGACCGCTTTGCCATCAACACCCCGCAACGCATGGCGGCCTTTATCGGCCAGTGCGGCCATGAATCTGCCGGGTTTCATACGCTGAACGAAAACCTCAACTACTCGGCCCAGGGCCTGCGCAACACCTGGCCCAAGCGCTTTCCTGACGACGCTACCGCCAACGCCTACGCCCGCCAGCCGGAAAAAATCGCCAACAAGGTATACGCCGACCGCATGGGCAACGGCAACGAAGCCTCGGGCGAAGGCTGGCGCTATCACGGCCGTGGCCTGATCCAGCTGACCGGCAAGGCCAACTATCAGGCAGCAGGCACGGCCTTGGGGGTGGATCTGGTCTCCAGCCCGGACCAAGTTGCTGCGCCGGAATACGCGGCGCTGACCGCTGGCTGGTTTTGGGACTCTCACAAGTTGAATGCGCTGGCCGACAAGCAGGACAACACAGGCATCACCAAGGCCATCAATGGCGGCACGCTGGGGCTGGACGACCGGGTGGCGCGCACCAATAAGGCGCTGGCGGTGCTGCAGGGCTAAGAGCCGCTCACAAAACCTTCCTGGCGTGGTGGGGGTATCTTGCCGTTATTGATGTCCCTCGCCAGGATCGCTTCGCTGACGCCGCCAAGCCCTACGGCGGCAGCCCCAGGCATTGCGCGGCCTTATCCCGTCAGATTGGCCAGCCACGCCGGCGCGCCCGACAGCTGCCAGCCCACGCCGGCCAGCAGCAGGCCGGTTTCCACGCACTCGATGCCGGCGCCCAGGCAATCCCCGGTCACCCCGCCAAGTCGGGTGAGCAAAAAGCGCCGCCATAGCCACAGCGCCAGCGGCCCCGCCAGGCACAGCCACGGCGTCAGCCAGGCCGAAATAGCCAGCAGGCCCAGCAGGGTCAGCCACAAAAGCGCCGGGCCGCTTTTCCAGGCAAAGCGTTCCGCCTGGCCGCCGCTGGCCAGCGGCGGCAGGCTGACCGACCACCATAGCGCACCAAAGCGCGCCCACGCCGGCAACAGCAGCAGCGCCCACGGTGATAAGCCATGGCGCGCCGCCAGCATCAGCCCCACCAGCTTGAGCAACAAGGCCATCACCAGCGCCACCACGCCAAAACTGCCGACATGCGGGTCTTTCAGCACCGCCAGAAAGCGCGCCGGGTCGCGGTGCGCCGCGCCCAGGCCGTCGGCCAGGTCGGCCAGGCCATCCAGATGCAGGGCGCCGGTCAGCCACACCCACAGCAGCAAGGTCAGCGCCGCCGCCAGCCAGGGCTCCACTTGGGCCAACGGCTGCCAGGGCAGCAAGAGCAGCGCGCCAATCAGCGCGCCCACCGGGGCAAACCAGCGGCCGCAGCCGGCCAGCCAGGCCGGGTCGAAGTCGCGCAGCTGCGGGGTGGGCAGGCGGGTGAGAAACTGCACGGCCAAAATCAGCTCACGCATCCGCGCCCTCCAGCGCCAGCAGCCAGGCCGGCTCTGGCGGATAGCAAGACAGGCGCAGCCAGCCGCCGCGCGCCACCGCCACCCGCCGCGCCAGCGGCCAGGGCATGGCCATCGCCTCGGCCAGCAACGCAGAAATCACCCCACCATGGCTTAACAGCAACAGATGCTCGCCGTCTTGCTCGCCCAGGCCGGCGCAGTGGCGCGCCCAGGCGCGCGCGCAGCGACCCCGAAAATCGACAATGCGCTCTCCGCCAGGCGGGCCGCTGGATGGGTCCTGGCAGCGCACCGACCAATCCGCCGGCAGCGTCAGCGGGTCGGCGGCGTCCCAGTCGCCAAAGTCGATTTCCGCCAAGTCGGCGTCCAGCGTCAGCGCCAGGCCGTGCGCGCATGCAAACGCTTCGGCCGGCGCGCGGCAGCGCAGCAGGGGCGAGGCGGCCAGCCGGGTGATGGGCTGGCGGGCGTGCAGCTGCGCCAGGGTGGCGGCCAGCTGCACTTGAGCGGCGGCGGTGGGCGGCGGGTCGCTGCGCTGGCCAATCAGCCGCCCGCTCAAGGGCGTGTCGCCGTGACGCAGCAGGGTGACGGTGAAGGGCTTCATGCCGCGCCAGAGACGCCAGCTTCGGCAAAGGTGGCCATTTCATTGTGCAGGCGCACCGCCATCTGGATCAGGGGCACGGCCAGCGCCGCGCCCGAGCCTTCGCCCAGGCGCAATTCCAGGTCAATCAGCGGCGTCAGGCCCAGCGCGGCCAATGCGCGCAGATGGCCCTGCTCTTGCGAGCGGTGGCTGGCCAGCCACCAGTCGGCGGCGGCAGGCTTGATGGCGCGAGCGGCCAGCGCGGCGGCGGTGGCGATAAAGCCATCCAGCAGGGCGGGGATGCCCAGCGCGGCGGCTTCCAGCAGCAGGCCGGCCATGGCGGCGATTTCCAGCCCGCCAACCTGCGCCAGCCAGCTTTCGCCGTCGTGCGCGCCGGCCGCCTGCGCGCGCGCCAGCGCCTCGCCCACCACGGCCACCTTGTGGGCGCGGCGGGCGTCGTCGATGCCGGTGCCCAGGCCGACAATGTCTTCTGGCGTCGCGCCAGTGAAGGCGCACACCAGGCAGGCCGAGGCGGTGGTGTTGCCAATGCCCATATCACCGGCAATCAGCAGCGTGACGCCCTGGGCGTGCAGCCGGCGGGCGCTGGCGCGGCCAATGGCCAGCGCCTGGCGGCATTCGTCCAGACTCATGGCGGCTTCGGTGCGCAGATTGCCCGTGCCGGCGCGCACGCGGGCGTGCACAATCGGCAGTTCGGCCGGCAGCGGGCTGGCCACGCCAACGTCCACCACTTCCAGCGGGGCGGCAATCGCGCGCGCCAGCACATTGATGGCGGCGCCGCCACGGGTGAAGTTTTTCACCATTTCGGCGGTGACTGCGCTGGGAAAGGCCGACACGCCATCGGCCGCCACGCCGTGGTCGCCGGCAAACACGGCAATGCCGGGCTGCGGCAGCGGCGGGCACACCTGGCCGCTGCGTTCGGCCAGCCAGCAGGCCAGCGCCTCCAGCCGGCCCAGGCTGCCAGCGGGTTTGGTCAGTTGCGATTGGCGTTGGCGCGCGGCCAGGCCGGCGTCGGGGTGCAAGACAGCCATGAGAACAATTCCAATCAGGCAAAGCCGCAGATTCTACCGGAGCCCTATAATGCCGGGCCAAGCTTTGGCGCACAGAAAGGCCCAGCATGCGACAGTTTTTTATTGGCGGCGCGCGCAGCGGCAAAAGCCGGCTGGCCGAGGCCGAGGCGCTGGCCTGGCCCGGCGAGGTGATTTATCTGGCCACCGCGCAGGTGGGCGACGAAGAGTTCGCCCAGCGCGTGGCCGCGCACCGCGCCCGCCGGCCGGCGCAATGGGGCTTGATCGAAGCCCCGGCCAGCCTGGCCCAGGCGCTGAACGCCGCCGCCGCGCCCGAGCGCCTGCTGCTGGTGGATTGCCTGACGCTGTGGCTGGTGGGTTTTCTCACCGCCGACGGCGTGGACGACGCGCGCTGGCGCCAAGAGCGCGCGGCGCTGTTGCAGCTTTTGCCACAGCTGCCCGGCAAGATTGTGCTGGTCAGCAATGAAATCGGCTGGGGCGTGGTGCCGATGGGTGCCGCCACCCGCTGGTTTGTCGATGAACTGGGCTGGCTCAATCAGGCAGTGGCCGCCTGCTGCGAGCGGGTGACCTTGGCGGCGGCCGGCTTGCCCTTGGTGTTGAAATGACCCACATGGCCAAGCTGCCCTGGCCCGAGGAGGCCATTCACCTTGCCAACACGCCGCCGACAGTGGTTTGACGCTGTTGCGGACAGCCCGTTATAGTGCCGAGCATGGACGCAGAACTTGATCTCCTTCATGGCAAAATCCTCCAGCTCGCCGAGCTGTGCCGACAGTTGCGCCTGGACAACAACCAGCTGCGCGACCGTCTGGCCGAACGCGAGGTGGAAAACCGTGACCTGAAATACAAGGTTGAGGAAACCCGCGCCCGCATCGAAAACCTGCTGGCGCGACTGCCCGAGGGGACGCAATGAGCCAGGTGCATATCGAGGTCAACCTGCTGGGACGGCGCTTTGCCGTGGGTTGCCCCAAAGAAGAACAAGCCTCGCTGGTTGAGGCGGTGGCGCTGCTGGAACAGCGCATGGCCGAGGTGCGCGACGTCGGCCGCGTGGTGGAAGTGGACAAAATTGCCATCATCGCCGCGCTGAATCTGGCCAATGACCTCTTGAAATTACAGAAGAATCCGCCGCCTTCAGCATCAGACTTGGACATTGAAGAAATCCAGCGTAAAATAGACGCCATGAACGACACGATTGATCAAGCCATGTTAGAGCAAAATCGCATGTTTTGACCGACATTCGTCAAAGTTCTTTCTCCCCTGCGGTGTTCGGAACGGCTTAAATTCCTTGAACCAATAGTTGGTAACTGGTTGCCAGCCCCATTGCCCCAGCGTGTCGCGCCGCTTGTCCGGCGCGCCCAACAGGCAAAGCCGGCGACCCCCTGATCCGCAAGGTTCAGGATGACCGGCCGGATCGGCATCTGCGGGGGACCCTATCCACGCCTTGTGTGAGTTACTCACACAAGGCGTTTTCGTTTCTGGAGCGCGCCCCATGGCCGATGCGCCTGAGCTTGATCTTCCCGCCCGCAAAACCGCCCTGCGCGCCGAACTGCGCCGCCGCCGGCTGGCCTTGTCGCCGCGCTACCGCCGCCAGGCAGCGCTGGCGCTGGCGCGCCACTGCCGGCGCTGGCTGCGCCGCGAACACACCCTGGCCGCCTATCTGAGCCACGGCAGCGAAATCGACACCCGTCCCTTGCTGAGCGCCGCGCGCGCGCGCGGCTGTCGCGTGCTGCTGCCGGTGGTGCCGGCGCGCGGCCGGCGGCTGCGCTTTACCGCGCTGGACGCCCGCCCGCGCTGGCGCGCCAACCGCTATGGCATCCCCGAATGCCTGGGCCCGCGCGTGCCGCTCAGCCGCGCCACCCATGTGCTGCTGCCCTTGTTGGGTTTTGACGCCGCCGGCCGCCGCTTGGGCCAGGGCGGCGGATTTTACGACGCCACCCTGGCGGCGCTGCGCGCGCGGCCAGGCCGCGCCAAGTTGATTGGCCTGGCTTATGCCGCGCAGCGGCTGGCGGAAGTGCCGTGCGAAGCGTGGGACCAGCGTCTGGACGCCGTGGTTACCGAACATGGCGTCAGCCGGGTATGGACCGCGCAGGAGGCCGCATGAGCGCATTGATGTTGCTGGCCTTGGCCGGCATGGGCGTGGTGGCCGGGCTGTTGGCCGGCTTGCTGGGCGTGGGCGGCGGCCTGGTGTTGGTGCCGGTGCTGGTATGGGTGATGGAAGGCAGCGGCATGCATGCCCATGTGCAGCATATGGCGCTGGGCACCTCACTGGCGGTGATGGTGTTCACCAGTTTTTCTTCGGTGCGCGCTCATCATCGGCACGGCGCGGTGGATTGGGCGATTGTGCGCCGCTTTGCCCCGGCCATTGTGCTGGGCACGCTGCTGGGCACGCAGTTGGCCGGGCTGCTGCCCAGCCGTGAGCTGCGCTGGTTTTTTATTGTTTACGCCTACCTGATTGCCGCGCAAATGCTGCTGGACGCCAAACCCAAGGCCAGCCGCACCCTGCCCGGCGCGGTGGGCCTGGGCGGCGTGGGGCTGGGCATTGGCGTGGTGTCGAGTTTTGTCGGCATCGGCGGCGGCTCGATGAGCGTGCCGTTCATGAGCTGGTGCAATATTCCGCTCAAGCGCGCCATCGCCACCAGCGCGGCGCTGGGCTGGCCCATCGCGTTTTCTGGCGCGCTGGGCTATATGGCCAGCGGCTGGGGGCGCGGCGATTTGCCGGCCTACACCGTGGGCTTTGTGTATTTGCCGGCGGTGGCCACGCTATGCCTGATCACCATGGCCACCGCGCCGATGGGCGCGCGGCTGGCGCACCGGCTGCCGGTGGCCAAGCTGAAAAAGCTGTTTGCCTTGCTGATGGTGGTGATGGCCAGCCAATTGCTGATCAAAGCCCTGGCCTAGCGTCGTCTCCCCGCCTGGTGGGCTGGTGCATTGCTCCCTGCCCACCAGGCTCTGCCATGTGGGGCGGGTTTACAGGCCCAACTCGCCCCACATGGCGTCCACCCGCGCCTTGACTGCGGTATCCATCACAATCGGCGTGCCCCACTCGCGCGAGGTTTCGCCGGGGTGCTTGTTGGTGGCGTCCAGCCCCATCTTGCCGCCCAGCCCGGAAATCGGGCTGGCGAAGTCCAGATAGTCAATCGGGGTGTTTTCCACCAGCACGGTGTCGCGCACCGGGTCCATGCGCGTGGTGATCGCCCAGATCACTTCGTTCCAGTCGCGGGTGTTGATGTCCTCGTCCACCACCACGATGAACTTGGTGTACATGAACTGCCGCAAAAAGCTCCACACCCCCATCATCACCCGCTTGGCGTGGCCGGGGTATTGCTTTTTGATGCTGACCACCGCCATGCGATAGCTGCAACCCTCTGGCGGCAGGTAGAAATCGACGATTTCCGGAAACTGCTTTTGCAGGATGGGCACGAACACCTCGTTCAGCGCCACGCCCAGCACCGCCGGCTCGTCGATCGGCTTGCCGGTGTAGGTGCTGTGGTAAATCGCCTCGCGGCGGCGGGTGATGCGGTCGATGGTGAACACCGGAAACCAATCCTGCTCGTTGTAATAGCCGGTGTGGTCGCCATACGGGCCTTCCAGCGCCGCCAGAAAGCCTTCTTGCTCTTTCAGCGGCACGCCATGTTCACTCACCCCGGCAAAGCCCGGCTCGACCGGGGTCAGCCGGCCTTCCAGCACGATTTCGGCGTAGGCCGGCACGGTGAGCTCATTGCCGAGGCACTGGGTGAGCTCGGTGCGGTCGCCGCGCAACAGGCCGGCAAATTGATATTCCGACAAGGTGTCCGGCACCGGCGTGACCGCGCCCAGGATGGTGGCCGGGTCGCAGCCCAGCACCACCGACACGGCAAACGGCTGGCCGGGGTGGGCGCGTTTGTGCTCACGAAAATCCAGCGCGCCGCCGCGATGCGCCAGCCAGCGCATGATCACCTGATTGCGGCCAATCACCTGCTGGCGATAAATGCCCAGGTTCTGGCGCTTTTTGTGCGGTCCGCGCGTGACGGTCAAGCCCCAGGTGATCAGCGGCGCCACATCGCCCGGCCAGCAGTGCTGCACCGGCAAGCGGCCCAGATCAACCTGCTCACCTTCCAGCACTTCTTCCTGACAGGGCGCATGGCGGATGGTTTTTGGCGCCATGTTCAGCACGTTTTTGAACACCGGCCATTTGTCCCACAAATCTTTCAGCCCCTTGGGCGGCTCGGGTTCTTTCAGGTAGGACAGCAGCTTGCCGATGTCGCGCAGCGCCGACACTTCTTCGGCGCCCATGCCCAGCGCCACCCGGCGCGGCGTGCCAAACAGATTGCCCAGCACCGGCATGCTGTGGCCTTGCGGCCGGGTGAACAGCAGCGCCGGGCCGCCCGCGCGCAGCACGCGGTCACAGATTTCGGTCATTTCCAGCCGGGTGGACACCGGTGTATCAATGCGGCGCAATTCGCCCATGGCTTGCAGTTGGGCGATGAAGTCGCGCAGATCGCGGTATTTCATGGGGCAACTCGTTTTGTGCAGGACAAGGCGCGAGTCTAGCAGAAAGCCGGGGCGCTGCTGCTGCCCCGCGCTGGCTGGCGGATTGTGGCGCGCGGCGGCAATTCCGCTACTGTCAGTGTGGTTTTTTTCAGACAGTGTTGCAGTTTGCCGACGGCGCAGGGCGTTAATTTGCGTCAGATCAAGAATGCAAGGGCATTCTTTTGCTAGCATTCATGACCTAAGCATGGGGGGTGTGGCAGCAGCCAAACGACAGCCGGAGGCAACGCCATCTGCCGGGCCATGACAGGGTAACCCCAAACACACCGTTTGATATCGGGAACATCAGGAGAGAAAACCATGAAAAAAATCGCATTGGCTCTGTGCGCTGGCGCAGCCCTCGCTTCTTCCGCCGCCATGGCCGCCCAAGGCGACATCCTTGCTCGCTTTCGCGTGATCAACGTCAATCCGGACGTCAAGACCACCGGTCTGCTGGCCTCCCCGCTGAGCGCTGGCGTGCAGGATGACACCATCCCCGAGCTCGACTTCACCTACATGATCACCAACAACGTGGGCGCCGAACTGATCCTGGGCACCTCGCGTCACAGCGTCACCGCCAACCGCACCGCCCTGGGCGGCGGCAATGGCTCCATCGGCAAGGTCAGCGTGCTGCCGCCGACCCTGACCCTGCAATACCACTTCAACCCGGAAGGCGCGATTCGCCCGTACGTTGGCGCCGGCCTGAACTACACCCGCTTCTACCGCGCGGGTGGCCTGAGCACTGAAGTGGGTGGCGTGTCCATCAAGAAAAACAGCTTCGGCCCGGCCCTGCAAGTGGGTATGGACGTGCCGGTTGCCAAGAATGTGTTCCTGAACGTTGACCTGAAAAAGATCTGGATCGACACCAAGGCTTCCGGCAACAGCGGCGCCATCAATGGCGTGGACCTGGGTCGCCTGGAAATCAACCCGCTGGTGTTCGGTGTTGGCGTTGGCATGAAGTTCTAAGAACCGCTCAAGGTTCATCCGCCGCTGGCGTGGCCGGCGGCGTGACGAGTTTTTCTCGTGTAGCACCCTCGTTTGACGGCGTATCTGTGATGCGCCGTTTTTTTGTGGGCGGCGCATGCCGGCAAGTTGGCCGCACCATGCGAACTTTCCCCGCGCGTTCCGGTCTGTCTGGCCACGCGCAGATAAAGCACCCGCGCACACGCCTTGCCCATCAGCGTGTCAGTGGCGCTTTGCCGCGATAATTGGCGTGTTCGCGCCCGCTTCTGCCACAATACTCTTTTACCTGCTTTCTGACTGATGTTGCGCACCCTTGGCTCCTCCCTGCTTCAGCACGCCCGCGCCCGCCTGGCCCGTGGCGGTGTGCTGGCCTATCCCACCGAATCCTGCTTTGGCCTGGGCTGCCATCCGGCCTCGGCAACCGGCCTGCGCCGCATTCTGGCGCTCAAGCGTCGGCCGATGCACAAAGGCATGATTGTGGTGGGGGCGAACTGGGCGCAACTGGCGCCGTATGTGGCGCCGCTCAGCCGTGAACAGCAGGCACGCCTGGCCGATTACTGGCCCGGCCCGGTGACTTTATTGCTGCCGGCTTCCCGGCGGGTGTTGCCGCTATTGCGCGGCCGTCACCGCAAACTGGCGGTGCGCATCACCGCCCATCCCGAGACGGCACGGCTGTGCCGCTTGCTGGGCAGCGCGCTGGTGTCCACCTCGGCCAATCTGGCCGGACAGCGCGCGCTGAAAACCGGTCGCGCCTGTCGGCAAACGTTTGGTGCAGCCGTGTCGGTGCTGCCCGGCCAGATTGGCAAGCGCCGCAAGCCTTCTGCCATCATTGATTTTGCAACCGGGCGCGTGTTGCGCTAACGCCCGCCCGTTCAACAAGGACCCAGACACCGTGGAAAGTGGAAATTCCCTGTCGATGATCTCGCTGATCATGCACGCCAGCCTGCCGGTGCAGTTGATCATGGCGCTGCTGGTGGCGCTGTCGGTGATTTCGTGGAGCTTTATCGTCAGCAAGCTGATCACCCTGCGCGCCGTGGGGCGCAGCACCGATGATTTCGAGCGCACCTTCTGGAGCGGCGCGGATCTGAACAGCATGTACCAGCGCGTCAGCGCCAACCAGAACAGCATGGGCATGGAAAAAATCTTCCAGGCCGGCTTTGGTGAATTTATCAAGCTGCGTCGTCAGGGTGGGGTGGAGTTGTCCGACCTGATGGACGGCACCCGCCGGGCAATGAAGGCGGCGGCGCAACGCGAGCTGGACGAGCTGGATCGCCACACGGCGTTTTTGGCCACCGTGGGCTCGGTCAGCCCGTATATTGGTCTGTTTGGCACGGTGTGGGGCATCATGCATGCCTTTATTGGCCTGGGTAACGCCGGCAGCGCAACCTTGTCCACCGTGGCGCCCGGCATTGCCGAGGCGCTGATCGCCACGGCGATTGGCCTGTTTGCCGCCATCCCGGCGGTGGTGGCGTATAACCGCTTTGCCCACGACACCGACCGCTTTGCCACCCGCTTTGACACCTTTGGCGAAGAATTTTCCAACATCCTGCAACGCCAGGCGGCACGCGGCCACAGCAACTGACGGCCAAGCCCACAAGACAAAACCCCGTCAGGCCAGCATGGGCCTGACGGGGTTTTTTGTTGATGTGTGTTCGGCAGGCGACGCTTTCGCCCGGGGCAAGGTAGGCAATGCGCCAACCAAAAAACAGCACATCAAGAAAGTGGCGCCCCCAATCGGGCGCCAGGACCGCCGCCAGCACGCGTCAAATACCTGGACGAATCTGTGATGATGCTCATGTTTGAGCATCATCCATTCGAACCTGGGCTACGCCCTTGGTATTTACCAGCCGTGCATGGCTGATCGGTAAAATCAGATTATATCGCCCACATATATTCGTCAATGCGTTTTTATACGCACCCAAACAAATTTTTAACAAAATTTACGCAGCGACCGCGACAGTGTTTTATGTTTTCTGCGTGGCGGCAATATTTGCCGGGATGCGGAAAATTTTTTCCGCACCGTATAAACACCAAATCACACCACTCAAACACCAACAACACAACACATTGATTCAAATATTAAAAATACAGAGTCGCGCTGCAAGAAAGCCCACAGCCGAACACACACGCTCCGAAATGAGAGCTGTTTCTACGTTTCAACCCTCAATTAAAGCGCATCATCCATCAAAAATCTTACAACATGAGTTTCTCAGCGGCTGACACAAAAACAAACAGGTATTTTTTGCCGGCCAATATCAAGCGCAAAGCCAAAAAAAGCTGAAATGGCATATTTTGCCGCAATGCCGGAAATTCTTGCCGGCGTGGCAACGCAAGCGCGCGCCCCGAACAACGGTTTTACGCTACAATCAGCGGTTTTCATCGCGACTTTCTCACCATGTCCGACCCCCACGCCATCAACAGCTTTGGCCTGTACAAGCGTCTGTTTGGCTATCTCAAGCAATACTGGCGGTTATTTGCCCTGTCGCTGCTGGCGCTGGCCGTGGCGGCTGCCACCGAGCCGGCGTTTGCCCGACTGATGAAACCGCTGGTGGATGGCGGTTTTGTCGAGCGCGACCCCGAGCGCATGATCTGGACGCCGGTGGCCATTGTTGGCCTGTTCTTGCTGCGCGGCCTCACCAGCTTTATCAATGATTACTCCACCACCTGGCTGGCCGGGCATCTGGTGATGCGGCTGCGCGAAGAGATGTTCAGCAAGCTGTTGCGTCTGCCGGTCAGCTACTACGACGACAACGCCTCGGGCCGTGTGCTGTCGCGCATCGCCTACGACGTCAATCAAGTCACCGAAGCCGGCTTTAACATCATCACCGTGACGGTGAAGGATGGCATCACCATCCTCGGCCTGCTGGCGCTGCTGTTTTACACCGATTGGCAGCTGACCTTGATCTGCCTGACCATGATTCCGGTGGTGGGCATCAGTATCCGCTACGTTGGCCGTCGCCTGCGTGCGCTGTCGCGGCAAAACCAGGCCACCATGGGGCAGATGACCCAGGTGCTGGGCGAATCCATCGACTGTCAGCGCGTGGTCAAGGTGTATGGCGGCGCGCCCTACGAGTTGCGCCGCTTTATGGCCGCCGCCAATCAACTGCGCCAGAACGGCGTCAAGCAGGCGGCGACCTCGTCGTCCAACACCGGCATCACCCAGCTGATTGTCTCGGTGGCGCTGGCGGTGATCATCTACTTTGCCAGCCTGCGCGCCAGCCACAACCAGTTTACCGCTGGCGATTTCATGTCGTTTCTGACGGCGATGATCATGCTGTTTGCCCCGGTCAAGCGCATCACCAGCATTAACCAATCGCTGCAAAAAGGCCTGGCCGCCGCCGAGAGCGTGTTTGGCTTTCTGGATGAAGCCAGCGAGCACGACCCCGGCACGCGCGAGCTGAAGCAGCCGCGCGGCAAGCTGGACTTTAATCAAGTGGGCTTTTGCTACCCCAAGGCCGAGCGCGAGGCGCTGTCGGCAATTGATTTGCATATTGCCCCCGGCGAAACCGTGGCCCTGGTGGGCAGTTCGGGCAGCGGCAAAACCACGCTGGTCAACCTCTTGCCGCGCTTTTATGACCCCAGCGCCGGGCAAATCCTGCTGGACGACGTGCCGCTGGCCGAGCTGCGCTTGGCCAATCTGCGCAGCCACATTGCCATGGTCAGCCAGGATGTGACGCTGTTCAACGACAGCGTGGCCGCCAATATCGCCTATGGCTGCTTTGAACAGGTCAACCGCGAGCAAATCATCGAGGCGGCGCGCGCCGCCAATGCGCTGGACTTTATCGAGGCCATGCCGCAGGGCTTTGACACGCTGATTGGCGAAAACGGCGTGCGTCTCTCCGGCGGCCAGCGCCAGCGACTGGCGATTGCCCGCGCGCTGCTGAAAAACGCGCCGGTGCTGATTCTGGACGAAGCCACCAGCGCGCTGGACACCCAGTCCGAACGGCTGGTGCAAGCCGCGCTGGAGCGGCTGATGGAGAACCGCACCACGATTGTGATTGCGCATCGGCTGTCCACCATTGAAAATGCTGATCGCATCGTGGTGATGCAACAGGGTCGCATTGTGGAAGTGGGCGCCCACGCCGAGCTGTTGGCGCTGGATGGCGTTTACGCCACCCTGCACCGTCTGCAATTCAAGGAGCCGCAACATGGCTGAGCTGGTGGTGCTGCACACCGAGTCGTCCAAGGGCTGGGGCGGCCAGGAGCACCGCACACTGAAAGAAGCGCGCGGCCTGGCCCGCCATGGCGTGCGCGTGCTGTTTGCCTGCCAGCCCGGCAGCCGGCTGGCCGAGCGCGCCAGCGCCGAGGGCTTTGCCGTCAGCCTGATGCGCATGCGCAGCAGCGTGGATGTTGGCGCGGTGGCCACCTTGGTCAAACTGATTCAGCGCGAGCGGGTGGACGTGGTCAACACCCACAGCGGCCGCGACAGCCTGCTGGCCGGCCTGGCCGGCCGCCTGGCCTGGCGCCAGCCGCTGGTGGTGCGCACCCGCCATCTGGCCCTGCCGATCACCTCGCGCTTTACCTATTCGGTGTTGCCGCACCATGTGGTGGCGGTCAGCGAATATGTGCGCGAATACCTGATCAGCGAAGGTGTGGCAGCGGATCAGGTCAGCACCATTTACACCGGCATCGAGCCGGATGCGCTGGCGCTGGATGGCCCGTCCTCGCTGCGCGGCGAGCTGGGCCTGGGGCCGGATGCGCCGCTGGTGGGCACGGTGGCGATTCTGCGCCAGAAAAAAGGCCATCACCTGATTGTGGACGCCGTGCCGGAGATTTTGCGCGCCGTGCCGGACGCGCATTTTGTGTTTGCCGGCGATGGCCCGCAGACCGACAATCTCAAAGCGCAAATCGCCCGCCTGGGCGTGGCCGGGCGCGTACACCTGCTGGGCCTGCGCCGCGATGTGGCCAATGTGCTGGCCGGGCTGGATTTGTTTGTGTTGCCCACCCGCGAAGAAGCGCTGGGCACGGCCTATATCGAAGCCATGGCCATGGGCCTGCCGATTGTCGGCACCCAGGTGGGCGGCGTGCCGGAAGTGGTGGGCGATGGCGACAACGGCCTGCTGGTGCCGGTGGACGACAGCCCTGCCTTGGCCGAGGCGATTATCCGCCTGCTCAACGACCCGGCCATGCGCGCGGCCATGGCAGCGCGCAGCCGTGACCGGGTGGCCAGCCACTTCCTGACTGACACCATGTGCGAACATATGCTGTTGCTGTATCGCCGCCTGTTGGCGGGCCGGAGCCGATAACCATGCCTGCATCCGTCGTTCCCGTGCTGATGTACCACCATGTCAGCCCTACGCCTGGCTTGATCACCGTGTCGCCCGCACACTTTGCCGCGCAGATGTGCTGGCTCAAGCGTCACGGCTACACCACGCTGACGCTGGATGCGCTGGCGGGTTTTCTGGCGGGCGAGCCGGTGCCGGCTAAATCCGTGGTGATCAGTTTTGACGACGGGTATCTGGACAACTGGGTATACGCGCATCCGGTGCTGGAGCAATACGGCCTGCATGCCGTACTGTTTTTGATTACCCGCTGGCTGGGCGAAGGGCCGTTGCGCCCTCATGCCGGTCAGGGCAATACACCGTTGCCCGCCTGCCTGAGCCACCATGCCGGCAAGACAGCCATTGACGCTGGCCAGACCGATTTGGTGATGATGCGCTGGAGCGAAGTGCTGGCTGCCCGCGATGCCGGCACGTTTGAATTTCACAGCCATACCCACACCCATAACCGCTGGGACAAAATCTACCCCGGCGACGCCGACAACAAGTCCAAGGCGCTGGCGCATGATCTGGCCAGCAGCCGCAACCTGTTGACCGAACGCCTGGGTGAAGTCAGTAGCCACCTGTGCTGGCCGCAAGGCTATTATGACGACGACTATATCCGCGTGGCTGAAGCCGCAGGTTTTCGTCATCTGTACACTACCGAGCCAGGCGTGGTGGGCGCTGACAGCATGGCCAGCCGGCTGCCGCGCATCGTGGTGAAAGATCGCGGGCTGGGCTGGTTTGCCCCACGCATGTGGGCCTACCGGCAGCCGGCGTTGGCGCGCTGGTATCTGGGGCGGAAGTCGCGCTGATGGGCACGCACCTGCGCGAGCACGCGCTGAAACTGGCCATGCGCCTGGCCAAGCGGCTGGATCGTCGCCAGCCCGATCCGGCCGAGCTGGGCAGCGCCACCATCCAGCGCATTCTGGTGGTGTCCTGCACCGCCATCGGCGACACGCTGATGTCCACCCCGGCCATCCGCAGCCTGCGGCTGGCGTATCCGCATGCCCACCTGACCTTGCTGATTCACCCCGCCTACCGTGAGCTGTTTGCCTCGCTGCCCGGCGTGAACGCCATGCTGGGCTATCGCGGTGGCTGGAAGGGTTTTGTGCGATTGGCGCTGACCCTGCATCGCCAATCATTTGACCTGGCGGTGATTCTACACGGCAACGAGCCGCAAGCCACGCCGCTGGCGTATTTGTCTGGCGCGCGCTGGATTTTCAAGCTGCCCAACGCCGGCAACCCTTTTCAGTTTTTATTGAGCAACCGCGAACCACAGCTGCGCTGGGAGGATTTCCAGCACGGTATCGAGCAAAGACTGGCCACTGCCGCCTTGGCCGGTGGCGCACCGACTGACTGGGCGATGGATATGCCGGTGGGCGACCACGAGCGGCTGTTGGTGGATGACTGGCTGGCGCGCCAGGGGGTAAAGCCGGCCCAGCGCGTGCTGGGCCTGCAAGCCGGCGCCAGCACGGTGAGCCGGCGCTGGCCGGCCGGGCGGCTGGCCGAGCTGGCGCGCCGGCTGCTGGCCGCCGACCCGCAACTGGCGATTGTGTTGACCGGCTCGGCCGCCGAACTGCCGCTGATTGAGCGCATCGCCGCCGACATTGCCAACCCGCGTGCCATCATCAGCGCTGGCGCCGTGCCCTTGGCGCATTTGCCGGCGCTGATGGCGCGCATGAGCGCGCTGGTCACCCCCGACACCGGCGCCTTGCACCTGGCGGTGGCGGTGGGCACGCCGGTGATTGCCCTGTTTGCCGTGTCCGACTGGCGGCGCAGCGGCCCGGCGGTGGCGTTGGAAAAACACACGGTGATTCAAAAATGGCGCACCTGTGCGCCCTGTCTGTCTAAGCGCTGCCCCTACCCGGAACCGCCCTGTATGGACTTGATCAGTGTGGATGAAGTCGAAGCCGCCTGTCGCCAGCGCCTGGATCTACTCACATGAGTCAGCGCCTGTTATTGCTGGACAATGGCCGTGAATGGGGCGGCGGCACCAACAGCCTGCTGGCCTTGCTGGCGCGGCTGGATCGCGCCCGCCATGCGGTGGACGCGGTGTTTTATCACGATTATGCCGGTGGCCCGCTGGGCCAGCTCAGCCGCAGCCTGGCGGCATTGCATGTGCCGCTGGCCATTCAGCCGCAGCGCCGGCAGCCGCTGTGGGCCAAGCTGGGCAAAGAGCTGGCGCGCGGCGTGCTGACCCCGCTGCCCGGCTGGCGCGCCGCCGCCGTCGAGCAGATCGAACTGGCCTGGCGGGTGCGCCCCAATGCCCAACAGCTGGCCGCGCGGCTGCGCCAGGGCGGCTATCAGGCGCTGTACATGAACAACCAGCCGCAATCCAATCTGGAAGGCTATCTGGCCGCCCAACTGGCCGGCGTGCCGGTGATTCAGCACTGCCGCAGCAATCCGGCGCTGTCGCCGCGCGCGGTGGCCGCCGCCAACCAGGCGGCGCGCATCATCGCCGTGTCGCACGGCATTGCCGACAGCCTGCGCGCGCAGGGGGTCGATCCGGCGCGCATCCGTGTGGTCGCCAACGGCATCGACCCGACCCAGCCCCTGCCCGACCCGGCCGCCTGCCGCGCCCGGCTGGGCGTGTCGGCCGACACCGTGGTGATTGGCACGGTGTGCTCGCTGCTGCCGCGCAAGGGCGTGGCGGATTTACTCACTGCCGTGGCGCGGCTGCGCAGCGCCACGCCGCTGTGTGTGCTGGTGATTGGCGACGGCCCGCAGCGCAGTGCGCTAGCGCAGCAAGCCCACGCCGCCGGCCTGGACGAGTGCGTGCGTTTTGTCGGGTTTCAGGCGCAGGTGCTGGAATGGACCGCCGCGCTGGATATCTGCGTGCTGGCCAGCGCCAGCGAAGGCCTGCCGCGCGTGCTGCTGGAAGCCATGTTGCTGGGCAAGCCGGTGGTGGCTTCGCGCGTCACCGGCTCGGCCGAGCTGGTGGTGGATGACCACACGGGCCTGTTGTTTCCCTACGCCGACGCCGAGGCGCTGGCCGCCGCGCTGGCCGCCTTGATCGCCGACCCGGCCCGCCGCCAGGCCATGGGCGCCGCCGGGCGGGCGCGGGTGCTGGCTGAGTACACGCTGGACAGCTATGTGGCCGGCGTCACGCGCGTGTTTGACGAGGTGTTGTCATGATGGCTTTGTTGCTGACCTGGCTGTGCTGGCCATGGCTGGCCTGGCGCGCCCGCGCCGCGCGCGCCACCCCGGTGCGCCGCATTCTGCTGATTCAAACCGCCAAGATTGGCGACATGCTGTGCGCCACGCCAGTGATTGCCGCGCTGCGCGCCGCCTATCCGCACGCCGAGCTGACCGTGCTGCACGACCCCATCACCAGCCGCATCATCGCCCATCAGCCGGGCCTGCGCCGTCTGGCGCAGCCGGCGCGGGCGTTTCGCGGCCTGGCGGGCCGCCGCGCGCTGCTGCGCCTGCTGCGTGACGGCCAGTACGACACCGTGCTGACATTGTCGCCCAATCTGTCGTTCTGGCTGGCGCCGTTCTGGGCTGGCGCGGCGCGGCGCTGGTCGATTGTGCCCACCTGGCCGGGGCGCACGCTGGCGGCGGCGCGCGCCTGCTTGAGCGATGGCGAGGCGCACCAGCCGGGCGAATTGGTGCTGGACACCCTGGCCCGCCTGCTGTCCCGCCACGGCGTGACGCTGGGCCGCGACAAGCAGATTCATCTGGCCGACAGCGCCGCCGCCGCGCTGGCGGCGCTGCACCTGCCGGCTGGGCGCGCCATCGGTCTGGGGGTGAGCGCCGCCAACAAACTCAAAGAACTGGGCGTGCCCAAGCTGGTGGAAGTCTGCCAGCGCCTGCTGGCCGCCAGCGACGCCCATCTGGTGTTGATTGGCAGCGGCGGCGACAGCCCGCTGGCGCAGGCAATTGCCAGCCAGGTCAACAGCCCGCGCCTGATCGACGCCACCGGGCGCTTTCAGCTGGACGAGCTGCCGGCGCTGTTGCAGCGGTTGGATGGCTATGTCGGCGTGGATTCCGGCATCACTTATCTGGCTGACACCGTGCACACGCCGATTGTCACCGTGGTCGGCCCCACCGACCCGCGCGAGCAGCGCGCGCTGGGGCAGCGGGTGATTCGCATCGCGCCAGTGGATTTGCCGTGTTATCCCTGCGCCTTTGTGTTTGCCACGCCCTCGCGCTGCCACACCGGCACGCGCGCCTGTATTGAATCGATTTCCGCCCAGCAGATTGCCGACGCCGCGCTGTCGCTGCTGGATGCCGACGCCGACCGAAAGGCTCCCGTCTGATGCTCGCACCCCGCCGCCATACCGCCGCCCTTTGGCTGACACTGATTTTATTGATTGTCTGGTCGATTCCGCACACCGTGGCCTTGCGCTATACGCTGATGACCGGGCTGGCCTTGTGTGTGTTCAGTGTGCCGGCGGTGCGTCAGGCGGTGGCGGCGCAGTGGCGCAGCCAACCCGCTTTGTGGATTTATCTGGCGCTGTCGGCCTGGTTGCTGATTCAGATTCCCACCGTGGCCATGCACCCCCAAGAAACCCTGGAAGAGCTGCGCGGCCAGTGGCTGAAAAGCTCGCTGGCCTTGCTGCTGGGCATGGGGGTGATGCAACTGGGCCGCACCACACCGGGCAGCTCGCGCGCGGTGGTGTTCAACCGGGTGTTTGTGGCGCTGGGTCTGGCGGTGTGGATTCAGGGGGCGGACTATCTGTGGGCCTGGCTGGTGCTGGGCGAGCCGTCGTTTAACTCGACCGGCGTTTTCAATGGCAAGGTGCAGGTGTCGTATCTGGCCAATCTGTTTTTGTCGCTGTGCATGGCCGAGGCGTTCAGCCGGGTGTGCGGCGGCGGGCGTCAGGTGGCCGTGTCCACCCCGCTGCTGGCAGCGTGGGCCTTGTGTGCGGTGGCGGTGACGTTTTTTTCCGGTGCGCGCAATGGCCTGATTGGCGTGGTATTGCTGTGTGTCTCCACCGGCTTGCTGATGCTGTATTACGCGCCGTCGCGTATTCGCCCGTGGCAACGGCTGGGCGGTTTTGCCTTGCTGCTGTGTGTGGCGGCCGGCCTGGCGGGCGCGCAGCTGAAAACCGACACGCGCTGGGCGCGCTTTATCGAATCCACGTCGTATTCTTTTCAGACCGACACCGTGCTGAGCTGGCTGGACCCCAAGCGCTACCCGTATCCGATTTTGTCCGATGGCCAGCCACTGGATGATTCCGCCTACGAACGCACCGCCTGGATCATCGTCGGTATGAAGCTGTCTGCCGAACACAAGCTGGGCGTGGGCTTTACCCGCAAGGCGTACACCAACACGGTGATGGACAAATACGGCGTGCTGGTGCGCCACTCACACAGCGGCCTGGTGGAATACACCCTGGGCATGGGCTGGCCCGGCATTGCGCTGTGGGCGGCGTTTTTGCTGACGGTGTTCAGCCAGGGCCTGCGCCGGCTGCTGCGCAAACACGACACGCTGGCGCTGGCCAGCATGTTTCTGATCAGCGGCTTTGCCGGGCGCATGATCATCGAAAACGTCACCCGCGATCACATGATGGAAATGTTCATGTTTTTGATCGGGCTGATGCTGGCCGCGCTGGTGCGGCCAGCCCAAGCGCGTTAACGGGCGTTCTCTACCCGAAAAAAAATGCATCAGCTGTTGCAGTGATTCGGCTTGTGCGCCCAGTTCTTCCGAGGTGGCGGCCAGTTGCTCCGACGCCGCCGCGTTTTGCTGGGTGGCCTGGTTCAGCTGCCCCATCGCCTGATTGATCTGGCCAATGCCGGCGGATTGCTCATCCGAGGCGGCGGCGATTTCGCGCACCAAGTCCGCCGTGCGGCCAATCGCCGGCACAATCCGGTGCAGCAACTCGCCAGCGCGCTCGGCCTGGCGCACGGTGTCGCCGGCCACCGCGCCGATTTCCCCGGCCGCCACCTGGCTGCGCTCGGCCAGCTTGCGCACCTCCGCCGCCACCACGGCAAAGCCCTTGCCATGCTCGCCAGCCCGGGCGGCCTCAATCGCCGCGTTCAAGGCCAACAGATTGGTCTGGTAGGCGATATCGTCGATGATGCCCACCTTGCCGGCAATCTGCTGCATGGCGCGCACATTGCCGCTGACCGCCTCCCCGCCGGTTTCGGCTTCGCGGGCGGCATCCATCGCCATGGTTTCGGTGGCGCGGGCGTTTTGCGTGTTATTGCTCACCGAGGCGCTGGCCTGTTCCAGCGTGCTGGAGATTTCTTCCACCGACGAAGCCTGCTGGCTGGCGGCCTGCGACAGGCTTTGCGCAGTGGCCGAGACTTCTACCGACGCCGACGACAGATTGTCCGCCGCGCCGCGCACCTGGCCGATGATGTCGGCCAACCGCTCGACCATATGCGCCATGGCGGCCAGCAGGCGGCCGATTTCATCGTCGCGCTCGGCGTGCACGCGCACGGTCAAATCGCCGTCGGCCAGCGCATTGGCGGCGGTGACCGCCTGCTGAATCGGCGCCAGCACCACCCGGCGCAGCACCAGCATCAGCAGCGCCAGCAGGGCGATGGTAATGCCCAGCCCGGACAGCAGCACCGGCAGCGCGGCGCGGCGGCCGGCGGCGGCCACTTCATCCTCGCTATAGGCCACCGCCACGGCAAACCCCCAGGCCGGGAACGGCTGCTCGATGACGCGCCATTCGCCCTCGCCCTGACGCGCTTGTTGCAGTTGCGTCTGAATGCGCTCGGCGCTGGCGGATTGCGAATGCAAAAACGGCCGGCCCTTGCCATCCAGCAGCACAACAAAGCCTGAGCCAAAGGCGCTGGCCTGGCCAATCAGGGTTTTCAGCCCGGCCAGATCAGCCTTGAAACCGACATACCAGGCGCCAATCACCTTGCCGTTTTCCAGGATAGGCTCGTAGCCGGTCAGATAGGGCGCGCCCAGAATATCCACCTGGCCATAAAACGGCTGGCCCTTGCTGAGCATGGCGTAAGCCTGGCTTTGCGGGTCCAGCACGGTGCCCACCGCGCGCTGGCCTTCGGCGGTTTTGACATTGGTGGCGATGCGGACAAAATCCTGGCCTTCGCGGGCAAACAGCGTGGCGCTGCCGCCGGCAATGGCGGTGACGCTGTCCACCAGGGCGGTGTCCAGCGTTTGCACGCGCCCGCCAAAGCGCAGGCCCAGCGGGCGACGGCTGCCGACGGCCACCGCCTCGCCCGCGCTGGCCGGGCCTTGCTGGGCGCTTTTTTCTTTGAATAATTTCATCGCCGAGCGGGTTTGCTCGCCGATCAGGCTGTCGCTCATTTGCAGCAGCTGAATCACCCCGGCAGCGGTGGCTTGCGAGCGCTCGCGCACTTCGTCTTCCAGCTGGCGGGATTGCTTGATCGACAATAACAACGAGCCAATGACCAGGGCGGCCACCAGCGGGGCAAACCCGAACAGGGCGAAACGGGCTTGAAGTCCCAGACCTTTCATCTTGCTTCCTCATGGGGGCATCACGACATGGCGCAGCAGCCAGCCGGGTTGGGCAATGGGCTGCGCAGCAGACACGCTAACAACAATTGCTCAGCAGGGAAAGTGGGAATGATTATTAAGAAATACTGTAAATGACCATGCCTGGCACGGTGACATGCCGGGAAATATCCATGGGTGATATATTTGCAGTTTAGCCTGGCTCGGCGAGTTTGCGTGGCCTACCTACATAAGCCGGTTGGCCATGTAGAAAAAACCATTCTTTGATAAGGGTTAATTGGCTGGCGTTGCCTTAAGGGGCTGGTCTTTGCAAGCCACTGGCATGACTGGCGTCACCGGGCTGTTTGTGCACTTTGCCCGTATGGCATGCGCTGTTGCGGAGGTGGCCGGCCACCAGGCGACTGTGGCCACCTCCGCAACAGAGTTGATCTGGATCAGACGCGGAAATGCCCCACGGCTTCCGCCAGCGAATGGGCATTGGCAGTCAGTTGGCTGGCCGCGCTGGCGGTGCTTTCGATGGCGTGGTGGTGGGTGTCGCTCATGCTGACGATCACCTCCAGCCGTTGGCCCAGCTCGGCCATGGCGTGTTCCTGCTCGCGTAGGGCCAGCGCCACGCCATGGATATGCTGATTGATCTGCTCGGTGTTCTGGCGGATATGGCCAATGGCCTGGCTGACCTCGCCGGTGCGTGCCACGCCCTGATCACTGGCCGTCACGCCGTTTTCCATGGTGCCGACCACTTCGCTCATGCGCTGGGCCAGGGCGCTGGTCTGGCTGGTGATGTCCAGCGTGGTTTGGGCGGTGCGTTCGGCCAGCTTGCGCACTTCGTCGGCCACCACGGCAAAGCCGCGACCCTGCTCGCCGGCGCGCGCGGCTTCAATGGCGGCGTTCAAGGCCAGCAGATTGGTCTGGTCGGCAATGTCATGAATGGTTTGCGTCAGTTGGGCGATGGCGTCGGTTTGCTGATGCAGGTCGGTAATCACCCCGGCCGCATGCTGAAACTGGCCCGCCATGGCCCGCACGCTATCGGCGCTGGCGTGCACCAGTGCTTCACAGGCGGCCACCATATCGCCAGCCTGGTGGGCCTCGTCGCCGACCTGCCCGCTTTGCTCGCCCAATTGGGTGATGCTGTGCTGGATTTCTTCCATGGCTGCGGCCATGGCGCGGGTGGCGTCGCTTTGGGTTTGGGCGCCTTGTTCCATGTGGCACGAGGTGCTGGCCAGCGCCTGGGCGCCGTCATCCAGTTGCACCGCCAGCGTCTGGATGTGCTGGGTGACATGACACAACTGGCTGCGCATGTCGCTGAGCGCACCCAGCAGACTGTCGGGCGCATCGTCGGCTTCGATCTTGCGACTCAGATCGCCCTGGGCAATGCGCTGGGCCAGGCGCACGGCGCGGGCCGGCTCGCCACCCAGCATGCCGAACACCTGGCGGTACAGCCAGATGCCGCCCAGCAGCAGGGTCAAGGCCAGAAACACGCTCAGGCCAATGACGGTGGCGCGCAGACGCTGCACGGTGGCCTCCGTGGCTGCCTCGGATTCTGCCACGCGGACATCGACTTGTCGGGCCATGGCTTCCAACTGGTGAGTGAGCGCCAGTGCACGCTCGTCAAAGCCGCTGCCAGGGGCTTTCATCAGCACATTGCCGGCCTCGCGGCCCTGGGTGATGTATGCCTCGGCCATGGTGGTGCCGGTTTGGTAGTAGTTTTGCGCCAGCGCAGTTATTTTGTCGGTTTCGTCGCGAAAGGCGGTGTCGAATTCTGCAATGGCGCGCAGATTTTTGCCCAGCGCCTGAAAATGCTCGCTGGCATCTTTCAGCCCGTCACGCTCGCCGGTGGCGCTGGCATCGGTCAGAAACTGCTGCACCTGCACCACATGAAAGCGGGCTTCGGTCATATTGTGCTTGAGCACCTGCACCACGGCGTGCTCGCGCTGGTCGTTGTCCAGCACACGTTGCAGGTCGAAATACGCCACGGCAGCCACGATGATCTGCAAGGCAGTCATCACGGCAATAAAACCAATCAACAGGGGGCGCAGGCGGCGGCTGGCCAGAGAAGGAGTAGGCATGGACAAGAAAAGCCGATAAAAACAATCGATTATAACGCAATTCGACTGGTATATTGACTTCAGTCAAACCTTACGCAGATTCTGGCGTCCGCGCTCAGGGCGAGGGCGGCCGGCAAATCATCACTGCACATGGTAAGAATTGCTCACAAAACTCAGTGCAGCGCTCCTGGCGAGGGATGCAGCGGTACGGCAAGGCTGCGCAACAACGCCAGGAAGGTTTTGTGAGCCGCAGCAAACACCCTGCTCGGCCAGCAGGGTGCTGCAGCACTTTCCAGCGGCTTTTAGCTGATGCGCTCGATTTGCGCGCCCACGCCGGCCAGCTTTTGCTCGATATGCTCGTAGCCGCGATCCAGATGGTAAATCCGGTCAACGATGGTTTCGCCATCCGCCACCAGGCCGGCAATCACCAGGCTGGCCGAGGCGCGCAGGTCGGTGGCCATCACCGTGGCGCCCGACAGGCGCGGCACGCCGGTGATGATGGCGGTGTTGCCCTCGGTGGCGATGTTGGCGCCCATGCGGTTCAGCTCGGGCACGTGCATGAAGCGGTTTTCAAAAATGGTTTCGGTGACGCGGCTGGTGCCTTCGGCCAGGGCGTTCAAGGTCATGAACTGCGCCTGCATATCGGTGGGGAAGGCCGGGTAGGGCAGGGTGCGCACATTCACCGCCTTGGGGCGGCGCTTCATGTCCAGCGAAATCCAGTCGTCGCCGGCCTCCACCACGCAGCCGGCTTCCACCAGCTTGTCCAGCACGGCTTCCATGCTGGCGGCGTGGGCGCGGCGCAGCACCACATGGCCCTGGGTGACGGCGGCGGCCACCAGGAAGGTGCCGGCTTCGATGCGGTCTGGCATCACTGCGTGGTCGGCGCCGTGCAGGCGCTCGACGCCTTCGATCACCAGGCGGTCGCTGCCGATGCCGCTGATCTTGGCGCCCATTTTCACCAGGCACTCGGCCAGGTCGGTGACTTCCGGCTCGCGCGCGGCGTTTTCCAGAATGGTGACGCCCTCGGCCAGGGTGGCGGCCATCAGCAGGTTTTCGGTGCCGGTGACGGTGACCATGTCCATCACCACGCGCGCGCCCTTGAGCTTGCCGCGCGCCTTGACGTAGCCATGCTCGATGACAATATCGGCCCCCATCGCCGCCAGGCCCTTGATGTGCTGATCCACCGGCCGGCTGCCAATGGCGCAACCGCCCGGCAGCGACACACTGGCCTCGCCAAAGCGCGCCAGCGTCGGGCCCAGCACCAGAATCGACGCGCGCATGGTTTTCACCAGCTCATACGGCGCTTGCAGGGTGTGGATGTCGCTGGCGGTGAGTTCGTATTCGTGCACATTGTCGGTCATCACCCGCGCGCCCATGCCTTGCAGCAGCTTTTGCGTGGTCAGCACATCGCGCAGCTGCGGCACATTGGTCAGCCGCAGGGTGTCGGCGGTCAGCAGGCTGGCGCACAAAATCGGCAGCGCTGCATTTTTGGCGCCCGACACGGTGATGTCGCCGTTCAGCGGGCCATTGCCGACAATTTTCAGTTTTTCCATGACTTCAATTCAGCCTTTACAAAGGGCAACGGCGCGAAATAGTCGCGCCGGAAACAAGCGTGGTGACGGTGTGGCGCAGCGCTCAGGCTTTTTGCGCCCACTCTTCTGGCGTCAGCGCCTGGGTAATCGACAGCGCGTGCAGCTCGTTGCTGTCCAGCTTGGCGCGGGCGATGTCCATCACCAGACGATGGCGTTCGATCAGGCGCTTGCCCGCAAAGGCCGGCGAGACAATCACCGCAAAAAAGTGATGGCCATCGCCTTCCACGTCCACGTGGGTGCAGTCCAGCTCAGCGGTAATCAGGGTTTTTACCTGTTCGGGAGTCAGCATCAGCAGTCTCTTTTCTTTAAATCTTGAATATCTGGAATGTTGCTAAGCGCGGTTTGCAACACTCAGCGCAGCGGTCTTGGCTAGGTGGGGCTTAATGGCGCAATTTGTAGCCGGCGCGCAGCAGGCGCAGCGCCAGCGCCATCAAAACCAACAAGCCGCCGCTGACCACCGCCAGGCTCAGCAGCGGCGGGGCGTCGGACTGGCCAAAAAAGCCATAGCGAAAGCCGTCGATCATATAAAACACCGGGTTGGCGTGCGACAGCCCGCGCCAGAACGGCGGCAGGGTGTGAATCGAATAAAACACGCCCGACAAAAAAGTCAGCGGCATGATCAAAAAGTTCTGAAACGCCGCCAGTTGGTCGAATTTATCCGCCCAAATGCCGGCAATCAAGCCCAGCGTCGCCAGCACCGCACAGCCCAGCACGGCAAAGGCCAGCGCCCACAGCGGGTGGCTCAGCGCCGGCAGGTCAAACCACAGCGTCACCGCAAACACCCCCACGCCCACCACCAGCCCGCGCACCACCGCCGCCAGCACATAGGCGGTGAAAAACTCCAGGTGCGACAAGGGCGGCAGCAGCAAAAACACGATATTGCCGGTGATTTTTGACTGAATCAGGCTGGAAGACGTATTGGCGAAGGCGTTTTGCAGCATCGACATCATCACCAGGCCCGGAATCAAAAACGCCGTATAGCCCACGCCAGGAAACACATCCACATGGCGCGACAGCGCATGCGAAAAAATCATCAAATACAACAGCGCCGTCAGCACCGGCGCCGCCACGGTCTGGAAGGCCACCCGCCAAAAGCGCAGGATTTCTTTGTAGAACAGCGTGTAAAACCCGCTCATCATGCCTCCTTGCCTTGCATGCGCGCCACGAACACCTGCTCCAGATCCAGCTCGACCACTTCAAAATCACGCACCCGCGCCCCCGCCGCCTGCACCTGGGCCAACACCCCGCCCAATTGGTCGATGTCGGCCAGCCGCAGCCACACCTTGCTGCCCTCGCGGCGCAGCAACAAGGGCTCCAGCGCGGGCGGCAAGCCGGGCGGATCCAGCCGCAGCATGATGTCGCGGCGCGCGCTGCCCTGGCCCAATAGCGTGGCCTTGTCTTCCAGCGCAATCACCCGCCCGGCCTTGAGCATGGCGATGCGGTTGCACAGGGTTTCCGCTTCTTCCAGATAGTGGGTAGTCAGCACAATGGTGTGGCCGGCGCGGTTGAGCTCTTGAATAAACACCCACAGGCTTTGCCGCAGCTCGACATCCACCCCGGCGGTGGGCTCGTCCAGCACAATCACCGGCGGACGGTGCACCAGCGCCTGCGCCACCATCACCCGCCGCTTCATGCCGCCCGACAGCGCGCGCATATTGGCGTTGGCCTTGCTGGTGAGCCCCAGCTTGTGCAGGATTTCGTCAATCCAGTTGTCGTTGTGCTTCAGGCCAAAATAGCCCGACTGAAACACCAGCGACTCGCGCACGGTAAAAAACGGATCAAACACCAACTCCTGCGGCACCACGCCCAGCGCGCGCCGGGCGGCGCGGTAGTCGTGCTGCACATCGTGGCCCATCACCCGGATGTGGCCGCTGTCCGGCCGCGACAAACCGGCCATGCAGGAAATCAGCGTGGTCTTGCCGGCGCCATTTGGCCCCAGCAGGGCAAAGAATTCGCCAGCCTCTACAGACAGCGAAACCTGGTCTAGCGCAGTCAGCGCGCCAAAGCGCTTGCTGACCGCCTGAATATCGAGCGCAATGGTCATTGGCGCGGCGGCAAAAAGGGGTGAGTTTACCGGAAAATCAGCAAGGTGCGTCAGCGGCATCACGCGGCGCGCTGATGACAGTATTGCCCTAATTGGGCGGTCAGACGGCCTGTCAAGAGCCTGGGATGATCCGCTAGAAGCACAGATATCAAGGCTCGGACAGTTTTGTATCCGCTTTTGCTGCCTTGATTAGACCATGACGTGCGATGCTCACGGCCACAGCTGGGCATGCGCCAGCATCACCGCCGGCAGCGCCAGGCCGGCCAGCACAGTCTGGCTGGCAATGATGCCGGCCATCAGCGGCGCGTCGCCGCCCAGCTGGCGGGCCATGATGTAGGACGACGAGGCGGTGGGCAGGCTCTGGAACAACAGCGCCGCGCCCGCTGCTGCGCCGTGCAGGCCAAAGGCGTCGCAGGCGGCCAGCGTGGCCAGCGGCATCACCAAAAACTTGACCAGCGAGGCCTGCCCTACCGGGCGCAGCCAGCGCCGGGCGGTAGAAAAATCCAGTGCTGCGCCCACGCACAGCAGACCAATCGCCAACGAGGCCTGGCCCAGCGTGTGCAGGGTGTGCGCCAGCAGGGTGGGCAAGGTCACGCCGCCGGCTTGCAGGCCGATGCCGATGGCGCAGGCCACCACCAGCGGATTGGCCAGCAATTGCCGGGCAATGCCGCGCGCCGAGGCATCGCCGCCGTGGCCGTAGCGGGCGAACACCAGCACGCACAGGATATTCACCGTGGGCACAATCGCCGCATTGGCCACCGCCGCCAGCGCCACGCCCTGCGCGCCAAACAGCCCGGCGGCAGCGGATACGCCGACATAATTGTTAAAGCGCACCCCGCCCTGAAACACCGAGGTGAACGCCGGTCGGCTGACCGCCAGATGCGGGCGCGCCGCCCACAGCCCCAGCGCCACCGCCACGGTGGACGCCACCAGCGCCGCCACCATCGGCCACACCGGCACGCCGTCCAGCCGTGCGCTGGCCAGGCCGTGGATGAACAGCGCCGGCAACAGCACGTAATAACTCAGCCGCTCCGCCTGCGGCCAGAACGCGTCGCTGAGCACGGCGCGGCGGCGCAAGCCCGCGCCCAGGGCAATCAGCAAGGCAATCGGCGCCAGCGCCTGCAACAAGGTGATCAACATGGCGCACCTGCAACGGGCACGCGGCGACAAACATGGGAAAGATTCAACACAGACATCGGGCAAACCCGGCAGGCAACAAGAAGGCCCAGAAGATACCTGGCTTTTGCTTGAGAAAAAATCGAGTTTAATTGCAGCTAAACCCAATTATTTCTCATGGATGGCCTCGTCGCCGGCCTGCTGGCGAATCGCCTCGGCCAAGGCGGCGCTCAAACGCGCCGCCGGTTGCTCGACTTGCTCCAGCAGCACCACCCGGCGCAGGCGTTGCGGCTCGGCAAACGGCAGACAGGTCAGCCCCAGCCCATCCAGCCGCGCGCGCACCTCACGCGACAGCGGCGCCACCGCCACGCCCAGCCCGCAGGCCACCATCTGCACAATGGCGTCCTGGCTGTCCAGCTCCATTTCGGTGTGCACCTGCCAGCGCTGCCGGCGCAATTCGCTGTCGATCACCCGCCCGGCCCAAGAGCGACGGTCAAAGCGGATAAACGGGTGCTGCTGCAAGAGCGTGCGCGCCTCCTGTGCGTGCAAACCCGGCGGGGCAATCACCCAAAAACCATCCTGATACAAGGGCGTGCTGATCAAGCCCGGCGGGTGCGGGCGCACCGGCTCGGTGGTCACCGCGGCGTCCAGCTCACCGGCGTCCAGCCGGCTGGCCAACTCGGCCGACATGCCGGAATACACCTGCACGCGCAGGCGCGGATGCTGACGGCGCAAGGCGGCCAAGGCCGCCGGCAACACCCCGGCCAGTGCGGTCTGAATGGCGCCGATGCGCAAACGCCCGGCCAGTTCGCCGCCCTCGCCCAACTCGCCGGCAATGCCATCGTAAATGGCCAGAATCTCGCGCGCGCGCTCCACCGCCCGCCGCCCGGCCTCAGTCAGCGTTGGCGTGCGCCGCGAGCGGTCGAACAAAGGGGCGTTGAAGGCTTCTTCCAGGGTGCGCACATGCAGGCTGACCGCCGATTGGGTCAGGCACACCGCTTCAGCGGCGCGGGCAAACGAACCATGCTGGGCAATCGCCGCCAGCGTGCGCAGGGCGCGCAAGGACATTGGATAAGGGCTCCGTGTTGTGAGCGGTGTTTAACGTCGCTGGATATCACCGGCTCAGCGGTTGGCCGGTTTTTTGGCCAGCATGCGTTGCAGCGTGCGCCGATGCATATCCAGCGCGCGGGCGGTGGCCGAGACATTGCCATCATGCTCGGCCAGCACCCGCTGGATGTGCTCCCAGGTGAGCCGGCGCACCGACATGGTGTGCTCAGGCGCGTGTTGCGCCGGGTTGGGCTCGCGCTGCTCAAACGCGGCCAGGATGTCATCTACCCCGGCGGGCTTGGCCAGGTATTGCGCCGCGCCCAGTTTGATGGCATCCACGGCGGTGGCGATGCTGGCGTAGCCGGTCAGCACCAGAATCACCGCCTGTGGCGCCTGCTCGCGCAAGTGCGGCAGCAGGCGCAGGCCGCTTTCGCCGCCCAGGTTCAGGTCCAGCACAATATGGCTGGGGGCGGTTTCTTTGAGGGCGGCCAGCGCTGCTTCACCATTGGCCGCCCAGTGTGCGCAATAGCCACGCCGGCTTAGGGCGCGACGCAGCACGCTGGCAAATACTTCGTCGTCGTCGATCAGTAAAAAATTCATGACGCGTTCTCCTTGGGCCAGGGCAGGATGACGGTGGCTTCTACCCCGCCGCCTGCCCGGTTGCGCAGGCGCACTTCGCCGCCCAGGCGCTCGAAGGTGGCATGCGCCAGCGCCACGCCCAAGCCCATGCCGCCTTTGCTGCTGGGCGCACCTGGCGTGCCAGCGGCGGCGAGCAGTGACGGCGACAGCCCTGGGCCGCGATTGCGGATGCTCAGGCAAAACGCTTCGCCAGACCAGTTTGTGTGGATGTCCACTTCTTGTGGTGATGCGTCGGCGGCGTTGTTCAAGAGATTCAGCAAGGCGGCGGTGACGCCGGCATCCAGCGCCAGCTGGGGCGCGGCGGCGGGGTCGGGCTGGTAGCGCACGGCAACATCCGGGCGCAGGGTGCGCCATTGGCGCAGCAACTGGGCCATGTAGGCATCCGCTGCCTGCCGGCTTGCCGCGCGCGCGACGCCGGCCTCGCTGGCCAGCCGGTTGAGCGCTGCTTTGCAGGCATCCACCTGGGTGTGCATGAGGTCGAGGTCTTCGTGCAAGTCAGGATTGTCCAGCGGCGCGCGCCGCCATTCGCCAATCAGCACCGCCAGCGTGCTCAGTGGCGTTCCCAGCTCGTGCGCGGCACTGGCCGCCAGCGTGCCCAGCGCCACCCATTGTTCGTCGCGCAATTGTTTTTCGCGAAAGTCGCGCAAGGCCCGATCGCGGGCGCGCAGTTCCGCGGTCATCTTGCCAATCAGCCCGACCATCAGCGCTGCTGCGCCGCAGAAGGTGGCCCACATGCCTACCGTGTGCAAACGAAAGGCCAGTGCCGGGTCGCTGTGTGAGCCTGGTAGAGGGATGAAAAAATCCATCAGAAAGGTGTAATCAGCCACCGCCAGCACGGCCAGCCACCAGGCCTGGCGACGCGGCAGGGTGAGGGCCGCGTACACCAGCGGCAGCAGATACAGCGTCACCAGCGGGTTGTTGGCGCCTCCGCTGAAAAACAGCAGCACGCCCAGTGCCGTGCAATCCAGCGCCAGCACGACTGTCAGCACCCAGGGCGAGACATTGCTGGCGCGGCGCGTCCACAGCGCTGCCAGCATATTGCCCAGTGCCAGCGTGGCCAGGGTGGCCAGCATGGGAGTCCACGGCAGCGCCATGCCATCCTGAGCGGCCACCAGCAGGCCCAGGCTGGCCAGCAGGATAAACCCCCAGTTGAGGGCAAGCAGGCGTGAGAGTGCAGTAGTGCAGGATTCGGCAGGCATGGCGGATGGCAAAAGCGGGCGGGCGCTTACCTTAGCACAGGATGGCGAATGGGCGGCCGCGGCAAATTGTCGCGGTCAGGCAGACGTGGTGTGCACAATCCACAGCGTCTTGAGTGTCGCCCACAAAGCGCTGCTGGCGTTGCGGCGTGACTTTGCCGCGTACTGTCTGCCGTTGTGTGTCTGGTCAGCACGGCTGCGCTGCGCTTTGTTAGCGTGTGTGCGACATGTTTGGCCAAGCGTGCAGCGTGCGGCGTTGTGTGTGGTACAGGATTATAGTTTATTGCGATATTTGAATGTCAGCCAAAACCACACGTTGAGACAGATATTATGTTTGGTGGCGTGCACAAAATCTTTTTGGTGTGCCTGAGTGGCTTGACTTATTTTTCTGTTGCTGTTTATGGCTGTATGAGTGGCACGTGGTGGAGCCGCTTTTTGCCTGGTGCGTTAATCTCTGGATTGACGGATAAATTATCCGGGATGATTTAAATTGCTTCAGGACAAAAGGATAATTCAAGCGAACGTGAATGCCTTTTGAATGCCAGATGTCCTGAGGCAAGGCGCTTACGCCAGCTGGAACAGCGGGTGGCCCGGCTGCAATTGCTGGCCGGTTTTGCAGATTTGCCGCCATACCGGCTGGCCATGCAGTGCGCCGCGCACCTCTCCTGCCAGGCGCACAAAGCCATGGGCATCCTGCTGCTCGGCCAGTGCCCGCAGCATGACCACCTTGATTTTGACATTGCCGGGCTCACGGTTCAGAGCGGTTTGCAGCACGCGCAGGGCGTCCTTGCTGCGGCCATAGGCCAGGAATACCTCGGCTTCGCCGATGGGGTCGATGCGCCGGGCGCGCTGGATGCTCAGGCGAGTTTGCCGACGTCGCCACATCCAATACAAGCTGAGCGAGGCAAATAATGCCAATGGGATTAAAGTGTTCGATTCGGTAATCAGATCAACCATGGGGCAAACTCCGTCTAACATGGGGTAATCATCGCGTGCCCGAGGAATTCCGACAATTCGTAGATTTGCCTAGCGCCCCTGTTTCAAACACAGGTTTGTGCACTCAGGCCGGGAAAAGCCGCCACGTGTCCGGGGGGAAGCACGCCATGGTCCACGCACGTGCGGTGTCAACGGCGTGGGCCTTTATCCGGATTATCAGAAAAAAGCCCTATCCGGTGCGGGTAATTTGGCGAGGTGGCGGATATGCGGATGCTTATCATTTTTTTGATAAAATAAATTCAATCATATCAAAAGCTTGAAAGCATTGTTGGTCGTGATGCGATGGCCGTGCACATGCTGGAAGTGCTTGGTTTGTCAGCGTAAATCAGTCACTGTCAGACAAAAAACGGCCCTGGCCGAGGGGCACGGCAGGGATGAGCGTTAATTGGCCGATGGCCTGCGCATCCTGCAAAAATACAAGATGAACCGATGTTTTTTTCTGATTAAGTTAATGTCATGGTGTGTTTATTCCGAAGCCATGCCCCCGGAGCCGACTCACGGATGCGCGCACGGCCGCGCAGGGCGGCCGTGACAGCAGATAGAGGGAGAAAAGGCACGCGCAGTGAGCGCTCAGGCGCGGCGGATAAAGCGCCCTTGCAGCACCTCACGCAGCACCGCCAGCGGCACGCCCTTCTCGATCACCGCCTGGCCCAGCTGACGCAGCAGCACAAAGCGCAGCTGGCCTTCTTCCACTTTTTTGTCGTGGCCCATATGGCTGATCCAGGCGTCCACGCCCAGGTCGGGCGACAGAATCGGCAGGCCGGCGCGTTCGATCAAGGCGGTGACGCGGGCGACGTCCGCCTCGCTGATCCAGCCCAGCAGGCGCGAGGTTTCCGCCGCCAGCACCATGCCGGCCGCCACCGCCTCGCCGTGCAGCCAGGCGCCGTAGCCCATGCCGGCTTCGATGGCGTGGCCAAAGGTGTGGCCCAGATTGAGCAGGGCGCGCACGCCGGTTTCTTTTTCGTCTTCGCCGACGATATCGGCCTTCATCTGGCAGCAGTGGCGCACCGCCTCGGCCAGGGTGGCGCGGTCGCGCGCGCGCAGCGCCTCAATGTGTTGCTCCAGCCAGGCCAGAAACTGCACATCGCCCAGCAGCGCGTATTTGATCACCTCCGCCAGGCCGGCGGACAGCTCGCGCTCGGGCAGGGTGTCCAGCACCGCCATATCGGCCAGCACCGCGCGCGGCTGGTAGAAGGCGCCGATCATATTCTTGCCCAGCGGGTGGTTGATGGCGGTTTTGCCGCCCACCGAGGAATCCACCTGCGCCAGCAAGGTGGTGGGAATTTGAATAAACGGCGCGCCGCGCTGGTAGCAGGCGGCGGCAAAGCCGGTCATGTCGCCAATCACGCCGCCGCCCAGGGCAATCAGCGTGGTTTTGCGCTCGGCGCGCGCGCCCAGCAGGGCGTCGAAGATCAGGTTCAGCGTTTCCCAGGTTTTGTAGGCTTCGCCATCGGGCAGAATCACCGGGGTCACCGCCACGCCAGCGGCCTCCAGCGCGGCTTGCAGCGGCGCCAGGTAGAGCGGAGCGATGGTTTCGTTGGTGATGATGGCGGCTTTTTTCTGCGGCAGATGCGCCACGATGCGCGCGGCGTCGGCGTACAGCGATTCACCAATATAAATGGGATAGCGGGTGTCGGGCAGAACAAGGTCAAGCGTGATCATGCGGAGAGGCGCCGGGCAGGGGAGTGGAAGGACAGGGGCTGTGGTGCGCCAGCTTTTGCAGCAGGCGGCTGACCAGCAGGTGCACGTTCTGGCGCGAGGTGTCGATGATGATGTCGGCCACTTCGCGGTAGAGCGGGTCGCGCTGGGCAAACAGGCTTTCCAGCTTGGCGCGCGGGTCGGCGGTTTGCAGCAGCGGGCGGTTTTTGTCGTTTTGCGTGCGCAGCAGCAGGTCGTCGATGCTGGCGCGTAGGTAAATCACCGTGCCGTTGGCGGCCAGCACCCGGCGGGTGTCCGGGTGGGTGACCGCGCCGCCGCCAGTGGCCAGCACGATGTTCTGGCGCTCGGCCAGCTCGGCGATGGTCTTGCGCTCGCGCTCACGAAAGGCCGGTTCGCCCTCGATCTCGAAAATCGTGGCCACGCGCACACCGGCGCGCGCTTCGATTTCGTGGTCGGAGTCGTAGAAGGATTTGCCGGTTTCACGCGCCAAAGTGCGCCCGACGGTGGTTTTACCCGCCCCCATCAGCCCGACCAGAAAGAGATTGCCAGCAACATGTATCATGCCCGCCATTCTACCCAAAGACCTGCGGCCCGCGCGACATTGCAGCGCAGCATCGGGCCGTGCGTCTGGCTGGGCGGCGCCACGGTGGGGCAGGGAGTCAGCCTACGACCATGTTTGCTTTGCGTAAACGGCGTGTAACTTTTACCATTGACGGTTACGCCGATTTTTGCCCGAGCACGTCGATGAACCCGAACCTGTCGCTGCTGCACCCCTACCCCTTCCAGAAACTGCGCGAGCTGTTTTTGGGCGTGGTCCCCAACCCGGATCTGAAGCCGGTCAATCTGTCGATTGGCGAGCCCAAGCACGCCACGCCCACCCTGGTGACCGAGGCGCTGACCGCCAATCTGGGCGGGCTGGCGCAATATCCGGCCACCCAGGGCAGCGAGGCGCTGCGCCAGGCGGCGGCGCGCTGGCTGAGCCGGCGCTATGGCCTGCGCGGGCTGGACATCCAGCGCGAAATCCTGCCGGTGAACGGCAGCCGCGAGGCGCTGTTTGCCTTTGTGCAAGCGGTGGTGGACGCCAGCGGCGCCGAGAAGCCGGTGGTGATTTCGCCCAATCCCTTCTATCAGATTTACGAAGGCGCGGCGCTATTGGCCGGCGCTGAACCGTATTACCTGAACTGCCTGGCCGACCAGCGCTTTCAGCCGGATTGGGCCAGCGTCCCAGCCGAGGTGTGGGCGCGCACCCAACTGGTGTTTGTCTGTAGCCCGGGCAACCCCACCGGCAGCGTGATGTCGCTGAACGATTGGCAGGATTTGTTCGAGCTGTCCGACCGCTATGGCTTTGTGATTGCCTCGGACGAGTGCTATTCCGAAATCTATTGTGACGCGCCGCCGCTGGGCGGGCTGGAAGCCGCCGCCACGCTGGGCCGCGATGACTTTGCCAATCTGGTGATGTTCACCAGCTTGTCCAAGCGCTCCAATGTGCCGGGCATGCGCTCGGGCTTTGTCGCCGGCGACGCCCGCGTGCTGGAGAAATTCCTGCTCTACCGCACCTACCATGGTTCGGCGATGAGCCCGGCCATTCAGGCCGCCAGCGTGGCGGCCTGGGATGACGAAGCCCACGTCGAGCACAACCGCCAGCTGTACGCCGAAAAATTTGCCGCCGTCACCCCGGTGGTGGCGCAGGCGCTGGACGTCAGCCTGCCCGAGGCCAGTTTTTATCTGTGGGCAAAAGTGCCCGGCGACGACGCCGAATTTGCCCGCGAGCTCTACCGCGAGCAGCACGTCACCGTGCTGCCCGGCAGCTATCTGGCGCGCGACGCCCACGGCGTCAACCCCGGCGCCGGTTATATCCGTATTGCCCTGGTGGCTCCGCTGGCCGAATGCCAGGAGGCCGCCGAGCGGCTGGTGACGTTTGCCCGCAGCCGCGCCTGATGCCTGCCCGACGGCGCTGCGCTGCCGGGCGCCGTCATCGTTCTTTCATTTGCTCTTTGACCTTGCTCTTTAGAAGATAGCCCCATGTCTGTTCCCATTCGTATCGCCAGAGGCCTTAACACCATGCACCCGATCCAGACCCTGATCGAAGAATCCTTTGAAAAGCGCGCCGACATCACCCCGGCCACCGCCTCGCCCGAGCTGAAATCCGCCGTGATGCAAGTCATCGACGAGCTGGACAACGGCCGCATCCGCGTGGCGGAAAAACACGGTGATGACTGGGTGGTGAACCAATGGGTGAAAAAAGCCGTACTGCTGTCGTTCCGCATCCGCGACAACGCGCCGATGGCCGGCGGCTGCATGCAGTATTACGACAAGGTGGACACCAAGTTTGCCGACTACACCGAGCGTGAATTCCGCGAAGGCGGCTTCCGCGTGGTGCCCAATGCCGTCGCCCGTCGCGGCAGCTTTATTGGCAAGAATGTGGTGCTGATGCCGTCCTACGTGAACATCGGCGCCTATGTGGACGAAGGCACCATGGTGGACACTTGGGCCACTGTGGGTTCGTGCGCGCAAATCGGCAAGAACGTGCATCTGTCCGGCGGCGTGGGCATCGGCGGCGTGCTGGAGCCGCTGCAAGCCAACCCGACCATCATCGAAGACAACTGCTTTATCGGCGCGCGCTCGGAAGTGGTGGAAGGCGTGATCGTTGGCGAAGGCTCGGTGATCTCGATGGGCGTGTACATCGGCCAGTCCACCAAGATTTACGACCGCGAAACCGGCGAAGTCAGCTACGGCCGCATCCCGCCGGGCTCGGTGGTGGTGTCGGGCAACCTGCCGGCCGCCGATGGCAGCCACAGCCTGTATTGCGCGGTGATCGTCAAGAAAGTGGACGCCAAGACCCGCGCCAAGACCAGCATCAACGAGCTGCTGCGCGGGGTGTAAGCCCCGCTGGCCGCACCTGCCAGATGGGATGAACGACGATAGCCTGGTGCTGCCAGGCCATACCCCTCTGCCCCAGCATGAAAAACGCGCTTGGCCGCCCTGGCCTGGCGCGTTTTTCATGGCCGACCAGCGACAGGAATCATTCTTGCTTAAGCGTGGCGACAGGCTGGATTGCGCCATGCGGCGGCTGTTGGCACTCAAGCGGACGTCGCGGCAACCGATGGTAGTTTTACGGTAAATCCCCTATGCTGACTGACAGGCGCTTACCCCGCACCGTGTCTGCTGACTCATCTGGCGCATCCGCTAGAGCGTTTTATTAGGTTAAATCAAAGTCTTGTCCGAAAAATAGTGGTCAGGCTCGTATGGCGCACACTGTGATCCGGTGAATGCCAGGCAAAATGCCCAGGACATATCTGGACAGAATTTTCCGTGCAGGGCACGGGGCCGAATGAGGGCGGCCCATCCATGTGTCGTGCACCACAAGGCGGCAAGCCTTGCCAAGCGTCGCTAAGAGCGGCTCACAAAACCCTCCTGGCGTTGTTGCCCGACCTTGCCGTACGACTTGTACTGTCTGCGGTCGCGCGCCTGGCCAGGATCGCTTTGCTGAGTTTTGTGAGTCGCGCTAAATGACCATGCGCCACGTAGCGCATGGCGCACATCTACGCACACAACCGGAGACCGCGCCCCTGGCGCGGCAGAGGCCGCCGTATGGCTTCGAATAAGGGGAGATTCAATATGCTGCATTCGCTCAGCCTGCGCGCCAAAATTCTATTGCCGTTCATCATCCTGATGCTCGCCGGCTTTGCCGTGGTGGTGGGCTACAACAGCTGGGCCATGCGCCAGCACGACCTGGAGCAGGGGGTGGAAAACGCCCGGCTACAGGCCGCCGTGCTGTCCACCAGCATCAATAAGACGCTTAACGATGGGCTGAGCACCACGCAGACGCTGACTTCCACCTTCGAAACCCTGCGTCGCAGCCATGTGGTAAACCGCGACATGCTCAACAAGATTCTCGCCCGCCAGCTGGAGAACCACGCCGGCCTGCTGGCAGTGTGGACCGGCTGGGAGCCAGACGCGCTGGATGGCCGCGACAGCGAATACGCCGGGCAAAAGCCCGCCCATGACGACAGTGGCCGCTTTGTGCCCTACTGGCACCGTGATACCCAGGGCATCAGCGTTGAGCCGCTGGTGGATTACGACAAACCCGGCGCCGGCGATTACTACCTGCTGCCCAAGCAAACCGGCAGCTTGCAGGTGATTGAACCTTATCTGTATCCGGTGAATGGCAAGCCGGTGATGATGACCTCCATCGTCGCGCCGCTGATGGTGGGCATTACTTTTTCTGGCGTGGTGGGCGTGGACATTGCGCTGACCGACATCGCCAACGAAATGGCCAAGGTCAAACCCTACGAAACCGGCTATCTCAGCCTGCTGTCGGGCAGCGGGCAATGGCTGGCGCATCCGCAAGAAGACAAAGTCGGCAAGCCGGCCAAGGATGAGCTGCCGGCCGAAGCGCTGGAGGCTATCAAGGCTGGCAAGCCATGGCAACTGGAAGACGCCAACGGCATGCTGCATTTCTTTACCCCGATCAAGGTGCACGAGGGCATGACGCCGTGGTCCTTGCGCGTCAGCGTCGAGCGCGCCCAACTGCTGGCCAACGCCGACCGCGCGCGCAACGCCGCGCTGCTGCTGGGCGCTGGCGCCTGCCTGGCCACCTTGCTGCTGTGCGCCGTCCTGCTGGGCTGGCTGACCCGCCCGCTGGTGGGCCTGGCCGAAGCGGTGGAAGTGCTGGCGCAAGGCGAGGGCGACCTTACCCGCCGTCTGCCGGTGAACAGCCAGGATGAAATCGGCCGCACCTCAGCAGCGTTCAACCGCTTTATGGACAAGCTGCGCGATATGTTCGCCGAGGTCAAGCAACACGCCGCCACGCTGGAAACCAGCCTGGTGCGGCTGGGCGACACCACCCAGGCGGTGGCCGGCAACGCCCGCCAGCAGGCCGACGCCGCCAGCTCGACCGCCGCCACGGTGGAAGAAGTCAGCAGCAGCATCAGCCAGATTGCCGACGGCGCCCAGCAAGCGGCGCGCGCCGCCGAAGACACCGGCGAATTGTCCGAACAACTGGCCGAACTGGTGCAGGACACCGCTGGCGAAATCCGCCAGGCCGCCAGTGCGGTGGAAGCGCTGTCCGGCACGCTGAACGGCCTGGGCGAGCGCTCACAGCAAATCGCCAGCATTGTCGACGTGATCCGCGACATTGCCGACCAAACCAATTTGCTGGCGCTGAATGCAGCCATTGAAGCCGCCCGCGCCGGAGAACAAGGCCGTGGCTTTGCCGTGGTGGCCGATGAGGTGCGCAAGCTGGCCGAGCGCACCGCCAGCGCCACGCTGGAAATCGCCACCATGATCCAGACCATCCAGCGCGATATGCAGGCCGCCACCCAAGGCATGGACACCGCGCTGGGCCGCATCAGCAGCGGCGTGGCGCACTCGGAAGACACCGCCGAGGCGATTGCCGGCATTCACAACACCATGGCCAATATGGTCAACCGCATCCGCGACATCGCCCGCGCCACCGAAGAACAATCGGTTGCCAGTCAGGACATCAGCAGCCATGTCGAGCACATCAACCACATGAGTCAGCAGACTGATCAGCAGATTCATGTTGCCAGCGAAGAAACCGCGCAACTGCGGGCATTGGGGCAACAGCTGGAAGCGCTGGTGCAGCGTTTCCGCACCTGAGCGGTGGTTTCCGTGGCCGCACACCACGCACTGGGCTGAGTGGTGTGCGGCAGAAGCTGTCGCCGCCCGAAACGGCTTGGGGCATCGTCAGTTTTGCCTGGTGCTGTGTCTGGGCGCGGCCGCCCAATGTCTCAGTGCGCTGCCTCCCAGTTATCCCCGCTGCCGACTTCCGCCACCAGCGGGGTTTTCAGTTGCGCGACGCGCGCCATGGCGGCCACCACGCCGGCTTTGACGGTGTCCAGTTCGTCGGCCGGGGCTTCCAGCACCAGTTCGTCGTGCACTTGCATGATCAGCCGGCTGCGCAGGTTTTCGGTGCGCAGCCAGTGTTGCACTTCAATCATCGCCAGTTTGATCAGGTCGGCGGCGGTGCCTTGCATCGGGGCGTTGATGGCGGCGCGTTCGGCGCCTTGGCGTTTCATGGCGTTGGCGGCGTGGATGTCGGGCAGCCACAGGCGGCGGCCAAAGACGGTTTCCACATAGCCTTGTTCGCGCGCGTGCTCGCGGGTGCGCGCCATGTAGTCGGCCACGCCGGGGTAGCGGGCAAAGTAACGGTCGATAAAGCTTTGCGCGGCGCTGCGGTCGATTTCCAGCTGGGCGGCCAGGCCAAAGGCGCTCATGCCGTAGATCAGGCCAAAGTTGATGGTTTTGGCATAGCGGCGTTGCTGGCTGCTGACTTCGGCCAGCGGCACGGCAAACACTTCGGCGGCGGTGGCGCGGTGGATGTCTTCGCCGTCGGCAAAGGCTTGCAGCAGGCGCGGGTCGTCAGACAGATGCGCCATGATGCGCAGTTCGATCTGTGAGTAATCCGCCGACACAATCTGGCAGCCGGGCGGGGCGATAAACGCCTTGCGCACGCGGCGGCCTTCTTCGGTGCGCACCGGGATGTTTTGCAGATTGGGGTCGCTGCTGGCCAGGCGGCCGGTGACTGCCACGGCTTGCGAGTAATGGGTGTGCACGCGGCCGGTGTCCGGGTGGATCATGGTCGGCAGCTTGTCGGTGTAGGTGGATTTCAGCTTGGCCAGGCCGCGATATTCCAGCAGCAGCTTGGGCAGCGGGTGGTCGGCGGCGAGTTTTTCCAGGGCGTCTTCGTTGACCGAAATCGCCCCGGTCGGGGTTTTTTTCAGGCCTTTGCTGTCGATGCCCAGCCGGCCGAACAGGATTTCCTGCAATTGCTTGGGTGAGTTCATATTGAACGGCTGGCCGGCCAGTTCGTAGGCGTGGGCTTCCAGTTGCTGGATGCGCTGGCCCAGTTGGTGGCTTTGCCGGGCCAGTTCGTCGCGGTCGATCAGCACGCCAGTGCGCTCCATGGCGAACAGCACCTCGGCGGTAGGCAGTTCGATGCGGCGATAGACGTCTTCCAGCGCGCCGTGCAGTTGCGGGGCAAAGGCGTGCGCCAGACGCAGGGTGATGTCGGCGTCTTCGGCGGCGTAATGGCCAGCGGCGTCGATGTCTACTTCGTCAAAGCCGATTTGTTTGGCGCCCTTGCCGCAGAGCGCTTCGTAGGTTTGCGTGCTTACGCCCAGATGGCGCTCGGCCAGGTCGTCCATATTGTGGGTGAGGTGGCTTTCCAGCACATACGAGGCCAGCAGGGTGTCGTCCACCACGCCGGCCAGTTGCACGCCGTGGTTGGCCAGCACGTGGCGGTCGTATTTGAGGTTCTGGCCGAGTTTTTTGGCTTGCGGGTTTTCCAGCCAGGGTTTCAGCGTGGCCAGCGCGGCGTCCAGGCTGAGCTGATCGGGCAGCAGGCCGCCCGCGTCGCGGTGCATCAGCGGCAGGTAGGCGGCTTCGCCGGGGGTGAGGCTGAAGCTCAGGCCCACCAGTCGGGCGCGCAGCGAATCCAGGCTGGTGGTTTCCGTGTCCAGCGACACCACAGGCGCGGCTTGCAGGCGAGCCAGCCAGGCGTCCAGCTCGGCCTGGGTGCGGATCAGCGTGTAGTTGGCGGATGCCGGCGCCGGCTTGGGTGCGGCGCTGGCGGCTGGGGCGGCATCGGCAGTCGGCGCGGCGGGCGCTTCGGCAAATAAATCACCGGGCGGGGCCGGCTCGCTGGCGGCGGCGTCCAGCTCGCGCAGCCAGGTGCGAAACCCGCATTGGCGGTACAGCGCCAGCAGCGCTTCGCGGCGCGGCTCGCCGTGGCGCAGGCTGGCCAGGCCGTCGGCCAGGTGGGCTGACAGGTCTACGTCCAGCTTGATGGTGACCAGTTGCCGCGACAGCGGCAGGTGCGGCAGCGCGGCGCGCAGTTTTTCGCCGGCCTTGCCTTTGACGCTGTCGGCGGCGGCGATGATGGCGTCCAGGCTGCCGTGTTCGGCCAGCCATTTGGCGGCAGTTTTCGGGCCGCAGCCGTCCACGCCGGGCACGTTGTCCACTTTGTCGCCGGTCAGCGTCAGAAAATCAATGATGCGCTCGGGTGGCACGCCGAATTTTTCTTGCACCCCGGCGCTGTCCAGGGTTTCGCTGGTCATGGTGTTGACCAGAGTAACCTGGGCGTTGACCAACTGGGCCATGTCCTTGTCGCCAGTGGACACCACCACCTGCCAGCCTTGCGCGCTGGCCTGGTGCGCCAGCGCGCCAATCACGTCGTCGGCCTCGACGCCTTCCACCATCAGCAGCGGCCAGCCCAGGCCGGTGACGGCGGCGTGCACTGGCGTGATCTGCGCGGCCAGCTCGGGCGGCATTGGCGGACGCTGGGCTTTGTACTCGGGGTAAAGCTCGTCGCGGAAGGTCTTGCCTTTTGCGTCAAATACGACAGCGCTATAATCAAAGCTTATGTCCTTCTCCAGCTTTTTCAGCATGTTGATCATGCCGTACACCGCGCCGGTGGGTTCGCCGGCCGGCGAACGCAAGTCCGGCATGGCGTGGAATGCGCGGTAAAGATAAGAAGAACCGTCGACCAGTAACAGGGTTTTCATGAAAGCAATCCGCAATGAGCGTGTCTGATAAAGTGCCGCAGGCCAGCGACCGTGTAGAGCACATGCAGCGTTTTCGCTCGCGCGAAGCCTGGCATGTGCTGAAAATCATGGCCGAATTTGTTGAGTCCACCGAGGCGCTCAGTGAAATCAGCCCGGCGGTGAGCATTTTTGGCAGCGCACGCACGCCGCGCGCGCATGGCTATTATAAGCTGACCGAAGAAATCGCCCGCAGGCTTTCCGACGCCGGCTTTTCGGTGATTTCCGGCGGCGGGCCGGGTATCATGGAAGCCGCCAGCAAGGGCGCGTTTTTTGGCAAAAGCCCGTCAGTGGGCTTGAACATCCAGCTGCCGCACGAGCAAAAGCCCAACGAGTATCAAGACCTCAGCCTGAGCTTCAATCACTTTTTTTCCCGCAAGGTGATGTTCGTCAAGCACGCGGTGGCCTATGTGGTGATGCCCGGCGGCTTTGGCACGCTGGACGAGATGTTCGAGGCGCTGACCCTGGTGCAAACCGGCAAAAGCCGCAAGATTCCCATTATTTTGGTGGGGCGCGCCTTCTGGCAGGGGCTGCTGGATTGGTTCCAGGCCCAGCTGGTGGCCGAGGGCATGATTGCCGCCGACGATATGCAGCTGATCCAGCTGATTGACGAGCCGGGCGAGATTGTCGAGGCGATTTTCCGCCATTACGAAATGCGCGGCTTCGAGGCCTTGCCCGAAGAACGCGAACAACTGCTTAATCTTTAATCATCCCTGCTTGCACGAGGCCCACCATGCGCCGCATTCTTATTGCTCTTTCCCTGCTTTCGCCGCTGGCTGCGCTGGCCGCCCCGGCCAATGTGCCGCCGCCGCCCACCATTCAGGAATCCGCCGCTGCCCAGGCCGAGCCGGAAGTGCGCATCATCCAGAAATCCGGGCAAAAAATCGAAGAATACCGGATGAACGGCAAGCTTTACGCCATCAAGGTCACCCCGAAAATCGGCCTGCCTTACTATCTGGTGGACGAAGACGGCAGCGGCAAGATGAACCGCATCGACACCCACGGCGACAAGCTGGTGGTGCCGCGCTGGGTGCTGATGACTTTTTAAGCGCCACTGGGATACGCTGAAAAACCGTCATTCCCGCACAGGCGGGAATTCAGGGTGTTGATCGTGTTGAATCAATCAGCGCATCCCTTGAGAGCCGCTCATAAAACCCCCTGGCGTTGTGGTGTGACCTTGCCGTACTGCTTGTACTGTCTGCGGTCGTGCGCCTAGCCAGCGCAGCGCACCTGACCAGGCGCACGACCGCGTCGGGCAACCACGCCAGGAGGGTTTTGTGAATAGCGCTCAGCACACGCCCCAAGGCAAAAAACGCGCCGTCACGGCCAGGCCGTGACGCCCCCCCATCCCGGAACCCTCAAGAGACATCCCATGTCGGTTTACACCACCGTCACCCAGGCCGAGCTGGAAAGCTGGCTGGCGCAATACACCCTAGGCCAGTTGGTCGAACTGAAAGGCATCGCTGCCGGCATCACCAACACCAATTACTTTGTCACCACCACGCAGGGCCGCTATGTGCTGACCCTGTTTGAAACGCTCAAGCTGGAAGAGCTGCCCTACTATCTGAACCTGATGAGCCACCTGGCGCGCCACGGCGTGGCCTGCCCGGCGCCGGTGGCCGACCGCAGCGACCGCTTTGTCAGCCTGCTGGCCGGCAAGCCGGCCTGCCTGGTGTCTTGCCTGAGTGGCGCCGACGTGGCCGCGCCCAACCCGGCGCAATGCCGCGCGGTGGGGGTGATGATGGCCGATATGCATCTGGCCGGCGACACTTACCCGGCGCGCATGGCCAACCCGCGCGGCCCGGCCTGGTGGAGCGCCACTGCGCAAGTGGTCTACCCGCATATGGACGCCGCCGACGCCGCCATGCTGCACGAAGAAGTGGCCTTCCAGAGCGAGCACCGCTTTGATGCGCTGCCCACCGGGGTGATTCACGCCGATTTGTTCCGCGACAATGTGCTGTTTGACGGCGACAGCGTGGCGGGCTTTATCGATTTTTACTATGCCTGCAACGATGTGCTGGCCTACGACCTGGCCATTGCCCTGAACGACTGGTGCGCGCTGCCGGATGGCGACATCGACGGCGAACGCGCGCGCGCCATGCTGGCCGGCTATCAGTCGGTGCGCCCGCTCAGCGACGCCGAAAAAGCCGCCTGGCCGGTGCTGCTGCGCGCCGCTGGCCTGCGCTTCTGGACCTCGCGCCTGTACGACAAATACCTGCCGCAAGCCGGTGAGCTGACTTTCACCAAAGACCCGGCGCAGTTCCAGCGGGTGGTTGCCCTGCACCGCCAGCGCCAGGATTTCTGGCTGTAAGCGCGGCGCACAAAACCCTCCTGGCGTTGTTGCGCAGCCTTGCCGTGCGACTGCCGCGCGCCTGGCCAGGATTGCGTCACGGGGTTTGGTTCGCGCCTCTTACTTGCTCACGCCGCTATTCTGGCGGCGTTTTTATTGGGGTTTTGCGTGCCTTCATGGGGCAAAACTCGCCATTGATCATGGGTTTATTTGACTTTGCACCATACTGGGGCGAGGTCATATCATGTTAAAATAAACTGAACCGTCATTTTATTGTCATGCGCGCCGGCCGGATGTGACATCGCCGCCCCTGCGCGCACCCTGGTTAGATGCCTGACCAGCGCAGTGGAGTTGTCATGTTTGGACGTCAAAAGATCGCCGATCTGCAAGCCCGGCTGAACCAGATCGAAAGCGAACGCAGCCAGTTGCAGCGCGAGTTGCAGTCCGCGCAAACCGCTTTGGCCGAGCAACAGCAAACCAGTCATGGCTTGCAAGGCGAGGTGGAGCAAAACCGCACTTTGCGCAACCCGTTTGCCGAGTTTTGCCAGAGCATTGTCGATATCCGCACCTCGTTTTCCACCCTGGCCGAGCGCATGGACAGCTGCTTTGTCAGCGCCGCCGACGCCGCCACCACGCTGCACGGCACGCGCGGCATGATTGATGTGCTGACCGACAGCTTTACCCATATTGCCGCCAGCCAGCAGCAAACCCGCCAGCACATGGACACCCTGGATGGCAAAACCGGCGAAATCCGCCAGTTTGTCCAACTGATCAAGGAAGTGGCCGACCAGACCAATCTCTTGGCGCTGAACGCCGCCATCGAAGCCGCCCGCGCTGGTGAATCCGGCCGTGGTTTTGCCGTGGTGGCCGACGAAGTGCGCAAGCTGGCCGAGCGCACCGCCGCCGCCACCCGCGAAATTGACGTGCTGGTGGAAGACATCGGCGAAGCCTCGGGCGCCACCAAGCAGCAGGTGAGCGAGGCCAGCGAACAGATTCTGCACTACCGCGATGTGGGTGGCCGCGCCACCGCCAGCATTCACCGGCTGGTGGACGACACCCAGGACATGGCGCAGGCGATTGCCTACGGCGCCAATGTCAGCTTTATGGAAGTGGTCAAGCTGGATCACATTGTCTTCAAGCTGGAAATCTACAAGGCGGTGATGGGCTACCACACGCTCCAGCCGGACAGCATCGCTTCGCACCAGACCTGTCGGCTGGGCAAGTGGTACTACCAGGGGCGCGGCAGCCAGGAATGCGCCGACCTGCCGGCGTTCCGCCAGCTGGAAACCCCGCATCAGCAGGTGCACGACTATGCCCGCCATGCGCTGCTGGCGCTGGAGATTGGCGACCGCAAAGAGGCCGAGCAGTCGCTGCTGCGCATGGAGCGTGCGTCGGTGAAGGTGATGGAATTATTGACCGAGATGGAAAGCATTCCCTGCGCGTATACGCTGGAAGGCATGGCGCTGGGTCAAGGCGCTAAAGCCGCGGCCTGAGCCAGAAAAAAACCAGCCGGACACGCCGGCTGGCCAAACACCCACGAGACACACGTGGCGCGGGGCCCAGGCGGCGCCCGCAAATACCCAGGGAGCAGGGAGAAACCGTGATGACGGTTGTGCCGCCACGCTAAGCGTGGCGCTGGCGCAGCATTAACTCAGGCGTGGGCTGGCGCGATTCGCGCATGGCCAGCGCCACCACCTGTGCGTGCTGCGGCGAGCGTTCGCACACCGGGTCGGTTTGGCTGGCGTCGCCGGCCAGGGCCAGCGCCTGGCAGCGACAGCCGCCCCAATCCTGTTCTTTGTGGTCGCAGCTGCCGCACGGGTCGGGCATCCAGTCCACGCCGCGATAGGCGGCAAAGCTGGGGTGCTCGCACCAGGCAGCGCGCAGGCTGCTTTCAGGAAAGCGCGGAAAACTCAGGTGGCCGATGGTTTGCGCGGCGTGACAGGGCAGGATGGTCCCGTCCGGCATCACATTGATAAAGCGCTGCCCCCAGCCGCCCATACAGGCCTTGGGCCGGCGGGCGTAATAATCCGGGATCACATAATCAATCACCATGCGGCCCTTGCAGCGCGCGCGCCGCTCGGCCACCAGGCTGTTCATCTCGTCCAGCTGTTCGCGGGTGGGAATCAGCGCCGCGCGGTTTTTCAGGCCCCAGCCGTAGTATTGGGTGTTGGCCACTTCCACCCGGCCCACGCCCAGGCTTTCGGCGTAATCCAGCATGGCCGACAGCCGCGAGACATTGTGCCGGGTCATGACAAAATTCAGCGTCAGCGCCAGGCCGCTGGCCAGCACGCGGTCGGCCACTTCGCGTTTTTTCGCCACCCCGCCAGCATAGCCGCTCACCCACTGCGCGCCGTCTTCGTCCAGGTCCTGAAAACTCAGCTGCACATGTGACAGCCCGGCGTCCACCAGTTCGGCCAGTTTGTGCGCGTCCAGCAGCAGGCCAGAGGTGATCAAATTGCTGTACAGCCCGCGCGCGGTGGCGTGGCGCACCTGCTCGATCAAGTCCGGGCGCGCCATCGGCTCGCCGCCAGAAAAATGCACTTGCAGCATGCCCAGCTGGGCGGCTTCGTCCAGCGCGGCTTTCCAGGCGGCGGTGGGCAGCTCGGCGCTGGCCGGGCTGAGCGCCAGCGGGTTGGAGCAGTAGGCGCAGCGCAGCGGGCAGCGATGGGTGAGTTCCATCAGCATGGCCAGCGGCAGGGTGTTGGGCAACAGGCTAGCCATAGCGGACAAATCCTTTATCTGCCAGGGTGTTGAGCAGCGCCAGCACATCGGCGCCAATCACCTCGACCGGCGCGTCAAACTCCACCGCCAGCGCGGCGACCAGCTCGCCGGCGCTTTGGCCGGCCAGGCGCGAAATCACCAGTTGGGCGATGTCGTCCAGCACCAGCATGCGCTCGGGCCCCAGCAGCACCCAGCCGCCGCGCGCGGCGTCTTGCTGCATGCGCACGCCGGGGGCCAGGCGCACCACGCTGTCGGCGGCAATCATGCCCAATCCTCGGGGCGGAAGGCGCCAGGCGGAACCATGCCGGGGGCGACATAGGCGGCGTACAGCGCGTCCAGCTGCGCCCACAGCACATTGCACTTGAACAGCAGCGCGTCGATCACGCCTTGTTGCTCGGCGATGGTCAGCGCGTGGCGCTTGACGTAGTCCAGGGCAAAATCCGCATCGCGCGGCGCTTGGTCCAGCCGGCGGCGGAAGTAGGCCAGCACGCGGTCTTCGATAAAGTCGTAGTTTTCCAGCATGCCGACGATGCGCTCTTTGTGAATCGCCGGGGCAAACAGCTCGGTCAGGCAGGACGACACCGCCACCACCGGCGGCTGTTCGGCGACAAAGCGCACATAGGCTTCCACGGCAAACACCGTGGCCGGCAGCGCGCCCTCGCGGGAAATCACATAGTCACGCGGCAGGCCCAGGCCGTCGGTCAGCACCAGCCAGCGCTCGATGCCGCCTTCTTCTTGCTCGCGGCCATCGTGGTCGATGATGCGCTGCGCCCACACCCGGCGCAGTTCGCGGTCGTGAATCTTGCTGATCAGCGCGGCGTCCTTGCGCGGAATCGCCGCCTGATAACAGTAGCGGTTCAGCGCCCAGGCCTGCACCTGACCCAGCGACAGCTTGCCGCCGTGCAAGAGGTGATGAAACGGGTGCAGGTTGTGGTAGCGCTCGCGGCCGATGGCGCGCAGGGCGGCTTCCAGCTCGTCGGGCGACAGCAGGCGGGTCAGGCGGGTCATCACAATGTCAGCTCCATGCCATCGAAGGCGAGATCCCAACCCTGGCGGGCAATCTCCCGGCGCGCCTCGCTGTCGGGCAGCCACACCGGGTTGGTGTTGTTGATATGAATGAACAAACGGCGCGCCAGCGGCACATCGGCCAGCCGGGCAATGGTGCCTTGTGGGCCGCTCATCACCAGATGGCCCATGCGCGAGGCGGATTTCTGGCCGACGCCGGCTTCGGCCATTTCGTGTTCGGTGTAGGTGGTGCCGTCAAACAGCACGGTGTCGGTGGGCTTGAAGCGCGCTTTCAGGCTGTCGGGCACGTCGGCGCAGCCGGGCAGGTAAAACAGCCGGGCCTCGCTGCCTTCGGCGCGGATGGCCACGCCGATGGTGTCTTCGGCCACGCTGCCAAAGCGCTCGGCATTCGGGTCTTCCAGCCACAGCGCCACTTTGCCGGGCACGGTGAAGGTTTCGATGCAGATGCCGGTGGCTTCGCCCGCGGCGTCCAGAATCGGCATGCTTTCGTTCAGCTGCACCGGGCGACGCGGCACATGTTCGCGGTTGACCACGTTGAAGATGGCGTTGGCGTCCAGCACGCTGTGCACCCGGCGGGTGGCGTACAGGGCAAACGGCTGGGCTTCGCGCAGCGACAACAGGCCGGCAACGTGATCGACGTCGGCGTTGGTCACCAGCACTGCCGACAGCGGGCTGTGCCGCACGGCGCGGGGATGCAGCGCCGGGGTGGCGGCAAATTGTTGGCGAATGTCAGGGGAGGCGTTGATCAACACCCAGCGCTCGCCGTCGGCGCTGACCACAATCGAAGACTGGGTCTGCGGCGCGCCGGCCTGCCCACTGCGCACCGCCGCGCATACCGGGCAGGCGCAGTTCCACTGCGGCAGACCGCCGCCGGCGGCGGCGCCTAAAACAATGGCGCGCAGCATGATCGCGCCTTACAGCTCAGCGCACATGTAGCAGTTGATTTCCAGGCCGAGGGCGATTTCGACCACTTGCGGGGTGTGCCATTGACGCATGATGAGTCCTCCAGTACGTGAACAAAAAACGCCGGCCGGATGGCGGCGCGCCCAGCCCGTCACGGCGATGCGATGTGCGGGTGGGCCAAGTCACTATAAGGAGGCGCAGCAGTCAGGAGAATGCGACTTTAGTGGGGGAGCAACAGACAAAAAAACGCCCGCAATGCGGGCGTTCAATGTCGTCAAAAGAGGAGGAACAAACACAAGACCTCACCACGAGCTGAGGTGTTATCACTATAGTGGCCCTGGTTGCATTGCAACATACGACTTTGGGAGGAGGGCCCCTCCCTCTTCGGATGATGCTGTTTTGTCTGTGCCAGGATTTGATGCATACCCGCTGAAATCCAGCAAACCTGATGTGTCTGAATCAGCGCCAGGGCGGTCAGCGGTGCTCCGGCCGCCCTGGCGCGGACATCAAAACAACTGCTCCTTTACCTTGTCCACCGCATCGCGCGGTGGGGTTGGGCGAGGCGTGGCCGGGGCAGCCTGCGGCGCTGGCGTGGAGGGCGTCGGGGCCGGGCGTTGTTCGCCCTGCGTGGCCGGGGCCGCGGTGTCCTCATTGGCCTGCGGGTCGCTGCTGCGGTTGTTCAGGCCCAGATCCGGGTTGGTGTTCTGGAATTCCTCGTAGTAATACTCAGCACCGCCCTTGGCGCCGGCCCCCGCGCGTTCAACAATGCCGGAAGGCACCGGGACATCCACTTCTGGCGTGCCCTTGAGCGCTTGCGCCATATAGTGAATCCAGATCGGCAAAGCTGCGCCGCCGCCGGTTTCGCCACCGCCCAGGCTGCGGTTATTGTCAAAGCCCACCCAGGCAATGCCCACCAGCGCCGGGTTAAAGCCCGAGAACCAGGCATCGCGGGCGTCGTTGGTGGTGCCGGTTTTGCCGGCCAGGTCCGTGCGGCCCAGGCTCATGGCGCGCACGGCGGTGCCATAGCGCACCACGTCCTTCATCATGCTGGTCATGATGAAGGCGTTGCGTGGGTCAATGGCTTGCTCGGCGTTCTTGCCGGCCACGGTGGGCGCGGTGCGCGCCAGCACGCGGCCTTGATCGTCTTCAATGCGGTCGATCAGATAAGAGCGCACGCGCGAGCCGCCATTGGCAAACACCGAGTAGCCCTCGGCCATCTGCAAGGGCGTCACCACACCCGCGCCCAGCGCCATGGTCAGATAGGCTGGATGTTGCTTGGGGCCAAAACCAAAGTGGCCGATGTATTCTTGTGCGTAGTCCACGCCGATGGCCATCAGGATGCGGATGGACACCAGGTTCTTCGAGCGGGTCAGCGCCTGGCGCATGGTCATCATGCCGCCAAATTTGCCGTCGTAGTTTTTCGGCTCCCAGCGCTGCCCGCCGATGGATTGCGGATCGATCACCAGCGGCGCATCGTTGATCATCGACGACGGCGTGAAGCCGCGTTCCAGGCCGGCCGAATAAATGAACGGCTTGAAGCTGGAGCCAGGCTGACGCCAGGCCATGGTCACGCGGTTGAAGTGGTTGCGGTTAAAGTCAAAGCCGCCCACCAGCGACTTGATGGCGCCATCGTGTGGGTCCATCGACACAAACGCGCCTTCCACCTGCGGCATCTGGCCGATTTCCCAGCTTCCCTTGTCGTTCTGTTGCACGCGCACCACCGCGCCGGGGCGAATCTGCTGGGCGGGGGTCAGTTTGGGCGACAGCGCACGGCGGGCAAAATTCAGCCCGGCGCCGCTGACTTCCACCTGACGGCCGCCGCGCATATACACCACCACCTTATTGGCGCTGGCTTCCAGCACCACGCCCGGTTGCAGCTTGCCGCTGTCGCGGATGGCGGCCAGCGATTCATCCAGCGATTCGTCGCGCTCGCCAGCCGGCAGGGTTTTCAGGTCGATAAACGATTCCGGGCCGCGATAGCCGTGGCGCACATCGTATTCGGTCAGGCCGGCGCGCAGGGCGTCGAATGCCCATTTCTGGTGTTGGCTGTCTACCGTGGTGTACACCCGGTAGCCATCGGTGTAGGCGTTTTCTTTGTAGCGCTCGAACATGGTCTGACGCACCATCTCGGCCACATACTGCGCCGGCACGCTGAAATCCTCGCTCTGGCGCGACACGCTATTGGGCTCGTTCTTGGCGGCTTCGTATTGCGCTTCGCTGATGAAATTCAACTCGCGCATACGACGCAGCACATACAGCTGGCGCAGACGGGCGCGATCCGGGTTGACCACCGGGTTATACGACGATGGCGCCTTGGGCAGGCCGGCCAGCATGGCCATCTGGGCAATCGACAGCTCTTTCAGCGGGCGGCCGTAATACGCCTGGCCGGCAGCGGCAAAACCATAGGCGCGCTGACCCAGATAGATCTGATTGAAATACAGCTCAAGAATCTGATCCTTGCTGAGATTGTGTTCGATCTTGAACGCCAGCAAGGCTTCGTTGAATTTGCGGGTGAGGGTTTTTTCCGAAGACAGGAAGAAATTGCGCGCCACCTGCATGGTGATGGTGGAGGCGCCAGACTTGGGATGACCTGACACCACATTGCCCAGCATGGCCCGCGCCACACCAACATAATCAATGCCGCCATGCTGGTAAAAACGCTCGTCCTCGGCGGCCATGATGGCCTGCTTCATCAGTTGCGGCACATCCTGGATGCGGGTGAAAGCCCGGCGTTCTTCGCCAAATTCGCCAATCTGCACGCCGTCGGCAGTGTAGATGCGCAAGGGGATTTTCGGCCGGTAGTCGGTCAGCACTTCCAGGCTGGGGAGTTTGGGATAGGTGACGGCCACCGCAAAGCCAAGCAGGCCGGCGGCAATGATGGCCAGCGCCAGACACACCACCAGAAAACCAAGCAGGATACGGGTCAGCATGAGCATAGGCCCAAGAATGAAGGATGGGCGATTATAGACCTTCGCCCGCGCCGCTGTCTGCGCAAGGCAGACAGCAGCCTGCCAACCCTCTCGCCGCCACCTGGCAGCGCGTTTATTGCGGGCTGCCGAAGGCCTTGACCAGCGACTGCATGCCCACGCGATAAATGCCCTCTACGGCCTGGCGTGCCGCAGCATCATCCACGGCCGCCGTGCGCCGGAAATGTGACGACCACACCACCTTGCTGCCACCAAACTGGGCTGGCAGCACCCGCAAGGTGGAGACATAGCCGCTGACCGGCAATGGCGAACGCAGGATGCGATAGCTCATGCTGTGCTGACCGGCAGCATGCGCCACCAGCTTTTCCACCAGCACCGCGCCATCCACCGTGGTGATTTCCCGCACGGCGCCGGTGCGTTCCGGGTTGCCGCGCACCACCGTGGTTGCCACTGCCGGGTGCCAGCTCAACTGGCCAAAGCGGCCGATTTCCTGCCAGACTTCTTCCGGGCTGGCCGATAGGGTCTGGCTGACACTGACCTGCAATTCGCCAGCACTGGCGACGCCAGCGCTGAACAAGGCGGCCAGCGCCAGGGCGCGCCGCAAGGATACTCCACGCATGGAAAACTCCTGTTGGGGGTGTTGATGAACAAAACATCCCCATTCTAGGCAGCCGCTGGCCAACCGCGTATGCAACTTAAGTCGCAACTGGCCGGCAGGCCCTGGGTGCGCTAGATTGGCCGTATGCACATGACTGACACCCCACCCTTGCTGTTTGACACCCATTGCCACCTGGATGCCGCCGAGTTTGCCGCCGACCGCGACGCGCAAGTGGCGCAGGCGCGCGCCGCTGGCGTGGGCGAGATTTTGGCGCCGGCGGTCGAGCAGGCCAATTTTGCCGACACCCTGGTCATGCGCGCGCGCTACGGCTGCCGGGTGGCGCTAGGCCTGCACCCGGTGTATCTGCCGCGCCATCGGCCGGAGCATCTTGAACAGCTGGCCGACTGGCTGGACCGCGAACGCCCCGATGCCGTGGGCGAAATCGGCCTGGATTTTTACCTGCCGGAACTCGATCCCGCCCAACAAGAGGCGCTGTTTGTCGCCCAACTGCGGCTGGCGCGCGCGCGTCAGCTGCCGGTGGTGCTGCACCTGCGCCGCGCGCAGGATCGGGTGCTGAAATACCTGCGCCAGGTGGGCGTGCCAGGCGGCATTGCCCACGCCTTCAACGGCAGCCGGCAACAGGCCGAGGCGTTTATCGCGCTGGGTTTCAAGCTGGGATTTGGTGGGGCGATGACCTATAGCGGTTCGCAGCGCATCCGCCAACTGGCCGCCAGCTTGCCGCTGTCGGCGCTGGTGCTGGAAACCGACGCGCCCGACATCCGCCCGGCCTGGGCGCCAGACACGCCGAATGCGCCGGCCAATCTGCACCGCTTTGCCCAGGTGCTGGCCGAGCTGCGCGGCGAACCACTGGATGAGGTGATTGCCACCACCACGGCCAATGCACGGGCGGCCTTGTTATTGCGCTGAGAGTCACTCACCCCCCCCTGGCGTTGTTGTGTGGCGGTTGTATTGTCTGCGGCGACACGCCTAGCCAGGATCGCTTCGCTGAGGCGCTAAACATCCGTCAGCCAGGCACGTCCGCCCAGCCGCAACCCTGTGCGCCAGGCAAAAAAAACCGGCGGCTCCCCCCTCTTGGTCACCCGCCGGCCCAGATCCCGCTCGTCACGCGCGGCAAGCCGCGTGCGCCTTGTGCCACGCAAGGCCGTGACGGGGGAAGATGCAATATCAACTCAACCCTGTGCGGGCTTGGCCTTGGCGCTCATCAGTTGCACGATGCTGGAAAAATCCAGCCCGCCCTGGCCGTTCTGGCTGTGCAGCTGGTACAGATTGCGCGCCGCCGCGCCCAGTGGGGTGGCGGCGCGGGCGTGCAAGGCCGCTTCTTGCGCCAGACCCAGATCCTTGAGCATCAAATCCGAGCCAAAGCCGCCGCTGTAGCCACGGCTGGCAGGCGCGTTTTCCATGACCCCCGGCCAAGGGTTATACACTTCCAGTGCCCAGTTGCGGCCCGAGCTCTTGCTCATGATGTCGGACAGCACTTTCGGATCCAGGCCGTTGGCCACGCCCAGCGCCAGCGCTTCGGCGGTGCCGGCCATCAGGATGCCCAGCAGCATATTGTTGCAAATCTTGGCGGTTTGCCCGGCGCCGGCGGCGCCCGCGTGAAAGATATTCTTGCCCATGGCTTCCAGCAGCGGACGGGCAGCCTCCAGGTCGGCGGCGTCGCCGCCGACGATAAAGGTCAGCGTGCCGGCGGCGGCGCCGGCGGTGCCGCCGGACACCGGGGCGTCGATCATGCGCAGGCCCTTGGCCTGGGCGGCCTGGGCGACTTCCACGGCGACATGGCTGGCGATGGTGCTGCTGTCGATCAGCAGCGCGCCGGGGCGGGCGTTGGCCAGCACGCCGTTTTCGCCCAGGTACAGCGCCTTGACGTGCGGGCTGGCCGGCAGCATGGAAATCACCGCGTCGTCTGCCGCCGCCACGGCGGCGGCGGCGCTGGCGGCGGCGTGCGCGCCGGCATCGACCAGGGTTTGCACCGCGCTGGCGGACAGGTCAAAAACGTGCAGGGTGTGGCCGGCGCGCAGCAGGTTGAGCGCCATCGGCCCACCCATATTGCCCAGCCCAATGAATGCAATGCTTGCCATGATGTTGTCTCCTTGTGGGGGCCGCCGCGCCGTCGCCGTCTGCTGCGGCGTGGGGTCGGGCGCGGCCAAAAGTTACAGGTCGGCCAGCGGGTGGACGGTGTCGGCGGGGACGACAAAATGGCCGTCGATCCACTCGCGGCTGACCTCGGCCAAGGTGGCCGGCGTCCAGCGCGGGGCGTTGTCCTTGTCCACCAGCAGGGCGCGAACGCCTTCGCGGAAGTCCGGGTGGGCGCAGCACTGCACCGATAGCGTCCATTCCATGCGGAACACATCGGCCAGGCCCAAGAGCCGGCTGCGCCGCCAGATTTCCCAGCTCAGCGCAGCGGAGGTGGGCGAGCCCACCGCCAGCGATTTGGCGGCGCGCTGCATCCAGGCGTCGTCGCTGGCGTGGCGGGTGATCTGTTCGCACACCTCGGCCAGGCTGTCGCCGTCGGTGACATGCTGGATGGCGTCAAAGTGGGCACGCACCTGCGAGGCCGGCAGATGGCTGGCGGCGTGCTGGGCAAAGCCGCGCAGCAGCTTGGACAGCAAACCGTGGTTGTGCGCCGGGTCGGCCTGCCAATCGATATTGGCCAGGCCGGCAAAAATGGCCAGCTTGTCTTCGCTGCGCACAAACCAGTCGGCCAGATTCACCGCCTGGGCGTCGTGGGCGTTCAGCGGCGCGCCGGTCAGCGCCAGGAACAAGCCCAACCGGCCGGGCATGCGCGGCAGGAACCAGCTGCCGCCCACGTCCGGGTAGAGGCCAATGGTGATTTCCGGCATGGCGATGCGCGAGGTTTCGGTGACCACGCGGTGGCTGGCGCCGGCCATCAGGCCCAGGCCGCCGCCCATGACAATGCCGCTGCCCCACAGCAGGATGGGCTTGGCGTAGGTGTGGATGCGGTAATCCAGGCGATATTCTTCGGCAAAATATTCCGAAGCAAACGGAATGGCCGCCGGGCCTTCGTGGGCGAGGATGGCTTCGCGCAGCTTGCGCACGTCGCCGCCAGCGCAAAAGGCTTTTTCGCCAGCGCCTTGCAGCACCACGCAGGCCAGCTGCGGGTCATCCGCCCATTGGCGCAGGCGGGCGTCCAGCAGGCGGATCATCTCCAGCGACAGGGCGTTCAGCGATTTTTCCGCATTCAGCGTGGCGTAGCCGATTTTCATGCCGCTGGGCGTGGCGTGTTCGGTGAAAATCACGCAGGCGGAGTCTTGGTGTTCTACGGTCATGGCGCGTTCCGGGGCAATCAGGCGTTTTTCCAGTGGGGGGCGCGTTTTTCCAGAAAGGCGTTGACGCCTTCGCGCTGGTCCTGGGTGTTGAACAAATCGACAAACAATTCGCGCTCGGCCGGCAGCGCGTGCTTCATCGGGTTGCTGCGCGCCGCCTGGATCAGGCCCTTGCAGGCGGTGACGCTGCTCGGGCTTTGCTTGGCCACCTTGGCCGCCAGCGCCAGCGCCGTAGCGCGCGCCTCGCCAGTAGGCACCACCTGCTCGACCAGGCCGATGCGCTCGGCGGTGGCGGCATCCACCCGCTCGCCGCACAGAATCATGCGCTTGGCCCAGCCTTCGCCCACCAGCCAGGGCAGGTTTTGCGTGCCGCCCGCGCAGGGCAAGAGGCCAACGGTGGCTTCCGGCAGCGCCATTTGCGCCTGGGTTTCGGCAATGCGCACATCGCAGGCCAGCGCCACTTCCAGGCCACCGCCCATGGCGTAGCCATTGATGGCGGCAATCGACACGCCGCGAAAATCGGTGAGGGTTTCAAACGCCTGACCAAACAGCCGCGCCATTTTGCGCGCCACCGCCGGGTCGCCGTCGGCAAACATGTTCAAGTCGGCGCCGGCCGAGAAAAACTTGCTGCCCTCGCCAGTGAGCACCAAGGCGTAGATGTCGCGGTTGGCGTTCAGTTCGTGCACCAGCTCAATCAGGCCGTTCAGGCTGTCGGCGTTCCAGGTGTTGGCCGGCGGGTTGCTGATGGTGACCAGCGCGGTGTGTTGTTGAATGTCCAGCAACAGGTGGGGGTAGTGTGTCATCGGATGTCCTCGGCGCCGCCAGGGCGCAGGATGGCGCGGGCAACAATCACCCGCATGATTTCGTTGGTGCCTTCCAGAATCTGGTGCACGCGATTGTCGCGCACATGACGTTCAAGTGGATATTCGCGAATATACCCATAGCCGCCGTGTAATTGCAGCGCATCGTTGGCCACCTTGAAGCCGACATCGGTGGCAAAGCGCTTGGCCATGGCGCAATAGGTGGTGGCGTCGGCGCTGCCGTGGTCCAGCTTCCAGGCAGCCAGACGCACCATTTGCCGCGCCGCCACCAGCTCGGTGGCCATGTCGGCCAGCTTGAATTGCAGCGCCTGAAACTCGGCCAGCTCGCGGCCAAACTGCTTGCGCTCGTGCAAATACGCCTGGGCGCGCTCCAGCGCCGCTTGCGCGGTGCCTACCGAGCAGGTGGCGATATTGATGCGCCCGCCGTCCAGGCCTTTCATCGCCATGCTGAAGCCCTGGCCTTCTTCGCCCAATAAGTGGTCGTCCGGCACTTCGACGTTGTCAAAAGTGATGGCGCGGGTGGGCTGGCTGTTCCAGCCCATTTTGTGTTCTTTTTTGCCATAGTGAATGCCCGGCAGATCGGCTGGCACGGCAAATGCCGAAATCCCCTTGGGGCCGGCCTCGCCGGTGCGCGCCATCACCAGCAGCAGGTCGGTGTCGCCCGCGCCAGAGATAAACATCTTGCTGCCATTCAGCACATAGCGGTCACCGCGCCGCTCGGCGCGGGTGCGCAGATTGGCGGCGTCCGAGCCGGCGTTGGGTTCGGTCAGGCAGTAGCTGCCCAGTTTTTCGCCGCTGGCCAAAAACGGCGCCCAGCGTTCGGCCACTTCCGGGCGCGCCCAGGTGGCGAACATCCACGACACCATATTGTGGATGGTGATATACGCCGTGGTGGAGGTGCAGCCGGCGGCCAGTTCTTCAAACACGATGGCGGCGTCCAGCCGCGACAGGCCCAGTCCGCCGTAGGTTTCCGGGGTGTACAGCCCGCAAAAGCCCAGCTCGCCAGCGCGGGCAATCACCTCGCGCGGAAAAATCGACTCGGCGTCCCAGTCCGCCGCGTGCGGCGCCAGCTCGTGGCGGGCAAAGGCGCGCGCGGCGTCCTGAAAGGCGCGCTGGTCGTCAGAGAGGGAAAAATCCATGGGGGTGGGTCCTTCTGATTTTATTGTTGTCTTATGTCTGTCGCCGAAGCGAGCCGCAAAGCCATGCGCTTGCGCGGCCCGCCCCACCTCTTAAGAGTCGCTCACCACACTCAGCGCAGCGGTCCTGGCCAGGCGCACGGCCGCAGACAGTACGAGTCGTACGGCAAGGTCGTGCAACAACGCCAGGCGCGTTTTGTAAGCGACTCTTAGCGGCGCTTGGCGGTTTTACTTCAGGCTGATGGTGGTGTTCACCTTGCCCATCGACGCCGGGTCGTCAAACCAGCGCTGGGTGATGGTCTTGGTCTGGGTGTAGAACATCACCACCTGCTTGCCGTACGGGCCCAGGTCGCCCAGCTTGGAGCCGCGCGAGCCGGTAAAGCTGAACAGCGGCACCGGCACCGGAATCGGCACATTGATGCCCACCTGCCCGACGTCGATGTCTTCCTGGAACTTGCGCGCCACCGCGCCGTTCTGGGTGAAGATGGCGGTGCCGTTGCCGTTGGGGTTGCTGTTGATCAGCTCGATGGCTTCGTCCAGGCTGTCGGCCTCGGTCAGTACCAGCACCGGGCCAAAAATCTCCTGGTCGTACACCGCCATGCCCGGCTTGACCCCGGACAGGATGGTCGGGCCAAAGAAATTGCCGTTGGGGTAGCCGTCCACCTGCACGCCGCGCCCATCCAGCTCCAGCACCGCGCCCTGCTCCAGGCCTTGCGCCACCAGGTTCAGCGCGCGCTGGCGGGCGGCGCAGGAAATCATCGGCCCCACATCCGGGTTATCCTTGCCGGCGCCCACGCGCAGCCCCTGCGCCTTGGCCACCAGCTCCGGCACCCATTCGCGCGCCGCGCCCACCAGCACCGCCACCGTGGTGGCCATGCAGCGCTGGCCGGCGGCGCCAAACGCCGCGCCGACCAGTTGATTGAGCGCCTGTTCGCGGTTGGCGTCTGGCATCACCACGGCGTGGTTTTTGGCGCCCATCATGCACTGCACGCGCTTGCCGTTCAGGCTGGCGCGGTTGTACACATGGGTGCCGACGCGGGTGGAGCCCACAAACGAAATCGCCTTGATGTCCGGGTGGTCGCACAGCGCGTTCACCGCGTCTTCGCCGCCGTGAATCACATTCAGCACGCCCGGCGGCACGCCGGCTTCCAGCGCCAGCTTGACCAGCTTCATGGTGACCAGCGGGTCTTGCTCGGAGGGCTTGAGCACAAAGGTGTTGCCGGTGGCGATGGCCATCGGGAACATCCACAGCGGAATCATCGCCGGGAAGTTGAACGGGGTGATGCCGGCGCACACGCCCAGCGGTTGCAGCAGGGTGTAGGTGTCCACGCCGCTGGCGACGTTTTCGGCAAACTCGCCCATTTGCAGCGTGCCGATATTGGCGGCGTGTTCAACCACTTCCAGGCCACGGAACACATCGCCCTCGGCGTCAGCCAGGGTCTTGCCTTGCTCGGCGGTCAGCGTGGCGGCCAGGTCGGCCATGTTTTCGCGGATCAGCTGTTGCAGCTTGAGAAAAATCCGCGCGCGCGCGCCAATCGGCGTCTTGCGCCAGGTTTTGAACGCGGCCTTGGCGCTGGCGATGGCGGCGTTGATTTCATCGGCCGTGGCGAACGGCACGCGGGCCAGCGGCTCCTGGGTGGCCGGGTTGACCACATCGCGCCATTGCGTGGTGGCGGACTCGACAAATTCGCCCTGGATCAGCAGCGGAACGGTAGGCAAGGTGGCGGTCATGCAGTGTCTCCTAATTGGGTGGGGGCGAATCGCCCCGCCAGCGTTATCCGGGCCGGGCGGACGTGGCGCCCGGCCTCTGTGTGTGTCAGGCCAGCGGACGCTGGTCGTCAATAATCTTGCCGTCGTTGGCCAGGCTGCCCGGCGCGCACAGGCACACCTCGCCCTTGAGCTTGGTCAGCTCGCGCAGGCTGTCGGCCACCGCCTGGCGCAGCGCGGCGTCGCTGTCGGCGCTCTCGGCGTGCAGGGTCATGTGGTCCAGGTCGTTCACCCGCTCCACCACCAGGCGCAAGCGCCCCAGCGCCGGATGGCGTGGGCCGATGGCGTGGATTTGCGCCGGGTGCACAAACATGCCCTTGATCTTGGCGGTCTGGTCGGCGCGGCCCAGCCAGCCCTTGATGCGGCGATTGCTGCGCCCGCAACTGCCGGCGCTGTCCAGAAACGCCGACAAATCGCCGGTGGCAAAGCGCACCAGCGGGTAGGCGCGGTTATGCAGCGGGGTGACCACCACCTCGCCGACATCGCCATCGGCCACCAACTCGCCCGTGCCAGGCTTGACCAGCTCCAGCACAATGCCCTCGTCCACCACCAAGCCTTCGCCGGGCTGGCTCTCGTAGGCAATCAGTCCCAAATCCGCCGTGGCGTAGCACTGGCGCACCTGAATGCCGCGCGCCTCAAACTGCTGACGCAGGCTGTTGGGCAAGGCCTCGCCAGTGACCAGCGCCTTGTTCAAGCGGGGCAGGGCAATGCCCAGCTCGTCGGCTTTATCCAGGATGATTTTCAAAAACGACGGCGTGCCGGTGTAGCCGGTGGCGCCAATATCGCGCAGCGCCATCACCTGCTGCTCGGTCTGCCCCACCCCGGCCGGAAACACCGCGCAGCCCAAGGCGCGCGCGCCGGAATCCAGCATGAAGCCGCCCGGAGTGAAGTGATAAGAAAACGTGTTGTGCACAATATCGCCGCTGCGAAACCCGGCGGCGTACAACGCGCGGCTCATCCGCCAAAAATCCTCACCCGGCCCCTGGGGTTCGTAAATCGGGCCGGGCGAGGCAAACACCCGACTGGCTGCCCCAGCCGCCATGGCGGCATACCCGCCAAACGGCGGGCACGCCTGCTGCTGCTCAATCAAGGCCGACTTGCGCGTCACCGGCAACCCCGCCAGCGCCTGCGCATCGGTGACAGCGGACAAATCCAGGCCGGCCAACGCCTGGGCATAAGCCGGGCTATGCTCACGGGCATAAGCCAACTGCGCCGGCAAACGGGCGTATTGCTCCGCCACACGCTGCGCGTGCGGCCGGGTTTCCAGAGCGTCCAGATGGGGCATCGGAATATCCTCGAATTGAGATGCTGCGTATTCAACATACTGGCCGTGCTGCTGGCCAAACCTGATTCTTGTGATGGCGTAGGGTGGGTGAGTCACTCACCAAACCACGGCCAACGCGTTTTCACCGTCGCCACGCTGTGGTTCCTTGCCTGGGTCCCCGCCTGCGCAGGGACGACGCGGGGGTGGGGTAAATGCCGGGTAGCACTGCACAACCTTAGCGCTCACCAAAACCCCAATAATCTATAAATTCAATACTTTTAGTGCCTTGCCCGTTGCGCTTAGCCGCTGTTCACCCCCGTGTGGCGCGCTGAGCATCGCAGCCGGACAGGGAGGTGTCCGCCACGGCTAAGCGGCGGCGCAGCCGACGCGCCATTCCGTGGCGGCCCTGGCCGGCGAGAAGCGCAAGGCACCCGAAGCCGCAGGCGTAGGGCGCGACGCCCGGGTCGCCTTTCTTTCCCCTATTTCTTTGGCGAGACAAAGAAATAGGGTCGGGTGCGGGGCGAAGCCCCGCCCCAATTCAGCCCCAGCCCATGCGCGTCAGCGCAACCACATCACCCAGACAGATAAACCCTTACGCCAACCACCGCTTACGCCGCCGATAATGCTTCACCTCGCGGAAACTCTTGCGCCCATCCCCGCCCAGGCCCAGATAAAACTCCTTCACATCCTCATTGCTGGCCAACTCATCCGCCGCGCCATCCATCACCACCCGGCCGTTCTCCAGGATGTAGCCAAAATTGGCGTAGCGCAGCGCCACCATGGTGTTCTGCTCGGCCAGCAGAAAACTCACCCGCTCTTTTTGATTCAAGTCTTTAACAATCTCGAAAATCTCTTCCACAATCTGCGGCGCCAGGCCCATCGACGGCTCGTCCAGCAAAATCATGCTCGGGCGCGCCATCAGCGCGCGGCCCACCGCCACCATCTGCTGCTCGCCGCCCGAGGTGTAGCCGGCCTGACTCTGCCGGCGCACTTTCAGGCGCGGAAAATAGTGATAGACCTTCTCCAGGTCCTGGGCGATTTCCGCCCGGCTGGCCTTGCGCGTATACGCGCCGGTCAGCAGGTTTTCTTCTACGGTGAGGTGGCCAAAACAATGGCGGCCTTCCATCACCTGCACCACGCCGCGCTTGACCAGCGCGTCCGGGGTGAGCTGATCCACCCGTTCGCCGCGAAACTCCACCGAGCCCTTGGTGACATCGCCGCGTTCGCTGGCCAACAGGTTGGAAATGGCTTTCAGCGTAGTGCTCTTGCCCGCGCCGTTGCCGCCCAGCAAGGCGACGATGCTGCCTTCTGGCACGTCCAGCGACACGCCCTTGAGCACCAGAATCACATGGTTGTAAATCACTTCAATATTGTTGACCGACAGCAAGAACGGGCTGGGCTGCTGGTCGGTGTGGCCGGGAACAATGCCGGTTTGACTCATGATGCGGCTCCATAGGGCCGGCGGATAACGTGCATCCGCCGGCAAACAGGACATCCTCCCCGGCAGACACCGGGGCCGGGTGGATTACTTTTCCTTGCTGCAATCGCGCGGGGTGATGCCCTTTTCTTTGGCGTACTTGTCTGCCGAGGCTTTCACCAGCGGATCCAGCACGCTGTTGTCCGGGGCAATCCAGCCGGAGGCCGGCTTCCAGGCCTTGCCGTCCCATTGCATGAAGCGGGTGTAGCCCGAGCCTTCGTGGTTGGCGCACGAGGTTTTCACGCCGGGGATCATATTGGCCGCGCCCAGCGCCTTCAGGCGGGCCGGGCTGAGGTCGAGGTGTTCCAGGCCCCAGCGCACTTCGTCGCCGTTCAGCGCTTTTTTGCCGAACTTGCCTTGCGCCACGCGGATGGCTTCCACCATCATGATCCCGCCGATCACGCCACGGTTGTAGTTGACCGTGCCGATGGCGGCCTGGTCGGACAGATTGCCCTTGCCGTTGGCGTACAGGGTTTTCTGGATGTCCTGAATCACCGGGAAGCCCACGCCATCCGAGGCGAAGCTGCCGGCGATATAACCCTTGGCGGCCTCACCAGCCGGGATGACGTCTTCTTCCGAACCGCCCCACCACACGGCGACGATCTTGTCACGCGGGAAGCCCACCTTGGCGGCGGCCTTGATCGCCGCCGGGGTCATCACCCCCCAGCTGCGCAGAATCACGAAATCCGGCTGCTGGCGACGGATTTCCAGCCATTGCGATTGCTGCTCGGTGCCCGGCGCCGGGACTTCCACATTCACCAGCTCAAAGCCGTATTTCTTGGCGAACGCCTCCAGCACTGGCATGGTTTCTTTGCCGTAAGCCGAGCCGTGGTAGAGGTTGACGATCTTTTTGCCCTTGAGCTTGTCCATGCCGCCCAGGCGCTGGCCGATATAGCTGATCTTGGCCGAGGCCTGGCTCCAGTACGAGGTGATCAGCGGGAACACATAGGGGAACACGCTGCCGTCCTTGGCGTCGGCGCGGCCAAAGCCGATGGTCACCAGCGGGATTTTGTCCTGCGAGGCGCGGTCCATGGTGGCGTAGGTGATGCCGGTGGACATGAAGTTGAACATCGAGGCACCGGCTTCGCCCTTGGCCTTGAGCCGCTCGTAGCACTCTACGCCACGGTCGTTTTTGTATTCGGTTTCGCACTCTTCGTAGGTGAGCTTGACGCCGCCGACACCGCCTTCCTTGGCGTTGACCAGGTTGATGTAGTCAATCAGGCCACCGTAATACTTGGAGCCGCCCGAGGCGTAGGGGCCGACGCGATAGCTGGGAATCGGGATGAACTGCTCGGCGGCCCAGGCCTGGCCTGCGGCCAGCGTGCCCAACGACACGGCCACGGCCAGGACGGAACGCTTCAGGGAATTCGTCTTCATGGTGTCTCTCCTCGGTTTTTGAATGTCAGCTACGGCTTTGCCACACCGCCGTCTGCGCGACGGCATGGCGGGACTACACAAGGGATGGATGCAGGCATCCGTGCTTCAGCGTCGCTCACCAAACTCAGCGAAGCGATCCTGGCTAGGCGCACGACCGTAGACAGTACGGGGTAGTACGACAAGGCCGCGCAACCACGCCAGGAGGGTTTTGTGAGCCGCGCTCAGTGCGGGAACGGCCACATGCGCAGCTTCTCCTTGGCGATCTGCCACAAGCGGGCCAGGCCCAGCGGCTCGACAATCAGGAAGAAAATAATCAGGCCGCCAAACAGCATCATTTCCATATTGGACAGAAACTGGGTGCTGATCGCGCCGTGGAACAGCTGGCCAATCAGGTTCAGCACGATGGGCAGCAGCACGATGAACGCCGCCCCCAGGTAAGAACCGAGAATCGAGCCCACGCCGCCGACAATGATCATGAACAGCACCTGAAACGAGCGGTGCAGGTCAAAGGCTTGCGGGTCCACCGTGCCCAGCAGCACAAAGGCCCACAGCGCGCCGGCAATGCCGCAGTAGAACGAGCTGATGGCAAAGGCCAGCAGTTTGGTTTTCAGGATGGGGATGCCGATCACTTCGGCGGCCACGTCCATGTCGCGCACCGCCATCCAGCTGCGGCCCAGCGAGCTGCGCACCATATTTTTGGCCGCCAGGGTGAGTAGGGCGACAATGGCCAGGGTGAACAGGTATTTCTTGGCGGCGGAGTCGATGACAATGCCGAACACCTGCATTTCCGGCGCGGAAATCACCCCCGAGCTGGAATAATTGGTGAACCAGCCAAACTTGGTCAGTGCCCATTCAATAAAGAACTGCGCCGCCAGGGTGGCCACCGCCAGATAAAAGCCCTTGATGCGCAGGCTGGGCAGGCCAAACAAAATGCCCACCAGCGCCGCCATCAGCCCGCCCAGCACCAGGGCCAGCAACAGCGGAATGCCGGGGATGCGGATCATGAAGTTGTACGTGGCGAAGGCCCCCACCGCCATGAACGCCGCCGAGCCCAGCGACAGCTGGCCGGCGTAGCCGGTGAGGATGTTCAGGCCCAGCGCCGCCAGCGACAGGATCAGAAACGGGGTGAGAATGCCGGCCAGAAAGTAATCCGAGCCCAGCACCGGGATGACCAGAAAGCTCACGACCATCAGGCCGATCATGAACATGCGGTCCTGAACGATGGGCAAAATGGCCGAATCGCTCTGGTAATTGATTTTGAACTGTCCAGCTTCGCGGTAGATCATTGCAATTTTCTCCAGAATGTCAGGCGTGATGTCAGCGCCACATCAAGCAGGCTTTACACTCGCTCGATATGGCGCTCGCCAAACAAGCCCTCGGGGCGCACCAGCAGAAATACCAGCGCCAGCATGTAAGGGAACCAGTTTTCGATGCCGCCGCCGATAAACGGGCCCAGGTAGACTTCGGCCAGCTTTTCGCCCGCGCCGACAATCAGCCCGCCGACAATGGCGCCCGGCACCGAGGTGAAGCCGCCCAGAATCAGCACTGGCAAGGCCTTGAGCACCACCAGGGTAAGGGCGAACTGCACGCCCAGCCGCGAGCCCCACAGCATGCCGGCCACCAGGGCGACAAAACCGGCCACCGCCCAGACAATCGCCCAGATGTGCTTGAGCGGAATGCCCACCGACAGCGCCGCCTGATGGTCATCGGCCACCGCGCGCAGCGCGCGGCCCAGCTTGGTTTTCTGGAAGAACAGCGCCAGACCGGCCACCAGCACGCCGGACAGCGTGGCGGCAAACAGGTCAAACTTGGAGATGAACACGCCCATCACGTCAAACGGCTCGTCGGTGATGCCCAGCTCCAGGCCATGCACCTCGGTGCCCCATACCGTTTGCGCCAGCCCTTCGATGAAGAAGGACAAGCCGATGGTGGCCATGAACAGCGAAATCGGTGGCTGGTTGACCAACCGGCGCAACACAATCCGCTCAATCGCCACCCCCATCAGCACCATGATGCCCAGGGTGATGGCCAGGGCGATCCAGAACGGCACGCCCATTTTTTCGATGCTGACAAAGGTCAGCGCGGCAAACAGCACCAGCGCGCCCTGGGCAAAGTTGAACACGCCGGAAGCCTTGTAAATCAGCACAAAGCCCAGCGCCACCAGTGAATACATCACCCCGGCGAGCAGGCCGCCGACCATCACTTCAATAAAAAACTGCATGATTTGTCTCTCCCTGGCCGGCTAGTGGGACGTGCCCAGATAGGCGGCGATCACATCCGGGTTGGCGCGCACTTCCTCGGGGCTGCCGTCGCCAATTTTCTTGCCGTAGTCCAGCACGATCACCCGGTCGGAAATATCCATCACCACGCCCATATCGTGTTCGATCAGCACGATGGTGGTGCCGAACTCGTCGTTGACGTCGAGGATGAAGCGGCACATATCCTGTTTTTCTTCGACGTTCATGCCGGCCATCGGCTCGTCCAGCAGCAGCAAGGTGGGCTCGGCGGCCAGCGCGCGGCCCAGCTCGACGCGCTTTTGCAGGCCATAGGGCAGGCGGCCCACCGGGGTTTTGCGGATGTTCTCGATTTGCAGAAAGTCGATGATTTCTTCCACCTTGCGGCGGTGGCGGATTTCCTCGCGCTGGGTGGCGCCCCAGTACAGCGCCTGCTGGAGGAAGTTGGTGTGCATCTTGAGGTTGCGCCCGGTCATGATGTTGTCCAGCACGCTCATGCCCTTGAACAAGGCGATGTTCTGAAAAGTGCGGGCAATGCCGTGACGGGCGGCTTCGTGGGCGTGCATGCTGTCGCGCACATGGCCCTTGTAGCTGACGCGGCCTTCTTGCGGGTGATAGACGCCGTTGATGACATTGAGCATCGAGCTCTTGCCGGCGCCGTTGGGGCCGATGATGGCGCAGATTTCATGCTCGCGCACATCCAGGCTGATATTGGTCAGCGCCTTCACCCCGCCAAACGACAGCGAAATGTTTTCTGCCTTGAGGATGACGTCGCCAATTTTGCGATGAGGATTCATGGGCTCGCTTCTCCGTTATGCCGTGGCCAGGGGATAGGTCTGCACATCACACAGTTTGAGCGTGGCGCGGATATTGCCCACGCGGCCATCCTCGAACTTCACCTGGGCGTCGATCATGCAGCTCTCCTGGCTGGAATACAGCGCCTCGACCAGCACGCCATAACGCTCGGAAATGAATTTGCGGCGCACCTTGCGGGTGCGGGTCAGCTCGCCGTCGTCGGCGTCCAGCTCTTTGTGCAAAATCAAAAAGCGCTTGATCTGCGAGTGGCCCAGACGCGGGTCGCGCGCCAGATCGGCGTTGATCTTTTCCACGCATTCGCGGATCAGCTCGTACACCGGGGCCTGGCCGGCCAGGTCGGTGTAGCCGGTGTAGGGCAGATTGCGTTTTTCCGCCCAGTTGCCCACCGCAGAGAGGTCAATATTGATGAACGCCGTGGCGTGGTCGCGGCCATCGCCAAAAGTGACCGCCTCTTTGATATACGGGAAGAACTTCAGCTTGTTTTCCAGGTACTTCGGCGCAAACATGCCGCCCTGGGTGAACTTGCCCACATCCTTGGCGCGGTCGATGATTTTCAGGTGGCCGTCGTCGTCAAAGAACCCCGCATCGCCGGTCAGCACCCAGCCATCGTCGGTCTTGGTTTCGGCGGTGGCGTCCGGGCGGTTCCAGTAGCTGTGGAACACGCCAGGGCCACGGAACAGCACCTCGCCAGAATCGGCGATCTTGACCTCCACCCCTGGCGCCGGCGTGCCCACCGTGTCCGGCTTCACCTGGCCATTGGGCTGCACGCACACCATCACATAGGCCTCGGTCGAGCCGTACAGCTGCTTGATGTTGATATTCAGCGCGCGATAAAAATCAAACAGCTCCGGGCCGATGGCCTCGCCCGCGGTAAACGCCAGCTTGATGCGCGAGAAGCCCAGCACATTTTTCACCGGGCCATACACCAAGAGATTGCCCAGCCAGTAGCCCAGACGATCGATCATGCTCACCGGCTGGCCATCGACAATGCGGGTGCCGGTCTTGCGCGCATGCTCCATGAAGTAATTGAACATCCAGCGCTTGAGCGGGCTGGCGTCTTCCATGCGGATGGTCACCTGGGTCAGCAGGTTTTCGTAGACGCGCGGCGGGGCAAAGTAATACGTCGGCCCGATTTCGCGCATATCGGTCATCACCGTCTCGCTGGATTCCGGGCAGGACACGCAAAACCCGGCCACCATCGACTGCGCATAAGAAAACAGGTTGTCGCCCACCCAGGCCATCGGCAGATAGGCCAGCACTTCTTCCTGGTCGCTCAGCCCTTCCGCCTCGATGCTGTTGCGCGCGGTGACAATCATGCTGTGGTAGGTGTGCGCCACGCCCTTGGGGTTGCCGGTGGTGCCCGAGGTGTACAGCATGATGGCGATGTCGTCGGCGCCCACGCCGTCCACTTCGCTCTGGAAAAAATGCGGATGCTCGTCGTGGTGCACGCGGCCATCGCCCAGCACTTCGGCAAAGCTGTGCAGGCCGTCATGCTGGTAGTGGCGCATGCCGCGCGGGTCGTCGTAAATGATGTGGGTGAGCGTCGGCAGGCGGTCGCGGATTTCCAGGAGCTTGTCCACCTGCTCCTGATCCTCCACCACGGCAAAGCGCGCGCCGGCGTCTTGCAGCACAAACACCATTTCTTCCGCCACCGCATCCTGATACAGCGGCACCGGCACGCCACCCAGACACTGGGCGGCAGCCATGCTCCAGTACAGGCGTGGGCGGTTGTCGCCGATGATGGCCAGACGGTCGCCACGGGCAAAGCCGCGCGCGGCCAGGCCGCAGGCAATGGCGCGTACCTCGGCAGCTACCTCGGCCCAGCTCCAGGTTTGCCAGATGCCCAGGTCTTTTTCCCGCATGGCGGGACGATTGCCGCGCACGGCGGCATGGTTGAGCAGCAGCTTGGGGAAGGTGTCCAGCGCCGGCCTGGATGGCGCGTGCGCGTTGACCTGCAACGCTTGCGGGCTTGCCATGTGTGTTGTCTCCGTCCTCATGTTCTCTAACGAGCCGCGCGCTTTGCCTGGCGCGGCGGCCTGACCGTGTCAACGGCCTGGGCCGCGCATGCAGCGGGGCGAACGGCTCTGAATCTGTTCAGGCTGCGCGCCAGCGCACAGCCGGTTCAGGGTGTCGCGCGCCGGGTGGACCCGGTCTCTGGCGACAAATCATGACCCGGCGTCGTGGCGCCGGGTCATGTGGCGCGGGTGGGCGGTGGCCGCCTCGGAATGCGCCGGCAAGCTGAATCGGATTTCATTACGTTGACGTTAACGTAAACTTGCCGGAACTAGACTAGCCGAAGCGGTCAATGTCATGCAACAACTATCGATGTTGCACCGCAGCAGTGCATGACAAGATCAAGCCTATGATTCATAACCGTAAAAACCCTTAGCCGTCTTGCGGCCCAATTGGCCGGCGTCCACCATCTGCACCAGCAGCGGGCAGGCGCGGTATTTGCTGTCGCGCAATTCGTGGTAGAGCACGTCCATGATCGCCAGGCAGGTGTCCAGGCCAATCAGGTCGGCCAGCGCCAGCGGGCCAATCGGGTGGTTCATGCCCAGCTTCATCACCGCGTCGATGTCGCCGGCGCTGGCAATGCCCTCGTGCAGGCAAAAAATCGCCTCGTTGATCATCGGCATCAGCACCCGGTTAGAGACAAAACCCGGCGCATCGTTGACGCTGACCGGCGTCTTGCCCAGCCGCTCACTCAGCGCGCGGATGGCGGCAAAGGTGGCGTCGTCGGTCTGGCGGGCGCGGATGATTTCCACCAGCGGCATCACCGGCACCGGGTTCATGAAGTGCATGCCAATCACCCGATGCGCCGCCGGCACGCGCGCGGCCAGACGGGTGAGCGAAATCGACGAAGTGTTTGACGCCAAAATGGTTTGTTCATTGACCACGCTGGCAATGCGGGCAAATAGCTGGGCTTTGATCTCCCAGTTTTCGGTGGCGGCCTCGATCACCAGCTGGCAGTGCGCCAGCTCGGTAGGCGCATCGTGGTAGGCGATGCGCGCCTGGGATGCGTCGGCGTCGGCCTGGGTCAGCGCGCCTTTTTTCACCAGCCGCGCCAGGCTGCGGGCGATGGTGTCGCGCGCGCGCGACAGCGCCGCCTGGTGCACGTCCACCAGCGTCACCGTCAGCCCGGCCTGGGCGCACACCTGGGCAATGCCGCTGCCCATTTGCCCGGCGCCGACTACGCCAATGTGTTGAATTTGCATGCTGCTCTCCTTGCCTTGCGTGTTGAGGTGTGGTTAAACTACTATCACGTTTACGTAAACGTCAACAATGCTTTGTACGCTGTCGCTGATTTAGCGTGGCTTGCCACACTCGGCGCAGCACTCTTGGCGAGGTGCGCAGCCGCACGCTGCGCCAGCGCGCCAGGAGGGTTTTGCCAGCAGCGCTTAGCCCACCCGCCAGGCCAACCATGCCGCCAGGGTGGCCGTGATGGGGTGAAACGCGGTAAAATCAGCCGCTTAACCCGAAATATCCCTACGAGTTGCAGCATTGTGAGCACAGTTCAGGACAGAACCTTCACCATCGGCGAGCTGGCGCGCGAGTTCGACATCACCCCACGGGCGATTCGTCACTACGAAGACCAAGGCTTGCTGGAGCCCGAACGGCGCGGCCAGCACCGCATCTATTCGCGCCGCGACCGCGTGCGTTTGATGCTGACGCTGCGCGGCAAGCGCATCGGGCTCACCTTGCAGGAAATCCGCGAACTGTTCGAACTCTACGACACCGCCAACGATGACGAGTCGCAGTTGTTCGAGTTCATCAAGCTGCTCTCGCGCCGCGAAAGCCAGCTGCGTCAGCAGCAGGAAGACATCAATGCGGTGCTCAAGGAAGTCGGCTCCTTGCGGGTGCAGTGCGAGCGTTTGTTGGAAAAACGCACCGGGGGCATCCCCGAGTGAGTTTTTTGCCAGTTGGTTTACGTTAACGTAAACGATAGGTAATTTTACCGATGCGTGCGGCGCGCCAGCGCCGACGCACGCGGCCACGCACACGCCGGCACACCCGGCGGCAAAAAAACAAGGAGAGACACATGCAAGATCCGGTTGTGATTGTCGGCATGGCGCGCACCCCGATGGGCGGCCTGCAAGGCAGCTTGTCCAGCCTCACCGCCGCCCAGCTGGGCGCCGCCGCCGTGGCCGCCGCCGTGGCGCGCGCTGGCGTGGCCGGCGAAGACATCGACGAGGCGCTGATGGGCTGCGTGCTGCCCGCCGGTCAGGGCCAGGCCCCGGCGCGCCAGGCGGTGCTGGGCGCCGGCCTGCCGCAGTCGGCGCCGTGCAGCACGGTGAACAAGATGTGCGGATCGGGCATGAAGGCCGCCATGCTGGCGCATGATGTGTTGCTGGCCGGCGCCAGCCGGGTGGTGCTGGCCGGCGGCATGGAAAGCATGAGCAACGCCCCCTATCTGCTGGCCAAGGCGCGCGCCGGCTTTCGGCTGGGCCACGGCGAAATCAAAGACCATATGTTTCTTGACGGCCTGGAAGACGCCTACCAAAAAGGCGCGCTGATGGGGGTGTTTGCCGAGCAATGCGCCGAGCACTATGGCTTTACCCGCGCCATGCAGGACGAATTCGCCATCCGCTCGCTGACCCGCGCGCAAGACGCCATCCGCACCGGCCGCTTTGCCAGCGAAATCACCCCGGTGACTCTGCAAGGCCGCAAGGGTGAAGAAGTCGTCAGCGACGATGAGCAACCGCTGAAGGCCAATCTGGACAAAATCCCCCAGCTCAAGCCAGCGTTCAAGAAGGACGGCACGGTGACCCCGGCCAACGCCAGCTCGATTTCTGACGGCGCCGCCGCCTTGGTGTTGATGCGCGCCAGCGAGGCCGAGCGGCGCGGCTTGACCCCGCTGGCGCGGATTGTGGGCCACAGCAGCCACGCCCAGGCTCCGGCCTGGTTCACCACGGCGCCGACCTTCGCCATCGAGAAGTTGCTGGGGCGGATTGGCTGGAGCGCCGACAGTGTGGATTTGTATGAAATCAACGAGGCGTTTGCCGTGGTGACGCTGGCGGCGATGCATGATTTGAAGTTGCCGGCGGAGAAGGTGAATGTCCATGGCGGCGCGTGTGCGCTGGGCCATCCGATTGGCGCGTCGGGGGCGCGGATTGTGGTGACGTTGTTGTCGGCTTTGCAGCAGTATGGTTTGCGCCGTGGGGTGGCGAGTTTGTGCATTGGCGGCGGGGAGGCGACGGCGTTGGCGATTGAGCGGATGTAAGTAAGGTGCGCGCTGCGCGCGGGGGATTGAGACGGGGTGGCGCCCCGTGCGCGCCCTACTTTCTTTGCTTCGCCAAAGAAAGTAGGCAAAGAAAGGCGACCCCGGGACGCGCGCCCGTCCGCCGCCTGCGGCGTCGGTGGTGCCCTGTGCTTCTCGAAAACCGGGGCCGCCCCGAACTTGCGCCGGCTGCGCCGTCGCTTCGAACATGCGGGGCGGACTACCCCCCGATTTTCTGCGATGCTCGGCGCGCTTTACGGGGGGTAAACCGGCTAAGCGCAACGGGAAAAGCACTGAAAATCTAGGGCGCGTCACCAATCAACTAGGCCTTGTCATTAAGGCGCATAGGGCGCAACGAATTGGGACGACGCCATCGTTGTGTGCCACTTTGGTGCTTTACCCAGCCTCAGCGTCGTCCCCGCGCTGACGGGGTCCCCTCCAGGCAAGGGGCCACGGCGGGGTGAGGGTGAAATCTCGTTGACCGCAGTTTGGTGAGCGGCTCTTATTTTGATCGATTACTACTGAGGATGGCCAAAGCATGATTTTGTCCCCCGAACATCAATTGCTGCGCGACACCTTGGCGGATTTTGCCGCGCGCGAGTTGGCGCCGAATGCGGCGCGTTGGGCTGAGGCGCATGAGTTTCCAGCCGATGCATTGCGCAAGTTGGGCGAGTTGGGGCTGTATGGCATTACCGTGCCCACCGAGTGGGGCGGGGCGGGTTTGGATACTTTGGCGGCGGCAGTGGCGCTGGAGGAAATCGCCGTGGGTGATGGCGCGACGTCCACCATTATTTCCGTCACCAATTCGGTGGGCTGCGGGCCGATTGAGCGGTTTGGCGATGCGTGGCAAAAAGAGACTTTTTTGCGGCCGATGGCCAGTGGCCAATGGCTGGGGGCGTTTTGCCTGACCGAGGCGCAGGCCGGTTCGGACGCCAGCGCCTTGCGCACCCGGGCGGTGCGCGATGGCGATGACTATGTGCTCAACGGCGCCAAGCAGTTCATCACCTCGGGCAAGCACGCCGACATCGCCATCGTGATTGCCGTCACCGACCCGAAAGCCGGCAAAAAAGGCCTGTCGGCGTTTATTGTGCCCACCGCCACGCCGGGTTATCAGGTGGCGCGGGTGGAGGACAAGCTGGGTCAGGCGGCCAGTGACACCTGCCAGATTGTGTTTGACCAGTGCCGCATTCCCGCCCGCCAGCGGCTGGGTGCGGAGGGCGATGGCTACCGCATTGCCCTGGCCAATCTGGAATCCGGGCGCATCGGCATTGCCGCCCAGTCGCTGGGCATGGCGCGTGCGGCGCTGGATGGTGCGCTGCGCTACGCCCGCGAGCGGGAAAGCTTTGGCCAGCCGATTATCCAGCACCAGGCGGTGGGCTTTCGCCTGGCCGACCTGGCCACCCAGCTGGAAGCGGCGCGGCAGTTGGTGTGGCACGCCGCCAGCCTGAAAGACGCCGGCCAGCCCTGCCTGAAAGAAGCCTCGATGGCCAAGCTGTTCGCCTCGGAAATGGCCGAGCGGGTGTGTTCCGGCGCCTTGCAGACGCTGGGTGGCTACGGTTATTTGCGCGATTTTCCGATTGAGCGGATTTACCGCGACGTGCGAGTAACCCAGATTTACGAAGGCACCAGCGATATTCAGCGTTTGGTGATCAGCCGCGCGCTGGTGGATGGGCTGCTGTAAGCATTGCTCAGCAAACCCGCCTGGCGTGGTTGCCCGACCTTGCCGCACTCCCCGCGCACCTGGCCAGGACCGCTCCACTGGGTTTGGTGAGCAACCCTAAACCCAAGCAGGTCGCCGCTGTTTTCTCTTATGTCATCCGGCGCTGCCCCGCCGGATAGCGTGGCGTTTCCGGGCTACTCTCCTCAAGTACCCGCTTTGGCCCACCCCGCAAGGGGTGGGCTTTTTCTTGCGGGATAGATCCAACAGCGTCTGTGCGCCGGCAAAAGACCATCAGGGCAGCGCGTCCAGCCGGGCCTGTAGCGCCGGGCGTTCGGCCTGGCTGCGCGCCCGCACTGTTTCCAGCAGGGTTTTCAGTGCCGGGCGCAGCCGTACACCCTCGGCGCGGCGGGCCAATTGCTCGACCGCATCGTGATGCGCCAGCATGGCTTGCACATACTGGCGTTCGGCCTGGGCGCGGGTCAGGGCGCCGGGTTCGGGCAGGCGCGGCAAATAATCGGCCTGTGGCCGGTCGGGCAGGCGGCTGATCCAGCCACGCAAGGTGCGCAGCTCGTTGGCGTGCAGCTGGATGCTGCGCTCCAGCGGCTTGCGCTGGGCGCGCTCGCGCACCAGGGGCAGCAGCGTCATGCTTTGATTAAGGCTATCTTCGTGCAGGGCCGCCAGGGTGACCAGCACTTCAGCTTCGCGGTTGAGCGGTCGCGGGGTGGCGGCGGGGGTGGCGCTGCCTTGAGTGGCGGCCGGGGCCGAGGTGGGCTGTGCCGGCAGCTCGGCGCACGCGGCCAGCCACACGGCGGCGGCGGCCACCGACAGGCGGCACAGTCGGGATAATACGGTCATACAAGCTCCTGTCTTGCCGGCCACACGGCCGGCGGGCATGATGGTTCGGTTATGAACCGGCCGCTGGGCAATTGTTCCCACGGCCCAGCCAGGTGGACATCATCATGCAGGAGCTTTTTCAACAAGCGCCCGACCGGCGCGACAGCGACAGCTGGAAATGGCAGAAATACGCCGGCCGCGACATTTTGCCGATGTGGGTGGCCGATATGGACTTTGCCGCGCCGCCAGCGGTGCAAACAGCGCTGGCCGAACGGGTGGCGCACGGCGTGTATGGCTATCCGGACGTGCTGCCCGGCGTGGCCGGCGCGGTAAGTGACTGGCTGGCGCGTGAATACGGCTGGCACATTGAGGCCGATTGGCTGGTGTGGCTGCCTGGCCTGGTGTGCGGGCTGAACGTGGCCTGCCGGGCGGTGGGTGAGCCTGGCGACGCGGTGCTGACCGCCACGCCGGTGTATCCGCCGTTCATGTCGGCGCCACAGCTATCGGGCCGTGAGCTGCAAACCGCGTTGCTGCAAGAAGGCGCCGATGGCTGGCGCTGGGATTGGGCGGCCATGGAAGCCGCGCTGACCCCGCGCACCCGCCTGTTGATGCTGTGCCATCCGCACAACCCGGTGGGCCGGGTGTGGTCGGCCGAGGAGCTGGCCGAAGTGGCCGATTTTGCCCGCCGCCATGAACTGACGGTGTGCTCGGACGAGATTCACTGCCAGTTGATTCTGGACGCCGAGCGCCACCACCAGCCGTTTGCCAGCCTGTCGGATGACGCCGCCCAGCGCAGCATCACGCTGATGGCGCCCTCAAAAACCTATAACGTGCCCGGCCTGGGCTGCGCTTTTGCCATTATCCCCAACCCGGCTTTGCGCGCGCGCTTTAGCCGCGCCATGCGTGGCATTGTGCCGGGGGTGAATGTATTTGGCCTGGTGGCGGCCGAAGCGGCCTATCGCGACAGCCCGGATTGGCTGCAAGGCTTGTTGACGGTGCTGCGCGCCAACCGGGAGCGGGTGGAAAGCGTGCTGGGCGCGCTGCCTGGCGTGCGCGTCACCCACAGCCAGGGCACTTATCTGGCCTGGATTGATGTGCGCGCCAAGGGCTGGGCTGACCCGGTAGCGCAGTTTGAGGCTGGCGGCGTGGGGCTGTCGGATGGACGGGATTTTGGTCTGTCCGGTTTTGTCCGCCTGAACTTTGGCTGCCCGCCGGCACAGTTGGAAGAGGCGCTGGCGCGCATGGCGGCGGTGTGCCAGCAGGACTGAGCTACTCGCTTACGATGTGAAACGTCCGTTTGATTGACCTTGCTTGCCTGGAATGGCATCATGCCAATGGCTTTATTGTGGCAGTTTCTTCAAAAGTAAAAAGGTATGACCAATATTGCTGCACTGCATGATGTTGTTTTCCGTGTTTTGCGGTATAGATAAAAGACTGCCTGTGCCGGCTGAAGCCAAAAACTGCCGGACACAGGCGGATAAAAAAATCATCACATGAGAAGTGAACACAAAGGAGAAACTCGTGGAACGTCGCGCCTTTCTGAAACAAGCCGGGGTCGCCGGTCTGGCCGCATCCGCCATCGCCGCGCCGGCGATTGCCGCTGAACCGCAAATCCGCTGGCGGCTGGCGTCCAGCTTCCCGAAAAGCCTGGACACCATTTACGGCGGCGCTGAAGTGCTGGCCGACCGCGTGCGCGAGCTGACCGACGGTAAATTCGACATCCGCGTGTTCGCTGGCGGCGAAATCGTGCCGGGCCTGCAAGTGCTGGACGCAGTCAGCAATGGCACGGTGGAAATCGGCCACACCTGCAGCTATTACTATGTGGGCAAGAACAAGGCGTTTGGCTTTGACACCTCGATGCCGTTTGGCCTGAATTCCCGCCAGCAAAACGCCTGGATGCAGTTTGGCGGCGGCGACAAGCTGATGGCCGAGCTGTTTGACCAATACAAGGTGATTGCCCTGGCTGGCGGCAATACCGGCACGCAGATGGGTGGCTGGTTCCGCAATCCGATCAAAGGCCTGGCCGACCTCAAGGGCCTGAAAATGCGTATCCCCGGCATTGGCGGCGAGCTGATGGCCAAGCTGGGCGCGGTGCCGCAAACCCTGGCCGGCGGCGATATCTACCCGGCGCTGGAAAAAGGCACCATCGACGCCACCGAATGGGTGGGGCCGTACGATGATGAAAAGCTGGGCTTCTTCAAGATCGCCAAAAATTACTACTACCCGGGCTTCTGGGAGCCGGGCCCGCAGATCACCTTCATGATCAACAAAGAGCACTGGGCCAAGCTGCCCAAGGCTTACCAGGCCGCGCTGAAGGCCGCCGCCGCCGAAGCCAACGTCACCATGCAGGCCGAATACGACCACAAAAACCCGCTGGCGCTGGGCCGTCTGCTCAAACAGGGCGTCAAGCTGCAAGCCTATCCGAAGGATGTGATGGTGGCGGCGCAGAAGGCTGCGGAAGAGCTGTATGCCGAAGAATCGGCCAAGAACCCGCTGTTCAAGAAGATCTACGCCTCCTGGCTGCCCTACCGCAACACCCAGTCGCGCTGGTTCAGCGTGGCGGAAGGCACCATGGACCGCTTCACCCAGGCCACTCCGCTGAAGTAAGCCGCCCCCCACTTAGCGCCGCTCACCAAACCCTCCTGGCGTTGTTGCGCGACCTTGCCGCACGGCTGTGCTGCCTGCGGTTGTGCGCCTAGCCAGGATGAGCGGCTCTTCGCGGCCGGCGACCACGCGACCGTCACCCCCGGTCGCGTTGTTGTCTGCGCCGTAGACGGCAGCCGTCGCCCACCCGTGGCGACGCCCCTTTGCACGCTACCCATGAGGTAAGTCATCCATGATTGACGCTGCCCTGAAACTGTCGCGCGTGATCGACGCGGTCAACGACAGAATCGGCCGCTGGAGCATGTGGCTGATTCTGGCCATGACCCTGCTCAGCGCCGGCAATGCGGTCATCCGCAAAGCTTTTGACTATAGCTCCAATGCGCTGCTGGAAGCGCAATGGTATATGTTCTCCGCCGTGTTTCTGCTGTGCGCCGGCCATGCCCTGCTGCACAACGAGCACATCCGCATTGATTTGCTGTCGTCCCGTTACGACCCGCGCACCCGCGCCTGGATGGAGTTGCTGGGCACCCTGGTGTTTTTGTTCCCGGTGGTGGGCCTGGTGCTGTGGCTGGGCGTGCCGTACTTTTTGAATTCACTGCGCGCCGGCGATGTGTCGGCCAACCCCGGCGGGCTGATTTTGTGGCCGGCCAAAATGCTGCTGCCGCTGGGCTTTGCCCTGCTGTGGCTGCAAGGCTTGTCGCAGGCGATCAAGCAGATCGGCTTTTTGTGCGGCGCCAGCCCGGATCCGGCCCACAAGGGCGAAGAAATCAGCGCCGAACAGGCCTTGATTGACGAGCTGCGCCGACGCGAACAAGCCGAAGCCGCCGCCCTGCAGAAAGGAGCGCAACATGGCTAATGTCTCTGCCCCCGCCGCCGCGCCAGTCAGCGGCATGCGCTTTATGCCCTGGGTGTTTGCCTTTTTGTCGGTATTGATCCTTGCCCTGGTTGGCTCGGCGCTGATGGGCGCGTCCATCAGCGACGTGCTGGGCCACGACAGCGCCGCGCATCATTTTTTGGCGGAAAACCTGGCGCCGGTGATGTTTGCCTCGATGGTGATTTTTTTGCTGCTGGGCTACCCGGTGGCGTTTGCCCTGGCCGCCAACGGCATTGTGTTTGGCCTGCTGGGCATCGACCTGGGCCTGTTACAGCCCTCGCTGTTCAACGCCATGCCCGACCGCATCTGGGGGGTGATGAATAACGACACCCTGCTGGCGATTCCGTTCTTCACCTTCATGGGTCTGGTGCTGGAGCGCAGCGGCATGGCCGAAGACTTGCTGGACACCGTCGGCCAGATTTTCGGGCCGATTCGCGGCGGCATTGCCTATGCGGTGATTCTGGTGGGCGCCATGCTGGCGGCCACCACGGGCGTGGTGGCGGCGAGTGTGATTTCGATGGGGCTGATTTCCATGCCCATCATGCTGCGCTATGGCTACGACCGCCGGCTGGCCTCGGGTGTAATTGCCGCTTCAGGCACCCTGGCGCAGATCATTCCGCCCTCGCTGGTGCTGATTGTGATGGCCGACCAGCTGGGCCGCTCGGTGGGCGATTTGTACAAGGGTGCGTTTATTCCGGGCTTTATCCTGACGGCTTTGTACGCTGTGTATGTGTTTGCCTGCACCATGTTCCGCCCGGAGTCGGCGCCGGCCTTGCCGCCCGAAGCGCGCTCGCTGCGCGAGTCCAATGGCGCGTCGGGCAACCGCTCGCTGGGCGTGCTCACCCTGATCGCCGTGGCTGCTGGCGTGCTGTTCGCCAAGCAATACCCGGAAAACCACCCGCTGGACGAAACCATTGTGGTGTCCATCATGGTTGGCATTGGCGTGGCCTTTGTGCTGGCGCTGATCAACCGTCAGTTCAAGCTGGGCCTGCTGTCGCAGATCGCCGAAAAAACCACCTTTGTGCTGATTCCGCCGCTGGGGCTGATTTTTCTGGTGCTGGGCACGATTTTTGTGGGCATCGCCACCCCCACCGAAGGCGGCGCCATGGGTGCCACGGGGGCCATCATCATGGCCTTGTCGCGCAAGCGGCTGGATTTGGCGCTGCTCAAGCAGGCGATGTACAGCACCGCCAAGCTGACCACCTTTGTGCTGTTCATCCTGGTGGGCGCGCGGGTGTTCAGCCTGACCTTCTACGGCGTGGATGGCCATGTCTGGGTGGAGCATCTGCTGCACGACCTGCCGGGCGGCCAGATCGGCTTTTCGATTGTGGTCAACCTGCTGGTGTTCGGCCTGGCCTTCTTCCTCGACTTTTTCGAGCTGGCCTTTATCGTGGTGCCCTTGCTGGCCCCGGTGGCGGAAAAACTCGGCATTGACCTGGTGTGGTTTGGCGTCTTGCTGGCGGTGAATATGCAAACCTCGTTCATGCACCCGCCGTTTGGCTTTGCGCTGTTTTACCTGCGCAGTGTGGCCGCCACCAAGGACTACACCGACAAGGTCACCGGCAAGCTGATCGAGCGGGTGAAATCCAGCCAGATTTACTGGGGCGCAGTGCCGTTTGTGCTGATTCAGCTGGCGATGGTGGCCATGCTGATTGCCTTCCCCAATCTGGTCACCATGGGCCTGGACAAGGCGGTGGACACCAGCGGCGCCGAGCTGACGCAAGAGCTGCAAATCACCCCGGACGCCAATGACGACGCCCTGCCGCCGCCAGTGATGGAAGGCGAAGCGCCAGCGGCGCCCGCGGCTGGCGAAGAGCCCACCCCGGCGTTCAACGCCAGTGATTTTGCCGGTGATGGCAAGGATGCCGGCAAGCCGTAATCTGGCTAAGCGACTGGCTAATGGTGTGAAAAAGCCCTGCATTGTTACCCGATGCAGGGCTTTGCTGTGTAAAACGGGAGCGCAAACCTCAGTGGTAGAAGTTGTCGCCAGCGGACACTGTCGGCGCAAGGCGACCGTCAGTGCCAGATGCGGGCTGGCAGCCAAGACGGGGGTTTACTCCCGCCCCGCCACCCGGCGCAATTCACAGGCGCGGGCTTTGCGCCGGCGCTGAATCCACCAATAGCTGGCCGCCAGCACGGCGCCCAGGCCAATCAGCACCAGAATGCCGGCCTGGCCACGGTGCACCCAGGTCATCAGCCAATCGCGGTTGGAGGCGCCAAAAAAGCCCAGATACACCCATACCGGCACGCTGATCAGCGCGGCCAGGCCGTCCATCAGCAAAAAGCGCCAGAACGGCACCTTGCGGGTGAGCCCGGCGGTGAGAAAAATCGGCGAGCGCAGGCCCGGCAGAAAACGGGCGACAAACAGCACCCATACCCCGTACTTTTCAAATTTTTCCTGCACGGCGACAAAGCGTTCCGGCGTCAGCGCTCTGGCGATAAAAGGCAGTTTCAGCACGGACTTGCCGTACACCCGGCCAATGGTGAACATGGTGGCGTCGCCCACCAGCACGCCGGCCATGCCGACGGCGAACATCGTATGCACATGAGTGTAGCCCAGGCCAGAGATCACCCCGCCGGCCACCAGGGTGATGTCCTCCGGGATCGGCACGCCAAAACCACAGATCAGCAGCACGAAAAATACGGCGAAATAACCATATCCAGTGAAAAAGTCGATAAGTACTTGCAAAATGTCCATTTGACGTCCTCGGGCGCGTCAGGGGCGCTCCCGCTGGCGGTGAGTGTACTCCAAGCGGCGTATAATGGCCCACTCCTGATGTGAATTCCCCGCACGCTCATGACCCGTCCGATTCAAGCCCGCATCCATATGGATGCCCTCGCCCACAATTATTCCGTGGCCAAGCAACTTGCCCCGCGCAGCCAGGCGCTGGCGGTGATCAAGGCCGATGGCTATGGCCATGGCTACGCCCGCGTGGTGCGCGCCCTGCCGCATGCTGACGGCTTTGCCATGCTCAACCTGGAAAACGCCATTGCCTTGCGCGAGTCGGGAGAAATCCGACCGCTGATGATGCTGGAAGGTTTCTTTGATCGCGAAGAACTGCTGGCCTGCGCCGAACACGACATCTGGACCTCGGTGCACAGCGAGCATCAGCTGGCGCTGCTGGAGTCCACCCCACTGCCGCGCCCGCTCAGCGTCTGGCTCAAGCTCAACACTGGCATGAACCGGCTGGGTTTCCGCCCGGAAGCCGCGCTGGCCATGGCCCAGCGCCTGCGCGCCTTGCCCCAGGTGCGCCTGAGCGCACTGATGACCCACTTTGCCACCGCCGATGACGAGCGCGGCATTGCCGGCCAGATGGCGCGTTTTCAGCCGGTGGCGGCCGAGCTGGGCCTGCCGGTCAGCGTGGCCAATTCGGCAGCGATTTTGCGCCACGACTCAGCCCGCGCCGAATTCATTCGCCCCGGCATCATGCTGTACGGCTGCTCGCCGTTTGCCGGCGAAACCGGCGAACAGCTGGGCCTGCGCCCGACCATGACGCTGGAGGCTGACATTATTGGCGTGCAAACGCTGCAAGCCGGTGACGAGGTGGGCTATGGCGCGCGCTTTACCGCGCCAGGGCCGATGCGCATTGGCGTGGTGGCCTGTGGTTACGCCGATGGCTACCCGCGCATTGTGCCCTCGGGCACGCCGGTGCGGGTGGATGGCCAGGCCAGCGGCACGGTGGGCCGGGTGTCGATGGATATGCTGGCGGTGGACCTCACCCACCTGCCTGCCGCCGGCATCGGCAGCAAGGTGGTGTTGTGGGGTGAGGGCGTGGCGATTGAAACGGTGGCGGATGCCGCCGGCACGATTGGCTATGAATTGATGTGTGCGGTGGCGCCGCGCGTGCCGCTGGTGGAAGTAGGCATTTGATCGCTGCCGGCGCGGCGTAGAGCGGCTAACAACACTCAGCGCAGCGATCCTGGCTAGGCGCGCGACCGCAGACAGTACGGGTAGTACGGCAAGGTCGGGCAACAAGGCCAGGAGGGTTAGCCGCTCTTAATAGCCGCGCTGCAACTGCAAGGCCCGCCACCATCCCCCAGACGCGCCATGGCTGGCTTCCGCCGCGCGGCGCGGCGATACCGCCGGCTGGCGGACTTCCACTTCGGCGCTGGGCGGCATATGCATATGCTGGGCAATCTTGCGGCCCAGCTCGCGGATGTCGTCTTCGTCACAGTGCGCAGCCAGGTCCAGCACATGGCGGGCGTAGCGGGCGTCCTCGTTCATCCATTTCAGGTCAATCACCCGGCAGTGGGTGCGGCGCAGCTCCAGAAACAGCCGGCTTTGCAAAATGGCCAGTTCGCGGTCTCGACTTCCCATCATGATGTGTCTCCTTGCTTGGGCAGCATGGCTGAACTGTGCCGGAAGGCGGCAAGGACACACGCTGCGTGGATGTCCATGGCTCAGCAGGTTTCATGCCTGCGAGTAAAAATCCAGCAAAAAGCGGCAAAAATACATAAAAATCTGGCTATATCCGGCAAAAACGGATTGATTAGATGGCCATGTGTTGGTCGCGCTGGCGCAGAGCCGCCAATTGCTGGGGCCTGGGTGTCGCGATGTGTGCACCACGCCAGACGCCGCCAATATGCAACACGCCCTGGCGGCAGGGTTGCCGTCAGGGCGTGTGTGGGTGGGTGTGACTGCGCTTAAAAGGCGCTGTTACACCGCTTCCGGGCCGGTTTCGCCGGTGCGGATGCGCACCACTTGTTCCAGCTCGAACACAAAAATCTTGCCGTCGCCGATTTTGCCGGTGTGGGCGGATTTCTCGATGGCTTCCAGCACCTGGTCGAGCAGTTCATCCTTGATGGCCACGTCGATTTTCACCTTGGGCAGAAAGTCCACCACATATTCGGCGCCACGATACAGCTCGGTGTGGCCTTTTTGACGACCAAAGCCTTTGACTTCGGTGACGGTCACCCCTTGCACGCCGATCGTCGACAGGGCTTCGCGCACCTCGTCGAGTTTGAACGGCTTGATGACGGCGGATACCAGTTTCATACAAGCTCCTTGATGGTTGAATGTTGGATGGGGCCGCAACGCTGCGCCCAATGGCGTGCTGGCGAACTTGCATAATTCGTGCCATGCTGCAAAACGTCCGCCGATGGGGTTTGGGCGCCAGCGCGGCGCAGTCATGCACCGCAGACAGGCAAAGCCGTGCACTGCAATAGTGCATGCTGTTTGGCTGAAACCTGCCGCGCAGGCATTCAGTTGTCAGCCGCAGCGCGCCGGCTTTTGCTACACTGCTATCCAGATACTCATACGGCGTGAACCTGCGCGCCGCCACGGCGGTCTATCACGCTGCCGCCCAACCGCATCAAGGAGTCAGCCATGCTGAGCCAAAAACTGTTCGACGAAATCAGCGCCAAGATTGGCGACACCCTGGCCTCCAGCCCGGCCAAGGATCTGGAAAAAAACCTGCGCAGCCTGATGGGCTCGGCCTTCACCAAGCTGGATCTGGTCACCCGCGAAGAATTCGACGTGCAGCAAGAAGTGCTGGCGCGTACCCGCGAAAAACTGGAACAGCTGGAAGCCCGTCTGGCCAAGCTGGAAGCGCTGGTGCTGCCGGCCGAGCCGGCAGCCGAAGCCGCCGCGGCGGTAGAAGCCGAGGCGGAACAAGCCGCTCAGGGCCACTCCTAAGACGCCCCGCCGTGTCGCTGGCGCGGATCACCAGCCGGGCCCTGGCCGGAACGGACGCCCCGGAAGTCACCGTGGAAGTCCATCTGGCCAACGGCCTGCCCTCGCTGACCTTGGTCGGCCTGCCCGACACCGAAGTCAAGGAAAGCCGCGAGCGCGTGCGCGCGGCGATACAGCTGGCGGGGTTTGAGTTTCCCAACCGCCGCGTCACCATCAATCTGGCGCCCGCAGACCTGCCCAAGGACTCCGGGCGCTTTGATTTGCCGATTGCCCTGGGCATTCTGGCCGCCTCGGGCCAACTGAGCGCCCAGCATCTGGCCCGCCATGAGTTTGTCGGCGAGCTGGCGTTGAATGGCGAGTTGCGGCCAATACGCGGCGCGCTGTTGATGGCCATGGCCGCCACCCGCGCCGGGCGCACGCTGGTGCTGCCGCGCGCCAGCGCGGGCGAGGCGGCGCTGTGGCCGCAGGCCTCGCTGGCGCAGGCCGACAGCCTGCAAGCAGTGTGCGCCATGCTCAATGGCCAGGCCCGGCTGGAGGCGCCCGAGCCGCCGCCGCCGGCGCTGGCGCCGGACTACCCCGACCTGAGTGACCTGAAAGGCCAGCTGACGGCGCGGCGCGCGCTGGAAATCGCCGCCGCCGGCCGCCACAGCCTGCTGCTGTCCGGCCCGCCAGGCACCGGCAAATCCATGCTGGCCACCCGCTTGCCCGGCATTCTACCGGCGATGAGCGAGACCGAAGCGCTGGAAGTGGCCAGCGTGCGCTCGCTGGCCAGCGGCGGGCTGGACCCGACACAATTCTGGACTCGCCCTTATCGTGCGCCGCATCATTCTGCCTCGGCGGCGGCGCTGGTCGGCGGCGGCGGCCAGCCGCGTCCGGGCGAGGTGTCGCTGGCCCTGCATGGCGTGTTGTTTCTGGATGAACTGCCCGAGTTCGAGCGCAAAACGCTGGACATGCTGCGCGAGCCGTTGGAAACCGGCCGGGTAACCATTTCGCGTGCGGCGCGTCAGGTGGATTTCCCGGCGCGCTTTCAGCTGGTGGCGGCGATGAACCCCTGCCCCTGCGGCTATCACGGCCACCCTTCCGGGCGTTGCCGCTGCACGCCAGAGCAAATCAGCCGCTATCGCGGCAAAATATCCGGTCCATTGCTGGACCGCATCGACATGCGGGTGGAAGTGCCCAGCCTGCCGGCGCAAGATTTACTGCGCGCCGCGCCCGGCGAGCCCAGCGCGCGGGTGCGCGAGCGGGTAGAGACGGCTTTCTCCATCCAGCTGGCGCGCCAGGGGGTGGCCAATGCCTTGCTGGACGGCGCCACGCTGGACGACATCGCCCGCCCGGACGCCGAAGGCGCGGCCCTGGCGGCGCAGGCCATCGAGCGCTTTCATTTATCTGGCCGCGCCTACCATCGCATCCTGCGGCTGGCGCGCACCATCGCTGACCTGGAAGCCAGCGCGGCGGTCAACGCCCGCCATATTGCCGAAGCCATTCAATACCGTCGTGGCTTGTAGTCACGCCCCTCCCGGCTGATATAATCGCAGCGCGCCGTGTTCCGCATTGCCGGAACCACGGCCCTTCCCTGCCGCCACCGACAGGAGAAGAGTGGGCCAGCGCTGCGCGCTGGCCATGAACTCACCTGATAGAAAGACGCGCCAGCAGCATGTCCCGTGATTACAAAAACAGCACTCGGCCACCGCGTGGTGGCAATGGCGCCAGCCGAGGCGCGCCAGCGCCGCGCACGCCAACATCCACGTCAGCCAAAAAATCATCCGGCAATGGCAAGGGCGTGGTCGCCGGGGTGCTGATTGGCCTGCTGGTGGGGGTAGGGGGCGCTGCGGGGGTGGCGTTCTACCTGAATCGCGCCAATACCCCATTTGCCCCGCGCGACGCCAAACCCGCCAAGGAAGAAGCCTCGGATATGGTATCGCTGCCGGCGCAGCCAGCCAGACCGGCCCCCCCGCCAGGCCCGGCTACGCTGGAGCCTGGCGCACCCGGTAGCCGCGCACCGGATCTGGCTGCCAACCTGCCTACCAATCCTTTGCTGGATACGCCACCGGCCAGCCCGCCACCTGCAGCGCCGCCTGCCGCTGCGCCGCAACCGTCCCAGGCTCCGGCAGAAGACAAGCCCGCCAGACCGGGCAAGGCCGATGCCAAACCGGATGCTCCGCAGACGCCGGCAGAAAAACACGCCAAGGCCGAGCCGCCGCAGTATGACTTTTACAAGATTCTGCCGGGTAATGCGCCGCCGCCAGCCCCGCAGGAAAAACCCGCCACCGATCCGGCCAAAGACAAAGAGGCCGCTGACAAGGGCAAAAAGATTTACCTGCAAGTGGGCGCCTATCAAAAAGAAGTGGACGCCGACAATATGAAAGCCAAATTGGCGCTGCTGGGGGTCGAGGCCAATATCCAGTCGGTCAACAGCTCGGACAAGGGTTTGCTGCATCGGGTGCGCATCGGCCCGCTGACCCGCTCGGAAGATGTCGAGCGCCTGCGCGGCCAGTTGAAGGCCAATGGATTGAACCCGACGCCGGTGAAGGCAGACTAAGAACGGCTCACAAAACCCTCCTGGTGTTGTTGCCCGACTTTGCCGTACTTGTTTACTGTCTGCGGTCGCGCGCCTGGCCAGGATCGCTTCGCTGAGTTTTGTGAGCCGCGCTAAACGCCGCGAACAGAACCCTTCGGGCATCGTTGCGCTGCCCTGCGGCAGCGCGCCTTGCGGCAAGTGTGAGCGTAGCGCTCCGAAGGCTGTCTTTGGGGCATGACCGAATCCAGAAATTGAAGGAAACATGATGCTGAAAAAATGGTGGGCAGCCCTGTTGCTGCTGGTGTCCGCCGTGGCCATGGCGGATATCCAGCCCGGCCGCGATTATGTCGAACTGCGCGCCCCGCAACCAAGCGGTGCGCCAGCCGGCAAGGTGGAAGTGATCGAGTTTTTCTCGTACACCTGCATTCATTGCTACCGGCTGGAGCCGGCAGTGGAAAGCTGGGCAGCCAAGTTGCCGGCGCATGTGAGCTTCCGCCGCGAGCAGATTGTGTGGAGCAAGGAAATGGAGCCGCTGGCTCGCCTGTTTGCCACCCAGCGCCAGATGGGCTTGCTGGACAAGCTGCACAAGCCGGTGTTTGACGCGATGATGCGCGACAAGCAAAACCTGGCCGATGAAAAACTGCTGACCCCGTTCCTGAAGGCGCAAGGCGTGGACGCCAATGCGTTCTTGCAAACCAGCAAATCTTTCGGCATGGCCAGCCAGGTGTCGCGCGCGGCCAAGATGACCCGCGATTATCAGATTGAAGGCACGCCCACCTTTGTGGTGGCCGGCCGCTACGCCACCATGGCCGCAGAGCCCACCCGCCTGCTGCAGGTGGTGGATGAGCTGATCGCCAAGGCCAAAAACGGCCGTTGATCTCTTGCACACGGGCCGCTTTTGCGGCCCGTGTGCTTGTGCATGGCGCCGCCTGTCACCAGGCTGGCGCACCGTTTTTTTACTTTCGCGCATTCATCCGCAGCACGCGCGCCCGGAAAGCCACTGATGGACATCCTGTTGTTGTGCAAGGCCCTGATCATGGGCATCGTTGAAGGCATTACCGAGTTTTTTCCGATTTCCAGTACGGGCCATTTGATTCTGGCTGGCGATTTGATCAACTTTGACGATGGCAAGGGCAAGGTATTCGAAGTGGTGATTCAGCTGGGGGCGATTCTGGCGGTGTGCTGGGAATACCGTGCGCGCATCGCCGCGCTGGCCAGCGGCGTGCGCCGCGACCCTGTCGCCCTGCGCTTTGTGGTGGGCCTGGGCCTGGCCTTTTTGCCGGCCGCAGTGATTGGCGTGCTGACCATCAAGACCATCAAGTTTTATCTGTTCAACGCCGTCTCGGTGGCGGTGGCGCTGGTGGTTGGGGGGCTGGTGATTTTGTGGGTGGAGTCGCGCCCGCAAAAGCCGCGCATTACCCGCGTGGACGATATGCGCCTGCGCGACGCGCTGAAAGTGGGCTTTGCTCAGGTGTTGTCGCTGATTCCTGGCGTGTCGCGCTCGGGCTCGACCATCATCGGCGGCATGCTGTTTGGCCTGGACCGTAAGGTGGCCACCGAGTTTTCGTTCTTTCTGGCCATTCCCATCATGTTCGCTGCCACGGCTTACGATGTGCTCAAGCACTGGCAGGCGTTTTCCATGGCCGATGTGCCGGTGTTTGGCGTGGGCTTTGTCGCGGCGTTTCTGTCGGCGTTTCTGGCGGTGCGCGGCCTGCTGCGCTTTGTCGCCACCCACACCTTTGTGGTGTTTGCCTGGTATCGCATTGTGTTTGGCCTGCTGATTTTGCTGACCTGGAAGATGGGCTGGGTGAGCTGGACGGCGTGATGGCGCGAGCCGTCCTCTTGCAGCGCAACAAAAACCCTTGACAGCCTGAATAGCCCTGCGTATAGTTCACCTCTCTGACGCGGGGTGGAGCAGTTGGCAGCTCGTCGGGCTCATAACCCGAAGGTCACAGGTTCGAGTCCTGTCCCCGCAACCAAATTCAAAAACGCCCTCGGCTGATGCCGGGGGCGTTTTTCTTTGCGCGCTTGAAAAAACCCGCGCGACATCAGCAAACAGCCTCTTGCGCCAAAAACCCTCCTGAGCCGACATGCGCCGCTCATGCGAGCGCCACACAGGTCGCCAGGAGGGTTTTGTTGGCCGCTCTTAGCCTTGGCGCGCCAGCTTCTGGTTGCGCAGCAGGCACAGCATGTCACAGGCAATGTGTGCGGCGGCAATCGCAGTGATTTCGCTCTGGTCGTAGCTGGGCGCCACTTCCACCACGTCCATGCCGACAATATTCAGCCCACCCAGATTGCGCACAATCTTCAGCGCCTGCGCGCTGGACAGCCCACCCGGCACGGGGGTGCCGGTGCCGGGGGCGGCGGACGGGTCAAGACAGTCGATGTCGAACGTCACATACACCGGGTGGTCGCCAATCACCCGCGTGATTTCCGCCAAGACGGCCTCGGGGCCGTGGTCGTGCACCCACGGTGCATCCAGCACCTTCACCCCCATGAAATCATCATTCCAGGTGCGAATGCCCACTTGCACAGACTTGGCCGGGTCAATCAGCCCATCCTTGATGGCCTTGTAAAACATGGTGCCGTGGTTAAGCGAATCCGGCGAGTCGTCCGGCCAGGTGTCGCAGTGGGCGTCAAAGTGCAGCAGGGCCAGCGGTTTGCCGTATTTTTCGGCGTGCGCAATCAGCAGCGGATAGGTGATGAAGTGGTCGCCGCCCAGGGTGAGCATCTTGGCGCCGCTGGCCAGAATGGTGCGCGCGTGCTCAACAATCGTCGGCTTGATGCTCAGCGGGTTGTGCGCGTCAAACCAGCAATCGCCGTAATCAATCACTGCAAGGTCGTCAAACGGATCAAACCCCCACGGGTAGGGCTTGAGCTCGGCCAGTTGCACGCTGGCGGCGCGGATGGCCTGCGGGCCCAGCCGCGCGCCCGAGCGGAAGGTGGTGGATAAATCCAGCGGCACGCCAGACACCACCACGTCCACGCCGTTCAGCTCGCGGCTGTAAGTGCGGCGCATGAACGACAGCACGCCGGCGTAGGTGTTTTCAATCGAAGAGCCATACAGGCCCGGACGGCGGATGGCGCCGTCGCCGTAAATCATTTCACTCATCTTGCTGCTCCACACGAGAGCACGCCCCGGCCGTCTGGCCGCGACGATTCCCGTCCATCTTGCCCAGCCGACGGGTTGAGGCTGGCGCGCCCACGCGGCGCGTGACGGCAAGTGTGCCGCGCGGCGATTTGATCGGCAAGCGTGCATGCAGCCGCGCCATTTTGGTGCTTGACTGACTTCAGGCGCGATTGTGGGGCACACGCCGTGTGCGCAGACCAAATCAGCCAGCGCGTGTCGCCGCCGGGCCGCGTGGCGCGCGCGCTGTCAGCGGGCCAATTGCGCCAAGGCAGTGCATGCCAAAGCTGGGTTTGCCAGGGGTTTTTATGACTAAATGCTGAAAAAACCAGAATAAATCACGCATAAGCCCCTGAAAACACACAAAGCCCAGTCTAGGGCTTTTGATGCTTGGCACACCTTGTGCTTTTAGCTGTGCAGAAATTCAGACATTACGCAGCGCACAAAAACAAGCGGCTGACTCACCCGCACAGGGCGGCAGCCGGTACAGCAAAAACACGTGAGAAATGCAGAGGTGAAACATGAAATGGATCAGCGCGATCATCAAGCCTTTCAAGCTCGATGAAGTGCGTGTGGCGCTGGAGGACATCGGCGTGCGCGGACTGACCGTCACCGAGGTCAAGGGCTTTGGTCGCCAGAAGGGCCACACGGAAATCTATCGTGGCGCGGAATATCAGGTGAGTTTTTTGCCTAAAACCCGCATCGACATTGCCGTGCGCAACGATCAACTGGACGCCGCCCTGGCCGCCATCGAAAAAGCGGCCGCCACCGGCAAGATGGGCGACGGCAAGATTTTTGTTCTGGATTTGCAACAAGTCATCCGCATCCGCACCGGCGAGTCCGGCGAAGATGCCCTGTAATTGAGCGCCGGCCCATCCGGGCGGCTCGCCGTTTTTCAAACCTAAGGAGAAAGTGGCATGAGACGTGTTCTGGCCATGGTGAGCTTGTTGTTCACCTTTCTGTTCGTGATGCCCAGCTGGGCGGAAGATGCGCCGGCAGCCGCCGCCGCTGTGACTCAAGCCGCGCCGGCGGCTGACGCCCCGGCCGTAGCGCCGGCAGCCCCTGCGGCCGCTGTGGCTGCCGCTCCGGCTGCGGATGCCGCGGCTGCCCCGGCTCCGGTTGCCAACAAGGGCGACACCGCCTGGATGCTGGCCTCCACCCTCCTGGTGCTGCTGATGGCCGCACCTGGCCTGGGTCTGTTCTACGGTGGCCTGGTGCGCACCAAGAACATGCTGTCCATCCTGATGCAAAGCCTGGTGGTGTTCTGCCTGCTGGGCGTGCTGTGGGCAGCGTACGGCTATAGCCTGGCGTTTACCGAGGGCAATGCCTTCTTCGGCAGCCTGGACAAGCTGTTCCTGAAGGGCGTGACCGTGGATTCCGTCGCCGCTACCTTCAGCAAGGGCGTGGTGATTCCGGAATACGTGTACATCGCCTTCCAGCTGACCTTTGCCGGCCTGACTTCCGCGCTGATCATCGGCGGCTTTGCCGAGCGCATCAAGTTCTCCGCCGTGCTGGCCTTTGTGGTGGTGTGGTTCACCTTCTCCTACCTGCCGCTGGCACACATGGTGTGGTACTGGGCCGGTCCTGACGCTTACACCACGGCCGAAGCTGGCGCCAAGGCTGGTGAAACCGCAGGCTTCCTGTTCCAGAAGGGCGCGCTGGACTTCGCTGGCGGCACCGTGGTGCACATCAACGCCGGTGTGGCAGCCCTGGTTGGCGCACTGATCATCGGCAAGCGCGTGGGCTACGGCCGCGAATCCATGGCCCCGCACAGCCTGACCATGACCATGGTCGGCGGCGCGATGCTGTGGGTGGGCTGGTTTGGCTTTAACGCCGGCTCCAACCTCGAAGCCACCGGCACCGCCGCACTGGCCATGATCAACACCATGCTGGCCACCTGCGCCGCCACCGTGTCGTGGACTCTGGTCGAATGGCTGATCAAGGGCAAGCCGTCCATGCTGGGCGCGATTTCCGGCACCATCGCCGGCCTGGTGGTGATCACCCCGGCTTGCGGCTTCGTCGGCCCGATGGGCAGCATCATCATGGGTCTGCTGGGCGGCATGGTGTGCTACTGGGGTGTGAACGGCCTCAAGCGCATGCTGGGTGTGGATGACTCGCTGGATGTGTTCGGCGTGCACGGCGTGGGCGGCATCCTGGGCGCTCTGCTGACTGGCGTGTTTGCTGCGCCGAGCCTGGGCGGCACCGGTGTGTACGACTACGTGGCCAACGCCGTGGGCGAATACGACATGGTGGCGCAAGTGACCTCGCAAGCCTGGGGTGTTGGCGTGGCCATCATCTGGTCGGCTGTGGTGTCCTTCGTGGCCTTCAAGCTGATCGACCTGACCATCGGTCTGCGTGTCAGCGAAGAGCAAGAACGTGAAGGTCTGGACATCACCACCCACGGTGAAACCGCCTACCATCACTGATCCTGAACCCCCGGCGTTTGCCGGGCGGCACAGAACACAAAAGGCGCCTTGCGGCGCCTTTTGTGTTTTCTGGCTATTGCTGGCCAGGCGTCCCTCCCGAATCCGGCGGGCGGGGGCCTAGCCAGCCCCGCTCAGCGCGGCGCGCCCAACTGGTGCAAGGGCAGCGCCGTGGTGCGCTTGACGTCGGTCAGCACAAAGCTGGAGCGCAGGTCTTCCACGCCGGGGTGGGTGAGCAATTCGCCCATGACAAAGCGGGAAAAATGATCCAGATCCTCGCAATACACATGCAGCATGTAATCCATATCGCCCGTCAGCGCATAGCAGGCAATCACTTCCGGCCAGCGCTGCACCGCCTGCAAAAAGCTTTGCATATGCACGCTGCCGCGCTTTTCCAGCGCGACATTGACAAAAGCCTGCAAGCCCAGTCCCAGGCGGGCGGGGTCCAGCAGGGCGACATAACGCTTGATGATGCCCGACTCTTCCAGATGCTTCAGACGGCGCAGGCAAGGCGAGGGCGACAGTGCCACGGCATCGGCCAGCTCCACATTGGTCAGCCGGCCGTTTTGCTGCAAGGCGGCCAGAATTTTGATATCGGTTTTATCCAGGTCGAGGTGAGGCATGGTATTGCTTACTCCAGTGTGTATCAGGGCCGGCGGCAGAATCGGCCATATCATTGTTGTCTTGGCGTCGAGCCTGGCGCCAATGGCAATGGGCGCCTGCGGACTGGGCGAGCTTGCAAAATTCATTCCTGCCTGGCAGGAATTTTAAGTGAATCTACGAGTCATCGGCCATGATTCATGGAAAAACCCTGGCCAAACATGCTGGCTGTTGCGTGATGGCCGCAGTTTTTGGCAGAAAATGCATCGCCATAATTTTTTGGCATATATCGAACAGCCAGGACTCCCCCTCCTTGGCTCACCCAAAATCGACGGATATCCGCACAAGAAACTTGTTCAGTTTCAATGCTTTGCAAGCATAAAAAGCCAAGCTTTCAATTTGCTTTCAGTCCAATTGAACGCACGATTGACAGAAAATGGCCGGGTGTGGGGGCGGAAAATATGGATAAGCAGCATATTGCCGGGGGAATCCACTGACTTTGTCGGGCTGGGCGCACAAGTGGCCGAAATTGGCCATCGCCACGCAATTCCCTGCTTACGCCAGCGCTGCAAGACAAACAGAACGAACCCCATTCGCAATTTTTCAGCGTCTGGCGAGCAAGTGTGTGATTTACCAACAAAAATCTGCTCCACTTGTGTTGCATGCAGATTTTTTGCAAAAACCACTTGACCCATCCGGCGAAATCCGGTTTAATACGCATCTCTTGAGGGCCAGTTAGCTCAGTTGGTAGAGCAGCGGATTGAAAATCCGCGTGTCCGTGGTTCGATTCCGCGACTGGCCACCAGAATTCAAACCCCCGCATGCTTGCATGCGGGGGTTTTCGTTTTGTCTGACCGTCTGAAGCAAGCTGACCTCAGGCCGGCACGCTGCGCGCTTGCAGATGTACCCCGCACGCCACCCGTAATAAAGATGTGAAATTGCGCACTTCACCATGCCGCCTGAGCACTTCGTCGTAAAGGGTGGCGATGAATTGCGGCGTACTCATGCCCTGCTCAGCCGACAAGGCATCCAGCACTTCCCAAAAATACTGTTCCAGCGACAGGCTGGTGACAAAGCCGCGCAGCCGCAAAGAACGACGCACGCTGGCGTAACGACGCGGATCCTGCCCGGAAAACAATTCGCACATGTACTTCTCCTTCTGACTGAATCCATACTCATGTAGTACATCGCTACTACCAGGTTGCGCGACCGAGTGGCTACAGTGAAAGGCAGCGGGTAACCGCCTTCATTGGGGGCTGCGCACCTCTACTTGACTGATGCGAGCGCACGGCCGGTGGTGAGCAGTGACCCAGACTCATGACTCATCAAACGGGAGACTTCCGCATGACTGCCAAACGTATTGTGGTGCTGGCTGGTGACTACGTCGAGGATTACGAAATCATGGTGCCGTTCCAGGCACTGCAAATGCTCGGCCATACCGTGCACGCCATCTGCCCGGGCAAGATCGCTGGCGAGCAGGTGCGCACGGCGGTGCACGACTTCGAAGGCGACCAGACCTACAGCGAAAAACCCGGTCACCGCTTCACCTTGAACGCCAGCTTTGCCCACTGCCAGCCCGAGCAATACGATGCGCTGCTGATTCCTGGTGGTCGCGCGCCGGAATACCTGCGACTGAACCCGGATGTGCTGAACTGGGTGCGCCATTTCATGCAGGCCAATAAGCCGGTGGCCGCCGTGTGTCATGGCGTGCAACTGCTGACTGCCGCCGGGGTACTGGCCGGACGCAAGGTCACCGCCTACCCCGCCTGCGCTCCGGAAGTGACTGCTGTGGGGGGAGAATATGTCGAAGTTGCCGTTACTGACGCCGTGACCGACGGCAAGCTGGTCACTGCCCCTGCCTGGCCGGCTCATCCGGCCTGGCTGGCAGCCTGGCTGACCGTGCTCGAGGCCTGATCCAGCAGTCGCACGCCGTGGCCACTTTGCGCTGGGCGTGCATCACCGCCTCATCCATCCCGATCAGACACCTGGTCATCGCCATGACCAGAAAAAGCCCCTGTAGATCTGATGGAGTGGCGAGCGGTGCGCATTGCCCCGGCCATTTGGCCGGGGCAATGCGTTTACATGTCATTGGTGTTGCCCATGGTTTTGACCCAGCGCAACATGATGGCGCGGCAATCAGAGTAGCGTAGATCTGACTGTGGCTTGCCGGGCCTTCTATTTGGCATGTGTGCAGTGCATGACGCTTGGTCTGCTAGGGCCCGGCAAAACAAACGTTTGCCGTCATCACATGCACGGGGCAAGCTGAACGTCGTTGATAGATATCAATATTCAACAGTAATCCACCGGCAAGCCGGTATATAATCACTTTCTTGTAATATTGTCATGCTCAGGCAGCAAGACACCATCCCGAGTGGATGTTCCTTTCCAGACAGCAAGACCGCATCAGCAGCATGCCCTGCCTGAATGCGGCGACCAGGAGGCATGTGTGAAAGTCAATCTGCCAGTCACCCAGAACGAGGTCTTTCTCGATCCGGCACGGCCGATCGTGACCAAAACCGACCTCAAGGGGCAGATCACCTACGCCAACCGCGCTTTTATCGACATCAGTGGCTTTACCGAAAACGAGCTGATTGGTGTCAGCCATAATATTGTCCGCCATCCCGATATGCCGCCCGAGGCATTTGCCGATCTGTGGGCCACGCTGAAGGCTGGCCGTCCCTGGAGTGGCTTGGTCAAGAACCGCAATAAAGCAGGTGATTTCTACTGGGTGGAGGCTTACGTCTCGCCGATCACGGAAAACGGCGAAACCATTGGCTATATGTCGGTGCGCAATGCCCCCAAGCGCGAAGATGTCGCCGCCGCCGAGGCCTTGTACCGCGATGTGCGCGACAAACGCCGCACCCTGCCAGCTACCCCCAAAGGCCCTGGCCGCTACAGCCTGCCGCTGAGCAAAAAGCTGCGCAGCGCTTATTGGGGCGCCGCCTGTCTGATGCTGCTGATCGCCCTGCTGCCGGATAGCCAATCCACCTTGCGCTGGGTGCTGGCTGGCGCTGGAGCCACGTTTGGCCTGGTGATGGGCTGGACGCTGCCGCAGTCGTTTCGCGTGTCGATCCGCGCCCTGCGCCGTGGCCTGATGCGCATCAGCGAGGGCAATTTCACCCAGCCGGTGCGCGTGCGCAAGCAAACCGCCGGCAGCCTGGGCGAGGCGCTGGTCAGTGTCGAGTCCACCCGCATCAGCCTGCGCGCGCTGATGGCCGATGTGCTGGCCGCGGCGGGCGACACGCAAACCCACGCGCAAAACCTGCGTCAGCGCATGGCCGCCCAGGCCGCCCGCTCGCACGAACAGGCGCAGGGTGTGCAGCAGGTGGCGCAAACCATGGAAACCATCTCGCAGGCGGCCGCCAGCATTTCCAACAGCGCCGAACAGGCGCGCGACGGCGCCAACCTGATCCGCGAAGCGGTGCTGGACGGCTGTCAGCGCATCGACTGTGGCCGCGCCGCCAGCACCCGCGCCATGGACGTGGTCGAGCGCAGCCGCGTCACCATGCAGGCGCTCAGCCAGGAGATGAACAATATCGGCTGTATGACGGCGATGATTCGCGAAATCGCCGACCAGACCAATCTGCTGGCCTTGAACGCCGCCATCGAAGCGGCCCGCGCCGGTGAACAAGGCCGCGGATTTGCCGTGGTGGCCGATGAAGTGCGCAAGCTGGCCGAGCGTTCCAGTCAATCCACCGAAGAAATCAACGCCGCCGTGGCCAAGATTGGCGAAGTGGTGGAGCAGGCCACGCGCAATATGGACGAAACCGTGGAAGAGGTGCAGCGCGGCGCCGCTGAAATCGAATCCGCCAGCGATAATCTGGCCCAACTGATCATGGCTGCCGACGAAGCCAGCACCCAGGCCGAACAACTGGCCGGCGTCAGTCAGCAGCAATCGCAGGCTACCCACCAGATTGCCGCCACCTTGCAGCAAGTGTCAGTGGCCACCGAAGAGCATATGCAAGCCACCGACGCCTTGTCAGAAGCCTCGGCGCAACTGGCGCAAACCGCCAGCGACCTGGAAAAACTGGTCGGCCACTTCTCACGCTGGCATACCCCTGCCGCCGATCACGACGACTGAGCGCGGCGCAGAGGCGCTCTGCACGCTGGATAAGCGCGCCTGGCTAATGGCGGCAGACGCAGGGCAAAGCTAAGCGCGCGGGTGAGCCGCGCTTAGCCAGCCAGCAGCGCCTCGCGCACCGCACGCATCACCGATGCCCACTCGCCCTGTTCGCGCTGGCGGAACAGCCGCATGCTGGGGTAGCTGGCGCACGACTCGCCGCTCAAGCCCCAGCGCCAGTCCGGCACGCGCTGCACCAGCAGCCAGGTGAGCGCGCCCAGCGCGCCGGCCAGGTGGGCGGGGCCGGTGTCGGTGCTGATCAGCAAGTCCAACTGACTGACAATCGCCGCGGTGTCAGCAAAATCAGTAATCTCATCGCCCCAGGCGTGCCAACTCAGCCCTTCCGGCGGCGCTTGGCGACCTTCTGCGCCCATTTGCAGGCTGATCCATTGCACATTGTCCAGCCCGGCCAGCGCCGCCAACTGCGCGCGCGGCAAGGCGCGGGTGGGGTTATTGCCATTCAGCGGATTGCCGCTCCAGATCAGGCCGATGCGCCGGCCTGGCGGCAGCGCATCCAGCCGCGCCCGCCAGCGCGCCTGGCGCTGCGGCTCAACCTGCAGATAAGGGACCAAATAACCCAAAGGGTCGTCGCCAGACTCAGTCAGCTGCGGCAAGCTCAGCAAGGGCGCCCAAAAATCCACCTGCCCGTCTTCTGCTGCTACCTGCTCTGGCGGCAACAAGCGCTCAATGCCTGGCGCACCCTGCGCCAGCAGCGGCCACAAGGCCGGCACACACACCAGCCACACCCGTGCGCCGCGCGTCGCCAGCAACTGGGCATAGCGGCAAAACTGCAAAGTATCGCCATGGCCTTGCTCTGGCCACAACAGCAGCACCTTGCCGTTGATCGGCTCGCCTTGCCAACGTGGCGCGCTCAGGCCGGGCAAGGGCGCCGACTGCTGGCAGCTAAAGCGCCATTCGTATTCACGCCAACCATCGGCAAAATTGCCCGCCAGCAGCTCCAGATGCGCCAGATTCACATGCAACTGACCCTCTTGTGGCTTCAGCGCAATGGCCCGTTGCAAAGACTGCCGGGCGGCGTCGATCTGACCGAGTTTCTCCTGCGCGCAGCCCAGGCAGGACCAGCCATCGGCGAATTTGGGGTAGCGGTGAGTCACATCAGCCGCCAGCTTGGCGGCTTGGACATGCTCACCCATGGTGTTCAGCGCATCGCTCAGCATTAACTGTAAAGTCAGCGAGCCAGGGCAACGCGCGTGCGCCTGGCGCAGCACATCGGCTTGCTCGGCAAACTGACCCTGCATTTCCAGCAATTGCGCCAGCAACTGCCAGGCGGTTTCATGTTCGGGGGCAAATTCCAGTGTTTGCGCCAGCAGCGCACTGGCCTGGGCCAGCTCGCCCAGTTGGCTGAGCACAATGGCCAGATTGGTGCGGATTTGCGCCTGGGTAGCGTCCAGCTTGGCTGCCTGCGCCATCAGTTGCGCGGCCTGCTCCAACTGGCCGTAGCGGCTGGCCACCATGCCCAGCAGATTCCAGGCCATGGCTGACTCGGGCCATTGCGACAAGGTTTGCCGCGCCAGTTGCTCGCAGCGTTCCAGCTCGCCGCTATTCCAGGCGGCTTCAGCCTGAGCGAGCAATTGAGCAATGTGGGGAGAAGGGGGCGGCGTGGAGGGCATGCTGGCTGTCCGCTACAAGGGAAAGCCAGCACCTTAGCCGCTTCGATGAGGGATGACAACCGGACGGGTCAACACCCGATCAGATTCATCTGGCAAGCGTTAGCCCAGCACGGCCAGCGCTGCGCCGTAGTTCGGTTCTTCGGTGATTTCCGCCACGCGCTCGGCGTACAGCACGGTGTTGTTTTCATCCAGCACCAGCACGGCGCGGGCAGCCAGGCCGGCCAGCGGGCCGCTGGCGATGGCCACACCGTAGTTGGCCAGAAATTCACCGCCGCGCAGGGTGGACAGGGTTTTCACCTGTTCCAGGCCTTCGGCGCCGCAAAAGCGCTTTTGCGCAAACGGCAGGTCGGCAGAAATGCACAACACCACGGTGTTGGCCAGGCTGCTGGCGGCGGCGTTGAACTTGCGCACCGAGGCGGCGCACACCGGGGTGTCCACGCTCGGGAAAATATTCAGCACTTTGCGCTGACCAGCCAGCGAGGACAACGACACGTCGGCCAGGTCGGCGCCGACCAGAGAAAACTCGGCCGCGACCGCGCCCACAGCGGGAAACTCGCCGCGCACTTCAACCGGATTGCCTTTCAGGGTAACACTCATGTGATCTGCTCCATGGGGGTGGATAATGCCGTAAGCACCGCTCACAAAACCCGCCTGGCGTCGTTGCGCGGCCTTGTCGTGCCTGGCCAGGCGCGCTGCGCTGAGTTTTGTGCGCGGCTCCAAAAACGGCAACATGCCATCAGTGTGCTAGATTGCACCGGAAATGCAACCCTGTTGAAAACAGGGGTTTTATTCAGTGGCTCACCCCTTTGGGCGGCGGTATGATCCAGCCATGAGCTACCTTGCCCTGAAACATCTGCATCTCACCTGCGCGGTGCTGACTGCGCTGTCTTTTATTGCCCGTGGCCTGCTGCTGGCCAGCCGGCCACAGGCGCTGCATGCGCGCTTCTGGCGTGTGGCCCCGCATGTCAACGACACCGTGCTGCTGGCGGCCGGGGTGGGCATGGCGGTGGTCGGTGGATTCAACCCGCTGACCACGCCCTGGCTGGCTACCAAGCTGGTGCTGCTGCTGGCCTATATTGGCCTGGGCACGCTGGCGCTCAAGCGCGGCAAAACCCCGCAACAACGCGCCATTGCCTTTGTGCTGGCCTTGGCGGCGCTGGCGGCAATTGTGCATGTGGCTTTGAGCAAGCAGGGCTGGTGGGGCTGAATCGCGCATGCCTTCCCTTGGCAGGAAAAAAGCAGGCTGTCAGGGGGTATGAGCGGTGCTTTGCGTCGCTCACCATGCTCAGCGTAGCGGCACGGCAAGGCCGCGCAACGACCTCAGGAGAGTTTGCTGAGCGGCGCTCAGTTCAGTTGCAACAACGGCCCGGCCTTGATCACTGCCAGCGTGCGGCTGTGCACCTTGAGTTTGCGCAGAATCGACGACACATGCGCCTTGACCGTGCTTTCGGCGATATCCAGCTCGATGGCGACAAATTTATTGGACTTGCCACGGATCAGGTATTCCAGAATGCAGCGTTCTTGCTTGGTCAGCGTGGCGATGCGCGCGGCCATGTCGGTCATGCCCGGATCGTAAGCGGGCGGCGCGCCGGTGTTGCGGTCGCTGGTGGCGGGAAAGAAAATATCGCCGTCCAGCACGGCGTTGACCGCTGCGGCCATGTCGGCGCGTGAAAACGACTTGGGGATAAAGCCCGACACGCCGGCGCGCAGCGCGGCATCTACCGTGGCGTGGCGCTCGTCGGCGGACACCACGATGATGGGCAGGGTGGGCATGTGCGCGCGCAAGCTGGCCAGCCCGGCCAGGCCATCCATGCCCGGCATGTTCAAGTCCATCAAGGCCAGATCGATATTGGGGCTGTGCGCCACTTGCTCGCGTGCCTCGTCCAGGCTGGCGCACTCGATGGTTTGCGCCTCGGCGCCCAGCGCTTCGGCCACCACCAGGCGCAGGGCTTCGCGAAACAGCGGATGATCATCGGCAATCAGGACAGTGGTTTCCATGGCGGGCATACTTTCGGTCAGGCGTGAAGACACGGCCGGCGCAATGCCGGCCCGAGCGTGCCGGATCAGACGGACCGCACACGGCTTGAGAACGGCTCACCAACACAGCGCAACCCCGGTCAGGCGCACCGCAGCCCACAGGGCAAGGCGGCGCAATTCCGGCAGACGGGGATTTGTGAGCGATTCTTACTTGTGATCAAGCACCCAGTCAATCATAGCGCGAATGTCATCGTCTTTCAGGTTCGGATGCGGGGGCATGCCCATCTGCCCCCAAACGCCGCCGCCGCCATTTTTCACTTTGGCCACCAGCTTGGCCGGCGCGTCGGCCTGGCCGGCGTAGCGCTTGGCCACATCACGGTAGGCCGGGCCGATGATTTTTTGTTCGACGCTGTGGCAGGCGAAACAGCCGTTTTTCTGCATCATGGCTTCAACAGCTTTCGGGTCGTTGGCATGGGCTTGGCCAACCAGCATCAGGGTGGCGGCAGACAGCATCCAGCGCAGTTTCATGGTGTGCTTCCTCTCGGGTTTGGGGGATGAATCTGAGCCTAGCCGCCGCCGGGCAGCGGCTGGGCTCAGGGCCATCTGCGCCCACCCAAATCAGGTGGGCGCAAGACAGACGGACGTCCGGGGGGAGGCCGCCTGCCAGGCAGGGCTTACTTCATGCTCAGTTTTTCGGCAGCTTGAAGGTCCACACGCTGGCGCCCTGGGTCAGGTGCGAAATGACCTTGGCCACTTCGCCACCCCACAGCGGCACTGCGCCGCCCCAGCCAGACACCACCGACACGTATTGCTCGCCGTCCATTTCCCAGGTCACCGGGCTGCCCACCACGCCAGAGCCGGTCTGGAATTTCCACAGCTCTTTGCCGGTTTTGGCGTCAAATGCCTTCAGGAAGCCTTCCGGAGTGCCGGTGAACACCAGATCGCCGGCGGTGCTCAGTACGCCGCCCCACAGCGGGGCTTTGTTTTTGTATTCCCACTTGATCTTGCCGGTTTTCGGATCCATGGCGCGCAGCACGCCGATGTGGTCGTCATACAGAGGTTTGATGGTGAAGCCCGCGCCCAGGTAAGCGGCGCCCTTCTTGTAGGTGATCGGCTCGTTCCAGATGTCCATGCCCCATTCGTTGCTGGGCACGTAGAACAATTCGGTCTTCGGGCTGTAGGCCATCGGCATCCAGTTCTTGCCGCCCAGGAAGGACGGTGCGGCAAACACCGACTTGCCCTTGCCGCCTTCAGCCTGCTGGGCCGGGTCAAACGGGTTGGCCGGGCGGCCTTCCGGGTTGACGATCGGCTTCTTGGTCTTCAGGTCGAAACCCTTGGCCCAGGTGATCTTGGACACAAACGGGTAGGCGCCCAGCAAGTCGCCGTTGGTGCGGTCGGCCACAAAGAAGAAGCCATTGCGGTCAGCCTTGGCGCCGGCCTTGATCACCTTGCCGTCTTTTTTCAGGTCGAACGGGATGAATTCGTTCACGCCGTCAAAGTCCCAGCCGTCATGCGGCGTGGTTTGCAGGTGCCACTTGATTTCGCCGTTGTCCGGGTTGATGGCCAGGGTGGAGGCGGTGTACAGGTTGTCGCCCTTGCGGGTCCACGAGTTCCACGGCGCCGGGTTGCCGGTGCCCATGAAGATGGTGTCGGTTTCCGGGTCGTAGGTGCCGCCCAGCCAGGTGGCGCCGCCGCCCTGCTTCCACTGGTCGCCTTCCCAGGTGGCGTTCAGCGTGCCGGTCATGGTGCTTTCCTTGCCATTGAGCGTGCCCATATGGCCTTCGATCACCGGACGCGACCACACCAGCTCGCCGGTCTTGGCGTCGCGGGCTTCCACCTTGCCGACAATGCCGAACTCACCGCCGGACACGCCGGTGATGACCTTGCCCTTCACGATCATCGGCGCGGCGGTGTACGAGTAACCGGCCTTGTAGTCGCCCAGGGTCTTGGTCCACACCACCTTGCCGGTCTTGCGGTCCAGCGCCACCAGACGGGCGTCCAGGGTGCCGAAGTACACCAGGTCGCCATAGATGGCCATGCCACGGTTGATCACGTCGCAGCACGGCATGATGCCGTCCGGCAGACGGGCGTTGTATTCCCACAACTTTTGCCCGGTGCGCGCGTCCACGGCGTAGGCGCGCGAGTACGAGGCGGTGACATACATCACGCCGTCATGGATGATCGGCTGCGATTCCTGGCCGCGCTGCTTTTCGCCGCCAAACGAGAAGCTCCAGGCCGGCACCAGTTTTTTCACCGTGCTGGTGTTCAGCTTGGTCAGCGGGCTGAAACGCTGGCCTTGCGGGCCCATGCCATACGACACCACGTCGCCAGGGGTTTTGGCGTCGTTGAGAATATCCTGGTCATTCACCGCAGCGCCGGCCAGCGGGGCGCTCAGGGCGGCGGAAACCATCAGGGTGCAGGTGGCCAGCCGCCAGCCATTGCGCGCAAAAAATGTGTTCATCTCTCCGGTTCTCCACTTGTCAATTGGGCTTCATTGGCGCGGGAAAAAATCCCGGCCCTCTGATTGTGGAGAGCACACCCGGTTGCGCCTATTCGACCAAAGTCGGGTAGGGTGCAAAAACAAGGGTTTGGCGCATGATGCATCACCAGTCATGCGGACAACCCTGGCAGCCTTCGAAGAACGCCTCAGGGAAAATCGCGTAGCGAATCACCGACCCTTCCATGGTCGCCTCCCAGAAGTTGGCGCCGTTGAACTTGGTTTCCTGCAAATTGGTGGCGATCAGGCGGCTGCGGTGAAACACCGCATAAGCGGCGCGCGCGGCTTCCAGGCTGGCGGCGGTGAGGTCGGCGTCGCTGAAGTCGGCGCGCATCAGCCGCGACAACTCCAGATCTGTGCCCACCAGCCGGGCTTTTTTCAGCGAGGCGCCGGCCAGATAACCGCGATTGATCCGCGCGCCGCTTAAATCGGCGCCGTCCAGCATGGCGCCGGTGAGGTTGGCCATGCGCAAATCGGCGCGGCGCAAATCCGCGCCAGTGAGATTGGCGCCGGCCAGATTGGCCGCCTTGAGGTCGGCATGGCGCAAATCGGCCCCTGGGCATTGCGTTTTTGGCGCGATGCGGCAGCCGTTGACCACGGTTTCCGCCGCCAGGCTGGAGGCCGGGGGTTCATCGGCGTGGGCCAGCGCAACGGCCAGACCCAGCGCCAGCGCCAGGCGCGGCAGAGTCAACATCATCAAGAATCCTTGTCATCATCCGCCCCGGCGAACGCCAGGGCGGCAAACGGTGGACGAGAATGGGCTTAGAGTCGCTAACAAAACCCAGCGAAGCGGCCCTGGCTAGGCGTGTGACCGCAGACAGTACAAGCAGTACGGCAAGGTCACACAACAACGCCAGGGGGTTTTGTTAGCGGCTCTTAGCGGGCGCGGCGCGGCAGCTTGAACACCCAGAAACTGCCGCCCTGATTCACCTGCTTGGTCAACTGGGCCATGTCGCCGCCCCACAGCGGCACCGCGCCGCCATAGCCAGAGGCCAGGCCGATGTACTGCTCGCCGTCCTGCTCCCAGGTGACCGGCGAGGAGACAATCCCCGAGCCGGTCTGGAATTTCCACAGCTCCTTGCCGGTTTTGGCGTCAAACGCCTTCACGTAGCCATCCGAGGTGCCGGTGAACAGCAGGCCGCCAGCGGTGGACAAGGTGCCGGCCCAGAACGGGAAGGTTTCTTTGTGATCCCAGACAATCTTGCCGGTGCGCGGGTCAACCGCGCGCAAGGTGCCGACGTGGTCGTCAAACAGACGCTTGATGCGGAAGCCCTGGCCCAGATAGGCCGAACCCGGCTTGTAGGTGACTTGCTCGGTCCAGTAGTCCATGCCCCAGTGGTTGGCGGCCACATAGAACAGACCAGTGTCCGGGTTGTACGACATCGGGTTCCAGTTCTTGCCGCCCAGGAACGGCGGCGAGACAAACACGCTCTTGCCATGCGCTTCGCCGCCTTCCGGCAGCGGCGGACGGTTGCTCGGCGTCGGCTCCACCGGGCGGCCGGTTTTCAGGTCGATGTGCTTGGCCCAGGTGATGCCCTCCACAAACGGGAAGGCGTTCAGCAGCGCGGTGGGTTTGTTCGGGTAGCCGGCGCCATTGGCCAGCTGGGTGCGGTCGGTCACATAGAAAAAGCCATTGCGGTCGGCATGAGCGCCGGCCTTGATGGTTTTGCCGGTTTTCGGGTCTTTGTAGTCAAACAGCACGATTTCGTTATTGCCGGAGAAGTCCCAGGCGTCGTTCGGCGTGTGCTGGTAAAACCCCTTCAGCTCGCCAGTGCTGGCGTCCACATAGGCCTGGCCGGAGGTGAACAAAGAATCACCCGGCGAGCGCTTGTGGGTGTTCCACGGGGCCGGGTTGCCGGCGCCGATGATGATGGTGTTGGTGTCCGGGTCAAAGGTGGCGCTCTGCCACGGCGCGCCGCCGCCATGGCTCCAGGCTTCCACCTTGCCGGTGGGCGAATTCGGGTCGTTCGGCCACGACGGGGCTTTCGGGTCGCCGGTCGGGGTGGACGGCTGGCCGTTCAGGCGGCCGATATGGCCTTCCACCAGCGGGCGCGCCCACACTTCTTTGCCGGTGTCCGGGTCGCGGGCGTACAGCCAGCCGACCACGCCGAATTCGTCGCCCGACGAGCCGTGGATCAGCAGCATGCGGCCGGTTTTTTGATCTTTGACCACGGTCGGCGCACCGGTCATGGTGTAGCCGATTTTGTGGTCGCCGAATTTTTCTTTCCACACCACTTTGCCGGTGTCTTTGTTCAGCGCCACGATGCTGGCGTCCAGCGTGCCAAAGTACACCTTGTCGCCATAAATCGCCGCGCCGCGGTTGATCACGTCGCAACATGGGCGGATGTCGTCGGCCAGGCGGTGCTCGTAGGCCCACAGCTGCTTGCCGGTCTTGGCGTCGATGGCGAACATGCGCGAGTACGAGGCGGTGATGTAGATCACCCCATCATGCACAATCGCCTGGGTTTCCTGGCCGCGCTGTTTTTCGCCGCCAAACGAAAAGCTCCACGCCGGGACCAGGTCGGCCACATTCTTGGCGGACACCTGCTTGAGCGCGCTAAAGCGCTGGCCCTTTAGGCCCATGCCGTACATCAGCACGTCTTTCGGGGTTTTGTCGTCGCTGGCGATGTCTTCCCAGCTGACCGTGCCGGCCAGCGCGGCGCCGGCCAGCGCCAGCGAAATCACCGCGGCCAGCGGCGCGCGCCGCAGGGTGTGTTTGATGGTGGTGTGCATATCTCCGTCCTTGTCTTGTCTGGTTTGCCATGCGTGCAGTCACACAGCTTTGCCCACAAACAAGTGTAAGCGGAGTGCATGATTTAACCCTGGGCGTCACGCCCGGACAAAGCAGGATTTTTTCCCGGATACTCTGCTGATATTTAAAATCAGATTTATCGACAGCACAATAAAACTGCTATTCACTGAAAAATACGACTAAAGGCGAATAGGCGAGCCCGGCATTTAAATATCCAGCGCCATCCACCATAAAAAAGCCGCCCTAAGGCGGCTGTAAGGAGAAGCCGGTTCATGCGCGTTCAGTCTTTTTGCGCCACCTTGTCAAACTCATAGCGCACACCCAGCCAGAAGCTGCGCGGCGCGCCGGGGGCGTAGAAGGTGGCGTGCATCAGCGGGTACTTGCCACCCACCGCCGCAAACGGCCGCGCCACAAAATTGCCATCGCTGGTAAAGCCGGTGGCGCCCAGTTGGGCGGCGGTGGCGTAGCGGCGGTCAAAGACATTGTTCACCTGGCCAAACACGGTCAGTTGGGTCGTCGGCCGGTATTCGCCAGTCAAATCCCATACCGCGTAGCCGGCGCTGCGGCCTGGGCCCAGGTTGTATACGCCGTCGGACTGGTGCTGGCCGTTTTCATTGCCGCGCGCCAGGCTGCCCGCCACGGCGCGCATGGCCACGCCAGCCTGCCATTGCGGCGAAAAGCGATAATCGGCGCGCAGCTTGACCAGATGGCGCGGGGTCAGCGGCAGGCGGTCGCCCGGCTGCACGCGGATATTGCCGCTGGCGTCCTGGCTGCTGTTGGCGGCGGCGGTGAGGGTTTCTGCGCTTTGGTAGGTGGCGTCCAGATAGGTGTAATCCAGCCCCCAATTAAACGCGCCATGCTCGCCGCTCAAGCCCAGCTCGACGCCCTGGCGGCGGGTGCGGTCCACGTTCTTGAAATAGCCAGAACCGCTCTGGCGCGACGCGACAAACAGGATGTCGTCGCGGCTGTCGGCGCGAAAGCCGCCCAGCTGCCAGCGCAGATTCGGCGTGAATTTGCCGCGCACGCCGGCTTCCCAGGTGTGGGTGACCACCTGACGCAAGGCTGGGTCGCTGGCCATGGCGTTGGGCAGGCGGCAAGGGTTGCTGGGGTCGGCGCAGCCCAGCTCCACCACGCTGGGGGCGCGGCTGCCCTGGTTGTAGCCCAGCCAGGCGGTCAGGTTGGCGCTGGGCGCATAGCTCAATCCGGCGGCCGGGTTAAGCCGGCTGAAGCGGTGGTCGCCGTCCATCGAGCCGGCGCCGCCGCCCGGGGTGATGTGGTCGCGCACGCTCAGGCGGGTTTGGTTCCAGCGCGCCGACAGGGTGAGGTGCCAGTGCTCGGCCAGGGTCAGGGTGTCGGTGGCGAACAGGCTCCAGGTGCGGGTGCGCCCGCTCAGGTTCACCCGGTTGTCCACCGGCACGCCGCTGTCGTCGATTTCTCTGCCGTCGGCAAAGAAATTCACCGGCGTCACGCTACGGTCGGGGTTCAGATAGCCAAACTGGCTGGTCTGGCTAAAGCGCACCCGGCTGGCGTCGTAGCCCAGCCCGGCGGTGAACTGGTTACCCGTGTCCTGCAGGGTGAACTGGCCGCTAAAGCCGTATTGCGTCTGCCGGGTGCGGGTGCGGTTGAGCAGGCCGTTGCATTTTTCTGCCGGCTCGTCGGCCAGCGCGGTTTGCGCCAGGCAGCGCCAGTACGGAAACGGCGTATTGGCGGCGGTTTCGTTCTGGCTGGGCAAATTGCTGTAGCCGGCCTTGCTCAGCGCATTGCGGTCGGCGGTGCTGGTGCGCTGCAAATACACCTGCTGATCCAGCGAATCTTCGTTCAGGTCGCCATTCAGCGTGCTGCTGCTCAGTCGGCGCGCGTAGGCATTGCCAGAGAGCTGCACGCGGTCGTTCAGCTGGTGCTTGCCGGTGAGGTTCAGCCAGGCGCTGCGGTTGTCGGTTTCGTCTGGCTGGGTGTACACGCTGCGGTAGTCGCGCGCCAGCAGGCGGGCGTCTTGCAGGCCATTGCCGGTCAGCGTGTTGTCGGCCCAGCCCAGCGCGGCGGCCAGGTCGGTGCGCTCGCCACTCCAGCCCAGCTTGGCGAACAGCTGACGGGTTTCTGAGGGCGAATGCTCGCGCCAGCCGTTTTCTTTCATCCAGTTGCCGGTGACAAACCAGTTCAGGCCATTGGCCGCCGAGCCGCCATGCTCAAAACCCAGCCGACGGCGCTGATCCGACCCATAGCCCGTTTCAATCGCCGTGCCGGGATGGCTCAGGCCGTCCTTGGTGGTCAGCGCCAGCGCGCCGCCCAGGGTGTTCAGGCCAAACAGCGGATTGGAGCCGGGCATCAGCGTCAGCGTGGCCAGCGCCGAACGCGGCAGCGCATCCCAGCTGACCACGTCGCCAAACGGCTGGTTCATGCGCATGCCGTCCAGGTACACCGACAAGCCCTGCGGCGTGCCAAGCAGCGGCGAGGCGGTGTAGCCGCGGTAATTGACATCGGCCTGCAAGGCGTTGCCCTGCATGTCGTTGATATGCACGCTGCCCAGCTCGCGCTCGAGAAACTCGCCCAGGGTGGCGCGCTGGCTGTGTTGCAGCGCGGCGGCGTTGCGGCTGACCACCGGAGCCGCCACCTGCGCACGGCTCAGCCCCAGGCCTGGCAGCGGCGTGGCGCCCACCACGGTGACCTCGGCCAGCGCGGCGTCTTCCGCCTGCGCCACCACCGGGCCCAGCAGGCCGGCAATGCACAATAACCAGGGCGCGCGCGCCGGACCGCGACAGGGGATTTGATAAAATTGCAGCATGGCCATGTCCGTATATTAATCATGTCATTGTTGTTTTTGGCGGATATGTGCTGTTGTGCGTCACTCCGGGCATCAGGCCCATTCATCCGCCGCCTGACCGGCAGTATCAGGATTTGTTCCCAGCCTAAACAGGGAAAATCACCCGCCAGGGTCGGGAAAATTTCCCGAACTGGCCGAATATGGATTTACGGCGGAATATGCTAGAGTGACATGCAGAAAACCCGTGTGTTTATTCTGCTAAATTCACAAATTGATTTAAATGTCGATTCAACTAAAGTAGGGGGTCAATATGGATTTACGCAAGCGCTTGACCGCCTGGATGGGCTTGTTCTCTCTGCTGCTGATCGCCTGTGTCAGCCTGTACTGGCTGAACGCCGCGCGCGCCGACGCCGAAGAAGAGCTGCGCGCCTCGGCCCGGCTATTGCAACTGATCGACGCCCTGGGCCGCGCCGACGCCAACCCGGCGCGCGTGCGCGAGCTGGTGGCAGCCGGCGGCTTTCGCCATGTCACCCTGCGTCTGGGCGGCGGGCCGGATGCGCCGGCGGGGGATGAAGCCCCCGGCTGGCTGGCGCCGCTGGCCGCGCAAGTGCAGTTTGACCGCCAGCCGATTGCGCTGAATCTGGATGGCCATGTGGTGCATGTGGCGCTGGAGCCCTACAGCGAAATCGAAGAAAAAATCCGCGACGCCAGCGGCGTGATCCTGTTCACCGTGGTGATCAGCGCCATCTCGCTGGTGGCCTGCTGGCTGACCATTGGCCGCGCGCTGGCGCCGGCCCGGCGCATCGAAGCCGCCATCCGCGCGTTGGAAGACGACAGCCAGCCGCTGACGCTGCCGCGCTTTGCCCTGCGCGAGTTCGACCGCATCGCGCAAACGCTGAACACCCTGTCGGCCAAGCTGCACGCCGCCCGCCAGCGCCAGCGCCAGCTCAGCCGCCGGCTGCTGGCGGTGCGCGAGCAAGAACAAGCCGAGCTGGCGCGTGAGTTGCACGACGAGCTGGGCCAGTCGCTGGAGGCAATTGGCGTGTGCGCCGCCTATTTGCTGCGCCACGGCCCCAGCGAGCCGGAGCACCCGCAGCGCCAGTGCGTGCGCGACATCCAGCAAGAAACCCAGCGCATTCATCGCCATATCCGCGCCCTGCTCAGCGAGCTGCGCCCGCATGGCCTGGACGGCCTGTCGCTGGCCGAGGCGCTGGAAGAGCTCACCCGGCAATGGCAGGCGCGCCGCCCGGAAGTGCAGCTGGACGCCAATTGGCAAGCCATGCCGCCGCTGCCCGCCCGCCACGCCTTGCAGCTATACCGCGCCGTGCAGGAGTGCCTGACCAATATCGCCCGCCACAGCCAGGCCACGGCCGTGCAATTGCGCGCCGAGGTGACGGACGGCTGCTTGTGTGTGTCGGTCAGCGACAACGGCGTGGCGCGTGTCGTGCCAAAGTATGGTTGTGGTCTGCTGGGGATGCGCGAGAGACTGGAGAGTGTCGGCGGCGGCGTGACATTGGCGCTGAACCCCGGCGGCGGGCTGTGCGTGAGTTTGCACGCGCCGCTGCTGGGGCTGAGTTAGCGGCTCACACAGCCCCAGCCGCGCCTTTAGAGCCGCTAACAAAACCCCCTGGCGTTGTTGTGTGACCTTGCCGTACCGCTTGTACTGTCTGCGGTCACACGCCTAGCCAGGGCCGCTTCGCTGGGTTTTGTTAGCGACTCTTAGCCACAGACAGCACAAGCCATCCAACAAGGCCGCACAACCGGTTTGGTCAGCGGCGCTGAAAACCCTATCCGTCACGAGGACGCCATGATTCATATCCTGCTGCTGGACGACCACGCTGTGGTGCGCACCGGCTACCGCCGCCTGATCGACGCCGAGGCCGATATGCGCGTGGTGGCCGAGGCCGCCACCGCCGACGAAGCCTGCGCCGCGCTGCGCCGCCAGCCGGTGAACGTGGCGGTGGTGGATTTGTCGCTGCAACTGGGCAGCGGCATGGAGGCCATCAGCCGCCTGCTGGCTCGGCAGCCGGATTTGGCCATCCTGGTGTTCACCATGCACCAGCACGCCGGCTACGCCCGCCAGGCGTTTCGCGCTGGCGCGCAGGGCTATCTGACCAAACACGCCGACCCGGACGACATGCTGGCGGCGCTGCGCAAGGTGGCGCAGGGGCGGCGGGTGTTGTCGCCGGACATGGCCGAGCTGCTGGCCAACGACAGCCTGGAAGCCGACGCCGCCATCAGCCGGCTGACGCCGCGCGAATTCGACATCTTGCGCCTGGCGGTGGCCGGCGAGCCGCCGGCGCGCATTGCCGAGCAGCTGCACCTGAGCGCCAAGACCGTGCTCAATTATCTGTCGGCGATTCGCCAAAAGCTGGAAGTGCACAACGATATTGGCCTGATGCAACTGGCACTGCGCCATGGCTTGGTGGCCGCGCCGGGCGCCTGAAGGAAGGTTGGCGCCACCATCAATATGAGCTTGGCGTGGCCACCTACGGCCACGGCCCGCTTGCCATCAGCGGCTTCCCGCGACGGCGCCATGGGCAGGTTGCGGCGGCACTATGCCGGCAATGGAAAACACGCCAGCGTCAACACCAAGCACACGCTGTACACCCCAATCTCTGCCGTCTCCGTCCACGGCTGCTCACGGCGCAGCGCGCCATACACATGTAATGCCACCATGCAGGCAAACACCGCCACCAACTGCTCGAACACCCACACCCGCCCCTCGCCGCTCCACGCCGCCCGCGCCATCAAGCCTTCCAGAATCAGGATGAACAACCCCAGACAGCGGCCAAAATACACCGTCAACTGCGTATCCGCCGGAATCCGCCAACGCATCAAGCGCGCCCAGCGCAACGGAAAAAACGTAATCGGCACGGCAAACACCACCGTGGTGATGGCGCACAGCCACGCCAGAAACACACCGGCCTGATCGGCCCAAACGCCCAGTAACATGAAGATGACCTCGTCAATAAATGAGTGGGGATTCTAGGCGGGCGGGATGGTGCGGGGTATGCGACTTAGGTGGGGCGGCGCGGGGTGAGCCGCGCCGGGTGTGCTGGGTGCGGTCAGGTCAGAGGGTGAGCACGTCGCTGAGCTCGATCATTTTTTTGTAGTCGGACCAGGGGCGGAAAATATGGCCATCCGTTTCATGCTGATGCCGGCTGTAAATTGCTTGATGCCACTGGGCAACAGTGAGCCAGAGATCTGCCTCACTTTCAAAATTTCTAGATCGATCAATGCGGCGCTCTTCTTTCAAATAAGATGGGCGTCTGTTTTCGATTTCATAATATGATTCACTCTCGCCATAGTTATTTGTTTGATTTTTTTTGCACAAAATATCCCCGCATAATTCTGAAATCATGCTGCCACGAATTGCATTGCCCAGTCTGTCAAATGGCATGGATAATGTTGGGGTTCTGTCATTATCTCTGCGCGTAGCAAATAACTCTTTCGATTTTTCATGCTCAAGTAAGCCAAGAAACAGTATAAGCACACATGTAAGCTTGGCTGTATTTTGCGTATAGTGATGCATGATGGCTTTTGCCCGCAGAAGAATATTATCCAAGCTGCGAATTGACAGGCTTAATGTGCTGGCACTGGCAGCCAAGACTTCCACAACGAATTCCCAGTGCATTCCAAATAGATGATTGCTGTTGCCATGAATGAAATCCTCTGCGCTATATTTGGCCAGAATATACTGCTTCAAATCCGGCTCCGGCAGCTTCGCCCGCTGCTGAAAAAACCGCCGCAAGTAAGTATCCGCATCAAACCCCTCGCCATACACCGCCCTGATTGAATGGCTGAGCTGATCGGTGTCTGTGGCCACCACAAACACCAGTTTGTCTACCGAAAAGAAGTGTTTGATTACTTCCAGCATTTCGATGGCGTAGGTGGGGCGACAGCGGTCCAGTTCGTCCACCAACACGATTATCGGCAGATTGCTACCATAATTTTTTTCCAGCACTTCAGCTAACCCTGCCAAATCTTGTCTAATAGCTTTCATTGCTTTTTGCTGGCTTTGATAGTTTAACGTAAGGCTGTGCATCAGATCTTCAGGCTTCTCTGGGGCAGGAATCAGATTTTCCACAACAGGTTTTATTGGATTGTTTTTCAGGCCTAATTGTTGTGCAGCCACCTCCGTTGCACCAATGGCAAGGCCGCGTAAAAAGCGGCCACAATGTAACTTCAAATTTTTGTAGTGCTTAACCTTGCCTATGTTTCCGTTAAAAGCATACACCTGCTGCGTTAACTCACTCGCCACCACCACCAAGGGCTGCTGAGAAAAATCGCTTTCCCAGGCGTTGATATAAATCACCGGATGGCCACGCTCCAGCGCCGCCACATACAGGCGCTTGAGAAACTCGGTCTTGCCCGAGCCCCAGGCGCCGTTCAGATTCAGCACAAACTCGCCGGATTCACCTAGCAGGTAATTCAGCAGAAATTCACCGTACTCGCGGCGGTTCAGTTTGCAGGTGTCCCAATTGTGCGTATCCCGCCATGCTTGATGGCAGGCGTTAAATATAAAATCTGTATTTTCCATGTGGTGCCTTGGGGTAAATAAATCACTGCGCGCTGTTTGCTGTCGTGGCCAACACAGCCAATTTATGCTTTATCTGCGCTCATCAAAAGCTACGCGTAGAGAGGCCATGCCGGTGTTGACCCCGGCGCCACCTGGCTGTGTGGCGCCGTTGTCTGTGTGCTGTGCTTATGCCGGTTCTGCCATCCCCTTCACCACCGCCGGCCGTGCCGCCAGCGTGGCCATCCAGCGGGCGACATTCGGGAAGTCCGCCAGATCAATCTCCTGCCATTCGTGGCGAGTGGCCCAGGGGTAGAGCGCCATATCGGCAATCGAATAATCACCGGCCACGTAGTCGCGCCCGGCCAGTTGATTGTCCAGCACGGTGTACAGGCGGCGGGCTTCGTTGCGGTAGCGCTCGATGGCGTAGGGGACGGGTTCGGGGGCAAAGCGTAAAAAGTGGTGCGCCTGGCCGAGCATGGGGCCAAAGCCGCCCATCTGGAACATCAGCCATTGCAGCACGGCATAGCGTTCGGCGCCGCTGGCGGGCAAGAAGCGCTGATGTTTTTCTGCCAGGTAAATCATGATGGCGGCGGATTCAAACACGCTGATCGGCTGGCCATCGGGGCCATCGCTGTCTACCAGCGCGGGAATTTTGCCATTGGGGTTGATGGCGCGAAACGCCGGGGTGTTTTGTTCGCCGGTCAGGATATTGATCGGCTGGACGTGGTGTTCCAGGCCCAGTTCGGCCAACAGAATGGAAAGCTTGCGGCCGTTGGGGGTGCCCCAGGTATAGAGGGTGAGCATGTGTGCGCCTGTGTCCGGTGAAGGGAAACCCGAGGGTATACCGGCGCTGGCGGGGCGGCAACGGACGCAGGGCGCGCCCGTTGCCCGTGGGCGTCAGTCGATCGACAGCAGTTCCACTTCAAACACCAGGGTGGCGTTGGGCGGAATCACGCCACCAGCGCCACGCGCGCCGTAGCCCAGCTCCGGCGGGATGGTCAGTTTGCGCTTGCCGCCCACTTTCATGCCGGCCACGCCTTGATCCCAGCCCTTGATCACATGCCCCGCGCCCAGCGGAAAGCTGAACGGCTGCATGCGGTCTTTGCTGGAGTCAAATTTCTGGCCGTCGGTCAGCCAGCCGGTGTAGTGAACGGTGACTTCCTTGCCGGTGACAGCTTCGGCGCCGTCGCCTACGGTGAGGTCTTCAATCAACAGCGATGTGCTCATGAGGGTTCCTTGGTGAATGCGAATGTCTGGCCGGATGGGCCAGGCTGTGAGCATTGTAAGCGGCGAAACGACGGCGTAGAACCCCACGGATGGCCTTTTGCGCCTGCGATGGGGCAGGATTTTCCTGTGGGTGGAATTCAGGCATGCTGCGGGTCTGACCTTTTGACTCTGGAAAGCCCCCGCCATGACCTCGATTGTGTTTCTGGATCGCGACAGCCTGCCCACTGCCGTCCCGCCGCTGCCATTGCCGCACCGCTGGCAAGATTACCCGGCCACCTCGCCCGAGCAACTGCTGCGCCATGCCAGCGGCGCGCAGGTGTTGATCAGCAATAAAGTGCCGCTGCGCGCCGAGCATTTTGCCCAGTTGCCCGAGCTCAAGCTGGTGGCGGTGGCGGCCACCGGGGTGAACCAGATTGATCTGGACGCGGCACGCGCGCATGGCGTGGCGGTGTGCAATGTGCGCAACTACGGCGCCGATGCGGTGGCCGAGCACGCCTTGATGCTGATGCTGGCGCTGTCGCGCAATCTGTTTGCCTACCGGCGCGCCGTGCTGGAAGGCGGCTGGCAGCAGTCGGCGCAGTTTTGCCTGCACGCCGCACCGATGAAAGACCTGTCGGCGCGCACGCTGGCGGTGTGCGGCGGCGGGGCGATTGGCGAGGCGCTGGCCGCCAAGGCGGCGGCGCTGGGCATGCGGCTGATGCGCGTGGAGCGCAAGGGCGCGGCGCAGGTCCGCACGGGCTATACCCGGTTTGAAACGGCGCTGGCCGAGGCGGATGTGCTGAGCTTGCATCTGCCGCTGAACGACGACACCCGTGGCCTGATTGGCGCGGCCGAGCTGGCCTTGATGAAGCCGAACGCGCTGCTGATCAACACCGCGCGCGGCGGGCTGGTGGACGAGGCGGCGTTGCTGGCCGCCTTGCAGGCCGGCCGACTGGGCGGCGCCGGGCTGGATGTGCTGGACACCGAACCGCCGCGCCAGGGCAATCCGCTGCTGGATGTCGAGCTGCCCAATCTGATCATCACCCCGCACGCCGCCTGGCTGAGCGAGCAGGCGCTGGCCAAGCTGGCGCAGCAGCTGGTGGACAATATCGCCGCGTTTTTGCAGGGCGAACCGCGCAATCTGGTGGGGTAAACGCCGCGCGCCCCTGGCGGGCGGGGCCGGCAGGGGCGCGCATCTGGCCTGTGTGCCTGGTTTACAGCTTGGCGATTTCGCTTTCCACTTTAGTGGCGCGTTCGCTGGAGGCCGGGTGCGAGGACAAAATGCTGGCGCCATCGCCCAGCGCCTGCAATTTGCGCAGCGCCGACACTGCCGCTGCCGGCGGGTAGTTGTGGCGCTTCATGAAGCCCACGGAATAGGTGTCTGCTTCGTTTTCCTGGCTTTGCGAGAACTGGGCATTGACCAGCGCTTCGGCAAATCCACCAATTGCCGAGGCGCTCAGCTGCGCCACCGCCTGATTGCCGCTGGCGGCAGCCAGACCACGCACGCCGGAGGCGGTGTAAGCCACTTGCATGGCTTTCTTGGAGTGGCCCAGCTTGACGTGGCCGACTTCATGGCCGATGACAAAGCGCACTTCGTCGTCGGTCATCGCGTCCAGCAGGCCGGCGTACACCCGCACCGTGCCATTGGCCATGGCAAAGGCGTTGACTTCTTTGGTCAGGTATACCTTGTAATTCAGCGCCAAGCCGTCTTCTTGATCCAGGCCTTTGACGATGCGCGCCAGGCGCTTGGCGTAAGGGTTGTTGGGCGGGGCGATTTTGTTCTGACCGTCCATATGCTGGGCGGCATCAAAGGCCAGTGTCTTGGCATCGTCGTCGCTGAGCGTGGCGGCCTTGGCCAGGTTGACCAGACCACCGGCCAGATTGCCCAGGTCCAGCGCCTGACTGGCAGGGGCGATGCCCAGGCCGGCGGCCAGGGCAAGAGAAGCGGTAAGCGTGCGCAATTTCATCGGATGTGACTCCTGTTTTTGTATGGTGCTGAATTTGCAGAACAAGCGAATGTGCAATACAAGCATATCGTATTGTGCCGGCCCGGTCAGTCAGGGGTTTTACCGTGTCTGACGGCGATGCCGCGCCACGCGGGCGCGGTGGTGGGCGGCAATATGGCATAATCTGCAACGCTTGTTTTATTGCCTGCACGACTGAGGAACCTCCATGACGTTGACCGGATTACCCCAATTTGATGGCCTGCCCATCAGCGTGGTCGAGCGGGAAACCGGCATCCCCAAGGATTTGCTGCGCATGTGGGAGCGCCGTTATGGCTTTCCCGAGCCGGCCCGCGATGCCCAGGGGGATCGGGTATACCCGCGCGAACAGGTGGACAAGCTGCGCGCCGTGCGCCGGCTGATGGATCAGGGATTCCGGCCGGGCAAGATCATTCATCTGAGTGCCGAAGAGTTGTCCCGCCTGTTTGAGGCGCGCCGCCCGCGTGAAGCCGCTCCTGCGGTGTGCGCCCGGCTGGAAAGCCTGCTGAAAGGCCAGGAAGGCCACGCCATTCGCGATGAGCTGCAATGCCAGTTGCACAGCCAGGGGCTGCGCAGCTTTGTCTGTGATTTTTTGCCGCCGGCCAATCAACTGGTGGGTGAGCTGTGGGCGCGCGGGCAGATCGAAATCCACGAAGAACATCTGTACACCGAGCAAGTCACCCGCATCCTGCGCGAGACGCTGGCGGTGCTGACCATTCCCCAGGGCCACCCCAAGGTGATGCTGACTACCTGTGCCGGCGAGCAGCATGTGCTGGGCTTGCTGATGGCCGAGGCCTTGTTCCGTTTGTCGGCTTGCGAGGTGCTGGCCTTTGGCGCCGACCTGCCGCTGACCGACATTGCCCAGGCCGCACACAAGCACCGGGTGGATGTGCTGGCGTTGTCGTTCTCACAAGCCTACGATGGCGCGCCCCCAGATACCCTGACTGCCTTGCGCCGCTTGCTGCCGCCCCAGGTCGAGCTGTGGGTGGGAGGCGCGGGTGTACAGGGCATGCGCCCTTCGCCGGCAGGACACTGGCAGATCCTGCGCAACCTGCATGATATTGAACCGCTGTTGCAAGACTGGCGACAGCGTCATCTGGATTGAGGTCGGGGCGCGTATGATGGCGCGTGGCACAGCGCGCAAACGTCCTGCTGACCTTGTTTTCGGCCTTGCCGAACGACGGGGTTTGTCTATGTTGGCGCGTCGCCCGGATGGCTGTACCGGGTGTGGCGTGCGGTTCTTAAGCCCGCATTAAGCAGGTTGCGCTGATAATTCTTCTCATTTTTTTCCGGGTTGTGTCCTCATGAAATTGCTGCGTCCGTTGTCGCCGGAGCGTCTGGCCCTGTATGTGGCCATGGCGCTGGTGCTGTTGTTCAACCTGCCGTTCTGGCAGCGCCTGTGGGAGATTGTCAGCCCGCTGGACGGCCATGGCGTGAAAATGCTGGCGCTGGCGCTGGCGCTGACCACCACCTTCTTTTACTGGGTGTTGCTGCTGTTTGTCTGGCCACGGGTGGGCAAGCCGCTGATTGGCCTCTTGCTGCTGAGCACCGCGGCGGTGAGTTACTTCATGAACCAGTACGGCGTGCTGATCGACCAGGACATGGTGCGCAACGCCCTGCAAACCGACGGCGCCGAAGTGCGCGACCTGCTCACCGTCAAAATGGCGCTGACCGTGCTGCTGCTGGGTGTGCTGCCATGCTGGCTGCTGTGGAAGCTGCCGGTGGAATACCGCCCCGGTTGGCGGCGGCTGGGTCGGCGCTTGGCGCATCTGGGCATCGCCACCCTGGCGCTGGCGGCGATTGCCGCGGTGGGTTATCAGGACTTTGCCTCGCTGTTTCGCAACCACCGCGAACTGCGCATGGCGCTGGCCCCGCTGAATTACCTGCAAGCGTCCACCTCTTACCTGCGCAAAGTCACCGCCAAACCGCAGCCCTTGCAGCAAATTGGCCTGGACGCCAGGCAAACCGCCGCCGCGCACGACAAGCCGCGCGTGCTGGTGCTGGTGGTGGGCGAAACCGCCCGCGCTGACCACTTTGCCCTCAACGGCTACCCGCGCCCGACCACGCCCGAGCTGGCCGCTCGCACTGACATCGTCAACTACCCCAACGCCTGGTCCTGCGGCACTGAAACCGCCGTCTCGGTGCCGTGCATGTTCTCGGCCAAGGCGCGCGAGCAATTCGACACCGACCGCGCCCGCCACGAAGAAAACCTGCTGGACGTGCTCAAGCGCGCCGGCCTCACCGTGCTGTGGGTGGACAATAATTCCGGCTGCAAAGAAGTCTGCAACCGGGTAGAAAAACAGATGCGCTACGACGAGCAGCACGCCAAATACTGCCGCGACGGCGAATGCTTTGACGAAATCCTGCTCGACGGCCTGCCCGAGCGGCTGGCGGCGCTCAAGGGCGACGCGGTGATTGTGCTGCACCAAAAAGGCAGCCACGGCCCGGCTTATTACAAGCGCTATCCGCCAGCGTTTGAGCGCTTCAAGCCGGTGTGCCGCACCAGCGAGCTGCAACAATGCGCGCGCGAAGACATCATCAACGCCTTCGACAACACCATCGCCTACACCGATTTCTTTTTGGCGCAAACCATCCGCCTGCTGGAAAAGCAGGCCAATATCGACAGCAGCCTGCTTTATCTGTCCGACCATGGCGAATCGCTGGGTGAAAACGGCATGTATCTGCACGCCACCCCGTATCTGGTGGCTCCGGACGCGCAAAAACACATCCCGATGGTGGCCTGGTTCTCGCCCGGCTGGCGCGAACACGGCGGCCCGGCGCTGAACTGCCTGAAAGCCCAGGCCGGCCAGCGCTACAGCCAGGACAATCTGTTTCACAGCGTGCTGGGGATGATGGGGGTGAGCACCGCGCTGTATCAGCGTGAGCTGGATATGTTTGCCGGCTGCCGTCAGGCCAGTTAAGCATCGCTCACAAAACCCTCCTGGCGTTGTTGCCCGACCTTGCCGTACTTGTTGTACTGTCTACGGTCGTGCGCCTAGCCAGGCGCGCTGCGCTGGGTTTTGTTAGCTGCGCTTAATCTGCGGCCTGGCGTGGCCGTTGCGGCGTCAGCAGGCGTCGCAACGGCGGGCTGGCCCAGGCGCGAAAGCGTGGGCTATGCAGGCAGACGCCGCCGACCAGGCCCACCAGACAGCCCAGCAGGGTATCGACAAAGCGCGCCTGGATCAGCGCGCTGACTGAGCCATGCCCCAGCGTCACCGCTTCGGCCAGCAGCAAGGTCAGCGGGGTGATGAAGATGGCGGCAAAGCCATAGTGGCGCACCACGGCGGTTTCGACGATAAAGGTCAGCACAATGATCATCAGCGCCAGCCGCCAAGGGTCGAGCGGCAGCGCCAGCAGCCCCCAGGACAGCAAGAGCCCGATGCTGGTGCCCAGCAGCCGTTGCAGCTGTTTTTCCCACACCGCACGTAGCGACATGCCCTGAATCACCGCCAGACAGCTCACCGGCACCCAGTACGGGTTATGCAGCTGCAAGGCCTGCGCCAGCAGCAGCGACACTCCCACACACACGCCGATCAGCACCGAATCGAACACCACAAACTCAAAGCTGGCGGGTGGCAAAGGCTGCACCGGTCGTGGCAGGCGGCGCGACAGAATAAACAGGCTGTAGACAAAAGCCACCACGCAGGCCAGCAGACAGCCCAGCGCCAACAAGCCCACCTTGAATGGTGCTTGCAGCAGCTCGACCGGAGAATACGCACCAATCGCCGCCGCCATGAAAAAGAACAGGCTGCCAGGCGGGTTCACCTGGTAAAACCGGCAAGTCATATTGCTCAGCATGGCCACCGTGGCCAGCGCCAGCAGCATGCCGGCCGGCAGCAGGTGGCTGATGATCCCCAAGGTGTAGCAGGCGATCATGGCAAAGGCACTGGCCATCAGCGACACCATGCGATGGTGCAGCGGGGTATCCGGCAGGTACAAAAACACCAAGCCACCCAGCGAGGACACCAGGCCATAATCCACCCGACCAAACGCTGCCCCCACCAGCAAGGGCAAACCAGACGCCAGCGCCGCGGCAAACGGCATCTGCCAGGGGCGGTCGCTGGGGCGGATGGTGATCAATTGCCGCCCCTCGGCATACAGTTGCTGACGCACCTGGCGCCACAAGTTACGCGCAGACATCAGCGTGAACTGTCCCTGTGGATGAGCTGGCGCGGCGCGGCAACATGCCTTTGGCTTGGTTTATGTGTGGTGGCTTGCATTTGGTCTTACCCTTTCTCCACCGCCTGCGCCCGGCGCATGGCGCGTTCTTCGCGTTCGTGCTCCACCCGGATCACGTTCAGCGTCTGATCGACAAAATCAATATGTGCTTCGGCGGCGGCGCGGGCGGCTTGCGGGTTGCGTTCGTGGATGGCCTGCCAGATGGCGCGGTGCTGGGCCAGGAGCTGGCCTGACACCGGGGCGACGTCAAACAGATTGGCGATATTGTCGCGCACATGGGTTTTCAGCATTGACAGCAGGCTGGACGACAGGTGGGCGAACAGCACATTGTGCGCGGCGTCGGCGATGGCCTGGTGAAACGCCACATCCATGCGCGACAGCGTCAGCAGGTCGTGGCCGGCGTAGGCGACTTCCAGCTCGTCCATCAGCGCCGCCAGGCGTTCGCGGTCGGGTTCGGTGGCGCGGCGCGCGGCGCATTCGGCCATGGCGCCTTCCAGCGTGCGGCGAAACTCCAGCACATCGCGGTGCAAGTTGGGGTGCTCCACCAGCAGTTGCTGCCAGGGGTCAGAAAACGCCGCAGCCAGTTGATCAGTGACATAGGTGCCGCCGCCCTGGCGGCTGACCAGCATGCCGCGTGCGGCCAGGCGCTGGATGGCTTCGCGCAGCGAGGGGCGCGACACGCCCAGTTGTTCGGCCAGCTGGCGCTCGGGCGGCAGGCGGTCGCCGGGTTTGAGCGAGCCTTCCAGAATCATGCTTTCCAGCTGGTGCATGATGGCGTCGGACAGCTTGGGCACATTGACGCGTTGAACAGGCATTCTGGGCGTGGGCATGTCGTCTTCTCCTTGCAACAGATTTTCGTTTTGCGCCAAAACCGGGGGATAAACGCAAAACGAACGCTGTTTTTTCGTTTTTGTTCGAATATTCCAGGTTTTTTCCCTGAAATCATCAAGAGCGCACAGCGGTGGCGCGCAAAAGAAGTTATTGGTCTTACCAATGATACGCCCTTACCTTCACCTAGAAAAGGGTTTAAATTAAACTTCGTTGACAACGGAAGTCTTTGATTTTACATTCACTGAACACGAAAAATATTGGTCTTACCAATTGACCAAGAGGGAGACAACCCATGCACGCCACCCCCGCGCCCGCCCGCCCCGGCGATGTGTATTTTTTTGGCACCTGTTTGCTTGATTTGTTCTTGCCCGAAGCCGGGCTGGACGCCATGACGCTGTTGGAGCGTGAAGGCGTGCGCGTGCATTTTCCGCAGGCGCAAAGCTGCTGTGGCCAACCCGCCTTCACCAGCGGCCAGCCCGGCGAAGCGCGCGAGGTGGCGCGCAGCCAGCTGGGGCTGTTTGATCAGCCGTGGCCGATTGTGGTGCCGTCCGGTTCGTGTGGCGGCATGATCAAGCACCACTGGCCGACGCTGTTTGCCGGCGACGCCGACGAGGCGCGCGCCTGTGCCGTGGCTGGTCGGGTGGTGGAATTTGCCGATTTTCTGCTGAACGTGCTGCGCATTGAACTGCGCGACCAGGGCAAGCCCACCAAGGTGGCGGTGCATACCTCGTGTTCGGCGCGGCGCGAGATGAACACCCATGTGCACGGCTGGGCGCTGGTGGATCAGCTGGCCCAGGTCGAGCGCGTGGTGCACGACCACGAATCCGAATGCTGTGGCTTTGGCGGGGTGTTTTCGCTGCGCCACCCGGATATTTCCGGGGCGATGGTCAGCGACAAGAGCGCGGCGCTGCAAGACAGCGGCGCGGTGGAGTTCGTCACCGCCGACGGCGGCTGTTTATTGAATATCAACGGCAAGCTGGCCCACGATGGCAAAGCCTTTCGCGGCAAGCATCTGGCCAGTTTTCTGCTGGAGCGCACCGGAGGCAAGGCATGAGCGCGCGCGACCGCATTCTGGGCAAGCTGCGCGCCGCCGCCCCGGCGCAAACCCCAGTCGAGCCCGATGTGGCCGGCTACTACGCCCGCCACACCCTGCAACACGCGCTGCCGGCGCGACTGGCGCACTTTAGCCACATGATGCGCGCGGTGCACACCGAGGTGATCTACACCCGCGCCGACAGCTGGCCGCAGGCGCTGGCCGCCCGCGCCGCCCAGGCTGGCTGGCGTCATGTGCTGCTGGCCCCCAACACCGCCCACGGCGCGCGCGCCGCCCAGGCGCTGCAAGGCCTGGCCACGCCGCCGCAACTGAAAAGCTACGACCGGCCCATCGACGACTGGAAAGCCGAGCTGTTTCATGATGTGGACGCCGCCTTCACCACCACCCGCGCCGGCATTGCCGAAACCGGCACGCTGATTGTCTGGCCAGACGCCGACGAGCCGCGCGCCATGAGCCTGGTGCCGCCGGTGCACATCGCCCTGTTTGACGCCAGCCGCCTGTACGAAAACTTTTATCAAGCCGTCAGCACGGAAGGCTGGGCCAACGGCCTGCCGACCAACAGCCTGCTGATTTCCGGGCCGTCCAAAACCGCCGACATCCAGCAAACGCTGGCCTACGGCGCGCATGGCCCGCGTGAACTGATTGTGCTGGCCATCGTGCCGGACGACATCGACCTTGCCGAACTGGAGGCCGCCCAATGAGCACGCATCCGATTACCGTGCACCCGGCGCGCAGCTTCAAGGCCAATAGCCACGATGCGGTGAACGACCCGCACCTGCGCAAGAGCTTTCGCGGGGCGATGGACTTCCTGATGGCCAAGCGCGCGGCGCAGTTTCCCGACCACAACGAGCTGGAAGCGCTGCGCAGCCTGGGCGAAACCGTGCGCCAGCGCTGCCTGGCCAAGCTGCCCCAGTTGCTGGAAAAACTGGAAGCCCAGCTCACCGCCAATGGCGTAAAAGTGCATTGGGCGGAAACCCCGGAAGAAGCCAACGCCATCATCCATGGCCTGATCGCCGCCCGCAACGGCAAGCTGGCGGTCAAGGGCAAGTCGATGGTCAGTGAAGAAACCGAGCTGAACCACTATCTGGAAGCGCACGGCGTGCAGGCGGTGGAAAGCGATATGGGCGAGTACATCGTCCAGCTGGCGGGCGAAAAGCCCAGCCACATCATCATGCCGGCGATTCACAAAACCAAGGCGCAAATCGCCACGCTGTTTCACGACAATATCCCGGCCGCGCCGTACACCGAAGACGTGGACGAGCTGATCCAGCTGGGCCGCAATGCCCTGCGCGGCATGTATCTGAAGGCCGATGTCGGGATTTCCGGGGTGAACTTTGCCGTGGCGGAAACCGGCACGCTGTGCCTGGTGGAAAACGAAGGCAATGGCCGCATGTGCACCACCGTGCCGGACATGCACATCGCCATCACCGGCATTGAAAAAGTGGTGGAAAAACTCAGCGACGTGATTCCGCTGTATTCCATCCTGCCGCGCTCGGCCACCGGCCAGGCCATCACCACCTATTTCAATATGATCTCGCGCCCGCGCCAGCCCGGCGAAAAAGACGGCCCGCGCGAGGTGCATCTGGTGCTGCTGGACAACGGCCGCTCGCAAGCCTACGCCGACGAACAGCTGCGCAAAACCCTGCAATGCATCCGCTGCGGCGCCTGCATGAACCATTGCCCGGTGTACAGCCGCATTGGCGGCCACGCCTACGGCACGGTCTACCCCGGCCCGATTGGCAAGATCATCTCGCCGCATATGCTTGGCCTGAACGACACCCAGGATTTGCCCACCGCCTCCAGCTTGTGCGGGGCCTGCGGCGAAGTGTGTCCGGTGCGCATTCCCATCCCGGAAATGCTGATGCGCCTGCGCGAAGAAGCCGCGCGCGACCCGGAAGAAAAAGTCCCGCATCCGTTGGCTGGTCAAGGCGCGGCGTATTCGCCGCAACTGGCGCGGGTGTGGTCGCTGTGGCGCACGGTGTACAGCCGCCCGGCGCTGTACCGCGCCTTCAGCTGGCTGGCCACCCGCCTGCGTGTGTTCACCCCGCGCCGCCAGCTGGGCTGGACGGTTCACCGCACGCCGCTGACCCCGGCCAAGCAATCGCTGCACGAACTGGTGCGCCAGCGCCAGTCGTCCCGTTGAGGAGCCCGCATGCTGCCCGCTCAATATCAGGCGTTTTATGACCAGCTGACCGCCCACATCGACCCGGCGCGGCTGATCACCGACCCTACCCGCACCCTGGCCTACGGCACCGACGCCAGCTTTTACCGGCTAGTGCCCAAGATCGTCGCCCAAGTGAACAGCGAAAGCGAAATCGCCGCCCTGCTGGCGCTGGCCCACCAGCACCGCGTGGCGGTGACCTTCCGCGCTGCTGGCACCAGCTTGTCTGGCCAGGCGGTGACTGATTCGGTGCTGGTGACGCTGGGCGCCGGCTGGACCAGCCAGGAAGTGCTGGACGGCGGCGCGCGCATTCGCCTGCAACCGGGGGTGATTGGCCAGCACGCCAACAACACCCTGGCCCCGCTGGGCCGCAAGATCGGCCCTGATCCGGCCTCGATCGCCACCGCGCGGATTGGCGGCATGGCGGCCAATAATTCTTCGGGCATGTGCTGCGGCACCGCGCAAAACAGCTACCACACGCTGTCGGCGCTGCGGGTGATGCTGGCCGACGGCACGGTGCTGGACACTGGCGACGCCGCCAGCGTGACGGCGTTTCGCGCCAGCCATGCTGCGTTGCTGGATGGCCTGTCGGCGCTGGCGGCGCGCATTCACGGCAACCCGGCGCTGGCCGAGAAAATCCGCCACAAATACCGGCTGAAAAACACCACCGGCTACGGCATCAACGCCCTGCTGGACTTCACCGACCCGGTGGACATGCTCAGCCATGTGATGATCGGCTCGGAAGGCACGCTGGGCTTTATCAGCAGCATCACCTTCGACACCGTGCCCGACTACCCGCACAAGGCGTCTTGCCTGGTGCTGTTTGACGAGCTGGACCCGTGCTGCCGCGCGGTGACCGCGCTGAAGGCCGATGCGCCGGTAGAAGCCGTCGAGCTGATCGACAGCCGGGGCATTCGCGCCGTGCAAAACAAAGCTGGCCTACCGGACTTTTTATATGGCGAGATTGGCCCGTCGGCCGCCGCGCTGCTGATCGAAACCCGTGCGCCCAGCGCCGAGGCGCTGGCCGAGCAAATGGCGGCAATCGACGCCTGCGTGGCTGGCTTTGCCCCGGCGGCGAACAGTGGTTTCTCCACTGACAGCCAGGTGTGTGAAACCTACTGGGCAGTGCGCAAGGGCCTGTTCCCGGCGGTGGGCGCGGTGCGCCCGGTCGGCACCACGGTGGTGATCGAGGACGTGGCCTTCCCGGTGGAAGCCCTGGCTGAGGGCGTGCGCCGGCTGACCGTGCTGTTTGACCAATACCAGTACCACGAGGCGCTGATTTTTGGCCACGCGCTGGAAGGCAATCTGCACTTTGTGTTCACCCCGAGCTTTGACTCCAGCGCCGAGGTGAAACGCTACAACGACTTCATGGACGCGGTCAGCGAGCTGGTGGCGGTGGAGTTTGGCGGCTCGCTCAAGGCCGAGCACGGCACCGGCCGCAATGTGGCGCCGTTTGTCGAGCTGGAATGGGGCAGCGACGCCTACGCCATCATGCGCGACATCAAAAAGCTGTTCGATCCGCACGGCGTGCTCAACCCGGACGTGATCATCACCGACAACGACCAGCTGCACCTGGAAAACCTCAAGGCCATGCCGGCGGCCGACCCGCTGGTGGACCGCTGCATCGAGTGCGGCTTTTGCGAGCCGGCCTGCCCGTCCAACGGTCTGAGCCTGACCCCGCGCCAGCGCATTGTGCTGTGGCGGCGCATCAACCATTTGCAGCGCAGCGGCGAAGCGCCGGCCGAGCTGAGCAGCCACCAAAGCCAGTATCGCTATCTGGGCATCGACACCTGCGCCGCCACCGGCATGTGCGCCACCCGCTGCCCGGTGGGCATCAACACCGGCACGCTGATGAAGCAGCTCAAGGGCGCCAGCCCGCGCCCGGATGCGGCGCGCTGGGCGGCCGGCCATATGCGTCTGCTCACCGCTGGCGCGCGGCTGGGCTTGGGCGTGCGCGCCAGCGCGCAAAAACTGCTGGGCAAGCCGGCGGTGCAAGCGCTGAACCGCAGCCTGCATCACACCTTCAAAACCATTCCCATCGTGCCGCTGGGCGCGCCCGGCCCAGCCCGCCGCCTGCCCACGCCGTCGGCGCAGGGCGAGCCGGTGGTGTACTTCGTCAGCTGCGTGAATCGCACCCTGGCCGAAGGCCGCGACGGCGCTGCCAGCGTGGCCGAACACACGCTGAGCCTGTTTGCCAAGGCCGGCTTTGCCGCCCGCTACCCGGACAATCTGGACGCGCTGTGCTGCGGCCAGCCGTTTGACTCAAAAAACGCTGCCGACGCCGCCGAGCTGGCCAGCAGCCAGACCGCCAAGGCGCTGCTGGCCGCCAGCGACAACGGCCGCATCCCGGTGTACATCGACAACGGCCCCTGCGCCGAGCGGCTGATTACCGCCCAGCGCGAAGGCCGGGTGGACGCCCGGCTCAAGCTGTACGACGCCGCCAGCTTTTTGAGTGAATTCATCGCCCCACGGCTGAGCTTTACCCGTCAGCTCGACCAGTTGGCCCTGCATGTGCCGTGCAGCGCCAGCAAGCTGGGCGTGGGCGGCAAGCTCACCGCGCTGGCGCGCCGCTGCGCCACGCAGCTGAGCGTGCCGGACATCGCCTGTTGCGGCTTTGCCGGCGACAAGGGCTTCACCACCCCTGAGCTGAACGCCAACAGCCTCAAGCGCCTGCAACTGCCGGCCGGCTGTGCGCACGGCGTGTCGATGAGCCGCACCTGTCAGATTGGCCTGACCACGCACACCGGCGTGGATTACCAAAGCATCGAAGCTCTGCTGGACGCCTGTAGCGACCCGGCCTGAGATATTGCAACACCTTGCGCGCCGTCCAGGCGGCGCGTGAATTAAAAGCGGCGCACCCAAACCCTTCAGGGAAAAGATGCGCCGCGTAAAGAGACCGACGGCGCAAGCCAGCCGGCCCACAAACCCGCTGAGGAGAAAACATGCCCACACCGACCGCCCCGCTGCGCTAGCGCCGCCTCGCCAGGCGCCTGACGGCCCGGTTCAGCCACCCTGAGCCGCTGTCGCCCAGGCCCGGACGTTGCCCGCTGACCCCGGCAACGCACGAGGATGCAGGCTTGGCCCCGCCGTCACCGACGGCAAAGCCGGCCCTTGCGCACTCCTTCGGCCCACCCGGCCGGACACTTCACTTCATCGTGTCGCAACCCCATTTCGGGGCTGCGCGGAGGACTATTGTTTCATGGAAACCTGGACGCAAATCTACGCGCCGCTGGGCAGCCTGGGCCTGTCGGCGCTGGTGGCCTCGCTGCCGATCATTTTCTTCTTTATCGCGCTGGCGGTGCTGCGCATGAAAGGCCATGTGGCCGGCACCATCACCGTGGCCATCGCCCTGGCGATTGCCGTGTTGGTGTATCAAATGCCGGTGGACATGGCGTTTGCCGCCGCGGGTTATGGCTTTTTGTACGGTCTGTGGCCGATTGCCTGGATCATTGTCTGCTCGGTGTTCCTATACAAGGTAACGGTCAAAACCGGGCAATTTGACATCATCCGCGCCTCGGTGTTGTCGATTACCGAAGACCAACGCCTGCAAATGCTGCTGGTGGGCTTCTCGTTCGGCGCCTTCCTGGAAGGCGCGGCCGGTTTTGGCGCCCCGGTGGCCATCACCGCCGCGCTGCTGGTCGGCCTGGGCTTCAACCCGCTGTACGCCGCTGGCCTGTGCCTGATCGCCAACACCGCCCCGGTGGCGTTTGGCGCCATGGGCATCCCCATTCTGGTGGCCGGCAAGGTGACCAGCATTGACCCGTTCCTGATCGGCAAAATGGCTGGCCATCAACTGCCGCTGCTGTCGGTGATCGTGCCGTTCTGGCTGGTGTTCATGATGGACGGTTTCCGTGGCATCCGTCAGACCTGGCCGGCGATTCTGGTGGCCGGCGGTTCGTTTGCCGTGACCCAGTTCTTTACCGCCAGCTATGTTGGCCCGGAACTGCCGGACATCACCTCGGCCCTGGTCAGCCTGATCTGCCTGACCGTGTTCCTGAAAGTGTGGCACCCGAAAGAAAACTTCCGCTTTGCCAACGACGGCACCACCAAGGGCATTTGCGTGCCGCGCAGCGGCAAGGCCGGTTCGGCGCTGGGCTTTACCGGCGGCCAGGTGTTCAAGGCCTGGACCCCGTTCATCATCCTGACCGCCATGGTCACGGTGTGGAGCCTGAAGCCGTTCAAGATGCTGTTCGACAAGGGCGGCCCGCTGGCTGGCCTGGTGTTCAAGTGGGAAGTGCCGCACCTGCATAATCTGGTGATCAAGGCCGCCCCGATCGTGGCCAGCGCCAAGCCCTACGAGGCGATCTACAAGCTGGACATCCTGTCGGCCACCGGCACCGCCATCCTGATCGCCGCGCTGATTTCCATCGCCCTGCTGCGCATGAAGCCGGCCGAAGCTGCCCGCACTTTTGTGGAAGTGGTGCTGGAGCTGAAGCGCCCGATCTACTCGATTGGCATGGTGCTGGCATTTGCCTTTGTCGCCAACTACTCCGGCCTGTCGTCCACCCTGGCCCTGGTGCTGGCTGGCACCGGCGCGCTGTTCCCGTTCTTCTCGCCGTTCCTGGGCTGGCTGGGCGTGTTCCTGACCGGTTCGGACACCTCGTCCAACGCGCTGTTCTGCTCGCTGCAAGCCACCACCGCGCACCAGATTGGCGTGTCCGACACCTTGCTGGTGGCGGCCAACACCACGGGCGGCGTGACCGGCAAGATGATCTCGCCGCAATCCATCGCCGTGGCTTGCGCGGCTGTGGGCCTGGTGGGCAAGGAGTCCGACCTGTTCCGCTTCACCGTCAAGCACAGCCTGATGTTTGCCACCATGGTGGGCATCATCACCTATGTGCAGGCGTATTACCTGACGGGGATGATTCCGCAGTAAGCGCCGCTCACCAAACCCGCCTGGCGTCGTTGCGCGGCCTTGCCGTACTGCTTGTACTGTCTGCGGCCGCACGCCTCGCCAGGCGCGCTGCGCTGGGTGTGGTGAGCGACGCTAAGCATTGCTGCCAGCCTCGCTCAACATTCCGCGCGCAGCGCTAGTAGCCAGTCACCATGATCTGAACAGATAATAGGCACAGCCGCTGCATACAGGACAGCACAACCCCGCTGAGGAAATCACCATGCCCGCCAT
>NZ_QJKI01000002.1:229023-251214 GCF_003201855.1 Rivihabitans pingtungensis | reverse complement strand
CTTGATAGCTCTTGCACACTTTTCTGTTTGTCTGCATTAGAATGTATTGAGGCCGGTAAAAGTGCGTTAGCCGCGCCATCTAACTTCCCAAACTTCCGCTCCTCATCCTCAAGCCAGCCAACCAGATTTGCTCGATAGCCAGCTGGCGCAAATGATTTTTCGATAGGAGACAATTTGTCATGATACTCAATAGCCGAACGGTATAATTTTCTATAGTCTCCAGAAGAAAAGGCTTCGTTAATAATCGGTGCCCAATAGTTATATCTTTGCTTTTGCTGCTCACTCAAAGCAGCTGATCGTTCATTAATTGTATACGCACCTGAATCATCATAAATAATTTTACTTAAATCATCAGATGAGAGTCCTGCAAAAGGATTTTTTGCATGGCTTTCAAAGTTAGAGCCATGAAGACCACAAATAAAAGCCGTTGCTTGCTTTGCCCTAGCCAAACGCACTGGATCATCAGAATTCGGCACTTCGGCATTGGCTTTCTTTGAGCCGGAAATAGATAGTTGATCTAATAGCTCAATCCCTCTTTTTTTTAGGGCATTACGATCCATCGTCTCATACGAATCAAACTTAGCCTGGGTATAAGCTTGTTTGGACACAGTCACATCGCTGCGATTTAGGCTTGTGCCACTGGCAGTTGATCCTGTCTGAGTTTTCTCGGCATTCTTATTGGCCTCGCGATAGGCAGATAATGTCTGCGTGGTAATCTGGCTGGCAGAACTTGACACATGCTTCATGATGTAGCCTCTTGAAAAGAAGATGTCGCTTTTTAAAGCCTGCCAGAGACAAGCCACGGCTGGCAAGCCTCTCGCGGTAAAAAGTCATGCGTTTTGTTCGCTTTCTGCCAAAAAGCACGATTACTCAGTATAAATACTGGCTGCACCACGCGTTCTCAGCACGAGTTTTAGGTGAATTTACGATAAGTATTTTTGCGCATACTGGGCACCTAGGATAGCACCACTTGAAAGAAAGCTGAGCCACCGATAAAAAGCATTGACACCAAAAAACCAATCAAAATAAAAGCCCTGATACATTTCTATAAAGACACACCCTTTTATTCAACAAAACGATAGTTTATAAAAACGCACCCCAGTAAAATAAAACCCCGGACTCTTGCCTTCGCGGGAAGAATAATTTTGTCAGCACATTCTGAAACCCAGCGCGCTTCGCTGAGTTTTGCGAGTGCGATAAATGAACGGCCATGGCTATTGTGCTCATTTGATCTATCCCCACGGCGTCCGACCTGGCCTACAATGGCGCCATTGCATGTGTGATGAGGCCAAGATGCCGGCTGGCAAACGTTTTTTCCCCCGCGTTGAACAGGCGCGCTGGCTGCTGTGGCTGCCGGCGGCGGTATTGATTGCTTTTGTGCTGTCGCTGGGCGGCATGTTTTATGTGGTGTTTTTTGATTGGCAGGACGAGCGCCGTGACAGCCTGATTCAGGACATTCTGTGGCTGGAGCAATCCATGCGCTCGCAGTTGACCGAGCAACAGGATTGGGCGGTGCGCACCGCCAGTGAGGTGGGCGAGGGTACGCTGGACGAAGATCGTTTTCAGGCCGCCAGTGAACTGATCTTGCGGGAAAACCCGGAAATTCTTTCTGTTGAACTACTCAATGCCCAGGGTCAGGTAGAAGCACGCGCCCCCAGCCAGTTTCAGGCCGAGCACCGTCGCCAGCCGCTGGCCAGCTTTGAAGAGCGCGATGCCTTTGACGTGGCGCGCCGCCAGGGTCAGCCGGCATTCAGCAATGTGTATTACAGCCTGGACAAGCAAGCTCGGGTCGATCTGGAAGCACCGGTGTACCGTGACCACCGCTTTGCCGGCAGCGTGCGATTAAGTTACAGCCTGCCGGGCATGCTGCACCATGAAGTGCCGTGGTGGATTGGCCAGAAATATCAAATCGCCATTGTCGATTTGGGTGGCAAGGTGATTGCCGCCAAGTTCACCGTGGGCGAACGGCCAGGCAGCTTGTGGCATGAAATCGACTTCACCCCGCCAGGCAATGGCCTGCGCCTGCGCGCCACCGCCTACCACCTGGGCATGGGGCTGGCGTTTCCGCTGCTGGCCGGGCTGATGGGTTTGTTATTGCTGTTGCTGGGGGTGAGTTTGTGGAAAATCCGCCAGCACATCCGCCGCCGCCATAAGGTGGAATCCATGCTGCGCGAAGAAATGGCCTTGCGCGCAGCGATGGAAGACTCAATGAAAAACGGCCTGATCGTGATGGATCCGCGCGGCACCATCGTGCGGGTCAACCGGGCGTTTTGCGAGATGACCGGGCGCACGGCCGAGGCACTGACTGGCCAGACGCCGCCTTATACCTTCTGGCCCACCGAACATCTGGACGAATTGCACGGTTTTGTTTCTGCCACCCTGGCCGGCGACATGCCACCGCACGGTTTTGAATTGCCTTTCCTGCGCGCCGACGGCGAATCATTCTGGGTGCGGCTGTACGCCACGCCGCTGATCAATCACCTGAATCAGCAAACCGGCTGGCTGGCGTCGATGTACAACATCACCGAGCTGAAAAAAAAGCGCGAAGCCATCGCCCAGGCGCACCAGCGCTTTCGCACCGTGCTCAACGGCCTGGATGCGGCGGTGTGCGTCAGCCGCTGCGAAGATCGCCAATTATTGTTCTCCAATCGTGCCTTTGAAGAAAACATGGTGCGCGCCAGCGAGGACGCGCCATTCTGCGTGGTGCTGCCGTGGCCGGATGATGAAGGTATTGGCCCGTTGGCCGATGTGGTGGACTGTGATTTGCAATTCAATGGCAGCACGCGCTGGTATCAGCTGCACCGCCGACGCATTGAATGGGTGGATGGCGAACCGGCCTGGCTGGGCATTTACGCCGACATCACCGAGGCGCGGGCGTTTGCCGAGCGCGAGCGCCTGCAAGCCGAAAAACTGCAAACCACTGCCCGGCTGATGACCATGGGCGAGCTGGCCTCCAGCCTGGCGCACGAGCTGAACCAGCCGCTGGCGGCGATTGCCAGCTATGCCGCCGGCTGCCTGAACCGCATCGAGCAAACCCCGGCGCTGCCGGCGGTGCAACTGGCGGCGCCGCTGGACAAAATTGCCCGCCAGGCGCGTCGCGCCGGCGAGATCATCCACGGCATTCGCGCCTTTGTGAAAAAACGCGAGCCCAAGCTGGCGCGGCTGGCGGTCAGCGAGCTGCTGGAGCACACGCTGACGCTGGCCGGGCCCATGCTGAGCCAGCATCGGGTGGCGTTTCATATCGAATGCGATGATGGCTTGACGCTGGATGCCGACCGGGTGTTGCTGGAGCAGGTGTTGTTGAATCTGGTGAATAATGCCGTCGAGGCGATGCGCGATGGCAAGGTGGCGCGGCCCACGCTGACTTTGACGGCGCACCGCCAAGGCGAGCGCATGCGGCTGAGCGTCAGCGACAATGGGCCGGGCCTGAATCCTGCCGTGGCCGAACAGCTGTTCACGCCGTTTTTCACCACCAAGCAAGAGGGCATGGGCATTGGGTTGAATATCTGCCGCTCGATCATTGAATACCATCGCGGTGAATTCGGCCATGCCCCCAAGTCGGAGGGAGGATGTGTGTTTTGGTTGGAGTTGCCGCTGAATTAAGAGCGGCAACGCTCAACCCGCGGCGCAGTGGTCTGCGCCGATGAGGCTTATTCGATGTTCTGAATCTGCTCGCGCATTTGCTCAATCAGCACTTTCAGCTCAACCGAAGCCTGCGTGGTTTCCGTAGAAACAGACTTCGAGCCCAGGGTGTTGGCTTCGCGGTTGAGCTCTTGCATCAGGAAATCCAGCCGCTTGCCGGCCTGGCCGCCCTGCTTGAGGATGCGTTTGACTTCAGACAGATGCGCCACCAGACGGGATAGCTCTTCGTCCACGTCGATTTTTTGCGCGAACAGGGCGAACTCCTGCTTCAGGCGGTCGTCGTCCACACTGCCCAGCGCCTCTTGCAGGCGACTGCTGAGCTTGGCTTGCCAGGCCGACAGAATGGCCGGCAGCTTGGGCTTGACGTGGGCAACGATGGTTTCAATGGCGGTGATGCGCGAGCGCAGAATATCCGCCAGTTTTTCGCCTTCGCGCGCGCGGGTGGCGTTGAAATCGGCCAGCAAGGCCGAGAGCTGGCCCAGGCACAGCTGTTGCAGCGCTTCGGGTTGCAGGCTGTTGCTGTTGAGCACGCCCGGCCAGCGCAGCAGCTCGCCCGTGCCCAGGTCTTTGGCGCCAGGCAGGCGCGCCTTCAGTTGGGCGACGACGTCCAGCAAGCTGTCCAGCACCAGCGGGTTAAGCTCCATGCGCGGGGCATCGCTGCCGGACTGGGCCAGCGTCACCCGGCACTCCAGCTTGCCGCGGCTGACCGCAGCGGCGATTTGCTCGCGCAATTGCGGCTCGATTACCCGCAGTTCTTCCGGCAGGCGCAGTTGTACGTCCAGATAGCGGTGGTTGACCGCACGCAGTTCCATCGCCAGCAAACCACCGGGAAACTCCCGGCTGGTCGAGGCAAAACCGGTCATGCTCAAAATCATCAAGAAAACTCCACAAAAAGCGGCCCATACCCCTTCTGCCCGCCCGCGCGCCAGCAGTGGCGCCATGAGCATGAACAGCAAGGGAATTGCGGCATCGGCAGGGGTATTCGCCGCCATTCAGCCGGTCACAAGCCCGCCAACCAGGGACGGGATCAACAAGCGGCCCGGAAATGAGACGATCAATTCAGGCGCCGGATTTCACTATAACATCCACGCTGTTCCGGGTGTTAGCATCCAGATCAAGAAAAATGCCATATAGCTAACTTGACATGGCTACCGCGCGAGCTGTCAAGGTTTTGTATAATCTGCATTTTTCTTGCTCAGGATCGCCATGCGCCCCTCTCTTCGTTCTGCCGACGCCCTGCGTCCGGTGCGTTTTACCCGCCACTTCACCCGCCATGCCGAAGGCTCGGTGCTGGTATGTTTTGGCGACACGCAAGTGATTTGCACCGCCAGTGTGGAAGAAAACGTCCCCGGTTTTCTCAAGGGCAAGGGCCAGGGCTGGGTGACGGCCGAATACGGCATGCTGCCGCGCTCCACCGGCAGCCGCATGAAGCGCGAAGCCGCTAGCGGCAAGCAAAGCGGCCGCACCCAGGAAATCCAGCGGTTGATCGGCCGCAGCCTGCGCGCGGTGGTGGACCTGAAAAAACTGGGCGAACGGCAGATTGTCATTGATTGCGATGTGATCCAGGCCGACGGCGGCACCCGCACCGCCAGCATCTGCGGCGCCTGGCTGGCCTTGCATGACGCCATCGCCGGCTTGCTGGCGCGCGGCGCGCTGAGCGAATCGCCACTGCTGGATCATGTCGCCGCCGTGTCGGTGGGCGTGTATCAGGGCCAGCCGGTGCTGGATCTGGATTACCCGGAAGATTCCGCCTGCGACACCGACATGAATGTGGTGATGACCGGCGCTGGCGGCTTTGTCGAAATCCAGGGCACGGCAGAAGGCGCACCGTTCAGTCGCGAAGAAATGGCCCAATTGCTGGCGCTGGCGGAACAAGGCATTACCGAATTGGTGGCGCTGCAAAAGGCAGCGCTGGCAGACTGACACCGCCCATAAGAGCCGCTCACACAACCCTCCTGGCGTCGTTGCCCGACCTTGCCGTACTTGTTGTACTGTCTACGGTCGCGCGCCTCGCCAGGATCGCTGCGCTGGGTTTTGTGAGCGGCTCTATGCAAACAGCCGCCCTACGGCGGCTGTTTGCTTCATCGCGCGATTCCGTGACGGAATCAGCCAACATCAATGATGATGGCCGTGTTCGCCGTGGGCGTGACCATGCGAGATTTCGTCCGGGCTGGCCGGGCGCACATCGGCCACGGTGGCGACAAAGCGCACCGATTGACCGGCCAGCGGATGGTTGGCGTCCACCACCACTTTGCCGTCGGCGATCTGGGTGACGCGGAACATCAGCACATCGCCGGTTTCCGGATCGTCAGCTTCGAACACCATACCGACGGTCAGCTCGACGTCGTCGGGGAACACGTCCAGCGGCTCCACGCGCACCAGTTCGGCTTCGTAGTCGCCAAAGGCATCGTCAGGCTGCATCAGCACGTCCACTTTGTCGCCGGCTTTCTTCTCGTGGAGTTTTTCTTCCACCAGCGGGAAAATACCGTCGTAGCCGCCGTGCAGGTAGCTGATCGGCTCGTCGGCTTCGGTTTTGTCCACGAGCGTGTTTTCGGAGTCGTACATTTCGTAGTGCAGCGTCACCACGGTATTTTTAACGATTTGCATTGAAGAACCTTCTTGAAGAAATTTGCGGGGAGTTCCCCGCCGGACAGCGCCCTGCTGGGTGGCTGCATGGTTCGCATTGTAAACCATTCAGGAGCGCCTCGCCGCCACGCGGTCGGGCGACAAAGCATGAACAAAGCAATTGACATCCTTGGGGGCATGGACGCAGAAACCTTTCTGCGTGACTACTGGCAAAAGGCCCCCCTGCTGATCCGCCAGGCGATTCCCGATGTGGGTCAGCCCGTGGATTTTGCCTGGTTAAGCGAACTGGCCAGCCGCGATGATGTGGAATCGCGACTGATCGAATACCGGCAAGACCGCTGGAAAGTCGAGCACGGCCCGCTGTCGGCGCGCCGGCTGGCCAAGCTGCCGGACAGCGACTGGACCATTCTGGTGCAAAGCGTCAACCACCACCTGCCGCATATTGCCGATATTTTGTGGCGGTTTGATTTCCTGCCCTACGCCCGGCTGGATGATTTGATGATCAGCTATGCGCCGCCAGGCGGCACGGTGGGCCCGCATTTTGATTCTTATGATGTGTTTTTGCTGCAAGTGGGCGGGCGCAAGCGCTGGCAGATTTCCGGCCAGGAAGACGTCTCGCTGGTGGACGGCGCGCCGCTGAAGATTTTGCAGCGCTTTGACGCCGACCAAACCTGGGAACTTGGGCACGGCGATATGCTTTATCTGCCGCCCAAGTACGCACACTACGGCGTGGCGCTGGAGCCGGGCATGACCTACTCGATCGGCTTTCGCGCGCCCACCCGCCAGGAAATGGTCACCCAGTTTCTGGTGTATTTGCAGGACAGATTGTGCTGCGACGGCATGTACGCCGACCCGAATCTGGCGCCGATTGCCGAGCCCGGCCGCATCGGTGCGGACATGGTCGAGCAAGTCAGCGCCATGTTGCAGGCCATTCAGTGGGACCGCGACACGGTAACGGATTTTCTCGGCCATTATCTGACCGAGCCGAAGGCGCATGTGTTTTACGATGCGCCGGAAGAAGAACTGGACGAGGATGAGTTCGCCCAGACGCTGGCAGAAAACGGCCTGCGCCTGGACCTGAAAAGCCAGATTCTGTTCACCGAGAGCGGGGTGTACGCCAACGGTGAGCGCCTGGAAATCGCCGAGTCCGACCGCCCCCATTGGCAGGCGCTGGCCAATCGGCGCCGGCTGGCCGCCGGGGTGTATCCGGACACGCTGACCGAGGCGCTGTACGACGGTTATCTGCATGGTTTCTGGCACGTGCACTGAACTGTTGCATGAGCGCGACAGAACATGTTGCGCTGCATCAATATGCTTTCATATTCGGAAAAGATGTGACTTAATAGAACCAAGGCAGTGCACAACGCGTCATGGTGTGCGCCTGGGAAGTGCATGCGCGGTAAAGTCCGCCTTTTTTCGGCTTGCATCTTTTCCGAGCTTTTTTTCGTGCTACAATCTTGCAGTCGGTCGGGGTCGTCATCCGCTGAGCTTTCTGCCCCGACGTGTTTTGTCCAACGCTACTTTTATTCGAAGGTACTGATAATGAAACAATCGCTCCTCGTCGCTGCCCTGCTGGCCGTTGCCCTGTCCGCTTGCGGCAAAAAAGAAGAAGCCGCTCCGGCACCGGCACCGGCACCTGAAGCTGCTGCCCCGGCCGCTGCTCCGGCTCCGGCTGCTCCGGCCGCTGACGCTGCTGCCCCGGCCGCTCCGGCTGCCCCGGCCGCTGACGCTGCTGCCCCGGCTGCTCCGGCTGCCGCTCCGGCCGAAGAAAAGAAGCAGTAATTCCTGCTTCGCGCTGAATGCGCAAAAAGCCGACCTACGGGTCGGCTTTTTTTTATGCTAATTGTGTAGCCAGGCATTTAATGCCTGCCGCATCTGACCAAAAATCGCCCCCCCCTGTTGTACTGCCCATCCGGCATGCGCACAAACGCAAGACGCCACACGGCGGACATGCGAAGTTGAACATCGCCAGCCAGTCAGCGCCCCGCCCGCACGCTGATCACCACACGCCCCTCCGCCACACGGTGGTGCGCACCAGAAAAGTGCAATGCACCATTCGTCCTGCGTCCACACGGCCTAGCCGTGGCTGAAAAACAACAGGGCGTCCCAGATGGAACGCCCTGTGGCAGAACAGATACACGCCTGACGGCGTGGCAGCTTACTGCAATTGTTGCTGCAAGCGGGCCAACATCGGCCGGCTGACATTGGCCGGCAGTGCCTGGCCATTTTTGTCCAGCACCAGCACTTGGCTGCTGCTGTCATTCACCGCTTTCACCCGAACCTGATAGTCGCCACCCGCCAGCGGCGCCTTGGCCGAGGCCGGCTTGTCGCTGCTGCGCCAGAACAGCAGGCTGGACCAGAAGCCACCAGACTCGTCGCTCTTGTCCATTTCGGCCTGTGCCGGACGAATGTAGTACACGCCTTGCGAACGGTCACGATCGGTCACCAACAGACCAATGCGATCCAGCGCCAGGCCAGTACGACGCCAGGCACGATCAAAGGCATCGTTCACCAGCACGGCTTCGCCTTGCACGCTGGCGCGCTGCGGCTGGTTGGCATCCGGTTTCTGGGCCGCCAGTTTGACCTTCTCTTCCGAGATGCCCATGCGCATCATGAAACGACCGAGCATTTCGGCTTCCAGCTCGGGGTCGGCCGGGCGCGGTTGCCACATGGTTTCTGCCTTGCCTTCATTGACGAAGGTTTCATACATGCCGCGATGGCTGAAATACACCTCGGTGCCGGCATTGGTGCGCTCGATGCGGGCGCGGAATTTATCCCGCTCCGGTGTCGAGTAGACATTGTCCAGGCCCACCTTGCTCAGCAGATTGCGGATGCCATCCTGCGGAATCTTGGCACGGTTTTCCGCCCAGTCGGTTTCCATCACGCCGATTTCCGGAGCATCCTGTTTGAGGATGAAGCCGTTGTCGATCCAGAACTCTTTCAGCAGCGGCCAGAGTTCTTCCGGCTTTTTCTGCACCACCAGCCAGCGCTGCTGGCCGGCGCGCTCCATACGCGCCACCGGGATGTCGATCAGCACATTGGACGGGTTTTTATTGAGCAGATTGGCTTGCGCCTGCTGGTTGAGCTGCTGGGCGCTCACCGAGCTGGCGCCCGGCAGCGCGTAGTTGTTGTTCAGCTGCGGCCGGGTCAGATCCGGCGGCACCTCCAGCCGATTCTTGGCGGCGTTCTCGGCGGACTTGTAGTCGATTTTCTTGTCGAACAAGCCGGTGCTGCTGCACGCGCTGGCAAGCAGCGAGGCGGAGAGGATCAAGCTGGCGTGGCGAAAATTCATCACGGCTCCGTGAACGAGTTAAAGGGCCTGGGCCTGGCGCATGGCGGCTTCCACCACCGGCTGGCAAGCCTCGGACAGGCGGGTCAGCGGCAGACGGATGCCAGAGGGAATATACCCCATGCGCTCCATGGCCCACTTGACCGGAATCGGGTTGGCTTCGATGAACAGCTGCTTGTGCAGGCCTTGCAACTGATCATTGATGGCGCGCGCGCCCAGGCAATCGCCAGCCAGCGCCGCGCGGCACAGCTCGCTCATCAGCTTGGGCGCCACGTTGGCGGTGACCGAAATCACGCCGTGACCGCCGCACAGCATAAAGGCCATGGCGCTGGCGTCGTCGCCAGTGTACAAGGCAAAATCGGCCGGCGCGCGGCGCACCAGATCGCAAGCGCGCTCCAGATTGCCGGTGGCGTCCTTGATGCCGATGATATTGGGGATTTCCGCCAGACGCAGCGCGGTGTCGTTGGACATATCCGCCACAGTGCGACCTGGCACATTGTACAGAATCAGCGGCAGCGGGCATGCCTCGGCAATCGCCTTGAAGTGCTGATACATGCCTTCTTGCGTCGGGCGATTGTAATAAGGCACAACCGACAGCGCCGAATCCACGCCCAGGCTGGCGGCGGCTTCGGTCAGCTCAATGGCTTCACGGGTGGAGTTGGCGCCCGTTCCGGCAATCACCGCCACCCGTTTGTTGGCGCGCTTGACCACCGATTCGACCACTTTCAGGTGCTCGTCCACCGCCAGGGTGGCCGATTCGCCCGTGGTGCCGACAGCGACAATGCCGCTGGTGCCGTTTTCGATGTGGAAATCCACCAGGCGGTCAAGCGCAGCGTAATCGACGCTGCCGTCTTCAGCCATGGGGGTGACAATCGCGACCAGACTTCCGGTAAGCATACTGTTTGCCTATTTGACGGGATACAAAGCACAGGATTGTAGCCCAATCACCGTTCATGGCAAACCGCCGCAATCAGGCCGGGATGGAATGAGTTTTGACTGCATGACGGCAAGCCGCCGCTGCGTGGCTGGATTCCTCATGCTTCTGTGCGGCATGCGGTGCGCCTGCTCTTGTTTATCCTGGGATAAGAGTGGGCGCTTGTCGGCCTAATGCGTGCTCATGCGCTGGGGAAATCCCGCGCCAAATCTGGCCTTGCGCGCCGCGCAGGCTCACCCGCGCCGGCTGTGCTAAAATGATACGTTTTTCTGTACTCAACAGATTGTTCAGCAAGGATTTCCAGTGATTACCACTTCCAACATCACCATGCAGTTTGGCGCCAAGCCGCTGTTCGAGAAGGTGTCGGTCAAGTTCGGCGACGGCAACCGCTATGGCCTGATCGGCGCCAACGGCTGCGGCAAGTCCACCTTCATGAAGATTCTCGGCGGCGACCTTGAGCCCACCCAGGGCGCGGTGTCCATCGAGAACGGCCTGCGCCTGGGCAAGCTGCGCCAGGATCAATTCGCCTACGAAGAACAGCGCGTCATTGATGTGGTGTTGCAAGGTCATGTCGAGATGTGGGCGGCGATGAGCGAGCGCGACGCGATTTACGCCAACCTGGAAGCCACCGAAGACGACTACATGCGCGCAGCCGAGCTGGAAGGCAAGTTTGCCGAATACGACGGCTACACCGCCGAGGCGCGCGCCGGCGAGCTGCTGATGGGCGTGGGCATTCCGGTGGAACAGCACTTTGGCCCGATGAGCGAAGTGGCCCCCGGCTGGAAGCTGCGCGTGCTGCTGGCGCAGGCGCTGTTTTCCAACCCGGACATCCTGCTGCTGGACGAACCGACCAACAACCTGGACATCAATACCATCCGCTGGCTGGAGAACACGCTGAACCAGCGCAACTCCACCATGATCATCATCTCGCACGACCGCCACTTTCTGAACTCGGTGTGCACCCATATGGCCGACGTGGATTACGGTGAAATCCGCATCTATCCGGGCAACTACGATGATTACATGCTGGCCTCGGCGCAGGCGCGCGAGCGTTTGCTGTCGTCCAACGCCAAGGCCAAGGAGCGCATTGGCGAGTTGCAGGACTTTGTCGCCCGCTTCTCGGCCAATAAATCCAAGGCCCGCCAGGCCACCAGCCGCCTGAAGCAGGTGGACAAGCTCAAGGCCGAGATGGTCGAGGTCAAGCCGTCGTCGCGGCAAAACCCGTACATCCGCTTTGAGATGGAAGACAAAGACAAGCTGCACCGTCAGGCGGTGGACATCAGCGGCGTGAGCAAGTCTTACGACAAGCCGCTGATTCATAATCTCAACCTGATTCTGGACGCCGGCCAGCGCCTGGCCATCATCGGCCCCAACGGCTCGGGCAAGACCACGCTGATGAAAATGCTGGTGAATGAGCTGCAGCCGGATCAAGGCCGCATCAAGTGGGCAGAAAAAGCCAACCCGGGCTATTTTGCCCAGGATCACGAGGCCGATTTTGACCTGGATTATGATCTGGCCGAGTGGATGCGCCAGTGGACGCAGGAAGGCGACGACGAACAAGTGGTGCGTGGCACGCTGGGCCGCCTGCTGTTTGGCGGCGACGACGTGAAGAAAAACGTGCGCGTGCTGTCCGGCGGCGAAAAGGGCCGCATGCTGTACGGCAAGCTGATTCTGCAAAAGCCGAATGTGCTGCTGATGGACGAACCGACCAACCATATGGATATGGAGTCGATCGAATCGCTGAACATGGCGCTGGAAAAGTACAAGGGCACGCTGATTTTTGTCTCGCACGACCGTGAGTTCGTCAGTTCGCTGGCCACCCAGATTCTGGAGCTGGACGGCAAGGGCGGCTACGACTACTACACCGGCGGCTACGAGGACTATCTGGCCAGCAAGGGCATTGAATAAGCAAGCGCCCACTGGGCTTGACTGCCTGACACACGGCCCGCGACCGGCAACGGCGCGGGCCGTGTTGTTTTGGATGGCGAATCTTTCTCTGCTGCCCAGGCTGACGGCCTTGGGCGTGGCGAGCGGGGGGTTATCAAGCCAGTTTCCGCTTACGGAAGATTTGCACAAACGTTTACGTAAACGTAAACAAATAAACTGACGCAAGCGTCAATATACGTGAATCGGATTTTAGAGTTAACGCTTTACCCCTGCGTAAGGCTGCGGTATATTGCAGCCATTCTTCGGGCCACGCTGCCCGGTAGAGGAGAAACCAACCGCAAGATAGCGGCTGCAACACAACAAAAACATATAACAACGATAATAACGACCCAAAATACAGCACAGCTGAAGGTCGATGGTGGAGTGAGAGCGGGTCCGGCCCTTCCTGATGGAAGGCCGGACATGCTTTATCCCAACCCCTCTAGATTTAAGGATTTCGCCATGCGTTTGAAAGGTAAAGTTTCGATCATCACCGGCGGCGCCAGCGGCATTGGCAAAGCTACCGTTCTGAAGTTCGCACAAGAAGGCGCCATCGTCGCCGTGTGTGACCTGAACCAGGAAACGATCGACGCCACCGTCAACGAAGTCAAGGCCGCCGGCGGCGAAGCCGTGGGTTACATCGTCAACGTCACCAACAAGTCGCAAATCAACGACATGGTCGCTGACGTCAAGGCCCGCTTTGGCCGCATCGACGTGCTGGTGAACAACGCTGGCATCGTGCAAGACGCCCAGCTGACCAAGATGACCGACGAGCAGTTCGACCTGGTGATCGACATCAACCTGCGTGGCGTGTACAACTGCGCCAAGGCCGTGGTTGACACCATGGTGGCCCAAGGCGGCGGCGTGATCCTGAACGCTTCCTCCGTGGTGGGTGTGTATGGCAACTTCGGCCAGACCAACTACGCCGCCACCAAGTTTGGCGTGATCGGTTTCGTCAAGACCTGGGCCAAGGAACTGGGCAAGAAGGGCATCCGCGCCAACGCCGTGTGCCCGGGCTTTGTTGCCACCCCGATCCTGAAGGCCATGCCGGAAAAAGTCATCCAGGCCATGGAAGACCGCGTGCCGATGAAGCGCATGGCCCAGCCGGAAGAAATCGCCAACCTGTACGCCTTCCTGGCCTCCGACGAAGCCAGCTACATCAACGGCGCAGCGATCGAAATCACTGGCGGCCTGACCCTGTAATCCTCGCCGATTACTGGTCTCGCAAAAAAACCCCTTGTGTCGCCACAAGGGGTTTTTTGTTTTTTCCGCCCACCAAATCCCATGCATCGCAAGCACTGCGCACAACACTCAGCACAATGCGCACGACCGCAGACCGTACCAATTTAGCGCCGCCCCCCTGGCCTTGTGGCATGACCTTGCCGTCCTGCCGGTACTGTCTGCGGTCACACGCCTGGCCAGGGCCGCCTCGCTGGGTTTTGTAAGCGACTCTCATGGCAAACCCGTAACACAACGTCAGAGTTGCTTGCGTGCGGTAATAAATGTCCGTTTTGGTCCGCATCCTGTCCCGCCCCGGCGCCGACACACTCACTCAGCCCTTTTACACTGTCGTCATCTCCTGTCCACCCGGAATGTGCGACCATGCCTGCTGCCGACACCGCCCTGCTATTGATTGACGTACAACAGTCGTTTACTGTCCGCCCCTATTGGGACGCGCAAGATGTGCCGGCTTTTCTGGCCGCGTGCAATACGCTGATTGCTGGCTGCCTGAAGCGCCGTGTGCCAATTGTGCGGGTGTTTCATGTGGAAGACGACGGCGCCTTTGCCCTGGCCAGTGGGCTGGTGCGCCCACTGGATGGATTGATGGCATTTGCCGAGCAGGCGCGTATCGACAAACACGTGCACAACGCCTTTACCGACACCGGGCTGGACCGCTGGCTGCGCGGGCGGGGCATCCGCCGGGTATTGATTGCCGGCATCCGCAGTGAGCAATGTTGCGAAACCAGCGCGCGGGTGGCGTCGGATTTGGGCTATGAAGTCGATTTTGTCAGCCCGGCCACGCTGACTTTTGCCATGCGCCATCCGCTCAGCGGCGCACACTACAGCGCCGCCGACATCCGCGCGCGCACCGAGCTGGTGTTGGCCGAGCGCTTTGCCCAAGTGTGCAGCGTCGAGCAGGCACTGGCCAGGCTGGACGCAGATTGAGCGCTGCCGCACACTGCCTGCGCGCTGACGCACTGCGCCATGCGCTGGCGCAGGCGATACTGATGGCTCCTTCACCCGAATAGATCAGGAGATTTTCATGCGAGCCACCCTTCTTTGCCCGGCGCTGGTCGCCCTGTGCCTGAGCACCCCAGCGCTGGCGGATAAATTTGCGCTGAGCAGCCCGGATCTCAACGCCGGCCAGCGCATGGCTGATACGTTTGTGTTCAAGGGCTTTGGCTGCGAAGGCGGCAACCAGTCACCTGCGCTGCGCTGGAGCGCGCCGCCGGCCAACACCCGCAGCTTTGCCATCACCGTGTACGACCCGGACGCGCCCACCGGCAGCGGCTGGTGGCACTGGCAAGTGGTCAATCTGCCGACCAGCGTGCGCGAGCTGCCGCGCAACGCCAGCGCCGACGGCCTGCCGGCCGGGGCCGTGCAAACCCGTACCGACTTTGGCAAACCCGGCTACGGCGGCGCCTGCCCGCCGCCGGGCCACGGCAAGCACCGCTATCAGTTCACCGTCTGGGCGCTGGACGTGGCCAGCCTGCCGCTGGATGGCGAAGCCAGCGGCGCGTTGACCGGCTATATGCTGCGCCAGCATGCGCTGGGCCAGGCGAAACTGACCGTGCACTACAGCCGATGAACGCGCGCGCCAGCCTGCATGTGCCTGGCGTGGCCAGCTGGATCGAGTTTCGCGCCGCCCGCGAGCAACGCGTGCGTGCGGTGCGCTTTCCCCGGCTGACCTTGGTGCGGGTGCGCGAAGGCGCCAAAGAAATCTGCCACGGTGGTCAGCGCATGCTGGCACACGCCGCCACCTTGCTGCTGGCCCCGGCCGGTAGCGTGATGGATGTATGCAATCAGCCAGGGGCGGGGCGTTTTCGTTCGGAATGCCTGACGCTGGACCCGACCCTGGTGGAGCACTTTGCCGTGCGCGAAGCCGGCCTGCTGCATGGCGCGCCGCCGCCGCCCTGTGTGGCGGTGACGCCGATGCTGGCTGAAGTGTGGGCGCACGCCATGCACGGTTGGGAGACGCCCACCGACGCGCGCGTGCTGGCGCACCGGCTGGAAGAGCTGCTGCTGGCGCTGGCCTTGGCCGGCCACGGCGCCGCCTTGCGCCCAGCGGCCAGCCTGGCGGTGAGCGAGCGGGTGCGCCGCCTGCTGCTGGCCAAACCTGGCGCCGACTGGCGCGCCGACCAGGTGGCCGCCCAGCTGCATTGCAGCGCCGCCACCTTGCGCCGGCAATTGGCACGCGAGCGCGCCGCCTTCAGCGACATCCTGCGCGAGTGCCGGCTGGGCCAGGCGCTGATGCTGCTGCAAACCAGCCCCTGGCCGGTAGCGCGCATTGCCGCCGAATGCGGCTACGACTGCGCCTCGCGCTTTGCCGTGTCGTTTCGTCAGCGCTATGGCCTGTCGCCCAGTGCCCTGCGTGCCACCCTGCCGGCCGGGTGAGCGTTTTTTTTCTTTAGAGCCGCTAACAAAACCCCCTGGCGTTGTTGTGTGACCTTGCCGTACTGCTTGTACTGTCTGCGGTCACACGCCTAGCCAGGGCCGCTTCGCTGGGTTTTGTGAGCGACTCTTAGCGCCGCTTTGATTATCGTGGCGCATCACGCCCTAGCAGCCGCCCCATCCGAGTGCGCTGCCATACAGAACAGGACCATTCATGTCATTCCGGGATATTGCCGCCGCCCTGTTGGTGGTATGGGTGTGGGGAGTCAATTTTGTTGTCATCAAATGGGGCGTGCACGACCTGCCGCCGCTGTTGCTGGGCGGCCTGCGCTTTGTGCTGGCGGCGCTGCCGGCGGGCTGGCTGATTGCCCGTCCGGCGTTGCCATGGCCTTATGTGCTGGCCTACGGGCTGAGCATGGGCGTGGGTCAGTTTGGCTTGCTGTTTTCCGCCATGGCCTACGGCATGCCGGCCGGGCTGGCCTCGGTGGTGTTGCAGGCGCAGGCGTTTTTCACCCTGCTGCTGGGCGGGCTGTGGCTGGGCGAGCGCATTGCCCTGGCGTCTTTGTCGGGTTTGTTGTGCGCCAGTGTCGGTTTATGGCTGATTGCCTCCACCCATGGCGCAAACATGACGATGCTGGGCTTTGCCCTGACCTTGGCGGCGGCCTTGTCCTGGGCGCTGTCCAATCTGGTGGTGCGCCGCGCCAGCCAGGCCGGCCACCGGCCGGACACCCTGGCGCTGGTGGTGTGGGCCAGCCTGGTGCCGCCGCTGCCACTGCTGGCGGCATCCCTGCTGTTTGAAGGCCCAGTGCGGATTGGCGCAGCCTTGGCTGACCTGAGCTGGCGCGGCGGATTGGCGGTGCTGTACCTGGCGTTTATCGCCACCTTGGTGGGCTACAGCGTATGGAGCCGGCTGCTGACCCGCTACCCGGCCGGCAAGGTGGCACCGTTTTCGCTTCTGGTGCCGGCAGTGGGGCTGTGTTCAGCCTCGTGGCTGCTGGACGAACGTTTGACCATGCAGCAGTTGGCCGGCAGCGCCTGTGTGCTGACCGGATTGCTCATTCATTTATCAGGCGGTTCCCTGTTTGCCCGGCTGCGTCGGCCGGCATGACGGAAGCGGGTAGGCCGCCAAGGAGCGAAGCATCATGGCCCAGTGGCCCACTCCGCCGGAAATCGAGATTTACTGCGTATTGCAGCCGCGCTTTTTGCTGCTGGATTTTGCCGGCGCCGCCGAAGCTTTCCGGCTGGCCAATGACTATGGCGGCCGCTTTCGCCTGCGCTACATTGGCCCGGACGCCGCCCCGGCCAACTCGCTGGGGCTGCCCATCCACACCATCGACCCCTTGCCGGACAGCCTGCCGGAAGGCGCCTGGGTGATGCTGTCCGGGGTGACCGAATCCGCCAAGGATTACACCTTGCCGGCCGCCAAGGCCACCCGCGACTGGCTCAAGCGCACATTCCGCCCCAATCAGCACACGCTGGTGTGCGTCTGTTCCGGCGCGCTGCTGGCCGGCATGGCCGGCCTGCTGGATGGCCGGCGCTGCACCACTCACCACACCCTCACCGCCCGGCTGGCCCAGCAATCGCCCAAGGCCGATGTGCTGGAAAACCGCATTTTTGTGGAAGACGGCCCGATTCACACCAGCGCGGGCGTCACCGCCGGGGTGGACCTGGCGCTGCACCTGATTGCCCGCCACGCCGGCCCGGCGGTGGCGCTGGCAGTGGCGCGGGAAATGGTGGTCTACCTGCGCCGCGAAGGCAACGATGCGCAGCTGTCGCCCTGGCTGGCCAACCGCAACCACCTGCACCCGGCCGTGCACCGCGCGCAAGACCTGATCGCACAAGACCCGCAACGCCATTGGCCGGTCAGCGAGCTGGCCGAGCGTGTGCACGTCAGCCCGCGCCATCTGGCGCGGCTGTTTGCCCAGCATGCCGGCTTGAGCATCATCGACTATCAGCACCGCCTGCGCGTGGCGCTGGCGCGCGAGCGGCTGGAGCGCGGCGAAAGCGTGGAATGCGCCGCCCAGCAAGCCGGCTTTGGCTCGGCGCGCAGCCTGCGCCGGGTGTGGCAAAAGTTCGAGCACCTCTCGCCCGGCGCAGTGCGCACCCGCGCCTGAGCCGTTTTTGGCGGGCAACAAAACGCCCCTGGTGTCCAACACACCAGGGGCGTTATCCCGTATCAAGATCGCTTGCTTGGCATCGCTCACCACACTCAGCGCAGCCATCCTGGCCAGGCGTGCGTACAAACCGCCAGAAGCGTTTGTGAGCGGCGCTTAAGCAAGCTCGGCGGCTACATTATGCCTGCGGCTCGGGAAAGCGCAGGTCCACCGCCAGCAGTGCTTCCAGCGTGTCGGCCTGGCGCAGCTGACGCTCGATGCGCTGCCAGGCGCCCACCAGCGGCGCTGCCGCCGCCACATGCCGGCTGGCCGCCGCCAGCACCTTGTCGGCCAGAGCAAACACGGTTTCACCCTGAGCACGCGCCGCCGCCAGCGCGGTCAGCAGCGGAGCCACCTCGGCCGGCAAGGCTTCCGGCGTGGCGCGCCAGGCGGCCAGCGCCTGGGCTTCGGCCAGTTGGGTAGACCAGGTTTGCTGTTCCAGCACCGGCGTGTCGGCCAGGCTCAGCCGGCGCGCCACTTCCACACTGGCGCGCGCCAGCTCCAGCCGCTGCGCACGGGCGGCTTCCAGTGCGGCGCCGTCGTCCGCCGGGTAATCCAGCTCGCCGATCACTGTGCAATCGGCCAGATTGCACGCCGGGATGTCTTCCGCTGCCAGGCCGGGGCCGGTGATAGAGATAAACACGCCGTCGGCGCGGTATTCCGCCGGCACGCGCCAGACTTTCACGCGGCTGGCGGTCGGGTATTTCGGCAGGGCGATGGTGCGGCCGTCGTCCAGGGTAAGGGTATTGCCATTGATCTGCATGATGTACTCCTGACCCGCCCCGCATGGGGGCGGAGTGGGTAAGGGTTAGTATTTGGCGAGGCGGGTAGAGAGAGAATCGGCCGAATACGCCGCGTCTTCACCAATATCCAGATAAAAGAGGCCCGCATCAGAGGTATGCGATGCGCCACCATGCCACGCAATGCCGGCACCAGACAGATGGATACTGTCACCATAGGCACCATCGCTGGAATACGCTGCCGCGTTAGACGCGGCAAAGATACTGGCCAGATCGTAGTATTGACTGGCAGCGGTAGCCATTGTGGTCGCGTAACCTGTTTGTGGCACCACTTGGCCGCTGGTCTGCAAAGACCTGTTTCCGTTCTTGTCCCAGATCATGTATTTTGCATTTGCACTACTCTGCAAACCATCCACCATCTGCAACACATTCCCCCATAGCCCAACGATCCCGCGCCATGTGGCTGTTGCAACTGTGGCATGATTCACTGACAACACGCCCATGCCAGAATAGTCCACATTGCCACTGCCAATCACCGTCTGACTATCACTGCTCCCCATCTCGATCAGGCACAGCATCTGTACTGCCGCCAGTTGGTAAATGCTCCACATCATGAAGCCGTTCACCCCGTACACATTGCGCGCCACGGCCCGCGCTTGCATGGTCGGGAAGTCCAGATTGGTCAGCGGCATCAGCCCAGCCTGCGAGCCCAGCTTGCCGCCATCCGCCGTGCCTTGATACTTGCCCAGCCAATACTGGGGCACTTCAGCACCATAGTTCATGAACGCCGGATGCACGGCAAAGCCGGGGGCGGGCTGGTCGGAGATCATCCAATAGCGCTTGCCGGCGTATTGGCCGCTGGGCACGTTGCCGGTTTTGAACCAGAATTTCGGCACTTTCACCATGGCCTGGCCATCGATGGTCTGGTCAACAATGCCGGCGTAGGTGGGGTGGCTGTTGAAGAAGGCACCGCCGAACGGGTAGTTCACCGGGTTGAAATTGCCATCTACGCGCTGCCACTGGCCAGCGCCACCGCCTTCGGCCACCAGCACGATGCCGATCTGCGTGCCGGCACTGGCGGCATTGTTCGGAAAGCTGCGTCCGGCGCCCCAGATCACCCGCACCGCGCCATCCGGGCCGGGGACGGTGACGGTGATTTGCGCGCCGGGGGTCAGCGGCATGTCGTTATCGTAGGCGGCCACGCCGGAAGAAACACCGTAGCTGCCGGCACTGGTGGGCGCGGTCAGGCTGAAGCCGTTGCTGCTGGTGAGGGTGGCATCGGCGTGGGTGACGGTGGGGCCAGCGGTGAGAGTGGCGGCATCGCCATCAAAACCCAAGGCAACAAATCTGCCATTGCCGTAGGCGATGCAGTTGGCATTGCCGATAGCCAGCACCGTCTGCTGAGTCCAGTGGATGCCATCCACCGTGGTAGCCACTGTGCCGTTGCTGCTCATGGCGACAAACACACCATTGCCGTAGCTGATATCACGCCAATTATCCGCCACCGGCAAGGTGTGCACCTGCCAGGTGAGCCCGTCGGTGGATACCGCCACCAGGCTGCTGTTGCTATCGCTGATAGCCACAAAAATACCATTGCCGTAATCCACCGAGCGCCAATTGGCCGCGGCCGGCAGGCTTCGCTGGGCCCAGTTCACCCCATCGGGCGAGGATGCGGCAATCTGACTGCTGTTGCTGGCCAGCGCCACAAACATGTCCTCGCCATAGCAGACGGTCTTCCACATCATCGAGGCCGGCAGTGCCTGCAAGGTCCAGGTGAAACCATCTTCTGAGGTAGCGGCAAGTGTGCTGCCACCGGACATCGAATTGCCAGACACCATCACGAACGTCCCGTTGCCGTAAGTGATGTCGCGCCAGTTGGCGCCACCAGGCAGCGGGCTCAGATTCCAATCCAGGCCATCTGCCGAAGTGGCAAAAATAGAGCTCGGCCCATTGGAAATGGCAACGAACAGACCATTGCCGTAGCAAATGGATGCCCAGCTGATACCAGAGAGCAAGGCTTGTGATGTCCAGTTCACCCCATCCGGAGAAATGGCGACTGCCCCGCTGCCAGTCGCCACAGCCATGAATTGCCCATTGCCATAGCACACGCAGGACCAATTATCGACCGCAGGCAGGGAGGTTGCCTGCATGGAAAACCCATTGCCGGCAATCGCCAACGGCCCGAACGCCACATCCCCACCCGAGCCATCCACCACCAGCGCGCTGGCGCTGGTCACGCCGTCGGGCACGGTCCAGGTGTAGGTTCCCGGTGTGGAAAACACCACTTCGCCCGGCGGGGCGTTCACTTGCACCACCGTGGTGAAGGCGCTGTGCCCCCAGGCGGAGAGTACACCGCTGCCGGTGTGATAGCGCACCCAGGCTTGATAGCTGGTATTGGGCAGCAGGGTGCCACCAGGCACGCTGATGCTGGTCAGGTGGCTGGTGTCGGCCAGCGATTGCCAGACCACGCTCTGGCCGTCGGCGGCACGGATTTGCCAGTCGGTACTGGCATGGCTGGCATTGGCCACGGCAAAAGCGCTGGCGCTCAGCACAGGTGAGAGGCTGATGCTGGTGGCGCCGGCCACCGGGCTGGTGATGCTGGGCGCCGCCGGGGTAATGTCGTCGGCCAGGGTGATAGTGTGCACGGTCGGAGCACTGCGATTGCCCAGGTCGTCCACTGCCACCACCACCAGGGAGCGGGTTTCCCCGATCGCCCCCTGAAAAGTCAGGGTGATGACAGCGCTGTTGTTGCTGGCCGGCCACTGGCTGAGCACGCCGTCACGGCTGACATCAAAGCGGGCAATGTGGCCGCCCACCAGCCGGCTTTGCGCACTGGCCAGCAGCGAAACCGGCTGGCCGGGCACGGCTTGCTGGCCAACAATCACCGGCGCCGTCAGCACGCGCACTTCATGCAGGGTATTGCAGGCCACCATGCTCTTGATGCGGGTAGCCAGCGGCGTCTGCACGCGCAGATAGAAGTATTCACCGGCCGGCACGTCAAAGCCGTAGTCGGTCCAGGTGCTATCCACCAGACGCTGGCTGACCAGCGGCGCCGTGGCGAACTCACCGCCGTCGGCGCGCCAGGCCAGTTGCGGCGCGCCAGCAGCGGTCAGCGCGCGGATATACACGCGATGCACATCGCCTTCCACCAGACGCAGGCGGCGGGCAAAGTAAACGCCACCCGCCTGGCAGACGGCTTCGCCGGCGTTGATGGTCCAGTTGCTGCGCGCCAGGGTGGCGTTGGGGTAGGTGTATTGCAGGTTGTTCACCACCCGACGGCGGCCCAGTTCCAGATTGGCCAGGATGCGC
>NZ_QJKI01000002.1:196023-228925 GCF_003201855.1 Rivihabitans pingtungensis | reverse complement strand
GGTCCAGTTGCTGCGCGCCAGGGTGGCGTTGGGGTAGGTGTATTGCAGGTTGTTCACCACCCGACGGCGGCCCAGTTCCAGATTGGCCAGGATGCGCACCGGCTCGGCGTGGCTGGCGTTGAAGATCACGTAATCGCCGCTGGTCAGCGTGTCGGTGTGCTCGGCCAGGTCCAGGCTGTCGTCACCGGCCACCACGCCGCTGATGGCGATGGGGGCGCTGTCGCGCAGGGTAAAGCGCGGGCTGAACAGCTCCATTTCAAAGCGCTGGATGCCGTCTTCCCAGCTATAGCGCACGGCCTGCTCCAGCGGCGACACCAGATCGGCAATGATCGGCGAGGCTTCGCTGGTGAAGGCATCCAGCGCCAGATTCTTGATGTTTTCCGCCAGGGCGTTGACATCAAGGATGTTCCAATCTACGGTCAGTTGGCCCAGATTGCTGCGCGACAGTACGCACGGCAGCTCCAGGGCGATGCCTTCGCCCTTGAAAAAACCGGCCGGCGGCATCAGCGTGCCGTAGGCGTACAGCGTGCCGTCGGCCAGCTCCAGGCCCACTTCGGTGATGGCATATGCGCCGGTTTTGTCGATGCCGGCATTGATCTGGATGGCGGTATCAGACAAGCGGGTGATGGCCAGTTGCACCGACTGGGCGCGCGGCGCCACCAGGGCGGTGGCCGTGGCCGGGTCGGTGTGCGGCACACCAGTGCCGACCACCACGCGCGCCACCTTGGGCAGCGGTTCACCATTGGCCAGCGCGGTGTTCTCGCGGTCCATGCCGGCGTGGGTGGGAGTCAAAATCAAAGACATGGAGGTTCCTTTGGACAATGCCCGCCCCGCACCGGGCGCAAAGCGCGTCGGCGAGGGCGTGCGAATCGGGAAAGTTCAGTCAGTCAGACGCGCGTCAGGACGCCTCGGCCGGCTGGGATTCAGCCTGAACCGGCATAGGCACGGGCGCTTGCCAGTGGCCTGCGGCGTCACGACGCCAGCCCCAGCTGACTTGATCGGGCACGGCGACGAATTCGCTGGCCAGTTGCGGATGAAAATGCGCCTGCGGATCGGTGGAAACGTCCACGGCGATGTGATCGATGATGCGTGCGAAATTTGTCATGATTTACCACTCCACGATGACCAGGCCGGGACCGCCAAGACCGCCGGTAGAATTTTCGGAACCACCACCACCAGCACCAATACCTCCATTGCCACCGATGCCGCTGCTGCTACCACCGCCAGCACCTGAGCCACCACCGCCACCACCATTGCGGCCATTTCCGCCGACAACTCCTCCATTACCGCCGGGGGTTCCACCGCCACCGCCTGCGCCTGAGCCACCAGCACCACCTAAAAAACCACCGCCACCGACAAAGCTGTCAAACGGGAATCTGAACGTGGCTAGGATGCGGTTAAAGTCGCCGGATGCATTGGCGCTGGTGGCCACAGCACCGATGATGTCTGGAGCCCCCTCTCCACCAAACATGGCGCTATTGCCGAATGCACTACCGCCACCTGATGCTCCGTTCATACATACAGAACTGCCTCCGCCAACGCCGCCACCACCGGATGGAGTATGGGCGGCCGAAGATCCACCATTGCCCAATTGCGATCCGGAGCCACCACCGCCAGATCCAATAGCATTGCCTGACGCGCCGCCGCTGGCCTGAAAATCACCGCCAAATCCGATGCCTGGCGCACTGGTCGTACCACCAGTCACGGAAATTAGTGAGCCAAACGACGACGATCCTCCAGTGCCACCATACCCAGAACCACCCACACCCACAGTTACGGCATACTGAACCGTCGGTGCCACATCAAACACACCATGGGCGTAGCCACCACCACAGCCACCACGGCTTTGATTACCGCCACCCGCCCCAGCCCCAACCACCCGCACGCGCAGCTTGCTGACGCCAGCGGGCACGGTAAAGCTGCCATTGCTGTAAAACACCCGATACTGGCCGCTGCCAAACTCACCCATATACCCCGCGCCAACCGTCTTGGTGACCATCCCGGAGGTCAGCGTGGCACTCGTCCCGCCGCCACCCACCCCCACCAACGATTTACCGATATAACGTCCCATCATGCGTCTCCTTCGTAGCCGTGCACACGCACCGACACGCCGGCCAGGCTGGCGCGCGCCCAGACTTTTTCACCGGCAGACAGGATCAGGCCGGTGTCTTCCAGCGGCAGATGACCATCCAGCGGGGCCTGGTATTCGATGTAATCTGCCGCGGCCGGTGTCTGGCCCGGGCCGATGGCCAGGGTGATGGCGGCGCTGATGGCGTTGCGGTTGGTCACGCGGATGTTGACGGTGGCGATCTTGCCAGCCGGCACGGTGTAGAGCAGGGTATCGGTGTCCGCCGTCAGGTCGGCGGCCCCCAGTCGTCCAGATGCCATGTGATGTGCTCCTTAGATTTGGGCGAGGAAGTAATCCATCGTCCGCAGGTTGTGTTGTTGAATGTCCAGCTCGCTGTGGGTCACGCAATCCGCGCAATTACCGCTGGCGCTGAAAACCAGGGTGTTACAGGCCACCAGGCAGTGCACACGAGTGGCCACCGGGGTGCGCACACGCAGGCAGATACGGTCATGTGCCGGCACGGCGTAGATGTAGTCAGACCATTGGCTGTCCACCAGACGCGTCTCGATCACCGGCACATGGGTGTATTCGCCATTTTCATCACGCCAGGCCAGCTCTGGCGCGCCGGCCGCTGTCAGCGCCCGCAGGTAAACCCGGTGCGGCGCCAGGCCAGTGCCCAGCTTGAGCACCCGGGTGAAATACAGCCCACCAGCCGGACACACGGCGTTCTGGCAGGATTCAAAAGTCCAGTTGCTGCGCGCCAGGGTGGCGTTGGGGTAGGTGTATTGCAGGTTGTTCACCACCCGACGGCGGCCCAGTTCCAGATTGGCCAGGATGCGCACCGGCTCGGCATGGCTGGCGTTGAAGATCACGTAATCACCGCTGGTCAGTGTGTCGGTGTGCTCGGCCAGGTCCAGGCTGTCGTCGCCAGCCACTACGCCGCTGATGGCAATCGGGGCGCTGTCGCGCAGGGTAAAGCGCGGGCTGAACAGCTCCATCTCGAAGTGCTGGGCACCATATTCCCAAGCATGCTTGAGGGCGTGTTCCAGCGGATCCAACTGGCAGGTGAGCAGTTGGCAGGCATCGTGCAGCAGGGCATCCAGCGCCAACTCCTTGACGGTGTGCGCCAGCTCATTGATGTCCAGGATGCTCCAGTCCACTTCCAGGTCACACAGATGGGCACGGCTGAGCACGCAGGGCAGTTCAATGGCGATGTTTTCACCTTTGTGCATGCCATGCGGTGGCATCAGCGGGCCATAGGCGTACAGCGTGCCATCGGCCAGCATCAGGCCCACTTCGGTGATGGTGTAGCAGCCCGCCTTGTCGATGCCGGCATTGATCTGGATGGCGGTGTCGGACAGTCGGGTGATGGCCAGCTGCACCGATTCGGCACGCGGATTGACCAGTGCAGTGGCAGCGGCGGGGTCGGCGTGCGGCATGCCGCTGCCAACCACAACATGGGCAATCTTGGGCATCGGCTGGCCGGTGGACAGCGCCAGGTTTTCCCGGTCCATGCCGACACGGGTGGGATATAAAATCAGGGACATGCATGTCTCCGTTCAGTTAACTGGGCAGGCCGTCAAGCTGCCATTCAAAAATGCCAGGCTGGTTGCCGGCGATGGCCAGAATGCGCACCCGCCAGCAGGGATGTGCGGCGTAGGCAGGCACGGCAAAAATTTGCTCACTGGTCACTTGCTGCACAGCAAAGGTCGCCACGGTGGACCACACGCCAGTCAGGCTGCTGGCGCATTCGATCGCCACTGAAGTCGGGCTGTAGGTGCTGCCCGACACATACAGATGCAGGCGCTTGACTTGCACGGGCGAAACAAACTGGGCGTACAACCAGGCATTGGTGGGCTCACTGTAGGCAGGCACCCAGCCGACAGTCAGGCTGCCATCGCGGGATTTGCGTGGTAGCGAGGTGGAGTAATAACTGGAGGCGCCCAGCGTGCCGGCCACCGGCACGCTGCCCGAGCTCCAGCTGTCACTGGTGGTCAATACCGGCAGCAGCGCCACCGGCGCCAGACGATCGGGCATCTGCCCCGTGGCCAGCAGCAAGGTCACGGCAGCGGCAAAATCCGCATCAGCAGCCAGACGCTGGCTCAGCTCGGTCAGTCCGAGGCGCTGGTACTCAGCCTTGATGGCGCTCCAGCTGATCACGGTGGGCAAGCTGCGATGCGCATCCAGCCACTGCTTGTCTGTGGCAGACATCAGGCCAGCCGCGCTGGGGCTGGCCAGTTGCTGGCGCAACCATTGACCCAATGCGTCACCCAGGGTGGCAAACGTATTCATCAGAGCGTCCCAAGGAACGCAGCATTCAGTGCTGCAGTGAAATCAGCCGTGGTGCCCAGATCGCTGGCGCCATTGGCATGGCAGACAAACCCGGTGCCCGTACTGACCAGCCAATCGCCGATTTCATAGCGCACCCCCAGGACAGTCCCCGGCACCGTTACTCGCCAGACCCAGCCCAGGTTGTCGGCAGACGGGCTGACCGGCGCCACGCCGGCAGAAGCATCAAAATCGTCGCTGAAGTGCATCATGCCGACACCCAGTGATGCCGGCAGATCCGACGGGGGAATCTTGCCACTGGCATCACGGGTCACCACCTGGGTGGGCAGATGAGATACCAGCAGATGGTTATTGGCATCGGTGCCGGCAAAACCGTTGGCAACGCCGCGCTTGCTGGCCAGAAAACTGCCTACGCTCTGGCCTATTTGTTGCAGTAACGACATGGCTATCCTCCAAAGCTGGTTTGAATATTGGTTAATAAACTGGAACTGTCTCCTTCACCCGGCACAGCCCAATGGATCGCGCCGGTCTGGCTGTATCCTTGCGCCAGCCCCAGGGCAAAGTCGCTGATGTTCAGTTGGGCATCGTTCGGGCGCTGCCAGTTGCGCCAGGCATAGGGTGATGCAGGCCAGGGACGTAATACCGGGCATAGCGTCACGGCTGCCCCGGTTTGCACATCCATCTGGAAACTGGCAAACCATGGGCGCAACACCACCACGGCGGCAGCATGCCAGCCAGGATGCAGGCTCCAGGTGGGCGAGCGCGATTGACACCAGTCACGCCAGCCATGCACCGGCCAGCCAGGCCCCAAACGGGCGACCAGATTGCCGCCAATCGATTTGCCCACGGTCAGTGAGATGTGACACGGAATATCCGGCGCATGCAGGCGGGCAATGCCCACACCGGCCAGCCCGACATGCGGATGCACCTGCACGGGAATCTGCGGAGAATGACAACGAACATGCCAGATCCCCAGGTAGCGAATGCCGGTACGACAGGGAATCCGGGCAGGAGCATCCACAGGCTCACAGGGATCGGTCGGGTTCAGCGAGATCGCCATGTCGTAATGCGAACGGACATTCTTGTACTGGTCGATCGTCCGGCGGATTTCGGCCACTTTTGCCGCGTCCTCCAGCGCCGGCACCGGCGGAAACAGCACCCGGAAGGTATAAGCTGGACGCTTCGGAGACGCTTGCCAGTTTTCCACCAGCTTGATCCGCTCCAGCCCGATACGCGCCAACGCCTGGCGCACGGCCCAGGGTGTGCCCTTGTGGCGATGCAATTCGATGGATGATTTGATCAGTGCACGTCGTGCGGCGTCATCCGCCGCGGTATGCCAGCCTTCATCGAGCACATGAAACTGTTCTGCCAGCCAGGGCAATACTTCGACAGGTGTGGTGTCTACCAGATTGACCAGCAAGCGAGTCATGTCCAGCGTATTCAGCCGTGCCGACAAGGTGGCCAGCGCACGAAAGCGTGGCTCCAGGGCAAGCAGCAAGGGTGCGCTATCAGCCATCACGCTCTCCTGCCAGCACCAGGTCGATGCCGATACAGTGCGGCCAGCCATAGACAGGCACATCCAGGGTGGTGGCTGGTGCAATCAACTCAACCTGATACACGCCCGGTACCGACAGAGCAGCAATCAACTGGCTGGGCACGATGTCTCGTCCCAAGGTGGCAGAAAGCTGTGTCGTCAGCGCCACCAGACGCGAGCGGGCGGCTTCCAGCACGCACTCGGCATGAGCATCACGAAACACCAGCAGGCGGGCCTGAACCGAGTAAGTGATTTCCTGTGGAGACAGCACCTGCACCTGATCGGTCAGGGGACGGACTTTTTCATCCGAGCAAGCCTTGGCCACAGCATGACGCAAGGCGGCACTGGGCAGCCCGCTCTTGCTCAAAGGAAACAGCCGCACCACGCCAGGCTCGGGAGAATCCACCGCCACATCAATGATATCGGGATGGGCACTGATGGCATGGTAACGATAGGCCAGACGGCTGCCTGCGGTGCTGAAGCGTTCTGGCGCCAGCTTGATTCGCTCGCGCAGATGTTCATCACATTCGATGTCGGCGCCATCCACCGTCACGGTCAGATTGCTGACCGACAGAATGGTCACGCCCAGACAATCCACAGGCCGATTGATCTTGCCCAGAGCAAGGCCATTGCCTGCCGGTCCAGGTTCTACGGCAAACACGGTGATGTCGATGACACTGGCGCCAATATTGGCCAGGACATCTTCCCGAGTATGAAATTGCACGCCACTGGCCGTAGCAACCCGAAAACCGGCGGGGATCATCAGTGTGCGGGTCAACGGTGCGGCGAGGGTCAGGCGGACCAGGGCGCTGGCGCTTTGTGCCGGCAAACGGGTCACCCCCACCAGTTCACCCAGATAATCCAGCATGGGAGGGCGGGCAAATGCCACCAGATTCTGGCGGGCGGCATCGTTGATGGCCGTGCGCACCAGGGTTTCACGATAAGCCAGCAAGTCGATCAGCAGGCGTTCGGGTTGGGCATCGGACAAGATACTGCCGGTCATCGCCTCATAAGCGGCGATCATTTCCTGCACAATCGCCTGGCTGTCATCCGCCACGATTTTAGGGGGAGAAGAACTCACAACACGGCCTCCGTCTGTTGTAAAAGGCCATTGGCAAGCCGCCAACTGACACGCAGGTGCGCGCGTCCATCGTCGATCCGGATCAGCGAGACCATGTCTACCCTGATGCGCGGCTCCCAACGGTAAATGGCTTCAACAACTTCGCGTGCCACGTGTGGACGCGCCCGATCAATCGGCGCATCCAGATAACGACGCAAATCCGAACCGAAATCCGGTCGCAAGGGGTTAGCCCCCTTGGGCGTGCGAAGAATGATTTGAATGGCCTGATGAAGGCTTTCGAGTGATGGCGCTGTGCCAGCACGGGTTGCAGCCTGCGGCCAGTTCGGGGATGAGATGTCGGTTAGCTGTGTCATGCGGCCATGATGCCGCCAGCTGTCTGGAGGAGATATTAACGGGATTTAAAGAACCATCATCCCGAGATGGCGCAGTCAGGACAGCGCCAAAAAAACCAAAAAATTACTATATAAACAATGCCTTACAATCTAACACAGCCCGTTTGCCGCTGACCTGCAACAGCATAAAAAGGCTGGCGTCGCTGTCTGCGTCTGTGCAACGGTTACCGTCCGCACAGACGCAGACACGCCACCACGCAGCACATGGCAATCAGGCCGTGCCCCATAAGCGCCGATAAGCCCCATCCGCATCGTATTCAGCGGCTTGCTTGTCCGGGTTAAAGCGCCGGCCGCCGCGCGGGTCGGTTCCCCGGCCGGCGATATACAGCCAATTGCCCTGATTGCTGTACACATCGTAATCCACCAACTGCGCCTCAAACCACGCCGCGCCGGCGCGCCAGTCGTCATCGAGTTCGTGCAAGAGATAACTGGCCGCCACCTGGCGCAGGCGGTTGGACAAATAACCGCTGGCGGCCAGCTCGCGCATGGCGGCGTCCACCAGGGGCTGGCCGGTGCGGCCCTCACACCAGCGGGCATAGCCGGCCGGGTGATGGCGCGGTGTGGGTGCTTGCGGGTTCAGGCCGCTAGTGCCATACAACTGCCGACCGCAGGCCAGGTGCAGCAGCCGGAAGTATTCTCGCCACAATAATTCAAAGCGCAGCCACTCCGTGCCCTCGCTGACGCCATATTCCGCGTCGCGCGCCGCCAGCGCCGCCCACACCTGGCGCACCGACAAGGCCCCGCAGGCCAGCCAGGGCGAAAACTTGCTGGAATACGCCGTGCCGCTCAGGCCATTGCGGGTGGCTTTGTATCGGGCGATGTCCTCGCCAGCGCAATAGCCAGCCAGATGCGCCAACCCGGCCGCTTCGTCCAGCCGCCAGGCCGGCAAGGCATACGGAAACGCGCAGCCCGACGCCAGCGGCGGGCAAGGTGCTTCGCTGGGGCCGGGCAGCGCCGGCGCAGCGGCCGGCCAGGGCGGCAACTGGCTGAGCGCGGGCAGTGGCGCCAGCGGCTGGCAAGCGGCGCGGCTGAGTTGCTGGCGAAACTGGCTGAACACCTTGGGCAAGTCGGCCACGGCAAACGGCAGCGCCGATGGCTCGAACAGCCCGGATTGCCAGTGCTCGCGCACGGTCAGGCCGGCCGCGCGCAAGGCGGCCACCTCGGCGTCTTCTTCTGGCGCGGCAATGCGCTCGCACACCACGGTGTCAGCGCCCAACTGACGGGCCAAGGCCGGCAACGCCTGCGCCGGCTCGCCGTGCAACACCGCCAGCCGGCTACCCAAGGCGCGCAAGCTGGCGTCCAAGCCCAGCCAGGTTTGCCCGCGCGCCACCTGTCGGTGCGGCCCCAGACGCGGCACGCCCCAGCGGGTAGTGCTCTCCGGCGGCAGACACACCACAGGACACAGCGCGCTGGCGCGCTCGGCGGCCCAGCGCAAGGCCGGCGCATCGTGCAGCCGGGCATCCTGACGAAACCAGTAAATCATCACACTCATGTCTGGGGTCTTTCTTCGAGAGTAGCTCGCCATATCGGGTAGCGGCCTGTAGACACGGCAAGGCCAGCAGAGTTTGCTGAGCGCCTTATGCACCAGCCAGCAAGGCCACGCCCAGCAGCATCAGCGCCGAGCCGGCCAGTCGCTGCGGGGTCAAGGCCTCGCCCAGATAACGCGCGCCCAGCCAGCTGGCCAGCAGCATCGACACCTCGCGCACTGGCGCCACATAACTCAAGGGGGCGATTTGCAGGGCAAACAACACCAGCGCATAGGCCAGCGGCGACAACACGCCCACCAGCAGCGCGGCGCGCCAATGGTCGCGCGCCTGGCGGCGCATCGCTTGCGGCTGTCGCCAGGCCAGCGGCGCCAGCAACACACTGCGCGCCAGCAGGCTATAGCCATAAAACACCAGCGGCGGCATGGCCAGGGTTTTGACCGCTACGCCATCCACCAGGGTGTAAGCGGCAATGCAGGCGCCCGTAGTCAGCCCCCAGCCTATCCCTGCGCGCTGGCGGGCCGGATCGACCTCGGTCTGGCCGCCGCGACTGAGTAAGCCGATGCCGGCAATCAGCAAAGCAATGCCGCCCCAACCGCGCACGCTGGGCGCTTCCGCCAGCCATAGCGTGGCGCCCAGCGCCGACAACAAGGGCCCGCTGCCGCGCGCCAGCGGATACACCAGCGAAAACGGCGCGCGCTGGTAGCCGCGCTGCAACACCAGCGAATACACCGCATGCAACAGCGCGCTGCCCAGCACCACCGCCAGCATGGCCGGCGTCCAGATGAGCGCCTGCGCCTGCCAGATGGCCAGCGGCGTCAGCCAGCACAGGCTGACCACGCCATACAGCCAGACAAACGGCGCGCCGCCGCTGGCCACCCGTTTGGCGATCAGATTCCACAACGCATGACACACCGCGCCGGCCAGCACCAGCGCCCAGGCAAACCACGACATACACCCGCCTTGCTTAGAGTCGCTAACAAAACCCAGCGCAGCGTTCCTGGCTAGGCGTGTGACCGCAGACAGTACAAGTAGTACGACAAGGTCACACAACAACGCCAGGAGGGTTTTGTTAGCGGCTCTTAGTATGAACGTCATACCATAGCACGAGACACCGTAAGCCCATGCTTGCAGCCCCGCCGTGCGCCGGTCAGAATCTTGCCGTGTCTATTTTTGCCCGAGCCGCCATGAGCGATTTGTTTTCTGCGTCCTCGCCATCTGAGCTATTTGCCCAGACGCCCGCCGCGCCGCTGGCCGAAGCCCTGCGCCCGCACAATCTGGACGAGGTGATTGGCCAGCGCCATTTGCTCGGCCCCGGCAAGCCCTTGCAACTGGCGTTTCAGTCCGGCAAGCCGCATTCGATGATTTTTTGGGGGCCGCCGGGGGTGGGCAAGACCACGCTGGCGCGGCTGACTGCCAGCGCGTTTCACTGTAAATTCATCGCCCTGTCGGCGGTGTTTTCCGGGGTGAAAGATATCCGCGCCGCCATGGACACCGCCCAGCGCCATCTGGCGCGCGGGGTGCGTACCATTTTGTTTGTCGATGAAATCCACCGCTTTAACAAAAGCCAGCAAGATGCGCTGTTGCCCTACACCGAAAGCGGGCTGGTGACCTTTATCGGCGCCACCACCGAGAACCCATCGTTTGAGGTCAACGCCGCGCTGTTGTCGCGCGCGCAGGTGTATGTGCTGAAATCCCTGGGCGATGACGAGCTCAGGCTGTTGCTCACCCGCGCCCAGCGCAAGGCGCTGCCGCAGCTGCGCTTTGACGAGGCAGCGCAAGCGGCGCTGGTGGGCCATGCCGACGGCGACGCGCGCCGGCTGCTGAATCTGCTTGAGCAATGCGCCGCCGCCGCCCAGGCGGCGCAGGTGGAGGCCATCGACGCCCAGTTTGTTGACAGCGCGCTGACTGTCAACAGCCGGCGCTTTGACAAGGGCGGCGACCATTTTTACGACCAGATTTCTGCGCTGCACAAATCGGTGCGCGGCTCGCACCCGGACGCCGCGCTGTACTGGCTGACGCGCATGCTGGATGGCGGCGCCGACCCGCGCTATCTGGCCCGGCGCATTGTGCGCATGGCCTGGGAAGACATCGGCTTGGCCGACCCGCGCGCCATGCAAATCGCCAACGACGCCGCCTTGACCTACGAGCGGCTGGGCAGCCCGGAAGGCGAGTTGGCGCTGGCACAGGCGGTGATTTATCTGGCTGTTGCCGCCAAGAGCAATGCCGGCTACACCGCCTATAACGCGGCGCGCGCCTTTGTGAAGCAGGACAAAAGCCGGGAAGTCCCGGTGCATCTGCGCAACGCCCCCACTCAACTGATGAAAGAGCTGGGCCACGGCCACGCCTACCGTTACGCCCACGACGAACCGCACGGCTACGCCGCAGGCGAGCGCTACTTGCCCGAAGGCATGGCCGAGCCGGGCTGGTATCAGCCGGTGCCGCGTGGGCTGGAAAGCAAGATAGCCGACAAGCTGGCGTTTTTACGCGGGCTGGATGCCGAGGCCGACAGCGACACGCATTGAGCCGGCAGCGACATCAGGCCGCCAGGGCAAACACCTCGCGCAAGACCACAGCCACCTCGGCCGCGCCCAACTCGCGCAGCTGGCTGACGCCGTCTTCGATGGTTTTCAGACGCTCGCCCAGCAGGATGTGGCGGCCGCGCGGGGTGTGGCGCACCACCAGCAGTTTTTGCACAAAAATCGCCTCGGGGTGGGTGGAGTTCAGATAGTTGGCCGGGGCAAAGTCGATCCACTCTTGCGGGTGCAGGTCAAAGCCATATTGATTGGCCCATTCGCCGTCCACCCAGGCTTGCAGCAGATACACGCCTTGCGCATCGCGGCTGAGGCGGAAGCGGTCGTGATCCTGGGCAATATCACTATCCAGCGCATCCAGCGCCAGCGGCGCGCGGATGCCATAGCTGCCAAAACCCAAGTCACACAGCCAGTCGCGGCCATCGGCGCGCACGCACAGCACCATATGGGTTTTCGGGCGGCGCACCGGGTAGAACATCGGCCGCGCGGCCAAAAAAGTGTAGCTAAAGCCCAGCGCCTGCAAGGCCATGGCGAACAGACCGTTGACTTCGTAGCAGTAGCCGCCGCGTGGCTGGTAGACGATTTTTTGCACGATGTCTTCCGGCGTCATCGACACGATTTTGCCGGCTTGCACGTCCAGGTTTTCAAACGGCACGGTAAACAACTGGGCGCGCATCAGCTGCGCCAGGGTGGCGGCGCTGGCGTCGCGCGGGCCGTGGTAGCCGATGCGGCTGAGATAGTCGTCAAGCACAAAGTTGCTGGCGTACATAGTGCAAGGTCTTTCACGAAGAGAAACAAGCCACCAGTGTACGCCAGTGCGCCGGCCCTGCCAGAGACAGTACATATGGGCGCGGAGCAGTACAGTGTCGCTCAGGCATGAAAAAACGGTGCGTCATGAAATGACACACCGTACCGATGACAGAAACCATGCCGATTGACCAAATCAAACCATGATCATTCTCATGAAGCGATGCCAATCTTGTCAGTGGCTTTGACGATCTTGTAAATCCACTGTAGCGATACGCCATACTTTCTGGCCAGATCGCCATGGTTGTTGCCAGTAAATTCCTGACGAATCAGGCTATCACGTTCGGAAATCCGCCGGGCCAAGCCCATGGGAAAGTAAATACTTTGTCCGCCCCAGTGGTCGGCCATGTGTACCGCCACGGCCTGGGCCGCCTGCCGGGCAGCCTCCTGATCCAGCCGGCAAGACTGGATCAGGGTCAGGGCCACATGATCGGCCAGATCAGTCAGCAACTCGGGGCCCTTGCTCTTCAATTGTTCCCGCATGATGTACTCCTGATGTCACGTTGGGTGGCATGCCACCCAGGGTTCGGTCCTTGAACGGATGCCGGCATTCTTGCCTGTGAATGCCGGTGCCGGCTCAGCGACTGATGTCATCAGCCTGATAGGCTGAAAATACGTGAAAACACATCATGATTGGGGCTTGAGCCCGAGTTGGACGGCAATCTGATGGCCTTTGCCGCGCTTGGCCTTACAGATGCCACTGAGCACCTTGTATACGTCGATGCGATTGTAGCCGTGTTCCAAGGCCCAACTGGAGAAGGTGCGACCTTCGCGCTCGAATTTGGCCTTGAGTTCTTCGGGGGTCATTACATTGGAGTGAGACATGATGAATTTTCCGTATCTGAAAAATTTATATCGCATCATCTGAACGCAGATGATGATTTATTTCACCATATTTTCTACCTAAAAAACAACCCATTAATGTCATCGTAGAAATACTTAGATTTTTTTGATTTTATCAGCATGGCTTTATCACTATTACATTAAAAAGTCAATTACATCTTTCTACACCAGGTGGGTAACTGCTTTTTGTAAACGAGTTTACAAGACCTGTGTGTGCCTTCTCCGGATCATGAGCCCATCTTTTCCCGTACGGTTGACACAAGATGGCCATGCTCTCTCTTCCGCAATTGATCGACACCTTGCGTATTCAGCTTCAGGGCGCCTTGCCGACGTGTGAAGTCGCCCACTTTGCCGGTCAGCCAGCCACCTACGCCCCGGCCACTACGGCAGATGTGGTGCTACTGGGTTATCGGGGCAGCGATTTCTTGCCTTCTGCAGATCTGCAAGGCTGTGGGCAGCAGCAGATTGCCCATCTGACGACGCATGTGCTGTGCAAGCCCTTGCAAGGCGCAGATACCGCACTGTGGCTGCTGGAAAGTGTACGTAGCGCTCTTCGTACCCTGACCTTGCCGGATGGCATGTCCTTGCGCCTGATACGCGAATCCCGGCAGAGCACAGAAGATCCAGCGCTATGGCTGTATGTGCTGGAACTGGATATCACGCTGCTGTACTTGCCTGCTGACACGCACACCCCGGCAGTCTTGCTGATGGATGTTCAAGGTGTGGTCGAGTAAACGCCCTACCTCCTGGCATGGCTGCACCATGCAGCGCCATGCCAAGAGAGCAATCAGACACAGATACGTACGCCTATTTTGGTTTTTCCATGAAAAACAGACCACTGCCAACGATGCCCTCGTTGACATGGCCTATCCAGGTCGCACCCAGACGGTGCGGCTGTCTACGCAAAAGGAGCGTAAAACAATGGCAGCAAACTATTTGCATGGTGTGGACACCAGCGAAGTTGAACGAGGCCCGCGCCAGTTGCATGCGGTGCAGAGTGCCGTGATCGGCCTGGTGGGGGCAGCCCCCACAGGCCCGGTGAATCAAGCCAGCCTGATTGGCACTGAACAGGATGCCGCCCTGTTTGGTCCCGCACTGGCGGGCTTTACCATTCCTCAGGCCTTGAAAGCGATTCATGACCATGGCGTGTGCCCGGTCATTGTCATCAATGTGCTGGACCCGAGCATACACAAGACCCAGGTGCCCCAGGAAACACTGGAGCTGAACACCCGCACGGATCGTGCCCGTCTGATGCATCCGGCTGTAGCCAACCTGATCCTGACCGATGCCGCTGGCGGCACCACCTATGCCGAGGGAACCGACTATCGGCTGAATGCCCTGTCGGGCGAAATCGTGCGCATTGCCACAGGTGCGATTGCCGTAGGTGCGGCACTGAAGGCCAGCTATGACTATGCCGACCCCAGCCTGATCACGGATGTTGAAATCATCGGTGCCCTGGATGTCAACAATGGAACCAGCTCCGGCCTGCAAGCCCTGAAGACCACCAGCAGCCTGCTGGGCCTGGAAGCCAAGATCCTGATTGCGCCGGGTTTCTGCACCCAGAGCAGCGTGGCGCAAAGCATGGTCGCATTGGCCACCGACCTCAAGGCCATGACTTATCTGGATGCGCCGATTGGCGCCACCTTGCAACAGGTGATCGACGGCCGGGATATGGATGGGGCAATCAATTTCAATACCCTGAGCGATCGGGTCAGACTGTGTTACCCGCATGTCAAGGTGTATGACCCGGCCAGCAAAACCGAACATCTGGAGCCGCTCTCAGCCCGTGCTGCCGGCCTGCGTGCCCGAGTGGATCAGGATAAGGGTTTCTGGTGGTCCAGCTCTAACCAGCGTCTGGTGGGTGTCACCGGTCTGGAGCGCCCATTGCCGGCACATACCGATGATCCGCAATCGGAAATCAACCGTCTGAATGCCGAGGGTATCACCACGGTGCTGGCCAGCCAGGATGGCTTCCGTCTGTGGGGCAACCGTACGGCAGCCTGGCCGACCGAACCTCATCCGCGCCATTTCGAGCATGTGCGCCGCACCAGTGATTTGATCGACGAGGCCATCCGCCGCCTTGGTCAGAACCATATTGATCAGCCGATCAATCAGGCCCTGATCGATACCCTGGTGGAATCGGTCGAGCGCCATGGCCGCATGCTGATCGGCAAGGGTGCGGTCAGCCACTTCAAGGCGTGGTTTGACCCCGCCCGTAATCCGGACACTCAACTGGCAGAAGGGCATGTGCTGATCAGCTATCGCTACACGCCGGCATCGGTGCTGGAACGTCTGTCCTTTGAAACCGAGATCGTCTCGGCATGCCTGACTTCGCTGAAAGGAGCCTGATCATCATGGCTGGCAATATCCAGATCAATCGCATCACCAATGCCAATATTTATGTCAATGGCCAGTCTCTGCTGGGCCGGGCCAGTGAAATCCGCCTGCCCGATGTCAGCGCCATCATGCAAGAACACAAGGCGCTGGGGATGATCGGCAAGATCGAACTGCCTGCCGGCTTTGACAAGCTGGAAGGTGAGATCAAGTGGAATGCCCTGTACCAGGACGTGGCACTCCTGGTGGCCAATCCTTTCCAGGCCGTGCAACTGCAATGCCGCTCCAGCATTGAGGTGTACAACGCACAAGGCCGTGTTGAAGAGCAGCCGCTGGTGACCTTCCTGACCGTGATGTTCACGAAAAACCCACTGGGTGCCTTCCGTCAGAATGAAAACGCCGAATTCTGCTCATCCTTCAGCGCCACGGCGCTCAAGCAGTTGATCGGTGGCAAGGAGTGCCTGGAGCTGGATTATCTGGCGAATGTGTTCCGTGTCGATGGCCAGGATGCCCTGGCACATTACCGCCACAACATCGGCGGCTGATCCTCCACCCGGCCGGCGTGAGCCTCAGAACACGCCGGCCGCCTTTGTACACAGCCATCAGGAGCTCAGTTCATGGAAGTGACCCTGCAATACCCATTCACCACCGCAGCAGGCCAGCCGCTGGCCAGTGTCTCGCTGCGACGCCTGAAAGTCCGTGACATCAAGGCAATCAATCAACAAGCCAACAGCGATCCGGCCCAAATCGAGCTGCTGGGCGTGGCGCGTATGGTCGGCCTGTTGCCCGAAGATCTGGAAGAAATGGATGCGGCGGATTACCAAACGCTCAAAACCCGATTTCTGGACATTCTGGGTATCGCCTGAATCCCTCTGGCAGGGCGCGGGCACACTGGCATATGCGTTTCATTTTCAACCCAGTGAAATTGACGGTTTGGAACTGGAAGATTTTTTTGCCTGGGTCGTACAAGCCACGCGCGACGACCTGCCCTGAGCCTGGCCACTGTTCATTGTCAGGAGCATTCCACATGACCATTTCGCCTCTTACACACACGCACGGCATCGGCCTGGCCATCGGAGGCCAGGCTGTGGCCGAGATTGTGCTGGGCAGAACCCTCCAGTTGGCTCAAGCAGCCTCGACCTGCGGGCATCCGGATTTCCCTCTGACGGCATGTCGCACGATAAAGGCGACAGATACCCGTGCAGCACGCCTGTCCACCGGACTGTCATGGTCCGCAGATCGCATGCCATCGGCACATGTCGCGAGCCGGGTCAGCATCCGGCCACACCGTGCACGGTCAGGTGCTCGGCAACACGCCTGTGCGGCAAGCCCTATGGTGCAGTTGACCAGCCATCACCATGTCGGCATCCGTCTGGGACTGCCCCTGACGGCGACGGCCGCACTGTGCCCCATATTGCAGCTGCCAGCCCATCCGGCCATCCATCTTGGCCTGTCACGCTTGCTGCCGGCACACCATGTCGATAGCCAAAAACATGGTGCGCAGCCTGCTGCCACATCGCTACATCAAATGGGGCATGCATCCCCGTGTCGGCAGAGGCTCGCAGAGCTGAAACCACGCATACCCAACGCTGGCCCTGAACAGCAGCAGGCCATGCTGCGGGCGCCACAAGCTGCAGCCAAACGGCAGGAAGATGCGGTGCGGCCATCCAGGCACACCGTGCCGTTATCCACCACCATCCATTTCAGCCCGAATATCCACGTACACGAAGCCCGCCCCCAGCAGGCACATCATTCGTGCATGCAGCAGGGCCTGAAACAGTCATTTGCGGATTTTTGCGACCTGATGGCGCGCTACACCCATGAACATGGCCGTCTGGCCTACGGAGGAAATCTTTGATGTTTGCCACCCTGGGTACCATTGAATTTGACCTGCTCACCAGCTTCAGTGCACTGGAGAGCCGCCATCAAAGCCACTATGTCGAACATGGCAGCATTGGCCACAAGCCGGTGCTGCAAGCTTTGGGCAGCCAGTTGGATGAGTGGAAGATCGAAATCCGCCTGCACACCAGCTATTGCCAGCCGTGTCAGCAGATCGAACAGCTGCGTGATGCCCAGCGCGAGTATCAGGTGCTCCCCCTGGTGCTGGGCAATGGCCGTTATCTCGGACGCTTTGTGCTGACATGCCTGCACGTGGATCATCAGGAAAACAACGCCGATGGAGAATTGCTGCTGGCTATGGTGACCTTGACGCTGCGAGAGTGCGCCGGGGATGTCATCCATGTCTCACCGGGTGAAGCTGTCTGTCGGCCAATACCAGGACAGTGCGATGATAAACCCACCCCGCCGCCACCGCCGACCTGCACCCGGCCATCGGCAGAACAAGCCTGCCTGATCCGCACCCGTGACGTGTGTGCCGCAGCCCATCTGGCGCTATGTATGGCCAGCGCGGTGATTGAGCTGTTCCGCTGTGATCCTCGTGCCGCACAAGAACGGGCTCCGGAAGCCATCTGCCGTCTGGCCAAACTGATTCCGATGCTGGGCCGATCGCTGGATTGCCTGCGTGCCCTGCGTCAGCGCGGGGGTGAAATTGCGGCTAAAACGGACGTACTCATCGCCCAATTGCGCACCCTGCAACAACAGCTGCGTGAATTGATTTGCGCCCTGGGCCATCTGGGCGGCAGCACAGGCGATGCCACCACACAACTGGCTCGGGCAGAACAAGCGCTACTGGCCGCACAGCAGGCACTCGCCCAGGCCGAGCAAGCCCTGAACTGGCTGATTGGCCATCTTTCCATCCGTACCGCGTGAGCACGCCATGTTCCTGACCCATATCACCGCTGAAGACGATCGTTGGGATACGCTGGCCTGGCGCTATTACCGTGATATCCGCCAGATTACCTTGCTGATCGACACCAATCCGCATGCGCCGATTTCTGAAACCCTGCCGGCCGGACTGACCCTGCGCATCCCCCTGATCGCCGCCGCCGACAGCCCTGACCTTGAGGCCCTTCCTGCATGGAAACGCTGAACTGTGCCACCATGCCGACGTTCACGCTGTGCTATGACGGCCATGACATGACGGCAGACATCGCCCCACACGTGCTTGCCATTCTGTACAGTGACCGACTGGGTGAATGTGCAGACAGCCTGGAAATCGACATCGACGCACGCAATGCCTGTTGGTTAAACAGCTGGTATCCGCACAAAGGGGCACAACTGGACTTCCGCTTTGGCTACCGCCACACCCCGTTGATTTACGCAGGTGCGTTCGAGCTGGATGAAATCCAGGCCTCTGGCCCGCCCAGCCGGCTGAGCCTGCGTGCCAGAGCCACGGGTGGGCAGCGCATGATGCGCACCCAGGTCAGCCGTGCTTACGAACACACCACCTTGCAAGCCATTGTGGAAAAAATGGCGCGTCGTCTGCGCATGACCTTGATTGGTGAGATCGAAGCCTTGCCGATCGACCGGGCAACCCAGTACCAGGAAAGCGATCTGGCCTTCCTGCATCGTCTGGCCACCCAATATGGTTATCTGTTCAAAATCACCGACAATCACAGCAAGTTGGTGTTCTGGCGCATGGCAGACCTTGCACAAGGCGCGGTCCAGCACCACTACACCCCAGCCGAGCTCACACACTGGCAGCTATGTGACAGCCTCAGTCAGGTACCGGCGGCAGTCAGGCTGCGCTATCACCATCCCCGACAACGCAGCTTGATTCGTGGTCAGGCGCAACTGGCAGAAAGCCTGGTGCCAGGTGACCTACGAATGGGCTGTGCCAGCAGTGTAGACATCGTTCAACTCACCCGTCGGGCCCCCACCCAGGCATCGGCCAACCTGCAAGCCCAGCGTATCCTGGATGCCCGTACCCTGCTCCGTACCCGCGGACGGCTGACCCTGACCGGAAACCCCAGCCTGGCCGCAGGTCAGCGCCTGGAACTGACCGGACTGGGGCTGATGGGGGGGCGTTACCTCATCACCCGCGCCACCCACGCCATCTGTCGTACGCAAGGCTATACCACGACCCTGGACATCCAGCGCTTGCCGCCTTTTGCTGCCCACAACACACCAACATCTTGCCCGGCAGTCCAGCCGGCCTTGCCACCATCAAGCAGTACACCGCCAGCGTGTGGCTGCGCTACCGGAGAATCCAGCACATGAGTCAAGACACATTCACGGAATCCGCCCCGACACTGAAATTTGGCACGGTGTCCGCCGTGGACGAAGCCGGCATGCGCGTACGCGTGCGTCTGCCAGATGTCGGCAATCTGCGTACACAATGGCTACCGGTGCTCACCCGCAAAAGCCTGCGCGACAAGGATTACTGGCTGCCTGACACTGGCGAGCATGTGGCGGTGCTGCTGGATGCCCAAGGCGAGGATGGCGTGGTGCTGGGGGCGATTTTTTCTCAGGCGGATGCCACGCCGGTGGCCGACCGGGATATCTGGCAACGGCGTTTTGCCGATGGCGCCGAGCTGGAATATCACCGTGGCGAACACGTGCTCACCGTGCGCGGCGGCGTGGAGCGGGTGGTGATCGAAGCCGGCCAGGAGATCACCCTGAAAGCTGGCCAGCGGATTACCCTGGATACCCCGGATGCCGTCTGCACCGGCAATCTGCAAGTGCAAGGCCTGTTGAGCTACGAAAACGGCCTGGCCGGCCGCGGCGGGCGCGCAGGCGCCGCGGCGGTGATTCATGGGGACGTGCAGGTGGAAGGTCAGATTGCCCTGGAAGGCAATATGCAAGCCAGCGGCAGCATCATGGACGCGGGTGGCAACTCCAATCACCACAGCCACGGCAATTAGAACCGTTCACCACTCCCTTCTGGCGTGGTGGCGCGACCTTACCGTACGACTTGCACGGTCTGCGCTCGTGCGCCCATGGCGCGGCGTGGTGTGAGGGCTGTTCACGGGCCCCAACGGTATGATTCAGATGGTGTCCGTTTCAGGCCCCAGCCACGCCCGATTCAGCGCCTCGCTGGCGGTAAACACGCTCCAGCGGCGCTGCTGATAGCGGGCAATTGGCCAAAAACCGATCAGGCTATTGCACAGCATGGCCTCGTCCGCCGCCAGCACATCGGCCGGGCGCAAGCGCCATTCGCGCACTTGATACCCCAGCTTGGGTGCGGTGTCGAACACCCAGGCGCGCGCGGCGCCGCTCACCCCGCAACGATCCAGCTGGGGGGTGAGCAATTCCCGCCCCCGGCGAATCCACAGATTGCTCATGACGCCTTCGATCACCCAGCCCTCGCTGTCGCACAGCAAGCCTTCGGCGTATTCATCGCCTTGCCATTCGGCGCGGGCCAGCACGTTTTCCAGGCGGTTCAGGTGCTTGACCCCGGCCAGCGCCGGTTGCAGGCCCAGGCGCAGCGCGCAGGCGTACACCGCCACGCCCTGGCTGTAGCGCTCGGCTGGCGGCGCCACTCTGGGCCCGGCCTGCACAATGCGGGTGGGCTGCGGCGCGGCCGGCGGCGCATAGCCGCGCGGACCCACGCCACGGGTGAGCGTTAGCTTGGCCACCGCGTCCGGCCACTCGGCGCTCACCGCCGCCAGCTCGGCCAGCAGCAATTCCGCCTCGGGGCAGGGCAGGCGCAGAGCGGCGCAATCGTGTTGCAGCCGCGCCCAGTGCCAGCGCCAGGCCAGCGGCGCGCCATCCAGCAGGCGCAGGGTGCGAAACAGCCCATCGCCGTAGCTCAGGCCACGGTCGCTGGCGTCCAGTTGCGTGGCCGGTTGGCCATTGATCCAGATCGACATGAGTCCTCACGTGTCGGCGCGACAAGCAGGCTTGGGGGATAAGAGCGGCTCACAAAATTCCCTGGCGTGGCGGCGCGCACCCGCACTGTCTGCGTGCGCCTGGCCAGGCGCGCTGCGCTGAGTGTGGTGAACGGCGCCAAGAAATAAAGAGAGGCAGTTGGCGGTTTGCCATACCGCGCCGCGTCAGCACTGTGCGGCAAACCGTCATGATGATGGGGTAAGCAGGAAAGTTCAAGCGTCTGCGCGCCGGGAGGCCATCAATCAGGGCTGCCCGGCGCGCAGCCGGGGTCACACGCCGGCTTCGTCGTCGCGGCCGCCGTCGATGCCCAGTTCTTGAATCTTGCGGGTGAGGGTGTTGCGGCCCAGGCCCAGCAGATGGGCGGCTTCCACCCGTCGTCCGCCGGTATGCGCCAGTGCGGTCTTGATCAGCGCGGCTTCAAACTGGTGAGTGAGACTGTCGATAATGCCCACTTCGCCGCGCTTGAGACGCTGCTCGGCCAGGAGCTCCAGCGCCGACACCCAATCGCCGCCGACCACGCCCACTGGCGCGCTGAGCGGGGTTTCTTTCATTTCTGGCGGCAAATCGCCCGGCTCGATGGTTTGCCCCGGCGCCATCACCGTCAGCCAGTGGCAGATATTCTCCAACTGGCGGACATTGCCGGGGAAGGGATAGGTCTTGAGCACGTCCATGGCGCCGTCGGACAGGCGCTTGGGCTCCACCCCCAATTGCTGCGCGCTCTTGAACAAAAAGTGCCGCGCCAGCAAGGGCACGTCTTCCTGGCGCTCGCGCAAAGGCGGCAGGCGCAGGCGGATGACGTTCAGGCGGTGGAACAAATCCTCGCGGAACAGCCCCTGCTTGACCCGGTCTTCCAGGTTTTGATGGGTGGCGGCAATCACCCGCACATTGGCCTTGATCGGCTGATGGCCGCCGACGCGATAGAAAAACCCATCGGACAACACCCGCAGCAAGCGGGTTTGCAGCTCGGTGGGCATGTCGCCGATTTCATCCAGAAACAGCGTGCCGCCCTCGGCTTCTTCAAAGCGGCCACGGCGCTGGGTGGTGGCGCCAGTGAACGAGCCGCGCTCGTGGCCAAACAGCTCGGATTCCAGCAGGTCGCGCGGAATGGCGGCGGTGTTGATGGCGATAAACGCCTTGGCGGCGCGGTTGGAGTGGCGATGCAGCGCGTGCGCCACCAGCTCTTTGCCGCTGCCCGATTCGCCGGTGATCAGCACGGTGACCGACGATTGCGACAACCGGCCAATGGCGCGGAACACATCCTGCATGGCCGGCGCCTGGCCCAGCATCACCGGGGTGGCGTCCATGGCGTCCGGGCCGGCGTTGTCGCGCTCGGCCTCGCCCAGCGCGCGCTCGACCAATTGCACCGCCTGATCGACGTCAAACGGCTTGGGCAGGTATTCAAACGCGCCGCCCTGAAACGCCGCCACGGCGGAATCCAGGTCGGAGTGCGCGGTCATCACAATCACCGGCAGGGTAGGATGCTCGGCCTTGACCGTGGCCAGAAACTTCAGCCCGTCGGTGCCCGGCATGCGGATGTCGCTGAGAATCACCTTGGGCAGGGTGTCGTACAGCGCATTCAGCGCGTCGTCGGCGTTGGTGAAGCTGGCGTAGCTGATGCCGGCGCGGGTGAGGGCTTTTTCCAGCACCCAGCGGATGGATTTGTCGTCGTCGATGATCCAGACAGAAGGCGTCATGCTTTTTTGTCTCCAAAGGGCAGCAGCACAGTAAAGCAGGTGTGGCCGGGGCGTGAGTCAAACTCCACGGTGCCGCCATGCTGGTGGACATAGGTTTGTGCGATGGTCAGCCCCAGGCCGGTGCCTTCGGCGCGGCCGGTGACCAGCGGATAAAAAATATGGTCTTTCAGTTCAGCGGGAATGCCGGGGCCGTTGTCGATGATCTGCAACAGCATGGCCAGCTGGTAGCGCTTGCGCGCCAGCGTCACCTGGCGGGCCACCCGGGTGCGCAGCACGATCTGGCCGCGTCCGTGCATGGCCTGGATGGCGTTGCGCACGATATTGAGCACCACTTGAATCAGTTGCTCCTTGTCGGCGGTCAGCGCCGGCAGGCTGGTGTCGTAGTCGCGGCGGATGGCGATGCCTTGCGGGTATTCGGCCAGCGCCACGCTGCGCACGCGTTCCAGCACTTCGTGAATATTCACCTCGCCCAGGATGTGCTTGCGGTTGGGCGCCAGCAGGCGATCCAGCAGCTGTTGCAGCCGCACCGCCTCATGGGTGATGACATCCAGGTATTCTTTCAGATCGGGCCGGTCGGCCAGCTCATGCGCCAGCAACTGCGCGGCGCCGCGAATGCCGCCCAGCGGGTTTTTGATTTCGTGCGCCAGATTGCGGATCAGCTCGCGGTTGGCGGCCTGCTGGATCAGCAGGCGTTCTTCGTTGGCGATTTTCAGCTGCTGTTCAATCGGACGCAGCTCGATCAAGGCGGCGCAGCCAGCCACATTGATCGGGGTGAGCGTGCAGATGACTTGCAGTGAAATCTGGTTGATGGTGTTCAGTGAGAGGTCGTGCTCGGTGAAGCTGACATCGTGAGTGACAGCGGCGCGCAGGCCGGCCACCAAGGCGCGGCTATCGACAAACAGGCTGGACAAGGTGTGGCGGAGCAGTTCTTTCTGGCTCAACGCCAGCAGGTTTTCGCAGGCCGGATTGACGTAGCGGATGCCGCCGTCGCGGCAGACGGCCAGCGTAGCGGTTTCCAGCAGTTCCAGGCCGGCAAAGGCGGTATCGGGCATGGCGAAAGGGCTTTATGTGGGTCGGTCGCAACCAGCGAAAAACCGCCGGTCAGTGCCAGAAGGTTAGCAATAAGCGAGCCAGCCCAAAACGGTGCGCGATGCAGCCGGAATGGGGCTTTGGCCATCCTAGGCGCATAACATGCACAATGGTAGTGCAAAAAGCCGGATTTTCAGCAAAAAATGGCCATGGAATGGCGCATGCTTCGGTCTATACGCCACGGCGTGCACCATGGCAAGGCAGTGTGCACAGGTGGTGTGTTTAAAAAAATCAACAAACGCCACCGGGCAATTGTGGCCGGGTGTGCCGCCGCAGACAGTGCCGGCCACGCAACAACGCCAGGCGGGTTTTGTGGACGCCGTCGGAGAGGGCTAACGACGGCCGATTTCCCGTTGCAGGGCTGCGATATTTTTTTCGCGCTCCAGCACGCTGTCGCGCAGGCCGCGCAACAGTGCCGAATCGGGTTTGGCGTAGCGTTCGGTTTCTTGCAGCATGCGCCGGGCGTTGGCCAGCGCGCGCTGCTCGTTGTCCAGTTCGTCTTGCAGGATGCGTGCCCGGCTGGCATCGCGGTTGCGCTGGGTTGCGCCATCGATCACCGGGTATTGGCCGGCAGCGGGCGCGCTGCCGCTGGCACCGCCGTTGCCGGCCCGTGCAGCAGAAGCTGACGAAGCTGGCTCAGGGCGCACATTCACCACTTGCTTGCTGTCGCGGTTGGACAACACCGCAGAAGATGCGATGTTCGGGTTGATGGCCACCGGCGGCAATGCGCTGCGCTTGGCGCCAGGCACCGGGGTGTTGGAATAGGTGACGTTGCCGTAGGGATCGACGTATTTGTAAATGGGCGCATTGGCCCCCGCCATGGCAGGCAGGGCACACATCAGGCAGATCAACAGGCGCGAGTAAGTCATGGGCAAACATGATAACGCCTTGTTGGCATACGGGAAACCGCCGCACCGGCCGCGCCATGAAAAACCCCCGCACGGCAAGCCATGCGGGGGTTTTGGCCAGACAATCGCGCCAGAAGGCGGATTACAGGCTGTAGTACATCTGGAATTCCACCGGGTGGGCGGTCATCCGGGTCTTGTTCACTTCGTCCATCTTCAGCTCGATGTAAGCGTCGATGAAGTCGTTGCTGAACACACCGCCACGGGTCAGGAACTCGCGATCGGCGTCCAGGGCGGCCAGGGCTTCTTCCAGGCTGGCGCACACGGTCGGGATCAGCTTGTCTTCTTCCGGCGGCAGATCGTACAGGTTCTTGTCAGCCGGGTCGCCCGGGTGGATCTTGTTCTGGATGCCGTCCAGGCCGGCCATCATCAGGGCCGAGAAGCACAGGTACGGGTTGGCCAGCGGATCCGGGAAGCGGGTTTCGATGCGGCGAGCCTTGTCGGAAGCCACGTGCGGGATGCGGATCGAAGCGGAGCGGTTCTTGGCCGAGTAAGCCAGCTTCACCGGCGCTTCGAAGTGCGGAACCAGACGCTTGTAGGAGTTGGTGCCCGGGTTGGTGATGGCGTTCAGCGCCTTGGCGTGCTTGATGATGCCGCCGATGTAGTACAGGGCGGTTTCCGACAGGCCAGCGTAGGCGTTGCCAGCGAACAGGTTCTTGCCGTCTTTCCAGATGGACTGGTGCACGTGCATGCCCGAACCGTTGTCGCCAACGATCGGCTTCGGCATGAAGGTAGCGGTCTTGCCGTACTGGTGGGCCACGTTCTGCACCACGTACTTCAGGGTTTGCGTCCAGTCGGCGCGCTCCACCAGGGTGGAGAACTTGGTGCCGATTTCACATTGGCCAGCGGTGGCCACTTCGTGGTGGAACACTTCAACCGGGATGCCCAGCTCTTCCAGCACCAGCACCATTTGGGCGCGGATGTCGTGCAGGCTGTCAACCGGCGGCACCGGGAAATAGCCGCCCTTCACGCCCGGACGGTGGCCGGTGTTGCCGTTTTCGTATTTCTTGGAGGAAGACCAGGCGCCTTCTTCGGATTCGATTTCCACGAAGCAGCCGGACATGTCGGCGCCAAAGCGGATGCTGTCGAAAATGAAGAATTCCGGTTCCGGACCAAAGTAGGCGGTGTCGCCCAGGCCGGAAGCTTTCAGGTAGGCTTCAGCGCGCTTGGCGATGGAACGCGGGTCGCGGTCGTAGCCCTTGCCGTCGGACGGTTCGATCACGTCGCAGGTCATGATCACGGTCGGCTCGTCGAAGAACGGGTCGAGGTTGGCGGTGTTGGCGTCCGGAGCCAGCAGCATGTCGGAAGCCTGAATGCCCTTCCAGCCGGCGATGGAGGAGCCGTCGAAAGCGTGGCCGTTTTCGAACCAGGCTTCATCCACCACGTGGGCCGGCACGGTCACGTGCTGTTCTTTGCCACGGGTGTCGGTAAAACGCAGGTCAACGAACTTGACGCCGTTGTCCTTGATCATTTTCAAAACGTCAGCAACCGCCATAATTCTCTCCATGAAGACGTGTGAGCGTAAATCTGTGTTATCCATGCCTGGCCATGCCAGGCAGGTCGCCGTTGAGGGTAGCAGAAAGTATGCCATGTACAGATAAGCGACATGGCCATTCTGCCATAGGCCACACGCGCCGTCATGCCTGTCTTTGTGCACCGCAACAGTGCATACAAAAAAGTATCGCACAATACTGGTGCACACGCACCAAAATGGACAAGGCGCATGGGCATAGCCTAGCCCGACAGGCTTTGCCATAATGACTCGATTCCGTCACCGGATTGTCTCAAACCCGACGCGCGCGCGCCTTAAGGCCTGCTGCTTTTGCCCGCGCCAGATCAAGCCCGCGCGTCCAGCCAGGAGAACCCCCCATGGTGGACGTCACCGCCCAATTAGCCCAGGCTGCCCAGCGCGCCCAGGCCGCCGGCCTGCCCTATGCTGGCGCAGTCACCCCGGAAGAAGCCCACACCCTGCTCAATGCCTTGCACAACGCCGTGCTGGTGGACGTGCGCACCCAGGCCGAGTGGAACTTTGTCGGCGGCGTGCCCGGCGCGGTATGCATCGAATGGAAAAGCTTTCCCGGCATGCAGCCCAACCCTGACTTTCTTGCCCAGTTGCACGCCCGGGTGCCGAGTGACGCCCATGTGCTGTTTTTGTGCCGCTCGGGCGCGCGCTCGCACGACGCCGCCATCGCCGCCACGGCAGCCGGCTACACCCAGTGCTACAACGTGCTGGAAGGCTTTGAAGGCGATCGCGACGCCCATGGCCATCGCGGCGCACTGAATGGCTGGCAGGCGGCGGGGCTGCCGTGGCAGCAGGGTTGACGGTATGATGCCGTTTGTCTTGATCTCTCTTTGAAGCGAAGCACGTCACCATGACTGACCAATACGCCGTGATCGGCAACCCCATCTCGCACAGCCAGTCGCCGCTGATTCACAGCGAATTCGCCAAGCAGACCGGCCAGAACATTGTTTACGACCGCCTGAGCGCGCCGCTGGACGGCTTTGACCGCGTCGCCAGCGCCTTTGTCGGCCAGGGCGGCAAGGGGCTGAACATCACCCTGCCGTTCAAGGGCGACGCCTTCCGCCTGGCCCACCAGCTCACCTCGCGCGCCAGCGTGTGTGAGGCGGTCAACACGCTCACCTTCAAGGATGGCGTGATCTACGGCGACAACACCGACGGCGTTGGCCTGGTGCGCGACATCGTGGAAAACCTGGACATGCCGATTGCCGGCAAGCGCGTACTGCTGCTGGGCGCGGGTGGCGCGGTGCGCGGCGTGCTGCTGCCGCTGCTGGAAGAAAAACCGGCCAGCCTGACCGTAGCCAACCGCACAGTGGAAAAAGCCCAGGCGCTGGCCAGCCAGTTTGCCCCGTATGGCGCGGTGCGCGCGGTGGGCTACCCCGATCTGATGGGCGAGCAGTTCGACATCATCATCAACGGCACCTCCACCAGCCTGCACGACGAATTGCCGCCGATTCCGCACGGCGTGTTCGCCCCGGATGCACTGGCCTACGACATGGTGTACAGCGCCGGCCTGACCCCCTTCCTCAAGCGCGCCCAGCAAGAAAAAGCCGGCATGCTGGCCGATGGCCTGGGCATGCTGGTCGAGCAAGCCGCGGAATCCTTCTTTATCTGGCGCGGCGTCAAGCCGGAAACCCGCCGGGTGATGGCGATTCTGCGCGAGGTGCTGAATTGACATGGCGACGGCTGGGGCGCCTCGCCCTGGCCTTGCTGGCGCTGCTGCTGGTGTATCAGCTGTGGCTGTTTGGCTGGATTGTCTACTGGAAGTGGAACAACCCGGCGATGACCTCGTTCATGAGCGAACAACAGGCGCGCTTAGCCAGCCAGCACCCCGACGACGAATTCGAGCTTAAACACCAATGGGTGGCCTACGCGGCCATTTCGCCGCAGCTCAAGCGCGCGCTGGTGGCCAGCGAAGACGCCAAGTTTTTGCAGCACGAAGGTTTTGACTGGGAAGGCATCCAGACCGCCTGGGAAAAAAACCTGGCCAAGGGGCGCATCGTCGCAGGCGGTTCGACCATCAGCCAGCAGCTGGCCAAAAACCTGTTTTTATCGTCGCAGCGCACGCCGTGGCGCAAGGCGGAAGAAGCAGTGATCACCGTGATGCTGGAAGCGGTGATGGACAAGCGGCGGATTTTTGAAATCTACCTGAACGTGATTGAATGGGGCGACGGCGTGTTTGGCGCCGAAGCCGCCGCGCGGCATTACTTCCGCACCCCGGCGGCGCGCCTGTCCGCCGCCCAGGCCGCGCGGCTGGCGGCCATGGTGCCCAATCCGCGCTATTACGACGCCCACCGCAACGACCGCAGCCTGGCGCGCAAGGCGGCGATCATTCAGCGGCGCATGGCGTATGCTGATGTGCCGGGCTGATGCCCGACACATCAACCCTGCCGGCGCATCACCTCGCGGGCAAACAACAAATCCTGCCAGGCCTTGGCCTTGTCTGGCAGGGTGCGCAACAGATAAGCCGGGTGATAGCTGACCACCAGCGGCACGCCAGCGTACTCATGCACCTTGCTGCGCAGGCTGCCGATGCTGGCTTCGGTGTCCAGCAGGGTTTGTGCGGCAAAGCGGCCCAGCGCCACAATCACCGCCGGCTGCTGCCAGGCGATTTGCTGACGCAAATACGGCTGACAGGCGAGAATTTCGTCGCCCTGCGGATTGCGGTTGCGTGGCGGCCGGCATTTCAGCACATTGGCGATATACACATCCTGCTCACGATCCAGCCCCAGCGCCGCCAGCATATTGTCCAGCAGCTTGCCGGCGGGGCCGACAAACGGCAGGCCTTGCAAATCTTCTTGCTCGCCCGGCGCTTCGCCGACAAACAGCCAGCGCGCCTGCGGGTTGCCACGGGCAAACACCGTCTGCGTGCGGGTTTCGCACAGCCGGCAGCGCTGACAGGCGGCGACTTCAGCGCGTAAATTGTCCCAATCGGCCGGCAGCGCGACAGCGGCCGGGCTGGGCGCGTCGGGGGCGGCGGCCGGGTTTGGGCTGTCGGCAAATAAGGACGCCTCGGCCATCGGCGCGGACGCGGATTCGATCCCTGCCGCCTCGGGCTCGGCTGGCGTCAGGGCGGGCGCTTGCGCCAATACCAGCGTCTCCATCACCGCCGCAGGGGCTTCTGCCTGCGTCTGTGTTTGCGCGTGCGCAGCGGGGGCGGCAGGCGCTTCCGCTGGTGGGTTTGCCGCCAGAACGCCCCCCTCGTCCAGCGGCTCGACTGACGCTTGCGCCACAGGCACGGGCGGTGCGGTGCACTCTGCCAGCGGCAGCAACGGTGGCTCAGCCTCCTCTGCCGCAACCGGCGCAGCCCCTGGCAAAGCATGGCGCGGCAGCCAGCGCGGGCCCAGGCCCAGCGCTTCCAAAATTTGGCTGTGGCGATCAGTCATGGCCGTCCCCCAGAGGTTTATCCATCAGACAAGCATCCTCGCGGCCATCCGGAGCCGGGTAATAACCCTTGCGCCGGCCGGTCACCACAAAGCCGGCGCGCTGATACAAGGCTTGCGCGGCCTGGTTGCCGGCGCGCACCTCCAGCATCAGGCGCGTCGCGCCAGCAGCGCGGGCGGCGGCGATGACCTCGGCCAACAGCCGCGCGCCCAGGCCCTGGCGGCGGGCTGTCGGGGCCACGCCGATGTCCAGCAGCTCGGCTTCGTCCAGCACCTGCGACCACACGGCAAAGCCCAGCAACACGCCCGCACCATCGCGCAGGCCCAGCAATTGATGGCCGGCGGCGCACGAATCGACAAACTGCGCGGCGCGCCAGGGGTAATCCGCCACGTGCGCCGCCAGCGCTGCCAGCTCAACCGCGTGTTCGGCCGTCAGTACCTTGATGGCACTCATGCTGCGGCCAGTCGCTCGTGGGTTTTCAGCGCCACTTTGTCGCGCACATAGCACAGCTCGGCGGCGTCTGGCGGACAGGCTGGCCAGCGGCCGCCGCGCGCCAGGCTGATCAATGCCTCGGCGCGCGGCGAGGCCTGGCCATCCACCGCCGCCAGCGCCGCGCCCAGCCGCGCGCGCAGCGCCGCCTCGTGCGCGGCGGCGCCGCTGCCGGCCAACAGCCAGCCTTCGCCGTCTGGCAAGGGAACATCTTCTGGGGTAAACAGGCCCGGCGGGCAGACCTCCACGCCGTCCACATACGCCGCCCAATACACCTGGCCCATCCGCGCATCCAGGCAGGCCAGCACGCGCGAGGCGCTGACGCTGGCGGCCAGAACCGCCAGGGTGGACACCGGAATCAGCGGCATTTCATGCGCCAGCGCCAGGCCCTGCGCCAGCCCACAGCCAATGCGCAGGCCGGTGAAGGCGCCAGGGCCATTGCCAAAAGCGATAGCGTCCACCGCATCCAGGCCGATGCCCTGTTCTTGCAGCAAGCGGCTGAGGGTGGGCAGGGTCAGCTCGGCGTGCTGCTGGCCAACATGCTGATGCACGCTGCGCACGCTGTCGCCCACGGCGACGGCCAGGCTGAGAAATTCGGTGGAGGTGTCCAGGGCGACTAAGGTATTCATGGCAAACGGGGTCAAAACAAAGGCCCACATCATAGCAGGCCACACCAAAGCCGTGCGGCCGGACATGGCCGGCCGCACAGACAGATTCAGGCATCGCGCGCCGCCCCGTCAGCAACAGCGCATGACGCCATGGCGCTTACACCGCGGCAAACACCACATCACTCAGCGTCAGGCCCGGCGTGCCGGTCAGGCTGATGGCCAGGTCGGTGCTGGCAGTGAAGGTGGCGGCGCTGTTTTGGTCCAGCACCAGATAGGTGTTGCCGGCAAACGCAAACTGGGTCAGCGTCGGCGCAGCGGCGCTGCCCGCCAGCGAGGCTTTGTTCAGCAGCGTGGCCAGGGTGTCGCTGGCGGTGGCGGTAATGGTGTTCAGCGTCACCGGCGCAGTGGAGCTGGCGCTGATGCCCAGGCGCAGGGTGTCCACACCGTGGGTGAAGTCGGTGATGGTCAGCTGATTGGCGCCGCTGCTGTGATCACCCAGATAAGCCTTGCCAATCCAGAAGGTGTCTTGGCCATCGCCGCCGGTCCACGAGGCTTTGCCTGTGGTGACTGCGTATTTTTTTCCAGGAGTCATAGAGCCAAATGCCGTATCGGCATACATGACCAGGGTGTCGTTGCCAGCACGGCCATCCAGCACATCGTTGCCACCCGCGCCTTCCAGCACATTGTCGCCGCTGTTGCCCAGCAGGGTTTCAATCGGTCCGCTACTGTACATGCCTAGCGCCTTGGTATTCAGTGAACCGGTCAGTTCGATGGTTTCAATGCCTGCGCTACTGACCGACCAGTTTGGATCAACCACGCTCCAAGTGGAGCCGGGAGCCATCAGATATTGATTGCTGAACGACACATTACTCTTGACGATGTCGGTTCCAGCGTTGTCAATAATCACATTAGCAAGTCCATCAACGATATATGTATCGTTGCCACCATTGGTTCCGCTAATTTCCATCACTCGATCAGCGCCATCCAGGTAGTAGGTGTCGTTACCAGCACCACCGCTCAGGGTGTCGGCGCCGCCGCCGCCTTGCAGCACGTTGTCACCAGCATTGCCGGTCAGCGTGTTGGCCAGGGCATTGCCATAAATATTGGTGTTGGCCGAACCAGTCAGCACCACTTTTTCGATTTCCGTGGTGGCATTGACTGCCCCAGCCAGATAGCCTGGGCCCAGGTTGACGCTGAGGTTGCTTTGCACCGTATCCACGCCGCCGCCAGAAAGCTCAATGATGTAAGCATCCGATTGATTGACCACATAGGTGTCGTTGCCGGCTTCGCCATACAGCAGATCGTTGCCGCCATCCGCATACAAGGTGTCGTCACCCGTGCCGCCATACAGTCGATCCTGAATGGTGTCGCCCGTGCTGCCCACATCGCCGGCGTACAAGATGTCGTTGCCGGCGCCGCCATACAGCGCATCAGCGCCAGCCATGCCTTTGAGGATGTTGGCGCCGCTGTTGCCAGTCAGGGTGTTGTTGAGAGTATTGCCGCTGCCATTGATATTGGCCGTACCGGTCAATTGCAGGTTGTCGTCAGTTGCGCCAAGCGTGTAGGAAGTGCTTGAGCTGATGGTGGTTGCCATGGTGATCTCCAGATTAAAATCCCTGTGACAGAATCATGTGCCCCCCCTCTTGCAGGCTATCTGGATAGATAGCAAGCCTTCATGAAGGTCGCCCTATTGATTCACAGGTAACTCCAATTTAACCCAATGTCTGGCACAAGCCAATACGATAAATTGGCGTGCACTGACTTTAATCAAAAAATAACTCACAACCTAGTAGAAATACCTAAGCAACATTAAATAAAGACCACGTAGAATTACGTAATTTTTAAAAATCAGTGATGTTTTTCGTGTACACCATGTCTAGTTACACAGCAAACCCAAAGACATCAAAAAAATCTTTTAGCATGTTATTTTACCCAGAGAGGGGTTGTGAAGGCAGTAAACTTGCCACAAAAAAATGCCCTGGGCTATCCACCCAGGGCATTTGTACCAGCCTCGTCGTATCGCAAGCTCACTCCGCCAGCACATCCACCCCCTTGGGCGGGGTAAAGCTGAAGCGGCTGGCCGGCAGCTTGGGGTTTTTCTGCAAGCCAGAGAACGTC
>NZ_QJKI01000002.1:0-195926 GCF_003201855.1 Rivihabitans pingtungensis | reverse complement strand
CGCAAGCTCACTCCGCCAGCACATCCACCCCCTTGGGCGGGGTAAAGCTGAAGCGGCTGGCCGGCAGCTTGGGGTTTTTCTGCAAGCCAGAGAACGTCAGCGTGGTGTGCTGGCCAAAGTTGTCTTCCATGTCCATGCGCAGCAGCTCGCCAGATTTGAAGCCCATGCGCACGCTCTTGAACGTGCCATCGCTGGCGCCCTGGTTTTTCAGCTGATAGTGTTTTCCAGGTTGTTATTGCTGGCCAACAGCGCGCAACAGACGCTTTCCACCCGCGACGGCAGCGCGTGACGCCATGGCGCTTACACCGCGGCAAACACCACATCACTCAGCGTCAGGCCCGGCGTGCCGGTCAAACAGATGGCCAGGTCGGTGCTGGCGGTAAACGGCGTGACGCTGTTCTGATCCAGCACCAGATAAGTATTACCTTCAAACTCAAACATGGTCAGCGTCGGGGCCAGCTCGCTACCCGCCATGGCGCCTTGTTCCACCAAGCTGGCCAGGGTGTCATAAGAGTTGGCGGTCAGAGTGCGCAACGCCACTGGCGCCGTGGCATTGGCATTGATGCCCAGCCGCAGGGTATCGACACCATGGGTGAAGTCAGTGATGGTCAGTTGGTTGGCCCCACTGCTGTGGTCACCCACATACGCCTTGCCAATCCAGAACGTATCCTGGCCATCGCCGCCAGTCCACGAGGCTTGACCTGTGGTCACGGCATATTTTTGCCCAAATGTCTGGGTCAGCACCGTATCCGCATACATCACCAAGGTATCATTGCCGGCGCGGCCATCCAGCACATCGTTGCCGCCGCAACCCTCCAGCACATTGTCGCCGCTGTTGCCCAACAGGGTTTCCACTGCCGGGGTATAGTTTTGCACTTGCAGGTAGGTACCCAATGCTTTGCTATTCAACGAGCCGGTCAATTCAATGACCTCCACCCCCCAGCTGCTGACTGACCAGTTAGGATCCGTCCCACCGTTGGCGTCGAGCCGCTGGCCACTGAACGAAGTGCTGCTTCTCACCTCATCAAAACCCAGGCCGCCAGCCACAAAATTGCGCAGCCCATCAACAATATAGATATCGTGATCGGCACCGGACGCCTGGCCGCCGTTGGCATAATCCGCGCCATCCAGATACAACACATCATTACCCGCGCCGCCATTCAGGCTATCCGCCACGGTGCTTTCTGCCTGCCCAGGTGCGGTGGCATACAGAATGTCATTGCCGTCTCCCCCTGACAGATTGTCAGCGCCAGTCCCGCCTTCCAGCACATCATTGCCGGCGCCACCGGATAGCACATCAGCACCGGCCATGCCCTTGAGCGTGTTGTCGCCGGCATTGCCTGCCAGCGTATTGGCCAGTCTATTGCCGGTGACATAGGTGTTCATACTGCCGGTCAATTTGACATTCTCGATTTCGGCCGTCACATTGAGCGCCCCGGCAATATAAGCGCCTTCACTATAAAAAAGGCCTAAATTCACTGACTGCGTCGATTCAATGGTGTCCGTGCCGCCATTCAGCATTTCATTGATCGTATTATTGATCGAATTCACTCGATACAAATCATTGCCAGCCCCACCATCCAGTAGATTCCCAGTAGTGGCGCCGGTGTCGAGCGTATCATTGCCAGCCTGGCCGTACAGCACATCACCGCCATCGGCAAACAGCACATCATTGCCGGCGCCGCCATACAAGACATCGCGAGAGGTATCGTTGGTGCTCACGCCATCGCCAGCAAACAGCGTGTCCGCGCCATCACCGCCATACAAGGTATCCGCCCCACCCATGCCCTTGAGGATGTTGATGCCCGAGTTGCCGGTGAGGATGTTGTCGAGCGCATTGCCATTGCCATTGATATTGGCTGTGCCGGTCAATTGCAGGTTGTCTTCGTTTGCCCCCAGCGTGTAAGACGTACTGGCGCTGATTGTGGTTGTCATCGCACATTCTCCTGTGAATAGAATCCTCGTGGCAAACCCTGATGTCGTGCAAAGCTGGCAATGCTTGGCTATCTGTATCGCGATAGCACATCTTGCCTTGTGTCGTGCACGGCGCCACGAGTGATTTCAATCTACGCCATCAACATACAACACCCCAACCAGACCAAATAAAAGTTTTGACATTACACATCAAATTAATTTCGCAAAATGAATACATTAAACACAAGGACATTCCCCCCATCGCCATGATCGATATATGTTTCCATAAAATATTCAAGGGCAAATAAAAACAAGCTCTTACCCTCTGATATCCCTGCCCCCCTGTTGGAATGTCTGGCTTAAGCGGCTAAAAAACGCAGCAAAGCGTTCCTGACCAGGTAGGCGATGCAGACAGTGCACAGTACGGCAAGGTCGCGTAACGATACCAGGAGGGTTTTGTTAGCCGCGCTTAACGCCACTCACCAAACCCAGCACAAAGCCCCTGACCCGGATCACTTTGCTGCGTTGTGTGCCGTGCTTATCTCTCCAGGCTGCACACGTAAAAATGCCCTGGGCTATCCACTCAGGGCATTTGTACCAGCATCGTTGTGCGGCAAGCTCACTCCGCCAGCACATCCACCCCCTTGGGCGGGGTAAAGCTGAAGCGGCTGGCCGGCAGCTTGGGGTTTTTCTGCAAGCCAGAGAACGTCAGCGTGGTGTGCTGGCCAAAGTTGTCTTCCATGTCCATGCGCAGCAGCTCGCCAGATTTGAAGCCCATGCGCACGCTCTTGAACGTGCCATCGCTGTGTTTGGGCGTGGCTTCCAGCCAGTCCAGACCATCGCTGACGCCCTGGTTTTTCAGCTGATAGTGTTTTTCCAGGTCGTTATTGCCGGCCAGCAGCGCCGCCGGGCTGCTGCCCAGGGCGTTATCCAGCTTGCGCGCGGTGACTTGCGCCAGGCCTTTGTCGTACACCCACAGCCGGCTGCCGTCGCCGACAATCAGCTGCTCATAAGGCGTGTCGTAGGTCCAGCGAAAACGCCCCGGGCGTTGCAGCTCCAGCGTGCCGCTGACGTGCAGGGGCTTGTCGCCGCTGACGGTTTGCGAAAAGCGCGCCGACAGCGCGCGGGTGTCGTGCACAAACTGTTTGAGCTGGGCGATGCCGTCGGCCTGGGCCAGCGCCGCGCACAGCGACAAAGAAGCTGCCAGAAGAAATCGGGTCATGGTGAATCCGCAAAAAGTTGTGGCGATTGGGCCGCCGCCGCCCCGGAAAGTTCGGCGTGGCGCATCAGCTGAAACGGTTGGTGATCGGGTAGCGCCAGTCGCGGCCAAAGGCGCGCTGGGTGATGCGCGGGCCCACTGGCGCCTGGCGGCGTTTGTACTCGTTGATTTTCAGCAGGCGCACCACTTTGCGCACATCCGCCTCGGGGAAGCCTTCGGCGATGATCTCATCCGCCGAGCGATTTTGCTCGACATAGCGCTGCATGATGGCGTCCAGCACCTCGTATTCCGGCAGGCTGTCCTGGTCTTTTTGATCCGGGCGCAGCTCGGCCGACGGCGCACGGGTGATGATGCGCTCCGGAATCACCTCGCTGACGGTATTGCGCCAGCGCGACAGCTCGTACACCAGCGTCTTGGCCACGTCCTTGAGCACGGCAAAGCCGCCGGCCATGTCGCCGTACAAGGTGGCGTAGCCGGTGGTCATCTCCGATTTATTGCCGGTGGTCAGCACCAGCTTGCCGGTTTTATTGGACAGCGCCATCAGCAGCACGCCGCGAATGCGCGATTGCAGGTTTTCTTCGGTGGTGTCCACCGGCCGGCCGGCAAACAGCGGCGCCAGCGTGGCCTCAAAAGCGTCGTACATCGGCGAAATCGCCAGCTCATCATACGGCGCGCCCAGCCGCGCCACCATATCGCGACTGTCGATCAGGCTGATGTCGGCGGTGTACGGCGAGGGCATCATCACCGCGTGCACCTTGTCCGCGCCCAGCGCGTCCACCGCCACCGCCAGCGTCAATGCGGAATCAATGCCGCCGGACAAGCCCAGCAGCGCGCCCGGAAAGCCATTTTTGCCGATATAGTCGCGCACGCCGACCACCAGCGCGCGGTAGACGCTTTCCACCCGCGACGGCAGCGCGGCCTGCTCGCCAGCGACAAAATCACCGTCGGCATAGTCCACCCAACCCAGCGCGTCGTCGTAGGCCGGCAGCTGCACCGCCACCTCGCCGGCGCGGTTCAGCGCAAACGACGCGCCGTCGAACACCAGCTCGTCCTGGCCGCCGGTCAGATTCACATAAGCCAGCGGCAGGCCGGTTTCTTCCACCCGGTAGCGCGCCACCTGCTGGCGCGCGTCGATCTTGTCGTGATGAAACGGCGAGGCGTTCAGCGCCACCAGGCACTGCGCGCCGGCCTCGGCCGCCTCGGCCGCCGGCTCGACGTGCCAGACATCCTCACAAATCAGCACACCCACCCGCACGCCTTCCACCTCCACCACCAGCGGCGCGGCGCCGGGGGTGAAATAGCGGCACTCGTCGAACACCTCGCTATTGGGCAACAGCATCTTGTGATACTGCCCCAGCCGGTTGCCATCGCGCAGCACGGTGGCGGCGTTAAAGCGCTCGGCGCCGATGCGTGCCGGGTGGCCAATCACCAGGGTGATGCCGTCCACCTCCAGCAACTGATCCAGCGCTTTTTCCACCGCCGCATAAAAACTGTCGCGCAGCAGCAGGTCTTCCGGCGGATAGCCGGTGAGCGCCAGCTCCGGCGTCAACAACATCGCCGCGCCCCCCTGCCGCGCCGCTTCGGCCAGACGCAGGATGGCGGACGTATTGCCGGCAATGTCGCCGACCACCGGGTTGAATTGAGCAAGGGCGATACGCATGGTGGAAACAATCCTGGGCCAGTAAAGCCGGGATTTTACCGCGAATCCGGCCAGTGGCGATGGATGAGCGTGATGGCGTGCCCGTATCACACGACACAAAAAGCAACGCCCCGACGGTGAAGTGCGGGGCGTTGGACATCTCGGCAAACTGGGTTTACTTCAGCTGCAACACGTCCTGCATGTCGAACAAACCGCTGGTTTTGTCGCCCAGCCAGCGGGCGGCGCGCACGGCGCCGTTGGCGAAGGTGGCGCGGCTGGAGGCTTTGTGGCTGATTTCCACACGCTCGCCCAGGGCGGCGAACAGCACGGTGTGGTCGCCCACCACGTCGCCGCCGCGCACGGTGGCAAAGCCGATGGTGTTGGGGTCGCGCTCGCCAGTGATGCCTTCGCGGCCGTACACGGCGCAGGTTTTCAGGTCGCGGCCCAGGGTGTCGGCGATGACTTCGCCCATGCGCAGCGCAGTGCCGGAGGGGGCGTCCACCTTGTAGCGGTGGTGAGCTTCGATGATTTCGATGTCAAAGCCGTCGGCCAGCACGCGCGAGGCGACTTCCAGCAGTTTGAAGGTGAGGTTGACGCCCACTGAGTAGTTGGCGGCAAACACAATGCTGATTTCTTTGGCGGCTTCGGCGATGGCGGCTTTGCCGGCGTCGTCAAAGCCGGTGGTGCCAATCACCATTTTCACGCCAGCGGCGCGGCAGGCAGCCAGATAGGCCAGCGTGCCTTCCGGGCGGGTGAAGTCGATCAGCAGATCGGCGCCTTGCAGCGCGGCGGCCAGGTCGGCGGTGATAGTCACGCCAGTGGTCTGGCCGCTGAACAGGCCGGCGTCCTGGCCCAGAAACGGGCTGTCGGCGCGTTCCAGCGCGGCGTGCAGCCGGCAGCCGGGGGTGTTGAGGGTGGATTCAATCAGCGCGCGGCCCATGCGGCCACCAGCGCCGACGATGACGAGATTCAGCTCAGACATGGTTTACTGCTTTCCTTCAGGGGCGGCGGCGGGGGTGCTGTCCAGGGTGGCGCGACGCGCCGGCATGGCGCTGCCTTCCACCTTGCTGAGCTTGCCTTCCGCGTCAAAAAACACCGACAGACGCCGCGATTCGGCCAGGGTGGAGCCATTGCGCAGGGTATAGACATAGTCCCAACGGTTGGCGTGGAACATGTCAGCCATCAGCGGGGTGCCCAGCAGAAAGCGCACCTGCGCCTGGGTCATGCCCGGCTGGAGCTTGTCCACCACATCCTGGGTGACGTAGTTGCCCTGCTGCACATCAATGGTGTGAGGGGTGAGCCAATTCAATGGCGAATAACTGCCACATGCGGTCAGCAGCAGCACGCCGGACACCAGCAAAATTTTTCGCATGACGGATCGGAGGATGGTTGACGGGAGAGGGCCGGGCGGCTTGATTAGGCAACAGCCCGAAAACGCTATATGATAACTTACCCAGCCCAAAATACGATACGTCCATGAACAAGGCAAGTCATCTCAAGGATATTGGCCTGAAGGCCACTGGCCCCCGCCTGAAAATCCTCGATCTGTTCGAGCGCAGCAGCGCCCGTCATCTCAGCGCAGAAGACGTCTACCGTCTGCTGCTGGCCGAAGAAGTCGATATCGGCCTGGCCACGGTCTACCGCGTGCTCACCCAGTTTGAGCAGGCCGGCATTCTGGTGCGCCATCACTTTGAATCCGGCAAGGCGGTGTACGAGCTGGACGAAGGCGCGCACCACGACCATATGGTGTGCATGAGCTGCGGCCGTGTGACCGAGTTTTTCAGCCCGGAAATCGAAGAGCTGCAAAACAAGATCGCCGAGCAGCACAATTTCCGCATCCGTGAGCACTCGCTGTACCTGTACGGCGAATGCAAGGATTGCGCCTGCACGGGCAAATCCGCAGGCAAATTGCGCGGCTGACGCTGATCCCTTTCGGCGCGCCGCCCGGCGCGTCGGCGCTTTTGTGTGGCGACACTGCCGATGATTCCCTGGTTGAGCCCCCACCCGAGCTTTCCGCCGGTCGCTCAGGCGCTGAGCGAGCCTGATGGCCTGTTGGCTGCTGGCGGCGACTTGTCGCTGCCGCGCTTGCTGGCAGCCTACCGTCATGGCATTTTTCCCTGGTATAGCCCTGGCGACCCGATTTTGTGGTGGTCGCCCTCGCAACGCATGGTGCTGAACACCGCGGCGCTGCGCGTGCCGCGCTCGTTTGCCAAGGTGTTGCGCAACCGGCGTTATCAAGTGGTGTTCGACCGCGATTTCGAGGCGGTGATCCGCGCCTGCGCCGCCCCACGCGATGGCCAGCATGGCACCTGGATTATCGAAGACATGATTCAGGCTTATCTGCGGCTGTTTCGCGCCGGCCACGCTCATTCGGTGGAAACCTGGCAGGATGGCCAGCTGGTGGGCGGCTTGTATGCCGTGAACGTCGGGCGGATGGTCTATGGTGAATCCATGTTCTCGCGCGCGCCAGACGCCTCCAAAATTGCGCTGGCGCACCTGGCCCGACATTTGCACGAGCATGGGCTGGACTTGATCGACTGCCAGATGCACACCGGGCATCTGGCCAGCATGGGGGCGCGGCTGATGCCCCGCGATGACTTTATCGCGGCAGTGGCTGCGCGCGTGGCCGCGCCTGTGCCGGCCGGCGTCTGGGAGTATTGTTTCGACAATGAGCCACCGCGACCATAACCGGATTTTCAGCATCCACTTTTACGCCACCGCGCCGTATCCGTGCAGCTATCTGCCCGGCCGTCAGGCGCGCTCGCAAGTAGCGATTCCGGCCGACGCCATCGACGATGCGGTATATAGCCAGCTGGTGCATATCGGCTTTCGCCGCAGCGGGCTGTTTACCTATCGGCCGTATTGCGACGACTGCGACGCCTGCGTATCGGTGCGCATCCCGGTGGCGCGCTTTGTCGCCAACCGCACCCAGCGCCGGGTATGGCGTCGCCACGCCGGCCGGTTGTTTGCCGTTCGCCGCGAGCTGCGCTTTGAAATGGAGCACTACGCGCTGTATCGGCGCTACCAGGCCTCGCGCCACGCCGACGGCAGCATGGCTGACGACAACCATCACCAATACGCCGAATTCATCCTGAAAAGCGGGGTGAACAGCGAGCTGGTGGAATTCCGCGACGAACATGGCCAGCTCAAGATGGTCAGCCTGATTGACCAACTGGCCGATGGCCTGTCGGCGGTGTATACGTTTTTTGAACCCGACGACGCATCCGCCAGCTACGGCGTGTACAACGTGCTCTGGCAAATCGAAGAAACCCGCCTGCGCGGGCTGTCGTATCTGTATCTGGGCTACTGGATCGCCGAATGCCGCAAGATGGCCTACAAAACCATCTACCGACCGCTGGAGCGCCTGAGTCACGGGCGCTGGGTGGAAATGGCCACGCCTGACCAAGCCAGCGACTGAAACATCACCCGCACACGCTTGACCCTGGCGTGCGCGCCACCGGATAATTCGCGGTTTCATTACAAAGACTTGCGCACGCCTGCTGGCTGCGCCGTCACTCACGCTGATTTCATGCCCGCCGTCACCCTGCCCCCTCGCCGTCTGGCCGTCGCCCCCATGCTGGACTGGACCGACCGCCATTACCGCTATTTTGCCCGCCACATCACCCGCCACACCTGGCTGTACACCGAAATGGTGACCACTGGCGCGCTGATCCATGGCGACATCCCGCGCCACCTGCGCTTTGACCCGATGGAATCGCCCATTGCCCTGCAACTGGGCGGCAGCGAACCGGCCGACCTGGCGCACTGCGCCAAACTGGCAGAAAACTGGGGCTACGACGAGGTGAACCTGAATGTCGGCTGTCCGTCCGAGCGGGTGCAGCGCGGCGCCTTTGGCGCCTGCCTGATGAACGAAGCCGCGCTGGTGGCCGACTGCGTGAAAGCCATGCGCGACGCGGTGAGCATCCCGGTGACGGTCAAGCACCGCATTGGCGTCGATCAAATCGAGCACTATGGCTTTCTGGCCGAGTTTGTTGACACCGTCGCCGCCGCCGGCTGCACAACGTTTATCGTGCACGCCCGCAACGCCATCCTGAAAGGCCTGTCGCCCAAGGAAAACCGGGAAATCCCGCCGCTGAAATACGACTATGTGTACCGGCTGAAACAAGAACGCCCCGAGCTGGAAATCCTGATCAACGGCGGCGTGCGCACGCTGGAAGACATCGACACCCACTTGCAGCATGTGGACGGCGTGATGATCGGCCGCGAGGCCTACCACAACCCCTACCTGATGGCCGCCTTCGACGCCCGCTACTACGGCGACGACCACCCCATCCCCAGCCGCGAAGACATCCTGGCCGCCATCACCCCGTACATCGCCCGCGAACTGGCCGACGGCAACCGCATGAACAACCTCACCCGCCACATCCTCGGCCTCTACCAAGGCCAACCCGGCGCCCGACGCTTTCGCCAACTGCTGTCCGACAGCCGCCGGCTGGCGGAAAAACGGGTGGCGCTGCTGCAAGAGGCGTGTCCGACTGCGGGCGGAAAAGCATGAAACACCACCGGCTCACCTGCCTGTCAGCGGCGCTGAATGCACATGCGCACGCGCCATGGTCTTGAGTCTGTCGCGCTTAGCCGGTTTGCCCTCCCGTGTGACGCGCTGAGCATCGCAGAAAGTCAGGGGGCTTTCCGGCCCGGCTAAGCGACGCCGCAGGCGGCGCGCCATTCCGGGCCGGCCCTGACTTTCGAGAAGCGCAAGGCAGTCAGCCCGCAGGGCTGACCGCGACACCCGGGTCGCCTTTCTTTCCCCTATTTCTTTGGCGAGACAAAGAAATAGGGTCGGGTGCGGGGTGAAACCCCGCCCCACATCAAACCCCGCGCGCAGCGCGGCATCCATTCATTCTTCACCGAATCCAGGACCCCAAAATGCTCAAAAAACTGGTGCTGGCCAGCAATAACGCCGGCAAACTGCGCGAATTCTCCGCCCTGCTCGCCCCCCTGGGCTGCCAAGTCATCGCCCAAGGCGAACTGAACGTCCCGGAAGCCGAAGAACCCTTCCACACCTTTGTCGAAAACGCCCTGGCCAAAGCCCGCCACGCCAGCCGGCTCACCGGCCTGCCGGCGCTGGCCGACGACTCCGGCCTGTGCGTCGATGCCCTGGGCGGCGCCCCCGGCGTGCTGTCCGCACGCTTTGCCGGCGAACCCAAATCCGACGCCCGCAACAACGCCGCCCTGCTGGCCGCGCTGGACGGGAAAACCCCGCGCAGCGGCCACTACTACTGCGTGCTGGTGCTGGTGCGCCACGCCGACGACCCGCAACCCATCATCGCCGACGGCGTCTGGCGCGGCCAGGTGCTCAGCGCCGCGCAAGGCGACGGCGGCTTTGGGTACGACCCGCTGTTCCAGGCTCAGGGCGAAAGCGTGTCCGTGGCTGAGATGGACGCCGCCGCCAAAAACGCCGTCAGCCATCGCGGCCAGGCCATGCGCGCGCTAGCGGCCAAGCTGGCCGAGCTGGGGCAGGCATGATTCCGCTGCAATTTCACCCGCGCGCCGCCGCCTGGCGGCTGGACAGCCTGCCGCCCTTGTCGCTGTACATTCACTTTCCCTGGTGCGTGCGCAAATGTCCGTATTGCGACTTCAACTCGCACGAGCCGCGCAGCGCGCTGGACCAGGACGGCTATATCGACGCGCTGATTGCCGACCTGGAAAGCGCCCTGCCCTTGATCTGGGGCCGGCGCGTGCAAACGGTGTTCATGGGCGGCGGCACGCCCAGCCTGTTCAGCCCGGCGCATATCGACCGCCTGCTGCGCGCACTGGATGCCCGGCTCAAGCTCAACCCGGACGCAGAAATTACCCTGGAAGCCAACCCCGGCACGCTGGAAATCGCCCAGTTCGCCGGCTATCGCGCGGCGGGGGTAAACCGGCTGTCGATTGGCGTGCAAAGCTTTCACCCCGGCCACCTGAGCGCGCTGGGGCGCATTCATGGCGCCGACGAAGCGCGCCGCGCCGCCGAGCAGGCCAGCCGCCACTTCGACACCTTCAATCTGGACATCATGTATGCCCTGCCCGGCCAGACGCTGGAGCAGGCGCTGGCCGATGTCGAACAGGCGCTGGCGCTGGGCGCGCGCCATCTGTCGGCCTATCACCTGACGCTGGAGCCCAACACCCTGTTTGCCGCCCGCCCGCCGGCCAATCTACCCGACGACGACCTGGCGGCTGATATGCAGGAAGCCATCGAGGCGCGGCTGGCGGCGGCTGGATTTGTCCATTACGAAACCTCGGCGTTTGCCCTGCCCGGCCATCAGGCGCGGCACAACCTGAATTACTGGACGTTTGGCGATTACCTGGGCATTGGTGCCGGCGCGCACGGCAAGCTGTCGTTTCACGACCGCATCCAGCGCGATATGCGCCACAAACAGCCGGCAGCCTATCTGGCCGGCGTGGCGCAGGGCAGCCAGGTGCAGACCAGCCAGCCGGTGGCGCACGCTGACCTGGCGTTTGAGTTCATGATGAACGCGCTGCGCCTGACTGAGGGCTTTGCGCTCAGCCTGTTCAACGAACGCACCGGCCTGCCGCTCAGCACCATCCTGCCGGCGCTGGAGCAAGCACAGGCGCGCGGCTGGGTGCAGCGCGACGGCGACTGGCTGCGCCCGACCCTGGCCGGGCAGCGCTTTTTGAATGATTTGCTGGGGCTGTTTTTGCCGGATCAAGACTGACGGCGGCCAGACGCGCCAGCTCACGCACCCTTCCTGGCGTTGTCATGCGGCCTGGCCGTTTGTTGGCGGCGCTTACTGCCCCAGCGCGCGCAAGAGGCCGCGCGCCTTGTGGCGGGTTTCCTGCAATTCGCGCTCGGGGTCGGAGTCGGCAACAATGCCGGCGCCCGCGCGAAAACGCAGCTGCGCACCAGTGTGCATAAAGGTGCGAATCAGGATATTGCTGTCCAGCGTGCCATCATGGTTCAGATAACCCAGGCTGCCGGTGTAGGCGCGGCGCGGCGCAGTTTCCAGCTCGCGGATGATCTGCATGGTGCGCACCTTCGGGCAGCCGGTGATGGTGCCGCCGGGAAACAGCGCGCGCATCACCTGCGCCGGGCTGACCTCATGGCGCTTGCGCCCGCGCACATTGGATTCGATGTGGTGCACATAGCTGTAGCTGGCCACCGCCATCAATTCGTTGACTTCCACCGTGCCCGGCAGGCAGATGCGCCCCAGATCATTGCGCTCCAGGTCGATCAGCATGATGTGCTCGGCGCGTTCTTTGGCATTGTCGATCAGGCGTTGGCGCAGGGCTGCGTCTTCGATGGGGTCGGGCGAGCGCGGATGGGTGCCGGCAATCGGCCGGGTGTCCGCCCAGCCATCCACCACCCGCACCAGCCGCTCCGGCGACGAGCTGACCACCGCATGCTCGCCCAATTGCAACAGCGCGGAAAACGGCGCCGGATTGGCCAGCCGCAGCGCGGCAAACACCTCGGCCGGGCTCAAGGACTGCGCCAGCGTGACATCCCACTGACGCGACACATTCACCTGAAACACATCGCCTTCGCGGATATAGCGCTGAATGCGGCGCACGGCGTCGGTAAAAGCCTGCGGCGGGTCTTCCTGCACGCGGGCCACCTGCGGCGCGCGCGGGTTAAAGGCCGGCGCGTCGGCCAGGCTGGCGATCAGCCGGTCCAGTTGTTCACGATGCTCGGCCACCAGCCAGGCGCTGGCATCGGCGCGGTTGACCAAAATCGCCGCCGGCACGCGCAACAAGGCGCCCAGCGGAAAATCATCCTCCAGTCCCACCGGCACGCTGGGCTCAAATTGCTCGAGCAACTCATAACCCAGATAAAAAAACCAGCCGCCGCGAAACGGCAACTCGCCCGTCGCCCAACCATCGCCCACCGGCAAGGCGGCCAAGTCCGCCGCCAGCTCCGCCGCCTGGCCGGCACCGTACACGCGCACGTCTTCAGGAAACGCCGCCAGAATATCCCAACCCTGGCTGCCCGCCGATTGCAACAAGCAAGGGAAGTGCGCAGGCTCGGCGGCGGCCAGGGCAAGCAGATCAGGGGTATGAGAGAGCGAAAGGGTGTGCATTGAACCGACAAAAGAATAAGAAAACCGGGCTGAGGGTAACACGGCCGCCCCGGCTGTCAAGCGCGGTCAACAGCATGCAAGCTGACACGCCAAAACCCCAGGGCGTCAACGGGAGCTGACAATACGCAGTGCAAAGATGCGCGCAGAAAACACAGTCGTGCGACAACGCCGTACCACAACGCCAGGAGGGCTTGATAGCAATGCTTACTGAGCAAACACCCCGGCCAGACTGTCCGCATCCAAGGCGCGATCCAGCCATAATTCCAGCTCGTCGATGCTGGCGCTCTGCAAACGGGCGAGCACATCTTCGGACAACGGGCCAAAGCGTTTTTGCAGCAGACGGCGCAGTGCGTAGGCCTCGCCTTCGGCGCGCCCTGTCATGCGGCCTTCCTGCCGGCCCTGCAACAGGCCTTTTTCAATTCCAATCTGCTCCACAGAAGTCACGTAACGCATTTTCTCTTGCTCCTCAAGCACTTCGATATTGTGCCACAGCGAACGTTTCAGCTGTTCCGGCAGGCGCATCATCCAGTCCAGTACGCTGAACAAATCAATCACCCGTTGTTTATCCCAGCCACGCTGATACAACAACTGCACCAATTTCCACTTGGCGACGAAGCGGGCGTTCATGTCTTGCCGAGTGGCTTGGGTCAGCAAATGGGCCAGAGTCACCAGGGCGAAAGGGTTAGGATTTTGATACAGCTGGTCTTGATGGGTAGCGTAGTCCAGCAACTTGGCGGTGGGGAAGTTCAACTCGATCGAACAACCCAGCGCCTGATAACCAAACTGGGTGGGTCGCCAGCTGGCGGTGGTGTCGGCTAACAAGGCCAGGCTGGCGACGGGTTGCCGGTAGCGGTCGAACAGCCGGTAATGATAGACAAACATCCGCTCGGCAAATTCCGCCTGGGCGCTGCCCTGCACTTCCAGATGCACATACACCCAACGCTCGCTGCCGTCGCGCAGTGCTAATTTGGCCAGCTTATCCACAAAGCGCTTGCCCAGCTCAGCATCCTGCACCACAGCGCGCAGCTCTTGGTCCAAAAACACATGACCGCGCGCCCAGTCTATTTGCTGACTGGCGTCGGGAAAGTAGAACTCAATAAACTCAGGGAAGTAACTCTCGACAGCTTCTTTCCACGGGCTGTCATAGTCGTCGGGGCTATCCATGCTAGGCTTTCGGCAGTAGCGAAGCGCTCAGCTTAAAACCGGATAAAGGCGTAAACAATACGCGAAGATACGCAATTAGGCGGCTAAGCGCCAAAACAACACAGCCCGCCAAAGGCGGGCTGTATGTAGACGCAAGAAACAGCAGAGCGGCTTAGATGCGCTTGAAGATCAGCGTCCCATTGGTGCCGCCAAAGCCAAACGAGTTGGACAGCGCCACGTTGATCTTGGCGTCGCGCGCGGTGTTCGGCACGTAGTCCAGATCGCAACCTTCGCCCGGCTGGTTCAGGTTGATGGTCGGCGGCAGGATCTGGTGATACACCGCCAGCGCCGAGAACAGGGCTTCAATACCGCCCGCCGCGCCCAGCAGGTGGCCGGTCATCGACTTGGTCGAGCTGACCGCCAACTTGTAGGCGTGTTCGCCAAAGCAGCGTTTCACCGCCACGGTTTCCGCCACATCGCCCAGCGGGGTGGAGGTACCGTGAGCGTTGACGTAGTCCACTTCGTCCGGGTTCATGCCGGCGTTTTTCAGCGCGTTCTTCATACAGCGCATGGCGCCGTCGCCGTCTTCGCACGGGGCGGTCATGTGGTGGGCGTCGGAGCTCATGCCATAACCGGCCAGCTCAGCGTAGATGGTGGCGCCACGCTTTTTGGCGTGTTCGTATTCTTCCAGCACCATCACGCCGGCGCCTTCGCCCATCACAAAGCCATCGCGGCCGGCATCCCACGGACGGCTGGCGGTGGCCGGGTCGTCGTTACGGGTGGACAGGGCCTTGGCCGAGGAGAAACCGCCAATCGCCAGCGGGCAAATGGTGGCTTCAGTACCGCCGGCCACCATCACGTCGGCATCGCCGTATTCGATCAGGCGCGCGGCGTCGCCAATCGAATGGGTGGCGGTGGTGCAGGCCGACACGATGGCGTAGCTGGGACCTTTGTAGCCAAACAGGATGGACAGATTGCCCGACACCATATTGCTGATCGAGCCGGGGATGAAGAACGGCGAGATCTTGCGCGGGCCGCCGGCCAGATAGGCGTTGTGGGTGTCTTCAATCATCGGCAGGCCGCCAATGCCGGAGCCGATGATCACGCCGACGCGCTCGGGGTCGAGGTCTGCGCTTTCCAGCCCGGCGTCGCGCACGGCCTGGATGCCGGCCGCCATGCCGTAATGGATGAACACGTCCATGCGGCGGGCATCCTTGGCAGGAATGTAGGCGCTGACATCGAAGTCACGCACTTCGCCGGCCACCTGGCAGGCCATGGCCTGCGCGTCGAACTTGCTGATGCGGGTGATGCCGGATTTGCCGGCGACGATGTTGGCCCAACCGGTTGCGACATCGTTGCCGACCGGGCTCACCAGACCAAGGCCGGTGATGACGACTCTGCGTCTTGCCAAGATGCACTCCTTACTGAGGAACAAAACGGTGTGTTTGCGGGAAAGTGCATGCACACGCTCAAACAAAAACACCGGAAGACGCGACAGACGCCGGCCGGGTTGCCGGCGGGCGTCTGGACGACTGTCTGCCACTTGCGCGGCAACGCGAGCCTTAGCCTTGGTGGCCGCTCACGTAGTCGATGGCTTGCTGAACGGTGGTGATCTTTTCAGCTTCTTCGTCCGGGATTTCGCAGCCGAATTCTTCTTCCAGCGCCATCACCAGTTCGACGGTGTCGAGCGAATCCGCGCCCAGATCGTCGACGAAGGAAGATTCGTTCTTCACTTCAGCTTCGTTCACGCCCAGTTGCTCGGCCACGATCTTCTTGACACGTGCTTCGATGTTTTCCATTTGTGTAAACCCTTACCTTTCGTGTTGGGGTAACCAAAAACCCCGGCATTCTAACAAAAAAACCTTGAGGCCACCTAGCGCCACTTGCGCCAGCCTGGCAAAGACTGACCCAAGGTGTCGCGTAAAATTGCCATTGTCCTTGACCGGCCAGCCGCAGACAAGCATTCTGCCCCGGGACTTGTCGTCCCTGCGAGCCAATTTACGGCATCAGCATACCGCCATTGACGTGCAGTGTCTGGCCGGTGATGTACTTGGCCTGCGCCGAGGCCAGAAAAGCCACGGTGTCGGCAATGTCTTGCGCTTCGCCCAGACGGCCCAGGGCAATCTGGTTGACCAGCGCGGCGCGCTGCGCTTCGGGCAGGGCGCGGGTCATGTCGGTGTCGATAAAGCCCGGCGCCACGCTGTTGACGGTGATGCCGCGGCTGCCGACTTCCAGCGCCAGCGATTTGGAAAAACCAATAATCGCGGCCTTGGCGGCGGCGTAGTTGCACTGGCCGGCGTTGCCGGACACGCCCACCACCGAGGCGATATTGATGATGCGGCCGCTGCGCGCCTTCATCATGCCGCGCAGCACCGCTTTGGACAAGCGGTACACCGACTTGAGGTTGGTGTCCATGATGGCGTCCCAGTCCTCGTCCTTCATGCGCATCAGCAATTGGTCGCGGGTGATGCCAGCATTGTTGACCAGAATGGCCACCGGGCCAAAGCGGGTTTCGACGTCGCTGATCAGCGCATCCACCGCTTCCGCGCCGCCAGTGACATTAAACGCCACACCGGCGCCGCCCAGCGGGGCCAGGCGGGCGTCGATGGCGGCGGCGCCGTCGGCGGTGGTGGCGGTGCCAATCACCTTGGCGCCAGCTTGCGCCAGGGTTTCAGCAATCGCAGCGCCAATGCCGCGAGAAGCGCCGGTCACCAGCGCCACCTGTCCATTGAATTGCATCCCTGTGTCTCCTTATGGTTTTGCCGCAGGCGGCGCGCCGCCTGCGGGTGAATCAGGCCAGGCTGGTGAGCACGGCGGCAATGGCCGCGTCGTCGGTCAGCGCGCTGGTGCTCAGCGTGCTTTCGATGCGCTTGTTCAGCCCGGCCAGCACCTTGCCCGGCCCGCATTCGGCGTGCAGCAGCACGCCATCGGCGGCCAGCTTGCGGATGGTTTCCGTCCAGCGCACCGGCGAATACAGCTGGCGCACCAGTGCATCGCGGATTTGTGCGGCTTCACTGTAGGCGGCCACATCGGCATTGTGCAACACCGGCAGCACCGGCACATTGATCGACACGCTTTCCAGCGCCTCGGCCAGCCGCTCGGCGGCCGGCTTCATCAAGGCGCAATGCGAGGGCACCGACACCGGCAGCGGCATGGCGCGCTTGGCGCCGCGCGCCTTGCAGGCGGCGATGGCGCGCTCAACTGCAGCCTTGCCGCCAGCGATCACCACCTGGCCGGGGGCGTTGAAGTTCACCGCCTCGACCACTTCGCTCTGCGCGGCTTCGGCGCAGGCGGCGACGATGTCGGCGTCTTCCAGGCCCAGCACGGCGGCCATGGCGCCTTCGCCAGCCGGCACAGCCGATTGCATGGCCTCGGCGCGCAGGCGCACCAGACGCACGGCGTCGTCAAAATCCAGCGCATCGGCCGCCACCAGGGCGCTGTATTCACCCAGGCTGTGGCCGGCCACCACGCTGGGGCGGGCGCCGCCAGCGGCCAGCCAGGCGCGGAAGGTGGCCACGCCAGCGGCCAGCATCAGCGGCTGGGTGTTGATGGTTTGGTTAATGGCTTCGTTGCTGTCGGCCTTGAGCATGGCCCACAGGTCATCACCCAAGGCGTCGCTGGCTTCGTCAAAAGTGTCCTTGACCACGGCGGCGGCAAAGCCATCCATCATGTTCAGGCTTTGCGAGCCTTGACCGGGAAACAAAAATGCAAAAGCCATGTGCTGGCCTCCTCTGCCTGAAGCCGCATGCGCCGGCATGCGAACATACGTTTAAATTCTGATGGCCAATACAACAACGCGCCGGAGAATATCCGACGCGCAACGCATGGCCCACACACGCCCCCCATGGGCGGCGCGCTTACATTTTCACCAGCGCGGCACCCCAGGCAAAACCGCCGCCAATGCCTTCCAGCATCACCGTGTGACCCGGCTGAATGCGGCCATCGCGCACGGCGACGTCCAGCGCCAGCGGAATCGACGCGGCCGAGGTGTTGCCTTGCTCGGGCAGGGTGAGCACCACTTTGTCCATCGGCAGATGCAGATGCTTGGCGGTGGATTCGATAATGCGCACATTGGCCTGGTGCGGCACCAGCCAATCCAGCTGCTCGTGGCTCATATTCTGCGCCGCCAGCGCCTTGCTGGCGCAATCGGACAGGGTTTTCACCGCAAACTTGAACACCGCGCCGCCGTCCATGTGCAGATACGGCGTGCCGACAATTTCGCCATTGGCCACTTGCGCCGGCACGTTCAGCATTGGCTGGTGGCGGCCGTCGGCGTTGAGCTCCACGCCCAGAATGCCGGGCTCCTCGCTGGCAGTCAGCACCGCTGCGCCCGCGCCGTCGCCAAACAGCACGCAGGTGGTGCGGTCGTTCCAGTCCAGGATGCGCGAGAAGATTTCCGCGCCCACCACCAGCGCGGTGCGCGCCATGCCGCTGCGGATATAGGCGTTGGCGGTGGCCAGCGCGTAGATAAAGCCGGCGCACACCGCCTGCACGTCAAACGCCGGGCAGCCATGTGCGCCCAGTTTGGCTTGCAGAATGCACGCCGTGCTGGGGAAGATCATGTCCGGGGTGGAAGTGGCCACCACGATCAGGTCAATATCCGCCGCCTGCACGCCAGCCGCTTCCAGCGCGCGTTGCGAGGCGATCAGCGCCAGGTCGCTGGTTTTTTGCTCTGGCGCGGCGATATGGCGAGCGCGGATGCCGGTGCGGCTGACAATCCATTCGTCGCTGGTGTCCAGTCGCTGGGCAATCTCGGCGTTGGTCAGCACCTGTTCTGGCAAATAGCTGCCCGTGCCTGCAATGCGGGCATAAATCATGGTCAGGCCTCCGTGGCGGCGGCTTTCAACTGGCCGGCCACCTGTTCGGTGATGTGTTGGATGACGTCGGCAAGCGCTTCTTCACGCGCCTGTTCCAGTGCGCAACGAAAGCCCAGGCTGTCCGTGCCGCCGTGGCTTTTTACCACAATGCCGCGCAGGCCCAAAAGGCTGGCGCCGTTGTAACGGCGCGAATCCACCCGGCGGCGAAAGCGCGCCAGCACGGGTAGGGCAAACAGCGCACACACGCGGGTGAACCAGTTGCGGGTGAATTCCTCGCGCAAAAAGGTGGTGACCATGTGCGCCAGGCCTTCCGAGGTTTTCAGCGCCACATTGCCGGTGAAGCCGTCGCACACCACCACGTCCACTGCGCCGCTGTAAATATCGTTGCCTTCGACATTGCCGACAAAATTCAGGTTGGACTGGCGCAGCAATTCGCCGGCCAGCTTGACCGCGCCATTGCCCTTGATGTCTTCCGAACCAATATTGAGCAGGCCCACGCGCGGATTGGCGCGGCCCTTGGCGTCGGCCATCAGCGTGGCGCCCATGATGCCAAATTGCAGCATTTGCTCAGGCGTGCAATCGACATTCGCCCCCAGGTCCAGCACGCAGGTTTCTGCGCGCACCGAGGGCATCAGCTTGGCGATGGCCGGGCGGTCGATGCCGGGAATGGTTTTCAGCACAAAGCGGGCGGTGGCCATCAGCGCGCCTGTGTTGCCGGCCGACACACACGCCTGCGCCAGGCCTTCCTTGACCAGGGTGATCGCCACCCGCATCGACGAATCTTTTTTGTTTTTCAGCGCCAGTTGCGGAGACTCGTCCATGCCCACCACCTCGCTGGCCGGGTGAATCGACAGGCGCTCGCGCAAGCCTTGGTCGTGGCGCTTGAGTTCGGCCTCAATGGCTTGCGGCTGGCCGACAAGAATCAGGCGGGTGTCCGGGTGCAGCTTGAGAAAGGCAAGCGCCGCCGGCACGGTGACGCCCACGCCCACATCGCCGCCCATGGCGTCCACAGCAATGGAAATGGTCATTGGATCAACAAGGAAAGCCGCTTGAACATGCGCCTCGCCTCAGGGCGGGCCGCAGCAACGGTCAGGATGACAAAAACGACAGTGTACAAATTTGCGCCCTCAGGCGCGAGCGCGCCGCGCATGGCTTCTGACCCCGTCTGCCCGGCTTAATCCGCCATCTCTCATGACAATGGCGCATGACGGACCGAAAGCAAGCAAGCCGTGCGGAAACCGCACGGCTTGATGTCTGCATGGCAAGACGGGCAAGCGATTATTCGCCCTTGGTCTTCACCACTTTGCGGCCACGGTAGAAACCGTTCGGGCTGATGTGGTGGCGCAGGTGCACTTCACCGGTGGAGGCTTCCACGGCCAGCGCCGGGTTGGTCAGAAAGTCGTGGGCACGATGCATGCCGCGCTTGGACGGGGACTTTTTGTTCTGTTGAACGGCCATGATTCACTCCTTGAAATCTTAAAAAATTTACTCGGGCTTGCGCTTGAGCGCAGCCAGCGCGGCAAACGGGTTAGGCTTGCCGCTGCCGACCGGCCGGATGTCCGCTTCGCAATGTGCGTGGCGCGGCGCCATCGGCAAACCCAGCAATACCTCATCTTCGATCAGGGCCAGCACGTCGAACGCCGGGTCCGCCATCACGGCGTCCAGCGTGTCGTCGTCTTCACAGGCCGACTCCAGCCGCGCTTCGTTGGTGAACAAGGTCAGCGTGCTGTCCGCCTCCAGCCGAAACGGCATGGGCGTCAGGCAACGCTGGCACACCAGCGAAAACTCACCCGCCAGGCGCAGATGCAGCGTGGAGCGCGAGAGCGCATCCTTGCCGCCTTCAAGCGACCAGCTCAGCTCGCCCTCAGTGTGGGCGAGTAGATCGTGGGTGCGGGGCAGGTCGACCAATGCGATGGCCCCGGCCATGTGCCGGCGCTGATTCGCGAAGTCGAGGCTGTCGATCAAAATAGGGTCAGACATAAACCGCGCATGATATAATCCGCGCCCGTCTTGTGTCAAAGAAATCAAGCACTCCCGCCATGACGCCGCTCGTGCTCGCCTCCACCTCGCGCTTTCGTCGCGAACTGCTCGCCCGTTTGGGCCTGCCTTTTATTGCTGTCGCCCCCGTGTGCGACGAAACCCCGCTGCCCGGCGAAAGCGCCGCCGACACCGCCAGCCGGCTGGCTTCGGTCAAGGCGCGCTCGTTGATTGGCGCCCATCCGCAGGCACTGATCATCGGCTCTGATCAGGTGGCGCTGCTGGATGGTCAGCAACTGGGCAAACCCGGCACGCCCGAGCGCGCCGCCGCCATGCTGCGCGCCACCGCCGGGCGCACACTGGAGTTTCACACCGCGCTCAGCCTGGTCAACGCCGCCAACGGCCACGAACAGCGCCACACCGACATCACCCGCGTGCGCATGCGCCCCTTGAGCGACGCGCAGATTCAGGCCTATCTGGCCCGGGAGCCGGACGCGCTGCTGTGCGCTGGCGCGGCCAAGAGCGAAGGCCTGGGCGGCGCGCTGATTGCCGGCATCGACAGCAGCGACCCCAATGCGCTGATCGGCCTGCCGCTGTTTGCCCTGGTGGACATGCTGCTGGCCGAAGGCGTCGAGGTACTGGCATGAGCACCTTGTTTTTGATTCCCACCCCGCTGGGCGATGCGCCAGTGGAGCAATGGATGCTGCCCGGCCAGGCAGAACGCCTGCGCCCGCTCACCCATTTTGTGGTGGAAGCGGCCAAAACCGCGCGCAAACACCTCAAGCAACTGGCGCTGGCCACCCCGCTGCAACAACTGCAACTGACCGAGCTGAACGAACACACCCCCGAGCGCGAACTGGCCGCGCTGCTGGCCCCGCTGGACGCCGGCCACGATATGGGCCTGATGTCAGAAGCCGGCTGCCCGGCAGTGGCCGACCCTGGCGCTGGCCTGGTGCGGCTGGCGCACGCGCGCGGCCATGTGGTCGAGCCGCTGATTGGCCCCTCCTCGCTGCTGCTGGCGCTGATGGCCTCCGGCGCCAATGGCCAGCGCTTTGCCTTTCATGGCTATCTGCCGGTGGGCGAGGGCGAACGCGTCGCCGCCTTGCGCAAGCTGGAGCAAGAATCCCGCGAACGCGACTGCGCCCAGTTGTTCATCGAAACGCCGTACCGCAACCAGCAGATGCTGAGCGTGCTGCGGCACACGCTCAAACCCCACACCCTGCTGACCGCCGCCTGTGACCTGACCCTGCCCACACAAACCATCATCAGCCGGACGGTGCGCGACTGGCCGACGCCCGGCCCGGATTTGCACAAGCGGCCGGCGATTTTTGTGTTGTATGCGGGGAAGTAAACCAAGCGAGGGATGTCAGAGTTTAAGCTGCCGCCGTGGGCCGTGTAGGCCTGCTTTCGCCAGCAAGCGCGCTTCACGAGTGCCGGGACGGATGGTGCAACCGCCACTGCATAACCACACATACACAGGTAAATTTTGCTGGCTGGCGTCTTGGGTGAGCGCGGCCAGCTTGGCATAGGCCGGCTGCTTCAGCTTATCTTGCAACCAACGCAGTTTGGCTAACATTTTTTCGACCTCACCCGTGCTGTTAGCCGGATGAGGCTCCACCCAAACGGCGCACTCCGCCGCCCCCTGACGACGCAAGCCCAGTCCATAATCCCAGCGAGGGGACTGCGCTTCGCTTTTGGCGTGCGCACCATCCAGGTCGACACTGTGGGTCCAGCGTCCGTTGCCCTCCAATGCCATGCGGTCCCGCTCAGCGCCCTTCATGGCCTGCTTGCCAGGCTGTGCGGTCAAGTTCGCTTGTTGGCAAGCCAGGGCAAATAAGGAGTCGGCCTGGGCCATCAGCGTTCTCCCAGCGCAGCGCAGGCGGCGCGGCTGGCGACTTTCGCCACCACCTCACCGACCCGGCTGGAAAACCCAACCAGTCCACCCCACAGAGATTCATGCTCAGAATCTGCGCCGGGGTCTAATCGAGAAATATCCTGCACCGGCGCATCACGATCAAAGAAGTACACCTTGTAGGTTTTTTCCAGCAAGGCGGCGGTCAGGTTTTTGGCGAAATTGCCAGCAGGCAGGCCCAATAACTGTCGGATGTCTTTTTCCTGGCCATGCTGCGCCTTGATTTCTTGCAGCGCCCACACCAAATCCAGCACCGTGGGCGAATGCGTGGCCAACACCACCCGATAACCCCGCTTCATTAAGTCCAGCACCAAGAGCAGCACCGCTTCAATCCCTTGTGGATGCAGCCCCATTTCCGGCTCTTCAATCACCACCCATTCAATCTGCTCTCGCCGACTGACGCCGCCCGCAGGGCATAGCCAATACATGCCCAGCAGCAATGGCGTGAATTCGCGCTGACCGGCTGACCATGCCGTATAAGGCAAGCCTTCCGCATGGCCCTCTACTTGCAGCACCAACCGCTTGGTGAAATCAGCAGCATCCAGCGCCAGGCGGCTGCCGCCGTACAAGTGTTGCTCTATCGGCTTGCGCAAGGAGGCGTCCAAACGATTGGGCTGTGGAAACAGCTGGGTTTTGGCGCCCAATTCGTTTTGCACCAGATCATGGATTTTGTCGCTGAAATAGCGCAAGGCGAATGGATCACCATAATTGAACTGGCCAAAGTGCTGAGTGACGCCATTGCTCAAGCCCATCACCCGTTGGGCAGGGATCAGAAACAAACGCTCATCGCGTTGCTTGGCGCGGCTGGGTCGGGCCAAATCCGGCAGAGTGTGGGCCACGCCCTCCCAACTCAAACGGGACGACTCCTCCCGCCAGGCCGCCGCCATGCCCTTGCCAAAATATCCCCCCAAAAATGCGGAAGCATCGCCATTGAATGTCACGTTATAGCGTTTGAACGTATCGTGAATGGCTGGGCGATCCAGCACCAGCTTGAGGGTTTGCAAAAAAATGCTTTTGCCGGTGGCTTGCGGGCCGACAATCACCGTCAGGTCACCAAACGTGACGTCCGCCGAGCGGATGGGCCCGACATTCTGCATGGTGAGTCGCAAGGGGGTTTTGTCTGTCATCACGCGGCTTTCTGAAAAAGAAAGGTCAGATCAAAATCAAGCACGGCTCAAAGCGCCTACCGCCAACGCCCGCCCGTCACCCGCTCGTGCCCGGCCAGGTCCTGCCAGGAAGCCACGTCGATAAACCCTGCCGCGCTGAGCAGCTCACGCACGGCCGGCGCTTGCTGCCAGCCGTGCTCCATCAGCAGCCAGCCGCCGAGGCGCAGGTGGGCGGGGGCGCCGGCGATCAGTTGGCGGATGCAGCTCAGGCCGTCGGCAAAGTCGGTCAGCGCGCCGGCCGGTTCGAAGCGCAGGTCGCCTTGTTGCAGGTGGGGGTCGTCGGCGGCGATATAGGGTGGGTTGGACACCAAGAGATCAAACTGTTCGCCCGTCACGGCGGCATACCAGTCTGACAGCCGCCAGGTGACCGCCAGGTTCAGCCGCTGGCCATTGGCCTGTGCCTGCGCCAGCGCCTCGGGCGAGGCGTCCAGCGCCCAGATGTCGGCGTCGGGACGGCTGTGCGCCAGCGCCAGCGCCACCGCGCCGCTGCCGGTGCCCAGGTCCAGCGCGCGGCCGTCGGCTGGCAGCCGCGCCAGCGCTGTGTCCACCAGGATTTCCGTGTCCGGGCGCGGAATCAGCACGGCCGGCGACACGGCCAGGTCCAGGCCAAAAAACTCGCGCTCACCCAACAGATAGGCAATCGGCTCGCCCGCGTGGCGGCGGGCGCACAGCGCGGCAAAGCGCTGAGCCACCTCGGCGCCGGCTTCGCGCTCGGGCCAGGTCAGCTGGGTGACGCGGTTGCCGCCGCCGGCCATGTGCAGCAACAGTTGCGCCTCCAGGCGCGGCAGGCCAGCGTCGGCCAGCAGTTGGGCAAGGGTGCTCATAGCAGGAACAAGGTCGCCAGGCCAAGAAAGATAAAGAACCCGCCAGAATCGGTGCAGGCGGTGATCATCACCGACGAGCCCATGGCCGGGTCGCGGCCAGCGCGCACCATCAGCATGGGAATCATCACGCCAATGGTGGCGGCCAGCATCAGATTCAGCGTCATCGCCGCCGTCATCACCAGCCCCAGCGAAGCGCTGCCGTACAAGAGCGAGGCAATCAGGCCGATGATGCCGCCCCACACCAGGCCGTTGACCATCGACACCCCCAGCTCCTTGCGCCACAGCCGCATGGCGCTGCTGGTTTGCAATTGGCCCAGGGCCAGCGCGCGCACGATCATGGTGGTGGTCTGGTTGCCGGAGTTGCCGCCAATGCCGGCGACAATCGGCATCAGCGCGGCCAGCGCCACCAGTTGCTCGATGGCGCCTTCGAAGACGCCAATCACCCGGCTGGCGACAAAAGCCGTCACCAGATTGATGGCCAGCCAGGCCCAACGGTTTTTCACCGAATCCCACACGCTGGCGAACAGGTCTTCTTCTTCCTTCAGGCCGGCCATGGACAGCACTTCGCTGTCGGATTCCTCGCGGATCACGTCCACCATCTCGTCCACGGTCAGCCGGCCAATCAGCTGATTGTCGGCGTTGACCACTGGCGCGGTGATCAAGTCATAGCGTTCGAAGGCCTGGGCGGCGTCGCCGCTGTCGTCTTCGGGGTGGAACACCACCACGTCACGCGCCATCACCACTTCCACCAGCGCATCCGGGTCGGACACCAGCAGGGTTTTCAGCGGCAGCACGCCTTGCACGCGGTTGTCTTCGTCCACCACAAAAATCTTGTCGGTGTGATCGGGCAGCTCTTCAAAGCGGCGCAGGTAGCGCAACACCACTTCCAGGGTGACGTCGGCGCGAATCTTGACCAGCTCGAAGTCCATCAGGCTGCCGACTTGATCTTCGGTGTAGGACAGCGCCGATTGCAGCTGCTCGCGCTCTTTGCTGTCCAGGCCGTCCATCACCTCGTACACCACCTGCTGTGGCAGGTCGGGCGCCAGGTCGGCCAGTTCGTCGGCGTCCAGCTGTTCGGCGGCGGCCACCAGCTCGTGGGTGTCCATCACCTCGATCAGCGATTCGCGCACCGCGTCGGAGACTTCCAGCAGGATGTCGCCGTCGCGCTCGGCCTTGACCAGCTCCCACACCACCAGCCGGTCTTCCAGCGGCAGGGATTCCAGGATATAGGCCACGTCGGCGGTGTGCAGTTGGTCGAGCTTTTTTTGCAGGGCGCGCAGGTTCTGCTTGTGCACCAGCGATTCCACCAGGGTATGCTTGGGCATATCCTGTTTGTGGACGAGGTTTTCCACCAGGCGGTGGCGATGCAGCAAAGCCAGCACCTGCTGGAGGCTGCCTTGCAGGCTATCCTGCGTTTTTTGAGTATCGAGCGTATTCATGCGCGCATCCTCTCCCCGGCCCTTGGCGTCACGGGCATGGTGAGAATGCGGTGAGGCGGGCGGTCAGCGGGGAAGTGCTGTTATGGCGTTCAGTAAGCGGTAACTGGGTAAGTCCATGGTCGTAACTGGGCGAAGCCCGAGCATTTCAACGGAAGGCGTAAATATACCACTGGCGGGCTAGGCCTGCCAGTGGCCGGATGTTGCAGTGCAATGAATCTTGCTTGATGTCCTCAGGTTCGCGCCAGGGCCAGCGCAACCAGCGCCAATGTGGCTGGCGCGCCCTGAATCCAGAAAATCTTGCGGCTGACGCTGTAACCCCCATACACACCCGCCACCAGCACGCAAGCCAGAAAAAACCACGGCAATTCCGCCGGGCTGCCCGGCCACAGCGACCACGCCAGCCCCGCTGCCAAAAACCCGTTGTACAGCCCCTGATTGGCAGCCAGCCGGCGGGTTTGTTCAGCAAACTCAATGGTCAGCCCAAATGCGCGCCGGCCTGCCGGGCGCGTCCATCCACACATTTCCAGCCACATAAAATAGCCGTGCAGCACGGCAATCAAGGCGGTCAAGGCGGTGGCGATTGTCATCCACATAGTGTTGTCTCCAGTGTTTTTAGTGTAAATGCAGCAAGGCGATAGGCCGGCTTGCTCAGGCGTCCGATTCAGGCGCTGCGGTATTGCGGTTGCGGCAGCGGGGTGAAATCCACCTGTGTCAGCGCGGCAAAAATCTCAGCCAACACGGCAGGCGGCGCAATGAGTTTGCGGGTGGCCAAATCCAGCCAGGCGCCCGCCACGCGATGGGTGGCGGCCAGACGGCCGTCGGCCTTGTGCATATCCTGGCGCAGCTTCCAGCGGCCATAGTCCGGGCTGGCAGCCTCCAGGCGAATGTCGATGGTCAGCACTTCGCCCAGATGCACTTCACGAAAATACTCGGTGCTTTCCTGAAACAGCACCGGCCCCAGGCCCAGGCGGGCGAATTCGCCACCGGCAAAGCCGGATTGCGCCAGCCAGCCCAGCCGGGCGTGGGTGCATAAGTCAGCATAGGCGCTGTGGCGCATGTGCTGGTTGGCGTCCAGATCAGACCAGCGCACCTCGACGGTTTGGGTGAAAATAGCCGGGGACATGATTCCTCCAATAAAAAAGCACGAACGGTCGTTCTTTTTTTACCGTAAAATCGAACGGATGACCAGTATGACAGCCAAAAAAATGCAAACCCGTGAACACATCCTGCGCCAGGCGTTGGCGCTGGCCAGCCAGGTGGGGGTGGCCGGGCTGACCATTGGCAGCGTGGCCGAGGCCTGTGGTTTATCCAAAAGCGGCATGTTTGCCCACTTTGGCAGCAAAGAAGCGCTGCAATTGGCGGTGGTGGAAAACGCTCAGCAGCACTTTGTACGCGAGGTGTTTCAGCCCATTCTGACCCTGGAGCGCGGCTTGCCACGCTTGCAGGCCTTGATGGCCGCCTGGCTGGGCCGGCTGGACGACGGCCACGACCTGCCCGGCGGCTGCCCGCTGATGGCGGCTGTGTATGAATTTGACGACCAGCCCGGCGCGGTGCGCGATGCACTGGTGGCCGGCCAGGGCTGGCAGCGCGACACGCTATTGCGTCTGGTGCAAAGCGCCTGCGAAGCCGGGCAGCTGCCGGCCGACACCGACGCCGAAGTGCTGGCGCTATTGCTGTTTGGCCTGGTGCAGGGCGTGCACCACGACGCACGCCTATTGGGCCGCGCCGACAGCGCCGCGCTGGCCCGCCGCGCCTGCGCCATCTTGCTGGCGCAACCGCCCCGCCTGAGCACCATGCCAAGGTGACACCTGCCACCTGGCCCGGCCTGAGCCCACCGCGCCCGGCGCATACAAGCGGTATAATGGTCGGCAAGACGCGCCACGCGCGCGCAACGCACACGCCAACATCTCGATATCAGGATTTTTTCATGCTTGACATTCAACTGCTTCGCAACGAGCTGGACGCCGTGGCCGCCCGCCTGGCCGCCCGTGGCTTCACCCTGGACGCCGAGGCGTTTGCCCAGCTGGAGCACGAGCGCAAAACCCTGCAAACTCGCACGCAAGACCTGCAAGCCCGCCGCAACAGCCTGTCCAAACAAGTAGGCGAAGCCAAGCGCAAGGGCGAAGACGCCTCGGCGATTCTGGCCGAAGTGGCCGGCCTGGGCGACGAGCTGAAAGCCAACGAAACCGCGCTGGCGCAGCTGCAAGACCGCCTGTCGGCCCTGCTGATGACCATCCCCAACCTGCCGCACGACTCCGTCCCGGCCGGCCGCGACGAAAGCGACAATGTGGAAGTCCGCCGGGTGGGCGAGCCGCGCGCGTTTGACTTCCCGGTGAAGGACCATGTGGACCTGGGTGCCGCGCTGGGCCTGGACTTTGACACCGCCGCCAAGCTGTCGGGCAGCCGCTTTGCCGTGCTCAAGGGCCAGATGGCCCGCCTGCACCGCGCGCTGGCGCAGTTCATGCTGGACACCCACGTCAGCGAACACGGCTACACCGAAGTGTACGTGCCGTATATGGTCAACGCCGACTCGATGCGCGGCACCGGCCAGCTGCCCAAGTTTGAAGAAGACCTGTTCCGCATCCCGCGTGGCGACGACACCTTCTATCTGGTGCCCACCGCCGAAGTGCCGGTGACCAACTTCATGCGCGACGAGCTGGTGAAGGCCGAGCAACTGCCGATGCGCTACTGCGCGCACACCCCGTGCTTCCGCTCGGAAGCCGGCTCGTATGGCCGCGACACCCGTGGCATGATCCGCCAGCACCAATTCGACAAGGTGGAAATGGTGCAGATCGTGCGCCCGGAAGAGTCGTTTGCCGCCCTGGAAGCGCTGACCGGCCACGCCGAAGCCATCCTGCAAAAACTCGGCCTGCCCTACCGCACCATCGTGCTGTGCACTGGCGACATGGGCTTTGGCGCGTGCAAAACCTACGACCTGGAAGTCTGGCTGCCGGCGCAGAACACCTACCGGGAAATCTCCAGCTGCTCGAATATGGGCGACTTCCAGGCCCGCCGCATGCAGGCACGCTTCAAGAACGAACAAGGCAAAAACGAGCTGGTGCACACGCTGAACGGCTCTGGCCTGGCCGTGGGCCGCACTCTGGTGGCGGTGCTGGAAAACTACCAGAACGCCGATGGCAGCGTGACCGTGCCGGAAGCGCTGCGTCCGTATATGGGCGGGCTGGACACCCTGCGCCCGTAATCGGAACGGCGCATGGCGGGCGATGCTCGGTCACGCCGTGCATCAAAAATTTGCCCCCGGCCAGTGTTCTGGCGCGGGGGCAGATTTTTTGATTCGCCTGATTTGATAAGCGTCGCTCACAAAATCCAGCAAAGCGGTCCTGGCTAAGCGTGTGCAGACAGTGCAACACGTACGGCAAGGTCACACCACAACGCCAGGAGGGTTTTGTCAGCGGCGCTACGCTCAGCGCGCGCTCATCGCCTCCCCCATCCGCACCGGCCGTGCCGGAACCCAATCCGGGTTGAAATCCAGCATGCCCTTGGGGAACAGCATCACCACGGTGGAGCCCAGCAGAAAGCGGCCCATTTCCTCGCCCTTGGCCAGCTGCGGCGCATCGGCGCCGTCGTAGCGCCATTCGCGCACAAGGCCCGGACGCGGCGGGTTGATCACGCCATGCCAGGTGGTGGCCATGCTGCCGACAATGGTGGCGCCGACCAGGGTCAGCACAAACGGACCGTCGTCTGATTCAAACACGCACACCACCCGCTCATTGCGGGCAAACAGGCCGGGCACGCCGCGCGCGGTGGTCGGGTTCACCGAAAACAGCGCGCCGGGCACGTAGATCATCCGCGTCAGCCGGCCAGCGCACGGCATGTGGATGCGGTGATAATCGCGCGGGCTGAGGTAGAGCGTGGCAAACGCGCCATCCTGAAACTGCGCCGCCAGCGCCGCATCGCCGCCCACCAGCGCGGTGGCGCTGTAGTGATGGCCCTTGGCCTGAAAAATCTGCTCGCCGGCAATCGGCCCACACTGGCTGATGGCGCCATCCACCGGACAGACCAAGGCCGTTTGCGCCAGCGGCCGCGCGCCGGCTTTAAGCGGGCGGGTAAAAAACGCATTAAAGCTGGGGTAGCTGGCGATGTCCGGGTTGGCCGCCTCGTGCATGTCCACCTGATAGCGCTGCACAAACCAGCGGATCAGCTGCGTGGTCAGGCCGCCGGCCTGGGCTTGGGCCACTTTGCCGGCCAGCGCAGTCAGCGCCTGCTTGGGCAACAGGTATTGGGGCAATACGGCAAGACGGTCGGACACGGCGGCGGCCTGAGAATGAGAAAAAGGGCGCTTATTATAGCCAGATTGCCGGGAAATGCGGTTTGATGCGCGGCAAAAGGCCGCGATGCTGAGGGCGCGAAAAACAAAAAGCCCGTTGATTGCTCAACGGGCTTTTTCGCCAAATTCTGGCGGAGAGGGGGGGATTCGAACCCCCGATAGGCTATTAACCTATACACGCTTTCCAGGCGTGCGACTTAAACCACTCATCCACCTCTCCGGGACAAGAGCTGCGCATTATAGCCAGGGTTTTTTCTGTACGCAAGCCCCTGCGCTATTCTGCGAGGGCACCGCTTAAAGAGTCGCTCACAAAACCCAGCGCAGCGATCCTGGCTAGGCGTGTGACCGCAGACAGTACAAGCAGTACGGCAAGGTCACACCACAAGGCCAGGCGGGTTTTGTGAGCGGCTCTTAAACGGCCCGGCAGCGCTTTGCTCGTCAATCCAGCCGCGCACGGCCTGGGCTTCTTCCGCCAGCCAGCGGCTGACTGCCTGCTGAAACATCGGCGACTGCAAGCGGTGCAGCGAGCAGGTTTCCACCGGGGTGAAGCCGCGCGCCAGCTTGTGTTCGCCCTGGGCGCCGCCCTCAAACACCGCCAGCCGCTCGGCCAGCGCGTATTCGATGCCGACGTAGTAACACAGTTCAAAGTGCAGGCAGTCTACTTCTTCCAGCGCGCCCCAGTAGCGGCCGTACAGACGCTCGGCGTCGCGCAGGCACAGGCTGGCGGCAATCGGCGCGCCGTGGCGCTCGGCGATGAACAGCACACAGCATTGCGGCAGACGCTCGCCCAGCTGCAAAAAAAAGCTCAGCGGCAGATAGGGCTCGCCGCCGTGGGCGTGGTAGGTGTGGCGGTAGCAGCGCTCAAAAAACGCCCAATCCGCCTCGCCAATCTCCCGGCCAACCAAGGTGCGCACAGTCACGCCAGCGCGCGCCACCTTATTGCGCTCCTGGCGGATTTTTTTGCGCTTGTCCTGGCGCAGCGCCGCCAAAAAAGCGGCAAAGTCCGGCCAGCCCTGGTTAAACCAATGAAACTGCACGCCCAGCCGCAAGGCAAAACCGGCGTCCAACAATGCCGCGCGGTCGGCCTGTTGGGCAAACAGCACATGGCAGCCGCTGACGCCATCCTGCTCGGCCGCCAGCGCCTGCGCCAAGGTCGCGCGGCTGGCCGCATCGCCAGCCAGCAAGCGCGGGCCAGGAATCGGCGAAAACGGCGCCGCGCACAGTTGCTTGGGGTAGTAGCGCAGACCATGCTGGGCGTAGGCGCGCGCCCAGGCCCAGTCGAACACATATTCGCCGCGCGAATGGGTTTTCAGGTAGCGTGGCGCGGCGGCCAGCAATTGGCCGTCGCGCCATAGCGCCAGATGCGCCGGCCGCCAGCCACTGTGCGCGCCCACCGCGCCGCTGTCTTCCAGCGCGGACAATAAAGCATGCGACAGCCACGGCGAATCGCCAGCCAGCGCATCCCAGTCGGCGGCGGCAATATCATGCAGGCAGCCCACGGCAGAGACGGTGACGGTCATCGCTCAATGCTGCTTGTAGTAGTCATAGGCTTGTTCAGCAGACATCGGCAGTACCTGGGTGTAACAGCGCTGATACAGCTGGTTTTTTTCGGTGGCGCGGGCGCGTGCCTGGGCGTCGTGCTCGGCCAGTTTTTCTTTTTCCAGCGCGCCGTCGATCGGCACCGGAATATCCCGGCAGATGCGCTTGTATTTGCCGTTTTGCTCTTTGCTGCACCGCGTGTCGCCGCTGCGGCTGGCGCTGGACGGGCAGACAATCTCTGGCGCCTTGCTGGCCTCGACCGTGCGGCAGGATTCATGCAGGCGATAACCGCGATCCAGCACCTGGCGTATCTCGGCCGCCTTGCGCGCGTGCTCGCGCTCGTCACTATCCAACTGAGTGTAAGCATCGATGCCGGTGCACACCTCGCGGGCGCGTTGCGCTGGCGTCATCTTGCGAAAGCTCTCGACACTGGCGCAGGCCGACAGCCATAGCGCCAGCATGAGCAGTATGCCGGTACGAAACACCATGAAAGCCGCTCCCTGAAGTGTGCCAGCCCGCACAGTACGGCAGTGTCGCCATTTGCGCCAGCTACCCCACTTCAAGAAAGCGGCCACATCAATCCGGCCGTCACCAGCAAAAAGCCGACAAACACCGCGCGCAACACGCGCTCGGGCAGCCGCCGGGCGCAGGCCACGCCCCAGGAAATGGTGGACAAGCCGCCCAATGCCAGCGGCGCGCCCAGCGACCAGTTCACCTGATCGGCACGGGCATAGGTGGTCAAGGCAATCAAAGACCCCGGCACCACCAGGGCCAGCGCCAGGCCCTGCGCCGCCGCCTGCCGCTGGCCAAAGCCGCGCACCAGCATCGGCGTGGCCACCAGGCCGCCGCCCACGGTAAACAACCCCGAAAACACCCCGCTGACCACGCCCACCAGCGGCAAGCAGCGCGGCGACAACAGCCGTGGGGCGTGCTCAGGCTGCGGCGGGCGCGCCACCAGCCAGCTCAGATAACCGCACAAACCCAGCAGGAAGGCAATGAACACCCATTGCAGGGTGAGGTGATCCAGCGTCACCGCCAGCCGCGCTGCCGGATACGAAGTCAGCATGGCCAGCGCGCCCAGGCCCAGCGCCAGCCGCAGCGAAATGGCGTGATGTTGGCGATAGCGATAAAACGCCAGCAGCACATTCGGCACAATCATCACCAGCGCGGTACCCTGCGCCATGGCCTGCTCCATGCCAAACAACAGCGCCAGCACCGGGATGGCCAACAGGCCGCCGCCAATGCCCAGCAGGCCGCCAATGCCGCCCAGCGCCGCGCCCAGGCCCGCCATGGCCAGCGCCGTCCCCAGCATGCCCCAATGCGCCATCATGACAAAATCCTTGTTCAGCAAACTCAGCAGCCGACAGTGTAATCCATTCTCCCAACGCTATAATCCACGCTATTGACAAGCTATTATTGTGCTGGAGGTCAACAATGGACGGATGGTCAGACCTGGCGTTTTTTGCCGCACTGCTGCGTGCCGGCAGCCTGACTGCGCTGGCGCGCGAGCAAGGCGTTACCCCGCCGGTGATCAGCCGACGGCTGGCGGCGCTGGAGGCGCGACTGGGCATGCGACTATTGCAGCGCACCACCCGACGCATGCATTTAACCCAGGAAGGCGAGCTGTACGCCCAGCGCGGCCAGGTGCTGCTGGCCGAGCTGGAAGCGCTGGAAGCCGACGTCAGCGCCCGCCACCAAACCGTCAGCGGGCTGTTGCGGGTGAATGCCTCGTTTGGCTTTGGCCGCCGCCACATCGCCCCGGCGGTGGCGGCGTTTTCGCGCCAGCATCCGCGCGTCAGCGTGCAACTGACGCTGACCGACCGGCCGCTGAACCTGGTGGACAGCGGCTTTGACCTGGGCATTCGCGTGGGCGGCCTGCCCGACAGCCGCGACCACGCCTGCCTGCTGGCCGGCAATCGCCGGCTGCTGTGCGCCGCGCCCAGCTATCTGGCGCGCAACCCGGCGCCCGAGCGGCCCGAGGCGCTCAGCCGGCATCAATGCATTGTCATTCGGGAAAACAATCAGGCGTATGGCAACTGGCAGCTCAGCCGCGCCGGCCAGCAGGTGACGGTCAAAGTCACTGGCGGGCTGTCCACCAACGACGGCAGCACCGCGCTGGCCTGGGGGCTGGCCGGCCACGGCATTTTGCTGCGCTCCACCTGGGAAATCGCCCCGCATTTGCGCGCGGGCGAGTTGCTTGAAGTGCTGCCGGACTGGCGCTTTGCCCCGGCCGACGTGTATGCCGTCTACTCGCAGCGTGCGCAAGCGCCGGCCAAGCTCAGCCGGTTTGTGGCGTTTTTGCAGGCGCACTTTGCCGCGCACCGGGACGGGTTGGCGTGGTAGCGTCCCCTAGCCCTTCGGCAGCATCAACACCACGGTGATCATCAAGAACACCAGAAAAATCCCACGCAATTTACGATCCGGCAGGCGCTGGGCCAGCGCCACGCCGCGCGAGATGGTGGACAGCCCGCCAATCGCCAGCGGAATACCCAGTTGCCAATCCACCACGCCGGCGTGGGTGTAGGTGCCCATGGCCACCAGTGAGCTGGGCACAATCATGCACAGCCCCAGGCCCTGCGCTGCCGCCTGGCGGTAGCCAAACAGGCCCACCAGCATCGGTGAGGAAATTGTGCCGCCACCGACGGTAAACAAACCCGAAAACGCACCCGCCACCACCGACACCAAGGGCAGCCAGCGCTCGGACAGTATGCGCGGCGCCGGCGCACCCTTGGTGCGACGGGCGTACAGCTGCCAGCCCAGATAGCCCACCAGCCACAGCAAAAAGCCGATGAAAATCCAGCGCAGGGTGTGATGATCCAGCGACACCGCCAGCCGCGCGGCAGGATAAGACACCAAAATAGACACCGCGCCCAGCGTCAGCGTCCGCCGCAGCGCAATCGGGTGATGCTGGGAATAACGCCAGAACGCCAGCACCACATTGGGCGCAATCATCACCAGTGCCGTACCTTGCGCCGTGGCCTGATCCATGCCAAACAACAAGGCCAGCACCGGAATGGCCAGAATCCCGCCGCCGATGCCCAATAAGCCCCCCAGAAACCCCACCAACGCGCCCAGGGCCAGCATCCCTGGCCACACCACTATCCAACTGCTCATACCCACTCATTCGTTTTGCCTATGCACCTTGGCAGTGTAATCCATCCATTTGTCGTGGCAATTGCGATTTGAAGAAAAGTTCAGGATTCGTGCGCCATGGCCCTGCTGACGCATTGCCTCTTGCCTTGTGGGCAAGGCATCCCATCTAATACCGGATTCCCCATCGCATATGATGAATCATGGTTGCCGTTACCCGTCCCCTGGCCGACTCGCTGGCCGACGCCGCCGACCCGCAGCACTGGCTGGCCTCACTGGCCCCGCAATACACCGATGCCGAATTCGCCATGCTCGACAAGGCGTTCCGGCTGGCGCGCGAGCAATACCAAGGCCGCACGCTCAGCCACACCGGCGAAGACATGTTCAGCCACGCGGTGGCGGCGGCGGCGATTGTGGCCGACCTGAACCTGCTGGCCGACGCGGTGGCGGCGGCGCTGCTGTTCGCCACGCCAGACCTGCGCGCCGACAGCGAAGCCTGGCTGGCGCGCGAATTCAACCCGGTGGTGGCCAGCCTGGTGCAGGGCTGCCTGCGCGTGCGGCAGATTCAAGAACTGGGCAGCCAGCACGACGCCGCCACGCCTGAAGCCCGCCGACATCAGGCCGAGGCCCTGCGCCAGATGCTGCTGGCCATGGTGGCCGATATCCGCGTGGTGCTGATCAAGCTGGCCTGGCGCACGCAAACCATGTATCACCTGTCCAAAGTACCGGACGACGCCGTGCGGCGGCGGGTAGCGCGCGAAACGCTGGATATTTTTGCCCCGCTGGCCAACCGCCTGGGCGTGTGGCAAATCAAGTGGGAGCTGGAAGACCTGGCGTTTCGCCATCTGGAGCCGGACACCTACAAAAAAATCGCCAAGCTGCTGGACGAACGCCGGCTGGATCGGCTCAGCTATATCGAACAGGTGCTGGCCACGCTGCGCAACGAGCTGGCCGGCGCCGGCCTGCACGCCGACGTGGCCGGCCGGCCCAAGCACATCTACAGCATCTGGAAAAAGATGCGCAAAAAAAACCTGGATTTTTCCGAGCTGTACGACATCCGCGCCGTGCGCATCCTGGTGGATTCGATCAAGGACTGCTATACCGCGCTGGGGCTGATTCACAGCCTGTGGCAGCCGGTGCCCGGCGAATTTGACGACTACATCAACCAGCCCAAGGCCAACGACTACAAAAGCCTGCACACCGCGGTGATTGGCCCGGAAGACAAAGTGGTCGAGGTGCAAATCCGCACCTTCGAGATGCACGAGCACGCCGAATTTGGCGTGGCGGCGCATTGGCGCTACAAAGAAGGCGGCAAGGGCGACGCCGCCTACGAAGAAAAAATCGCCTGGCTGCGCCAGCTGCTGGACTGGCGCGAGGATGTCTCCGACCGCGCCGGCCTGGCCGACGCCTTCCAGACCGAGCTGTTTGCCGACACCATTTACGTGATGACGCCAGTGGGCAAGGTGCTCAGCCTGCCCACCGGCGCCACGCCGATTGATTTTGCCTACGCGGTGCACACCAATATCGGCCACCGCTGCCGCGGCGCCAAGGTGGAAGGACAGATCGTGCCATTGTCCACCCCCTTGCAGAATGGCCAGCGGGTGGAAATCCTCACCGTCAAGGAAGGCGGGCCGTCGATCAACTGGCTGCACGACGGCTGGGTGGTCAGCCACCGCGCCATCAGCAAGATTCGCCAGTGGATTCGCCAGCAAAACGCCCATATCGCCATCGACGCCGGCCGCGTGCTGTTCGACAAAGAACTGGCGCGCCTGCCCGGCCTGCAACCCAATCTGGAAGCGCTGGCCGAGCGGCTGAACCAGCGCGGCATGGACGAGGTGTACGCCGCGCTGGGCCATGGCGAATTGTCGCTAAAAGCCCTGCATCAGGCGCTGACCAGCTTTGCCGCGCCCGAACCCGCCGCCGAGCCCGACCCGGAAAGCCTGGTGCGCCGCAGCCGCGCCGGCCACGACGCCGGCGGCATCCTGATCGAAGGCGTGGACAACCTGATGACCGTGCTGGCCAAGTGCTGCAAACCGGCGCCGCCCGACCCGGTGGTGGGCTTTGTCACCCGTGGCCGGGGGATTTCCATTCACCGGGTGAATTGCCGCACGCTCAAGCGCTTGTCCGCCGACGCGCCCGAGCGGCTGATCGCCGCCGACTGGGGACGCCAGGACAACAGCCTGTTCGCCATCGACGTGGACGTAGTGGCGCGCGACCGCCCCGGCCTGCTGCGCGAATTCTCCGAAGTACTGTCGCGCGACAAGGTGAATGTCACCGCCGTGCACACCCTGAGCCGCGACGCCCACGCCCGCATGCGGCTGACCGTGGAAGTGCGCACGGTGGCCGACATCCAGCGCGTGCTGTTTCATCTGATGGAGGTCAAGGGCGTGCTGGAAGCGCGACGGGTGTAGCCGCCGCCTGGGCACGCGGATTCAGTATTTTCCGGGGGGCGCAGGCTGCCGGTTTGTGCGCAGCAACAATTTATACTGCACTGCACAAAAAATACTTGCCAAACCGCCGCGCCGGTTCGATAATCAAACCTACATCAGGACGTTGCATGCAATGTGTGCGTTTTGGTGTTGTCTCCTCCATCCTCCTTCTATAGGTGGAATTCAGCGCAACCGCCCAACCGGCCGTTGCGCTTTTTTTTTGCGGGTCTGGCCGGTAGCGGGCACCAGCACACAGTGATTTTGCAGTGCAAGATAAGTACCCTATGTGCAAGGTTTTTCTCCTGCCTTGGCCCATCACGGTTTTGCCAGCCAAAAACCGCCCCGTCACACTACACGTGCAGCCAGAAAAATCAGGCCCTTGCTGACTTTCCTGTGCGGTTTGACAGTGGTCTTCGTGCTGTAATAGAATCTACAACTTTCAAGAATTTTGACTGGAAGAGTTTCCATGAAAACCTTTTCTGCCAAGCCGCACGAGGTAAAGCGCGAATGGTTCGTGGTGGACGCCACCGACAAGGTGCTCGGCCGCCTGGCCGCCGAAATCGCCCGTCGTCTGCGCGGCAAGCACAAGCCGGAGTTCACCCCGCACGTTGATACTGGCGATTACATCGTGGTGGTTAACGCTGAAAAAATCCGCGTGACCGGCACCAAGGCCCAAGACAAGAAGTACTACCGTCACTCTGGCTACCCGGGCGGCATCTACGAGCGCACCTTTACCGAAATGCAACAGCAATTCCCGGAACGCGTGCTGGAAAAAGCCGTCAAGGGCATGCTGCCGAAAGGCCCGCTGGGCTACGCTATGCTGGCCAAGCTGAAAGTGTACGCCGGCAACGAGCACCCGCACACCGCGCAGCAGCCGAAAGCGCTGGAAATCTGATAAGGGCTGGATGAAATATGAACGGTAAATACTACTACGGCACCGGTCGTCGCAAGAGCGCAGTCGCTCGCGTCTTCCTGGCCAAGGGCAACGGCCAGATCACCGTTAACGGCAAGCCGCTGGACCAATACTTCGCCCGCGAAACCGGCCGCATGGTCGTGCGTCAACCGCTGGCGCTGACTGAGCACCTGGAAAGCTTCGACATCATGGTGAACGTGACCGGCGGCGGCGAAACCGGCCAAGCCGGCGCAGTGCGCCACGGCATCACCCGCGCCCTGATCGACTTCTCTGCCGAGCTGAAGCCGACCCTGTCCGCCGCAGGTCTGGTGACCCGCGACGCACGTGAAGTTGAACGTAAGAAGGTCGGTCTGCACAAGGCCCGCCGTCGCAAGCAGTTCTCCAAGCGTTAATCCGCTGGACTGCCGAAAAAAGCCGCCGCGAGCGGCTTTTTTCATGCCTGCGCTCTTGCGCGTGGGGTGATTGGCCTTATTTGGCAAAGTGGCTGCGCTGCGCGCAGCGCTACATTTTGGGCGGGGTTTCACCCCGCGCCCGACCCTATTTCTTTGTCTCGCCAAAGAAATAGGGGAAAGAAAGGCGACCCGGGTGTCGCGGTCAGCCCTGCGGGCTGACCGCCTTGCGCTTCTCGAAAGTCAGGGCCGGCCCGGAATGACGCGCCGCCTGCGGCGTCGCTTAGCCGGGCCGGACGACCCCCTGACTTTCTGCGATGCTCAGCGCGCCACACGGGAATCACCCCGGCTAAGCACCACCGTCTGGGCACAGCCACACGGCGCCAGAAACACGCACAAAACACCCGATGCCCCTGCTGGCAACCCTGTTGATTTTCCGCCACAGCAGTGGATAATCAAACCATCCCCCATTCTTGCTGGAGAACACTCCCCATGACTGCCGCAACCGAAACCCCGATGCCGTTCGTTTTCACCGATAGCGCCTGCAACAAAGTCAAAGACCTGATCGCCGAAGAAGGCAACCCCGAGCTGAAACTGCGCGTGTTTGTCACCGGCGGCGGCTGCTCCGGTTTTCAATACGGCTTCACCTTTGACGAAATCGCCAACGACGACGACACCCTGGTAGAAAAAGAAGGCGTGCAACTGCTGGTTGATCCGATGAGCTACCAATACTTGGTGGGCGCAGAAATCGACTATCAAGAAAGCCTGCAAGGCTCGCAGTTTGTCATCAAGAATCCGAACGCCAGCTCCACCTGCGGCTGCGGTTCGTCGTTCTCGGTGTAACAACGATTCACCCTGGCGCAGGTTTTGCCCGCGCGCACAAAAAGACGGAATCGTGCGCACAATCGCCACGCCCTGCCCTTGACGCCGCTCAAGCAGCAGGGCAGACTGAATCGAATGTCTGTCCGTCAGATACAAGCCCAAGCTCACGCTTGGGCTTTTGCCATCCTGCCGGCCAGACCCGTCACGACAGAAGAAACCAGGTGTCATGAAAACCCCGCTGCCGCCCGCCATTGTGCTGCCCAAACTGCCGCCGATTCAACGTGAATTTGTCTTCACCGACGACGACTTCGACCGCATCCGCCGCTTTATCCATCAGCGCGCCGGCATTGCCCTGAATCCCAGCAAGAAAGACATGGTGTATGGCCGGCTGGTGCGGCGCATCCGCGCATTGCAACTGCCGTCATTCACCGCTTATCTGGAACGGCTGTTTTCCGAGCGCGGTGGCGAAGAGCTGGAGCACTTTGTCAACGCGCTGACCACCAACCTGACCTATTTCTTTCGCGAAGAACACCACTTTCCGATTCTCGCCGACCACCTGCGCAGCCGCAGCAGCGAAGTCAGCATTTGGTGCTGCGCCGCCTCCACCGGCGAAGAACCCTATTCGCTGGCGATGACCGCACTGGAAGCCGCCAGCAACGGCGCGCGTCAGAATGTCAGCATTGTCGCCACCGACCTGGACACCAATGTGCTGCGAGTGGGCGCCGAGGGCATTTATGGCGCCGAGGCGATCAACAAACTGGCGCCAGGCATGGCCAGCCGCTACTTTGACCGGCTGGATGACCTGCGCTGGCGCGCCAAGCCGGCCTTGCGCCAGATGATCCGCTTTCAGCAACTGAATCTGGTCGATACGCAATGGTCGGTGCGCGGGCCGTTTGACGCGATTTTCTGCCGCAATGTGATGATTTATTTCGACCGCGACACCCAACTGGCGGTATTGCGCCGCTTTGCGCCACTGCTTAAACCGGATGGCCTGTTGTTTGTGGGTCATTCGGAGAATTTTTATCACGCGACCGATCTTTTCCGCCTGCGCGGCAAGACCGTGTACGAGCGGGTCAGCAAGGCGTAATCCCGCACAGCGGGCTATGGCGCGCCTCAACGGCGTGTCATAATCTGACGCAAGAAATTAAGAGCCGCTAACAAAACTCAGCGAAGCGGCCCTGGCCAGGCGTGTGACCGCAGACAGTACAACAAGTACGGCAAGGTCACACCACAACGCCAGGGGGTTTTGTTAGCGGCTCTAAACGCCGACGCATGCGCAGCCTTGGGCGCCTGCCGGTTATGGACCGCAATCACGCCAGCCCCGCTGGCACAAGAATGAGAAAACCCTATGAAAGTCGTGGTGTTGGGCGCCGGCGTTGTCGGAGTTTCCACTGCCTGGTTCTTGGCCAAGGCCGGTCATGAAGTCATCGTGATTGATCGCCAGGCGCAAGCCGGCATCGAAACCAGCTATGCCAATGGCGGCCAGATTTCTGTCAGCCAGTCCGAACCGTGGGCCAACCCCGGCACGCCGATGCGCGCGCTGAAATGGATGTCCAAAGAAGACGCCCCGCTGCTGTTTCGCTGGCGCTTTGATAGCCGGCAATGGTCGTGGGCGCTGAAATTTCTCACCGAATGCCGTCCGGGCCGCGCCAAGCAGAATATCCGCCAGTTGCTCAATCTGGGGCTGTACAGCCGACGGACCTTGCAGGATATCCGCGCCGAAACCGGCATCCACTACGACGAACAAACCCGTGGCATCCTGGCCATCTACCAAACCCAGCAAGCGCTGGACGAAGCGGCCAACACCTGTTTGCTGATGCAAACCTACGGCATGGACCGCAAGGTGGTCACTCGCGACCAGATTGTGGAAATCGAACCCGCCCTGCGCCATATCGCCCCCAAGCTGGCCGGCGGCACCTATTGCCCCAGCGATGAATCCGGCGACGCACGCATGTTCACCCAGCGCCTGGCCCTGCTGTGCGAAGCCGAAGGCGTGGAATTCCGCTACCACACCCGCATCAACGCCCTGCTCACCCGTGGCAGCAGCCTGAGCGGCGTGTCCATCACCGGCTCGGATGGCCAGTACGAAACGCTGACCGCCGACGCCTTTGTGATGGCCATGGGCAGTTATTCGCCGCTGCTGGCGCGCACCATCGGCATCAATCTGCCGATTTACCCGGCCAAGGGCTATTCCGCCACCGTGCCGATTGAAGAACCCGAAGTCGAAGTGCAAAACGGCGAATTTGTCGAAGGCGACAACGCGCCGATGGTCAGCATCACCGACGAAGAACACCGGCTGGTGTTCTCCCGGTTGGGCGACCGCCTGCGCATTGCCGGCACCGCTGAGTTCAATGGCTATTCCACCGAGCTGAACGCCGTGCGCTGCACCGCGCTGATCAACCGCGCCAAACAGCTGTTCCCCAGCGGGGCCGACTACAGCAACGCCATGTTCTGGACCGGCCTGCGCCCGGTGACGCCGTCCAATGTGCCGATGATTGGCCGCACCAAGGAATACAATAATCTGTTCCTGAACACCGGCCATGGCGCGCTAGGCTGGACACAAGGCCCCGGCTCGGGCCGCGCGCTGGCCGACATCATCAACGGCGACCGCCCGGAAGTGGATTTCCGCTTTATGGGCCTGTAAAAACCCGCTTCAGGCCGCAGCCACTTTTCACCCCGCCCCGCGCCACCTGCGCCTGGCGGGGTGAAGTTATTGCGGCCCCCCACGAGGATACGAATCATGTCTGAACTGTCTTTTGGCACCCCGCTCTCGCCCAACGCCCTGAAAGTCATGCTGCTGGGCAGCGGCGAGCTGGGCAAGGAAGTGGTCATCGCCCTGCAACGCCTGGGCGTGGAAACCATCGCCGTAGACCGCTACGCCAACGCCCCGGCCATGCAAGTGGCGCACCGCAGCCATGTAATCGCCATGACCGACGCCGCCGCGCTGCGCGCGCTGGTGGAAAGCGAGCGCCCGCACCTGATCGTGCCGGAAATCGAAGCCATCGCCACCGACGAGCTGGCGCGCATCGAAGCCGACGGCCTGGCCGAAGTCATCCCCACCGCCCGCGCCGCGCAACTGACCATGAACCGCGAAGGCATCCGCCGCCTGGCCGCCGAAACCCTGGGCCTGCCCACCTCGCCCTACGCCTTTGCCAGCAGCCTGGCCGAGCTGCAAGCCGCCATCGACGCCGGCATCGGCTACCCCTGCGTGATCAAGCCGGTGATGTCGTCCAGCGGCAAGGGGCAAAGCCTGGTGAAAACCGCCGACGCGCTGGCCGCCGCCTGGGATTACGCCGCCAGCGCCGGCCGGGTGGACGCCGGCCGGGTGATCGTGGAAGGCTTTATCGACTTTGACTACGAAATCACCCAGCTGACCGTGCGCGCCCGCAACGCCGATGGCGACATCGACACCTATTTTTGCGAGCCCATCGGCCACCTGCAACAACATGGCGACTACGTGGAAAGCTGGCAGCCGCAGGCCATGAGCCCGGTCGCCCGGCAAAAAGCGCGCGACTACGCCGCCGCCGTGGTCAACAACCTGGGCGGACGCGGCCTGTTTGGCGTCGAGTTGTTCATCCGTGGCGATGAAGTGTGGTTCTCTGAAGTCAGCCCGCGCCCGCACGACACCGGCCTGGTCACCCTGGCCAGCCAGACGCAAAGCGAATTTGAACTGCACGCCCGCGCCATCCTCGGCCTGCCGGTAGACACCACCATGCGCGCGCCGGCCGCCGCCAGCGCGGTGATTTACGGCGGCATGGACGCCCAGGCCATCGGCTTTGCCGGCGTGGCCCACGCCCTGACCGTGCCCGGCAGCGACCTGCGCCTGTTTGGCAAACCAGAAAGCTTTGTCCGCCGCCGCATGGGCGTGGCGCTGGCCAGCGGCGAACACGAAACCCAAGCCCGCGAGCGCGCCAAACTGGCCGCCAGCCGCGTCACCCCCGTGCAAGGAAAACCCTGATCATGAGCACCGCCACCCCCACCGAAAGCAACCCGCTGCACACCGTCACCCCGTATGAGCTGCTGGGCGGCGAAGCCATGCTCGCCCTGCTGGTGGACCGCTTTTACAATGTGATGGACCACGACCCGGCGGTGGCCGAAATCCGCCGCCTGCACCCGGCCGACCTGGAAAGCTCGCGACAAAAACTGTTCATGTTTCTGTCCGGCTGGCTGGGCGGCCCCAATCTGTATATGGAACAATTTGGCCACCCACGCCTGCGCGCCCGCCATTTGCCGTTTCCCATCAATCAATCGGCCAGCGACCAATGGATGTACTGCATGGAAAAAGCCTTTGAAGGCCTGGCAGTCGATCCCACCCTGCGCGACCAATTGATGGCCGCGCTGCGCAATACCGCCAATTTCATGCAAAACCAGCAGCCCCACCCCTGAACGCCACAGGAGCCCCCATGCAACACTGGACCGCCCTACTGGGCATCACCGCCGCCATTGGCATCGGCGCCGCCAGCCCCGGCCCCAGTTTTGTCATGGTGGCGCGCACCGCCGCCAGCCAGGGCCGCCCGCATGGCCTGCTGGCCGCCGCCGGCATTGGCACGGGCGGGCTGATATTCGCCATCCTGGCGCTATTGGGCCTGCACAGCCTGCTCAACCTGGCTCCCACCCTATACCTGGCGCTGAAACTGGCCGGTGGGCTGTATCTGGCCTGGCTGGGCTGGCGCATCTGGCGCGGCGCCCGCCAAGCGCTGGCCCTGCACGCCGCACCCAGCCCACACAGCCAGCACCGCGCCTTTGCCGCCGGCCTGGCCACCCAGCTGAGCAACCCGAAAACCGCCATCGTCTACACCAGCGTCTTTGCCGCTTTTCTGCCCGAACAGCCCGAACTGAGCTTTAAAATCCTCACCGCCCTGGCCGTGCTGCTGGTGGAAACCGGCTGGTACACCCTGGCCGCCTGGGCACTCTCCGCCCCACTGCCGCGCCAAGCCTACCTGCGCAGCAAAACCTGGGTAGACCGCGCCGCCGGCGGGGTGATGATGGCGCTTGGGCTGAAACTGGCGTGGGAAGCGGTGGAATAAAAGTGGCGCAGAACCACACACAACGCCTTAACCCCGGTACACGACCACAGATAGTGCGGGCAGTACAAGACCGTGCAAACACGCCAGGGGACTTTGTTCGCTACTCTTTATTTTGCTGCGGCATATCTCTGCTTACGCGGGGGACACTGCATCTTCGACGATCTCAATCGGGGCAAAACCCGGCTCATCCCCGCTTACGCGGGGAACTCGCGCCCTCAATTTCGCCAAGCAGCGCATACATCTTTTCGTTGAGTTTGAGCGTATTACTTGCTGTGCATACATGATGCTCAAGTTCCCCTGAAGGCTGGTCTTCGCAAGAAAACCAAGACGTTGCGCCGATGCAGTGCGCGCATTTTCATGTCACCCACCCGCCTTTTTGATCCACGAGTTCAGCACCTTGACCCGAGCTGAGTAAAAATCAGAATGGCACGAATAGTTGGCATCCGCCCATCCCAGTTCGCCCTGGTCAAAATTTGACAAAAACCCACAGGAATCTGAAACAAACTTTTCCCAGCTCACCTGGGAGGCGCGAAGATCGTTCAGTAGGTCGGGTTTTCGCAACAGCTTTCGCTCTAGCTTTTGATAGGTAGCGTTTACGAACTTGTATTGCTCATTCTGCATGCAGGCATATACGGCAGACATTGTTCCCCCGCCTGATTCTGTTTCGCAGTCCTTGGCCATCGCCGATTGCGAGCCGGCCAGCAGCACTGCCAGCAATATACGCTTCATCATGATGTCTCTCCGGTAGGCCCGGCCTGCACCAGCAGGCCGGAAATATCACGATATCATGCAGCGCAACGGAGGGCGAATTACTTCGCCAATTACTTCGCCAATCTCTCGCGCTGCTGAGTCGAACATTTCGAGGTGGTAGCGCATGGATTTCAGTTCGAGCCTAAGCGCGCCAACGTCCATGCCCAGGGCGTCGAGCTCGCGCAGCAGGTTGTCCAGCGCCGTGATTTGGCGATCCATGCCGAGGCTGACCATCACTGCGCCAGGGGAAAATCGCGGCTCATCCCCGCTTACGCGGGGAACACCTCAATCCACTGGCGCATTTTTTCAGCGGCGGCGGTTCATCCCCGCTTACGCGGGGAACACCACGTCAGTTTTTTTGCGCCATGTCGTTGCATCGGTTCATCCCCGCTTACGCGGGGAACACGCCACATCTGATTTTTTGAAAAATTTCGCCTGCGGTTCATCCCCGCTTACGCGGGGAACACTCCCTCAGCTTCCAACCAGTCGTATTCATCGACGGTTCATCCCCGCTTACGCGGGGAACACATATCGTCAGATTGGCGTTGAGTCATCGCTTGCGGTTCATCCCCGCTTACGCGGGGAACACCATTGATCCAATCAATTTCGGCAAGGTTATTGCGGTTCATCCCCGCTTACGCGGGGAACACGTTTGGATTTCGTCTGCGTTGCATTTGGTGATCGGTTCATCCCCGCTTACGCGGGGAACACGCTTAGCGCAGTTTACTGGAGAGAAAACAAATCGGTTCATCCCCGCTTACGCGGGGAACACGCGGCTGCGGCTGTGCTTGCGGCTGCGGCTGTGCGGTTCATCCCCGCTTACGCGGGGAACACGCAAGCGGCGGTCGCTGACGGCTATACCGGCACGGTTCATCCCCGCTTACGCGGGGAACACGTGGCCGGGTGATGGCGGTGGACAATCAGGTGCGGTTCATCCCCGCTTACGCGGGGAACACCGCGGCATGCGCTTCAACTTGGCGCAGCCGCGCGGTTCATCCCCGCTTACGCGGGGAACACAAGATGCGCTGTCGCAGTACACAATTCCGAAACGGTTCATCCCCGCTTACGCGGGGAACACCCGGCACGGAGTGGGCCATCCGAGATGGCCAGCGGTTCATCCCCGCTTACGCGGGGAACACTGGCCGGTAATCCGGGCGTCGGCGGCGTCCAGCGGTTCATCCCCGCTTACGCGGGGAACACCTCGATCACCTACGTTGTGCGCGATGGCAAATCGGTTCATCCCCGCTTACGCGGGGAACACGTGCGCCATGTGTATCCGGTTGACCCAACCGTCGGTTCATCCCCGCTTACGCGGGGAACACGCGGTCGATTTCAGCGGCAATAACTGCCCGACCGGTTCATCCCCGCTTACGCGGGGAACACGCTAACGGCCGACTGGATGCTGTCGAGTTTGCCGGTTCATCCCCGCTTACGCGGGGAACACATTCGCTTGATGTTGTCATCATCGGAACGATTCGGTTCATCCCCGCTTACGCGGGGAACACGGGTCTCGCGCGGGTGCGCCATTACAGCACCCGCGGTTCATCCCCGCTTACGCGGGGAACACCCGGGTTCCGGTTTTGGCCGCATCGGCCGCACCGGTTCATCCCCGCTTACGCGGGGAACACAGTTTGGCCGCCGGTGGCGCGCACGGCCCAGTAGGTTCATCCCCGCTTACGCGGGGAACACGAGCTGAAGAAGGCACATATTGAAGACCCTGACGGTTCATCCCCGCTTACGCGGGGAACACCATGGCCTGCCTGTGTCGTTTACCACAGCGGGGCGGTTCATCCCCGCTTACGCGGGGAACACCCAAAGCCATTCAGGCCGGAAATGGGGTTGATCGGTTCATCCCCGCTTACGCGGGGAACACTTGATTTTCAGCACCATTTCGACAAAGTACGGCGGTTCATCCCCGCTTACGCGGGGAACACGATGCTCCCCGCGCCAAACAACTCTGCAGCCACGGTTCATCCCCGCTTACGCGGGGAACACGCGCGGCGGGGACCTGGGCGATGGGGAGTTCCGCGGTTCATCCCCGCTTACGCGGGGAACACGTGGGACATAGCGCAGCGCGCGGGCGGGTTCTACGGTTCATCCCCGCTTACGCGGGGAACACCCGCTGCGCGATTGACGAGAACCACACCATGAGGGTTCATCCCCGCTTACGCGGGGAACACTCTGCCAAAGCGTAGTTCTTGGCAAAAAACGCCGGTTCATCCCCGCTTACGCGGGGAACACAAACACGGCCCGCCGGTCTATCTCTCGTCTGTCGGTTCATCCCCGCTTACGCGGGGAACACCCTTCGTTAAGCTTTTCATGGGCTAAACCAGTCGGTTCATCCCCGCTTACGCGGGGAACACTTCCGAGAGTTGCTTTTCGGCTTCAATGCGCGCGGTTCATCCCCGCTTACGCGGGGAACACAGATTCCCCGCGAATCGCTGGGGGTGGCGGTGCGGTTCATCCCCGCTTACGCGGGGAACACTCAAAAAAAATCCTTCAAGGCCACACGGGCATGCGGTTCATCCCCGCTTACGCGGGGAACACTTAGACCGCTCACTCACCAAATCTTTCCAGCGCGGTTCATCCCCGCTTACGCGGGGAACACAATTTTTGGACGGCTACGGCATGCCTATGCGCCGGTTCATCCCCGCTTACGCGGGGAACACTGGTCGGTATGCCATGGGCTGTTTTTCCCGCTCGGTTCATCCCCGCTTACGCGGGGAACACCAAGATTTTAGCGATTGACCGCATCGACACGTCGGTTCATCCCCGCTTACGCGGGGAACACGTTATTCCCTTTCAATCGGATTTTTCTTGCCGCGGTTCATCCCCGCTTACGCGGGGAACACCAAAATTTCGCGAGCGCGAAAAATCGCGCTGGCGGTTCATCCCCGCTTACGCGGGGAACACCCAGCACCCACAAGGCGCGGTTCAGCTTAACACGGTTCATCCCCGCTTACGCGGGGAACACGCTGCTTGGCGTCCATCCGATGGTCATCATGACGGTTCATCCCCGCTTACGCGGGGAACACCTATTTGGGGCTGTGCGCGACCACATGCATGACGGTTCATCCCCGCTTACGCGGGGAACACGCCTTGATTGAGTCAGTGAGCTGGTCAACCTGCGGTTCATCCCCGCTTACGCGGGGAACACAGGTAGGCGCGTCGCATTTTGACCTGTTTTACCGGTTCATCCCCGCTTACGCGGGGAACACTTTGCCGTCGATGATTTTGCAGATGGCGTTGTCGGTTCATCCCCGCTTACGCGGGGAACACCTGAAAATGAAGGACGATGAACAACTGGCTGCCGGTTCATCCCCGCTTACGCGGGGAACACCGCTGAGATAGCCGCTTCCAGTGCAGTTTGCCCGGTTCATCCCCGCTTACGCGGGGAACACACCAAATCCAAGCAACTGATCCAAAACAGCTTTTTCCCCCATCAAAAATCCACCAACTTTTTCCGTGGTGAACTCCCTCCAGGCGGCCATCCGGATCGACCATTAATTTAGCATTTTTTAACCTGCCAGTTACACTACGTTACAAAACCCGGCGCGCTCGACACCCTGGGGACACATGGCTCTGTTTCAATGGTCTGATGCGTTCAGGCCCGGCGTGTGGCCGGGGCGGACAGGGGAGGATGGCGTGAAATTTCCAGGCAAGTGGCCGGCATGGGGCTGGCGCGGGTGGGGTGTGGTGGTGATGCTGTTGGCGGCGGCCGGGTGGTGGGGGTGGCGGCAGTGGTCGGCGGCGGCGCAGCCGGGCTATGTCACCCAGACGGTAGCCGTGGGCACGCTGGAAAAAGTGGTCACCGCGCTGGGCAGTGTGCAGCCCAAGGATTATGTGGATGTCGGCACCCAGGTGTCGGGGCAGTTGCGTGAGCTGCACGTGAAAATTGGCGACACGGTGCAAAAAGGCCAGTTGCTGGCCGAGGTGGACCCCACCGTGTACGCCACGCGGGTGGCGGCGGATAAGGCCAGTTTGCGCGATTTGCAGGCGCAGCGCGCGCGCCAGGCCTCGGTGTTGCAGCTGGCCGAGGTGCAGAAAAAACGCACGCGCGAGTTGCTGGCCTTGAGCGCCGCTTCGCAGGATGCGGTGGACATGGCCGACGCCGCAGCGGCGCAGGCGCGCGCCACGCTGGAATCGCTGGCGGCGCAGATCGACAAGGCGGAATCCACCCTGGCCGGCGACGAGGCCAATCTGGGCTACACCAAGATTTATGCGCCGATGGATGGCGTGGTGGTGTCGCAGCCGGTGTTCAAGGGTCAGACGGTGAATTCGGCGCAGCAGGCGCCCACGCTGATGCGGGTGGCCAATCTGGATGTGATGACGGTCAACGCCCAGGTGGCCGAGGCCGATGTGCCGCAGCTCAAGCCCGGCATGCCGGTGTATTTCACCACGCTGGGCCACGCCGAGCGGCGCTATCAAAGCCGCATTCGCCAGATTTTGCCCACCCCGGAAAAAGTCAACGATGTGGTGTTGTTCACCGTGCTGATCGACATCGACAACCGCGCGCGCGAGCTGATGACCAGTATGACCACGCAAACCTTTTTTGTGCTGGGCCGCGCGGAAAATCTGCCGGTGGTGCCGCTGTCGGCGCTGCGGCCGCTGGGCGAGGGCGGCAAGCTGTATGGCGCGCGGGTGCTCACCGAAAACGGCATTGAGCGGCGCCAAGTCAAGGTGGCGTTAAGCAGCCGCACCGAGGCGGCGATTGCCAGCGGCCTGGCGGCGGGCGAGACGCTGATTGTCAGCGATGGCCGGCCGCGCGCGGGCAAGGCCGGCGGCGGCAAGAGCAATAACCCCAGCGCGGGCGCGCGTCCGCCCGGCCCGCCGGGAGGCCCGATGTGAGCGCGCCCCTGATCGAACTGGCGGCGGTGTCGCGCTGCTACCCCAATGGCGACAGCGAGGTGCGCGCGCTGGATGAAGTCAGCCTGCGCATTGCCCAGGGCGAGTTTATTGCCCTGCTCGGGCCGTCCGGCTGCGGCAAGTCCACGCTGATGAATGTGCTGGGCTGCCTGGATCGGCCCAGCAGCGGGGTGTATCGGGTGAATGGCCAGGATGTCAGCGCGCTGGATGCCGACACGCTGGCCAGCCTGCGCCGCGACACCTTTGGCTTTGTGTTTCAGCGCTATAACCTGATCGCCACCGCCAGCGCCACCGACAATGTCGCCCTGCCGGCGATTTATGCCGGCCTGCCCTTGGCGGCGCGTCAGGCGCGGGCGCGGGCGCTATTGGCCAAGCTGGGTCTGGCCGAACGCGCCGGCCATCGGCCCGGACAGTTGTCCGGCGGCCAGCAGCAGCGGGTGTCGATTGCCCGCGCGCTGATGAACGACGCGCCCGTGGTGCTGGCCGACGAGCCTACCGGCGCGCTGGACACCCGCAGCGGCCAGGAGGTGCTGGCGCTGCTCAAGCAGCTGCACGGCGAGGGCCGCACCATTATTTTGATTACCCACGATCTGGACATCGCCCGCCACGCCGAGCGCATTGTGCGCCTGCGCGATGGCCGGGTGGAGTCCGACAGCGGCCCGGTGGCGCGCGCGTCTGCGCCGCTGCCGGCGCGGCCGCCCTCCGGCCAGCCCAGCTTGCGCGCCGAGCTGGGCGAATCGCTGAGCATGGCGTTTACCGCCTTGCGCGCCAATGTGTTTCGCACCGTGCTGACCTTGTTGGGGGTGATTATCGGCGTGGCGGCGGTGGTGGCGATGATGGCGATTGGCGACGGCGGCAAGCGCGATGTGCTGGCGCGGATTTCCGCCATGGGCACCAATCTGCTGCTGGTGCGCCCCGGCGCGCCCGGCGTGCGCCCCAGCGGCGAGCTGGCCTCGCTGACCCTGGCCGACGCCGCCGCGCTGGAAAAAGTCAGCGGCGTGGAGGCGGTGTCGCCCGAGCGCGGCGGCAGCGTCACCTTGCGGGTGGGCAATCTGGATTACCGCACGCAAATCAAGGGCGTGTGGGCCAATTATCCGCAGGTGCGCGATTGGCCGGTGGCGGAGGGGATGTTTTTCAGCAAAGCGGACGTGGACGGCTACGCGCCAGTGATTGTGTTGGGCAGCACGGTGGCGGACAGTTTGTTCCCCGATGGCCGCTCGCCGCTGGGCCGCTATGTGCTGGTGAAAAACGTGCCGTTTGAAGTGGTGGGCGTGCTCAGCAGCAAGGGCGCCACGCCGTTTGGCAGCGACCAGGACGATATTGTGCTGATTCCGCTCACCACCGGCTTTATGCGCGTGTTTGGCAAGCAATACGCCAGCTCGGTGACGGTGCGAGTGAAAGACGTCAGCCAGATCGACGCCGTCGAGTCCGCCGTGCGCGAGCTGCTGCTGGCGCGCCACCAGACCGAGGATTTTCAGGTGCGCAATACCGCGTCGATTCTGGAAACCGCCAGCGAAACGCAAAACACCCTGACCGTGCTACTGGGCTCGGTGGCGGCGATTTCGCTGCTGGTGGGCGGCATTGGCGTGATGAACATCATGCTGGTGTCGGTGACCGAACGCACCCGCGAAATCGGCGTGCGCATGGCCACCGGCGCACGCATGCGCGACATTTTGCTGCAATTCAATATCGAAGCCATTGTGGTGTGCGGCGCTGGCGGCGCGCTGGGCATTGTGCTGGGCGTGCTCAGCGCCTGGCTGGCCGCCAGCGCCGGGGTGAGCGTGGCGTTTTCGCCCTGGCCGGCACTGCTGGCCTTCAGTTGCGCCTTTGTCACCGGCTGCGTGTTTGGCTACCTGCCGGCGCGCAAGGCAGCCAGCATGGACCCGGTGCAAGCCCTGGCGGCGGAGTAAGCCATGCGCCGCCATCCACTCCTGCCAGAAAGAACCCAGATGATGATGTCTCTGCGCCCCTTGATCCGCCTGACCTGGCTGGCCCCGGTGCTGGCGCTGGCCGCCTGCGGCGCGCAGGTGGCCCCGTTGGTGAAACCCACGCTGCCGGCCAGCCACTGGCAAGCCGCCCTGCCGGCCGACACGCCGCAGGCCCACGGCTGGCAGGATTATCACAGCGCCGAATTGCTGCGCCTGCAAGCGCAGGCGCTGGCCGGCAACCCCGGCTGGCAAGCGGCGCTCAGCCGGGTGGCGCAGGCGCGCGCCAGCCTGGCGGCGGTGGACGGCGCCCGCCAGCCGCAACTGAACCTCAGCGGCAACCGCGCCAGCAGCCAGACCCGCCAGCAAGGTAGCGAGCAAAACACTGAAAACTGGCAGGCCGGCGCCAGCGTGGCCTACGAAGTCGATCTGTGGGGCCGGCTGGCCGCAGGCAGCCGCTCGGCACAAGCCAGCGCCGAGGCCAGTGAATACGCCGCCGCCAGCACCCGGCTGCTGCTGGAAACCGACGTCGCCAGTGGCTATTTTCGGCTGTGCCTGCTGGACGAGCGCCTGCGGCTGAACGACGAGGACATTGCCGCCGCCCGCACCATCCTGCGTGGGCTGGAAGGCAAGCAGCGCGTCGGCGCCGCTTCGCAGCTGGATATCGCCCAGCAGGCGCAATTGCTGGCCACGCAAGAAGCCGCGCGCGCCAGCCTGCTGGCGCAACGTGGCGCGGCGCTGACTGCGCTGGCGGTGCTGGTGGGCGCGCCGCCGCAGGGCTTTGCCGTGGCCACCCAGCCGCTGGCGCAGCTGACGGCGCTCAGCCCGGCCTTGCGCCAGCCGGGCGAGCTACTGGCCCGTCGGCCAGACATCGCCCAGGCCGAGGCGCTGTTGCGCGCCGCCGATGCCGATGTGGACGCGGCGCGGGCGGCGTTTTTCCCCAAGCTCACCCTCAGCGCCAGCAGCCTGTGGGCAGCCAGCGGCGGCGGGCCGGCCGGGCTGGCGGCGTCTTTGCTGGCCGGCTTGTCGGCGCCGCTGTGGGACGGCGGCCAACTGAACGCCGGCTTGCAGCGCAACGCCGCCCGCCGCGACGAACTGACCGCCAACTACCGCGCCAGCCTGTTGACCGCGCTGAAAGAAGGCGAAGACGCGCTGGATGGCCTGGCCCGCCAGCAAAGCCGCGACGCCGCGCTGGCGCGGGCGCTGACGGCAGCTGAGCAAAGCTACGCGCTGGCGCAAGGCCGGCTGCGCGCCGGCGCGCTGGACGGCCTGTCTTTGTTGAATGCCCAGCGCACACTGATCGCCAGCCGCGACAGCCGCGCGCAATCGCGCTTTGACAGCCTGCAAGCCGGCATTGCCTTGTACAAGGCGCTGGGCGGCGGCTGGACAAGCGAGCACTGAGCCGTGCGCGCCGTCATGTGACACACCTGCGCTGCGCTTACAGCGTGCCCAGTACGTTAAGAAACCAGCCCCGGCTACGGTAGGACAGATCCGTCAAGTCGTCGGAATAGCGGGTGAAGTTGTAGCCCACGCCAATCTTGACGTGCTTGTCGATATGGCGATACACGCCCAGCAGCAGGCCGGCACGGGCATCCTGGGCTTCTTTGGCACGCAGGGTGCGCCATTCGGCCAGCGCGTCCCATTCTTTTACCACGTGCCAGTCGGCGCGCAGCACCAGCAGGTCGGCGCGGCTGGAAAACCACTCACCACTGGTTTTGTTGGCGCGCAGCTCGCCAATGCGCAAACCATATTTGGCCCCTAGCGACAGCCTGGGCCAGACGTCCCAGACGGTGTCCACGCTGAACACCTGGCTGCGCTGGGCATAATCAGCGCTGCCCACGCCCGAGGGCGCCAACTGGCCGGCGGTGGGGGCGTTGTACAGATTGGTGTATTTGAACAGCGTGTTCCAGCGGTCGTTATCCACCGGACGATAGGCAGCGCCGAGCACCACTTCATGAAAATTGCCGTCGTAGAACGCGCCCTGGCTATTGCTGCTGCGGGAGAGATTCAGCTTACCCAGCAGGCGCCAGGCCGGGTCCAGCTGATAGCCCAGGCTGTTGCGCAGCAGCCAGACTTGCCGCTGGGTGCGGGTGCCAGCGCTGTTGCCGTGTTCGTTGCGCAGCTCCAGCGCGCCGGCATAGCTGAGTTGCTCGAATTTATACGCCGCCGAAAAGCCCAGCGCCAGGCGCTTGAGGTCGCCGCCTTGCATATCGCTGAGCGTGCCGGCTTCGGTTTTCACCCCCAGCGTCCAGCGGTCGTTGGGGGCCAGGTCCACGCCAAAGGCCTGGGTCAGGCTTTGCGGGCCGGCGCCGTGCACGGCGCGGGTTTCGCCAAACAGGCGCATCTGCTCGCTCACCCGATAATCCGCCCCGCTCACCCAGGCGCCGCTGCGGCCGCGATAGCTGTGCTCGGGGTTGTCGCTTTCCAGCCGGTAGTCCAGATAGGCGGTGCTACGGTCGGAAATCCGGTAATCCACCCCCAGCTTGCCACCCACGCCCAGGCTGCCGTCCGAGGCTTCGGCGTTCAGGCCGGCGCGGTCGTTCAGGCGCAGGCGGCCACCCAGGCCAGCGCGGTGGTTGGCCTCGCGCTCGCCACTGCGCGCCAGCGTGGCCTGCACAAAGCCATAGGCCGACCAATCTTCGGTCTGTCCGGGCGTGCCATCTTCCTTGGGCGGGGTGTAATCAGCGCGGACAATGGCATCGGTGCGCGCGCCGTTTTGCGATAGCGTGGGGCTGGCGTTGGCCACGGCGTTGTCGCGGCGGTCGTGGCGCAGCGCGCCAGAAAGCTTCCACTGGGCGTCCAACTGGGTGACCACACCCACTTCGACATTGCGCTGGGTTTGCGTGTCGGCCACGCGGCTGTCGGCCTTGACCCGCAGTTCGCTGGCCTCGCTCAGCGCCATGCTGCCCTGCACGCCAAACTGACGCACCGCTTCGCCATTGCCAAACACCTGGCCCGGTGCGGCAAAGCCGCGCTCGCGCTGCTGCCAGTAGCCGGTGAACTGGCCCTGGCCGCCGTCGATCCAGTCGGCCAGGTCCAGCCGGGCTTCCAGCCGGCGGGCACTGGCATCGCGGATCACGCTGCTGGCCTGGGCATTAAAACCAAAGCCGCCGTCCTGCGAATAAAAACTGGTGGTGCCCGGCCCGCTGGCGCGGGCAAATTCGGCGCGCAGCTGGCTGCCGGCAGACAGGCGCAAGGTGGCGTCCAGCCCGCGCAAGGTTTGCTGGCTGGCATTTTCGCCCTGACGATACTGGGTAATGCCCAGTAGCAGCAGATCATTCAGCCAGTGGGTGGCGCGCAGGCCGACGGTCTGATTGCCGATTTCGCTCAGGCCCGGCACATATTCATAGCTGCTGACCAGATACAGCGGCCGCCCGCTCAGGCTGCTGGTATACACCAGCCCGCCGCCGCTGGCGGTGGACGGCAAAGGTTCGCGCAGCAGGATGCGGCCTTGCAGATAGTTCACTTCGTAATCCGCGCCGGCGGTCAGTTGGCGGCGCTCCAGCACCAGGCCAGAATCCGGGTCGCGTACTTCCACCCACACGCGCTCGGAACCCTGGGTGATGTCCTGGTGGCGCAGGTAATACAGCGAGCCGCCGGTTCCGCGAAATTCTTCGCGCGCGCCCAGTGTGCCAGGGTCGGCGGCAAAGGCTTCCAGCTGGCTGCGTCGCTCGCCAAACGGGGTGGCGTCTTCCGAGCGCCAGCGCGCCAGCGCGCCGTACAGGCCGCGCGAGTATTGAATCAGCTCGCTGCCTGCCCATTGCGTCTGGAAGTTCCCCCACATCACCTGTGAGTCGCCACGCGCCAGACGCACAAAGAATTTGCCCTGGGTGGGGGCGTCGTCCACCGTGCTGCTGTCGTCGCCGTATACCGGGTAATACTGGTTGGGGTCGATATTGCGCAGCAGATAGCGCGGGTCTTTGGCGGTAAAGTTGGAAAACAGATTTTTTACCGGCTGTTCGCGGGTGTCTGCGGCGGCGGTGAGCAGCCAGTCGCCCTTGATCTTGCCCTTGAGGTAAAACGCCGCGCGGCCGTCCAGATGGCCGCCAGAGGTGGCCTCGTTGTCGCCGCTCACCAGTTGCGCCGGGCCGCTCACCTGGCTTTGGCTGAGGGTCAAATCCCCCACGGCGATATAAAACCAGTCCTGATCGGGAATGGACACATTGCGGCGGAACATCGCCTCGCGGCCATCCGGCTCGCTGACGATCACGTCCAGCTGATGCGGGCCGGCGGGCAGAATCTGGCGCAGCACAAAGCGGCCTTGTCCATCCACCGGGGCGGACAGGCCCAGCGCCGTCACGCGCTGGCCGGGACGCAACTGGCCGCTGACGCTGACCGTGCCGCCGGTGACCGGAATATGCCCCAGCGCGCGGACGTTTTCGCCCCAGCCGGTCAAGGCTTCGCGCGCGGGCGCCTGCAAGTCGGCCAGCGGCCGGGCGCGGCTGGCAAGGTTCAAGGCTTTCAGCGCGGTTTCGTCAAAGCGGCCATCGCGGTCGTACACGCGCAGCAGATAGGCGTATTCATCCTGGCCTTCAGCCGGCGGCGTCCATTCGCCCCCTTTGGCCCAATCCAGCGGCGCCACCGCCAGCGGCCGTTCGTCCGGGCGCTGGCCGCGCTTGAACACCCGCAGTTCGGCGCGCTGAATCCAGCGCACATAGTTGCTATAGGCGGCAAACGCCACCGGCTGGCCACGCAAGGCCAGGTCACGCAGCGTCCACACATTCAGGCTGGGGGTGGCCGCGAGGTCGTCGTACTTGATCTGGATGTCAGCTTGTTCCAGCGCCACATCGGTGCAGCGCTGGCGGTCGGCCTCGTTCACCGGCTGGCCCAGCACCAGCGGCTCACCGTCCACGGTTACCCGAAACGGCAGATCCGGCTGTTCGGCCTGGGCGGCGCAGGCCGGGCGTGGCGGCGTCACGGCGGCAAGCGGGGCATCGGTGGCGGCCCACAGGCGGATATCCACCCGGCGGTTGCGCGCCATGCCGGCGGCACTGGCATTGCTGGCGCGCGGCGCGCGCGCGCCCTGGCCGGCAATCGACACCTGTTCTGCCGCCAGTTGCCAGCCCTGGCGCAGATACTGCGCCACGCTCAGCGCGCGGGCTTCAGACAGCGCCTGGTTGTCGGCAAATTGCTGACGGGCGCGCGCCGACAAGCGTTGATTGTCGGTGTGGCCCACCACCGCCAGGCGCAGGCCAGGCTGACCGGCATGGCGCGCCAGCAGCGCATCCAGCGCCTGGCGGGCGGCCGGGGTCAGCTCGGCGCGGCCAGACACAAACAAGGCGCCGCTGGCGTCGTCCAATGCCAGTTCGCGCAGCGGCGCGGCGGCCGGTGGGCTGGCGGCGCGCCAGGCGGCCCAGTCGGCGCGGCTGACGCCGGAAGGCAGCGGATAGGGGGCGAGCGGCTGGCGCTCTCCCGGCGCGGGCAGGGCCTGTTCGTCAAGGCGGGCGTTGTCGCGGCGCTTGCCATCATCGGCGTGCGCCAGCGGGGCGTTCAGCGTGGACCAGGCCAGCAGGATGGCGCCCAGCAGGCGCGATGGGGTGCATGTGGCCGCCATCATTGCGCGCCTCCTTGCAATGACGGGTGGGCGGGCAGGGTTTCTTGCTCGATCAGCAGCGGCGGCGCGCCATCCTGGCGATACAGCCGGTACAGCTCGCCGCGCAGGGCGTCCAGCCGGCTGGCCTCACGGCTCAGCGGCGGATGGGCCAGGCGCAGCACCGACGGGCGGGCGCGCAAGGCCTCGGCCAGCGCCGGCAACTGCGCCGCCCAGCCAGACTGCAGGCGATCTTCGCCAGGCACAAAGGCGCGGTCGTCAAACTCCAGACGGAATACCTTGTGAATGGTGGCGCCAAAGTTCAGCTTGACCAGCTTGCCGCGCGTCACCCGCACATCGCGCGGGTTTTCCGTGGTGAGACGGTAGCCAGATGGCAGGGTGCGCTCGTCCAGCTTCATGACAAAGTTGCTGCCACGGTCCGCCTGCGGCACGGCGGCGCACGGCACGTGAAAGCGCCCGTCAGCGTCGCTGGTCACCAGCAGGCCACGGGCAGTGACCACGCGCACATTGGCAATGCCCGGCTCGCCGTCGTCCTGATAGCCGTTGGCGTTCTGGTCGTCAAACACCTTGCCGATGATGTCGCTGCAATCAAAGGTGGGGTCGGGCACGATGCGCACGGTGGCGCTGGCGATATTGGACAGCACGCTGCCAGCGGCGTCGGCCGCCCAGGCTTCGTTGCTGTATTCGCCCTCACCCACGCCGCTGCCCACCAGCAGGATCAGCTTGAGCTGGCGGTTTTGCCCGCTGCCCACGCTCAGCCCCGGCCAGCTGAGCTGGCGACCGTTGACGCGCGGTTCGATGGCCACGCCATCCAGGCGCGCCGAACCTTGCCGGTAGCGAAAGCCCGGCGGCACGCGATCCACCAGACTCACACCAGCCGCTGGCGCACTGTCGGCGGCATTGCTGACGGTGACGGTATAAGGCACCAGACCACCACGGCTGACATTGACCAGCGGCGAGGTTTTGCTCACCCGCAGCCGTCCGCTGGTGAACGGGTCCAGTGGGAGATGGTTGTTGACCACATTGGCCGATGAGGCCACGCCGCCAATCACCAGATCAAAGTCAAAGTAATACTGCGTGCTGTTGGCGCCGCCCGTCACGATGCCCTGGCAGGCGGCTGGCTGATGCAGCGGCACGCTGGCCGCCGGCTGGCGGTTGCTGGCCTGCACCAGTGACGGTTCGGGCAGGTTGGCCACCCGCAAACCGCCCGCACATACCGGAATCAGGCTGGATGGCGCATTGACATAGCCGGCCGGGTAGGTGGTGATCACCAGGCTGTAGCGGCCAGATGGCGCGGTGGGGTTGAGCAAAAATTGATACATGCCATCGCTGCCGGTGGTCACCGCGCCGACGCCGCCCACCACATGGCTGCTGGCGTCAAAGCCGGCCGGGCCGCGAATGGTGACGACGGCGCCAGCCACGGGCTGGCGGGTGACGGCGTCGTAAACAATCCCGGCCGGGTCCAGCGGCAGGCTTTGTTCCAGCACATTGGCGCCTGGCTCCAGGGTCAGGCCGCTGAGCGTGCCGCCGCTCTGGCTGGCGCCGGCCGGGTTGGCGCTGCTGACCACGCCATTGGCAAAGCTCACGCCTTGCTCGTTGGGGCGGGCCAGGCCATACACCAGGCCGGTTTGCGGGTGGCGGAAGCGAATTTGATAGCCGCTGCCCGGCGACAGCTCGACAAAGGCATAGCCGCCCTGGGCGTCGGTTTGCGTGCTGGCCAGCACGGCGCCATCACGCAGCAGCTCTACCGTCCAGCCAGCTTGCGGCTGCGAGGCCGGGTCGGCAAAGCGGCGGGTGTGCGATTGATCCAGCCAGACATGGCCGCGCACGCTGGCCAGCAGCGCCACTTCGGCCACGTCGGTGGCGGTGTTGTTGCCGGTTTTATCCAGCGGCTCGCTGACGCCGCTGACCCTGGCGCTGTTGCTGACCTGCTTGCCGCCCAGGCTGGCATCCACCTTGACCTTGATCACAATTGGCGCGGCGCTGCCGCCAGCGGCCAAGCTCATGCTGCTGGCGCAATGCACCGTGCGGCCGCTGACCGTGCAGGTCCAGCCGTCGCCAGTGACAGCGCCCTGCACGCTTAGGCCCTCTGGCAGGGTGTCATCCACAAACACATTGCCAGTGCTGGCGCTGCCGCCCTGGTTGCTGACGGTCAGCATATAGCTGCCCACTCCGCCCGCAGTGAACACCGCCGGGGCGTGGCTCTTGCTCAGGATCAGATCAGGCTGGGCGCCGCCCGCAGAGGTTGCCACGGGGATTTCGGCAAAGTTGTTATCTGCCGACACGGTGTTGCTGCCAGCCAGGTTGATGCCGGTAATCGTGCTGGGCACCACGGCCGGCACACTGGCCACCCCGCCGGTAGAACCTGCGATGGTTTTGCCGTTTTTGCTGGATGGCGGTTGCACTGGCTCGGTGACGGTATAGCTGCTGCCTTCCGGCACCCCGCTGAACATATACGAGCCATCTGCCGAGGTGTTGACCGTGCGGGTGACGGCGTTGCCGTTGATGTCATTGCCGGTGAGGTTGAGCGTGACATTGGCAATGCCCAGGTCGCCGGCATTTTGTACGCCATTGTCGTTGCTGTCGTAGAACACCTTGCCGGACAGGGTGCGGCCATTGGGGATTTCGGCAAAGTTGTTGCCGGTGGACACCGTGCCCGGCGGCAGAATGATGCTGTTGATCTGGCTGGGCAGCACCCCCACCGCCGTGGCAGTCCCCGCCGTGCCACCATTGCCCACCGCGCCAACCGTGGTGATGCCATTGCTGGAACCGGTGGGTTGGGTGGGTTCCACCACGGTGTAGGTGCCGGGTGACAGCCCGGTAAAACTGTACTGGCCGCTGGCATTGGTGGTGGTGGTGGCCACCAGGGCATTGCTGGCGTTGAACAGCTGGATGGTGACCGAACCCAGGCCATTGTCGGCGCCGTTTTGCACGCCGTTGTTGTTCTGGTCGAGGAACACCGTGCCGGAGATTTCACCCGCCACCACTTCGGCAAAGTTGTTCTGCACCGAGCCGCCCACCTGGCCGCCGCCGGCTGCGTTCAGCATGATGTTGACGATCTGACTGCTGCTGGCCGACGGGTTGCTGGCGATGCCGGTCGTGCCGGTGCTGCCACTGTTGCTGACAATGCTGCCAGCGCTGGTGATGCCGTTGCTGGTGCCGGTCGGTTGTGCGGGCTGGCACACCGAATAGGCGCCGGCAGCCAGTTCGGCAAACAGATAATTGCCCAGCGCATCGGTGCTGGCGCTGCTCAGCAGCGCACCTGCGCAGCTGGCGCCCGCACGCAGCTCGATCGACACGCCTTCCAGCGGGGTATCCACCCCGCTGTCGTACACGCCATTCGGGGTGACGTTATTGTCCTTGAACACCCGCCCAGAGATATAGCCCTTGTCGCTGATGGTCAGCGTGGCATTGGCCGGGGTGGGGTTATTGCCCAGGCTGGTTTTCAGCGCGCCAGCCGGGATATTGTTGGTGTGCACGCCGGCCGTGGCGCCGGTGACATCCACGCTCAGCGTGCAACCGCCAGCCGGAATGGTGGCGCCATTGTTCAGACGCACCGTGGTGGCGCCAGCGGCAGCGCTGGTGCCGCCCACGCAGGTGGTGCTGACATTCGGCGTGGTGGCCACTTGAATCTGCCCCGGTGCGCTGGGCAGTACGTCGTCAAAATCGCTGGTCAGGGTGATGGCGCTGGCGTTGCTGTTGCTGAATACAATCGTCAGCCGCGACACGCCAGACGGTGGAATCACCGCCGGGCTGAACTGCTTGCTCACCCCCACCGGCTGCGACACGATCAGCTGCGCGCTGGTGGGTTCTTCGTTTTTCACCCCTTCCAGCGTGCTCACCACTTGCGTGGCCAGCGTGTTGGTATACGTGCCAGGGGTGTTGCTCAACACATTCACCTGTACCGTGCAGCTGCCGCTGGCCGGGATAGTGGCGCCAGTCAGCCGGAAGCTGGTGGCCGATGGCGTGGCCGTCACCGTGCCGCCGGCACAGGTGGTGCTGGCGCTGGGCGTGGCAGCCACCACCACACCGGCCGGCAGGCTGTCGGTAAACAGCGCCTGGGTAACGGCAGCGGCATTGGGGTTGGCAATGTTTACCGTCAAGGTAACAGCTGCCCCGGCCAGGGCAGTGGCAGTGCCCGTGGTAAAGCCCACCGGGTTGCCGCTGTCCAGGGTTTTGTTGGCAAAGGCTTTGTGAATCACCAGCGGCGATTTGACTTTCAGCGTGTCGCTGGCCGGCTGCGAATTGGTGGTGGGCACACCGCCGGTGGTGGCAGTCACCGCATTGGCCGGGATGGTGTTGGTGTAATCGCCCTGGGCAGCCACCAGCACATCCAGCTCGGCATAGCAGGTGCCAGACACCACGCCCACCGCAGCGGCCACGGTGGCGCCAGTAATCTGTACCTGATTGGCCGTCGGCGCCGTCAGGCTGCCGCCCGCGCAGGTGATGGTGGGGTTGGCGCCAGCCGGCACGCTCATCGCTGCCGGCAGATTGTCGGTGACCGAGACATTGTTCACCGCCTGGGCGGTGGGGTTGTAAAAAGTGATGCGCAGGCGAGCGCGCTCGCCCGGCTTGACCGGGTTGGGGGTGAACTGCTTGACCAGGCCCAGATTGCTGTTGATGGTCAGGCTGGTGTTGGCCGGGCCGACATTGCTCAGGCCCTGATCCGTGCTGACCGCCCCCACCGGAATAAAATTGGTGATGCCGCCCACTTTGGACGAGGTGACGTTTACCTTGATCGTGCAACTGCTGTTGGCAGCCAGCGTGGCGCCAGACAAGGACAGCTGATTGCTGCCGGCGGTGGCAGTCACCAGACCGCCCGGGCAGGAGGTTTGCGCGGCCGGATTGGGGGCAATCGCCCAGCCATTCAGCGGCGACGAAGAAACCCCATCGGTAGTGAAATAATCGCTCAGCGACAAGCCAGTCACCGCCTGGGTGCCGGCGGTGACTGTGATGGTCAGCTCGCTGACCTGGCCCGGAAAAGTCAGCGTGCTGGGGTTGGTGGCCTTGGCCAGGGTGATATTGGTAGGCGGACTCCAGTTCAGCGTGCCCACCACGGCGGTGGCGTTCATCACCCCGCCGCTGGCAGTCAGATTGCCGGCCGGAATGGTATTCACCCAGTTGGCCGCGCCCGTGGCCACCACGTCGAACAGCACATCGCAATTGCCGCCGGCCGCCAGCGTGGCGCCGCTCATGCTCACCGAATTCCCGCCAGCGGTAGCGCTGACCGTCGGGCTGCCCGAGCAGGTGGAATACGCATTGGTCGGGCTGGCCACCACCATGCCGGCCGGCAGCGGGTCGGTGACCGAAACATTATTCAACAGGGTGGCGCCGCCATTATTGATGCGAATCAGCACGGTGGCGCGCCCGCCGGACGACACCGAGGTGGGCGAAAACGTCTTGCTGGCGCCCAGCGAGCCGGTGTAGGTCAGCGTGGCGGTATTGCTGTTCACCGCCGCCAGCAAATGGGTGGTGCCGTCGGCGTAGGTTTCGGTGCCCGAGGCGGTCGCCGTGTTATTGAACACCCCGGCCGGGCCGACTACATCCACCTGCACCACACACGTGCCATCGGCACCGGTGCCATTGCTGGCGCGTGCCGGCACGGTGCCGCCATTCAGCGCCAGCGAAGTCGAGCCAGAGGCGGCGGTGATCACGCCTGCGCCGCAGGTGGTGGCGGCATTGGCCGGGGTGGCAATGCGCAATTGCCCGCCGCCAGATACCGCCAGCGGCAAGGTATCCGCCACCGCCAGGCCGGTAATCGGATTGGCCGAGCGGTTGCTCAGGGTCAGGGTCATGCGGCTGATGGTGCCTTCCGACACCGGGCCAGCCGGGCTGAACGCCTTGTTCAGGCTGAGCACGGCGCTATTGACCGAAGTGCTGGTGGTGCCAGACGGCGCGCCATTGCACAAGGCGCCGCCACTGTGGCACACGCCGTTGGCGGCGATATTGTTCTGGATGGTGGCGCCATTGGCCACGCCGGTATTGACCATGGCCCAGAAGGTGATGCTGCAACTGCCGGGCGTGCTGGCGCTGCTGCGTTGCGGCAGGTTGCCGATGGTGAACACCGGCGTGGTGGCGCCGACCGCACCAGCCACCCCCAGCGTGCCGCAGCCGGCACTCAGCGTCGGCGTGTAGTTGTTGCCGTTGATGGTGCCGGTCAGAAAGCGGGTGTTCACCAGGGTATCGCTGACGGTGACATTGGCGCGATCCGAGCCAGAATAATTATTCACCGTCAGGGTAAAGCGGATCGGGTTGCCTGGCGCGACGTTGCCGCTGCCGGACGGCGTGGCGCTTTTCAGCACTTCCAGGTCATCAGCCACCAGGACCGAGGCCGAAGCGGACTTGCTGACAATGCCAGGCGCGGTGGTGCCCACTGCACCTTCGGCCAGGGTATTGGTAAAGGTGATCGGCACCCCGGAAGCTTGTGACGTGCCGACAAAGGGCACGGTGACGGTGCAGCTGCCATTGGCCGGAATGCTGCCGCCCGTCAGCGTCACCCCCAGATTGCCCGCCGTGGCGGCTACCACGCCGCCGGCACAGGTGGTGCTGGCCCCGGCGGCCACTTTCAGGCCATAGCCGGCATTGCCCACGCCATCAATCGGGCTGTCGGTCAATGAGGTCAGGGTCAATGCGCTGGCGCCATCGTTGTACAGGGTGATGGTCATGTTGTCGCTCTGACCACTGGCCAATGCGGCATGGGCAAAGGCTTTGCTGACCCGCAAGGGTGAATTCACCGTGATCGACGCCGTGGCATTGGCCGGCACCAGGCCCAGATCGCTGGTGAAGTTGGCGCTGCCCTGAATCACATTGGTTTGTGCGCCGGTGCTGTACAAGCCATTGGATTGGCGTGCCTCCACCTTGACCGTCAGCGTGCAGCTGCCATTGGCCGCCACCGTGCCGCCCGTGGCGGTCAGCGTGGTATCACCGGCCGCGGGGGCAAATGTGGGCGCGGTGCCCGCCCCAGTGCAGGTGGTGGTGGCCGCCGGCGGATTGGCCACCTGAATCACTGCGCCGCCACCGCCCAGGGTGGGGAAAACATCAGTGATGCTGAAATTGGGGATGGCAATCGGGTTGGTGGGGTTGTTCAGCGTAATGGTCAGCGTCACGGGTGCGCCACCCAGCACGGCGGTGCTGTTGCTGAAGTTTTTGTTCAGCGTGGGCAAGGCCACCGGCTTGACGTTGACGGTCTGGCTGACATTGCCGACGTTGGTCTGCGCGCCCGGATCAGTCCCGGTCACGGCATTGCTGGCCACGGTATAGGTGTAGGTGACACTGCTGCCTGACGAGGAGCCGGCCGTCACCGGGATACGGATCACACACGTGCCGTCAGTGCCTGCCGCACGCATGGGAATCACCCCGCCGGTCAGCGAGATGTTCTGCGTGCCAGGGGTGGCAGTGAGCACGCCCACGCCGGCCGAGGTGGTGGGGCCGGCCGGGTCGGTGCAGGTATAAGTGGCCGCACCGGCAATCCGCAGGGCATTGGGCCAGACACCAGGCAGGGTATTGGCAAACGCCACATTGGTGATGGCTGCCGTGGTGTTATTGTTGGACAGGGTGATTTGCAGCTGGGTGGTTTCACCCGGATAGATGTCGGTGGCCCCCACCAGCGTCACCGAGGCCCCCAGGCCCGCCCAGGCCGGCATGGCCGCCAGCCAGAGCATTCCCACCAGCAGCATGCGCAGCCGACATATCCATCCCACCACTTGCATCATTTGGCAACCATCCCCGGCCTTCACCTCAACGGCAAAGACACGCAAAACATGTCAGGAAAATGTCGCGACGGCAGGCCATGGCCCAGCCCATGAGGCAAAAGTGGGAAATGCGCAGGACAGTGCACAATCCAGCATACGTATGCACGATTTTTTGGCGACAAAACGCTTTTGGCATGCGATGGCAGACATAATATGCCAGCCAGACACGCCCACAGCACTTTCAGCACAGAAACTAGGTATACATACTAATAGTCATGCACTACCGCGCTATTTTATGATATGGCGGTAGTTTTTGCGTCACTTTATTGCGGCCACGATCTACATCCCGACAGTTTTCACCCTGAACAGCCTGTTTCAGCAGGCAGGATGACGTCAGGAAAGGTCATGGCACAGACAGGGACAGCTTTGGTTGAGCCGACGCGAACGATCTTGGTATTTTTACGTAATTCTCGTGCAAAACCTAGTGTGAACTTGTGCTGACAGGTAAAAAACCTATGTCAGCGCGCATTTTTTTGCGCAGAACCCACAGGACAGCGGGCCAAATCGGCGTCTGAACAGCCACCACGCCCCCCCCCATCGCCTTCACCCCAGGGGAGAGCTTGCCTCACCCCCCCCCCGCTTTGCCGGAGAACCTGCATGTCCACCACCACCGCGCTTGGCGCGGCCCCCGCGCACGATAGCCGCTCGCGCATTCTGGGCTTGATCAGCCTGTGTCACTGCCTGAACGACATGATGCAATCGCTGATCCTGGCCAGCTACCCGCTGCTGAAACAGAATCATGGCCTGAGTTTTACCCAGATTGGCCTGTTGACACTCACTTACCAGTGCACCTCATCACTGTTGCAACCGCTGGTGGGCTTGTATACCGACCGCAAGCCACAGCCGCGCTCGCTGATGGCGGCGATGGCCTTTACCCTGATGGGACTCTTGCTGCTCTCGCAGGCCAGCCACTTTCCTGCTCTGCTGTGTGCCGCCGCGCTGGTGGGCATGGGCTCATCCATCTTTCATCCGGAAGCCTCGCGGGTGGCGCGCATGGCCGCCGCGGGCGGCAAGGCCGGCTTTGCCCAGTCACTGTTTCAGGTAGGTGGCAATGCCGGCTCGGCACTGGGGCCACTGCTAGCGGCCACCGTGGTCTATCCACACGGCCAGACCAGCCTGGCGGCGTTTTCTGCGGTGGCGCTGGTGGCCATGGTGCTGTTGAACCAGGTCAGCCACTGGTACGCCAGTCATCCGCGCCGCCACGGCCAGCGCCCACCGGTCGAGCATGGCTATAGCCGGGCAAAGGTGGCGTTGATCCTGGGCATTTTGCTGTTGCTGGTGTTTTCCAAGTATTTCTACATGGCCAGCATGACCAGCTATTACACGTTTTACCTGATGTCGCGCTTTGCCCTGGATGTGCAAACCGCCCAGATGCTGTTGTTTGTGTTCATGTTTGCCGTGGCGCTGGGCGCCTTGCTGGGCGGGCCGCTGGGTGACCGCATCGGCCGACGGCGGGTGATCTGGTTTTCCATCCTCGGCGCAGCGCCGTTCACCTTGCTGTTGCCGCACGCCAATCTGGCTGGCACGGTGGCGCTGAGCTTTGGCGCAGGGATGATTCTGGCCTCGGCGTTTTCTTCGATTGTGGTGTATGCGCAAGAGCTGCTGCCCGGTCGGGTGGGGATGGTGTCCGGGCTGATGTTTGGCTTTGCCTTTGGCGTGGGAGGGATCGGCGCAGGCGCGCTGGGCCAGCTGGCCGACCATTACGGCGTGGAAGCGGTATACCAGTGGTGTGCCTGGCTGCCGCTGCTGGGGGTGTGCGCAATGTGGCTGCCGGATGTGCGCCACGAGCGCGCCTGACTCAGCGCGCTTTGGTGATCGCGGGTTACAAGCGCGCCAGACCATCCTCAAAAATCAAGCCATTGCGCAGCATGGCGCTGCCAACCTCTGGGTCAAAACAGGTGGCGCCGCTTTCATCGGCGGGAATCAGATTGGCGTGCGGAATCGAGATAATCGGGTGATAGACATAACACCAGGCCAGATACGACACGCCATGGGCGGTGGTGCAGTTGACCACGTCGCGCAGATACACGCGCAGCGGATATTGCCGGGTGCTCAGGCTGGGGTCGCGCATGCGCGCGGCGTTACTGGCGTCAAAGTTGAACTCCAGCTCGTCCAGCCGCGACAGCAGGCTGTAATATTCGCTGGCGCGCGGAAAGAGCAAGGTGCCCGCGATAGGAAACGGGCCATCGGGCGAATACGCCGCCGTCACCTCACGTCGGCCGGTCTGATTGCAGTTGAATATTTTGTAGTACAACGAACCCCGGGTGGTGGCCTCATCGGAGCCTTCAATCTGATGCGCAATCAGATGGTGATACAGGCCGCCGGCTTTCAAGGTGCCATACACAAACACAGGCAGGGTGACGGGATGAAGTTTCATGGGCGGGCAAGGGCAAAAACGTCATGCCCGCCCGGCAACCGGGCGGGCCTATTCTAGAACCACAGCGTAGAACGCTAACCATCGTCAATATGGCATAGACATTCACTCAGGCCAAGCCCGGCGCGCAAAAAAGCCGCCCGCACGGCCATGATTGGCCAGGCGGGCGGCTTAGAGCGGCTCACAAAACCCAGCGCAGCGCTCCTGGCTAGGCGCGCGACCGCAGACAGTACGGGTAGTACAGCAAGGTCGTGCAACAACGCCAGGAGGGTTTTGTGAGCGGCTCTTGACCTCAGGCGCGCAGCGGCTCCAGCGCGCCGGTCATGTCCACACCCTGGATGTCGGCCTGTTCGACCAGCACATGCAGAAACTGATGCAGCGCCTGGCCATGGGCTTGCGCCATCAGGTGCTGGCCCAGCATGTCGCGCACTTCTTCAAACGGCAGCGTCTGGCCGTCGCTGCGCTCGGTCACCTGAATAATGTGCAGGCCAAACTGGGTTTCCACCAGCTCGGGAGCAATCTGGCCCGGCGCCAGGGTAAAGATCATGGCGTCAAATTCCGGCACGGTCTGGCCGCGCGCCAGCATGCCCAGCTCGCCGCCTTCCATGCGCGACGGGCAGGTAGAGTGCTCTTGCGCCAGCTCGGCAAAGCGCGCCGGGTTGGCCTGAATTTCTGCCAGAACGCCCTCGGCCTTGGCGCGCAGCAGCGACAGCGGAGTGTTATCCAGCGGCTGGAACAAAATATGCCGGGCCGCCACCGATTCACCGGTCGCAAAGGCCTCGGGATGAGAGTCGTACCAGGCCTGGCAATCGGCTTCGCTGACTAGCGGGGCCGGAATGGACACCTGAATGGCCTGATTGATGCGCTCGTCATCATCCTGACCCTCCAGCCCCAGCCGCGCGGCCTCTTGCAACAACAACTGACGCAGCACCAGCTCGTGGGTGGCGTGTTGCAGCGGATTGGCTGCCTCGACATGGCGCGGCAGTTCGTATTCAATCATGGCGTCGGAAATTTCCACGCCGTTCACAGTAATGGCCATAAGCGCGCTTTCATGAAGGTCGGTCGCGCCGACCCGCCGGCGCGACCGGGCGATTATGCGCGCTTGCCCGGAGGGCGGCCACTGTGGCGCGCGCAAATTGCGCGTCTGGCTGTCGCCCCCGCGCCTGGCTTTTGCTACCCTTACGGCATCGCGCGCGGCCAGCGGCCGCCCCACCGCCCCGAATCAACAAGGAGACCCGATGCGCTCGTCCCGCCTGACCAGCCTGCTGCTGGCCGCCGCCATCGCCCCGGCGCTGGCCCTGCCCGCCAGCTACACCCCCGATCCCACCCACACCTATGTGTATTTTGAAGTAGGGCATCTGGGTTATTCCATCCAGCGCGGCCGCTTTGAGCAGGTGGCCGGCAAAATCCGGCTGGACGGCGCCGCCCAGCAAGGCACGCTGGACATCGTGGTCAGCGCGGCCTCGGTGACCACCGGCTTTGCCCAGCGCGACGAGCAATTGCGCGGCGTGGAGTTTTTTAACGTCGCCCGCTTTCCGACAGTGACGTTTCGCTCCACCGAAATGAAATTTGTTGGCGAACGGCCGATTTCAGCCAAGGGCGTGCTGACACTGCTGGGGGTGAGCAAGCCGGTCGAGCTGAAAATCAGCCAGTTTTACTGCGCCCCGCACCCGATGAGCAAAAAAGAAATGTGCGGCGCTGAGGCCAATGTCAGCATCAAACGCAGCGAATACGGCATGAACCGCTACCTGCCGGGCATTGGCGACGAAGTCAAGCTCGCGGTGCAGATCGAAGCCTTCCGCGATTGACGCCAGGCGTCAGCCGGCCATGCAAAAGCCCACCGTCAAATCGGTGGGCTTTTGCATGATTAAGCGCCGCTCTTAGCGCGGCGGCAGGATCAGCCCTGGGCCGTCGTCGTCCGGCAGCGGCTTCACCTCGGGGTCCGGGTCGCGGCCCAGTTTGCGGTCCAGGCAGTGCAAATACAGCTGCGGGTCGGGCGGGGTTTGGTAGCGCTGGGCGTGCCAGATCATTTCCGCCAGGCCGTCCATGGCGTCGTGCAAGGCCGGGTGGCGGTCTTGATGCTGGAGGCTGAGCGCGTCGATGCGGGCGCGGATGCCGGGCGGTTGGTCGATGGACAATTGCTCTTCAATCGACAGGTGCATGGCCAGGTGCAAAAAAGGATTGGTCTGGCCGTCTTCCGGCAGCCATTCGCGCTCCAGATAACGCGCTGGCGCATCCAGCACCGGGTGATATTCCGGGTGCAGCAGGATGATGGCCAGCGTCATGCGCTCCAGATCAGTCAGCGTGTCGTTGGCCTGGTGCTTGCGCCAGGTGTCGAAGAAAAAGCGGCGCGCTTCGTCGCGCGAGGGGTTGAACATCGCCGTTCTCCAGGTCAGCCGCGTTTGCGAAACACCAGGTCCCACACGCCATGGCCCAGGCGCAGGCCGCGCTGCTCGAACTTGGTCAGCGGGCGGTAGTCCGGGCGCGGCGCGTAGCCGTCGGCGGTGTTTTCCAGGGTGGCTTCCTGGCTGAGCACTTCCAGCATCTGGATGGCGTAGTCTTCCCAGTCAGTGGCCAGGTGCAGATAGCCGCCGGGCTTGATGCGCGAGGCCAGCAGGGCAACAAAGGGCGGCTGGATCAGCCGGCGCTTGTTGTGGCGCTTTTTGTGCCAGGGGTCGGGAAAAAACACATGCACGCCGTCCAGGCTGGCCGGGGCCAGCATATGGGTGAACACTTCCACGGCGTCGTGCTGAATCACCCGCACATTGCCCAGCTGGCGCTCTTCCACCAGCTTGAGCAGGCTGCCCACGCCGGGGCCGTGCACTTCCACGCCCAGGTAATCGGTGTCCGGGCGGGCCTGGGCGATGTCGGCGGTGGCGCCGCCCATGCCAAAGCCGATTTCCACCACCTTGGGGGCGGCGCGGCCAAACACGGCGTCCAGATCCGCCACCTGCGGCTGATAGCCCACGCCCAACACCGGCATCAAGGTGTCGTAAGCGCGTTGTTGACCCTTGGACATATAACCCTGGCGCAGCACAAAGCTGCGGATCGGGCGATGGGTTTGCGGGGTGTCCATTGATTATCCAGCTGATTTCAAAGGGCGCGATGTTACCGAATGGCTGGCGTGCGCGCCAGTGCGCGTCAGCCGGCCGCCGGCAGGCTGGCCAAAAAATCACCCACGGTCGGGTAGCGCAGCGGCCAGGCCAGTTCGCGGCGGGCGCGTTGGCTGTCGATGCGGCGCGATTCGCGCAAAAACGACCACAGCGCGGGCGACACTTGCTGACGCAGTTGTGCACGCGGCAGGCGCGGCGCGCGCGGCAGGGCAAAGTGCTCGGCCAGGGCGTCAAACCAGGCGCCGGTGGCCAGCGCTTCATCGTCGCCGGCGTGATACACGCGGATGCCGCCGCGTCGGCGCAAGGCGGCGCACGCCAGGCCGGCCAGATCGTCGGCGTGGATATGGTTGCTGTAGCCGTCTTCGCTGGCCAGCGCCAGCGGCGTGCCGGCGCGCAGACGCTCCAGCGGCAGGCGTTCGGCGGCGTAGATGCCGGGCGCGCGCAGGATGCTCAGGCTGGCGCCGTGGCGGCGGGCGTAGTCGCGCCAGGCGCGCTCGGCGTCCACCCGGCGCCAGGCGCGGGCCGATTCGGGGTTGAGCGGCCGGGTTTCGTCCACCCAGGCGCCGGCGCAGTCGCCGTACACGCCCGTGGTGCTGATGTACACCACCTGCTGTGGTACCATCGCGTGATATTGCAATGCGGCAATCAGCCGACGCGCGCGCGCGTCGCGCTGGCCTTCAGCAGGCGGCGGCGCGGTGTACAGCAGCGCCTGCGCCAGCCCGGCCAGCCGGCGCAGGCTGTCGGTTTGGTCCAGGTCGGCCCACACCACGCGCGCGCCCAGCGCGCGCCACTGCGCCGCCTGTTCGGCGCGCCGGCACACGGCCAGCACCCGGTAATGCCGGGAAAGCGCCGGCATGGCGCGACGGGCGACATCGCCGCATCCCACGATCAATAAGCTTGGCTTCATCCGCCAGATTGTAGCCGGGCCCCAGCAGGAAGCAAAACCGAATGACAGCGCAAGTCACCCTTCAGCCCAGCGGGCATACTTTTTCTGTTGAAACCGGCGAAACCGTGCTGGAAGCGGCCACCCGTCAGGGCGTGGCGCTGCCGTACAGCTGCCGCAACGGCGCCTGTGGCGCCTGCAAGGGCAAAGTCACCGCCGGCGAGGTCAGCCACCGTGATTACCAGCCGCACGCGCTGAGCGAAGCCGAGCGCGCCCAGGGCATGGCCTTGCTGTGCTGCGCCGAAACCCAGGGCGACCTCGCCGTGGAAGTGCGCGAGGTGAAAACCAGCGGCGACATCCAGGTGAAAACCCTGCCGTGCCGAGTGGAAAGCATCCAGCGCGTGCACGATGTGGCGGTGCTCAAGCTCAAGCTGCCGGTGTCCGAGCGCCTGCAATTCATGGCTGGCCAATATATCGACATCCTGATGAAGGACGGCAAGCGCCGCAGCTTCTCGCTGGCCAACGCCCCGCACGACGACAGCGCGCTGGAGCTGCATATCCGCCATATGCCGGGCGGCAGTTTTTCCGAGTATGTGTTTCACCAGATGAAAGAAAAGGAAATCATGCGCTTCCAGGGCCCGCTGGGCTCGTTCTTTCTCAATGAAGACTCGGACAAACCCATCCTGCTGCTGGCCAGCGGCACCGGCTTTGCCCCGGTAAAAGCCATTGTCGAGCAGGCGCTGCACGCTGGTGTCACCCGCAAGATGGTGCTGTACTGGGGCGCGCGCCAGGCGGCGGATTTGTATATGAACGAGCTGCCGCAGGCCTGGCAGGCGGCGCACGAGCATTTCAGCTATGTGCCGGTGCTGTCCGAGCCGGCGGCAGAAGACCACTGGCAGGGCCGCACCGGCCTGGTGCACCAGGCGGTGCTGGACGACTTTGCCGATTTGTCCGGCTGGGAAGTCTACGCCTGCGGCGCGCCGGTGATGGTGGAGGCCGCGCACAGCAGCTTTATCGGCGAGCGCCAGCTGCCGGCCGATGCGTTTTATTCTGATGCGTTTTTCTTGTCCAAGGACATGAAGCCGGCCGGCAAATAAGCCTGCTGCAGTCTGATGGCCCATGACGGCCGCACGCCCCACGGCGTGCGGCCGTGTGTTTTGGCCCTGGCGCGTTCACCAGCGCCACGCCAGCGCGTTCCCGGCGATGTTGCTGATCTCTACGCCAGAACGCTTATGTCCATTTTTCGCTTTTGCCTGCCTGCGGCCCTCTGCCTGGCCCTGGGCAAGACGTGCGCAGCTGAACCCGACGCCATCACCCTGCATGTGCGCGGCGCCGCCGAGCTGGCGCCGCGCCTGCAGGCTGCCGCTGAACGCTATATGACCCTTCACCGGCGCGCCAGCGTGGTGATTGTGCGCGGCGGCAGCGTGTTTGCCCTGAAATCCCTGCTGCATGGCTCGGCCGATGTGGCCATGGTGTATGGCCCGCCGCCGCTGGTGATGCGCGAGGCCCTGCGCGAGCGGCGCAACAGCCTGAACAGCGTATTGCTCGAACAGCTGCCGCTCACCCCGGTGGTGCATCCGGGCAATCCGCTGCGCGAGATCCGGCTGGACCATCTGCGCGCCATTTTTGCGGGCGACATTCAGGACTGGCGCGTGCTGGGCGGCCCGGCTGGGCCAATGACGCCCTTGGTGGAGACGCCCACCTATGGCGTGGGGCTGGCCTGGAAAGAAGCGATGGTGGGCGAACGCGGCCGGCTGGCGCGCAGTGCGCAGCTGACCACGGCGGAAGACAAAGCCGCAGACATGGCCCGCATGCCTGGCGCCATCAGCTTTGCCGCCCCCTGGCAGCTGGGCCCGGGGCTGAAGCCCTTGCGGATTGTCGCCGACGCCGCCGAGCAGGCGCGCCTGCCCTCGGCGGCGCTCAGCGCCTGGACGCGGCGCGACAGCCCGCCCGCCGTGCACGCCTTTGTAGCCGCACTGCGCGCCGGGCGAGGTGAATCATGAACACGGCGCGACACTGGCTTGCTTCGCGCAGCGGATTACTTACCCTGCTCACCCTGGCGACGCTGCTGGGCATGCTTGGCGTCGCCTGGCGGCTATACACGCCGCCCCCGCCGCCGCCGCCCCTGCTGATTGCCGGCGGGCGCTTGATCCAGCCCTTGGTGGCCGAGTTGGCGCAACGCTTCAGCCAGCAAACCGGCGAAGAAGTGCAGGTGGAGGCCGGCGGTTCGATGGCGGGCATGGCGGCGGTCAAGCGCGGCGCCATCGACATCGCCATGGTCGGCCAGCCGGTGCCAGGGCTGTTTTCTGACCCGCAAACCCGCCAGCACCTGCTGGCGCGCAATAGCCTGGCATTTATCGTTCACCACCAGTCGCCCGTGCGCAACCTCAGCCAGGCGCAGATTCGCCAGGCGCTGACCGGGCAGGTGCGCAACTGGAAAACCCTGGGCGGCCCAGATGCGCCGATTGAGGTGCTGACCTGGCGCAAACCGGCGCTGATAGCCTTATTTGTCGAGTGGATGGTGCTGGGCGGGCAAAACGTCACCCATCAGGCCAGGCAGGTGGACGACGCCAGCGACATGCTGGCCAGTGTGGCCGGCAATCCGCTGGCGCTGGGGCATGTGTCTTTGCAGGATTTGCCGTCGCGGGCCGCAGTCAGGCCATTGTCGGTCGACGGCGCGCCGTTCTCGCGCGCCACGATTTTGTCTGGCCACTATCCATATATCCAGGACATGTATCTGGTGGGCTACGGCGCCTGTAAACCGCAAGAAACCGCCTTCATGCGCTTTATTCGCACGCCCGAGGCGCAAGCCATCATCGCCCGACACAATCTGGCGCCAGTCTACCCCCACGCCACAGAAAGCGAGCCCCACCATGGCCAATGAACTGGAAGCCCTGGCGCGCCGCCACCTGGTGCGCCTGCAACGCCATACCCCCACCCGCCAGTTGCTGGCCATGCTCTGCCTGGCCGGGCTGCTGATTCTGGGCGGTTATTTTTTATATCAGTCCTTGCCACGCCAATATACCTTGCGCATTGCCGGCAGCGAGGTGGTCAGCAACCGCCATTATCTGATGCACATCCTGCAAGAAGAAGTGCTGCCGGCCGGCGTGCGCCTGCACATCGCCAGCGCCAGCGACACCAACGACACCATGGCCCGTCTCAGCCGGGGCGAGCTGGATCTGGCGCTGATGCAGGACGCCGACGCTGAGCGCTATCCCAATATCCGCCATATCGCCACCCTGCCCACGGAAGTGCTGCATGTGCTGGCGCGCCCACCGATCAAACAATTGTCCGAGCTGCGCAACCGACAGATCAACCTGGAGCCGCGCGGCAGCGAATGGCGCGAACACGCGGTGCAGGCGCTGGAATTTGCCGGCCTGCACAGCGGGCGCGACTATCTGGAAGCCAATCTGGACGAAGAAGCCTTGATGGTGCTGCCCGGCAATGTGCTGCCGGATGCGGTGGTGATTGCATCGTTCATTCCGTCGGCCTTGGTGGAATTTTTGATCCGCGAGCACGGTTACACCCTGCTGGAATTGCCGTTTCCGGCCAGCGCCCCGCATCATCTAGACTGGGGGCAGGCCAGCCAGATTCCCGCCTTTGCCTACGGCGCCGAGCCCGCCACGCCGCCACGCAATCTGCTGACCGTGGGCTCGTCGCTGCACCTGGTTGGCCACGACCACATCGACGCCCGCGCCACCCGCATTTTGCTGCACACCCTGTACGGCCCGGCGCTGACCGCCCGCTTGCACCTGCCGTTTGAAGAAAAACGCCTCACCGACTCGGCCGGTTACCCGCTGGCGGCCGGGGTGGAGGATTTTATCAAGCGCAACCACCCGCTGATTTCCAAAGAAAACTACGACAAATTCAAATCTCTGGGCGGCATGTTGTTTTCGCTGGCCTCCGCGCTGCTGGTGGCGCTGAAATGGTTTCGGGGCGAGCCGGTGATTGAAGAAGAATAAGCGCGGCAAACACCAGTTCGTGCATGGCACAAGACCAATCCGGCTTGTGCGCGGCGCCGGCCGGATCGCTTGATGCAAATCATGGGCGCCTGGGCTGCCGGCCGCCGACAATGCAGACTCCCCCGATTTTGTGAATCCGACCCATCATGCCCCCCGCCCTCACCCTTGCCCCGCACCGGGCGCTGTTCACCACTGGCGCGCTGGCCACGCTCTTGCCCATGCTCTGGTGGTTGCTGGAACTGCTAGGCCGCGCCAGCGGCATGCCCCTGCTGGATCATCCCGTGCCGGCGATGCTGGCGCACGGCCAATGGATGCTGTACGGGGTTTTTCCGCCGTTCATGGCCGGCTTTATTTTTACTGCTGGCCCGCGCTGGCTGGGCGTGAATGGCCCTGGCGCACGCGCCTTTGCCCCCTTGGCCGCCGCCTGGCTGCTCGGCCATCTGGTCACCCTGGCCGGGCTGGTGCACAACTGGCAGTGGCTTTACCAAAGCGGTCAAGGTTTGTTTGCCGTCGGCATGCTGGGATTGTGCGGGGTATGGCTGGGGGTGATCCAGCAAAGCCGCCAGCCAGACCGCCGCCACGCCTGGCTGGTGGCCGCCGGCTTTGCCTTGGGCGCAGCGGGCGCGCTGGCCGGCCTGGGCTGGGCGCTGACTGGCCGCGCCGAGCTGTGGAGCGCCATGCGCGGGCTGGCGCTGTGGGGGTTTTTATTGCCGGTGTTTCTCACCGTGGCGCACCGCATGCTGCCGTTTTTCAGCGCCAATGTGCTGCAACCCTATCAACCCTGGCGGCCGGATGGACTGTTGTCGGCGTTCTGGGCCGGCAGCCTGGGCCATCTGCTGCTGAGCCTGCTGCCGTGGGCCTGGCCGCTGTCGCTGTGGGACGCCGGCTTTGCCGCGCTGCTGGGCTACACCAGCTGGTGCTGGGGCGTGCGCCGCAGCCTGATCAACCCGCTGCTGGCCATGCTGCATCTGTCGTTTGCCTGGGCGGCGCTGGCGCTGGCGCTGTCGGCGCTCACCCCCTGGCTGGCGCTGGGCGCCGCCGCCACCCACGCGCTGGGCATCGGCCTGTTCGCCAGCCTGATGATGGGCTTTGTCAGCCGTGTGTCGCTGGGCCACTCCGGCCAGCCGCTGCGCGCCGCGCCCTGGCTGTGGCGGCTCTATCTGGCCTTGCACGGCCTGGCCCTGCTGCGGCTGGCCAGCGACTGGCTGCCGCCGTTCGCCGCCATCGGCCACCTGCTCACCGCCGCCGGCTGGCTGCTGCTGTGGGGCATCTGGTGCGCGCGCTTTGTGCCGCTGTACTGCCAGCCGCGCGCGGATGGGCAGCCGGGCTAAGCGCCGCTCACAAAACCCTCCTGGCGTTGTTACCCGACCTTGCCGTACTTCCTTGTACTGTCTGCGGTCGGGCGCCTAGCCAGGCGCGTTGCGCTGGGGTTTTGTTAGCAACTCTAAGCGCGGCTCTTTAGGAAGCAGAAGCCACCGCCCCAAGGGCGGCCTCACCGCCTCGCGACTCACCCCCCCACCAGCACAGCCCCAGCACGCACATTGCGTATTATTACCATGGTATTTTCCCGAATTGATTGGGATTAGCAAGGTGGTTAGCATAATCCACTCAGATCAACCAAAACCAGGAAATAACATGGCAAGCAAAACCGGCTCTGAAGGAAATGACATCTTTTACATGAATTCTCTGCCGATGAACCCCGGTGAAACCGCACACAGCTACGACGCCCTCGGTGGCGACGACATCGTGTACGGCAGCAGCTATGTGGACTTCATCCATGGCGGTGCGGGCAATGATCAGTTGTTTGGCAATGGCGGCGACGATGCGTTGTTGGGCTGGGCCGGCAACGACACGCTAAAAGGCGGCGTTGGCAACGACCTGCTGCATGGCGGTGATGGCAACGACGTGCTGATTGGCGAAGGTGGCTCCGATGCCCTGCTGGGCGGCTTTGGTGATGATATCTATGTGCAATACATTGGCTATGGCAACGGCCAGGACACCATCAATGATGGTGTGACTGCCAGCTACACCCCTGGTTATGGTGGCGGAATCGACTGGCTATATATCCCCAATGCGACACTTGACCAACTGATTCCTTTACGGCAAGCAAATGATTTGTGGATCAGCAGTGTAGCCGATGCCAGTGATGGTCAGATCACCGAGGGGGTGGTCATCTCAAACTTTTTCCTGGGTGGAATTTATACCATTGAAAATTTACAGACCCAGGATAGAGCGATCAGTCTGTCTGGGTACTTTGGCATAGTTTAAATATCATTGCAGGCAGCTCAGCATTTCTTGGCGCTGCCTGCACGTTTAAATACATTGACGTCATGGAGGCCATATGCGAGTCAACACCAGTACTTCGGTTGTGTTGCCCCTCAGTAGTAAGCCAAGCAACAAATCCAGTAGCGAAGCAGAAAATTACCCACTTGCGTCCTACAGCACCCAAGTCCAGGTAGGTGAGCCATTTTCTGCTGATCCAAGGTTTGCCGAAATGGTTCAGTATGGCACTCAAGCGCTCGCGGAAGCAATGACCGGGCTGAAAGGTGAAAAAGCGCAAGAGGCATTTGCAAAAAAAATGGAATTATTTGGACCGGAAACCAGAGAGCATCGCCCCTCTGCGGCCGAGCTTGAAAAGCAACTGCAAATGCAGGCTGACAGTATTTTCCGTGGCCCGGCGGGCAATATCTTGGCGGTGGTGTATAAGGATGGCTCAGCCTATTCACATGCCAATATCGACCTATCTGCTTTGGCCGCATCCGCCAAAGGTTTAAGTGAGCATGAATACCGTGCCGCCATGCGCAATGGCGTTGCCGCTGCCCTGGGCAGCCGCGCGGTGGCCAGTTATTACGACTACAACAAGCCGGCGCCGACCATGAGAGAAATTCACGAAGAAGAGCATGCTTTTAATCGTCGGGCGTGATGCACTTTACGTGTTTTGCCAATCGGCCAGTACGCTTGGGATGCACTGAGCCATTCAGAAAAATCGCACCCATAAAAAATACCGCAAAATCAAAAAATTAAGCCACCACTCCTTCAGAAGTCACTTTTTTCAGCGCATCCCTTGCTGATCTCTTCGCGGGCAGCCCACCAGCCCAGTGACGCTGCCTGCATCGACTTTGTCGTTCAAATTACCGTCAGCAATAGCTCACGAGCGCACAGCCCATGTTCATATCTCGATTTGGCTTGATGCATTGGCAAGCACCGCTCACCCAACCCGCCTGGTGTTGTCGCGCGGTTTGGCCATACGCCTTGCACCGTCCGCCAGAATCGCAGACAGCGCGGGTAGCGCGCCAAGGCCGTACAACAAAGCCAGGAGGGTTTTGTGAGCGGCTCTAATTCGCGTCAGCAGGCGCCACCGGCAGCGTCACCCAACCCATATCCGCCGCCGCGCCCAGCATCACCGCCAACAGCATAGCGCCCAGCGGCAGGAACATCACTACGCCGGCGGCCACCCGCCAGGCGGGCATGCCGGTGGCGCGCGCCACACCCAACACCAGCACCAATATCGAATACACCGCCAAGAGTCCGCTGAGCGTTTGCCCGGCGGCCTCGCCCAGCCAGCTGGTCAGCGGCTCCAGCGCCTGCACGCCACTGGACAGCACCACCAGCGGCCACAGTGAATCCCGCTCGCGCCAGCCGCTCAGCCGCAGCCATAACGTCAGCACGGCGGTGACCAGCACACTTTCCAGCAGCGCAAACACGGCAAAAAACCCCAGCCGCGCCGGCAAGGGGCCGGTAAAATTTTCTGCGCTGGCGCTGTTGATCACCGACAAAATCAATAAGGCGCACAGCAACTGCCAGGCCGGATGGCGGTATTCAGCCAGCGGGCGGGCGCGCAGGCAGGCCAGCTCGATCAAATCGTCAATCAGGCGCATGGAAGAGTCTCAGGCAGGCGTCCGCCGCGTGCGCGGCGGACGTGGGGCGGGGTCAGTCGAAGATAACGGTTTTGTTGGCGTAGGCCAGGATGCGGTTTTCGATATGCCAGCGCACGGCGCGCGACAACACGACTTTTTCCAGGTCGCGGCCTTTTTGCACCAGGTCTTCCACGTCGTCGCGGTGCGAGATGCGGGTGACTTCCTGCTCGATGATCGGGCCGTCGTCCAGCACTTCGGTGACGTAGTGGCTGGTGGCGCCAATCAGCTTCACGCCACGGGCAAAGGCGCGGTGATAGGGCTTGGCGCCGTCAAACGCGGGCAGGAAGGAGTGATGGATATTGATCACCCGGCTCGGATAGCGCTCGACAAAGGACGGCGACAGCACTTGCATATAGCGCGCCAGCACGATGAAATCCACCTGGGCTTCTTCCAGCAGCGCCCACTGGCGGGCTTCCATTTCGGCTTTGTTGTCACGGGTGACCGGCACGACATGGAAGGGAATGCCGTTGAATTCCACTAGGCGGCGGCAGTCTTCGTGGTTGGAAATCACCAGGGCGATGTCGCAGTTCAGTTCGCCAATGCGCCAGCGGTGCATCAGGTCCACCAGGCAGTGTTCGTATTTGGAGACAAACAGCGCCATGCGCGGCTTTTTGCTGGACAGGGTGACCCGCCAGGTCATCTGGTTTTCGTCGGCAATCGGCTGAAACGCGGCGGCGAAGTTTTCCATCGGCAGGGTAAAGCCGCTCAGGTCCCATTCGACGCGCATCAGAAACAGGTTTTCGCTGGAATCCTGGTGCTGGTCGGCGTGCAGGATGTTGGCGTTGTAGGCCATCAAAAAGTTGGCGATGGTGGCCACCAGCCCCTTGCGGTCAGGACAACTGATCAGCAGGGTTGCGGAGTTGCGCTCGGACATGATTTAGGTTTTTCGTCAGCAATCGGTCAAAAAACGGCTCAGGCGTGCAGATTGGCCGAGTCCAGGGTGTTTTGCAGCAGGGTGGCCACCGTCATCAGGCCCACGCCGCCCGGCACCGGGGTGATCCAGCTGGCGCGCTCGCTGGCGGCGGCAAAGTCCACATCGCCCACCACCTTGCCATCCGGCAGACGGTTGATGCCCACATCCACCACCACGGCGCCTTCCTTGATCCAGTCGCCCGGCACAAAGCCCGGCTTGCCCACTGCCGCCACCACGATATCGGCGCGACGCACTTCGGCGGCCAGATCAGCAGTGGCGCTGTGGCAGACGGTGACGGTGGCGCGCGCCAGCAACAGCTCCAGCGCCATCGGTCGGCCGACAATATTGGAAGCGCCAATGATCACCGCGTGCTTGCCCTTGGGGTCGATGCCGGACATTTCCAGCATGGTCATCACCCCGCGCGGGGTGCACGGGCGCAGCAGCGGCATTTTCAGCGCCAGGCGGCCGATGTTGTAGGGGTGAAAGCCGTCCACGTCTTTTTTCGGGTCGATGCGCTCAATCACCGCATCGGCGTCGATATGCGCCGGCAGCGGCAATTGCACCAGAATGCCGTCGATTTCCGGGTCGGCGTTGACCTGGTCAACAATGGCCAGCAGTTCAGCCTGAGTGGTGCTGGCCGGCAGATCAAACGCCACCGAGCGGATGCCGACTTTTTCGCACGAGCGCTTTTTGTTGCGCACATAGATTTCCGAGGCCGGGTTATTGCCCACCAGCACCACGGCCAGCGCAGGCGCGCGACGGCCCTCGGCCAGCCGGGCGTCCACGCCGGCTTTGACACGGTTGAGCAGGGCTTCGGAAATGGTTTTGCCGTCAATAAGCTGAGCCGCCATGGTGTTGGGTCTTTCCAGTCAAGATGTTCGTAAACAAAACCGGGATTTTCGCATTGTTGGCCTGCACGGCTCAACCATTGACCGCCACGCACCCGGCAAATGCTGACACGCCAGGCGCTGCGCTCAACGCAAATGACTGGCTGAGCGATTTTATCAAGTCAAAGCTTGACAGCCTTCCAAAGCCTGGGTATAGTCCTGTTCTCTTGTTCGGGGTGTAGCGCAGCCTGGTTAGCGCACCTGATTTGGGATCAGGGGGTCGTGAGTTCGAATCCCACCACCCCGACCAGTTGCAACCGACAGTTGAGCGCCCGTAGCTCAACCGGATAGAGCATCGGCCTTCTAAGCCGGCGGTTACAGGTTCGATTCCTGTCGGGCGCGCCAGTCAAACAAGACAGTTTTTCTGATTTTGCACTGTATTCAGCAAGATCATTATGGTTTCAGCGGTGGGTGTAGCTCAGTTGGTAGAGTCCCGGATTGTGATTCCGGCTGTCGTGGGTTCGAGTCCCATCATCCACCCCAAGCATTAAAAGCCCAGTCAACAGACTGGGCTTTTTTGCATTCAAACCAAACCAAAACAGCAAACCCCAAAAAACACCAATCCACTCAGGGCCCTTCGTCCAGCCAGGACAACACCCGCGCAGCACCACGCACACGCTTGCGCTGACAGGCCAGCATGTCATCACCCTCACCAGACGGGGTGGCACTCAGATAAAAGCCATCTACCGGATAGCGAGTGGGAATATAACGCTTTTCCTGCACCGCCCAGCGCACCGGCTGATAGTCAATGCGATAAGCACTACCATCGCGCACCAGATGAAAATTGCCGTTCAACTCATCGCCATCTACGCTGCGCCAGCGAAAGCGCCCATCGCCACTGAATTGCAGCTCCATATCGCCACACATCCAGATACCGATAAACACCGGATTACGTTGCTCACACGCCACACCGGCCACTGCCAGCAACGCCACCACCCCACACGCCTGCACAGCGCGCCACAAACCGCGCATATTGGTTCCCGGATCACACAGATGTCATGAATATACCAGAGGCTATCCGCAAAAATACTTAGCATCAGCAATTTGTGCACAAAAACAAAAAAGCCAGCACATCTGTGCTGGCTTTTTTGCTGAATCTGGCTCCTCGACCTGGGCTCGAACCAGGGACCTGCGGATTAACAGTCCGTCGCTCTACCGACTGAGCTATCGAGGAATTGAGAAAGAGATAATAACGATCTTAGAAAGCCAGGTCAAGCACTTTCTGCACTTTTTAGCGGGGCAGTTGGACAAGCACATCCAACCGCCCCGTGAGCGCGATCAATCGCGGGTTTGCACCTGAACCATATCCATCGCCTCGACACCAGACAGCGTGGCCAAACGATCACGACGGCGCAACGGTTGCGAGATGGACTGGCTGGCAGCTGGATCCAGAATGGGACCAGGCAGACTCAGCGTTTCCACCTGCTGCAAAGCAGCTTGCTCGGAGCCGGCCGCCGGCGATTCAGCCACATCACGACGACGGCGACGCGGTGCTTGTACTTCGTCCATCACAGCCAACGGCTCAGCCACACGGGTGCTCACCAGCTCCAGCCCACCCAGCTCGACACTGGCCACGGCAGGCTCGGCGACCGGGGAAACTGGCTCGGCGACCGACGATTCAGCCGCGACGGGCTCATTGACCGGCTCAGCCAGCGCAATTGCTTCGGCGATGCTCACCGGGGCTGCCAGCGGTTCCGGCATGGCCGGCATGGCTACCTCAGCGACTGGCTCAACAGCAGGCTGAACGGCCACCGGCTCGATGCTGGCGACGGCATGTTCTGCCGGAGCCACTTCCGGTTCGACCGCCACAGCATCTGCCACCACAACAGCCTCCACCACCGCTGCGACGGCCACAGGCGGCAACTCAACCGGAGCAGATACGGCGGGCGCAAGCACCGGCTCGTCCACCACGACTTGCGCTTGCGGCTCAGGCATCGGCTCAGGCATCGGCACAGTCTCGACAGCCACAGGCGCAGACGCTGCCACCGCCACGGGTTCGAGCGGGGTCGGCACGGCCACCGGAATCACCGCTACCGGCGCAGCAGCCTGCTCGGCCTCTGGCGCTGCCACCGGAACAGCCTCCTGCACGACAGAGGCAAGCGGCGTCTCAGCGGCCACTTCGACCGCCACCGCAGCAGCGGCTACGGCAACCGCAGCGGCAACCGGGGCAGCAGCAGACGGCACGGCATCATGCTGGGTTTCAGGGTCAATCTGCGGGGCAGCGGCTTCAAGGTTGCCATCCGCCTGAGCCTCATCACGACGGCGTTCGCCACCACGACGGCCACGACGGCGACGGCTGCGCGGCTCACGGGCTTCACCTTCGGCCGGGGCGACATCGGCTTGCTCGTCCTGGGCAGCGGCGGTTTGCGCCACGGCTTCAGCGGCCTTCAGTTCGGTCTCGACGGCTTCGGCTGCCGGTGCGGCTTCAGGCTGACGACGGCGACGTTCCGGGCGCTCGGCGCGTTCTGCGCGCGGCGCGTCGGCATCGGCCGGGGCCGCGTTCGGGCGTTCGCCTTGTTGTTGCTCGCGGGCTTCGCGCTCTTCGCGTTCGCGCATTTCATGGCGCAGGGCCTGACGCTCGGGGCGGGCGCCGCGTTCCGGGCGTTCGCTGCGCTCGCGCGGCTCACGCGGTTCGCGTTGTTCACGCGGCTCACGTTCGGCGCGTTCAGGACGCTCAGCGCGCTCCTGGCGTTCGGCACGCGGGGCGCGCGGTTCGCGTTCCGGACGCGGGGCGTCGGCGTCGCGCTCGGCACGTTCGTTGCGGTTGTCGTCGCGGCGGCGCGGCGCGCTGTCGTCACGCGGCGGGCGCGGGCGGCGGTCACGGTCGCGGCGCTGGCCATTGCCTTCGCGGCGCGGGCTGGCAGCGGCCGGCTTGACCGGCTCGGGCGCCGGGGCCGGGGCGGGAACTTCAGTAGTGAACAGCGATTTCACCCAACCCACCAGACGCGCCATCACGCCAGGCTGAGCCGGGGCTGCCGCCACCGGGCTCGGCGCCGGGGCAGCGGCGGCAGGCGCCGCCACCGGGGCGGGCGCCGGCTCTTGATCGCGGGCAGACACCGGCGCCGGCTGGGCCGGGGTGATGCCTTGCACGGCGGCCTGCTGGCGCTCGGGTTTGGCTTTTTCCGGCTGGGCGCCGGCGTAGCCGTTTTCTTCGGTGGGGGTTTCCACCATCTTGTAGCTGGGCTCCTCGCCTTCCGGCAGATCGTCGGCGCGCAGGCGCACGATCTTGTAGTGCGGGGTTTCCAGATGGATATTGGGGATCAGCACCACGCTGACCTTCAGTCGCGCTTCGATGGTGAACAGATCCGCGCGCTTTTCGTTCAGCAGGAAGGTGGCCACGTCCACCGGCACCTGAGCGTGCACGGCGCAGGTGTTGTCCTTCATCGCTTCTTCTTGAATGATGCGCAGGATATGCAGGGCGGAGGACTCAATGCCACGGATAAAGCCGGTGCCATGACAGCGCGGGCAGGGCATGTGGCTGCTTTCGCCCAGGCTGGGTTGCAGGCGCTGACGCGACAGCTCCAACAGGCCAAAGCGCGACAGCTTGCCCATTTGCACGCGGGCGCGGTCGGTTTTCAGCGCTTCGCGCAGGCGGTTTTCTACTTCGCGCTGGTTTTTCGGGTTTTCCATGTCGATGAAATCGATCACGATCAACCCGCCCAGGTCGCGCAGACGCAGCTGACGGGCGATTTCGTCGGCGGCTTCCAGGTTGGTGTTCAGCGCGGTAGTTTCGATGTCGCTGCCCTTGGTGGCGCGCGCCGAGTTGACGTCCACCGACACCAGCGCTTCGGTGTGGTCGATGACGATGGCGCCGCCGGACGGCAGGGTGACGGCGCGCGAGAAGGCGGTTTCGATCTGGTGTTCGATCTGGAAGCGCGAGAACAGCGGCACGTCGTCTTTGTACAGCTTGACGCGGTTGACGTTGCCCGGCATGACATGGCTCATGAACTGACGCGCCTGGGCGTGGATTTCCTCGGTGTCGATGAGGATTTCGCCAATGTCGGGCTGGAAGTAATCGCGGATGGCGCGAATCACCAGGCTGCCTTCCTGGAAGATCAGGAACGGCGCATTCTGGGCGCCGGCGGCGCTTTCAATCGCGGTCCACAGTTGCAGCAGGTAGTTCAAATCCCATTGCAGCTCTTCCAGCGAGCGGCCAATGCCGGCGGTGCGGGCGATCAGGCTCATGCCGGCCGGGGTTTCCAGCTGGGCCAGCAGCTCGCGCAGCTCGTTGCGCTCTTCGCCTTCGATGCGGCGCGACACGCCGCCGCCACGCGGGTTATTGGGCATCAGCACCAGATAACGGCCGGCCAGGCTGACGTAGGTGGTCAGCGCCGCGCCTTTGTTGCCGCGTTCGTCTTTTTCTACCTGGACGATGATTTCCTGGCCTTCGCGCAGCACATCCTGGATGCGCGGGCGGCCGCCGCCGTCAAACTGACGGAAATAGGCGCGGGAGACTTCCTTGAACGGCAGAAAACCATGACGCTCGGTGCCGTAATCGACAAAGCAGGCTTCCAGCGAGGGCTCGATGCGGGTGATCACGCCCTTGTAGATATTGCCCTTTTTTTGCTCCTTGCCGACGGTTTCGATATCGAGGTCGATCAGCTTCTGGCCATCGACAATGGCGACGCGCAGCTCTTCGGCCTGCGTCGCATTGAATAACATGCGTTTCATTTTAGTAAGGTCCTGCGCGGCACTCGACGCAGGGGTTGGCGGCATTCTGGCCGCCAACGGCGCACACTTCTCCACTGCAAGCCGGCAACAGTCCGGCGCAGCGCCCGACAGCAAGACGGGCCTGAACAGGCAATCCGCGCTGACAGCCCCGCCAGTGGCGGCGTCAAAGCGGCTCGGAAAAATGGGCGCACTGGGCGCAGCAAGTTTTCGACAGCCCCAGGCAGGGGGCGCACCGAAAGGAAGTCCTTCACAAAGAGCGGTACGGCAATGGGTTCAGCCGACTTCCTGTATGTTTCGCGGGGCCACGGGTAAAGCGGCTGTTCTGCCTGCTGCCGCAGGCGCGTCTTGGTGTCAGTAATGCCCGCCCCGGCATTCGGTTGTTCAAGGGGGCGAGCATGGAATCACGTCGGATCGGGCCACCGCGTCGGGTCAAACTTTGCTGCATGGTTTTCTGGCGGGCTTGAACGCCGGAAAACGAAAATTCTGGTGAGTGCGTGTTGCGCGTAAATGCTTTACCATCGCTGCTTTTCGGTGAGCGAGACAACCGTGTCGCCGCCGCATGGACGATGCCGGACCGGGCGCGTTTGGCGCGTGGCCTCGACGTGATCGCGTCGGGACGATGAGGCGACAAGAGTCTGGGTTTCCCGAACTTATTCACCGGGGATTCACGGGTTATCCACAACCCGCCCCGGTTCGGCGCAGTATAAGCAAAATGACAGACTTGCGTAAAGACTCCGTCACCTTTGTGACAGTTGACGATGCTGGCCATGACCAGCGCGTTGACAATTTTCTCCTTCGCCACCTCAAGGGCGTGCCCAAAAGTCACGTCTATCGCATCCTGCGCAGCGGCGAGGTGCGGGTGAACAAAGGCCGGGTGGACGCCAGCCACCGGCTGCAACACGGCGATGTGCTGCGCATTCCGCCGGTGCGCGTGGCGCAAAGCGCGACGCCCGCCGGTCGCGCCGCGCCCGCGCAGGAATTCGCCATCGTCTACGAAGACGACGCCCTGCTGGTGATCGACAAACCGGCTGGGGTGGCGGTGCATGGCGGCTCGGGCGTGTCGTTTGGCGTGATCGAGCAATTGCGCGCCGCGCGGCCCGAGGCGCGCTTTCTGGAGCTGGTGCACCGGCTGGACCGGGAAACCTCCGGCCTGTTGATGCTGGCGAAAAAACGCTCGGCGCTGGTCAAGCTGCACGAGATGATCCGCGACAACCACATGGACAAGCGCTATCAGGCGCTGGGCGTGGGCGACTGGCCCGAGGCGCGCAAACAGGTCAAGCTGCCCTTGCTCAAGTTCAACCTGCCCGACGGCGAGCGCCGGGTGCGGGTGGCCGACGATGGCCAGCATGCGCACACCAATTTTCGCGTGCTCAAGCGCGCCAGCGGCTTTGTGCTGCTGGAAGCCCAGCTGAAAACCGGCCGCACCCACCAGATTCGCGTACACATGGCCGCCAGCGGCGCGCCGATTGCTGGCGATGAAAAATATGGCGACTATGCTTTCAATCGTGAGCTGCACAAGCGCGGGCTCAAGCGCATGTTTCTGCATGCCTGGCGGCTGCGCCTGAATCACCCGCTGACCGGCGCGCCGCTGGAGCTTCTCGCCCCGCTGCCGCGCGAATTGCAATCTTTTCTGGATACCCTGAGCGCATGACCCTGCCTGCTGATGCCCACGCTTTTGATCTGGTGGTGTTTGACTGGGATGGCACCCTGATGGACTCCACCGCCCACATCACCCGCTCGATCCAGCGCGCCTGCGCCGACCTGGGCCTGCCGGTGCCCGAGCGCGCCCGCGCCAGCCATGTGATCGGCCTGGGGCTGGTGGACGCCATGCGCCATGTTTGCCCCGGCCTGCCGGCCGAGCGCTACCAGGACATGGTCAACGCCTACCGCACCCACTACCTGGCCGGCGACCAGGCCATCGAGCTGTTCGATGGCGTGGCCGAGGCGCTGGCGCGCTGGCGCGCGCGCGGCGTGCTGCTGGCGGTGGCCACCGGCAAGAGCCGCATCGGCCTGGACCGCGCGCTGGCCGCCACGGGCCTGGGCGAGTGCTTTGCCATCACCCGCACGGTGGACGAATGCCGCTCCAAGCCGCATCCGCAGATGCTGGACGACATCACCGAGTTTTTGGGCGCCGACAAGCGCCGCACGCTGATGGTGGGCGACACCACCCACGATTTGCAGATGGCGCAAAACGCCGGCACCTGGGGCGCCGGCGTCAGCTATGGTGCGCACCCGGTGGAAGCCCTGCGCGACTGCGCGCCGCTGGCGTGTTTTGATTCGTTTGCCGAATTCGACACATGGCTGACGCCGCGCCTGGCCAACTGATCGGCGCCGCCAGCGCGCTGCAAGACAGCCGCCCTGGCCTGCGCTTCACCCTGCCCGACGGCCGCCCCGGCATTGCCGTGCGCTTTCGCGGCCAGGTGTACGCCTATGTCAACGCCTGCGCGCATGTGCCGGTCGAACTAGATTTAGTGGAAGGCGATGTGTTTGACATTTCCGGCCAGTATCTGGTGTGCGCCATGCATGGCGCGTACTATGATCCGCAAACCGGCCGCTGCCTGGGCGGCCCCTGCCCAGGCCGGCGGCTGACGCCGCTGACCGTGATTGAGCGCGACGGCCAAGTATGGCTTGCCGCCTGAACCCGATGCGCCGCGCCCCGCGCGTGCGCCAGCCACAGGAAATCTTGCATGAGTGAACCGCAGTGGGAACGCCAGGTGCTGGAAAAACTGGCCACCGCCGCCCTGACCGAGCAACGCCGCACCCGCCAGTGGAAGCTGTTTTTCCGCCTGGTGTGGGTGCTGCTGGCCATCTTGCTGCTGTATGGCCTGCTGCGCAACGGCGACAGTGAGGGCGCGCTGGCCAGCACCGGCGACCATGTGGCGCTGCTGACGCTATCCGGCGCCATCAGCGCAGAAAACCACACGGCAGATCGCATGATTGCCGGCCTGCAAAAAGCCTACAAGAACAGCGGCACGCGCGCGGTGGTGATTCGCGCCAACAGCCCCGGCGGCAGCCCGGTGCTGTCTGGCATGGTCAATGACGAGATTCGCCGGCTGAAGGGCGAGCACCCGGATATTCCGGTGTATGTGGTGGTTGAAGAAGTCTGCGCCTCGGGTTGTTATTACATCGCCGCCGCCGCCGACAAGATTTTTGTCGATAAGGCCAGCATTGTCGGCTCGATTGGCGTGCTGTCCGATGGCTTTGGCTTTACCGGCGCGCTGGAAAAACTCGGCGTGGAGCGCCGGCTGATGACCGCCGGCAGCCACAAGGCGCTGGCCGACCCGTTCTCGCCGCGCAAGGCAGAAGACGAAGCCATCCGCCAGGCGCTGCTGAACGATATTCACCGCCAGTTCATTCAGGTGGTGAAAACCGGACGCGGCGCCCGACTGAAGGACGACCCGACTATTTTCACCGGCCTGTACTGGCTGGGTGAAAAAAGCATTCCGCTGGGCCTGGCCGACGGCTATGGCACGGTGGACAGCGTAGCGCGCGAGCTGGTGAAAACCGACAATATTGTCGATGTAACCCCCAGCGACGACCTGGTGGACCGCTTCACCAAACGCTTTGGCGTGATGCTGTCCGCTGCGCTGTTGAGCCAGGGCGACAGCGGCCCGCAACTGAAATAAGCCCGCAGGAGAGCCCCACCCATGCGCCGCCGTCCGCCGGAAGACCCCGACCACCACGAACGCTGGATGGTGTCCTACGCCGACTTTGTCACCTTGCTGTTTGCTTTTTTTGTGGTGATGTACGCCATCTCGTCGATCAACGAGGGCAAATACAAGCAGATGACCCAATCCATGATTGCGGCGTTCAATCAGGGCTCGATCTCGCCCAAGGTGATTGGCCAGTCCGGCAGCGCCAACACCCATGTGGCGGTGGAAGACGCCAACCCGATGACCAGCAAGGTGGCCGCCTCGCTGAAACAGCAGCAAGACATGCGCGTGCGCCAGCTGGCGGCGCAGGTGCGTCAGCTGCTGGATCCGCTGATGCAGCGCGGCCAGGTTCGGGTGACCGACAGCCCGCTGGGCATCGCCGTAGAAATCAACGACAGCGCCTTGTTTGAATCCGGTCAGGCCACCCCCTCCACTGCCTCGGTAAGCTGGCTGGGCCGGCTGGGCGGCGTGCTGAAAGGCCATCCCAACCGCATCCGGGTGGAAGGCTACACCGACGACCGGCCGATTCGCACCAGCGTCTACCCCTCCAACTGGGAATTATCCGCCGCCCGCGCCGGCAGCGTGGTGCGCCTGTTTGTCGAAAACGGCGTCGCCTCGCCGCGCCTGGTGGCCATCGGCCGCGCCGAAAACCGCCCGGTGGCTAGCAACGACCACGCCGACGGCCGCGCCCGCAACCGCCGGGTGACCATCAGCATCCTGCCGGAAAGCGCTGGCGATAATGATCTGGTGCCGGTGGCGACGCTCAGCAGCGCACCGCAGTGAGCGTCGCTCACCAAACCCAGCGCAGTAATCCTGGCTAGAGGTGTGCGGCCGCAAAACAGCAAGACAGAACAGCAAGGCCGCGCAACGACGGCCAGGAAGGCTTTGTGAGCCCCTGATGTGACACAGCCCAGACATGCTTGCCCGGGCTGCCAGCCTACTTACTTGACGATCTTCAACGACGGCCGTCCGCCGCCACCGCCCGCCGGGCGCGGCGGCGGCTCATCCGCAGGCGGTGCACTGCTGGCCACCGGCTGCAAGGCCAGCACTTCCGCCTCGGCGGCGTCTTCCTCCGCCGGGCGATGCTGCAATTCCACTTCAAAACCCATGCCTTCGCCGGTTTCCCGGGCAAAAATCGCCATCACATTCCCCACCGGCACCCAGATATCGTGCGACACCCCGGAAAATCGGGCAGAGAACGACACATATTCATTGTCGATCAGCAGTTTATGGGTGGCGTTGGCGCCAATGTTCAGCACAATTTCATTGTTCTTCACATAGGCCATCGGCACTTGCACATGCTCATCCACCCAGACGGTGAGATGTGGGGTGTAGTGGTTGTCAGCGCACCATTCGTACAGCGCGCGCAGCAGGTAGGGCTTGGTGGAGGTGCTCATCAGGGTATCCCGAAACAATCAGCAAAACGCTTACAAAAAACCCCTGGCGGCAGGACAGCCTGGCCAGGGGCGCGCATGGCGGGGCCACCGCTTACTTGCGCATGGCCTTTTCTGCCGGGGTCAGCGAATCAATGAACGCCTGACGGCTGAAAATGCGCTCGGAGTATTTCAGAATCGGCGCAGCAGCCTTGCCCAGGTCGATATTGTAGTGCTCCAGACGCCACATCAGCGGGGCAATCGCCACGTCGATCATGGAGAACTCGTCACCCAGGATGAACTTCTGCTTGGTAAAGATCGGCGCAATCTGGGTCAGGCTGTCGCGAATCGCCTCACGGGCGCGCTCACCGGCCTTGCCGCCTTGCGATTGCTCCAGCTGGCGCACGTGCACAAACAGCTCTTGCTCAAAGCGGAACAGGAACAGACGGGCGCGAGCGCGCATCACCGGGTCGGCCGGCATCAGCTGCGGATGCGGGAAGCGCTCGTCGATGTATTCGTTGATGATGTTCGACTCGTGCAGGATCAGGTCGCGCTCGACCAGCACCGGCACTTCGTTGTACGGGTTCATGACCGCGAGGTCTTCCGGCTTGTTGTGCACGTCAACGTCGTTGATCTGGAAGTCCATGCCTTTTTCGAACAGGACAATGCGGCAGCGATGGCTGAACGGGCAGGTGGTGCCGGAATAGAGCGTCATCATGGTCTGTATGATCTCCGTCAGAGGGGCCAAATCAGGCCCAGGTAGGTGATAACAATCACATAGTGTAGCATTCTGGGCGGGGCAATCGCCAGTTTTAGCACATAGTAGATTGTTTTAAAAAAGAAAAACGGAGAGCGAACTCTCCGTTTTTCATGCCTGGCAGAAGGGCGGGCAGCTGTTTTTCCGGCGCAAGCGCCGAGAAAACATCCTGCTGAGCACCACTCACAAAACCCGGTGAAACAGTCCTGGCCAAATATGTAACCGTAAAGATCACACAACAAGGCCAGGCGGGTTTTGTCAGCCGCGCTTAGTGCACGTCCTTCCAGTATTCCTTCTTCAGGAAATAGGCCAGCGGGAACATCACCAGCGCCAGGAACAGGATGACCACATAGCCAATCTGCTCACGCTTCACTTGCGACGGCTCGGACATGTACACCATGTAGTTGACCAGATCCGCAGCGCGCTTGTCGTATTCGCTGGTGTCGGCCTTTCCGTTTTCCAGCTTGGTCAGCGAACCCGGCTTGACCAGCACGAGCTTGTGCTCTTCGTGGCCTTCCTTGTTCTTGACCGTTTCCAGACGCTGCTCGCCTTGCCATTCCCACAGGATGTGCGGCATGCCCACCTTGTCGAATACCTGGTTGTTCCAGCCAGTCGGACGGCTTTCGTCGCGGTAGAAGCCGCGCATATAGCCGTACAGGTAATCGGCGCCGCGCGAGCGGGCGATCACGGTCAGGTCAGGCGGAGTGGCGCCGAACCAGTCCTTGGCTTCTTTTTTGTCCATCGAGACAGCCATGGTGTCGCCAATCTTGTCGGTGGCGAACATCAGGTTGTCCTTGATTTGCGTTTCGGACAGCGCCAGGTCTTGCAGACGGTTGTAGCGCATGTAGCTGGCCGAGTGGCAGGACAGGCAGTAGTTGTTGAAAATCTGGGCGCCGCGTTGCAGCGATTCGACGTCCTTGACATTGATCGGCGCTTTTTCCAGAGCCGGGCCTTCGCTATTGGCGAAAGCAGCCACTGGCAGAACCAGAGCCAGCGCAGCGATCAGGTGACGAAAATGCTTTTTCATTGTTGTCATCCCCTGGATCAAACCATCTTGGCGAACAGCGTGGCGCCGCCGATTGCCAAGGCCATGAGCACGAAGAACAGCACCTGACGGCCACCAGTGTTGTCGGTGACGCGAGCCGGCGTGGCGACACTGCCCACGTCGTTCTTGGTGAAGAACGGCATGCCCAGGAAGAAACCGAAGTACATCACCGAGAAGATCTGAGCGATCACGGTGCGCACGTTGGTGGACGGCATGGCGCCCAGAATGCCCAGGCCGATGAAGGCGATGATGAACAGGGTGACCATCACCTTGAACTTGGTGCTGCGATAGCGGATCGACTTGACCGGGGATTTATCCAGCCACGGCAGGAAGGCGATCAGCACCACGGCGCCGCCCATGCCCAGCACGCCCCACACCTGGGTGCCGGCAAACGACGGAATCGCGCGCAGAATGGCGTAGAACGGGGTGAAGTACCACACCGGCGCAATGTGCGGCGGGGTCTTCAGCGGGTCAGCCGGGTCGAAGTTCGGATGCTCAAGGAAGTAACCGCCCATTTCCGGCACCAGGAACACCACAGCGCTGAACACGATCAGGAACACCACCACACCCAGCACATCCTTGACGGTGTAGTACGGGTGGAACGGAATGCCATCCAGCGGAATGTGGGTGACCGGATCCTTGTTTTTCTTGATCTCGACGCCATCCGGGTTGTTGGAGCCGACTTCGTGCAGGGCGATCAGGTGAGCTGCCACCAGCGCCACCAGAATCAGCGGCACAGCGATCACGTGCAGGGCAAAGAAGCGGTTCAGGGTGGCGTCGCCGACAACAAAGTCACCGCGGATGAACACCGACAGATCCGGGCCGATGACCGGGATCGAGGCAAACAGGTTCACAATCACCTGCGCGCCCCAGAACGACATCTGGCCCCAGGGCAGCAGATAGCCCATGAAGGCTTCGGCCATCAGGCACAGGAAGATCAGGCAGCCAAAAATCCACACCAGTTCGCGCGGTTGCTTGTACGAGCCGTAAATCAGGCCACGGAACATGTGCAGGTAGACCACGACGAAGAACATCGAGGCGCCGGTGGAGTGCATGTAGCGGATGATCCAGCCGCCGGCCACGTCGCGCATGATGTACTCGACCGAGGCGAAGGCCACCGGCACGCCAGAGGCGTTCAGGGTGCCGTCCGGCTTGTAGTTCATGGTCAGGAAGATGCCGGTGACAATCTGAATCACCAGCACCAGCATGGCCAGCGAACCAAAGAAGTACCAGAAGTTGAAGTTTTTCGGCGCGTAGTACTCAGAAACATGCGCCTTCCAGGTCGACGTCAGCGGGAAGCGGGCGTCGATCCAGTCCAAAACAGCTTGTTGCTTGCTCATTTTGTGTGTGCCCTTCGCTTATTTGTCATCGCCGATCAGCAGGCGAGTGTCCGACATGTATTTGTGCGGGGGGATTTCCATGTTCTTCGGAGCCGGCACGCCCGAGTAGACGCGAGCGGCCAGGTCGAACTTGGAACCATGGCACGGGCAGTAGAAGCCGCCCAGCCATTCCGGGCCCAGATCAGCCGGGGCCAGATCGGGGCGGAAGGTCGGGGAACAGCCCAGGTGGGTGCAAATACCGACGGCGACCAGGATTTCCGGCTTGATCGAACGATGCGGATTCTTGCAGTAATCCGGCTGTTGCGGCACTTCGGAAGCCGGATCGACCAGCTTGCCATCCAGCTTGGGCAGGTTTTTCACCTGTTCCGGCGTGCGGTTGACCACCCACACCGGCTTGCCGCGCCATTCAACGTTGATCTTTTGGCCTGCCTCCAGTTTGCTGATGTCCACTTCCACCGGGGCGCCTGCAGCCTTGGCACGCTCCGAGGGGAAGAAGCTCAACACAAACGGGGTGGCTACAGCCGCTGCGGCCACGCCACCTGCGGCGCTGGTCGCAACCGTCAGGAACCGGCGACGGCCCGTATCGACTTGTTGCTCACTCATTTACTCATCCTCAAACATGAAAACCGAGCTAAAACTGGTTGATTTTACCTGATTGGCGGTAGGGACTTAAAGCATTTATGCAAAAAACTTAGTTATCCACTGCCTGTCCGTCCGACATCGGGCGCATTGCGCCAGAACAGGCCGAACACAGGTCTTATATAAAACAGACGATTAGCCTGACCGTATTAACACATGGCCAGTCAATTGGCTTGTGCGCAGCAATCCGGGTCAGGCGTGTGGCGGCAAACGGTGTGGCCAAGCCGGGCACTCTAGGGGCTTGGTCAGCCACACTAAATCGGGTTGTCGATGTCCACCCAGCGCACGTCCAGCCCCAGCGTTTGCGCCAGATGCTCGCCCAGCGCCTGTACGCCATAGCGTTCAGTGGCGTGGTGGCCAGCGGCGACAAAGGCCACGCCGGTTTCCGCGGCGATATGCGCGCATGGCTCAGACGCCTCGCCGGTCAGGTAGGCATCCACCCCCAGCGCCACGGCGTCGGCCAGCATGCCCGGCGCACCGCCGGTGCACCAGGCCACCTGGCGGATCAGCTTGTCCGCCGCGCCCAAGGCCAGCGGCGCGCGGCCCAACTGGCGCTGCACATGGTCAGCCCAGTCGGCCAGACGCATCGGCTGGGCCAGCTCGCCGCGCCACAGCAGATTTTGCTCGCCGCCCTGGCCCAGCGGGGTGATGCCCAGCACGCGCGCCAGCGTGGCGTTATTGCCCAGCGTCGGGTGAGCGTCCAGCGGCAGGTGATAGGCGATCAGGTTGATGTCGTGCGCCAGCAATTGCGCCAGGCGGGATTTTTTCATGCCCAGCACGCGCGGGTCTTCGTTTTTCCAGAAGTAACCGTGGTGCACCAGAATGGCGTCGGCTTGCAGGGCAATCGCCGCGTCGATCAGCGCCGCGCTGGCGGTGACGCCCGTGACGATGCGGCGGATGTCCGCGCGCCCTTCCACTTGCAAGCCATTCGGGCAGTAATCCTTGAACCGCCAGGGCTCCAGCACACTGTCCAGAGCCTGAAGCACATCGCTGCGTTGCATCGCACCAATTCCCTGAACTTCAAACAGGGCGGATTGTCGCACGGACTTAGCCTTAGCCCCAAGTAGGAATACGTAGCGAAGCGCAGAAAGACATAAAAAAACCCGCGCTTGCGCGCGGGTTTTTCGTCAGGCCAGGCAAATGCCCGGCCAGTAAGGCTGTCAGGCCGACATTACATCATGCCGCCCATACCGCCCATGCCACCCATGTCCGGGGCTGCCGGCTTGTCTTCCGGCAGCTCGGCGATCATGCAGTCGGTGGTCAGCATCAGGCCGGCGATGGACGCGGCGTGTTGCAGTGCGGAGCGGGTGACCTTGGTCGGATCCAGCACGCCCATTTCCACCATATCGCCGTATTCGCCGCTGGCAGCGTTGAAGCCAAAGTTGCCCGTGCCTTCGAACACCTTGTTCACCACCACCGACGGCTCATCGCCAGCGTTGGCGACGATCTGGCGCAGCGGGGCTTCGATGGCCTTCAGCACGATCTGGATGCCGGCGCTTTGCTCGGCATTGTCGCCCTTCAGGTTGCCCAGGTTGGCGCGGGCGCGCAGCAGGGCCACACCGCCGCCAGGCACAATGCCTTCTTCCACCGCAGCGCGGGTGGCGTGCAGGGCGTCTTCCACGCGGGCTTTCTTTTCTTTCATTTCGACTTCGGTGGCGGCGCCAACCTTGATCACGGCCACACCGCCGGCCAGCTTGGCCACGCGCTCTTGCAGCTTCTCGCGGTCGTAGTCGCTGGTGGCTTCTTCGATCTGGCGACGGATTTGCTCAACGCGCGCCTGGATGGCAGCAGCTTCGCCCACGCCGTCGATGATGGTGGTGTTTTCCTTGCCCACTTCGACGCGCTTGGCTTGGCCCAGCAGATCCAGGGTGACCTTTTCCAGGGTCAGGCCCACTTCTTCGGCGATCACGGTGCCGCCGGTCAGCACGGCGATGTCTTCCAGCATGGCCTTGCGGCGGTCGCCAAAGCCCGGGGCCTTGACGGCACACACCTTCAGGATGCCGCGGATGGTGTTCACCACCAGGGTGGCCAGCGCTTCGCCGTCCACGTCTTCAGCGATGATCAGCAGCGGGCGGCCGGACTTGGCCACTTGCTCCAGCACCGGCAGCAGGTCGCGGATGTTGCTGATTTTCTTGTCGAACAGCAGCACAAACGGGTTTTCCAGCTGGGCGATCTGCTTTTCCGGCTGGTTGATGAAGTACGGGGACAGGTAGCCGCGGTCAAACTGCATGCCTTCCACCACGTCCAGCTCGTCTTCCAGGCCCGAACCGTCTTCTACGGTGATCACGCCTTCTTTGCCGACTTTTTCCATGGCGGCGGCGATCTTGTCACCAATCACGGTGTCACTGTTGGCGGAGATCGAACCCACCTGGGCGATTTCCTTGGTGGTGGCGCACGGCTTGGAGATTTTCTTCAGCTCTTCCACCACGGCGATCACGGCCTTGTCGATGCCGCGCTTCAGGTCCATCGGGTTCATGCCGGCGGCCACGTACTTCATGCCTTCTTGCACCACGGCTTGCGCCAGCACGGTGGCGGTGGTGGTGCCGTCACCGGCGATGTCGTTGGTCTTGGAAGCCACTTCCTTGACCATTTGTGCGCCCATGTTCTCGAACTTGTCTTTCAGTTCGATTTCCTTGGCCACCGACACGCCATCCTTGGTGATGGTCGGCGAACCATAGCTGCGGTCCAGCACCACATTGCGGCCCTTCGGGCCCAGGGTCACTTTGACGGCGTCGGCCAGGATATTGACGCCGATCACCATCTTGGCGCGAGCGGAATCACCGAACTTGACTTCTTTGGCAGCCATTTTTTTACTCCGAAATTCTGTCGTTGTCGTACTTGACGATTACTAATCTGAATACAGCAGGGTCAACAGGCGGTTGATTATTCAACGATACCCATGATGTCTTCTTCGCGCATCACCAGCAGCTCTTCGCCGTCCACCTTGACGGTCTGGCCGGAGTATTTGCCGAACAGCACCTTGTCGCCCTTTTTCACTTCCAGCGGGCGGCGTTCGCCGTTTTCCAGGATCTTGCCGTTGCCCACCGCGATCACTTCGCCCATGTCCGGCTTCTCGGCGGCTGCGCCCGGCAGAACGATGCCGGAAGCGGTTTTTTCTTCAGCTTCGAGACGCTTGATAACTACACGGTCGTGCAGGGGACGAATAGCCATGAGAACTTCTCCTAAATTCGGGTTGGATGTCGAGAAACAAAAAAGCAAGTCAAATCATCGAGATGGCCTAGCTGATTAGCACTCAACGCTTGCGAGTGCTAATAGTATGGACGCACGCCAAGGTTTTCAAGAGCGGAAAATCATTTTTTTTGTCCGCCACCGGCCACATGTGCAGCCAGCCTGTCTCGCCACGGCCAGCGCCACTCACCACAAACTGTCCTGCCGGGTGTCCAGCAAGCGGCGCACCGGCGCCGGCAAGCCCAGCGCCAGCGCGGCCTCCTGCGTCCACCAGCGCCCATCGGCCGGGCCTGCCCCCGCCGTGGCGCGCACCTGCACCGGCTGCGGGGTGATGTCCAGACGAAAATGGGTGAACACATGCTGCACGGTGGGCCACGGCGGCGTCAGCGGCGCCGCTGTCCAGCCCGCCGCCGCCAGCCAATGGGGCGCTTCGCCGATGTCCGCCAGCTCGGGCAGGCTCCACAGCCCGCCCCACACGCCGCTGTCCGGGCGGCGTTGCAGCCACACCTCGCCAGCGGCATTGCGCGCCAGCAGCATCACCGTGCTGCGCAAGGGCTGCGCCTTGCGCGGACGGGCAGTGGGCAGCGCGCGCTGGCGGCCCTGCGCGCGCGCCACGCAGCCGTCGGCCATCGGACATTCGCCGCAACGCGGCTGGCCGCGCACGCACAGCAAGCTGCCCAAATCCATCAGCCCCTGGGTGTAGGCGGCCATGTGCGCCACCGAGTCCGGCAAGAGCTGCTCGGCCAGCGTCCATAGCTGGTTTTCGATGGCTTTGTCGCCGGGCCAGCCCTCAATGCCATAGCAGCGGGTGAGCACGCGCTTGACATTGCCATCCAGAATCGCCGCACGGCGGGCAAAGGCAAAAGCGGCAATCGCTGCCGCGGTGGAGCGACCCACCCCACACAGCGTCATCAAGGCATCCTGGCTGTCGGGAAAACGGCCGGCAAATTCGTTCATCACCTGGCCGGCAGCGCGGTGCAGATTGCGCGCGCGGCTGTAATAGCCCAGCCCGCTCCAGGCCGCCAGCACATCGTCCAGCGGGGCAGCAGCCAGGGTGGCGACATCGGGAAAGCGCTGCAAGAAGGCCGGGTAATACCCCAGCACGGTGGACACCTGGGTTTGCTGCAACATGATTTCCGACACCCACACCTTGTAGGGGTCGTCCACCTGCCAGGGCAGGCCGTGGCGGCCATGCTGGCGCTGCCAGGCAATCAGGCGGGGGGCAAATTCGGCAAAGGACACAGCAACAGACATGGCGCAGGCAACCAGCAAGACAAGAGGCGGCAGCATAGCCGCGCCAGCGCAAAAAACAAAGCTGCCAAAAACACGCGCGCCATCGCCGGATCAACCGGGGATGGCGCGCCATGCAGGATGTGCGGTCAGCGGATGGGGATTACAGATTCATCCAGTTGGGGATTTCGTCTTGCAGGAACGGCGCTTCGGCGGTTTCTTCGCCCATCAGCACAAAGCCGGACAGCTGGCCGCGCTCGCTGATAAAGCTGGCGTTCAGGCCGTGTTCCACCATCAGGGTTTCCCACTGGCCGGTCAAACCCGGGCGTGGCTGGGCAATCACCGTAGGGCAGCATGGGATGTTGAGCTTCAGCGGCATAGGCGGGAAGTTCAACTGGACATTCTGTCCCGTCAGCACACGCGCCAGTGCCGAGACTTCGTGGTGAATGGCCTGGCTATACGGCAGCCAGACGCCGTTGATTTCGGCGCAATCACCCAGCGCGTAGACATCGGGCGCACTGGTGGCCAGCTTGCGGTCCACCATGATGCCTTTGCGCACCTTCAGGCCGGCATCACTGGCCAGCTTGGTGTTGGGCACCACGCCGATGCAGGCAATGACCAGATCACCCTCGACATGCTTGCCATTGGTCAGCGCCAGCTGGGCACGGTGGCCTTCTTTGCTGGCACTGGCGCAACGGGCATTGAAGTGGAACTTCACCCCGCGCTCTTCCAGTTGCTCAACCAGATAGCGGCGCGCATCCAGTGGCATCAGCTCGAACAGCGGGCCGGCGTGTTGTTCGATCACCGTGACATTCTTGCCGGCATCCGCCAGGGTATTGGCCAGCTCGCAGCCAGACTGGCCGGCGCCAATGATGATCAAGTCCTTGACCGAGGCCAGGCGGGCGCGCAGCTTGTTCACTACGCTGGCGTGAGTCACCGCAGCTACCAGGCCAGGCAAATCGCGGGCGAAGCTGGGCAGCATCGGGCTGGAACCCAGCGCCAGCACCAGCTTGTCAGCCTGATATTCGCCATGGTCGGTCTGTACACTGCAATCCGCCACACGGATCGACTGCGCCGTGCAGTTGGGCACCATATCAATGCGCAATTGTTCACCCAGCGCCAGCAAATCCTCGGTGCTCAGGGTTTTTTGCGAGGGCCCCAGCGCCTGCACAAACTCGGAACGATTGAACCCATACGCATCGCGCCCCAGCAGGGTGATCGGGCGACGCGGGTCGAGTTTGCGGATTTCCCGGGCCAGGGCGATGCCCGCCTGACCATTACCAAGAATGAGCACGGATTCCATTTGCAGTCACTATTCCAGTGCGACGGTGAAAACACTCCATCATAAAGGATGATGGGGATGGTCGGCAAAGCCGACAGCATGCAAGCGCTCAGGATGCCTCGGCGGACATCGGCGCATTGTCCAGCCATTGCACGCCGGGCAAGGCACTGTGACGCACCGCCTGACACAGCGCGGCGATGGCGTTGCGCCGGTAAAACTGCTTGCGACAGGCCAGCACCACCCGCCGGGTGGGGGCGGGGGCAGCAAACGGCACAATGCCCAGCAAAGCCTCATCCCCCGGGCCCACCGAGGTCACTGGCATCACGGTGATGCCCACGCCACTGGCCACCATATGGCGGATGGTGGTCAAGGAGCTGCCCTGCAGGGTTCGTGACAGTGCATGACCACCCGGCGCTGCCGGCTGCTGCAAGCGGTCGCACAGCGCCAGCACCTGATCACGAAAACAGTTGCCCTGAGTCAGCAGCAGCACGCTTTCATTGGCCAGCTCAGCCGAGCTGATGGTTTTGCGCTTGGCCCAGGGATGGGTTCTGGGCGTAGCCACCACAAAGGGCTCATCGTACAGGGGATAGGTGACCACGCCAGGCTCGTCAAAGGGTTCGGCGACAATCACCGCATCCACCTCGCCGCGCTTGAGCATGTCGGCCAGCCGGGCGGTGTAGTTTTCTTCCAGGTAGAGCGGCATATCCGGCGCCAGCTCGCGCAGGGCCGGAATCAGCGCCGGCAGCAGATACGGCCCGATGGTGAAAATCACCCCCAGGCGGAACGGCCCGACCAGCTCGTTTTTCAGCTCGCTGGCCAGGGTTTTGATCACCGAGACTTCTTCCAGCACCCGCTGCGCCTGCTCGATGATGCGCTCGCCGGTGTCGGTGACGGTGATTTCATTGCTGCCGCGCTCGAACAGGGTGATGCCCAGTTCTTCTTCCAGCTTGCGCACGGCAATGCTCAACGTGGGCTGACTGACAAAGCAGGCCGCCGCCGCCCGGCCAAAGTGGCGCTCGCGCGCCACGGCCACGATGTAGCGCAATTCGGTGAGAGTCATCCGCGCGAATCCGGCAAGACGATATTCACTTCCAGGACTTCCAGCTGATCCTGACGCTCCAGCTGCACCTTGATGTTTTCTGCCGACACGGCGACGTATTTGGAAATCACCGCCAACAGCTCTTTTTGCAACGCTGGCAGATAATCGGGCGTGCCGGTGCGGCCATTGCGCTCATGGGTGAGGATAATCTGCAAACGCTCATGCGCCACGGCTGCCGACTGTTTTTCCATGCTGCGTCCCAGCCAGCGATCAATCAACGACATGGTCAGCCTCCAAAAAGGCGCTTGAGCAGGCCAGGCTTGGGCGGTGCATCCAGAAAGCGCATCGGCAGTTCGTCGCCCATGAAACGGCTCACCACATCCTGATATGCCTGCGCCACATCAGTATCGGCCTTGTGGATCACCGGCACGCCTTCATTGGAGGCCAGCAGCACCGCCTGGGATTCAGGCACCACGCCAATCAGCGGAATGCACAGGATGTCGCAAATGTTTTCAACTGATAGCATTTCGCCCTTGTCCACCCGCGCCGGGGCATAACGGGTGATCAGCAGATGTTCCTTGATCGGCTCTTCGTTGCGCTCGGCGCGGCGGGACTTGCTGGCCAGAATACCCAAAATGCGATCAGAGTCACGCACCGACGAGACTTCCGGATTGGTGACCACCAGGGCCTCATCGGCGTAATACAGCGCCATCAGCGCACCGCTTTCGATGCCGGCTGGCGAGTCGCAAACAATATATTCAAATTCTTCGGCCAGTTCGGCCAGCACCTCACCGACACCTTCACGGGTCAGTGCTTCTTTATCGCGGGTTTGCGAGGCCGGCAGCACAAACAGATTGTCGCAGTGCTTGTCCTTGATCAGGGCCTGATTGAGCTTGGCTTCCTTGTTGATGACATTGATGAAGTCATACACCACGCGGCGCTCGCAGCCCATGATCAGGTCGAGATTGCGCAAGCCGACGTCAAAATCGATCACCACGGTGCGATGGCCCTGCAAGGCCAGGCCAGTAGCGAAATTGGCGCTGGTAGTGGTTTTACCGACGCCCCCCTTACCCGAGGTCACTACAATAATTTTTGCCACGGTATTTTCCTGAACGTTGAACGTTTCTGCTGGCTGGCGCGCAAGCACGCGGCAAGCCCCTTCACGGAGCCCTGTGTGCTCGCGCGGCACGCGCAGTTTACACACAGTATTTCAGGATTTCGAGCGCGGCTCAAAGCCATATTGCACAAGGCTTTGCTCAAGAGTTCACGATTAAGTAGATTTACTTAGAAAATAAGCAAGACGCATGAGAAAGCCCGGTTTTCCGGCCACATCCTCAAGGAGAGGCGCCCGCAGACACCACATCGTGACCCCCGGTCAGGGCCACGGTAGAGAAATGGTTTCCGCTACACTCAGCCCGACACCGCCATGGCCGCCAGCACCAACTTGCTGCCATCCAGCGACACCTGCACGGCACGCTCATGCAGCGTCTCCGGCAGGTCTTCTTCCAAAGTACGATACACCCCGGCAATCGACACCAGCTCGGCAGCCATCTGCTGCATGAAAATCCGCGCATCGACATTGCCGCGCGCACCGGCCAATGCCCGGCCACGCATGCGGGCATACACATGGATATCGCCATCGGCAATCAACTCGGCGCCAGGGCTGACAGCAGCCAGCACCACCAGATTGCCATCCCGGGCATACACCTGCTGGCCGGCGCGCACCGGACGATCCACCACCAGGGTTTTGCCCGTACAGCCTAGCCCACCACCCGACACTTGCGGCGCGGGCTCGGGCTCAGCCGCCACGGGCTCAGGCAAGGATTCGGGTACGCTGACGGGTTCGGCGGGTTCAGCAACAGGCGCGGATGGGCGTTCCAGCTTGGCCGGAAACCACCCCCAGCCCAGCGCCCGCGCCTGCTCGCCCACGGCGGCGCTGCTGTGGCGCACGCCGATGATGCGCACCCCCTGGGATTGCAACAGTTCACACAGTTGCGGCAGAGCATCGGCCACGCTGTCATCCAGCGCCGACACATCCAGCAGAAAAGGTTCGCTGGCAAACGCCTTCGGTCGGCGCGCCAGCCGTGCCGACAATTCGTTGCGGAGCAGTTCAGGGTCGGCTGAACGCAACAGCAGGGACAGCACATCCAGCGAGGCGGATTTGATATCAAGGACAGACAGGGAATGGGTGGCGGTCATGGTGTGAACGGTCGCTCCCGGAAACAGGACACCGATGGCATGGGCACATGGCGCCGGGCCGGGCGGGAGCACTGGCAAGCAAGCATGGGCACACCTTCTGTCGGTCGTCAGGTGAAGACCAGTCAGCCCACGCCAGCGCAGGACCCAGTGCGATGACGAATGGCTCAACCGGTCAGGAAATATGGAAGATGAGTGTACCCGCTGGCCGGGTCTGCTTCAAGGCGGGCAAACCCTGCCCTCCCAAGCAAAACTGGCGCATTCCGCCCGCTTGTCAGTCACACAGAGGGATGGCTGCTGTAGCGCGCAAAACCATAGTCATGTGACAAAAACTTGTGACCAACTGTTGCAACTGAATAAAAATCCAATAAAAAATAGCCACTTGCCCAATGTTGCAGCGCAACAAAACACTTGACGACAGTTTCAGAATGCAGTAATCTTCAACTCAGGATGCTGCAACGCAACATCACGATCGATTCCAGGCGGACACGCAGCAGACGGCGGTACACTTCGTCCTGGCACATCCACCGGAAGACGAAGACAACACCAACCTTGACCACGCGAAAGGAAGCACCATGTTCAACAACAACGAGCAACTGAAGTCCCTGAGCCAAGCCCAATTCGACAAGGCCGTGCGCCTGTCCAACATCGTGCTGGCCAGCGCCGAACGCTTTGCCAACCTGCATCTGGAACTGTCCAAGAAGCTGCTGGCTGACCAAGCCGCCACCACCAAAGCCCTGGTGGAACTGAAAGATCCGAAGGCCGTGCTGGAATATCAAGCCAGCCTGGCACAACCGGGCATCGACCAAGCCTTCTCCGTGGCTCGCTCGGTGTACGACGCTGCCCTGCAAACCCAGACCGACATCCAGTCCTTCGTGGAAGAGCAAGTGCTGGAATTCAACAAGCAGCTGTGCGCCAACCTGGACAAAGTCACCAAGAACGCGCCGGCCGGTTCCGAAGTGGCCATCAACGCCGTCAAGAACATGCTGACCTCGGCCACCGCCGCTTACGACAACGTGACCCGCACCGCCAAGAAAGTCGGCACCGAACTGGCAGAAGCCGGCGTTGAAGCCGCTGCCAACTCGGCCAAGGCCGCCAGCGCCGCCGTGGCTCGCACCGCCGCCGCCGCCAAGAAGTAATTCAAGCAGGACCCGCTGAGTCAAGGTTGCGGCGCCGTTTCGCATCGGCGCCGCGCACCATGACCGCACACAGAATTTCGCCCCATGGCCCCCGCCGATGGGGCTTTGTTTTTTGGCGCTGGCCACCAAGTGGCGGCGCGCCAACACGCCGCCGCTCACCGAAGAAGCATTACCCGCGCAAGGCGCGCGCAGCGTCCAGGGCAAAATACGTCAGCACGCCATCCGCCCCGGCGCGCTTGAACGCCAGCAGGCTTTCCAGCATGCAGGCGCGCTCGTCCAGCCAGCCATTTTGCGCGGCGGCCTTGAGCATGGCGTACTCGCCCGACACCTGATAGGCAAACGTCGGCACGCCAAACTGATCCTTCACCCGGCGAATCACGTCCAGATACGGCAGCCCCGGCTTGACCATCACCAAATCCGCGCCCTCGGCCAGATCCATCGCCACCTCGTGCAGCGCTTCATCGCTATTGGCCGGATCCATCTGATAGGTTTTCTTGTCCGCCTTGCCCAGATTGCCCGCCGAGCCCACCGCATCGCGGAACGGGCCGTAGAACGCCGAAGCGTATTTGGCGGCGTAGCTGAAAATGCGGGTGTGAATATGGCCATGCGCCTCCAGCGCCTGACGCAAAGCGCCAATCCGCCCGTCCATCATGTCCGACGGCGCCACCATATCCACCCCGGCCTCGGCATGACACAAAGCCTGCTTGACCAGAATCTCGGTGGTGATGTCGTTCAGCACATAACCGTGCTCATCAATCACCCCATCCTGACCATGGCTGGTGTAGGGATCCAGCGCGCCATCGGTAATCACCCCCAACTGCGGAAACTCACGCTTGAGCGTGCGCACCACGGTGGGCACCAAGCCCTCTGGATTGCACGCCTCCATGCCATCCAGCGTCTTGCCCGACTCGATCACCGGAAACAAAGCCAGCGCCGGAATCCCCAGCTTGACCGCCTCCTCCGCCGTGGCCAGCAAGCGATCCAGACTCTGCCGCACCACCCCCGGCATCGACACCACCGGCTCCTCACGCCGCTCGCCCTCCAGCACGAACACAGGGTAAATCAAATCATCCGCCGTCAGCGTGTGCTCACGCATCAAACGACGGGAAAAATCATCACGCCGCATGCGACGCATGCGGGTAGCGGGAAAACTGCGGGAAACAGGGATCATGACGCGTCCAGACAAACAATCAACACCACGCCCACCCCAAGGGCAGACGCACGAAAATACAGTCACTCACACCGCGTGAAACCGCCGCCAAGGCAGCGTAACCAGGCGCGGGAAAGACTCGCCCGACGGCAATAGGTTCGACAAGACAATAGACGGGCAGCGTGGCCCACCAGCCTCAGTGCGCTGCGACGTAAACATGAGGAAAGGAAACACGCAACACGCCGCCCAGGTCTATTCACGGCACGGGCCGCAGCGCCCCACCGGTTTTTTGGGCCCCATAAAGCCCGCTGAGCATCGCAGGAAACCGGGGGGCTTTTCGCCACGGCTAAGCGGCGGCGCAGCCGACGCGCCATTCCGTGGCGGCCCCGGTTTTCGAGAAGCGCAAGGAACCACCGTCGCCGCAGGCGGCGGACAGGCGGGCGTCCTGGGGTCGCCTTTCTTTGCCTACTTTCTTTGGCGAAGCAAAGAAAGTAGGTCGGCCGCGGGACGAACTCCCGCCCAAAATCAGCCCCGCGCGACAGCGCGGCTCAACACACACAAGCACTCACACCCAATAACTACTCTTCTTCATCACCAACGACGTCACATGCATCAAGCCCTTCACCGGCAAAGGCAACTTCGCCGCCCCCAACTCATGCGCCGTCTCGGCGTGCCGCACCTCATCCTCACGCATCTGACTGACAATCGCCCGGCTCTTGGCATCCTGCGCCGGCAAACTCTCCAGATGCTCGTTCAGATGCGCCTCCACCTGATACTCGGTTTCCTCCAGAAACCCCAAGTTCCACTTATCGCCCAGCAAACCCGCCGTCACCCCCATCGCCAGCGAACCGGCATACCACACCGGATTGAACACGCTCTTATGCCCGCCCAACTCGGCAATGCGGCGCTCGGTCCAGGCCAGGTGCTCGGTTTCCTCCCACGCCGCCTGCTTGAGCGCCTCGCGCGCCGCCGGGTCGCGCGCAGTCAGCGCCTGGCCCTGATACAAGGCCTGCGCGCACACCTCGCCGCAATGATTGATGCGCATCAAACCCAGCGCATGCCGGCGCTCGGCGTCGCTCATCTCGGCCTCTTCCAGCCCGTCATCCGGGTAGGCGCGCAAGGTGGGCGCCGGCGCCAGCAAGGTGCGCAGGCCTTTATCGAACTCGGTAATCAGCAGGTCGAGCATGGTGTTTCACTTTCTCCACAAGGACGCCAGGATTATACCCCCGCCCCCTGCGCGCGGTGGGCGAGCTGTTATATAATCTGGCCGGATTTTGACCCATAACAACCCGAATACTACGACTGGAGAGCCCCATGATTCTCGACCGCGTCCCCGCTGGCAAGGATATCCCGAACGACTTTAACGTCATCATCGAAATCCCGGCCGCCGGCGCTCCGATCAAATACGAACTGGACAAGGACACTGGCGCCATGTTCGTTGACCGTTTCATGGGCACCGCCATGTTCTACCCGGCCAACTACGGCTATGTGCCGCAAACCCTGTCGGAAGATGGCGATCCGGTGGACGTGCTGGTGGTCACCCCGTTCCCGCTGCAAGTGGGTGTGGTGGTGCGCTGCCGCGCGCTGGGCGTGCTGAAGATGGAAGACGAATCGGGCATCGACGCCAAGCTGGTGGCCGTGCCGGTGGAAAAACTCTGCCCGATGTACAAGGACGTGCAAAAGCTGGAAGACCTGCCGGAACTGCTGCGCGCCCAGATCAGCCACTTCTTCGAGCACTACAAAGACCTGGAAAAGGGCAAGTGGGTGAAGGTTCAGGGCTGGGACGGCATCGACGCCGCCAAGCAAGAGCTGCTCGACGGCGTGGCCCGTTATAAATAAAGGCAGCGCACAGCCAGCCTGAAAAGCCAGCCTGCCGGCTGGCTTTTTGTTTGGGCGGCGCGCCGTGCAAACAAAAAGCCAGCGCACACGTCATTACAACCCACGGTCAAAATCCGGCTACACTACACACACCATGAGCACCCTCACCGACCTCAAATACCTGAAACAGGTGGTGGAAACTGCGCTGCTCACCGCGCAGGAGCCACTGTCGGTGCACGACCTCAAGCGGCTGTTCACCGAAACCCTCACCAACGGCCTGCTGTACGAAATGGTCGAAGAGATTCAGGCCGACTGGCAGGGGCGCGGCATTGAGCTGGTCAAGCTGGCGTCGGGCTGGCGGTTTCGCGCCCGCGCCGAGTTTCAGCCCTATCTGGCCCGGCTCAACCCGGAAAAACCGCCGCGCTACTCGCGCGCCGTGATGGAAACCGTCGCCATCATCGCCTATCGCCAGCCGGTCACCCGAGGCGATATCGAAGCCATTCGCGGCGTCAGCGTGTCGTCGTCGGTGACGCAAACGCTGACCGAACGCGGCTGGATTGAAGTCATCGGCCATAAAGAAGTGCCAGGCCGACCCGGCCTGTACGCCACCACCCGGAAATTCCTGGACGACCTGGGCCTGGCCAGCCTGAAAGATTTGCCGCCGCTGGCCGATCTGGGCAGCCTGGTTGTCCCCGAGAAAGCAGAAGAACCCCAAGATGTCGAAAGCCAAACCGAGTAACGCTGGCGGCGCCCGCCAGCCGGTGTCGCGCACCCGCCGCGACCAACCGCAAGCCCCGCGCACGCCCAAGGGCGCGCAGGGCCGCAGCCTGCCGCGCCATCCGGCCGATGAATTCACCACCCGCAAGCCGCGCACCCCGCTGACCGGCAAGCCCGCCCCGCAGGGCGCGTCCGCCCCCCCTGGCGCCCGCCGCCCGGTGGCCGACGGCGCCCAGGCTCAGGACGGCGTCAGCCAAACCCCGCGCCCGCCGCGCGCTGGCAAGCCGTCTGGCCCCAAGGTGCAACGCGCGCGCAAGATGGCGCAGCGCCATGGCTCGCAAAAAGCCGAAAAAATCTCCCGCGAGCTGCGCGACAAGCGCGTGGATGTCTCGCACATCACCGAAATCCGCCTGCAAAAAGCGCTGGCGCAAACCGGCATCGGCTCGCGCCGTGATATGGAAGAACTCATCGCCGCCGGGCAAGTGGAAGTCAACGGCAAGGTGGCCGAGCTGGGTTGCAAGATCACCCCGGACGACAAAGTGCGCGTGCAGGGCAAGGCGGTGTACATCAAATGGCCGGATCGCCTGCCGCGCATCATCATCTACCACAAGCAAGAAGGCGAACTGGTCACCCGCGACGACCCGGAAGGCCGGGTGACGGTGTTTGAGCGCCTGCCGCAAACGCGCAGCAGCAAATGGGTGGCGGTGGGCCGGCTGGACTTGAACACCAGCGGCCTTCTGGTGCTGACTACCTCGGGCGAGCTGGCCAACCGCATGATGCACCCCAGCTTTGAAGTCGAGCGCGAATACGCCGTGCGCACGCTGGGCGAGCTGACCCCCGAGCAAATGCAGCAGGCCACGCGCGGCGTGGAGCTGGACGACGGCCCGGCGCACTTTCAGCATATTTCCGAGCAGGGCGGCGAAGGCGCCAACCACTGGTACAAGGTGATTCTGCGCGAAGGCCGCAACCGCGAAGTGCGCCGCCTGTTCGAGCACTTTGGCCTGACCGTCAGCCGGCTGATCCGCGTGCGCTTTGGCAGCCTGCACCTGCCCACCCGCCTCAAGCGCGGCCAGTTTCACGAGCTGGACGAAGCCGAGGTGCTGCTGGTGCTGAAATGGGCTGGCCTGGGGCTGACCGGCCAGCAAAAACCCTGACCCTACCCTCTGGCGCGAACCCACCATGAGCAAGGCCTTCACCCGCGAACAAGACGCTGACGACGACGATGCGCTGCCCGCCGAACAGCAACTGCCAAAAAGCAGCAAAAACTACCTGACCCCGGCCGGCTGGCAGCGCATGAAGGATGAGCTGTATCACCTGGTGCACCGCGAGCGCCCGGAGATCGTCAATATTGTCTCCTGGGCGGCCTCCAACGGCGACCGCTCGGAAAATGGCGATTATCTCTACGGCAAGAAGCGCATGCGCGAGATCGACCGGCGCATCCGCTTTTTGACCAAACGCCTGGAAATCGCCGAAGTGGTGCATTCCGCCGGCCGCGACAGCGAGCAAATCTTTTTTGGCGCCACCGTCACCCTGCTGCGCGGCGATGGTCAGGAGCAAACCGTGGCGATTGTCGGCGTGGACGAAATCGACCTGCCGCGCAACCGCATCAGCTGGATTTCACCGCTGGCGCGCACCCTGCTGAAGGCGCGCGAAGGCGACACCGTGGTGTTGCGCGGCCCGGAAGGCGACGAAGACATCGAGATTCTGGAAGTCCAATACCTGGCGCTGGACTGAACGGGCGCGCCCTTGATGATCATCTGGCCGGCGCAGCGAAAGCTTATCTTAATCCCGCACACGCGCCGCCCCAGGCGCCCATCAACCCATCTCACCACGCCGCAGCACATGCCCCAAGAGCGCGCGCAGCCGCGCCGGGCGCACCGGCTTGCCCAGCCATGCCCAGCCGGCGGCTTCGGCCTCCTGGCGCACTTCGGCGCTGCGGTCGGCGGTGATCAGCGCGGCGGGGATGTTTTGCCCCAGGTGCTGGCAGATGCGGCGAATGGCCTCGCTGCCGGTGGCGCCGTCGTCCAGATGGTAGTCGGCCAGGATGGCGTCCGGGGTCAGGCCGTGGGCGTCCAGCAGGGTGAGGGCGGCCTCGGCGCTGCTGGCGGCCAGGGTTTGGTAATCCCAGTCTTCCAGCAGGGTGACCATGCCTTCCAGAATGGCCGGGTCGTTGTCGATCAGCAGCAATAAGGCGTCGCCGGTTTGCGCCGGGTGGTTGGCGCTGGGGGCGTCGTCGTGCGGGGCGTCAAACTGCACCGCCGCCGGGCGGCCATACGGAATATCAATGGCAAAGCACGAGCCCTGGCCGGGGATGGAGCGCACATACAGCCGGTGTTGCAGCGCGCGCGCCAGCCGGTGGACGATGGCCAGGCCCAGGCCCATGCCCTTGTTGCACATACTGCTGTGCTCGGACAGGCGCACGAACTCGCCAAAGATGGTGGGCAATTTTTCTGGCTCGATGCCCGCGCCCTGATCCCATACCCCCACGCGCACGCCGCCGTCGATGCGTCGGCAGCCCAGCAGCAGGCTGCCATGGCGGGTGTAGCGGATGGCGTTGGACAAAAAGTTGCGCAGCACCCGGCCCAGCAACACCCAGTCGCTATGCACCACCGCCGCGCAGTTGTGCAGGCGCAGGCTCAGCCCGCGCGCCTCGGCCAGCGGGGCGAACTCGGTGGCCAGTTGGTCCAGCAGCGCCGCCACCGGAAAGTGGCGCATATCGGTTTCCACCGCGCCGGCATCCAGCCGGGAGATTTCCAGCAGGGTGTTGATCAGGTCGTCCACCGCCTCCAGCGAGGCGCCGGCATTGTCGGCCAGGCGGGCGGCGTTGGGCGGCAGCGGTTGGCCGGCCAGCGAGGCCAAAAACAGCCGGGCGGCGTTCAGCGGTTGTAAAAGATCATGGCTGGCGGCGGCAAAAAAGCGGGTTTTGCTGCGCTGGGCTTCTTCGGCGGCGTGGATGGCCTCTTGCAGGCGGCTGTTGGCGTGGCTGAGCTCAATGGTGCGCTCGGCCACGCGCTGCTCCAGTTGTTCTTTGGAATGCTCCAGCGCGCGGGCGGCGCGGCGGATATCGGTGATGTCCTGAATCAGGGCAAAAAAGCCCAGCACGCCGCCGTGGTCGGGGTCGAAGTGCGGAATAAACGTCGCCTTGGCGAATTCAATATTGCGCCGGGGGGCGGGCAGCTCCAGCTCAAACACCGAGGCGCGGCCTTCCAGCGCGCGCTCGACATAATGCCGGCGGCCGTCAAACAGGCGCGGGCCCAGCACTTCGCGCATGGGGCGGCCGTTGATTTCGCTGCGCGGGATGCCAAACCAGTCTTCGTAACCCTGATTGGTGAAGCGGTAAATCTGCTGGTTGTCCACATAGGCAATCAGCGCCGGCAAGGCGTCGGTGATCAGGCGCATCTTGGCTTCGCTGTCGCGCAGCGCCTGCTCGGCGGCCTTGCGCTCGCTGATGTCGGTGTAGGTCATGGCAAAGCCGCCATTGGGCATCGGGTTGTATTGCACTTCCAGCGTGCGCCCGCGCGTGCCGGCCATTTCCAGCGCGCCAGACAAGGGGCAGCACAGCGTGCGCTCGCGCGGGCTGATGCGCTTGCCCACCGCCAGCGCCTGCGGCGACAAGCCCACCAGATCAGAAAAACGGTGATTCCACGCCAACAGCGCGCCATGGGCGTCGAACACGGCAATGCCCTGGCGGATGCTGTTGAGCGTGGCTTGCAGCAGCAGCGAATGCGCGGCCAGATCGCTTTCGCGCAGGCGCATTTCCTGGCGCTTGATGTCGGTGATGTCGGTGTAAATGCCCACCCGGCCGCCGTCGCCGGTGCGCCGCTCGCTGATGCGCTGCCAGGTGCCGTCGGCCATCGACAAAATCAGGCTGCCTTCGGGTTCGCGGTGGTAGGCGACGCGGCGTTGCAGCCAGCCAAACGGGTCGTCGCGCGCTTCCAGCACGCCGCCGTCGCTGACCACGGCGGCGACAAAATCCTCAAAATGCAGGCCGGGGCGAATCATGCCGCGCTGATTGGGAAACAAATCCAGAAAACGGCGATTGCAGCGCGCCAAGGTGTCGTCCGGCTGCCACAGGGCAAAGCCGTCGGCAATGGTGTCCACCGCCACATCCAGCCGGCCTTGCGCGGTTTCGGCGGCGCGCTTGGCCTGGGTCAGGGCAAAGTTGGCCGCTTCCAGCTCGGCCATGGCCTGCTCCAGCGCGCGGGTGCGCTCCTGAATGCGGTGCTCCAGCTCAACCGCCACCTGAAAAAAAGTAAACGAGTTGCCATTGTCGGCCAGGCCCTGCTCCACCCGGCGCATCAGCGCGGCGTTGATTTTTTTCAGTTTGGCGTTTTCCCGCTCCAGGGCGGCCAGACGCAGCGCGTCGCCGTTAACGTCGTTCATGCCGGAAGTCCGTATCCGATGGCAATGCCGGTAAAAGTCTGGTTGACATGCATGGCGTTGAATTGCTCGCCATAGGTGTTAAAGCCCACCACATGATTGGCGGCCAACAGGGCCGACAGCCGGGCGCGGGTGGCGCTGTCGTGCTCGGCCAGGGTGCGCAAAATACAGTCGCAGCCCAGCACAATCTGCAAGGGCCCCAGCCGTCGGCGCAGGCCATCAAAGGTGCGCGCCAGATTGCTGACCACGTCGTGGGCGCGGGTGCCCGACAGCACCAGGCCTTCGTCGATGGCGCAAAAAAAGCTCAGGCTCAGGTCCGGGTTCACCCGCTGAATCGAACGCACATAGGGCACGCCGCCCACCTGCAACACCAGGGGGTGCGCGGCAAACGCCTGCGGGGTGAGTTTTTCCGGGGCCAGGCCCAAGAGCCGGGCGTATTCGGCGGCGGCCGGCTCGGCGTTGATTTCGGTGACGATGCGCCGGTCGGCGTCGGCCTCGGTGACCACCACCCGCTCGCCGTAACCCGCCGCGTGTTCGGATTTGAACACCTCGAACGGATGCGGCGTGCTCACCAGCACCAGCGCGGCGGCGGCGCTGACAAACTGGCCGTCGATCAGTACGGCGGTGCGCTCAAAGCGCATATTGTCGCCGGCCGAGCCGCCAAACATCGGGATGTCGCCCAGCGCGCGCGACAGCCGGCTGGCCACTTGCTCTTCGCGCGCGGACAGGCCATCAATCAACAGCAGGGCAAAGGTGCGCCGCTCTATGGGAAACGGCGAGCGCACGCCCAGTTGATGGCGCGCACCCATGGCCACGCCCAGCGCGTCCGACAGGCTCATGCCAGCCAGATCGTCAATGCGCTGGGCCACCGCGCAAAAATCCGGCGCGGCAAAGCTCACTGCCGAAATCGAATGATGTTGATAACCGCCGGGGCCAATTTCGCCGGCCGTGGTGCAGCCCACCACCAGGGTGTCGGCAAAGCGCCGGTTCAGCGCCGCCGCCAGCGCCTCGGGCGGGTAGTCGGGTGAGGCAAAGATCAGCACCAGGGTGCTGTCGGCTTGATCGAGCTGAGCGTGCAGCTCGTCCACAGCAGCGTCAACGTCGGCCAGGGTGGTGTGGCCGCGCCGCACGCGCGGGGCGAAGTTCATGATGGCGTGTCTCCTCGCGCCTGCCGCCCCCGATCGGGCGCCGGGGTGTCTGACAAACGGTCGGACCATTTTGCCCGCCCCCCCGACGAAAGTCGAATGGGCAGCGCCCTGGCTTTTGCCCACGCTGAATGTTTGTTGTTGGTTTGCACAGGAGCATCGCCATGCGCCGGTTTTCTCTGATTGCCTTGCTGGCCGTGGGCCTGGCTGGCTGCGCCCAGCTGGCCGCGCCCGAGCTGCCGCCGCCGCCCGCCGGCTACCGGCTGAGCCACTACCGCGCGCCCACCCCGGCCGAGCTGCCCGGCGCCCAGCGGGTGGACGCCCGCCAACTGGCCGCCCGGCTGCAAACGGCGCCGCGCCCGCTGTTGATTGACGTGCTGCCCGCTGGCCGCTTGACCGACAGCGACGGCGTCAGCCACTGGCTGCCCAATGCGCCGCGCCGCAACCTGCCCGGCAGCGTGTGGCTGCCCAATGTCGGCCACGGCGAGCCCGAGCCGGCCATGGCCGACTGGTTTGCCCGCGAGCTGGCGCGGCTGAGCGCCGGCAACCGCGACGCGCCGCTGGTGTTTTACTGCCTGCGCGATTGCTGGATGTCGTGGAACGCCGGCAAGCGCGCGCTGGCGCTGGGCTACCGCCAGGTGCTGTGGTTTGCCGACGGCAGCGACGGCTGGCAAGACGCCGGCCTGCCGCTGGAAGACGCCGCGCCGCTGCCCTACACGCCGCCGCGTTGACCCGCGCCGCGCGGCGCTCATGCCCGCTGGCGCGGCCGGTAACCGCGAATGGCCAGCGCCAGCAACACCGCCGCGCCCGCCAAGGTCACCAAGGCCGGCTCCAGCGCCAGTTGGCCATACAGGGCAAAGCGCAGGGTTTCCACCGCCGAGGAAAACGGATTCACCGCGCACACCCAATACAGCCAGACGCTGGATTCCTGCATTTTCCATAGCGGGTACAGCGCGGTGGACAAAAAGAACACCGGGAACACCACAAAATTCATCACCCCGGCAAAGTTCTCGATCTGGTTCACCCACGACGAAATCAACATCCCCGCCGCGCCCAACAGTACGCCCGTGATCAACAGCGCCGGAAACACCCAGATAAAACCCATCCACGGAATATCCACGCCCCACAGCCGGGCGATCAGCAAAAAGCCATACACCTGCACCACCGACACCACCACCCCGGCCAGCAGCCGGCAGGTGAGCAGCCAGGACAGCCGGTGCGGGCTGGTCAGCAGCACGCGCATGCTGCCCATCTCGCGGTCGTAGACCAGCGACAGCGAATGCTGCATGCCGTTGAACAGCTGGATCATGCCGACCAGGCCGGGGGTGATGTACACGTCGTAGGTGATATAGGTTTCGTAGGGCGGAATAATCGACAAGCCCAGCGCGGCGCGAAAGCCCGAGGCAAACACGATCAGCCAGATCAGCGGGCGCACCAGCGCGCCAAAAAAACGCGAGCGCTGCTGCCAAAAGCGCAGCAATTCGCGCCAGACAATCGCGCCCAGCACGGTCAGGGCCACAGGCATGCGCTGTCCTCCTTGCCAGTCTGGCGGTCAAACCATTGCGCCAGCGAATCACATTCGGCCTGGGCGGTCAGCTCGCCGGCCACGCCGCTGGCCAGTAGCCGGCCCTGGTGCAACAGGGCGATATGGTCATCGGCGCGCACTTCGTCAATCAAATGGGTGGCCCACAGCACGGCCAGGCCTTCTTCCCGCGCCAGCCGGTGCACATGCTCGACCAAAAACCGCCGCGCCGGCATGTCCAGACCGACGGTGGCTTCGTCCAGCAGCAACAGACGCGGGCGGTGCAGCAGGGCGCGGGCGATTTCCACCCGGCGGCGGTGGCCGCCATTGAGCAGGCGCACCCGCTCGTGCCGGCGCTCGACCAGCGCCATGCGCTGCAATTCGGCGTCGATGCGCGCGCGCCGCTCGCTGCCGCGCAGGCCATGCAGCGCAGCAAAATACGCCAGGTTTTGCTCGACGGTGAGATCCAGGTCCAGCGTCGGCTGCTGAAACACCACGCCCAGCCCGGCCATGGCCGGGGCGGACAGAGTTTGGCCAAACAGCTCAATCGCCCCGCTCTGGCAGGCCAGCAGCCGGGTAAGCAAGCCGTACAGCGTGCTCTTGCCGGCGCCGTTGGGCCCCAGCAACACGCGAAACTCGCCGGGCGCCACATTCAGGCTGACGCCATCCAGCGCCAGCCGCGCGCCGTAGCGGTGGCTGAGCCCGGCAATATGCAAGGCTGGCGTGCTCATGGCTTGATCGCCACGCCCCACGGATAACGGCCAGTGGCAATCGACTTGACCACTTTCAGGTTATCCACATCGATCACCGACACATCATTGCTGATGCCATTGCTGACCCACAGCTGTTTTTCATCGCCGGTCAGCGCGGTGTGCCACACCCGGCGGCCGACCAGCAGGTATTTGATTGGCGCATAGGTTTTGGCGTCCACCACCGCCACATGGTTGGCCGGGCCCAGCGCCACAAAGGCATAGCGGCCGTCGCGGGTCAGGCGCATGCCCACCGGCTGGATGCGGTCTTTGGGGATGCCGGGAATGGCAAAGCGGATGGTGTGAATGCGCTTGCGGGTGGCCACATCAATCACCGACACGGTGCCGCCGACTTCCGAGCTGACCCACAGCAGCTTGCTGTCGTCAGTAAAGCGGGCGTAGCGCGGGCGCTGGTCCACCAGGGTGTTGTCCACCAGCTTGCGGGTGCGGGTGTCGATCCAGTGCACCATATTGGTGGTTTCCGAGGTGTTCACCGCCCAGCGGCCATCCGGGCTGACCGCCATGCCTTCCGGCTCGACGCCGACATCCACCTGGCCGGCCACCTTGCGGCTGGCGATGTCGATGATGGTCACCACATTGCTGTCTTCGTTGGCCACATACAGCTGCTTGCCGTCCGGCGACAGGGCAAACTGCTCGGGGTCTTCGCCCGAGGGCAGGTTGTGAATCACCTTCAGCGTGGCCAGGTCCATCACCTGCACGGTGTTGTCGTCGCTGGCGCAGATATACAGCTGCGTGCCGTCCTTGGACAGGGTGATGCCGCGCGGGCGCTTGCCCACCGGCACGGTTTTCAGCACCTTCATGCTGACGCTGTCGATCACCGACAGGGTGTGGTCTTTTTCATTGGACACATACACGGTGTCGGCCAGCGCCGGCAGGGCGGCAAGCAGGGCGGCGCAATAGGCCAGGCGGGGGAATACAGTCATCAATTGGCTCCAGTGCGTCAGGAAAAACACCCCACACGCGGTGGGAAAATCACCATCAAGGCTTGCACTTCACTTCCGGCGCATCAAAACCCAGCGTGTCCAGATCGCTGCTGGGGTGCAAAAACCCCTCTTGCGGCGACAGGCTGACCAAGGCGCGCGGCTGGGCAATCAGCATCGGCTGGCGCAATTCGCCGTTCCAGGCGCGATAGCTCAGGCTGCGGCCCTTGAACGCCGCCAGCTCGAATTCCGGGCTGCGGATATAGTCGCGCAACACCTTGGCGTCGCCCGACTGGGTGCGCGCGGCGGCCTCGCCCACGCTGCGCACCGCCGCCCAGCCGGCGTAATCCGCCGCCTGCATCGGCCGCTTGGCGTAGGCGCGGAAGCGGTTTTGCAGCTGCACCGCGCCCCATTGCTCGGCGCTGGCGTGCCAGCCGGCGGCCACCAGGCCCTGGGTGCCGGCCACCGGGCGCGGCAGCCAGGTGCGATACAGGAAATAATCGCCAAAGTCGCCGCGCTCGTCGGCGACAATCATCACATCGTGCTCGGCCACCTGGGTAAAGGTGGGCACTTCGGCCTGGGCGGTGCGGCGGGCGTCGTGGCTGTAGCGCCAGGCTTTTTCGCCAACAATCTGCCCGCCAAAGCGCTTGGCCGCGCGGCGCACCGCGGCAGCGTAGGCGGCGTCTTCCGGCTGCGGGCCGGTCACCAGAAACCATTTTTTCCAGCGCCGCGCCACCAGATACTGCGCCAGCGCGTCGGCCTGCATCGCCCGGCCGGGCAGGGTGTGCAGCAGATTGGGCCGGCAGCGGCTCTGGCGCAGCGCATCGTCGGCGGCGCCGGCGTTAAACCACAGCACGCCCTCCTGGCCCGGCTGCTTGAGCAGGGTTTCCAGCGTGGCGGCCGGCAAATTGGCCACCACCAGCCGCGCCTTGGTTTTGTTCAGCCGCGCCAGCCACTCGCTGGCCGGCGCGCCCACCGGCAACTGAATGCTGTGCAGCTGAAAACGCTGCTGCAGGAATTTGCCGGTGGAGTCATTGTCGCGGATGCCCAGCTCCACCCCGGCGCGCCCCAGATCCGCCGGCGGCGGCTCCAGATTGGCCAGCGTGGCGACCGGCGGGCGGGTTTCTTCCAGGTAGGCGATGTCCACCGTGGTCAAGGCCCAGGCGGACGAAGCCGCGCAACACAGCGCGGTCAGGGCAAGATGAAACGGTCGCAACAGCATGGGCGCGCTCGACAAATGGGGATGCTCTGATTGTGGCAGGCTGGGGATGGCTGTCTATTCGACTAAGGTGGGGGACGGCGGAGTGGCTTGCGCCGACAAATGACATGGTGTTTAAATCCAGGGGACCTTGCGCCTCACGCGCGCCCGGCTTGCCCGCCCACGACTGACCTTAGCGACCGACTCACCATGATTATTGCTGCCGAAGCCGCCAATGCGTTTATCCATGGCTATTCCCACATCTTGCAGCAAATCCACGCTGAATCTGGCCAGCCACAGCCCACACAGGATATGCATATCTACCAGTTGCTGATGATGGCCCGAAACATCTATATGCACACCCCCAGCCTGCTGGATCAAGCCTTGGCCACCCTGCAAGCCACAGGACAACTGCCGCCTGAAGACGTGGTCGAGGCCGTGCGCCAGCTGCGTGTCTCCCAGTGGGTTTACCTGAAGGACACCCGCTATTACTCGGTATTTATGCACCCCACCGAGCAAGCCGCGTATGCCGTACAAGGCCTGACAAATCGGCTGCGGGAGATCATTGGCGGCACTGGAGCGCTGATTGAAGTCGGCATGACGTCTTATGCCGGCCACTACATCAGCGATAGCCTGATAGCCAAGGTGGTGTGGCTGGGCCCGCAGTACAAGCGCGAGCTGAACGAGAAGCTGGCCCAGCTGCGCCAGGCCGGGCATTTTTACGCCCAGCCCACCAGCCACTGACGCCCAGGCAGGCAAAAACATCCGCGACTGCCACTGTCCATCCCACCAAAGTATCCCCCACCAAGGGCGGATGGCCGCCGCAGGCGATTTGCCGGTAGAACGCCTCTTATAACAACATGCCCGACGCGCGCGCGTCGCACGCATACGCCGCGCCCAGCGCGGCGATGAGGAGAGAAACCGATGCATTCGTCCGCCCCGCCTGCGGCGCCGCCGCGCGCCGCGCTGCCCGAGCACCTGCAAGACGCCTGGCGCCGTTGCCAGCGCGCCGGTTTGCAGCCCGACAGCCCGCTGCCGGCGCAGCCAGACAGCGACAGCGCGCTCTACGCCCTGCGCCAGCGCCATCGCAGCCTGCTGCGCGCCGCCTCGCCGCTGATGGCGCGGCTGGCCCGCCAGCTGACCGACTGTGGCAGCGCGGTGCTGTTGTGCAACGCCGACGGCGTGGTGCTGCACCGGCTGGGGCCACCGGCGTTTCTGGACGAATTGGCCCGGCTGGGCCTGCATGCTGGCGCCGACTGGCGGGAAAGCCGCTGCGGAGTGAACGCCATGGGCAGCGCGCTGGCCGCTGGCCGGGCGCTGACCGTGCACGGCCCGGAACACTATCTGCACGCCCTGCGCCAGCTGACCTGCGCCGCCGTGCCGCTGGCGCTGCCGGGCGGCGCGCGCGCTGGCGCGCTGGGCATTGTCGGCCCCTGTCGCCACCGCCAGCCGCACACCCTGGCGCTGGTGCAGCTGGCGGCAAACGAAATCGAACTGCGGCTATTGGACGACACCCCCGGCGGCGCCTGGCTGTTGCAATTGCGCGACGACGACGAGCAAGACTGTCGGCTGGTGTTTGCCGACGACGGCCGCTGGCTGGCCGGCTGTGGCGAAGGCCGCGGGCGCTTTGCCGCGCTGGGCGCGCCAGACGACGCCCGGCATTTTGAACAGCTGTTTGCCGCGCCCTTTGAATGGTGGACCCAACTGGCCCGCCGCGCGCCCGAGCGCCGCCAGCCGCTGCAAGACCAGCTGGCGCGCGACTGGCGCGGCTGTCTGCGCCCGCTGGCGGCCGGCGGCGACGACGTGTTTGCCCCACCGCCGCCCAGCCATGGCCTGCCGCGCCACCTGTTGGCGCTGACCGGCGGCGACGCCCGGCTGGACGCCGCCGCCCGCCGTGCGCTGCGCCTGGTGGGCAAGGACATTCCGCTGTTGATCGAAGGCGAAACCGGCACCGGCAAAGAAGTGTTCGCCCAGGCCTTTCACGCCAGCAGCCCGCGCCGCGACGGCCCGTTTGTGGCGGTCAACTGCGCCGCCATCCCGGAAGGCCTGATCGAATCCGAACTGTTTGGCTATGAAGACGGCGCCTTTACCGGCGCGCGGCGCAAGGGCCACGTTGGCCGCATTGCCCAGGCGCACGGCGGCACGCTGTTTCTGGATGAAATCGGCGACATGCCGCTCAGCCTGCAAGCCCACCTGCTGCGCGTGCTGCAAGAGCGCGAAGTCACCCCGCTGGGCGCCCAGCGCGCGCAAACCGTGGACATCGCCGTGGTGTGCGCCACCCACCGCGACCTGCGCCAGGCGGTGGCCGACGGGCGTTTTCGGGAAGATTTATATTACCGCCTGGCCGGCGTGCGCGTGCGCCTGCCGGCGCTGCGCGAACGCAGCGACCGCGCCGAACTGTGCCAGCGCCTCTTGCTGGAAGAAAACCACGGCGAAGCCGTGGCGCTCAGCCCGGCGCTTTGCCAATGGCTGGACACCCACCCCTGGCCGGGCAATCTGCGCCAGCTGCGCAGCGTGCTGCGCTCGGCGCTGGCCAGCCGCGAACACCCGGACGACGCGCTGGACCTGCGCCACCTGGACGAAGACGCCCCCAGCCCACCGCGCCTGCACCTGGCCCCCAGCCCGGACGGCCGGCTGGCCGACATCGAACAACGCGCCATCCTGCACACCCTCAGCGCCTGCGCCGGCAATATGTCCGCCGCCGCCCGCCAGCTGGGCATCAGCCGGGCCACGCTGTACCGGCGGCTGCGCGGGGCGGCGGCGTAGGGCTCACCCACACCGCCAGCTTGCTTCACCGCCGTTTTACCCATACGCGGATAGCATCGCGCCCAGGCCGGAAAAACCCCGCATGGCCATTTTGCGGGGTTTTATGTTCTGCACGAGCCTATCCGCACACCTCAAAAAAGCGACGATAGGCCTATCGTCGCTTTTTCTTTTTACGTCAGTTGGTTACTGCATGGCCATCGCCATCTCCTCACCGCCACGCACTCGCCAACCACCACTGCGCATACCGCGCCACGCCCTCCTCCACGCTCAGCATCGGCTGTGCATAGCCCGCTGCGCGCAGGGCGCTGATATTGGCTTCGGTAAAGCTTTGGTATTTGCCTTTCAGCGCTTCCGGAAAGTCGATGTATTCCAGCACGCCTTGTTCCACCAGTTCGGCCAGGCTGAGCGCGGCTTGGCCTTGGTGTTGGCGGCAGGCGTTGACGGCGGCGACGGCGACGTCGTTAAACGGTTGGGCGCGGCCGCTGCCCAGGTTGAAGATGCCGGAGCTTTCCGGGTGGTCCAGAAAGTGCAGGTTGACCTTCACCACGTCTTCCACCGAGACAAAGTCGCGCATCTGGCCGCCGTTGGGGTAGCCGTCGTAGCCTTCAAACAGTTTCACCTTGCCGGTTTGCAGGTATTGGTTGAAGTGATGAAACGCCACCGAGGCCATGCGGCCTTTGTGTTGTTCGCGCGGGCCGTAGACGTTGAAATAGCGAAAACCCACCACTTGCGCGCGGCGTTGGTCAAAGCGGCGGCGCACCACTTGGTCGAACAGAAATTTCGAGTAGCCATACACGTTCAGCGGGGCTTCGTGTTCGCGTGATTCGCTGAACACCCGGCCAGCGCCGTAGACGGCGGCGCTGGAGGCATACAGCAGCGGCACGCCGTGGTCCTGACACCAGTCAAACAGGTCCAGCGTGTACTGATAGTTGTTGGCCATCATGTATTTGCCGTTGTGCTCCATGGTGTCGGAGCAGGCGCCCTGGTGCAGGATGGCGCGCAGTTTGCCGGTGTAGTCGCCGGCTTTCAGGCGGGCGAGAAAGTCGTCTTTGTCCAGGTAGTCGGCGATGTCGCAGTCCACCAGGTTGCGGTATTTGGGGCCGTCGGTGAGGTCATCGACGGCGATGATGTCGGTGTCGCCGCGCAGGTTGAGCGCCTTGACCAGGTTGGAACCAATAAAGCCGGCAGCGCCGGTGACGACGAGGGTCATGGGGGTAAGCTCCAGAGTTTCGGGCGGCGTCAGGCCGCAAACAGTTCCTGTTGGTCCACCACGGCGGTGCCCAGCTTGGCCACCACGATGCCGGCGGCGGCGTTGGCCAGGTGCATGGCGTGCGGGCGGCTCAGGCCGGCGGCCAGCGCCAGGCCCAGGGTGGCAATCACCGTGTCGCCCGCGCCCGACACGTCAAACACTTCGCGCGCCAGGGTGGGCTGGTGTTCGGCGCCGTCGGCGTCGAACAGGCTCATGCCTTCTTCGCTGCGGGTGACCAGCAGGGCGTCGAGTTGCAGTTGCTGGCGCAGCGTCTGGGCGCGTTGGGCCAGGTCGGCTTCGTCGCGCCAGCTGCCGGCCACTTGGCGGAATTCGCTTTTATTGGGGGTGAGCAGGGTGGCGCCGGCGTATTTGCTCCAGTCGTCGCCCTTGGGGTCGATCAGCACCGGCTTGCCGGCGGCGCGCGCCAGCTCGACCATGCGGGCGACGTGGGTGAGGCCGCCCTTGCCGTAGTCGGACAAAATCACCACGTCGTGCTGCGCCAGGCGGGCGGCAAAGTCGTCCAGCTTGTCGGCCAGGATTTCGTGGCTGGGGGCTTCTTCAAAGTCGATGCGGATCAGTTGTTGCTGGCGGGCCACCACGCGCAGCTTGGTGGTGGTGCTGATGCTGGGGTCGCGGCGCAGCGAGGTGGCGATGCCGTCGCGCAGCAGCAGGGTTTCCAGCGCGCTGGCGGCTTCGTCGTCGCCCACCACAGACAGCAGGCTGGCCTGGCCGCCCAGGGCGGCGATATTGCGCGCCACATTGGCCGCGCCGCCGGCGCGTTCTTCGATGCGGGTGATTTTGGCCACCGGCACCGGGGCTTCGGGGGAGATGCGGTTGACTTCGCCAAACCAGTAGCGGTCTAGCATCACGTCGCCGACCACCAGCACGCGGGCGCCGGCCAGGCAGGCGGAAAGGTCGGCACAGTTCAGGGACAGGGTTTCAAGCAGGCTCATGCAATACTTTCAGGGGCGGCCAATCGCGTGGTATTCCAGCCCGGCTTCGCGCACGCTGGCCGGGTCGTACATATTGCGGCCGTCAAAAATGGCCGGGGTGCGCAGGCGGGCTTTGAGGTCGGCAAAGTCCGGGCTGCGAAATTCTTTCCATTCGGTGACAATCGCCAGCGCGTCGGCGCCGTCCAGCGCGCTCTGCATGCTGTCGGCAAAGCGAATGCCGGGGCGGCCAGCCAGCACGCGGGCGGCTTCGTCGCGCGCCACCGGGTCGTAGGCGGCCACCGTGGCGCCGCGCGCCAGCAGGGCGTCGATCAGCGTCAGGCTGGGCGCTTCGCGCATATCGTCGGTGTTGGGCTTGAAGGCCAGGCCCCACAGGGCAAAGCAGCGGCCGGTGAGGTCAGCGCCAAAGCGGGCGATGATTTTGTCGGCCAGCCGGCGCTTTTGCGCGTCGTTGGCGGCTTCGACGGCGCTGATCACCCGCAGCGGCAGGCCGTGTTCGTCGGCTGTGCGCGCCAGGGCTTTGACGTCCTTGGGAAAGCACGAGCCGCCATAGCCGCAGCCGGGGTAGAGAAAATGGTAGCCAATGCGCGGGTCAGAGCCAATGCCCTGGCGGACTTTTTCAATATCCGCGCCCAGCGCTTCGGCCAGGTTGGCCAGCTCGTTCATGAACGAGATGCGGGTGGCCAGCATGGCGTTGGCGGCGTATTTGGTCAGCTCGGCGGAACGCACGTCCATGACGATCAGCCGCTCGTGGTTGCGCTGGAACGGCAGGTACAGCCGGCGCATCAGTTCGGCGGCATGGGCGTCGTCCACCCCCACCACGATGCGGTCCGGGCGCATAAAGTCGTCAATCGCCGCGCCTTCTTTGAGAAACTCCGGGTTGGACACCACGCTGAAGGCGATGTCGGCGCCGCGTTCGGCCAGGGTGGCGGCCATGGCGTCGCGCACGCGGTCGGCGGTGCCCACCGGCACGGTGGATTTGTCCACCACCACGGTAGGGCGCTCGATATGGCGGGCAATGCCGCGCGCGGCGGCCAGCACATATTGCAGATCAGCCGAGCCGTCTTCGTCGGGCGGGGTGCCCACGGCGATAAACTGAATCTCGCCAAAGCGGGCGGCGGCGGCCACGTCAGTGGTGAAGCTCAGCCGGCCGGCGGCGGCGTTGCGGCGGATCATGTCTTCCAGGCCGGGCTCGTAAATCGGCACGCCGCCGCCCTGCAACAGGGCGATTTTGGCCGGATCGACATCCAGGCACAGCACCTGATTGCCGACTTCGGCCAGACACGCGCCAGTGACCAGGCCCACATAGCCGCTGCCAATCACCGAGACTTTCATTGCGCGCCTCTGGCTTGCGCCACTTCGGCGTTAATGCGTTGCAGCACGGCAAACGGCTCGTCGGCGCGGGTGATCGGCCGGCCAATCACCAGATAGTCCGAGCCGGCGGCGATGGCGGCGCTGGGGGTCATCACCCGGCGCTGGTCGTCGGCGGCGGAGTCGGCCAGGCGGATGCCGGGGGTGACCAGCTTGAACGCCGGGCCGCGCTCGCCGCGCAACAGCGGCGCTTCTTGCGCCGAGCACACCACGCCATCGGCGCCGCTGGATTGCGCCAGCGCCGCCAGCCGCGACACTTGCCCGGCGGGGTCGGACAGGCCGATTTCGGCCAGATCGCTGGCGTCCATGCTGGTCAGCACGGTGACGGCAATCAGCAGCGGGCGGGCGGACTGGGTGTCCAGCGCCTCGCGCGCGGCTTCGATCATGCGCCGGCCGCCGCTGGCGTGCACGTCCACCATCCACACGCCCAGGTCGGCGGCCACCTTGCAGGCGGAGGCGACGGTGTTGGGGATGTCGTGGAATTTCAGGTCGAGAAACACCTCAAAACCGCGCGCCACCAAGGTTTGTACCAGATGCGGGCCGGTGGCGGTGAACAATTCCTTGCCCACTTTCAGCCGGCAGCTGCCCGGCTCCAGCCGGGAAATAAATTCCAGCACCGAACGTTCATCATGAAAATCCAGCGCGACAATCACCGGAGACACCGTCGCCAGCGGCGACGGCAGATCAACAAAAGGATTCATGCCCAAATTCCTGTGTGGCGTTGCCTGACAACGCCGCCGGCGCCCGCTGGCGGCCCACGCGCATAGCGTGGCCGACAGGGTTGACAAAGTGATGACAGCAGCGCGCCCGGCGCTCACCGGCGCGCTGCCCAGACCCGCGCAAGGATGACCTGCGCGGGCAATGGTGTGATTCAGGCCGCCTGCACCGCCAGGCAGCGCAGGCAAGCCGACAGCGACAAGGCCGCGCCACCGTGCGAGTAGCCAGGACAGATGAAACACAAGCGTTCATGTTCCACGCAACAGCACTCGCCGCACTACAGCACGTCATTCCCGCGCAGGCGGGAATCCAGACGTGTCCACAGCGTACAGCGGGGGGGGTCTCACTAGCGCGGACCTGCGCCATGCCCACCGCACACGCTGTGGTGCGGCCTGGGTTCCCGCCTTCGCGGGAACGACACCGGGGGTGAGGCTCATGCCGAAAGTGGTCTAAGAGCTGCTCACAAAACCCTCCTGGCATCGTTGCCCGACCTTGCCTTACGCCCGTACTGTCTGCGCACGCCTAGCCATGATCGCTGCTCGGGGTTTTGTGCGCCGCGCTTAGAGCCGCTAACAAAACCCCCTGACGTTGTTGTGTGACCTTGCCGTACTTGTTGTACTGTCTGCGGTCACACGCCTAGTCAGGACCGCTGCGCTGGGTTTTGTTAGCCGCGCTTATTGGGTTTCGGTGCGATTGGGGGTAAAACTCTCCCACTCGCCGCAAGCCGGGCAGTGCCAGAAAAACACTTTCGAGCGGAAGTTGCAGCGCTTGCAGCGGTACACATTCAGCCGCTTGCCATGGCTTTGCACCAGGGTGCGCGCCACGTCGGCGTCCACCCGCTGTTCCGGCTCCAGGCCGGGCAGTTGCGCCTCAATCAGCCGGCCCAGGCCGGTCAGGCTGGGGCGACCGCGCACGGTTTCGCGCAGAAACTCCAGCGCGGCGGCGTCGCCATGCAGGGCGGCGATTTTGGGGTAGAGCACGTCCAGCAGTTCCAGCTGCGGATAGCTGCGCAAATAGCCGCGCAACAGCACCACGCCTTCGGCGGCGCGGCCCTGGCGCTCGTAGGCGTCCAGCAGGCGCTCGGCGGCCAGGCTGAGGTAATCCGGGTTTTGCGATTCAATGCCCTGCCAGGCGCGAATGGCTTCGTCCACTTCGCCTTGCGCCAGATGAATATCGCCGGCAATCAGGCTGGCGCGGCAGGAGCGACGGCTGGCGGCCAGCGCGTCGGCCACATGGCGGCGGGCGCCGTCAAAGTCGGATTTGATCAGCGCGCCTTGCGCCAGTTCGCAGTGGTATTGCGCCAGCTCATGCTGAAAGCTGAAGTCTTCGCTTTTCAGCTCGCGCGCCAGTTCGATGGCGCGCGGCCAGTTGCGCTCTTGCTGGTAGATTTCCAGCAGGCATTTGCGCGCCTCGTGCGCCAGCGCGCCCTGGCCCAACTTGACCAAAATTTCTTCGGCGCGATCCACCAGCCCGGCGCGCAAGAAGTTCTGCGCCAGCTCAAAGCGGGCGGCGTCGCGTTGCGAGGGGGTCAGGTCATCGGCGTGGTCTTGCAGCAGGCGGGTCAGCTGGCGGATGGCCAGGTCGTGCTCGCCGCGTTTGCGATACAGCCGCGCCAGCGCCACTTGCAGCTCGGCGGCGCGCGGCTGGTGGCGCACCACCTCGGCCAGCGCAGCGGCGGCGCGGTCGGTTTCGTCATCCACCAAGGCTTGCAGGCCGGTAAAATAAGAGGCCGGCACATGCTTGGCCTGACCCAGCACCTCGCGCATGTCCACCCGCGCCGCCAGCCAGCCCAGCCCAAAGAACACCGGAAAAATCAACAACCACCAAAGTTCAAAATCCTGCACGGTAAAACCATCCTCGGCGTCGCTCAGTCGGCGATCGAATCACTGGGGTCGTGGGTGACCTGGGTTTGCTGACGGGCGCGCAGTTCTTTTTTCAGCGCGGTGAGCTGACGGCGCAGCTTGAGCGAATAGGTAAAACCAGCGGCCAGACCAAAGGCGGCGCCCGCGGCAAAAAACGCCAGCAACAGCAAAATCAGCGGGGCTTCCCACACACCGCCCAGCAACAGATTCAGGCTGACTAGCTGGCTGTTTTGCATGGCCAGCAGCAGCAGAACGATAAAAACGGCGAGCTTGAGACCCAGAAACAGATAGCGCATGGCGACGCTCCCGGCAAAAACCAAAAGACCGTTAGTGTAAACGATTCAGGGCGGGTCGCGGCAGCCGTCAAGTCAAGGAGAGACAAAAGCGGGCGTCATGCGCAGCAGATGGCGTGGCGCATTGGCGGAGGCGTCTGCACTTCAGAGCGGCTAACAAAACCCAGCGAAGCGATCCTGGCTAGGCGCGCGACCGCAGACAGTACGGGTAGTACGGCAAGGTCGGGCAACAACGCCAGGAGGGTTTTGTTAGCCGCTCTTAGTGCGTCTGCGGGGCAAACACCTCGTCCAGCGAAGCCGCATCCAGCACCCGCTCGCCCCACAGTTCGAGCTCGGCGTGACTTGCCTGCTGCACGCGCAGCACCCACTCGGCCGGCAAGGCGCCAAAACGGCGATTCAGCAGCCGCAGCAAAAAAGCTGCCTCACCTTGCTGTATCCCTTGTTGCATTCCTTGCTGCAGCCCAGTCAGCACACCTTCCTCACGGGCTTGTCGCTCCACGCTGGTCACATAACGCATGGTGTTCTCCTGTTCATAATCAGCCAATTGCTGGCGAAATTGCTGGGTCAGCGCCTCGGGCAGGTGCATCATCCAGTCGATGACGGAAAAAAAATCCAGCACGGCCTGACGGGTCCAGCCTTTATGATACAACAGCTTGATTAAGCGCAACTTGCTGGCCAGGCGCTCGTCCATATTGCGCTTGCTGCGGCGAGTCAGCCAGTGGGCAGCGGTCAGAATGGCAAAGGGGTTGTCGCTGGCCAGCAGAGCATCCAGAGATTGGGCGTGTTCGCTCAATTTCACGGAGGGGAAGGCAAACTCCAGCGCGCATCCCCAACGCTGATAGCCATAGCGACTTGGCTTCCAGTGCGGATGCTCATCGGCTAACACCGCCAGAGAAACCGGCGGCTGGCCAAAGCGGTCAAAAATCCGGTAGTGATAGACAAACATGCGCTGGGCAAAGTCAGGGTCGTGCTGACCCTGCACTTCGATATGCACATAAACCAGATCATGCTGGCCCTGGCGGGTGCGCACTTTCACCAATTTGTCGGCGTAACGCTGCCCCAGGTCGGCGTCGCGCGCCAGGCCGGGCAGCTCCTTGTCCAGGGTTTCATAACCGGCCGCCCAGTCGATGTCTTGGTGGGCTTGCGGAAAATAGCAGGCGATGAAATCGGCGAAATACTCATCAATCGCCTGCTTCCAGGGGTTGTCGTAATCGTCGGCATCCATTGTGCGCTCCGGTCATCCATCACCCAGAAAGCATAGAACGCGCCCGCGCACCTGGCCAGGCGCGCGGCGGCAGGCGACAAAGCGCCAGGAGAGGGAGGTGTGGTCAGTGCCCCTTGCCAGCCGCCGGTTCGCTGAGGATGCCGCGCACGGCGCGCACCACGGTGGGCTGTTCCTGGATATTGGCCAGCACATCGGCCAGATGCAGGATGTTTTCCACTTGCAGGCGGAAGCGAATCTGGATGGCGCCTTCGCCGGTGTGGGCGTTCTGCATGTCCACGCTTTCGATATTGGCATGCGCTTCGGTGATGGCGGCCGCCACCGCCGCCAGTGCGCCGCGTTCGGTGTGCGCCAGCACGGTGATTGGCACGCCAAACAGACGTGGCTCGTCCAGGTCCCATTCGACTTCCAGCTGGCGGTCGTGGTCAATGCGCCCCAGCGTCGGGCAGTCGTGGGCGTGAATCATCAGGCCCTGGCCCTTGTTGATCACGCCGGCGATGCGGTCGCCCGGAATCGGGTTGCAGCAGGCGGCAAACTGCACGGCGGCGCCTTCGTTGCCGCGAATCATCACTGGGCCGGCGCGCACGTCTTCGCCCAGCGCTTCGCCGGCCAGCTCCAGCAGGCGGCTGGCCACCACCATCGGCAATTGCTTGCCGATGCCGATTTCCATCAGCACATCGCTGGACTTCTGGCCTTTTTCGGCGAATTCGCGCAAATACGCCTGCCAGGTGTCGGCGCCCACCGACAGGCTGCGGGTGGCCAGCGCCTGCACGGCTTGTTTGAGCAGACGCTCGCCCAGGTGGGCGGCTTCGTCGCGCTCCAGGCTTTTCAGATAGTTGCGGATGTGGCTGCGCGCGCGGCCGCTGGCGACAAACGACAGCCAGGCCGGGTTGGGCTTGGACTGGGTGGTGGTGATCACTTCCACCTGGTCGCCGTTTTTCAGCGGCGTGCGCAAGGGCGCCAGCTCGTGATTGATCTTGGCGGCAATGCAGCGGTGGCCGATGTCGGTGTGCACAGCATAGGCAAAATCCACCGGGGTGGAGCCTTGCGGCAGCACCAGGATGCGGCCCTTGGGGGTGAACACATAGACTTCGTCGGGGAAGAGGTCCACCTTGACGTGTTCGAGAAACTCGATGGCGTCGCCCGAGCCGGCTTGCAGCTCCAGGATTTCTTGCAGCCACTGATGGGTGCGCTGCTGGGCCTTGTCGATGGATTCGTCGCCGCTCTTGTACATCCAGTGGCTGGCCACGCCGGCTTCGGCGATATGGTGCATGTCCAGCGTGCGAATCTGCACCTCGATCGGCGTGCCATAGGGGCCAAACAGCGTGGTGTGCAGGCTTTGGTAGCCATTGCTCTTGGGAATGGCGATGTAATCCTTGAACTTGCCGGGAATGGGCTTGTACAAGGCGTGCATGGCGCCCAGGGCGAGATAACAGCTGGGAATGTCGTTGACGATGACGCGAAAGCCGTAGATGTCCAGCACTTCAGAAAACGACAGCTGTTTTTCCTGCATCTTGTGATAGATGCTGTACAGGTTTTTTTCGCGGCCCTTGATCGAGGCCTCGATATTGGCCTGCACCAGTTTTTGCGACAGCGCCTGCATGATCTTGCTGACCAGCTCGCGGCGGTTGCCGCGCGCGGCGCGGATGGCCTTGTGCAGCACTTGGTAGCGGTTGGGGTGCAGGTGCTTGAAGCACAGGTCTTGCAGTTCGCGGTAGACCTTGTTCAGGCCGATGCGGTTGGCCACCGGCGCGTAGATGTCGATGGTTTCCTGGGCGATGCGCCGGCGCTTGTCCTCGCGCATGGCGTCCAGGGTGCGCATATTGTGCAGGCGGTCGGCCAGCTTGACGATGATGACGCGGATGTCTTTCGCCATCGCCAGCACCATCTTGCGGAAATTCTCCGCCTGGGCGGTTTCTTTGGTCTGGTATTCCAGCCGCTCCAGCTTGGACAGGCCATCCACCAACTCGGCCACCACCGAGCCAAAGCGCTCTTCCAGCGTGGATTTGGCCACGCCGGTGTCTTCCATGGTGTCGTGCAGCAGGGCGGCGGCCAGGCCGTGGGCGTCCATCTTCCAGTCGGTGAGGATGTGCGCCACCGCCAGCGGATGGGTGATGTACGGCTCGCCGCTCTTGCGCACCTGGCCTTCGTGGGCGTCGCGGCTGAAGTCAAACGCCTGCCGGATCAGCGGCAGGTCGTCTGGCTTCACATAGGCGCGCGCGGCGCTCAGCAACTGGGCGGCCTCGTTGGCCACCAGTGCGTCGTAGTCGATCCGTTCGTTCACGTCACTGCTCATGCGCGTCTCGCTCTTTCGCCCGTTGCGCCGTCAGTCTCAGCCGCGATGGCGATCGAGCATTTCCCGGCCGACGTGGCCATTGGCCACTTCACGCAGCGCCAGCACGGTGGGCTTGTCCTTGCCGGCTTCCACCAGCGGGGTGGCGCCAGAGGCCAGTTGGCGGGCGCGGTAGGTGGCGGCCAGGGTCAGGTCGAAGCGGTTGGGGATGCGTTTCAGGCAGTCGTCAATGGTAATGCGGGCCATGGGTGTGTTTTTCCAGTGCGTAAAACTAAGGTGAAAGAGACAAGAACAGCCAGAATCAACGCGCCTGGCTTTGCATGGCGCGAACCTGTTCGCCGCGCGCCTGCATCTGGCGGGCAGTGCGCAGGCGTTGGGCGCGCACTACGGCGATCAGGTCGCGCACGGCGTCATCCAGCTGTTCATTGATGATCAGATAATCGGCTTCTTCGGCGTGGTCGATTTCCGAGCGCACCACGGCCAGACGCGCCTCGATGGTGGCTTCGCTGTCCTTGGCGCGGCCGCGCAGGCGCTCGCCCAAGGCTTCGACCGACGGCGGCAAAATAAAAATGCCGACCGCCTGCGGAAACGCCTTGCGCACTTGCTGGGCGCCTTGCCAGTCGATTTCCAGCAGGATGTCGCGCCCCAGCGACAGCTGCTCGCGCAGCCAGCGCAGCGAGGTGCCGTAGTAATTGCCATACACCTCGGCGTATTCCAGAAAATCCTTGCGGGCGATCATCGCCTCGAAGGTGGCGCGGTCAACAAAATGATAGTGCTCACCGTGCACCTCGCCCGCGCGCGGTTGGCGCGTGGTGTGCGACACCGACAGCTGCACGTCCTTGTCGGCGGCCAGCAGGGCGGCCACCAGCGTGGTCTTGCCCGCGCCGGACGGCGCGGTGACGATGAAAATGTTTCCGGTTTGCATGGCGGGAATTCCTTGGACAATCACCGTGGCAATCGCTCAGGGTAGCACAATTTGGCCCTGAATTGGACCATGACCAAGCCGCTGCGCACCTATCCGTGGCGCCATGCGCGGTGGCATGGTCAACCAAGCAGTCAAATTGGCGCAGTTTTGCCCTGGCGTGTTTTTGTGCAAACGCCGCATAATCCGCCCTGTTTTATCGTTTGTCAGGAATTTTCATGTCCACGCTTGACCCGCTGAACCACGCCGATTACATCCGCTCGCGCATCCGCACCGTGCCCGACTGGCCGCAAGCCGGCGTGCAGTTCCGCGACATCACCCCGCTGTTGCAAGACCCAAAAACCTTTCGAGTGCTGGTCGATGTGTTTGTGCACCGCTATATGGACCAGCGCATTGACTTGATCGCCGGCCTGGACGCGCGGGGTTTTATTTTGGGCTCGGTGGTGGCGTATGAGCTGAACATCGGCTTTGTCCCGGTGCGCAAAAAGGGCAAGCTGCCCTACACCACGGTGGCGGAAGAATACGAGCTGGAATACGGCAACGCCACTGTCGAAGTGCACACCGACGCTTGCCAGCCTGGCCAGCGCGTGGTGGTGCTGGACGATCTGGTGGCCACCGGCGGCACGATGATGGCCGGGGTGAAGTTGCTGTCGCGGCTGGGCGGCGAGATTGTCGAAGCCGGCGCCATTGTCGATCTGCCCGAACTGGGCGGCTCGCAGCTGATTCGCCAGGCCGGCATTCCGCTGTTCACCCTGTGTGACTTTGCCGGCCACTGAGCGCGACAGAGAACAACACAAAACAAAGCCGGCACGGTGTCTACTCACCGTGCCGGCTTTGTTTTTAGGTTGCGCGCCCAGGCGCTCAGGTCGGGCGGCGTTTCTTGCGCGGACCGCTGGCCATATAGGCGTTGGCGGCCTTGGTGGTGGCGATGATCGTGGGCGCTTGCGACGCATCTGCCGTCGGCTCGGCCGGCGCGGCGGCGGCGACAGGCGCCGGTCCAGCGCCAGCATCCGCCGCCGGGGCATCCGGCTGCGGGCGCGGCGGAACCACTGGCGCCACGGCGGCAGCCAACATCTGATCCAGCGTCATCTTCTTGGGCGGCTCAACCGGTGCGGGGACAGGTGTGGCCGGAGCAGGTTCGGTAAACGGCTCGTCCACCGTCGGCGGCTCAACCCCCGGCGTAATCTGGATCACGCCATGATTGGCCGGCGGCGCGGTGGCATCGCCTTCATTGGGCGAAGAGACCGCCCCCTCAGGATTGGCGACAGTGGACGTAGCAGCATCAGTTGCCGGGGTTTGCGCATCGGCCGCAGGCGTTTCTGCCGCTGGCGTCTCACCTGGCGTCAGGGTGGAGGCTTGCACATCCGGACCACGACGACGCGGGGTGACGCCGTGAGTAATAAAATACGGCCGGCAGGCATTGACCGCGGCTTCGATCAGTTGCGGGCCCTGAAAGATCAGGCCGCTGTAAATCTGCACCAGCGAAGCGCCGGCGTTGAGCTTCTCCCAGGCGTCGCCGCCGCGGGTAATACCGCCCACGCCAATGATGGGGATGGCGCCGTCCAGCGCATCGGACAGGCGGCGAATTACCCGGGTGGAGCGCCCCTTCAGCGGCGCGCCGGACAGGCCGCCATCCTGGGCGGCTTGCGGAATGTGCTGCACGCCATCACGCGACAGCGTGGTGTTGGTGGCGATCACGCCGTCGATTTCCTTGGCCAGCAGCACCTTGGCGATGTCGTCAATCGCCTCGTCTTCCAGATCCGGGGCGAGCTTGACCACCAGCGGCACATAGCGGCCATGCTGTTGGGCCAGCTCCAGCTGGCGCATCTTCAAGCGGCCCAGCAGCTCGGACAGCGCGGTCGAGCTTTGCAGGTCGCGCAGGTTTTTGGTGTTGGGCGACGAGATATTGATGGTGACGTAGCTGGCGTACAGATACACCTTGTTCAGGCAGGTGAGGTAGTCGTCCACCGCGCGCTCCATCGGCGTGAGCGCGTTCTTGCCGATATTGATGCCGAGCACGCCCTGGAACCTTGAGCGCTTGATGTTGTCCACCAAGGCGTCCACGCCATCGTTGTTAAAGCCCATGCGATTAATGATGGCTTCGGCTTCCGGATAGCGGAACAGGCGCGGCTTGGGGTTGCCCGGCTGCGGCAGCGGGGTGACGGTGCCGATTTCGACAAAGCCAAAACCCAGCGCGGCCAAGGCGTCCAGATAGTCGCCGTTCTTGTCCAGGCCAGCGGCCAAGCCCACCGGATTGGGGAAGGTCAGCCCCATCACTTCAATGGGCTGAGCCGGAATGGGCTTGTTGAGCAGGGTGTCCAGACCGTAGTCGTTAAGGAACCGCAAGGTGCCCAAGGTCACATTGTGCGCGGTTTCAGCATCCAGCCGGAACAGCAGGGGGCGAATGAGAGAATAGAGCATGAGTGCGGTTCTTGTTTAGCTAAGGTCAAGGGACAGTTGGCATGTTATCGGCGGCAACTTTACACAACTTGAATTGCCGCGCTTTTTTACGCCCACTCGTTATTCTTTTTTCATAATTCAAAGCTGAAATGGCGCGTCTCCGTGTCGCCATCCAATGACTGCCATGCAGGATTTTACCTGACAGTCAATGACAAGCGGGCAGCATGTTGCCGTTATAGCATGCCAGACCGTCAGGTCGCACGCGCTATGCGGCGAAAGCTCAACTCAACCCGGCTTGGCGCCGCGCAGCACACTCAGCCCAGCGCGCCAGGCCAGGCGCGCGCAGATCAAGCAGACACGGGCAACAATGCCAGGCGGGTTGTGTGAGCGGCGCTTGGCCCATGCCATCATCAACCGTATTCCTACGTAGCCAGTCTCATGATAGACACATCGCCAAGGGAAGGCCAGCGCGCCAGCTGAGCGTGTGACGCACGCGCCACACTGCCTACGCTCAGGCCTCGTCAAACCATTCTGGATCCGGCAGCGAGGCAAACACCTGACGCAGCCCGCTGGCCCAGCGGCCGCGCAGTTGCTGGAAGTATTCGTCGCCTTCGTCGATGCGATGCGGGCGCAGCTCGGCAAAGCTGTCGATGCGATAGCGCAGGGTTTCCATCGGCAAGCCGACGGACAAATTACTGCGGATGGTCGAGTCAAACGAAATCAACAGGCACTTCAGCGCCTCGTTCATATCGGTTTCGTAGCGAATCACCCGGTCCAGAATCGGCTTGCCGTATTTGGATTCGCCAATCTGGAAAAACGGCGTGTCGGTGGACGACTCAATGAAATTGCCCTGCGGATAGACATTGAACAAACGCGGCTGCTCGCCACGAATCTGCCCGCCCACCAGGAAAGAACAGCCAAAGTCGATATTGGACGCCTGCTGGCCGGTGTCGCGGTCCACCACTTCGCGCACGGTTTCGCCCACCAGCCGCGCCGCGTCGTACAGGCTGCTGATATTCAGCAGATGCTCGCCATCGTGCAAGGTGCGGGCGCGCAGCAGGCTGACCACCGATTGCGTGGTGGCCAGGTTGCCAGAGTTCAGCAACACGATGGCGCGCTCGCCCGGCTGCTGAAACAGATGCATCTTGCGGAAGGTGGCGATGTGATCAACGCCGGCATTGGTGCGCGAATCCGAGGCAAACACCAAGCCGTCTTTCAGGTTCAGGGCGGCGCAATAAGTCATGGCGAAGTGGCGAGTCTGGTCGAGTTAATAAAAAGTCGCGGCATTATCCGGGAAATTCCGGAACAAACACAGCATGATGAACGATTTGGCGGTTATTGCTGCGCCGAGTGTTGCGCTTGTCGCAGCATATCTTCCATGCTGGGCCGGCGCAGGCCGCGAATCGGGCAGGCGTCCAGCTCGTCCATGCCTACCGCCAGTTTGACATGGCCGCCGCCGGCTGGGGCAAGCGACATGGGGTCCACGCTGGCCCAGACGCCATCCCGCCACAGCTCCACCCAGTTATGGTGTGCCACCTCGCCGCCGTCGGCCAGCGACAGATAGCCGCTGACATAGCGGGCCGGTTGCGCCAGCGCGCGCAGGCAGCCCAACAGCGCATGGCTGGCGCCGACGCTGTCCTTGGCGGCGCCGGGCTGTTCGGCCAACGCCTGCGCCAGGCTCAGCGCGCCATGGCGGCCATGCTGGCGCACGGCCTCGGCGTGGCGCTGGGCCAGCGCCAGCCGCGCAGCGCTGGGCGCGGTGCGCGTGGTTTGCCGCAAAAACACCAGCGGGGCCAGCTCGTCGTCCACATCGTCGGCCAGCGCTTCGTCCACCTCCACCACGCCGGTGGCCAGCACGGTGATGTCCTGGTGGGGATAATCCAGCGTCAGCACATGCTGGCAATTGCCGTACGGGTCACGCCCGCTGCTGGCGCGCGCCGGCAGGCCCAGCTGCCAGGACAATACGCGCTGGCGGCGCGAGCTTTGCGGCGTCAGCCGCAGGCATTGGGTGCTGTGGCGCACCCGCTCCGGGTAGTGATAGACGCTGCGGTGGCTGATGTGCAGTTTCATGCGGCCTCCATATATGCGGCATGCAGTTCGTCGTTTAATTGCGTCAGCTGGTCGAGAAACTCGCCCAGATAATTTTGCAGGCCGTGCGCCAGAATATCTTGCAGTTCGCCGTACTCCAGCGCGGCGGCCAGCTCGGTGGCGCGCTTTTTGGCGGCGCGGCCGCGCGGGCCGCCGATTTGCGGCAGGATTTGGCGAATTTCGGCAAAACACGCCGCCAGGCTGCGCGGCGCGTCCGGGTTAAGCAGCAAAAGCTCGGCCACCTTGGGCGCGCTGACCGTGTCGTGGTACACCGCCAAATAAGCATCCTGGGCGCTGACCGACTCCAAGAGCGCCATCAGCCCGTAGTGATCCGCCATGCCGGCGCGGTGGCCGCGATAGCGCAGCTTGAGCAGGCGGGCGGTGTTGTCGGCGCGCTCGATAAAAGTGCCCAGGCGAATAAACCGATAGGCGTCGTTGCGGTGAATCGCCCCATAGGTGATGCCGCGAAACAGCTGCGAGCGTTCTTTCACCCAGTCGGCAAAATTGGCCGGGTCGGCCGGCGGCGCGTCGATGGCGGCCTGCATGCCCAGCCAGGTGGCATGGATGGCCTGCCACATTTCGCCGGTCAGCGCGTCGCGGGCGGCGTCGGCGTTGTCGCGGGCGCGCGCCAGGCAGCTGCGGATGCTGGCCGGGTGCGCGGAAAACCCCAAAAACGCCCACAGCGCCGCCGGGGTGAGCTCTGCGCCGTGCTGCGCGGCAAACGCCGCCTCGCTGTCGGTCAGCCGCAGCGGCGCGGCCATGTCCTCGCCGGGGCGGGCGGCCTTCAGCCAGGCCAGGCCCTGGTTCACCTCCAGCACGCGCGCCAGGTTTTCTGCGCGCTCCAGATAGCGCGACATCCAGTACAAATTGGCTGCGGTTCTTGCCAGCATCACGCGCCCTCCACAATCCAGGTGTCTTTGGCGCCGCCGCCCTGGGCGGAATTCACCACCAGCGAGCCGGCCTGCATCGCCACCCGGCTCAGCCCGCCAGCGACAATGCGGATATCGCCGCCGCTGAGCACAAACGGGCGCAAATCCACATGGCGCGGCGCCAGGCCGGCCTCGACCACGCTGGGGCAGGTGGACAGCGCCAGGGTGGGCTGAGCGATGTAATTGGCCGGCGCGGCCAGAATGCGCTGACGGAATTCGGCAATCTCGGCGCGGCTGGCCAGCGGGCCAATCAGCATGCCGTAGCCGCCGCTGCCATGAACCTCTTTCACCACCAGCTCCGGCAGGCGGGTCAGCACATAGGCCAGATCATCCGGTTTGCGCAGCTGCCAGGTTTGCACATTGTTCAGCAAGGGCTCCTGGCCCAGATAAAAGCGGATCATGTCCGGCACATAGGGGTAAATCGATTTGTCGTCGGCCACCCCGGCGCCGGGCGCATTGCACAGCGCCACCTGGCCCTTGCGGTACACCGACAACAGGCCGGGCACGCCCAGCAGCGAATCGGGGTTGAACGCCAGCGGGTCCAGAAACGCGTCGTCGATGCGCCGGTAAATCACGTCCACCGCCTGCGGGCCGGCGGTGGTGCGCATCCACACCCGGTCGTTTTGCACAAACAAATCCTGGCCTTCCACCAGCTCAACGCCCATTTGCCGCGCCAGAAACGCATGCTCAAAATAAGCCGCGTTATGCCGGCCGGGGGTGAGCACCACCACGGTGGGCTGCGCCACCGGGCTGGCTTCGCGCAGCGTGCTCAGCAGCAGGCTGGCGTAGTGCTCCACCGGGGCGATGTCCAGCCGGGCGAACAGCTCGGGAAACAAGCGGCGCATCATCTTGCGGCTTTCCAGCATATAGCTGACGCCGGACGGCACGCACAGATTGTCTTCCAGCACATAAAACGCACCGTCGCTATGTCGCGCCAGGTCCACCCCGGCGACATGGGCGTACACCCGATTGGGCAAGTCCAGCCCGTGCATGGCCACTTGGTATTGCGGATTGGTCAGCACCTGCTCGGGCGGAATCACCCCGGCACGCAGGATGTCGCGGTCGTGGTAGATGTCGTGCAAAAAGGCGTTCAGCGCCGCCAGACGCTGGCGCAGGCCGCGCTCCAGCTGCACCCATTCATGCGCAGGCAAAATGCGCGGCACGATGTCAAAGGGAATCTGGCGGTCCAGCGCCGGGTTGTCACGCAGGGTGAAGGTGACGCCATGGCGGCGAAACAGCAGATCAGCCTCGCGCTGACGGGCGGACAACGCTTCGTCAGACAAACCATCCAGCCATTGGGCGTAGGCAGCATAGTGCGCGCGCGGCGTGGCGCCGTCGAACATTTCATCATAAAGCCCAGGATTGGGCGGGGGCAGGCTGGGCATGGCGGCGCATTCCGGGCAAACAAGCATCAGCCCGATATTCAGCAAGGGGTGTGCCATGCTGGCGCGCCCGGACAATACGCTGCGGATGGCGCTGAATGCGCCAACGCGCACCATAATGGTGCGCGTTGTACGGGATACGCCGCGCGGCAAGGCGCAATACCTGAAGAGGAGATGCGCCAAGCACCACTCACCCCCGTGCAGCACTCACGGCCAAGCGCGTGGCCGCAGACCGTGCGACGCCGTCAGGAGAGCCGGGCCGTTCAGCGCACCTGGCCATCAATCGCCTGGGCAATCACTTGCGCCCAGTGCTGGGCCAGGGTTTTGTCCTCAGCCTCGACCATCACCCGCACCACCGGCTCGGTGCCGCTGGGGCGCAACACCACGCGGCCGCAGCCGGCCAGCGCGGCTTCGGCTTCGGCCAACGCCGCCGCCGACGCGCCTTGCCAGTCCATGCCGGCTTGCAGACGGACATTGATCATGGTCTGCGGGAAGGGCTGCCAGTCGCGACACACGCCAGCCAGGTCGGTGTCCAACACTGACAGGGCGGTGAGCACTTGCAGGCTGGAAATAATGCCGTCGCCAGTGGTGTGGCGGTCCAGGCACAGCAAATGGCCAGAGCTTTCGCCACCCACCTGCCAGCCACGCGCCAGCAATTGCTCCAGCACATAACGGTCGCCGACCTTGGCGCGGGCAAATTCGATGCCCTGGCGCGCCAGCGCCTGTTCCATGGCCAGATTGGTCATCACCGTGCCAACCACGCCGCCTTCCAGCTGGCCGGCGCGCTTGCGCGCCTTGGCCATCACGTACAGCAGCTGGTCGCCGTCGTACAGCCGGCCAGCGCGATCCACCATCATCAGCCGGTCGCCATCGCCGTCCAGGGCAATGCCATAGTCGGCATCGTGCGCCAGCACCGCCTGTTGCAGCGCCTTGGTGTGGGTGGCGCCGCAGTGGTCGTTGATATTAAAGCCATTGGGTTGGGTGGCGATTTCAATCACGTCGGCGCCCAGCTCGTGAAACACTTTGGGGGCAATGTGATAGGTGGCGCCGTTGGCGCAGTCCACCACCAGCTTCAGGCCGCGCAGGTCGCGGTCGTTGGGGAAGGTGCTTTTGCAAAACTCGATATAGCGGCCCTGGGCGTCGGTCAGCCGCTTGGCGCGGCCCAGCTCGGCCGAGGGGCGCACTTGCATCGGCGTGTCGATGCGCGCTTCGATTTCCAACTCCAGCGCGTCGTCCAGCTTGACGCCGCCTTCGGCAAAAAATTTGATGCCATTATCCTGATAGGGATTGTGCGAGGCGGAAATCACCACACCGGCCTGCAAACGCAGGGCGCGGGTCAGGTAGGCGATGCCCGGCGTGGGCAGCGGGCCAGCCAGATAGACATCCACGCCGGCAGCGGCAAAACCGGCTTGCAGCGCGGCTTCCAGCATATAGCCAGAAATGCGGGTGTCTTTGCCAATCAACACGCCAGGGCGGTGGCCGCTGTCGTGGTTGATCAACACCTGGCCGGCGGCGTAGCCCAGCCGCAAGACAAAGTCCGGGGTAATCGGCGCTTGGCCGACTTCACCGCGAACGCCATCGGTGCCGAAGTATTTGCGTGCGCTCATCGTGTCCTCTTGAGGTGATGCAGGGCGCGCAGGCAGGCTGAGGGCTCAGCATGGGCGCGCGCCGGGATGATGTCCTGATTCTACCCGTTCCACGCCATGCCGTAAGCATTAAAGTTTTGCCAAGACGCACAATGCTCAGCACGCGCGCTGCGCGTCGCGCATCGCATGCCACACCGCCAAGGCATCGCGGGTGGCGGCCACATCGTGCACGCGCACCACTGCCGCGCCATGCTGGCACGCCAGCACCGCCGCCGCCACACTGGCCGCCACCCGCGCCGCCGGTTCGCTCTGGCCCGTGACGGCGCCGAGCATGGATTTGCGCGACAGCCCCGCCAATACCGGGGCCAGACGGGCGCACTCGCCCAGGCGCGCCAGCAAGGCGTAGTTGTGCTCGACGGTTTTGCCAAAGCCAAAGCCGGGGTCCACCAGCAGGCGCTCGCGGGCAATGCCACCAGCCAGCGCGGCGTGCACGCGTGCACCCAGGTAATCAATCACCTCGGCCACCACATCGCGGTACTGCGGCGCGCGTTGCATGCTCTGCGGCGTGCCCTGCTTGTGCATCAGGCACACGGCGGCGGACGAAGCCGCCACGGCGGCAATCGCGCCGTCGTCTTCCAACGCCGCCACGTCGTTGATCACGTCCACCCCCAGCGCCAGGCCGGCGCGCATCACCTCGGTGCGGCGGGTGTCCAGCGAAATCGGCACATCCAGCTCGCACAGCGCTTCCAGCACCGGCAGCACCCGATCCAGCTCCTCCTGCACCGACACCAGCGGCGCATTCGGGCGGGTGGATTCGCCGCCCACATCCAGCATGTCGGCGCCTTCGGCCAGCATGGCCTCGGCGCGGGCGCGGGCGGCGGCCACGCCCTGATAGCGGCCGCCATCCGAGAACGAATCCGGGGTGACATTCAGAATGCCCATGATCAAGGGGCGATCCAGCAACAGGACAAAGCGGCCGGCATGCAGGGAAGCGGCGGACATGTTTTCAGCTCCATAAAAAGCGGCGCGGCAGCCGAAGCTGCCGCGCGAGGGGATGGCGAGAAAGAATCAGACTTCCTGCGCCGGTTTGATGGTGGGCGTGGCCGGGGCGGGCGGGGCCGGCGGCGTGTTGCCCGAGCCGGTGTTGCCAGCCGGACGCGGCGGGCGCGGCGGACGGCCTTGCATGATGTCTTCGATTTGCTCGGCGTCGATGGTTTCCCATTCCAGCAGCGCAGCGGTCATCACTTCCACCTTGTCGCGATTTTCATCCAGCAGGCGACGGGCCAGGGTGTACTGGTCGTCGATGATGCGACGGATTTCGTTGTCCACCTGCTGCATGGTGGCTTCCGACAGGTTTTTGTGCGTGGTCACTGAGCGGCCCAGGAACACTTCGCCTTCGTTTTCGCCGTACACCATCGGGCCGAGCTTGTCGCTCATGCCGTAGCGGGTGACCATGTCGCGGGCCATCGAGGTGGCGCGCTCGAAGTCGTTGCTGGCGCCGGTAGTCATCTGGTTCATGAACAGCTCTTCGGCAATGCGGCCGCCGAACAGCACCGAGATGCGCTGCAACAGATAGTCACGGTCGTAGGCGTAGCGGTCTTGCTCCGGCAGCTGCATGGTCACGCCCAGCGCGCGGCCGCGCGGGATGATGGTGACTTTGTGCACCGGGTCAGATTTGGGCAGCAGCTTGGCGACAATGGCGTGGCCAGACTCGTGGTAAGCGGTGTTTTTCTTTTCCTCGTCGGTCATCACCATGCTGCGGCGCTCGGCGCCCATCATGATTTTGTCCTTGGCGGATTCGAAGTCTTCCATGTCCACCAGACGCTTGTTGCGGCGGGCGGCAAACAGCGCAGCCTCGTTGACCAGGTTGGCCAGATCGGCGCCAGAGAAGCCCGGCGTGCCGCGCGCGATGATTTCCGGTTTGACGTCCACCGCAATCGGCACCTTGCGCATGTGCACATTGAGGATCTGCTCACGGCCGCGAATGTCCGGCAGCGGCACCACCACCTGGCGGTCGAAGCGGCCCGGGCGTTGCAGCGCCGGGTCGAGCACGTCCGGGCGGTTGGTGGCGGCGATCACGATCACCGTGGAATTGGTGTCAAAGCCGTCCATTTCCACCAGCAGCTGGTTCAGCGTTTGTTCGCGCTCGTCGTTGCCGCCGCCCAGACCGGCGCCGCGCTGGCGACCCACCGCGTCGATTTCATCGATAAAGATGATGCACGGCGAGTTTTTCTTGGCGTTCTCGAACATGTCGCGCACGCGGGCGGCGCCGACGCCGACGAACATTTCCACAAAGTCCGAGCCGGAAATCGAGAAGAACGGCACCTTGGCTTCGCCAGCAATGGCCTTGGCCAGCAGGGTTTTACCAGTGCCGGGGCTGCCGGCCAGCAGGATGCCGCGCGGGATGCGCCCGCCCAGCGTTTGATAACGGCTGGGGTCGCGCAGGTAATCGACGATTTCCTTCACTTCTTCTTTGGCTTCGTCGCAACCGGCGACGTCAGCAAAGGTGACGGTGTTTTGTTCTTGATCCAGCATGCGCGCGCGGCTCTTGCCGAAGCTGAACGCCCCGCCCTTGCCGCCGCCCTGCATCTGACGCATGAAGAACACCCACACGCCAATCAACAGCAGCATCGGGAACCAGGAGATGAAGATATTCATCAACAGCGACGGCTCTTCTTCCGGCTTGGCCGAGAAGCGCACATTGCTCTTGATCAGCTGGTTGACCAGCTGCGGATCGTAGGGGGCGTAGGTGGTGAAGGCGCTGCCGTCAGCGCGGCGGCCCTTGAGCCACTGCCCGCGCAAGGGGTGGCCCTCAATCACCACGGACTGCACGCGGCCCGCTTCGACATCGCCAATGAAGGTGGAATATTCGACCTGGTTTTGCGTCTCTTGACGCTTGCTGAACTGGTTGAACACCGTCATCAGCACGAGGCCGATAATGACCCATATGGCGATGTTTTTACCGATGTTGTTCAAAGCGGACTCCTTACTGTGCCCTGGCCTGCCAAAAAATATAGCCGGGCTGTTTCCTGGCAGAAAAACTTCATCAGAAACAGCGCCTTTTTCATTGTAAACCCTGAACCGCAGCCTGTCAGCGCCGATTTTTGCCCAGCAGGTAGATTTCGCTGCTGCGGTCGCGTGAGGCTTTGGGTTTGCGACTGAGCACCTCGGTAAAGGTTTCTCGCATCGCCTTCAGGAAAGCATTGAATTCGCTGCCCTGAAACACCTTGACCAAAAAATGTCCGCCAGGTTTCAGGTGTTCCTGGGCAAACATCAGGGCCAGCTCCACCAGATAGGCGCTGCGCGCCTGATCAATGGTGCTATTGCCAGACATGTTGGGGGCAATGTCGGAGATTACAAGGTCAACCGGCCGACCTTCCAGCAGTTGCACAAACTGCGCCAGCACGTCGTCCTCACGAAAATCGCCCTGAATGAACTGCACGCCGGCAATCGGATTCATCGGCAGGATGTCCAGCGCCAGCACGCGGCCGCGTTCGCCCACCTTGTCAATCGCCACCTGCGACCAGCTGCCCGGCGCCGAACCCAGGTCGGCCACGGTGATGCCGGGACGCAGCAGTTTGTCTTTTTCGTCGATTTCCAACAATTTGTAGGCGGCGCGCGAACGGTAGCCATCCTTTTGCGCCATATGCACATAAGGGTCGCTTACATGCTCTTGCAACCATGCCTTGCTGGTTTTGCTGCGTGCCATACAGTAAACTCGTGTTTTGAAACTGTTCTTTATAGACAACGAATACGATGAAAATCGAACTCTCTTCTGATCAGCGCAGTCATCTGAAAGCGCTGGCCCATTCGCTTAACCCGGTGGTGATGATTGGCAACAACGGTCTGAGCGAAGCGGTGATGCGTGAAATCGCCGTCAACCTCGACGCCCACGAACTGATCAAAATCCGCGTGCTGGGCGACGACCGCGAAGCCCGCGTGGCCATGTTCGAGCAAATCTGCGACGAACTGGGCGCCGCCCAGGTGCAGCACATTGGCAAGCTGCTGGTGATTTATCGCCCGACCGGCGACGCCAAAATCGCCCTGCCCAAAAGCAAGAAAAAACCCGCCTGATCAACCCCCTGAATTCCCGCTCAGGCGGGAATGACGCGATTTTCGCGGGGGATTTCAGGCAAGTAAAAAGCGGCGAGCTCACCTCGCCGCTTTTTTTATGCACAGCAGGCTGACGCCAGGCATGCGGCCGCAGACAGCGCAGCCAGTCACGTTGAAACACGAGGGTTCATGCTCCACGACGAACCCCTCGCCGCGCTACACCACGTCATTCCCGCGCAGGCGGGAATCCAGGGGCATCCACAGCGTGCTGGCTATCCGGCACGCTCAATGCCCACCGCGCACGCTGTGGCGCGGTCTGGGTTCCCGCCTTCGCGGGAACGACGCCTTGGGTGAAACTTATGCCGAAAGCGGTCTACGCACCAGTCAATCGGTTCAGATCATGGTGACTGAGCCACGCTCAATCGCCCCGGCGGCGCGGCCACAGCACCCAGGCCAAACCCAACAGGCTTTGCAGCAAATACACGCTGCTGGACACGCCATGCCAGGGGCCAAAGCCCAGGCCGAGCATCTGCGCTGGCGCGCCAGCGGCGTCCACCGGCACGGCCTTGAGCCGCTCGATCACCGGGTGAATCAGCCACTGATTGGCCAGCGAGCAGGCCAGCATGGCCCACACCAGCCGGGCTTCGCCGCGCCGCAGCCCGGCGCCGCCGTGGCGCAAGGCGTAAAACCCCAGCCACACCAGCGCGCAGGCCAGGCCCAGCCACTCCACCAGGGTGAACACCCGCCCGGCCAACTCGCCGGCCAGTTGGGTGTCCAGCCGGGCAAACAGAATGGGGGCCACGCCCCAGCCGGCCAGCCATTGGCCGCCAATCCACAGCGTCATCGCCAGTTGGCGCAAGCGGCTGTTCCAGCTGCGTTCATCCATTGCCCAGGCTCCTGGAGTGGGGGCTGCTCAGTTACAGATATTGCACGTCCAGCACTTCGTATTCACGCAGGCCGCCCGGCGCTTGCACTTCGGCCACGTCGCCGGCTTCTTTGCCAATCAGCGCGCGGGCAATCGGCGAATTGACCGACACTTTACCCAGTTTGATGTCGGCTTCGTCGTCGCCGACGATCTGGTAGCGCACTTCGTCGTCGGTTTCCATGTCCAGCAGCTGGACGGTGGCGCCAAACACCACGCGGCCATCGGCGTCCAGGGTGGACGGGTCGATGACTTGCGCATTGGACAGCTTGCCTTCGATTTCGGCGATGCGGCCTTCCACAAAGCCCTGACGCTCTTTGGCGGCGTCGTATTCGGCGTTTTCCGACAGGTCGCCATGGCTGCGCGCTTCGGCGATGGCGGCGATCACACTCGGACGCTCCACGCTTTTCAGGTGTTGCAGCTCGGCCTTGAGCTGCTCGGCGCCCACCACGGTCAGCGGAACTTTGATCATTTTGCTTCTCCAGGGAAGCCGGCGACAGGCCGGTTTCCACACAATAAAAGGCAAGCCGCCGTTGAAAAACGGCGGCTTGCGAAGGTTCGTCTGTAGAACGGAATGCCCCGATTGTAGCGGCAAGCCCGGCGGTTTCCAAGTGCGAAAACCGCCAGAACATGTCATCGGGAAGTCAAACGCGCGCCGATGGCAAAACGCCAGGCGCGCGCCGCCGTGAAACCGCCGGGCCGCAGGCCCGGCAGTGCAGGCAATTACAGCTGGCTGTGCAGCGACTGCACGCTGTACACGCCCAGGTCTTGCAGATGACGCATGCCAATGCACACGGCGCGCGCGCCGGCCAGGGTGGTGTACTGCGGAATGCGGCCTTGCAGCGCCGAGCGGCGGATGGAATAGCTGTCTTGCACCGCCTGACGCTTTTCGTCCACGGTGTTGATCACCAGACAAATTTCGCCATTCTTGATCATGTCCACCACATGCGGACGGCCTTCGGTGACTTTATTGATGGCGGTCACCGGCAGGCCCTGTTCGCTGATCATTTGCGCGGTGCCACGGGTGGCCACCAGCTCAAAGCCCAGGTCCAGCAGGTCGCGGGCCACTTCAACAATGCCGTTCTTGTCCGACTGGCGCACCGACAGGAACACCTTGCCCTGTTTCGGGAAGCGATCGCCTGCGGCCAGCTGGCTCTTGACGTAGGCTTCGGCAAACGAGCCGCCCACGCCCATCACTTCGCCAGTGGATTTCATTTCCGGGCCGAGAATGGTGTCCACGCCCGGGAACTTGATGAACGGGAACACCGCTTCTTTGACGGCGAAGTACGGCGGAATCACCTCGCGGGTCACGCCCTGGGCGGCCAGGGTGATGCCGGCCATGCAGCGCGCGGCGATCTTGGCCAGCGGCTGGCCGGTGACCTTGGAGACAAACGGCACGGTGCGCGAGGCGCGCGGGTTGACTTCCAGCACGTAGATGGTGTCGCCCTGAATGGCAAACTGCACATTCATCAGGCCCACCACGTTCAGCGCCTTGGCCATGGCGATGGTCTGGCGACGGATTTCGTCCTGCACCTCAGCGCCCAGGCTGTACGGCGGCAGCGAGCAGGCGGAGTCGCCAGAGTGCACGCCGGCTTGCTCGATATGCTGCATGATGCCGCCGATGATCACCTGTTCGCCGTCGCTGATGGCGTCCACGTCCACTTCGATGGCGTCGTTCAGGAAGCGGTCCAGCAGCACCGGGCTGTCGTTGGACACCTTCACCGCCTCGCGCATATAGCGCTCCAGGTCGGCCTGCTCGTGGACGATTTCCATGGCGCGGCCGCCCAGCACGTAGGACGGGCGCACCACCAGCGGGTAGCCGATTTCAGCGGCCAGGCGGATGGCTTCTTGCGGGTCGCGCGCGGTGCGGTTGGGCGGCTGCTTGAGGTTGAGCGCGTGCAGCATCTTCTGGAAGCGCTCGCGGTCTTCGGCGCAGTCGATCATGTCCGGCGTGGTGCCGATGATGGGCACGCCGTTGGCTTCCAGCGCGCGGGCCAGTTTCAACGGGGTTTGGCCGCCGTACTGCACGATCACGCCGATGGGTTTTTCCACATTCACCACTTCCAGCACGTCTTCCAGCGTCAGCGGCTCGAAGTACAGGCGGTCAGAGGTGTCGTAGTCGGTGGACACGGTTTCCGGGTTGCAGTTGACCATGATGGTCTCAAAGCCGGATTCGCGCAGGCTGAGTGCGGCGTGCACGCAGCAGTAGTCGAATTCAATGCCCTGGCCGATGCGGTTCGGCCCGCCGCCCAGCACCATGATTTTCTGGCGGCTGGACGGTTGCGCCTCGCACTCTTCTTCGTAAGTCGAGTACATATAGGCGGTGTTGGTGGAGAACTCGGCCGCGCAGGTGTCCACGCGCTTGTACACCGGGCGGATGCCGGCGGCCCAGCGCTTGTTGCGCACCGCGCCCTGATCCACGCCCAGCAGTGCGGCCAGACGGCGGTCGGAGAAGCCCTTGCGCTTCAGGCGGCGCAGGGTGTCGGCGTCCAGCGCGTCCAGGGATTGGCCCTTGACGGCGGCTTCTTCGGCCACCAGGTCTTGCAGCTGGGCCAGGAACCACGGGTCGATCTTGCACACTTCGAAGATTTCGCGCGCGCTCATGCCAATGCGGAAAGCATCGGCCACGTACAGCAGGCGTTCCGGCCCCGGCTCGCCCAGTTCGCGGACGATGGTTTCGCGGTCGGTCGAGCGCTCGTCCAGGCCGGACAAGCCGGTTTCCATGCCGCGCAGGGCTTTTTGCATGGATTCCTGAATCGAACGGCCCATGGCCATCACTTCGCCCACCGACTTCATTTGCGTGGTCAGGCGGTCGTTGGCCTGCGGGAATTTCTCGAAGGCAAAACGCGGAATCTTGGTGACCACATAGTCAATCGACGGCTCGAACGAGGCCGGGGTGGCGCCGCCGGTGATGTCGTTTTTCAGCTCGTCCAGGGTGTAGCCCACCGCCAGCTTGGCCGCCACCTTGGCGATCGGGAAGCCGGTGGCCTTGGAGGCCAGCGCCGAGGAGCGCGACACGCGCGGGTTCATTTCAATGACGATCATCTCGCCATTGTCCGGGTTGATGGCGAACTGCACATTCGAGCCGCCGGTGTCCACGCCGATTTCACGCAGCACCGCCAGGCTGGCGTTGCGCATGATCTGGTATTCCTTGTCGGTCAGCGTCTGCGCCGGGGCCACGGTGATGGAGTCACCCGTGTGTACGCCCATCGGGTCGAAGTTTTCAATCGAGCAGATGATGATGCAGTTGTCGGCGCGGTCGCGCACGACTTCCATTTCGTATTCTTTCCAGCCCAGCACCGATTGCTCAATCAGCAGCTCGTGGGTGGGGCTGGCTTCAAAGCCGCGTTCGCAGATGGTGACGAACTCTTCTTTGTTGTAGGCAATGCCGCCGCCCGAGCCGCCCATGGTGAACGAGGGGCGAATCAGCGTCGGGTAGCCCACCTGCGCCTGCGCGGTCAGCGCCTGCTCCATGGTGTGGGCGACAAAAGACTTGGGGCAGAACAGGCCGATTTTTTCCATCGCCAGCTTGAACTTGCCGCGATCTTCGGCTTTGTCGATGGCTTCTTCGGTGGCGCCGATCATTTCGACGCCAAATTTTTCCAGCACGCCATTGCGCGCCAGGTCCAGCGCACAGTTCAGCGCGGTCTGGCCGCCCATGGTCGGCAGCAGCGCATCCGGGCGTTCCTTTTCGATGATCTTGGCCACCATCTGCCAGGTGATCGGCTCGATATAGGTCACGTCGGCCATGTCCGGGTCGGTCATGATGGTGGCCGGATTGGAGTTGACCAGGATGACCTTGTAGCCTTCCTCGCGCAGCGCCTTGCAGGCCTGGGCGCCGGAGTAGTCGAATTCGCAGGCCTGGCCGATCACAATCGGGCCAGCGCCGATAATCAGGATGCTTTGGATGTCTGTACGTTTGGGCATTCTTGCACTCTACACAATCAATTTATGAATTCGAACGATTTGCTGTTAGTTCAGGCTGGCGCTGGCCAGCTTGGCGCCAAAGCCGACAAACACCGCGCCAGCGGCGCCAGACAGCGAGGCGGCCAGCTTGCGGCGGCGGCGAAACGCGTCCGCCAGGCGGGCGCCGGCGATGATGACGGTGGTCAGATACAGCGCGCTAAAGCACTGCAAAATGCCGCCAAGAATGGCAAAGGTCAGCGCCGGATAGGCGTAGTTCGGGTCAACGAACTGCACGAAAAAGGACACAAAAAACAAGATGGCCTTGGGGTTCATCAAGCTGATGACCAAAGCCCGCACAAAAGGGTTGGCGGCATTCACCGCCCGCGCCGGGCTCACCTCGGCCAACTGGCGCTGACGCCAGGCGCGCCAGGCGCCCAGCAGCATATTCACGCCCACCCAGGCCAGATAGCCGCCGCCCAGATACTTGACCACGGCAAACAGCGCCGGATTGGCTTTCAGCAGCCCGGCGGCGCCCGTGGCGGCCAGCGTCATCAGGATGAAATCACCGACAAACACGCCAGCGGCCCCGGCAAAACCGGCCTTCACCCCGCGCTGGGCCGCCACGGACAACACATACATCGAGTTGGGGCCCGGCAGCAGCACAATAAAAATCGTGCCCAGAATATAGGTGGTCAGGTCGGTGATGCCGAACATGCTGTGCTCCCAGGGTCAGGCCGGCTGGCGTTCCGCCATGGCGGCCGTAAAGCGGTCAAACAGATAGGCCACATCGTTCGGGCCCGGGCTGGCTTCCGGGTGGCCCTGGAAAGAAAACGCCGGACGGTCGGTCAGGGCAATGCCCTGCACGGTGTGGTCAAACAGGCTGCGGTGCGTCACGCGCACATTGGCCGGCAGGCTGGTTTCGTCCACCTGGAAACCGTGGTTCTGGCTGGTGATCATCACCCGGCCGCTATCCAGATCCTGCACCGGATGGTTGGCGCCGTGATGGCCAAACTTCATCTTGCTGGTCTTGGCGCCAGTGGCCAGGCCCAAGAGCTGATGGCCCAGGCAAATGCCAAACACCGGCAGACGGGTGTCGAGCACCTGACGAATGGCGGCAATGGCGTAATCACACGGCTCGGGGTCGCCCGGGCCGTTGGACAGGAACACGCCGTCCGGATTCAGCGCCAGCACCTCGGCCGCCGGGGTTTGCGCCGGCACCACCGTCACCTTGCAGCCGCGTTCGGCCAGCATGCGCAGGATGTTGTGCTTGACGCCAAAATCGTAAGCCACCACATGGAACTTCGGCTCGGTCTGCGCGCGGTAGCCGTGGCCCAGCGCCCATTCGCGGTCGGTCCAGGCGTAGGGCTCGGCGCAGCTGACCACCTTGGCCAGATCCTGGCCGGCCATTGAGCCAAAGCCGCGCGCCAGCTCCACCGCGCGAGCGGCGTCCACTTCACCGGCCATGATGCAGCCGGCCTGAGCGCCTTTTTCGCGCAGCAGGCGGGTGAGCTTGCGGGTGTCGATGTCGGCAATGGCCACCGTGCCATTGCGGGTGAGGTAATCGCCCAGCGACTCTTGTGCACGGAAATTGCTATGCAGCAAGGGCAGATCGCGGATGATCAAGCCCGCGGCAAACACGGCGCGCGACTCGGCATCCTCGGCGTTGGCGCCCACATTGCCGATATGCGGGTAAGTCAGGGTGACCAGCTGGCGGGTGTAGGACGGATCGGTAAGAATTTCCTGATAACCGGTGATGGCGGTGTTGAACACCACTTCACCGACGGTATGGCCGGTCGCGCCAATTGCGCGGCCGGTAAAGACAGTCCCGTCAGCCAAGGCAAGAATTGCGGGAATCGTGGACACTGGCTGCTCCTGATACATTTGATTTTAAAGGCTTGATGCGAATAACGGGACAAGGCGTATTCCGCCCGTCCCGTTTTGATAAACTTTCGGATTGTACCTTTTTTTGACCCTCATTCGCAACTTTGCGGCAGCGCAACACGCGTCGCCGATGCGTCACGACCAGTCAGAATCCGGACACCCTCCAGGCTGATGCCGGCGCGGCGCTGTCTTGGGTTGTAGTGCATGCGGGGCGGGGAGGCAAGGGAACGCGGGGGAGATGGCGCACGCGAACAAGCGGCATATACTGTGCGCATCCGGCACGGCATGGCTTGCGGCTGTGCAGCTTTTTTCTGTGTTAAAGGTCTTTTCCGATGCTGCGCACCCTGACAATCCAAGGCTTTAAATCCATCGCCAATCTTGAGCTGGAGCTTGGCCGAGTCAATTGCTTTATTGGCGCCAATGGCGTGGGCAAAAGCAATGTACTGGAGGCACTGGGCATTCTTGGCGCGGCAGCCAGCGGCGTAGTGGACGACGAAAGCCTGCTGCGCCGAGGTGTGCGCGCCGGCACGCCGCGCTTATACAAAACCTCGTTTGCCGGCCTGCGCACCCCGCCGCACATCAGCATGGGCATCACCGCCAGCCCGCACGCGGCGTATCGCATCTCCCTGCTCAATCCGCTGGATGCGCCAGAACCCGCCTGGGCCTACAAAACCGAAACCCTGAACGATGGCGAGCGCGATATTGTCTCTGCCGGCGTGCGCAGCCAAGCCAAATCGCTGAACCCCAAAGCCGGGCTGGCGGCGCTGAAACGGGTGGAGCTGGCCGAGGACAACCCCGCAGCACAACTGATGCAAACCCTGCAAGACTACGCCATTTACTGTCCCAACACCCCGGCGCTGCGCGGCATTGCCCCCGACCCGCAAACCCGCGCCCCCGTTGGCCTGAACGGCGGACGCCTGGCCGAAGGCTTTGCCGACCTGCAACGGGCGCTGCACGCAGACAACCCACCCGGCGAAGCCATGCTGGATGACATTCTGACGCTGATCGACTGGGTGGATGAGGTCGAAGTCAGCCAGCACGCCAGCACCCTGCTCTCCAACCAAGTGCCGCGCGGCAAGTGGATGCTGAAATTCACCGACCGCTTCATGAACGCCAACCGCAACACCCTGACCGCCTACGACGCCAGCGAAGGCGCGCTGTATATCCTGTTCTGCGCCACACTCTGCCTGGCGGAATACGGCCCAAAAGTGTTTGCCATCGACAACCTCGACCAAGCGCTTAACCCCCGGCTATTAAGCCGGCTGGTCAGTCACCTGGCCGCCTGGCTGGAGCATCGCGACCCAGATCAACAGCTGCTGTTTACCGCCCATAACCCCGCTGTGCTGGACGGGCTGGATTTAAACGACCCAGAAGTGCGCCTGTTTGCCGTAGACCGCACCCAACAAGGCCACACCTCGGTGCGCCGCATCGTGCTATCCGAGCCCTTGCGCCAGTTGCTGCACAACTACCCACTCTCCCGCCTGTGGATGATGGGCCACCTGGGCGCGGTGCCAAATGTCTGAGCCTTTGCGCATTGCCCTGGTGGCGGAAGGGCCGACAGACCAACCGTTGATTGCAGCGGCGTTGAACGCCATCTTGCCCGGCCAGCCATTTGTGCTGACGCAATTGCAGCCAGAACCCACCTATCCGCAACTGGGCACGGGCTGGGGCGGGGTACTGAAATGGTGTCATACCGCTGGCGCACGCCATACCGGGCCAATAGACAGCGACCCCACGCTGGAATTGTACGATTTGCTCATCATCCATCTTGATCTGGATGTTTGCGGCAAACAGTATGCCGATTATCCGCAGCTGCCTGACGATGAACGCAGGGCAAACTGGGGCGCGCTACCCATTCACTACTGCTGCCCACCCGCCAGCACCGACGCGGATAAGCTGGCCAGCGTGCTGCAAACCTGGCTCACCCCGGCCACCATACCGCCCATAAGGACGCACCGTGCTATGCCTGCCGGCGCAATCATCGGGAACCTGGCTGGCCGTGGCGACCCTGCCGGACGAACACGCTCAGCTATGCGCCGCGCCCGGCTTAGAGTGCAACACCCAGCTGGAAACATGGCTCTCCGAACTCGCGCCCAAGGCACACAAGATCAAGAAAACCCAGCGGGAATACCGGAAGCATGCACCCGCAATTCAAGAACGGTGGAGCGACATCAAACAGCGCTGTAGGCAAGCGAAGCGGTTTGAATTTGATGTGCGGCAGGTGTTTGAGATTGCCCGGCTAAACATTAACGCTGTTACACTTGGTGTTTGAGACCGCCCATAATCCATTTGGTGAACCCATACCTTTCCAACAAAGGAGCATCTATGAGAGACAAAATTCACATTGAACAAAATCACGATCACATTGGTGGCAATTTCAAATGGGAGATAGAGCCAACGTGTAAGTGCGGAAAGATCAAAGACGCCACAGAAGAAAAATTTGTTTTCGTAAGCAATTTTACTAACAGGGGATTTAATCAGTTCTACATGATGCCTGTCACCGCTGATGGATATCTATTTCGAGACGATGGGGTGCAAATTTCGCATTGTCCTTGGTGTGGCGATGAAATCAAGGGGAAAAAGAAATACCCATCCAAGTGAAGCAAAGAACTTTAGCCGGTTGCTCTAACTATGCATTCGAGGTGACCTGTGCGAAAAACCGCCCAGGCACCTCAACTTCACGTTAGTCAACACAAATACTTCACTCAAAAACTCACCATGTATCTAAACACCACCCAATTAACCGCCCAAGAAAACTATCGCCATCTTGTCGGCGGCATCATCCCTCGGCCAATCGCCTGGATCAGCACGGTTTCCGCAACGGGTGTTACCAACCTGGCTCCCTACTCATTTTTTACCGTGGCCAGCTGCAATCCTCCCGTCCTGCTGTACACACAAATCACGTCGAGAAGCGGCAAGAACAAAGACACGCTCACAAACATTCTTGCCACGAAATCCTGTGTGATCAATATCGTGAGTGCGGCATTGCTGAAAAAAATGAATGCCACATGCGAAACCTTTCCACCCGAAATCAGTGAGTTCTCAGCGGCGGGGATCGAATCTTGTGAAAGCCGATTTGTTGCGGCGCCGGCAGTGGCTGCATCAAAAGTTCGCTATGAGTGCGCGCTTCGAGAAGTGATTCAGGTGTCTTCCGAGCCATCGGGCGGCAGCGTTGTTTTGTTGGATGTGCTTGGGATCTACGTTGCCGATGATGTGCGCGTTCAATCAGACATCAGCCATGATCTTCTTGATGCGGTGGGTAAACTTGGCGGTGATGGGTACGCATATACGCGAGAGACCACGGCCCTTGCCCGACCTAAATCTGTAACCTAAAGCATGTTTCTAACCATCCCATAGCAGTAAAACCAGAGCCCATATCTAAAAACTTATACCCCAAACAAGGAAAATTGATGTTTACACCAAAATATTTTAACGTACATTGGTATGGTCCATACGTTACAGAGGAAGCTGGCAATCTGACAGACCCAAATCTTGTGCTGTATATGATCTGCGGCACTCATGGCATGTATGGAAAGAATGTGCCTCTTTATATTGGCAAAACAATTCGATCCATTACCCAAAGACTGAAAGAGCATGACTGGATAAATCGTGAACCAGATCCAGTACAAATTTATGCAGCCGCGATTAGCAAGCCTTTTTTAGCATGGGATGAGCTCAAGAACGAATATGCGTACCCAGCCCCCGAAAATCAAATCATTGAGGAAATTGAATCTTTGATTATCTTTGCCCATCAACCGGTCTATAACACCAGATCCAAAGGAGGGCGTCAAAGTCTAGATCACGACTTTGTTGTTTTCAATACGGGTCGTCGCTCTACATTACTCCCAGAAGTTTCCTCCATGTACTGGTATGGATGAGCGAATGGCGAGCCAGGCAAAAACATATTACCCATAAAAAACACCCCCACAAAAAAACCCCGGACAGTCCACCCGTCCGGGGTTTTTCACTTCTGACTACAATTTACTGCCTGGCGCCCTCAGCTCAAAACGCCGCTTCATCCAGCGCCAGCACCGATTCCCCACCGTGCAGAATCGCCACGGTCAGGCCACTGACTTGCGGCAGCAGGTGTTCGCCGTAAAAACGGGCGGTGATCAGTTTGGCGGTGAGGAAGTCCACGTCGGCGCCGTCTTCGGCCAGTTTGGCTTGGGCGGCGAGGGCGGCGCGGGCCATTTGCCAGCCGCCCAGCACGATGCCCATCAGCTTGAGGAAGGGCACCGAGCCGGCTGCCGGCAGGCGCGGGTTGCTGGCAAAGTGGGCGAGCACAAAGTCCACGCAGCTGCTGGCCTGGTCAACGGCGATGTTCAGCGCGGCCTGGAAGGCTTGCAGCTCGGGGCCGGCGTCGGCCAGGCGGGCGGCCACGGCTTTGACTTCGGCCAGCACGGCGCGGGCGGTGGCGCCGTTTTCCGAGGCCAGTTTGCGGCCGATCAGGTCCAGCGCCTGGATGCCGGTGGTGCCTTCATAAATGGCGGTGATGCGGGCGTCGCGGTAGTACTGGGCGGCGCCGGTTTCTTCGATAAAGCCCATGCCGCCGTGTACTTGCACGCCCAGCGAGGTGATTTCGTTGGCTTGCTCGGTGTTCCAGCCCTTGACGATGGGGATGAGGAAGTTCACCAGCGCCTGGTTGCGGGCTTTTTCTTCCGGGTGGGGATGGGTGGCGGCGCGGTCCAGCGCGGTGGCGGTGTAGTAGGCCAGGGCGCGTTGGGCTTCGATCTGGGCGCGCATGGTCATCAGCATGCGGCGCACGTCCGGGTGCTTGATGATGGCGGCGCTGGCCGGATTGGGGCTGCCCAGTTCGCGGCTTTGCACGCGGTCGCGGGCGTAGGCCACGGCGTGCTGGTAGGCACGCTCGGAGATGGCCATGCCTTCCACGCCCACGCCCAGGCGGGCGTGGTTCATCATGGTGAACATATAGCCCAGGCCCTTGTTCAGCTCGCCCACCAGATAACCGATGGCGCCGCCTTGGTCGCCAAAGCTCATCACCGCGGTGGGGCTGCCGTGGATGCCCAGCTTGTGTTCGATGGACACGCAGCGGGCGTCGTTGCGCGCGCCCAGCGTGCCGTCGGCGTTGACCAGGTATTTGGGCACGATAAACAGCGAAATGCCCTTCACCCCCGCCGGGGCGTCCGGCAGGCGGGCCAGCACCAGATGGACGATATTATCGGCCATGTCGTGCTCACCCCAGGTGATGAAAATCTTTTGGCCGGTGATGGAATACGTGCCATCGCCATTGTCCACGGCCTTGGTGCGCACCTGCGCCAGATCAGAGCCGGCGTTGGGTTCGGTCAGGTTCATGGTGCCGGTCCACTCGCCGCTGGCCATGCGCGGCAGGTAGGTGGCTTTCAGGTCTTCGCTGGCGTGGTGATGGATGGCTTCGATGGCGCCCAGGGTCAGCAGCGGGGCCAGCGAAAACGACAGATTGGCGGAACACCACATTTCTTCGGTGGCCATCGCCACCAGCGCCGGCAGGCCCTGGCCGCCCACGTCTTGCGGGGCGCGCAGGCCCACCCAGCCGCTGTCGCGGAACTGGTGGTAGGCGTCGGCAAAGCCTTCGGCGGTGGTCACCTGGTAGTCTTTCCAGGTGTTGCCCTTGTCGCCGTTGCGGTTGATCGGGGCGAGCACCCCTTCGGCAAACTTGGCGGCTTCGTCCAGAATGGCGTCCACCAGTTCGACATTGCAATCTTCGTAGCCGGGCAGGGTGCACACCGCCGGCAGCTCGGCCAGTTCAGACAGCACAAAACGGATGTCCTTGAGCGGGACTTGATAGGTCATGCTTACTCCTCTGCGATGTAGAAACGGCCACCACTCAGAGTTCTCTCCGCCAGACGGGCGCTCTGACTCTACTCTGGTGACAGCCGTGTGGATTCACCCGCCGGGTTGTCCGGGCAGGCGTGGCGACCGACGCTTCTGGCGGCGTCTGGGCGCCGGCCCTGTGTGGCCAGGGCCATCCGCGCGTCTTGCTTACTTGGACAATTCGGTCATCAGTTCCGGCAGCACGCTGAACAGGTCGCCCACAATGCCGTAATCCGCCACCTGGAAGATCGGGGCTTCTTCGTCTTTGTTGATGGCGACGATGACTTTGGAGTCCTTCATGCCGGCCAGGTGCTGGATGGCGCCAGAAATGCCCACGGCCACGTACAGCTGCGGCGCCACCACTTTGCCGGTTTGGCCCACTTGGTAGTCGTTCGGCGCGTAGCCGGCGTCCACAGCGGCGCGGGATGCGCCCACGGCAGCGCCCAGTTTGTCGGCCAGCGGCTCGATCACGGCCTTGAATTGCTCAGCCGAACCCAGTGCGCGGCCACCAGACACCACGATCTTGGCGGCAGCCAGTTCCGGGCGGTCAGACACGGTGAGTTCCTGGCTGACAAAGCTGGACAGGCCAGCGTCGGCAGCGCCAGAGACGGCTTCCACGGCGGCGGCGCCACCGGAGACAGCGGCGGCTTCAAAGGCGGTGGTGCGAACGGTGATCACCTTGATGGCGTCGCTGGATTGCACGGTGGCCATCACGTTGCCGGCGTACACCGGGCGCACAAAGGTGTCGGCGCTTTCCACAGCGGTGATTTCGCTGATCTGGGCGACGTCCAGCAGGGCAGCCACGCGCGGCAGCAGGTTTTTGCCAAAGGTGGTGGCCGGGGCCAGCACATGGCTGTATTGCTTGGCCAGATCCACCACCAGCGGGGTGAGGTTCTCGGCCAGCGGGTGGGCCAGGGCGGCGGCGTCAGCCAGCAGCACCTTGCTCACGCCAGCAATCTGCTTGGCGGCGTCCGCAGCGGCGGCGCAGCCAGCGCCAGCCACCAGCAGGTGGACATCGCTGCCCAGCTTTTGCGCGGCGGTGACGGTGTTCAGAGTGCCAGACTTGATCTGGCTGTTGTCGTGTTCGGCGATAACCAGGATAGCCATAGTATTACAGCACCTTTGCTTCGTTTTTCAGTTTGGCCACCAGCTCGGCTGCGTTGGCCACCTTGACGCCGGCGGAGCGCTTGGCCGGCTCGGCGACTTTCAGGGTTTTCAGGCGCGGGGTCACGTCCACACCCAGATCGGCCGGGCTGGTTTTGTCCAGCGGCTTTTTCTTGGCGGCCATGATGTTGGGCAGCTTGACGTAGCGCGGCTCGTTCAGGCGCAGGTCGGTGGTCAGCACGGCCGGCAGGCTGAGCTTGACGGTTTCCAGACCGCCATCCACTTCGCGGGTGACGTTCACCGAGCCATCGCCCAATTCAACCTTGGAGGCAAACGTGCCTTGCGCCCAGCCCAGCAGCGCGGCGGTCATCTGGCCGGTTTGGTTGGCGTCGTCATCAATGGCCTGCTTGCCCAGAATCACCAGTTGCGGGGCTTCTTTGACGGCCACTTGCTTGAGCAGCTTGGCCACGGCCAGCGGCTGCAATTCAGCGTCGGTTTCGACGTGAATGGCGCGGTCGGCGCCCATGGCCAGCGCGGTGCGCAGGGTTTCTTCGCACTGCTTGACGCCCATGGAGACGGCGACGATTTCGGTGGCCTTGCCGGCTTCTTTCAGACGAACGGCTTCTTCGACGGCGATTTCGTCAAACGGGTTCATCGACATCTTGACGTTGGCAACATCAACGTCAGACCCGTCCGCTTTAACGCGGACTTTCACGTTGTAATCCACAACGCGTTTCACGGCGACTAGGACTTTCATATTCCTCCAGCTGCAGATGTGTCAGTGTGAGTGGCTAAAAACATGCCCTGCACGGGCGCCCGCACGCACGCATGCGCGCGCGCAGCCGATTTTTAAACGACTGTTTGAATGTACTCTGCAAACTCGCTGATGGCAAGTGGGCAGTGTGCAAGGCAAATTGCATTTTTGCGCGGCTGACCTCAGAATGGCAAGTTCCACGTTGCAGTGCAACATAACCGAGGAGTCAGTCGTGCCTACTGTTTACTTCGAAGATCTCTCCGTTGGTCAGAGCGCCGAATACGCCAAAACCGTGACGGAAGCGGACATTCTGCTGTTTTCTGCCGTATCTGGCGACAACAACCCGGTGCATCTGAACGCCGAGTATGCCGAAAACTCGATGTTCAAGAGCCGCATCGCCCACGGCATGCTCTCGGCTGGCTTCATTTCTGCCGTGTTGGGCACCCGCCTGCCGGGCGAAGGCGCCATCTACCTGGGCCAGACGCTGAAGTTCAAGGCCCCGGTGCGCATTGGCGACACCGTGACCGCCACCGCCACCGTGGCCGCGCTCGATCCGGCCAAAAAGCGCGTCACCCTGACCACCGTGTGTAAAGTCAAAGACACCGTGGTGATCGAAGGCGAAGCCGTGGTGATCGCCCCGAGCAAGGCCTGAGTCATGGTGGCGCTGCGCGTAGTCCCGGTCACTGACGAAGCGGGACAGATCATCGAGCCGGCGCTGCTGGCGGCAGCTGGCGAGGTTCACCGCCAGCTGCGGCCGATGCTGCCCGAAGACTACCCGGCCAAAATGGCACGGGTGTTTGCCGGCGGCGCGCGCATGGTGGTGGCCGTGCACGACGGGCGCGTGCTGGGCCTGGCCTTGTATCGCCTGTACGAAAACACCTACGAAAACCTGCGGCTGTATGTGGACGATCTGGTGACCGATCAAGCCACCCGCTCGCAGGGCGTGGGCGGCGCCTTGCTGGACTGGTGCGAAACGCTGGCCCGCTCGCGCGGCGCCGAGTGGCTGGCGCTGGATTCTGGCACCTGGCGCACCGACGCCCACCGGCTGTATTTCCGCAAGGGGATGGTGATTTCGTCCTTCCACTTTACCCGTAAGCTGGCCGACGGGTAAGAGTCGCAAACAAAACTCTCCTGGCCTTGTTGCACGACCTTGCCGTACTTCTTGTACTGTCTACGGTCGTGCGCCTCGCCAGGACCGCTGCGCTGAGTTTTGTGCGCGACTCACCATCCTGGTGCGACGCGCGCGTGCAATAGCGCGCCTGCGTCGCCCCGTCGCGCTACAATCCCGAGCAAACATCTGTTTGCGAGCCGTCCTGATGAACCACCCCGAACATGTGCTGGCGCACCTGACCTTCTGGCGCAAAGAAATCTCCCAGCAATTGGCCGAATGGATCGAGCACTGCGACGGCGCGGTGGCGGTGGATCGTCACGCCCGTGTGGTGTGGATCAGCAAACCCTATCTGGAAGCCCTGGGCCTGACCCGCCCGGAAGACGCGCTGGGCCGGCATATTCTGGAGCTCACCCCGCATTCGCAAATGCCGGAAGTGGTCGAAACCGGCCGCCCCATCCTGCTGGACATCTGGACAATCAGCGAGCGCAGCTTTGTGATTTCGCGGGTGCCGCTCAAGGACGAGCACGGCGAGGTGATTGGCGCGCTGGGCTTTGTGTTGTATGAAAGCAGCAAACACATCAAGCCGCTGCTGGCCAAATTCGCCCGCCTGCAAAGCCAGCTGGAATGCACGCAAAGCGCGCTGTTGCAGGCGCGCAGCAATAAATACACCCTGGCCGATATGGTGGGCCACTCCAGCGCCATGCAGCAGCTCAAGCGCGCCGCCCGTCAGGACAGCACCGTGCTGCTGCTGGGCGAAACCGGCACCGGCAAAGAGCTGCTGGCGCACGCCATCCACGCCGAATCCGCCCGCACCGGCAAGCCGTTTGTCGCCATCAATGTCGCCGCCATTCCCGATAGCCTGCTGGAAGCCGAATTATTTGGCGCCGCCGCCGGCGCCTACACCGGCGCCGACCGCAAGGGCCGTCTGGGCAAAATCCAGCTGGCCGACGGCGGCACGCTGTTTCTGGATGAAATCGGCGATATGCCGCTGAACCTGCAAGCCAAGCTGCTGCGCGTGCTGCAAGAAAAAGAAGTCGAGCCGCTGGGCAGCAATCGGGTGTGTCCGGTGGATTTGCGGGTGATTGCCGCCACCAGCGCCGACCTGCCGCGCCGGGTGGCCGACGGCAGTTTTCGGGCAGATTTGTACTATCGGCTGAACGTGCTGCCGCTCACCCTGCCGCCGCTGCGCCAGCGGCTGGACGACCTGCCCAGCCTGTGCGAATTCATCCTGGCCCGGCTGGCGGAAAAAACCGGCTCGCTGCCGCGCGACATCGACGCCGCCGCGCTGGCGCTGCTGCGCGAACAACGCTGGCCGGGCAATCTGCGGCAATTGCGCAACACCCTGGAACAAGCCGTGGCGATGACCGACGGCGACACCCTGGGCGCCGCCGAGCTGCGCCCCTTTCTGCCCGACCCCACCCCGGCCGCGCCGCCTGCGCGCACCCTGGCCGACGCGGTGGCCGCCACCGAGCGGCAGATGATTCAGGCCGCGCTGGTCGAGCAACAAGGCCGGGTGGTGGACGCCGCCCGCCAATTGGGCGTCTCACGCGCCACCCTGTATAAAAAACTGGCGCAGTACGGGCTGGGCGGACACGAAGGCTGACGCCAGGCCGGGCGAAAACTCCGCTGCAAACGCTGGACAAGCCCCCTGTCGCCACCAATAATCAGGAGTTTTACCTAGCGCCCGCGTCATCCCGCACAGCGGGCCATCTTGATTGATTGCCGTCATGTCCGAGCCCACCGCCCCCGATCTTGCCGCCCAACTCCAGGCCGCCATCGCCCATCACCAAGCGGGAGAACTGGCCGAGGCCGAGCAAGGTTACCGCGCCATTCTGGCCGAACAAGCCAACCACCCCGACGCCTGGCACAACCTGGGCATTCTCGCCCTGCAAGTGGAGCAGCACGACACCGCGCTGGAACTGCTGCGCGGCGTGCTGCAAGCCTACCCTCAGCATGGTCAATTCTGGATCAGCTATCTACAGGCGCTGATGCGCATCGGCCAGTTCGACCTGGCCCGCGCCGTGCTGGCACAAGGCCGCGAATTGGGCCTGGACGGCGAACCGGTGGACGCCATCGCCCGCCAACTGGAGCTTTTGCCCGGCGCCGCACCAGACACGCCAGGCGAAGCCACTCCGTCAACCGATACGGCAGCGCAGACCGACACCCCGACTCAGGAAGAAACGCCGACGGCAGCGGAAACCGCAGAACCGGCAGACATCCGTGAGCCAGTGGAAGAGCCTACCCCGACAGAACCGCTGGCGCCGACGGCAACAGAAACCACAGAACCGGCAGACATCCGTGAGCCGGCGCAAGAGCCTACCCCGGCAGAACCGCTTGCGCCGACAGCGACAGAAACCGCAGAAGTACCGGAGCAGCAGGGGGCTGAGGTATCGGCAGCCATGCCCGACCAGCCAGAAACCATGACGCCAGCCGCCGCCTTTGAGCCCACACCGATGCCAGCAGAGGCCGAGACAGACCACGATCCCCAAGCATTGGCGCAGGGGCTGGCCGCGCTGGCCGCACAGCGTTACACCGAAGCCTGGCGCAAACTGCGTCAGGCCAGCCGCCAGCAGGGAGACGAAGTGGAAGTCTGGCTGGCGCTGGGCGAGGCATGCCAGGGGCTGGGCCGGCTGGATGAAGCCGCCGAGGCCTGGCGGCAGGCGCTGACCCTGGAGCCCGCCAACTGGGCGGCAGAATCTGCACTGTTACGTCTGAGCCAGCTGCAACCGGCGCTGTCGGCCGCCGCTGCCGCCGAGCGTCACCTCAGCGCTGGCGCCACACTGGAAGCCCACTGGCCCGAGCCCGCCGCGCCGACACCGCGCCAGGCACACGACGCCTTGCGCGTGGGCTTTATCGGCCCTGGCCTGTGCGACCACCCGCACGCCCAGGTGCTGTTGCCCCTGTGGCAAGCGTTGGCCAGCAGCTCGCTGGAAGTCTGGGCCTATCACGATGCCGTGCAACACGACGCCATCACCGAGCGCCTGCGCGCCGCCTGCGCCGGCTGGCGCGAGGTAGCCGGGCTGGACGACGACAGCCTGCTGGCGCAGATCATCGCTGACGAAATCGACATTCTGGTGGATTTGCACGGTCATCAGCCGGGCAATCGGCTGGCAGTGTTTGCCCGTCAGGCCGCTCCGCTGCAAGTGGGCTGGCTGGGTCATGCCGACGGCAGCGGGCTCAGTCGCATGCACTGGCGGCTGACCGACGCCGCCACCCACCCGGCCGGCGTCGAGGCGCAGCACCGCGAACAGCTGTGGCGGCTGGCCGACGGCCAGTATTGCCACCAACCACTGTGGCATGTGCTGCAACAGCGCCCATCCAGCGATTACGCCGTGCGCGGCGCACCGGCGCTGCATCGCGGCCATGTGACCTTTGGCGCTTGCCTGCCGGCCGCGCAACTGAATGGCGAAGTGATTGCCCTGTGGGCACAGGTTCTGCATGCGGTGGCCGATTCACGCCTGCGCCTGGAACTGCCCGGCCTGGATGCCAGCGACAGCCCGCTGCATGTGGCGCTGAGCACCCAGTTTGCCGAGCGCGGCATTGGCGGCCACCGTCTGCAACTGTTGCCGCACGACCCCAGCCGGCTGGCGGTGCGCGCCCACGATATTGATATTGCGCTGGATAGCTTTCCGGTGAGCGTGGGCCTGTCGGCGTGCGAGCTGCTGTGGATGGGCGTGCCAGTGATCACCCTGCCCGGCGCCCGGCCGGCCTCGCGCGCGGCCGCCAGTCTGCTGACCACGCTGGGCTGCCCGCAGTGGATTGCCCACAGCAAGGTGGACTATGTACGCATCGCCAAAACCCTGGCCAGCGATTTGCCGCAACTGAACCGCACCCGTTTGAGCCTGCGGGTGGAGATGGAAAGCAGCCCGCTGCGCCAGCCGCAGCGCTTTGCCGAACAGGTGGAGACGGCCTTGCGTGGCATGTGGGCGGCGCGCAGCTAAGCGCCGCTCATTGCACACAACACGCCCCCGACAGCCGCTGTCGGGGGCGTGTTTTTTGATGGCAAGCCAGGTGGCCAACCCCAGCGCAAGCCATTGTCTCGAATCCCAGACAAACCCGTCTACAAAACGAGACAATTTATCACAATATAAAACAATCAGTTAGCGCCATCCTCGGCCAAGATTCCAACTCAGTGGACAGTTTCTGGCGCAAATCGCCCGCTTTTGCGGGCAAAACACACTGATTTTTTTGAGTTTCCCTTGTAGATCAGCCCATTAACCCGCTTGGCCCCGCTCTTGCAATGCCGGCCCGCCGCGCGAGCGCAGGCAGCCACCCCGGCTGCCGCCCCACGCGACAGCCCAATGGCGCAGACCGGCGGGTGTGTGGAGCGCGTGCACAGACGTGCGGCACAACAACTACAAGGGAGAAACACATGTTTCATCACACTCTGCGCCTGAGCGCGCTGGCGCTGGCGTGCGCCAGCCTGGGCGCCCTGGCCGACACCACCATTTACGGCAAGATCAACCTCTCGCTGGAGCACGTCGCCGCGCGCGGCGCCGGCAATGGTCAGGACATCCTGCCCATGCAGCGGGTCACCAGCAATTTGTCCTATCTGGGCTTCAAGGGCGAAGAAGACCTGGGCGACGGCCTGAAAGCGGTGTGGCAGGTCGAGCAGGACATCAACCCGGACAACTGTGCGGGCAGCTGCGGCGGCTTTGCCAACCGCAATTCTTTTGTTGGCCTGAAGGGCAGCTGGGGCCGGGCGATTGCCGGGCGCTACGATATGTACTGGACTTCGCATATCGCCGGCATGGAGAGCCGCATCATCAACGCCGGCCTGGCCGGGTCGATTCTGTCGGTGTTTGGCACCTTTGGCGGCTACAACCCCACGCCCGGCAACAGCAAGCGCGGCACCGCCGCGCTGATGGGCGGCCGCGCAGTGAATGTGCTGCGCTACGACACCCCCAATCTGGACGGCTGGACGGGCAGCCTGAGCTACGCCACCGGCGAAACCCGTGGCGCCAGCGGCAGCCCCAGCGCCTGGCAAATCGAATCCGACTACAAAAAAGGCCAGTTGGTGGCCAATCTGGTGTATCTGCACGCCAATGACAGCAACGGCAGCCTGACCAACACCAGCGGCGCCGCCTACGATGGCATGCGCACCGACGCCGCCAAGCTGGTCACCGCCTGGCGCTTTGACCAGGGCACGCTGCTGGGCCTGGGCGCGGAATACCTGGCCACCCGCTACCCGGAAGGCGGCCGCGTGCGGCGCATGGCCTACGCCATGCACCTGGGGCAATCGCTGTCGCCCGCCGCGTATGTGGGCATGACGGTGGGCCGCGCTGGCCGGGTGAATAGCTCGGTGGCGGGCGCCGCCAACACCGACGACACCGGCGCGCGCTTCATCAGCATGATTGCCAGCTATAACCTCTCCAAGCGCACCATGGTCTACGCCGAGTTTGCCCGGCTGTATAACGCCGCCAACGCGGGTTATTACTTTGTCTCCACCGGCAACCTGAACGCTTCGGGCCTGAGCGCCGGCAAGGGGGCGGATCCGCGGTCGTTGATGATTGGCATGAACCACACTTTCTAAGCGCCATTCACCCCCACAACAAACAAACCGGCGGCGCGCCGCCGGCCAACAACACCAGAGGAGATTGACATGAGCTTCACCATCGCCGCCCACGCCGCCGCCCAGGCCTATGGCTATCCGCTGCTGATCAAGCAGCTGCTGCACACCACGCTCACCCAGGCCAGCCAGCAAGAAATTGTCTACGCCGACCGCTTTCGCTACACCTATGCCGACTTTTACCAGCGGGTGCAGCGGCTGGCCCAGGCGCTGACCACGCTGGGCGTGGGCATGGGCGACACCGTGGCGGTGATGGACTGGGACAGCCATCGCTACCTGGAAAGCTATTTTGCCGTGCCGATGATGGGCAGCGTGCTGTTCAATGTGAATGTGCGCCTGTCGGAAGACCAGATCATCTACACCATGAACCACGCCCGGCCCAAGGTGCTGCTGGTGAATGCCGAATTCCTGCCGGTGTTCAACGACATCCGCGCCCAGCTGGAATCGGTGGAACACGTCATCCTGCTCAACGACGGCGCGCCGCAGGACGCCGCCGCGCTGGGCATGGCCGGCGAATACGAAGCGCTGTTGGCCGCCAGCCCGGCGCAGTTTGATTTCCCCGACTTTGACGAGCACACCCGCGCCACCACCTTTTACACCACCGGCACCACCGGCCTGCCCAAGGGGGTGTTTTTCAGCCATCGCCAACTGGTGCTGCACACCCTGTCCGCCGCGCTGGGCCTGGCCAGCAACCCTGAGCATGGCCGCCTGCACCGCGAAGACGTGTACATGCCGATTACGCCGATGTTCCATGTGCACGCCTGGGGCATTCCGTATATCGCCACCCTGCTGGGCATCAAGCAGGTTTACCCCGGCCGCTACCTGCCCGAGAGCCTGCTGAACCTGATCGCACAAGAAAAAGTCACCTTCTCGCAGTGCGTGCCCACCATTTTGCACATGCTGCTCACCCACCCGCGCGCCAAGGAGATTGATCTGACCGGCCTGAAAATGGTCATCGGCGGCTCGGCGCTCACCGAAGGGCTGGCGCACACTGCGCTGGCGCGCGGCATGGATGTGTTTGTCGGCTACGGCATGTCGGAAACCTGCCCGATCATGAGCTTGTCCCGCCTGACCCGCGAGCAACTGACGCAGGACGCCGCTGCGCAAATTCCGCTGCGCATCAAAACCGGCCAGGCCATCCCGCTGGTGGACCTGCGCATTGTCGATGACAACATGGCCGACCTGCCGCACAACGGCAGCCGCACCGGCGAAGTGGTGGCGCGCGCGCCCTGGCTCACCCAGGGCTATCTGCACAACCCGGCCGCCTCGGACGAGCTGTGGGCCGGCGGCTATTTGCACACCAACGACATCGGCATGATGGACGAGCGCGGCGTGCTGCAAATCACCGACCGCCTGAAAGACGTGATCAAAACCGGCGGCGAGTGGATTTCCTCGCTGGAGCTGGAATCCCTGCTCACCCGCCACCCGGCGGTCAGCGAATGCGCGGTGATCGCCATCCCCGACGCCAAATGGGGCGAACGCCCGCTGGCGCTGGTGGTGCTCAAGCCCGAGCAGCAAGCCAGCGCCGACGAGCTGCGCGCCCATCTGCGCGACTTTGCCGAGCAAGGCCATATCTCGCGCTGGGCGGTGCCCGAGCACATCCGCTTTGTCGATGCGCTGGCGCGCACCAGCGTGGGCAAGCTGAACAAACGCGCGCTGCGCGAGCAGTTTGTTCAGCAAAGCCAGGGCTAACAGCCTCCTTGGGTTGCCGGCCCGCCGTCCCCGTCGGCCGGCTTACCCCCATGTTGGAGCGGGCGCTTCCGCATGGCCTGCACCCCCGCGACAGCGGGGGTGTTTTTTTGCCTGTCTACAGGTTCACGCCCGCCCCCGCCGCACCCGCCACAGCAACCCATACCCGCACGCCAGAAACCCGCACATGCCCAGCGCCAGGGTAAGCGGGGAATCCCACAGCAGGGGCGAGATCACCCCGGCCACCAGGCTGGAGAACAGTGTCTGGGTGAAGCCTTGCAGTGAGGAGGTGGCGCCGCGCAGACTGGGGAAGCAGTCCATCAGGAAGAGGGTGACGGTGGGGGCGACCAGCGACATGCCAACGGTGTAGCAGGCCAGCGGCAGCACGCTCCAGGGCAGGGCGGGCGGCAGCCACAGGTTGTACAGCAGGTTGCTGACGGCGGCGATGGCCATCAGGCTGTAGCCCAGCGAGACGATTTCGCGCGGGCTGCGGCGGCCGGCCAGGCGGCCGGAGAGAAACGCGCCCAGCATGATGCCGCACACCGCCGGGCCAAACAGGTAGATGAATTGCTGTTCGTTCAGCCCCAGATGGCGCATCAGGAACACCGGGGCGGAGGGGATGTACAGAAAAAACCCGCTGAAATTGCACGCCACCGCCACGGCGAGCAGGCGGAATTCGCGCTGGCCGGCCACCAGGCGGTAATTGGCCAGCAGGGCGTGCGCTTGCAGCGGCTGGCGGGCGTGGCTGGGGTGGCTTTCGTGCAGAAACAGCCAGGCGGCCAGGGTGAGCGCGGCGCCGATCAGCGCCATGAAGATAAAAATCGAGTGCCAGCCAAACGCGCCAAACAGCCAGCCGCCAATCACCGGGGCGATGGCCGGCGACAGGGAAAACAGCATGGTGACGTGCGACATCAGCTTTTGCGCGGCCGGGCCGTCCAGGGTGTCGCGGATCACCGCGCGGCCAACAATCAAGCCGGCGCCGCCGGATAGGCCTTGCAGGGCGCGAAACAGCAAGAGCTGCGGCAGGGTTTGCGCCAGCGCGCAGCCCAGCGAGGCCAGGGTAAACACCAGGGTGGAGGCGACAATCACCGGCTTGCGCCCCAGCGCGTCAGAAATCCCGCCGTGCCACAGCATCATCAGGCCGTAGCAAAACAGATAGACGGTCAGCGCCTGTTGCATGGCCACCGGCGAGGCGCCCAGCGCGCGGGCGATGGTGGGCATGGCCGGCAAAAAGGTGTCGATGGAAAACGGCCCGAGGGTGGCCAGGGCGGCCAGCATCAGCGCCAGGGCAAAGTGACTGCGTTGCGGGGCGGCGGTCATGGAGTGGGGTCTCGGGTGAGGGGCGGCGGTCAGCGGCCGCCACAAAAGCAAAACCCCCGATGGCGCAAGCGGCATCGGGGGTGACAGGAAGCGCCGGAATCAGGCGCCGCCGCCGTTCTGTTCGTTGTCGAGGAAGCTCTTCAAGCGTTCGGAACGGGTGGGGTGGCGCAGCTTGCGCAGCGCCTTGGCTTCGATCTGGCGAATGCGCTCGCGGGTGACGTCGAATTGCTTGCCGACTTCCTCAAGGGTGTGGTCGGTGTTCATTTCGATGCCAAAGCGCATGCGCAGCACCTTGGCCTCGCGCGGGGTCAGGGTGTCGAGCACTTCCTTGGTGGCCTCGCGCAGGCTGGCGTACATGGCGGCGTCGGACGGCGCCATGGTGACGGCGTCTTCGATAAAGTCGCCCAGATGGCTGTCGTCGTCGTCGCCAATCGGGGTTTCCATGGAGATCGGCTCCTTGGAGATTTTCATGATCTTGCGGATCTTCTCCTCGGGCATTTCCATGCGCGTCGCCAGCTCGGCCGGATCCGGCTCCAGGCCGGTTTCCTGCAAGATTTGCCGGCTGATGCGGTTCATCTTGTTGATGGTTTCGATCATGTGCACCGGAATGCGGATGGTGCGCGCCTGGTCGGCGATCGAGCGGGTGATGGCCTGGCGAATCCACCAGGTGGCGTAAGTCGAGAACTTGTAGCCACGGCGGTATTCGAACTTGTCCACCGCCTTCATCAGGCCGATATTGCCTTCCTGGATCAGGTCGAGGAACTGCAAGCCACGGTTGGTGTACTTCTTGGCAATCGAGATCACCAGACGCAGGTTGGCCTCGATCATCTCGCGTTTGGCCATGCGCGCCTTGGATTCGCCCAGGGCCATCTGTTTATTGATGTCCTTGAGCTCTTTGATCGGAATCATCGCCTTTTGCTGCAACTCGCCCAGCTTGCTCTGCTTTTCGATGATGGCGTACTTGAAGCGCTCGAGTGCATTGCTGTAGGGCTTGCCCACGGCGATTTCGCGCTCCACCCAGGCCGGATCGTTTTCGCTGCCGGGGAAGGTTTCGATGAAGCGGGCGTGCGGCATCTTGGCCTTCTGCTCGCAGATGTCCATGATTTCGCGTTCGAAGCGGCGGATTTCATCCACGCTGCTGCGCAGGCTTTCGCACAGGGCTTCCACTTGCTTGACCGAGAAGCGCACCTTCATGAATTCGGCGGTGATGGCTTCTTGCTGCTCAAGATAGGCCTTGCTCTGGCTGCCGCTCTTTTCCAGCGCTTTGAGCATCTTGACGTACAGGGCTTTGACCACGCCAAAGTGCTCAAGGGTTTGCGCCTTGAGTTCTTCCAGATTGGCGTTGTTGACCGCAGCGGCGGCTTCGCCGTCTTCGTCTTCTTCCTCGTCGTCTTCTTCATCGGCGAGCAGTTCTTCGTCGCTGGGCTCGGCGAATTCGGCAGCTTCTTCTTCCGGGGCATCCGGGTCGATGAAGCCGTCGATGAGTTCGTCCACGCGCATCTCGCCCGCTTCGATGCGGTCGATCAGCGCCAGCACTTCGGCCACGGTGCCGGGGCAGGCGGAAATCGCCTGAATCATGTGCTTGAGGCCGTCTTCGATGCGCTTGGCGATTTCGATTTCGCCTTCACGGGTCAGAAGCTCCACCGTCCCCATTTCACGCATATACATGCGCACCGGGTCAGTGGTGCGGCCGAATTCGGAATCCACGGTGGAAAGCGCGGCTTCTGCTTCTTCCACGGCGTCTTCGTCCGCCACCGCCGGGGTGGCGTCGGACATCAGCAGCTGTTCGGCATCGGGGGCTTCGTCGCAGACCTGAATGCCCATATCGGTGATCATGCCGATGATGCTTTCGATCTGCTCGGCGTCGAGCACGTCTTCGGGCAGGTGGTCGTTGATCTCGGCGTAGGTCAGGTAGCCGCGTTCCTTGCCCAGTACGATCAGTTGTTTTAGCCGCTTGCGGCGCTCGTCGGCGTTGTCCGCGAGCGTTTGCGCTTTGATTTCAACATCCTTATCGTTTTCGGGAGTTGCCGCCATTATTGCGTCCTGGAAAAATCGAGCTGAAAAATCAGAAAATTATAACACAAATCAAGACCGACTTGGGCCGGCTGACATCCTGAGCAGTTCAAGCAGGCGACGTTTTTCTTCATCCGTCAGGCCCTGATGACGTTCTTTTTCGGTCAGCCGCTCCAGTTGGGCGTGACGGATATTGTCCGCCAGCCGTCGTGAAGCGTCGCTGACCTCTTGCGGCAAGGCGTCGGCCAGGTCGCCGTCCTGCCAGGCTTGGACCAGCAGGGGGCGCAAGCGTTCGCCCAGTTCGGTGTCGCGCAGGCGTTCTTCCAGCTGCGCCGGGCTGGGCGGCGTGGCTTCGGACTGAATCAACAGCGCCAGCGCCAGCAGCGCTTGCAGTTCCGGCCCGCATTCGGCTGGATCGATGTCCAGCTGCACCTGCGCGGCCAGCGCCGGGTTGAGCGCCAGCCAGCGAATCAGCCGGCGCACCAGCGAGGGATCATGCCGGGGGCCGCGCGCGCCGCCGCGCGGATGGGTTTTTTTGCCAAAGCGCGGCGTGCGCCCGGTCAGGCGGTCCAGCTCGTTCAGGTCGATCTGCGCGAGCTCAGCCACCCGCCGGCGCAACATCACGCCCAGGGTCGGGGCGCCCACTTTGGCCAGCAAGGGCGTGGCCAGCTTCACCAGCTCGGCGCGACCTTCCTGCGATTGCATATCCACCCGCCGGGTCAGCTCGTTTACCAGGTAGGCGGACAGCGGCAGGCTGTCGCGGGTTAAGGCTTGTTCAAATGCGTCGCGGCCAAACTCGCGCACATAGCTGTCCGGGTCGTGCTCGCTGGGCAAAAACAAAAAGTGCAGCGCCTTGCCATCCACCAGCGCTTCCAGGCTGTTTTCCAGCGCGCGCCACGCAGCGCGCTGACCCGCGGCGTCCCCATCAAAACAATAGAACACATGGTCAGCCTGGCGCAGAAGTTTTTGCACATGGGTGGGCGTGGTGGCGGTGCCCAGCGCGGCCACGGCGTAGTCAATGCCGTATTGCGCCAGCGCCACCACGTCCATATAACCTTCCACCACCAGCACGCGGCCAGCGTCGCGGATGCCCTGGCGCGCTTCGTACAGGCCGTACAGCTCGCGGCCCTTTTCAAACAGCGGGGTTTCCGGCGAGTTCAGGTATTTTGGCTCGCCCTGATCCAGCACCCGCCCGCCAAAGCCAATGATGTCGCCACGGCTGGAGCGGATCGGAAATATGATGCGATGACGAAAGCGGTCGTAACGGCGGCCATCGTCGTGGCGCAGCACCAGGCCGCACTCCACCAGATTGTCGTCCAGATAGTCGTCAAACGCCTGTTGCAGCGGCGTCCAGCCGTCCGGCGCATAGCCCAGGGCAAAGCGCGCGGCGATTTCGCCGGTCAGCCCGCGTTTTTTCAGGTAGGCAATCGCCTCGGGCGAGCGCTTGAGCGACTGCTTGTAAAAGCGCGCCGCCTGGCCCATGCACTCCAGCAGGCTGGGTCGCTGGCGCGCCGCCTGTTGCTGCTGCGGCGAGGCCGGCGCCTGCGGCACGGACATGCCCACTGACGCGGCCAGCTCGTTCACCGCGTCGATAAAGCCCAGCCCGGCGTGCTCCATCACAAAGCGGATGGCGTTGCCGTGTGCGCCGCAGCCAAAGCAGTGGTAAAACTGCTTGCTGGGGCTTACCGAGAACGACGGGCTTTTTTCTTTGTGGAACGGGCAGCAGGCCATGTAGTTCTGGCCGGCCTTTTTCAGCGGAACGTAGCGCTCCACCACGTCAACAATGTCAACGCGGGTCAGTAATTGGTCAATGAAATCCTGCGGAATCATCGCGCCGCCCTGGCTGGCGTCAGCGCGTCAGCCGCGCCTTGATGCGGGCAGACACCGCCGCCATGTCGGCGCGGCCGGCCATCTGGCTTTTGACTGCGCCCATCACCTTGCCCATGTCCGGCAGGCCGGCCGCGCCGGTGCTGGCCACGGCGGCTTCGATCAGCGCGTCGATTTCGGCGTCAGTCAGCGGCTGCGGCAGGTAGTCGGCCAGCACGGTCATTTCAAAGCGCTCGCGATCGGCCAGATCCTGGCGGTTGGCGGCTTCGTATTGCGTCACCGAATCCCGGCGCTGCTTGAGCATTTTGTCCACCACGGCAATGATGGCGGCGTCGTCCAGCTCGATGCGCTCGTCCACTTCTTTTTGCTTCATGGCCGCCAGCAGCAGGCGGATGGTGGCCAGACGCTCGGCCTCGCGCGCCTTCATGGCGGCTTTCATATCATCGTTGATGCGGGCTTTCAGGCTCATGAGATGCTCCAGAATGTCAGGGCCGGGCGGGCGGCCAAAGAGTCGCTAACAAAACCTGCCTGGCGTGCTTGCCCGACTGTGTGTGCAGTCTGCGGTCGGGCATCTCGTCAGGCGCGTGACGCTGAGAGTCGCTCACAAAACCCAGCGCAGCGGCCCTGGCTAGGCGTGTGCAGACAGTGCAAGCAGTACGGCAAGGTCACACAACAACGCCAGGGGGTTTTGTTAGCGGCTCTAAGTTTGGTTGGTGACGCTAAACGGGCAAAAGCAAGGCCGTGCAAACGCCAGGCCAGAAATAGAGAAACCGCGAAGCTTGCGCTCGCGGTTTCGTGCAGTCGCGACTGAGCAGTCGAACGATCTGTCGAGATCAGTACAGCTTCGGCGGCAGGGTCTGGCTGCGCAGGCGCTTGTAGTGGCGCTTGACGGCAGCGGCGAGCTTGCGCTTGCGCTCGGCGGTCGGCTTCTCGTAGAACTCGCGGGCGCGCAGCTCGGTCAGCAGGCCAGTTTTCTCAACAGAGCGCTTGAAACGGCGCATGGCCACTTCGAACGGCTCATTCTCTTTCACGCGAATGCTGGGCATGAAAAATCACCAATCCTTAAGATTTATCTAAATTAAAAAATACAACACTGAGCCAAAGAGTGTAAACCAGCAAGCCGGCTTTGTAAAACAGATGGATGCGCTGAAGGGGGCGACAACAAGGGCTGTCGCGGTAAGGCGACAGTGACAGAAAGGATAGGCGGGCGCGCATCGTGTCCGCCGAGCTTACCCGCACTGCGCCCCACGGCCAGCGCACGCTGGCCATGATCGCCTTGGCGACGGTGACGGCATGAGCGGGCGCGCGAATGGCCAGTAAAACGCAGCGAACAGCGCGGGCAAGCCAAGCCGCCCGCATCGCCGCGAAGCTTATTTGCAGGAGGTAATCAGCCCGGCGCTCGGCGAGCTGGGGCTGCCGTGGTAGAGCTTTTTCGGCATGCGCCCGGCCAGATAGGCCTCGCGGCCGGCTTGCACGCCCAGGCGCATGGCGTGGGCCATGCGAATCGGGTCTTGCGCGCCGGCAATGGCGGTGTTCATCAACACGCCCTGGCAGCCCAGCTCCATGGCGATGGCGGCATCGCTGGCAGTGCCCACACCGGCATCCACCAGCACCGGCACCTTGCTTTGCTCCAGAATCAGTTGCAGGTTCCACGGGTTGAGAATGCCCATGCCCGAGCCGATCAGGCTGGCCAGCGGCATGATGGCGCAGCAGCCGATGTCTTCCAGCTGGCGGGCGACGATGGGGTCGTCCGAGGTGTACACCATCACGTCAAAGCCTTCTTTCACCAGCGTTTCGGCGGCTTTCAGCGTTTCGGTGACGTGCGGAAACAGCGAAGTCGGGTCGCCCAGCACTTCCAGCTTGACCAGGCGATGGTCGTCCAACAGCTCACGCGCCAGGCGCAGGGTGCGCACGGCGTCGTCGGCGGTGTAGCAGCCGGCGGTGTTGGGCAGCAGGGTGTAGCGGCCCTTGGGCAGCGCGTCGAGCAGGTTGGGCTCGTCCGGGTTTTGACCCAGGTTCACCCGGCGAATCGCCACGGTGACGATTTCGGCGCCAGAAGCGTCCAGCGCTTCGGCGGTTTGGGCAAAGTCACGGTATTTGCCGGTGCCAACCAACAGGCGCGAACCATATTCGCGGCCGGCGATGATAAGCGGATCTTGCATGGAGCGTCCTTTGTAATGCAGTTCAGCACACAGAATTCAGGCAGATAAAGTCGGGCGGCGGCTATAGCCAGTCACCTTGAAGCACGAGGGTTCATGCGCTACGACGAACCCCTCGCCGCGACACCGAGTCATTCCCGCGCAGGCGGGAATCCAGGCGTGCCTACAGCGTACTGCGGTCTACGCGCCGGCCCGTCGGTTCAGATCATGGAGACTGGCTACTAGGCAGCGGGCTTGGCGCGACACTTAGCCGCCACCCACCGCCACCACCAACTCCAGCCGATCGCCATCGGCCAGCCATTCTTGGTCGTGGCGGCTTTTCGGCACGATATCGCCGTTGCGCTCAATCGCCACGCGCTTGCCGGTCAGCGACAAATGGGCAATCAAGCCAGCGCACGTCATCGCCGCCGGCAGGGTTTTGGCCTCGCCATTGAGGACAATCTGAATCATCAGTGGTTCTTTCCCAGAAGATCAGGCCGGCAACGCCGGCCGTGGAATGCAGCGGGGATTCTAGCATGGGCGACAGCCAGGGCTGTCAAGGCAACCGACCCAGAATCGGGTGCCAGGTAAAATCCGTTGCCGGCTCAAGCCCCGCCACAGCGGCGGGCAAGGGGCGGCTGTGATGCACACACACCATATTGGCCGACACCAAAGAGCCAAACATATTATCAGCGCGGCCAAAGTGATTGTCGGGGTTGAATAGCGGCGGAAAGTGCCAGAACATCCGGTAGCCGTGCTGATGTAGCCAGCGCATCAAGGCTTGCGCCATCTCTGGCCGGTCGTTTTCGACATAAAGGTGCGGGCTAAATTTATTGAGCAAGTGTTGCCCACCCGCCAGCACATCCAGTTCCATGCCCTCCACGTCGATCTTGATCAGCTCAACATGCGGTGCGCCGGAAAAATCATCCAGCGTCATGCAGGGCACATGGCGGCCTTCCATACCATCCAGCAAGGATACGCCGCCGAAGTTGTCTTCTTGCTCCGGATCAAGCTCAGGCACGGTGAGATAACCCGTTTGCGCGCCGACGCCTGCCCAATAACAGTCCACCTGAGTCAGGCTATTGAGCGCCACATTGGCGCACAAGGTTTGAAACACCAGTCGCTGAGGTTCAAAAGCCAGCAGCCGCCCGCTTGGGCCCACGTGCCTGGCCAGGCCGACAGTGTGACTGCCGATATTGGCGCCCACCTCCATCACCACATCGCCCTCGCCGCACAATTGGCGCAGCATGCGCATTTCCAGATGAGAGAACTCCCCATAGTAAGAAAGTGACTGGCCAATATATATGTCGTTCTGATTGAACAAAAAAATGCCATCACGCCCTTGCACCATGTGGTTGTACTGGCTATCGGAGCATGCGCTGGCGAAGGTGGGAAGTGACATCTTCTCTCCGTAAGAACTGGGTTAAGGGCGGTTAACAAAACTCCCTGGCGATGTACACGACCTTGCCGCACTACCCGTACCGTCTGCGGTAATGCGCCCGGCCAGAACCGCTGCGCTATGTTTTGTGAGCGACACTCCGCGCGATGAGCAACATGGCAGGCTATACCCACTCGAGAACTGATGCGGCACGATGGGAGTCCACAGGGATATGGTGAATTTGAGGCAAATCCCGAAAGAACACAATGGACACAACAATCGCTTGGTTTTTTCTTGCAGCCATTTTAGTGCTCATCGGCCTGGCCGGCACCATCCTCCCCGCCCTGCCCGGCCTGCCGCTGTTGTTTGCCGGCCTGTGGCTGGCGGCGTGGGCGGATGGCTATCAGCATATGTCCGGCACCACGCTGGGCTGGCTGGCCGGGCTGGCGGCCTTGGGCATGGCGATGGATGCGCTGGCCGGCTGGCTGGGCGCGCGCGCCTATGGCGCCAGCAAGCAGGCGCTGTGGGGGTCGCTGATTGGCGGCGTGGTGGGGCTGTGGTTTGGCTTGCCCGGCTTGCTGCTGGGGCCTTTGCTGGGCGCGGTGGCGGGGGAATGGCTGGCGCGACGCGACGCGTGGCGTGCCGGCCAGGTGGGCATGGCCACGCTGGTGGGGCTGGCGCTGGGCATGCTGGCCAAGATTGGCTGCGCGCTGGCGATGTTGCTGGGCTTTGCCTGGGCGTGGTGGACGTAGCCCGGCGCCACACAGCGCGCAGGGCCAGCGTCAGCGCCCTGCCCGCGCAGCGCTGGGTGCGGCGCACATGGCTTGGCGCGGCTCACCACGCTCAACGCTACGATTCTGGCCGGGCACGCAAGACTGTGCCACAAGGCCAGGAGGGATTTGTCGCCGCGCGTAGAGCGGCTGACAAAACTCAGCGAAGCGATCCTGGCTAGGCGCGCGACCGCAGACAGTACGGGTAGTACGGCAAGGTCGTGCAACAACGCCAGGAGGGTTTTGTGAGCCGCTCTTCTTAATGCAGCGACGGCGCCGGCCCATTGGGCGGCGCATCAGTAAACAAACCTTCTGCGTCGCCTTCGTCGAACACATAGCGCTGGTTGCAAAAATCACACTGCACTTCCACGCTGCCTTGCTCTTGAATCACGCTGGCGACTTCTTCCGCGCCCATCATCTGCAACATGCCGGCCACCCGCTCGCGGCTGCAGGTGCAGGCAAAGTTCAGGCTGGCCGGCTCGAAGCATTGCACCGATTCCTGGTGGAACAAACGATACAGCAGGGTGTCCGCCGGCAAGGTGAGCAGCTCTTCGGCGCTGACGGTTTCCGCCAGCGCTTGCACGCGCGGCCAGCCGTCGCTGTCGCCGTGGCCTTCCGGCAGGCGTTGCAGCAGCATGCCGGCGGCGCTGTCGCCGTTGCAGGCCAGCAGCAGCCGGGTGTCCAGCTGTTCCGAGCGCAGCATATAGTGCTCCAGCATGGCGGCGACGTTGTCGCCCTCCAGCGCGACAATGCCCTGATACGGCTGGCTGCCGTTGCGCGGGTCCAGGGTAATCACAAACTGGCCCTGGCCCAGCAGCGCAGCCACGCTGGCGTCGTCGTCCAGTTCGCCGTCCCAGCGGGCGGTGGCGCGCAGGGTGTGGTCGGCGTTGATTTCCACCACCGCCAATTTCAGCGCGGCGCTGCCCTGCATCTGCATCACCAGCGTGCCGTCAAACTTCAGATTGGCCGCCAGCAGCGCGCCGGCCGCCAGCAGCTCGCCCAGCAGGTCGCGCAGGCGCGGCGGGTAGGCGTGGTGAGACAGGATTTCCTGCCAGGCTTGATCCAGGCGGATCAGCGCCCCGCGCACCGGGGCTTCATTGAACAGGAAACGTTGCAACACATCGTGCATGGAAACTCCAAATATCAAAAAACCTTGCCGCGCCTGAGCGTGGCTCACAACACTCAGCGAAGCGGTCTTGGTTAGGCGTACGACCGCAGACAGTGCAAACCGTACGGCAAGGCCGTGCAACAGCGCCAAGAGGGTGTGGTGAGCGGCGCTTAGTCGCGCAGCGTGGTGGAATACAAAGTCAGCGGGGCGGCGGTGTTGATGTCAAACTCGCAACCGGCCTCCACCCCCAGCTGGGCCACGGCGGCGGCGGTGTCCAGTGTGTTCCAGGCGGCGTACATCGCCCCCAGCGCGTAATCGCGCCCCGAGCCAATCGCCCAGAAGCGGGTGTATTCGTACACCTCGCGCATCGAATACACGGCAAAAATCCCGCTGGGGTTGGCGATCAGCACCGTCATCTGGCTGGATTCGTAAGGGTCGTTTTCTTCTTCGTCCGGCTTGAGAAAAAAATCTTCTTTCAGCTTGGGGTGCAGCTTGCGAAAAGTGTCGAACACCGCCGCACGGCTGGAAAAATCACGGTTTTTCAGCTTGCTCAGCGCCGACTGAAACACCAGGTCGTGCGCGGCGCTGCCGGAAATGCCGATAAAGCTGTCGTCCAGCTGAAAAATCTTGTTATAGCGGGCATCGTAAGTGGAGGTCAGCCGGGTGTCGCCAAATGTGGACTGACTGTCGGCGGCAATCGCCACTTCCCGCCCCTTGCGCGCCACGGTGATGGTGGTCATGGCTTGGTTTTTTCCTGAAGGCAATAAGGCGTAAGATAAAGCCATTTGGGCAAAAAGCAAGCCAATGGCCGAGCACGGCCGGCGGCGCATCCATGAGGTCACACCATGTGCCAGCTGCTGGGCATGAACTGCAACACCCCGACGGACATCCTGTTTTCTTTTGAAGGCTTTCACCGGCGCGGCGGGCTGACCGACCAGCACGCCGACGGCTTTGGCATCGCCTTCTTTGAAGGCGTGGGCTGCCGGCTGTTTCTGGACGACCAGGCCAGCGCGCACTCGCCAGTGTCGGATTTGATCCGCCGCTACCCGATCAAATCCAAAAACGTCATCGCCCACATCCGCAAGGCCACCCAGGGCCGGGTGGCGCTGGAAAACACCCACCCGTTTCACCGCGAGCTGTGGGGGCGCAACTGGATTTTTGCCCACAACGGCAATCTGGAGCACTTTGCCCCGGCGCGCGGCCAGTATTACCGGCCGGTGGGCGACACCGACTCTGAAGCCGCGTTTTGCCACCTGCTGGAAACCCTGCGCCAGCGCTTTGCCGAACCGCCGCCGCTGGCCGAGCTGACCGCCGCCGTGCGCGAACTGGCCGCCAGCATCCGCGCCCATGGTGTGTTCAACTTCATGCTCAGCAATGGCGACGTGCTGTTCACCCATTGCAGCACCCACCTGCACTACCTGGTGCGACAAGCGCCGTTTAGCGTGGCGCACCTGGTGGACAACGACGTGAGCATCGATTTTGCTGAAGTCACCACCCCCAGCGACCGGGTGGCGGTGATTGCCACACAACCGCTGACGGATAATGAAACCTGGACAGCGCACCCGAAAGACACCGTGCTGGTGTTTCGGGATGGCGCGCCGTTGGCGGGCTAAGCGTCGCCCACCAAACCCAGCGAAGCAGTCCTGGCCAAGCGTGTGCAGACAGGCAAGGTCACACAACAACGCCAGGGGGTTATGAGCCGCTCTTAGCGTCGGTCAGCCCCACCCACAGGAGCCCCAAGCATGCCGCAGGTGTTTTCCCCCGCGCGCGTGGCCGCGCTGACCGAGCGCGAGCGCGCCGACTATATCGCCCAGCGCCCGCGCTCGGCGGCGCTGGCCGCCGGCAGCGGGCATTTGCTGTCTGGCGTGCCTATGCACTGGATGCGCGACTGGGGCACGCCGTTTCCGCTGTATATCGACCACGCCCAGGGCGCGCAGTGCGTGGATGTGGATGGCCACGTCTACACCGATTTTTGTCTGGGCGACACTGGCGCGATGTTTGGCCACTCGCCCGCGCCAGTGGCCGCCGCCATTGCCGAGCGCGCCGCGCGCGGCTACAGCTGCATGCTGCCCGGCGCCGACGCCAACTGGGTGGGCGCGCATCTGGCCGAGCGCTTTGGCCTGCCGGTGTGGCAAATCGCCACCACGGCCACCGACGCCAACCGCTTTGTGCTGCGCTGGGCGCGCGGTTTGAGCGGCCGGCCGGTGGTGGTGGTGTTTGATGGCTGTTATCACGGCACGGTGGACGACACCCTGGTGCGACAAGACGCCGACGGCCGCACCGTTGCCCGCAGCGGGCTGGTGGGCCAGGTGGCGGATTTGGGGCAATACACCCGCGTCGTGCCGTTTAACGACCTGGCGGCGCTGCACGCGGCGCTGGCGCCCGGCGACGTGGCCTGCGTGCTCACCGAGCCGGCGCTGACCAATATCGGCATGGTGCTGCCGGACGAGGGCTTTTTGGCGGGCGTGCGCCAGCTCACCCGCCAGCATGGCGCACTGTTGGTGATCGACGAAACCCACACCATCAGCACGGGCTACGCCGGCTACAGCGGCCAGATCGGCCTGGAGCCAGACATGCTGGTGCTGGGCAAACCGATTGCCGGCGGGCTGCCGGCGGCGGTGTATGGCATGAGCGCCGAGGTGGCCGCCCGCGCCGAGGCGCTGCTGGCCAGCAAGCCGGATGGCCACAGCGGCATGGGCACCACGCTCAGCGCCAATCTGTTCACCCTGGCCGCCATGCGCGCCAATCTTGAGCAGGTGATGACCCGCGACGCCTACGCCCTCACCACGCCCCGCGCCGCCCGCCTGGCCGACGCCCTGCGCGCGCTGTTTGCCCGCCATCGCCTGCCCTGGTGCGTCACCCAAATCGGCGCGCGCTGCGAATTCCAGTTTTGCCCCACCCCGCCGCGCACCGGCGCCGAGGCGGAAGCAGCCATGGACCACGCGCTGGAGCGCTTGATTCACCTGAGCCTGCTCAATCAGGGCGTGCTGATCACCCCGTTCCACAACATGATGCTGGTGTGCCCGGACACGCCGGAAACGGCGATCACCGCGCTGGTGGATGGGGTGGAGGCGGTGCTGGAGGCGCTGCGGGGGTAAGCGCGGCGCTCCCCCTGGCGTTGTGGTCTGAGCTTGCCGTACTGCTTGTGCTGTCTATTCGCCTGGCCAGGATCGCAGCGCTGATTAGCGGTAAAAATCTGCGCGCAAAAAGCCCCCGTCAGTGAATGCTGACGGGGGCTTTGATTTTGGGCGTTTGGGGCGGCAGGCTGCGCCTACACATCCGCCTCCACCAGATTGCCTTTTTCTTCCATCCACGCCCGGCGGCTGGCGGCTTCGCCTTTGCCCATCAGCATGGTGAAGGTGGCGTCGGCCGTGCCAACCGGCGGCAGCACCACGCGGCTGAGCCGGCGGGTGTCGGGGTGCATGGTGGTGTCTTTCAGTTGCTCGGGGTTCATTTCGCCCAGGCCCTTGAAGCGGCCGATGCTCCAGCTGCCTTCGCGCACATGTTCGCTGCGCAGTCGCTCCAGCATGCTGTCCAGCTCGGCGTCGTCCAGCGCGTAAAACTTGCGCGGCGGGCGGGTTTTGCCCTGGCCGGGCACGTCCACGCGGTACAGCGGCGGCTTGGCCACGTAGATGTGGCCGGCGCGGATCAGCGCCGGAAAATGGCGATAGAACAGCGTCAGCAGCAGCACCTGGATGTGCGAGCCGTCCACGTCGGCGTCCGACAGGATGGCGATTTTGCCGTAGCGCAGGCCAGACAGATCCGGGCTGTCGTCGGCGCCGTGCGGGTCTACGCCGATGGCGACGGCGATGTCGTGGATTTCGGCATTCGAGAACAATTGGTCGCGGTCGGTTTCCCAGCTGTTGAGCACCTTGCCGCGCAGCGGCAGGATGGCCTGGTATTCCTTGTCGCGGGCCAGTTTGGCCGAACCGCCGGCCGAATCGCCTTCCACCAGAAACAGCTCGTTGCGCTGGATGTCTTCGCTTTCGCAGTCGGTAAGCTTGCCGGGCAGCACCGCCACGCCGGAGCCTTTTTTCTTTTCGACTTTTTTCACCGACTTCAGCCGGCTTTGCGCCTGGCGGATGGCCAGTTCGGCGATTTTGCGCGCGTGGTCCACATGGGCGTTCAGCCAGATTTCCAGCGGGTCGCGCACCAGGCTGGCCACCAGTTTCAGCGCGTCGCGGTTGTTAAGTTTTTCTTTGGTCTGGCCCTGAAACTGTGGATCGAGCACCCGCGCCGACAGCACAAAGCGCACCCGGCCCCACACGTCTTCGGCTTGCAGTTTGACGCCGCGCGGCAGCAGATTGTGGTGATCGACAAAGCTTTTCACTGCCTCGAACACCCCGGTGCGCAGGCCGGCTTCGTGGGTGCCGCCGCTGGCGGTGGGGATCAGGTTGACATAGCTTTCGCCGCCGCCGTTGTGCTCAAACCAGGCCAGCGCCCAGGCGGCGCCTTCGCCGGGGGAGAATTGCTCGTGCTCGGCGCCAATGTAATTCTCGCCGGCAAAAGCCGGGGCGACAGGTTCGTCGTCGCCATACAGTTCAACCAGGTAGCTTTTCAGGCCGTCCGGGTAGCGCCAGCTGCGCACCTCGTGCTGGCCGTCGGCTTTTTCCAGGGTGAGGGTCACCGCCACGCCGGGCAGCAGCACCGCCTTGGCGCGCAACAGGCGCTCCAGCTCGGCGATGGAATAACGCGGGCTTTCAAAATAGCGCGCGTCCGGCCACACGCGCACGCGGGTGCCGCTGGTGCGCGGCGGGCAATCGCCCAGCTTGCGCAGGGGCTCGATCACCTCGCCGCCAGAGAACGCCAGCTGCCAGACCGCGCTTTCGCGTTTGACTTCCACTTCCAGCCGGGTGGACAGCGCATTGGTCACCGACACGCCCACGCCGTGCAGGCCGCCAGAAAACGCATACGCGCCGCCGTCTTTTTTATTGAACTTGCCGCCAGCGTGCAGGCGGGTGAACACCAGCTCGACCACTGGCACGCCTTCGTCCGGGTGCAGGCCAACCGGAATCCCCCGGCCGTCGTCCTCCACGCTCAGCGAGCCGTCCAGGTGCAGGGTGACGGCGATTTTGCGGGCAAAGCCGCCCAGCGCTTCGTCGGCGGCGTTGTCGATGACTTCCTGGCAGATGTGGGTGGGGTCGGTGGTGCGGGTGTACATGCCCGGCCGTTCCTTGACCGGCTCCAGGCCCTTGAGCACGCGCACGGAAGATTCGTCGTAGGATTTGCTCATCGGTGGCATTCAGTGAAGACTGCGCCGCCGCGTCTGGGCGGCGGCAAAAAACAAATATCCCGCCGACAGGCGGGATGCGGATGGGGCGTCAGCGGCGCGCCGCAGCGGGCGGGGCCTCGGGCAGGGACGGCGGAGCCAAACCCTGGCGTGGGTCCAGCCCTTTCAAAAACTTGGCCAGCTCGCCCAGCGCGCGCTCGTAGACGTCGCGCTTGAATTCAATCACCGCGTCCACCGGCGCCCAATAGGTATTCCAGCGCCAGGCGTCGAACTCGGGGTGATTGGTGGCGCGCAGGCACACGTCGTTGTCACGGCCGGTCAGCCGCAACAAAAACCAGATTTGCTTCTGGCCGCGATAGCTGCCGCGCCACTCACGGCGAATCCAGTGCGTGGGCACGTCGTAGCGCAGCCAGTCGCGGGTGCGCCCCAGAATCTTGACGTGGTGCGGCGACAGGCCGACTTCTTCCATGAGTTCGCGGTACATGGCCGCCTCCGGGCTTTCGCCCGGCTTGATGCCCCCTTGCGGAAACTGCCACGAGTGCTCGCGCACCCGCTTACCCCAGAACACTTCATTGCGGGCGTTGCAGAGGATGATTCCGACGTTGGGGCGGTAACCGTCCCGGTCTAACATGATGCAACCTGCTCAATATCCAATGGCCTGAATTCTGGCACATTTCTCGCCAATAAGACAGACGGAGCAGGGCAAAGGGCGTCAGCGGGCGGTTTTTCAGGGACGCGCCGCCAGCAAGCTGGCGGCCATTTCCATCAGCGAATGGCTGGCGGCCGCCAGCCCAGTGATGGACAGATGCAAATCACGCGCCTCAAGGCACAAGGCGCTGCCGCCAAACTCCAAGGTCAGCGCATTGAGCTCCGCCACGCTCAGTTGCGCCAATTCAGGATAATTCGCCACAGGCAACACAATCGCGCTCTGGTCGGCAAACCCCAGCCACACCGCCTGACGCTCGGGCAGGTAACGAATGCTGGCGGCGCGCAACTCATCCTGCCGCCGCCGGCCACGCGCGACCGCCTGGGCCAGCCCCAGCTCAGTCACTGGTTCATCATCGCGCACCCGCGCCTTGACCGTTTTCATAGTTCGATCTCCACCGCATGAGGCTCACCAGGCCGTGGCGACGCTCACCGCCCCATCCCCTCGCGCGCCCAGCGCAAGGTGTCTTCAATCAGCGCGTCGCTGGCGGCGCCCAGCGCGCGCGCGCCGGCTTCGGCATGCGCCTGGCTGGCCGGGGCGCTGGCGCTGAAGGTGTGGCGGGCGCGCAAGGCGCCGTGACTGTCACGCAGCTCCGCCTGCCAGCGCGCTTCGCCCTGGCTGTGCAGATCGGGCTGGTAAACCTGTTCGAAGCGGTCCAGATACAGGCGCAGCGACCAGGGTGCGCTGGCGGCCACCGGGATGGCGGACAGGCGTTGGCGCAGACGGGCGGCCAGCAGCGCGGCCGGGCGGTCGGCCCACAGGCTGTCGCGATAGCGCGCCAGTTGCGGGCGCAGGGCGTCCAGTTGGTAGTGCATGGCCAGGCCGTTCAGCCAGGCGGCTTGCTCGACGGTGACCGCCAGCGCCGGCATGGCCGGCTGGGCGGCGCTCAGCGGGGCGGGCTCGGGCAGGCGGTAGCGGGTTTCCGCCAGCGGGGCGCTGGCGCAGGCGGCCAGCGCCAGCGCGGCCAGGCAGGGCAACAGACGGACAATCACGGGCTTCATCGTGCGGCTCCGGCAAAGCCGGCCTCTCCGGGGCCGGGGGGATCCATCGGCGCGCCCAGCAATAATTGTTGCGGGCGACGAGTGTGGCTGTCGATCAAGCCATCCAGCGCCTGGGCGGTGTGCTCGGCCTGGCTGGCCAGTTGATCCAGCCGGGGCAAGGTGTCCTGGTTCAGGCGGGCGCTGGCCTGGCCGACGGCGGGGCCGGCCTGGGCCAGCACGGCGCGCAGGCCTTGCGACAGCTGGCGCAATTCGTCGGCCAGTTGGCGGGCGCTGGCCAGAGTGGCGGTGGATTGCTCGCCCAGCGCCGGCAGCTGCGCCGAAAAGCGGTTCAGATTGGCCAGCAGGCTGGCCAGCTCGCGGCGGTTGGCGTCGTCCAGCAAGAGATTCAAGCGCTCACCCAGCTGGCGCGCCTCGCCCAATGCCGCCGGCAGCTTGCTGGTGGTGTCTTGCCACAGCGATGGCCGCATCGGCAGCGGCGCGCCGGCCGGGTCGCGCCAGGGCGGGCCGCCGTCGTCGTGCAGCTCGACAAAGGTCAGCCCGGTCAGCCCTTGTGTGCCCAGCCGCGCCCACGCCTGGGCGCTGAGCCGCACCGTGCTGTCCACCGCCACGCGCACCCGCACTTGCTTGGGATCGGCCGGGTCGATGCCCAGCTCGACCACCTTGCCCACCGGGATGCCGCGATACTGCACCGCCGCTTCGCGGTTCAAGCCGCTGACCGACTGGCGCGAGAGCAGGGTGTATTCCACCCGCTCGCCCTGGCGCACGCCGCTCATCCAGATCACCACCGCCGCCAGCGCGGCCAGCAGGGCGATGACAAACAGGCCGGTCCACAGGGCAAAGGCCTTACTTTCCATGGTTCTCCCCTTGCGGGTCATGCGCGGCGAAATACGCCTGAATAAAAGGGTGATCGGCGCGGCGCACGGCCGCCAGCGGGCCGATGGCCACCACGCGGCGGTCAGCCAGCACCGCCACGCGGTCCAAGAGCGGCGCCACGCGCTCCAGCTCGTGGGTGACCATCACTGCGGTCAGCCCGTGCAGCGCGCGCAGCTCGGCAATCAGCGCCACAAAGGCCTGTGCGCCAAGCGGGTCCAGCCCGGCGGTGGGTTCATCCAAAAATAATAATTCCGGGTCCAGCGCCAGGGCGCGGGCCAGCGCGGCGCGCTTGATCATGCCGCCGGACAATTGCGCCGGCAGTTTGTCGCCATCCTCCGCCGCCAGGCCCACCTGCGCCAGCTTGCAGCGGGCAATGTGGGCGGCGTCGGCGCGGCCAAGGCCGCCACGCTCCAACAAGGGCAGGGCGACGTTCTCCAGCACGCTCAGCGCCGAAAACAGCGCGCCGCTCTGAAACAGCACGCCACAGCGCTGGCGCAGGCCGCGCTGGGCGAGAAACTGCTCAGGGCTCACCCGCACGCCCAGCACCTCCACCACGCCGGCAGCTGGCTGGGTGAGGCCGATCATATGGCGCAGCAAGGTGGTTTTGCCGCAGCCAGAGGCGCCAACCAATGCCAGCACTTCGCCTTGCTGCACGTCCAGATCAAGCTGATGGTGAATCACCCGTTCGCCAAAACGGGTGCTCACCCCGCGCAGCCGCACGGCCGGCGCGCTCATGGCCGTGGCCTCAGGGTGATGGAAAACAGCACGGCAAACAGCGCGTCGGCGACAATCACCAGGGTGATGGCCGCCACCACGGCGCGGGTGGTGGCGCGGCCCAGGCCTTCGCTGGATGGCGGCGCGGTCAAGCCAAAGTGGCAGCCAATCAGGCCAATCAGCAAGCCAAACGCCGCCGATTTGCCCAGGCCAATCCACAAATGCACCAGCTTGACCACGCGCGGAAAACGATCGAGAAACTGGCCAAACGACAAGCCCAGCTCCCAATGCGCCGCCAGCATGCCGCCGACCAGCGCCAGCGCGCTGGTCCACACCGCCAGCAAGGGCAGCACCAGCAGCAGGGCAACGGTTTTTGGCCAGGCCAGGCGCAAGGTGGCGGATAAACCCATGGCGGCCAGCGCGTCGAGCTCTTGATTCAGCTTCATCGTGCCCAGTTGCGCGGTCATCGCCGAGCCCGAGCGCCCGGCCACCAAAATCGCCGCCAGCAGCGGACCCAGCTCGCGCAGAATGCTGATGCCGAGCAAATCGACAATCAGCACATTGGCGCCGTAGCGCGCCAGCTGCTGCGAGGATAAATAAGACAGCACCACGCCAATCAAGAGGCCGACCAGCGCGGTGATGCCCAGCGCAGACACCCCGGCGTGGTAAATATTGGCCGACAGCTCGCGCGCCGGCAGCGCCGACGGATGACGCAGCAGGTGCAGGCTGGCCAGCAGCAGCCGCCCCCACAGCATGCACACCAGTTGCGCCTGCGTCAGCAAGGCCAATGCGCCGCGCCCCACGGCGCGCAGCGGCGCCAGCGCATCGCGGCGGATGGGCGTCGGCGCAGGCGCTTGGGCGGCGACCAGGTCGCGCCACAGCGTGCGCTGGGCCTCGGTGGCGCGCAGCGCGGCGGGCAGCTGGCCTTGCCAGTCCTGCCACAGCCACAGCGCGCCCACCGCGTCCAGCTCGGCATGGCTGACGTCCCAGCGCGCCTGGGGCGACTGCGCGCGCACGGCGGCACGCAGCCCGGCGTGGTCGCGCAGGCCGGCAAACGTCCAGCTGCCGGCCAGTTGCACCTCGCCGTCGGCGCTCAGGCGCAGCGTTGGCGAGGCGGCGAAAGTGGGGTTCACCGCGCGTCCAGCGCCGCCAGTTCGGCGTCGGCAAAGCCAGCCTGGCGGCGGGCAGCCAGGTTGAACGGCCCACGCGGGCGCGGCGCGCGGTAGGCCAGGCGCAGCGCTTCGGCATGGGCCACAGGCTCCAGGCCGCGCGCGGCGCAAAACTCGGCAAACCAGCGCACGCCCAGCGCCACATGGCCGATTTCATCGCGCAGAATCACATCCAGAATCGCCACCGCGTCCAGGTCGCCCACCTGGCGCAGCTTGGCCTGAATGCCGGGCGAGACATCCAGCCCGCGCGCTTCCAGCGTGCGCGGCACCAGCGCCAGCCGCGCCAGCAGGTCGTCGGCGGTGCGCTCGGCCATGTCCCACAGGCCGTTGTGGGCGGGAAAATCCCCGTACTGGTGGCCCAGGGTGTTCAGGTGGGCGTTCAGCAGCTGAAAATGCTCGGCTTCTTCCTGCGCCACGCCCAGCCAGTCGCGGTAAAACGCCTCGGGCAAGCCGGCAAAGCGCCAGACGATGTCCAGCGCCAGGTCAATGGCGTTGAGTTCGATATGCGCCAGCGCGTGGATCAGCGCGGCGCGGCCTTCCCGCGTGCCCAAGCCGCGCTGGGCCAGTTGGCTGGGCGGGATCAGCTCCGGGCGGGCCGGGCGGCCGGGCAGCGGCGCGGGCGGGGTGAGGGCAAGCTCAGCGCCGCAGGGCGTGGCAAGATCCAGCGCGGCGACGGCGCTGAGTTTGGCGGGCAGTTCGGTCAGCGCCAGCGCGTCACGGGCGGCCAGGCGAAGAGGGGTGGGCGTCATGGCAAATCGGTCAACAGGGTTGACATCCTCCCCGGCCTGAAGGCCGGAGATCCCTACGGCGCTCAGGCGCGGCATTGCGCCACCCCTGAGTCGCTTCGGTGGGTTCCTGCTGCTGGCGGCATGACTGCACCGCTCACTTCACAGGCTAACCGGGCGTGTCCCGCCCTTAGTATATTGATCGCGCCGACGACATCGGCGTTTTCTTCAAAGCCGCATTCGACGCATTCAAACTTGGCTTGTGTCTGTCGATTGTTTTTTGACACATGGCCGCAACTCGGACAGGTGCGGCTCGTGTTCTGCGGCGGCACGGCGATGAGATGTCCGCCGCTCCACGCCAGCTTGTAGTCCAGTTGGCGGCGGAACTCGGCCCAGCCTTGGTCGAGGATGGCTTTGTTCAGGCCGGACTTGGCCCGAACCTTTCTGCCCGGACTTTCGGTTGTTCCTGCCGCCGATTTGGACATATTCCGCACCTGCAAGTCCTCGATGCACACCATCGCGTGGTTTTGGCTGATCGTGGTTGAGGTCTTGTGCAGGAAGTCGCGGCGGGCATTGCCGATGCGGGAATGGATGCGCTGGACGCGGACTTTGGCCTTCTTCCAGTTGTTGCTGAATTTGGTTTTGCGACTCAGCGCCTGCTGCGCTTTGCGCAAGGCGGCTTCACGCCGCTTGAAGCTGTTGAGCGGTGCGTAGAACGTGCCGTCCGATAGCGTGGCGAACCGGGCAATGCCCATGTCGATGCCGACTACGCCCCCCTGCGGGGTGGGCTGCTCAATCTCGCGTTCGGTCTGGATGCTCACGAACCACTTGCCGCAAGACTGGCTCACGGTGATGTTCTTCACCGCGCCCAATACATCCCGGCTGTTGCGGTAGCGCAGCCAGCCGAGCTTGGGCAGGAAGATGCGGCTGTTGGCCTGATCGAGCTTGATCTGTTTTGGGTCGGGGTAGCGGAAGCTGTCGTGCCGACCCTTCTTCTTGAAGCGAGGGAAGTCGGCCCGCTTGGCGAAGAAGTTGCTGTAGGCCCGTTCCAGGTCTTTGAGCTTCTGTTGCTGCGGATGAACCGGCGCATCGGCCAGCCATGGGGTTTCCGTGCCGTTGCGCCACTCGGTGAGCAGCTTGCACAGCCCGGCGTAGCCGAGCTTCTTCTCGCCCTGCTCGTAGCGCGCTTTCTGCAACGCCAGCGCTTTGTTGAAGACGAACCGGCACAAGCCAGCAAAGCGGCGCATTTGCCGCGCCTGCTGGCCGTCTGGCATCAGTTCATATTTGAAGGCTTGAAGTCGTTGCATGGCTCAATCATATCCCAAAGGACGGCTGCGCCGTCCGTGCTATCCTTCCCCGGCCTGAAGGCTGAGGCTTGTCGCGCACTGGGTCAAGTTGGCGACGTGGCCAGGCGCGTGCGCTGGCCAGCAGACCGCCACCATAGCAAAAAGTGCGCGGCCATACGCAAAAAACCCCCATCGCTGGGGGTTTTTTGTTGCGCTCGGCAAGTGCTTACTTCTGCACTTCCTTGGCCAGGTACAACCAGGTTTCCACCACGGTGTCCGGGTTCAGCGAGATGGTCTCGATGCCCTCTTCCACCAGCCACTTGGCGAAGTCCGGGTGATCGGACGGGCCTTGGCCGCAGATGCCGACATACTTGTTCAGGCGGCGGCAGGCGTCGATGGCCATGTGCAGCATGGCTTTCACCGCCGGGTCGCGCTCGTCGAAGGTCGGGGCAATCGGGCCGCCGGAGTCGCGGTCCACGCCCAGGGTCAGCTGGGTCATGTCGTTGGAGCCGATGGAGAAACCATCGAAGTGCTCCAGGAACTGTTCGGCCAGCACGGCGTTGGTCGGCAGTTCGCACATCATGATCAGGCGCAGGCCGTTCTTGCCACGCTCCAGGCCGAAGTCCTTGAGGATCTGCACCACCGATTCGGCTTCCTTGAGGGTGCGCACGAACGGGATCATCACTTCGACATTGGTCAGGCCCATCACGTCGCGCACCTTGCGGATGGCGCGGCATTCGAGCTCGAAGCAGTCGCGGAATTCCGGGGCGATGTAGCGGGCGGCGCCACGGAAGCCGATCATCGGGTTTTCTTCATGCGGCTCGTACAGCGAACCGCCGACCAGGTTGGCGTACTCGTTCGACTTGAAGTCGGACATGCGCACGATGACCTTTTTCGGGTAGAACGCCGCAGCCAGGGTGGCCACGCCTTCGGCGATCTTGTCCACGTAGAAGTCCACCGGGCTGGCGTAGCCGGCGATGCGGCTGCGGATGTCGGCTTGCAGTTCCGGCGACAGGCTGTCCAGCTCCAGCAGGGCTTTCGGGTGGATGCCGATCTGACGGTTGATGACGAACTCCATGCGCGCCAGGCCCACGCCTTCGTTGGGCAGTTGGCAGAAGTCGAAGGCCAGCTCCGGGTTGCCGACGTTCATCATGATCTTGACCGGGGAATCCGGCATTTGATCCAGCGCCAGGTCGATGATTTCGACTTCCAGCAGGCCGTCATAGATGTTGCCGGTGTCGCCTTCCGAGCACGACACGGTGACTTGCATGCCATCCTTCAGCACGTCGGTGGCGTTGCCGCAGCCGACCACAGCCGGGATGCCCAGTTCGCGGGCGATGATGGCAGCGTGGCAGGTGCGGCCGCCACGGTTGGTGACGATGGCGGCGGCGCGCTTCATCACCGGCTCCCAATCGGGGTCGGTCATGTCGGTGACCAGCACATCGCCCGGCTTGACGCGATCCATTTCGGAGGCGTCCTTGATCAGGCGCACCACGCCCTGGCCCACTTTCTGACCAATGGCGCGGCCTTCCACCAGCACGGCGCTCTTGTTCTTCAGGCGGTAGCGGCGCAGGGTGTCCACGCGGGATTCTTGCGACTTCACGGTTTCCGGGCGAGCTTGCAGGATGTACAGCTTGCCATCCACGCCGTCCTTGCCCCACTCGATGTCCATCGGACGGTCGTAGTGTTTTTCGATGATCAGGGCAAAGCGGGCGAGTTCTTCGACATCAGCGTCGTTGATGGAGAACTGGGTGCGCAGTTCCGGGGCGACATCCAGGGTTTTCACCGAACGGCCGGCTTCGCGGGTGTCGGTGAATTCCATCTTGATCAGCTTGGAGCCGAGGTTCTTGCGCAGGATGGCCGGGCGCTCAGCCTTGAGGGTCGGCTTGTGCACATAGAATTCATCCGGGTTCACGGCGCCTTGCACCACGGTTTCGCCCAGGCCGTACGAGGCGGTGACGAACACCACGTCGTTAAAGCCGGATTCGGTGTCGATGGTGAACATCACACCGGCGGCGCCACAGTCGGAGCGCACCATGCGCTGGATGCCGGCGGACAGGGCCACCACATCGTGGGCAAAGCCCTTGTGCACGCGGTAGGAAATGGCGCGGTCGTTGTACAGCGAGGCGAACACATGCTTGATGGCCGCCATCACGTTCTCGAAGCCGAGAATGTTCAGGAAGGTTTCTTGCTGACCGGCGAACGAGGCGTCCGGCAAGTCTTCTGCGGTGGCGGAAGAACGCACGGCCACCGAGATGGCAGCGCCGGAGTCGGCGACCATCTGGTCGTAAGCGGTGCGGATTTCTGCTTCCAGCTGCGCCGGGAACGGCGTATCCACGATCAGTTGGCGGATTTCCTTGCCAACGCGAGCGAGCTCGACGACATCGTCCACGTCAAGCTTGGCGAGCATCGCGTTGATGCGGTCGGCCAGGCCGTTGTGAGCGAGAAAATCGCGGTAAGCCTGCGCGGTGGTGGCGAAACCGCCAGGCACGCGCACGCCGGAGCTGGCGAGCTGGCTAATCATTTCGCCCAGCGACGCATTTTTGCCGCCGACGGTTTCCACGTCGGTCATGCGCAGCTTGTCGAACCAGACAACGTAATTCTCTGCCATGTAACGAACTTCCTGTGCTAGATGGGGGCTATCGAAAACCGGATTCTATCCGAAAGCGTAAACTTTGCGTAACCTTAATGCACTGCACAAAAGCCGGATTTGCCCTGCGAAAGTGCATGTTCCCACGGGTATAATCAAGCGCAATGCTCATTTAGCCGGAGTTCACATGCCACATCGCCGCTCAGCCTTCTTTGTTTCCGACCGCACCGGCATCACCGCCGAATCCTTGGGCCACACGCTGCTGACCCAGTTCGAGACGGCGGAATTCAAGCGGGAAACCATTCCGTTCATCGACACGCCAGACAAGGCCGGCGAGGTCAGCCGGCGCATTGCCGAGCGCGCGCAGAGTGACCATCACCGCCCGCTGGTATTCTTGTCCATTATCGACCCTGGCGTGCGCAAGGCCATTGAGGTGGACGATTGCGCGCTGGTGATTGATCTGTTTGATTCGTTCATCAGCACGCTGGAACAAGAACTCGGCCAGCACGCATCACGGGCAGCGGGCAAATCCCACGGCATCACCAACGAGAAAACCTATCATCATCGAATCGACGCGGTGAATTTCTCGCTCAATCATGACGACGGCGTGAAACCGAGTGATCTGGCTGAAGCCGATGTCATTCTGGTGGGGGTGTCGCGCTCGGGCAAAACCCCGACCTGCCTGTATCTGGCGCTGCAATACGGCATTCGTGCCGCCAATTATCCGCTGACGCCGGAAGATTTTGGCAAACCGATTCTGCCCAAATTGCTGCTGCCGCATCGTCACAAATTGTTTGGCCTGACCATTACCCCGGATCGCCTGGTGCAAATCCGCTCGGAACGCCGGCCGAACAGCACTTACGCCTCGCTGGACAATTGCCGCTTTGAGGTAAAAGAAGCCGAGGCGATGATGCGCCAGCAGGGGGTGACGTTTATCAGCACCACGCACAAATCCATCGAAGAAATCGCCAGCACCATCATCCACAGCGCCCGGCTGGCCAAGCGTTTTTGAACGCGGCTCAGCCAAGCCGGCTGGCGCGCTGGTGCGCGCCTGACCGGCTTAACGGCGGCCGGTTTTTTTCTGCGTTGCTGACGGCCGTGACTGCGGCTTTCCTGCAACAGTCGGGCGTTTGCCCAGCGGTTTGCCGTGCGGCACGCGGACCGATTTGGCCGCGCCAGGGCGCGCGGCGCCGCTTTCTGGCGGAATCAGCTGCTGCGGGCCATGGCCAATCAGGTCGGCGCGGCCCATCTTCACCAGCGCTTCGCGCAGCAAGGGCCAGTTTTCCGCGTCGTGATAGCGCAAAAACGCCTTGTGCAGTTTGCGCCGGTAGGCATCCTTGATCACTTCCACTTTTTCAGAGCTGCGCGCCAGTTTTTTCAGCGGATTGCGCCCGGTGTGCCACATGGTGGTGGCCAAGGCCATCGGCGTGGGGGTGAATGCCTGCACCTGGTCGGGTTTGAAGCCGTTGTGCTTCAGCCACAACGCGAGGTTGAGCATGTCTTCGTCGCTGGTGCCGGGGTGGGCGGCGATAAAGTAGGGAATCAGATACTGCTTCTTGCCGGCCTGCTGGCTGAAACGCTCAAACAGCGCCTTGAAGCGCTCGTAACTGCCAATGCCCGGCTTCATCATCTTGGACAAAGGCCCGTCTTCGGTGTGCTCCGGGGCGATTTTCAGATAGCCGCTGACGTGGTGGGTGGCCAGCTCGCGGATGTATTCCGGCGACTCCACCGCCAGGTCGTAGCGCACGCCCGAGCCAATGGTGATGCGCTTCACCCCCGGCACAGCGCGCGCCTTGCGATACAGCTGGATCAAATCGCTGTGGTCGGTGTTGAGGTTTTCGCAAATGCCCGGATACACGCAGGACAAACGGCGACAGGAGGCTTCAATATTGCGGTCTTTGCACGCCAGCCGGTACATATTGGCGGTCGGCCCGCCCAGGTCGGTGATGTGGCCAGTAAACCCCGGCGTTTTGTCGCGAATATGCTCGATTTCCTGCAAAATCGATTCTTCTGAACGGCTTTGAATAATGCGGCCTTCGTGCTCGGTGATCGAGCAGAAGGTACAGCCGCCAAAGCAGCCGCGCATGATGTTCACCGAAAAACGGATCATGTCCCAGGCCGGAAAGCGGGCATTGCCATAGCTGGGGTGCGGCTGGCGGGCGTAGTGCAGATCGTAAACGTAGTCCATCTCCGGCGTGGTCAGCGGAATCGGCGGCGGGTTGATCCACACATCGCGCTCGCCATGCGCCTGCACCAGCGCGCGGGCATTGCCCGGGTTGGATTCCAGGTGCAGGGTGCGGCTGGCGTGGGCATACAGCACTGGATCGTAGGCCACAGCTTCATACGCCGGCAAACGCACCACGGTTTTGGCACGCTGCGCCTTGCGCTGGCGCACGCGCTCGGCGGCAGAAATCAATCGCACCGGCTGCGGCGCGCTGGGGTCGGCCGGCGCCGGGTTGACCGGCTCCATGGCGTAAGGGTCGGGATGCGGGTCCACCCGGCCTGGCGCATCCACCGTGGTCGAGTCAATTTCCTGCCAGCTGTCGTCTGGCCGCCAGCCCTGGCTGGTCAAAAACGCTGTGCCGCGAATATCACGCATCTGCGCCAGCCGCTCGCCGTGCGCGGCGCGGTGCGCCACTTCCAGCAAGGCGCGCTCGGCGTTGCCAAACAGCAGCAAATCCGCCTTGGCGTAGGCCAGCACCGATTGGCGCACTTTGTCGCTCCAGTAGTCGTACTGGGCAATCCGCCGCAAGCTACCCTCAATGCCGCCAATCATGATGTCTACACCCGGAAACGCCTCGCGGCAGCGCTGCGCATACACCACCACCGCCCGATCCGGCCGCTTGCCGGCCTCGCCATGCGGGGTGTAGGCGTCGTCAGAGCGCGGTTTGCGGTCTGCGGTGTAGCGATTGATCATCGAATCCATATTGCCGGCGGTGACGCCAAAAAACAGCCGGGGCCGACCCAGCGCGCGAAACGGCTCGGCGCTTTTCCAGTCGGGCTGGCTGATGATGCCCACCCGAAAGCCTTGCGCCTCCAGCAGGCGGCCAATCAGCGCCATGCCAAAGCTGGGATGGTCGATATAGCCGTCGCCGGTCACCAGAATGATGTCGCAGGTGTCCCAGCCCAGCTGCTTCATTTCAGCGCGGCTCATCGGCAAAAATGGCGCCGTGCGCGCGCCGGTCATCGGCTGACGCGGCAGGGAAATAATCGAGGGCGGGGCGGCGGAATCGGTCGAAAAAGTCATGGGCAGGCCTGGGCAGTGCGCGGTAAGACAAGCTGGACATTGTGCCAGACAATCCGCCACACCGGCAAAAAGGGCTTTGAATTCATCTGGATAGCCGTGCTATCAGCATGGGTTTGCCATGCATGGGGGCTAAACGACGCAAAGAGAGACGTGATTGGGATAAACCCGCGCGAAGCGCGGCTCACAAAACGCAGCAATTGCGTGAGCCGAGCTAAAAATACAAAACCCCCTGTAGCGTTGCTACAGGGGGTTTGAATGGGAGCCTGGCGTTGACCTACTTTCACACGGGTAATCCGCACTATCATCGGCGCGAAGTGGTTTCACTGTCCTGTTCGGGATGGGAAGGAGTGGGG
>NZ_QJKI01000001.1 GCF_003201855.1 Rivihabitans pingtungensis | reverse complement strand
CGCTTCCGGCGTTTGGCCAGAGCTTACGAGAAGCTGCCGCAGACGCTGGCTGGATTACATTACGTGGCGTTTGCCATGTTGATGCTGCCGCACCTTCCTGATGTTGTTGGGATGGTTCAGAACATGCTCTAAGTCGCCTAAAAAATTTATTAAATAAGAATTATCCACGCGCGCATTGGAATTTTACGCTTCTCTTCGACGCGGTGTTGCCAGACATCGACCCCGCGCAGGCGCAGCATTATCGTGCGCTGGGGGCGGCGATTCTGGATGAGGCGGCGTTGCCGGCGCTGGGGGCTTTGCCGTGGTGGCAGGCTGTGCCAGAGGCGGATCCGTTTACGCTGCCGGAGGAGGATCAACAGTCGAACTAACCCGGCGCGTCGTGCGGCTGGCTGGGTGCGTTGCCAGCGGCCAGGGTCGCACAGCGCCGCCCCCGCTGGAGTGGATCGGCGGCGCGCGGCTCTGTGTGGGTGGATTTACGGCGCCAGCCTTTGCTTTTGCCAGCCGCCCTGGCCATCGGGCAGATACAGCACACGATCGTGCAGCCGGCTGGGGCGGCCTTGCCAGAATTCCATGCGCTCGGGGGTGACGGCAAAGCCGCCCCAGTGCGGCGGGCGCGGCACATGGGTGAGGTATTGCGCGGCAAAGCGGGCAAAGCGCGCCATCACCACTTCTTTGCCGCTGATTGGCTGGCTTTGCTCGGATGCCCAGGCGCCCACCCGGCTTTTGTACGGGCGGCTGTCAAAATAGGCGTCGGAGGTTTCGTCTGCCACGCGATTGACCACGCCTTCGATATTCACCTGCCGCTCCAGCTCGGGCCAGAAAAAAGTCAGCGCAATAAACGGCGTATGGCCCAGGTGCTGGCCCTTGCGGCTGTGGTAATTGGTGTAGAACACCAGTTGATTGTCTTCCACGCCCTTGAGCAGCACCACGCGCGCGGCCGGGCGGCCTTCGGGCGAGACAGTGGACACCAGCATGGCGGTGGGTTCGGGCACGTCGGCGGCGATGGCGTCATCCAGCCAGCGGCTGAATTGCGCCACCGGGTGGGCCAGGCAGTCGTCAGGGTCCAGCGTTTGGCTGGCGTAGTCTTTGCGGATATCGGCGATGTTTTTCATGGGCGGAACACAGTCAGGCAACAAGGCTGACAGCATACGGCGGCCAGACTGGCGCGGCAATGGCAGCGCGTGCGGCTCAGTCCCTGGCCAAGGCGGCCACCGGCCAGCGTTGCAACTGATTGCGGCCATTGCGCTTGGCGGCATACATGGCCAGATCGGCGTGTTGCACCAGGGTTTGCGCATCGTGGCCGTCGGTTGGCGCACAGGCCATGCCGATGCTGGCCGACAGGGCGCACTCACAGGTGGGCAGTGGGGCGGCCAGCGCGGCCAGCAGCTGCTGGGCGTGTTCGGTCGCGTGCGCGGCCTCGGGTAGTACGGCCACAAACTCATCGCCCCCCAGCCGCGCCAGCAAGGCCCGGGCGGGCAGGCTGGCGCGCATGCGCTCGGCCATCACCCGCAGCAGTTGGTCGCCCGCAGCGTGGCCAAATTGGTCGTTAATCGCCTTGAAGCCATCCAGATCAATAAACAATACCGCCAGTTGCGCCTGTGGCGCGCCCAGCAGGGCGTCCAGTTGCTCGAACAGGCGTTCACGATTGGCCAGGCCGGTGAGGGCGTCACGGGCATTCAGTTCGCGCAACCGTGCCTCACTGGCATACAGGGCATTCAGGGTGGCCTGACTGGTGGCCAGCGCGCGGGTCAGCTGGCGGTTGATGCGGTGAATGTACAGGGCCACGCCGCCAATCATGGCCGTCACGGCCAGCGCACCGCCCAGCCAGAGCCAGTCGATGGCAGGTTTGGTCTGATATAAAAAACCTTTCAGTGAAAACTGGCTCGGCAGCAGGCCCAGCTCGGCGTAAGTGTCGGCAATATGCCGCCAGCGCCCCGGGTTCATATAGCCAACTTCTACCAGGTCCGTGCGCAGCAGCGGCGCCATGCGCCGGGCTTCGTGGCGATGAAAATCAGCTGGGTGGCGGCCAGGGTAGGTGTTGACCAGCCACTGGATGATTTCTTCCGGATGGGCCATGGCGTACTGCCAGCCGCGTAAGCTGGCCGTCCGGAATGCCCGTACCATCTCGGGAGAATCGTTCAGCAAGGCTTCGCGGGTAAACAGATTATCGCCATAAAAATCAATGCCGGCCGAACGCGGGGTGAAGGTCTGATACTGCAGCCCGGCCTGATCCAGATAATACGGCTCATTGATCGAGTAAGCAGAAACCGCATCCACGTTGGGGTCAAGCAAGGCCGTGGGGCGGTAAGAGTGTGCCAGCCAGGTAATGCGCCGTGAAGAAATGCCCTCTTGCTGCAAGTAGGCCAGCAGCTCGTCGGATTGCGGCTCCAGCATCACCCGCTTGTCCAGCAAGTCGTGAATGCCAGCGGAAGGCCCGCCGGATTTGCTCAGCAATACCAAGGGTGAGTGCTGAAAAATCACCGCCAGCACCACTACCGGCGCACCCCGGTGACGGGCCAGCAGCAGGCTGCTGGTGCCGACGCCAAATTCGGCACGGCCAGACAGTACGGCACGCAAGGGATCATCGCCGGGCTGGGCCTCACGCAGGGTGACATCCAGGCCAGCTTCGCGGTAGTAGCCACGTATTTGTGCCGCATAGTAACCGGCAAACTGGAAGGTATGCGTCCACTTCAGTTGCAGGGTGACCGCTGTCAATGCCCACGCCGGCCGGGCCAGCAACAGGCAGGGCGCCAGCAGCAGGATCAGGCAGAGACGGCAGATTAAGCGGGGCAAAGAAAAGACATGCATGGCCAATGAGCATAACAGATTTACCGGGCAAACCGATGCTACATGCCATTTCACCATGGGATGCTGCACCGGCAGACTGCCCGCTTCACACCAGGGCGCCCGCTGCGTTATTGCAGCAGGGCCGCCCAGGGTGTGCGCGGCCATTATTTTGCTCAGGAGATCATTATGCCTCCCTCAACCACGCTGAAAGTGATTTCGTCACCGGCATGCCAGACATTTGACACACTGTTGCAGGAGACCAGGGCCGCCCAGAAACGCAACGGCTGGGACGACCAGAAAATCTGCAACAATCTGTTCTATATGACCAGCGAGGCCAATCTGCGTGCCGCCGTTGAGCTGGCCGGCGCCAGGGACGCGCTGGAACGCGCCAGGGACGCCTACAAGAGTGAGAACATCGCCGGCTATCGCGGCCCGGTGGAAATTCTGTTTGATGTTGACGACAACTTGAATCTGCCCGAGCGCCTGGCCCGCTTTGTCCGTGACACGCCGGGCAATACCGTGAACCCGCCTGATGAAAATGCCATAATCAGCAGCCTGGAGCGGGCCTTGTCCGCACCGGCCAAGGAGACCACGTTCCAGACGCTGAGTTGCCCGGCTTGTGCCACGTTTGACCAAGTCCTGAGCGACCGGCTGGCTTTTAACGACAAGGGCCTGGCTCGGGATGTACCTAGGGTCAGCCGTGACTGGGGCATGCCGCAGTTTCGCGACAAAATCCGGTTTTTGCTGGTGAATTCAAGTTGCTATGCCTCAGTGTGCCAGCAAGAGGCCGGCGCCCATCTGGGGTGGGCATGGTACGCTTACCAAAGCAATGGTGAAGACGAACCGGCATCACCTGAGCAATATGAACAAGCTCGTGGCCCGGTAGAGAGCTTATTCAATACCCAGTCTGGGGCATGTTTGTCAGCACGACTGGCCGCATTTGTGCGTGCCACGGACAAATTTTTGCCCAGAGCAGACAATGACGTGATGGTGTCGCGCATGTCGTCGTCCACGCTGTTGCAGCAAGCCACCTTGCCGGCCGATCTGGTGGCGCTGGACAGTATTTGCCAGCAGCTGTGGCCGCTGTGGTCCAGCATGCCACGACAGACCGGCAATAGTGACTGGGAAATCTGGTTCCGTGAACAATCGACTCTCCCTGACAGCAAAACAACAAATTTCTTTCAGACCCTGGCAGAGTACGCTCTGGCCGCAGTGATGGCCAAGGGGATTAACAAAGGCCTGGATGCGGCGGCTGGCCAGTCCGTGGGGCTGATCGACTACTCGGTGCTGGGGTTCAGCGGCAAGGCAGTCACCTTTGGTAGCAATGTGCTGGCGCCGTGGACAGCCACCTATGCGTTTTCCAAATTGGTGAAAAAACAAGGCCCGCTGTTCAGCGCCCGTGAACAAGTTCGCAACACACTGAAATCGGATACTGACTCCGACCTAGAAAAACTGGAAACCTGCCTGAATGCCTGTTTGGATTCAATTGACTGGACGGCGGCCAAGGCGGTATTCGGGGTTACCCCGTTCGGTCTGCTGACTACCGTCTATAGCGGTGCGAAGTGGTTCGCGCGGACAGTAGGCTTCATTAAAAACAGCTACCATGGCCAAGCCTGCACCTTGCTGGATTTGGCTGAGCTGGGACGTGATGGGCAAAGCGAACTCACCGCCAACCAGCAACTGGCGCGCCAACTGGCCCAGGTCGTCATCCTGCATCTGTGTAACGAAGACCAGAAGCGCTTTCTCAAGCTGATGACCGCCAGCAAGGAGACCTTTGCCTATGGCGATCTGGTCAAGCTGATTGATGGCTGAGCCGGCTGGCGCACAGCGAGGGGTTGCTACAAAAGGGGCCGATGGGCTCCTTTTGCATTTCTTGCCGCCCGGCGCTGCACTGGAGATAATACTTCTTTGTCGCCGCCAAAAGCCCTGGCCCACCCGACAGACAGCGGGTTCAAGCGGGTATGCATAGACTTTAAAAAATAACTTAGCCAGATAAATCAATGGGATACGCCAAACATGCTGCTGATGATCGACAATTATGACTCCTTCACCTACAACCTGGTGCAGTACTTCGGCGAACTGGGGCAAGACGTGCAGGTGTTCCGTAACGACGAAATCAGCCTGGACGACATCGCCCGCCTGGCGCCGCAGTACCTGGTGATTTCCCCCGGCCCGTGCACGCCGCTGGAAGCCGGTGTGTCGGTGGCCGCCATCGAGCGCTTTGCCGGCCAGATTCCCATCCTTGGCGTGTGTCTGGGCCACCAGAGCATCGGCCAGGCGTTTGGTGGCAAGATCATCCACGCCAAGCAGCTGATGCACGGCAAGACCTCGCCGGTGCAGCATCTGGACCTCGGTGTGTTCCACGGCCTGCCCAACCCGGTGACCTGCACCCGCTACCACTCGCTGGTGATCGAGCGCGAAAGCCTGCCGGATTGCCTGGAAATCACCGCCTGGACAGAAGACGGCGAAATCATGGGCGTGCGCCACAAAACCCTGGCGGTCGAGGGCGTGCAGTTTCACCCGGAATCCATCCTGACCCAGCATGGCCACACCATGCTGCGCAACTTCCTGACCGCCCACGCCTAGAGCGGCCAACAAAACCCTCCTGGCCTTGCTGCACAACATCTTTACTGTCTGCAGCCGTGCGCCTGGCCAGGACCGCGGCACTGGGTTTTTTAGCCATGCTTGATGCCGATGGCCCCGCGCTGCCGGGCCTATGTCACGGACTGACCTGCCATTTTCCATTGCGATAGAGAGCCTTTGATGATTTCCGCCCAAGCCGCGTTAAATCGCCTGATTGACGGCAACGAACTGTTTTACGACGAAATGCTGGACCTGATGCGCCAGATCATGCGCGGGGAGCTCACCCCGGCGCAGATTGCCGCCATCCTGATCGGCCTGCGGGTAAAAGTAGAAAGTGTCTCGGAAATCGCCGCTGCCGCCACGGTGATGCGCGAATTTGCCACCCCGGTGCCTGTGGCAAAGCGCGAGCGTCTGGTAGACACCTGTGGTACCGGCGGCGACGGCGCGCATACGTTTAATATCTCCACCACCTCGGCCTTTGTCGCCGCCGCCGCTGGCGCGCGGGTGGCCAAGCATGGCGGGCGCTCGGTGTCGTCCAGCTCGGGCAGCGCCGACGTGCTGGAAACCCTGGGCGTCAAGCTCAACCTCAGCGCCGAGGCGGTGGGCCAATGCATCGACGATATTGGCCTGGGTTTTATGTTTGCTCCCAACCATCACAGCGCCATGAAGCACGTCGCCCCGGTGCGCCGCGAACTGGGCGTGCGCACGTTGTTCAATATCCTCGGCCCGCTGACCAACCCGGCCGGCGCTGATAATCAGGTGATGGGCGTGTTTCATCCGGATCTGGTTGGCATTCAGGCGCGGGTGCTGCGCCAGCTGGGCAGCCGCCATGTGCTGGTGGTGCACGGCGAAGACGGCCTGGACGAAATCACCCTCACCGGCCGCACCCGCGTAGCCGAGCTGAAAGACGGTGCGGTCAGCGAATACCTGTTGGATCCGCGTGAATTCGGCCTGAACTATTGCGATATCAGCGCCCTGAAAGCCAGCAGCGCCGAAGAATCGGCCACCCGCGTGCGCGCTGTGCTGGCCGGCGAAACCGGCCCCTGCCGTGATATCGTGCTGCTGAACGCTGGCGCCGCCATCTATGTGGCCTGCGTGGCCGCCACCCTCAGCGAGGCCATCGACCGCGCCCGCCAGGCCATCGACAGCGGCGCAGCCCAGCGCACCCTGGCTGCTCTGGCTGAGCGCACCCAGGCGCTGGCCGTCTGAACCCTGGCCATAGGCCGCTGCTGTCCGGGTGGTTTTCCCGCTGGCGCCGGGGAACCCGGATGCCATGACACCAGTCTGTTGGGCTTTTGTGGAGGTACCGTCATGCAATACCGAATCAAACTGTGGGACGCCCCTACCCGTCTGTTTCACTGGAGCCTGGTTGCCCTGTTCGGGGTGATGTGGTGGTCCGGTGAAACCGGTGGCGATGCCTTGCGCCTTCACCTGCTGGCTGGCTATGGCATTGCCGGCCTGCTGCTGTTTCGCCTGCTGTGGGGCGTGCTGGGCAGCGACACAGCCCGCTTTGCCCGCTTTGTGCGCGGCCCCGGCGCCATGCTGGCCTATCTGCGCGGCAAGCTGCCAGAACACCGCATCCCCGGCCACAACCCGCTGGGTGCGCTGATGGTGCTGGCGCTGCTGGGTTTACTGGGTTTTCAGGTGGGCAGCGGCCTGTTTGCCACTGATGTCGATTCGTTCTTGTGGGATGGCCCGCTGGCCAAGCTGATCAATAGCGATCTGTCAGAGGCCATCACTGGCTGGCACAAAATTTCGTTCAAACTGCTGCTGGCCGCCGTTGGCCTGCACCTGAGCGCCATTGTGTTCTATCGCCTGATCAAGCGCCGCAATCTGGTGGTCGCCATGCTCAGCGGCTGGCAAACCTACGCCAGCCAACCGCCCGAACTGCGCTTTGCCTCATGGAAACTGGCCGTGCTGTGCGCGCTGGTGGCCGTGGGCGTGGTGGCGGGGGTGGTGAATGGCTTGGGGTGAGAAAGACGATTTACGCCAGATACAGTGTGTTGCATAACGAGGGACGGCCTAGGCCGTCCCTTTTGCATGCCTGGACGCCAGACGGACAAACCACCTGGATAACATATTGGCATCAAACACGTGCTCAGGCATTGCCAAACGGACATGTTTTTCATTCAAGATTAAATGGTTAACCAGTCCCATTGTTGGATTCAACTGGATTTGCCTCGCTTGGTGCATTTTAGTATTTGCGCCTCAACCAAGCACTTGCTAGAATGCCGTTCATCAAGCCCAGAACACCTAGAGGAGAAACGGCACATGATGACCCCCGGACAACGTTTCAAGGCCGCTGTGGCCGCGGAAAAACCCTTGCAGGTGGTGGGCGCAATCAATGCCTACGCCGCGCGTCTGGCCGACCATAGCGGCTACAAGGCGCTGTACCTGTCCGGCGGCGGCGTGGCGGCCGGCTCCTGCGGCATTCCTGACCTGGGCATCACCACCCTGGAAGACGTGCTGATCGACGTGCGCCGCATCACCGACGTGACCGAACTGCCGCTGCTGGTGGACATCGACACCGGCTGGGGCGGCGCTTTCAATATCGCCCGCGCCATTCGCCATCTGGAAAAAGCCGGCGCCGCCGCCGTGCACATCGAAGACCAGGTGCAGCAAAAGCGCTGTGGTCACCGCCCGAACAAGGCCATTGTGCCGCTGGATGAAATGGTGGACCGCGTGAAGGCCGCCGTGGACGCCCGCCGCGACAACGACTTTGTCATCATGGCGCGCACCGACGCGCTGGCGGTGGACGGCCTGCAAGCCGCCATCGACCGTGCCTGCGCCTGCGTGGAAGCCGGCGCCGACATGATCTTCCCGGAAGCCATGACCGAACTGGCCATGTACAAGCAGTTTGTTGAGGCGGTGAAGGTGCCGGTGCTGGCCAACATCACCGAATTTGGCTCCACCCCGCTGTTCACTACCGAAGAGCTGGCCTCGGTGGGCGTGTCGCTGGCGCTGTATCCGCTGTCGGCTTTCCGCGCCATGAACCTGGCCGCGCTGAATGTCTACCAGACCCTGCGCCAGGAAGGCACGCAAAAGAATGTGGTGCCGACCATGCAAACCCGCATGGATCTGTACGATCACCTTGGCTACCACGAGTACGAACAGAAGCTGGACGCGCTGTTCGCCAAAGAAGCCAAGTAAGTTTTATTGCCGGTCATAACAGGCGCGGCGGATCGTTCCCCCGACTGACCGCGCCGCCCCCACATCGAAATAGAGGAGTTGTCCATGTCTGAAGCACCTGTTGTTGGCAAGCCGAAGAAATCCGTGGCCCTGTCCGGCGTGGCCGCCGGCAATACCGCGCTGTGCACCGTTGGCCGTTCGGGCAACGACCTGCACTATCGCGGCTACGACATTCTCGATGTCGCCACCACCTGCGAGTTTGAAGAAATCGCCTACCTGCTGGTGCACGGCAAGCTGCCGAACCAGGCCGAACTGACTGGCTACAAGAAAAAGCTCAAGGCCCTGCGCGGCCTGCCGGCGGCGGTGAAAACTGCGCTGGAAGCCCTGCCGGCCGCCAGCCACCCGATGGACGTGATGCGCACCGCCGTGTCGGTGCTGGGTTGCGCCCTGCCGGAAAAAGACGACCACAACGCACCGGGCGCGCGCGACATCGCCGATCGCCTGATTGCCTCGCTGGGTTCGGCCCTGCTGTACTGGTATCACTTCAGCACCAATGGCAAGCGCATCGACGTGGAAACCGATGACGACTCCGTGGGCGGCCACTTCCTGCACCTGCTGCACGGTGAAAAGCCGTCCGAGCTGTGGGTGAAGGCCATGCACACCTCGCTGATCCTGTACGCAGAACACGAGTTCAACGCCTCCACCTTTACCGGCCGCGTCATCGCCGGCACGGGCTCGGACATGTACTCGGCCATCACCGGCGCCATCGGCGCGCTGCGCGGCCCCAAGCACGGCGGCGCCAACGAAGTGGCGTTTGAAGTGCAAAAGCGCTACGACTCGCCGGATGCAGCCGAAGCCGACATCAAGGCCCGCGTCGAGAAAAAAGAAGTGGTGATTGGCTTTGGCCACCCGGTGTACACCATCAGCGACCCGCGCAACAAGGTGATCAAGGAAGTGGCTCGTGAGCTGTCTTCCGCCGCTGGCGACATGAAGATGTTCGACATCGCCGAGCGTCTGGAAAGCGTGATGTGGGACATCAAAAAGATGTTCCCGAACCTGGACTGGTTCAGCGCCGTGTCCTACCACATGATGGGCGTGCCGACCGCCATGTTCACCCCGCTGTTCGTGATTGCCCGCACCACTGGCTGGGCCGCGCACGTGATCGAGCAGCGCGAAGACGGCAAGATCATCCGCCCGAGCGCCAACTACATTGGCCCGGACGATCTGAAGTTCGCGCCGATCAGCGAGCGTTGATCGACTGACCCAAGGGGAGCGGGCCGCCTGGCGGCGGCTCCCCTTTTGCGCCACAGAGCCTGCTCACAGGCCCGTGCCAACCGTCTTCACCTGGATTTTGTCACGTCATGAACACTGCATTCCGCAAGCCCCTGCCCGGCGCCGCGCTGGACTACTACGACACCCGCGCCGCGGTGGACGCCATCGCCCCCGGCGCTTACGACACCCTGCCCTACACCTCGCGCGTGCTGGCCGAACAGCTGGTGCGCCGCTGCGACCCGGCCGCGCTGACCGATTCGCTCAAGCAACTGATCGAGCGCAAGCGCGATCTGGATTTCCCGTGGTATCCGGCCCGTGTGGTGTGCCATGACATCCTGGGCCAAACCGCGCTGGTGGACCTGGCCGGCCTGCGCGACGCCATCGCCGACCAAGGCGGCGACCCGTCGCTGGTCAACCCGGTGGTGCCCACCCAGCTGATCGTCGACCACTCGCTGGCCGTGGAATGCGGCGGCTTCGACCCGGAAGCCTTCGAGAAAAACCGCGCCATTGAAGACCGCCGCAACGAAGACCGCTTCCACTTCATCAACTGGACGCGCACCGCGTTCAAGAATGTGGACGTGATCCCGGCCGGCAACGGCATCATGCACCAGATCAATCTGGAAAAAATGTCCCCGGTGATTCAGGCGCGCGACGGCGTGGCCTTCCCGGACACCTGCGTGGGCACTGACAGCCACACCCCGCACGTGGACGCGCTGGGCGTCATCGCCATCGGCGTGGGCGGCCTGGAAGCCGAAACCGTGATGCTGGGCCATCCGTCGATGATGCGCCTGCCGGATATCGTGGGCGTCAAGCTCACCGGCCAGCGCAAGCCCGGTATCACCGCCACCGACATCGTGCTGGCGCTGACCGAGTTTCTGCGCAAAGAGCGCGTGGTCGGCGCCTATGTGGAATTCTTTGGCGAAGGCGCCGACAGCCTGTCGATTGGCGACCGCGCCACCATCTCCAACATGTGCCCGGAATATGGCGCCACGGCGGCGATGTTCTACATCGACCAGCAAACCATCGACTACCTGAAGCTCACCGGCCGCGAGCCGGAGCAAGTGGCGCTGGTGGAAAACTACGCCAAGCTGACCGGCCTGTGGGCTGAGTCGCTGAAAACCGCGCAATACGAGCGCGTGCTGGAGTTTGATCTGTCCAGCGTGGTGCGCAATATGGCTGGCCCGTCCAATCCGCACAAGCGCCTGCCGACTTCCGCCCTGCAAGAGCGCGGCATTGCCGACGAGGCCAAGCTGGCCGCCGCCCGCGCCGAAGAAGCCCAGGGCCTGCTGCCGGATGGCGCGGTGGTGATTGCCGCCATCACCAGCTGCACCAACACCTCCAACCCGCGCAATGTGGTGGCCGCCGCGCTGCTGGCCAAAAAAGCCAACGCGCTGGGCCTGGTGCGCAAGCCGTGGGTGAAGACCTCGTTTGCGCCGGGCTCCAAGGTGGCCAAGCTGTATCTGGAAGAAGCCGGCCTGCTGCCCGAGCTGGAAAAACTCGGCTTTGGCATCGTCGCCTACGCCTGCACCACCTGTAACGGCATGTCCGGCGCGCTGGACCCGAAAATCCAGCAGGAAATCATCGACCGCGACCTGTACGCCACCGCCGTGCTGTCGGGCAACCGCAACTTTGACGGCCGCATCCACCCCTACGCCAAGCAGGCCTTCCTGGCCTCGCCGCCGCTGGTGGTCGCCTACGCCATCGCCGGCACCGTGCGCTTTGACATCGAGCAAGACGTGTTGGCCGTGGTGGATGGCAAGGAAATCCGCCTGAAAGACCTGTGGCCGTCGGATGAAGAAATCGACGCCATCGTCGCCGCCGCCGTCAAGCCCGAGCAGTTCAAGCAGATCTACATCCCGATGTTCGATCTGGGCGAAGCCGAGCAAGCCGAAAGCCCGCTGTACAACTGGCGTCCGATGTCCACCTACATCCGCCGCCCGCCGTACTGGGACACCGAAGGCGTGGGCGCGCTGGCCGCCAATCCGCGCACGCTCAAGGGCATGCGCCCGCTGGCCGTGCTGCCGGACAACATCACCACCGACCACCTGTCGCCGTCCAACGCCATTCTGGCCAGCTCGGCCGCGGGTGAATACTTGGCCAAGATGGGCTTGCCGGAAGAAGACTTCAACTCTTACGCCACCCACCGTGGCGACCACCTGACCGCCATGCGCGCCACCTTCGCCAACCCGCAGCTGGTGAACGAAATGGCCGTGGTCGATGGCCAGGTGAAAAAGGGTTCGCTGGCCCGCGTCGAGCCGGACGGCAAGGTGCTGCGCATGTGGGAAGCCATCGAAACCTATATGAACCGCAAGCAGCCGCTGATCATCGTTGCCGGCGCTGACTACGGCCAAGGCTCCAGCCGCGACTGGGCAGCCAAGGGCGTGCGTCTGGCAGGGGTGGAAGTGATTGTCGCCGAAGGCTTCGAGCGCATTCACCGCACCAACCTGATCGGCATGGGCGTGCTGCCGGTGGAGTTCAAGCCGGGCGTCACCCGCCTGACCCTGGGCCTGGACGGCACGGAAACCTACGACATCCAGGGCGAGCTGTCGCCGCGCTGCGACCTGACGCTGGTGATCCATCGCAAGAATGGCGAAACCACCGAAGCCCAGGTCACCTGCCGTCTGGACACCGCCGCCGAAGTGCGCGTGTACCAGGCCGGCGGCGTGCTGCAACGCTTTGCCCAGGACTTCCTGGAATCCAACGCCTGATCTGACGCCGCGCCCGCCGGGGGACTGGCGGGCGCGGCCCGACGCAAGGAACTGATTTGATGGCCCATCTCCCCCAAGTCAAAATCCCCGCCACCTATATCCGTGGCGGCACCAGCAAGGGCGTGTTTTTCCGCTTGCAGGATCTGCCCGAAGCCTGCCAGGTTCCGGGCGCGGCGCGCGACCAGCTGTTCATGCGCGTGATTGGCAGCCCCGACCCTTATGCCGCGCACATCGACGGCATGGGCGGCGCCACTTCCAGCACCAGCAAGTGCGTGATTTTGTCCAAGTCCAGCGTGCCCGAGCACGATGTGGATTATCTGTATGGCCAGGTGTCGATCGACAAGCCCTTTGTTGACTGGTCGGGCAACTGCGGCAATTTGTCCACCGCCGCTGGCGCGTTTGCCATTCATGCCGGCCTGGTGGACCCGGCGCGCATCCCCGACAACGGCGTGGCCGTGGTGCGCATCTGGCAAGCCAATATCCAGAAAACCATCATCGCCCACGTGCCGGTGAGCAACGGCCAGGTGCAGGAAACCGGCGATTTCGAGCTGGACGGGGTGACCTTCCCGGCGGCGGAAATCGTGCTGGAGTTCATGGACCCGTCCGACGACGGCGAAGACGGCGGTTCGATGTTCCCCACCGGCAATCTGGTGGACGATCTGGAAGTCCCCGGCGTGGGCACCTTCAAGGCCACCATGATCACCGCCGGCATCCCGACGGTGTTCGTCAACGCCGCCGACATCGGCTACACCGGCACTGAACTGCGCGAGCAGATCAACAGCGACCCGGAAGCGCTCAAGCGCTTTGAGGCGATTCGCGTGGCCGGCGCGCTGCGCATGGGGCTGATCAAAACCCCGGAAGAAGCCGCCACCCGCCAGCACACGCCGAAGATTGCTTTTGTTGCCCCGCCGACCACTTACACGGCGTCCAGCGGCAAGACCATCGACGCAGGTGATGTCGATTTGCTGGTGCGCGCGCTGTCGATGGGCAAGCTGCACCACGCCATGATGGGCACCGCTGCGGTGGCCATCGGCACGGCGGCCGCCATCCCCGGCACCCTGGTCAACCTGGCTGCTGGCGGCGGCGAGCGCGAAGCCGTGCGCTTTGGCCACCCGTCCGGCACCTTGCGCGTGGGCGCCCAGGCCAAGCAGGTGGACGGCCAGTGGACGGTGACCAAGGCGATCATGAGCCGCAGCGCCCGCATCATTATGGAAGGTTGGGTGCGCGTGCCCGGCGGCACGTTCTGAGAGCGGCTCACAAAACCCTCCTGGCGTTGTTGCACGACCTTGCCGTACTACCTGTACTGTCTGCGGTCGTGCGCCTAGCCAGGACCGCTGCGCTGGGTTTTGTGAGCCACTCTAAGCGCCGCTTACTAATGCCCTCTTGGCGTTGTGGCGCTGAGTGTGGAGAGCAGCTCAAGATTTTACGCACTGCGCGGGGCTGACCGCAGGTCGTCAGCTCCGCCCAAACAGGGTTTCTTCGTGTCTGTTGTAAAACCCAGGTGATTGAGCCCGGCCTTGCGCCGGGCTTTTTTTTAATCGTTCAGCCTGAAGTCGCCGCCGGCCCCCCCTCGACGCAATACCACCACCATGCTGGCCAACAAATCGCACATCCAGGAGCGCTGTGCGGGGTTTTGCGATCAGCGCTTAACCAATCAGACATCTCAATGATGCGCCTTGCCAGATTTTGGCGAGGCAGCTGCACGCGCTTCCTTGAGAAATGCTGTGATCAACGCTTCTACCCGTGGCAGCAGGCGCATTTGCTCAGCCATGACCAATTCCATGCTCTTGCGCGTCAGGATCGGTGTCTTGGCCACCACGGCCTGTCCGGCCTCAGAGCGATAAAACGCCAGCATGCCGTCGATTTCCGTTTGGTTGAATGTGTCCTGATACAAACGGACGTATTCTGGTTCCATCTTGCTCCATCCGGACTCGTCCATCATGACAGTCACCAGTTTGGCCTGAAAGGCACGCATGCGCTCACTGTTGACGGCTACGGACATCGATGCCATTTGTTGTTCCAGTAGACGCAAAACCTGGGCTTGTGCCTGCACCATGGTATCGCGGTAGTTTTGTTCGGTCTGGGTGATGTGCAGCATCTCGCGCACGGATGGCTCGCTGGCTGGCGCCTCGTTGGCCCAGACGGGCAAAGTGTGGCTGACCAGCAACAGGCTGATGGCAAGCAGGGAGGTTTTCATGGTAGGGCTTTCTGGCCACAGATTCGGCCGGGGTTTTGAACATGTCCGTCAGGCCAGAACAAGCACTGACAGCGTGCCAACAGCATGTTACAGGCCTGCACCAGGCCGATTCAATGCTTGAAACTGCTTACGCCGGCCTGCAGGCTGGATGGCAGGTGCCATTCGCTGCTGCATTCGGCAAGCCGGGCAGGTAATCCTACGAATTGTCATAGCCATCCCCACTACCTATACTGCGCCCATGTTATTCTTTTGGCGTAAATTGCCGTGTGGCCAGCCTTATCGGCCCTAATGCAGCGCTGGCCATAAATCGTTTTTGCCTATCTATCCACGGAGCCATGTCATGCACCATCCTTATATGTGGTTTGTTCTGGCCGCGCTGACCCTGGTGGCAGAACTGATTTTGGGCACGTTTTACTTTCTGGTCATCGGCGTCAGCATGATGCTAGTTGGGCTGGGCGGAGTGTGGGGCTATCTGGATGCCAATATGCAAGGCGTGCTGGTGGTGGCGCTGTCCGGGCTGGGCTGTTGGCGGCTGTGGCGCTATCAGCAGATACAACGGCAGCGGCCGCTGGAGGCGCTGGAAGTCATCGGCCAGCCCGTGGTGGTGGAGCAATGGCTCAGCCCGCAGCAGGCGCGCGTGCAGTGGCGTGGCGCACACTGGGATGCCCGGCTGGCCAAAGGGCATGCCAGCCTGTTTGGCGAGGCGACTTATATCATCAGTGCGCAGGAAGGCAATCTGCTGTGGATAGAGCCGTTCACTGACATTGGTAGCCCCCCTGTCAAGCTGCACTGAGTGCGGCGAACAAAATCCCCTGGCGTTGTGGTGTGATCTTGTCGTGTTCGCTGTACTGTCTGCAGTGATACGCTTGGCCAGGGCCGCTTCGCTGTGTTTTGTGAGCAGCGCCACATCTTGCTCCTGCTGCCGGTCAAGGCCAACAGCGTAGGCTTTGACCGCGTGCAGCGGTTTTCCCCTTGGCAGTGCAAGAGTAGAATGCCGATTTTTCCGCTATCTTCGGCCGAGCCTTCCATGATCCGCACCCGTTTTGCTCCCAGTCCCACCGGTTTTCTGCATATTGGCGGTGTTCGTACCGCGCTGTTCTCCTGGGCCTACGCCCGCAAGCACGGTGGCACTTTTGTGCTGCGCATCGAAGATACCGACCTGGAGCGCTCCACTCCCGAATCGGTGCAGGCGATTCTGGACGGCATGCACTGGGTGGGCCTGGACTACGACGAAGGCCCGTTTTACCAAACCCAGCGCTTTGACCGCTACAAAGAGGTGATTCAGCAACTGCTGGCCAGCGGCCACGCCTATCTGTGCTATTGCAGCAAGGAAGAACTCGACGCCATGCGCGCCGAGCAGGAAGCCCGTGGCGAAAAACCGCGCTACGACCGCCGCTGGCGCCCAGAAGACGGCAAAACCCTGCCCACTCCGCCGGCTGACGTGCCGCCGGTGGTGCGCTTCAAAACCCCGCTGTCCGGCAGCGTGGCCTGGGACGATGCGGTCAAAGGCCGGATTGAATTCCAGAACGAAGAACTCGACGACCTGATCATCGCCCGCCCGGACGGCAGCCCCACCTATAACTTCTGCGTGGTGGTGGACGACTGGGACATGAACATCACCCACGTCATCCGTGGCGATGACCACGTCAACAACACCCCGCGCCAGATCAACATCCTGAAAGCGCTGGGCGCGCCGCTGCCAGTGTATGGCCATCTGCCGATGATTCTTAACGAAGACGGCCACAAGATGTCCAAGCGCCGCGACGCGGTCAGCGTGGTGGACTACGAAGGCAAGGGCATTCTGCCCGAGGCGCTGCTCAACTACCTGGCGCGGCTGGGCTGGGGGCATGGCGACGAAGAGTTTTTCAATATGGACCAGTTTGTCGAATGGTTCAGCCTGGAAGCGGTCAGCCCGTCGGCCAGCCGCTTCAATCAGGAAAAATTCCTCTGGCTGAACGCCCAGCATATCAAGGCCGCTGACAACGCCCGTCTGGCCGAGCTGATCACCCCACGGCTGACTGCGGCGGGCATCTCCACCGCGCAAGGCCCGGCGCTGGCCGAGGTGGTGGCGCTGGTCAAGGAGCGCGTGCAGGAGCTGAACGCGCTGGCGCGCGAGTGCGATTATTTCTATCAGCCGCGCCAGCCGCAGCAAGCCGAACTGGACAAGCACATCCTGCCGGACACCCGCGAGCGCATGGCGCGCTTTGCCGCCCAGCTGGCCGCGCTGCCGGAATGGAACACCGAAGCCATCCATGGGCTGTTCAAGCCGTTCTGCGCCGAAGAAGGCATCAAGATGGGCCAATTGGGCATGCCGCTGCGCGTACTGGTGTGCGGCACCACGCAAACGCCATCGGTGGACGCCGTGCTGGCCTTGATTGGTCGCGAACAGGTGCTGGCGCGCCTGGCTGGCTGATGCTAACTGGGCCGTCAGGCCAGTGACGATGTGACAAAGCGGCGGACAGTGTTCACTCTGTCCGCCGCTTTGTCATGGCGATGGCGCGATCTCGCTCAAGCAGCCGCCAGCATCTCGTCCAGCGCCTTCACCGCTGCCTGAATGCTGGCAAATACCTCGGCCGGCTTGGCGTCGCCGTACATATAGGCCGGTGCACTGATCATGCGGTGCTTGCTGTCCACGCAGGCCTGTTCAAGTGGAGTGACCACATGGGTCTGGCCCCAGGTGGCCAGCGCGGCGTTCATGGCCGGGCCTTCGCAATCGCCAAAAGTCAGCCGCACGCCGCTCAAGCCGGCGTCACGGGCGGCAATGCCCAGCACCAGCGGCGCAGCGCACAGCGCCAGCAGCGGCAGCTTGCGCGCCATGGCGTCAGTCACTGCCGAGTTGACATCGGCGTACAGCTGCGCCTTGTCGCCCTGGTCGATAAAGGTGGTCAGGTTTTTGGCGGCGCCAAAACCGCCGGGAAAGGCCAGCGCGCAATGCTCAGAAGCCTTGAAGGCGCTCAGCGGTTGAATGGCGCCGCGGGCAATACGCGCCGATTCGGTGAGGATATTGCGCGCGCCGTCGGCCGGTGCGCCCTTGAAGTGATCCACCACATGATATTGCTCGCGAACTGGCGCATAACAGCGGTAGCTGAAGCCGGCTTGCGACAGGGCAATCAGCAGGCCCACGGCTTCGGTGATTTCAGTGCCGTCATACACGCCGCAACCAGACAGCACCACGGCAACAGGCAGGGAAGGTTTCATTGGGCATCTCCAGATTCAGGGTGGCAACGGTGCGCGGCCCAGACACGGACGGGGCCGCAGTGAATGCGCCATTCTACCTGAAGCCATGGCCGGCGCGGGTCTGGCTCCGCAGCCAGTTATGCAGACGGCGTGGCCGATGGAGTAGTCGGTGCTTTACCCGCTGCCAGACTGGCCTGCAATTGGCGCAAGGCGGTCTTGACTGCTTCGGGGGTGAAATCCGGCGAGCTTGGATTCAGCAGGCTGTCCAGTGCGGCATTCAGCACCGCTGGCGAACTGCTGACGGCTTGCGCTCCCACATCCTGGCCCGCCAGTGTGGGGGTAGCACGCATGGCGGCATCAAAAGCACGCCGGGCTGCGGGCGACAAGGCATCCAGTACGCTGGCCGGGTTCAAGCCGATGCGGGTTTGTTTGCTGTGTAGCAATTCAGCAAATGGCTGGCTGGACACCGCTTGTGAAGGCAGCGCCGCCACACGGGCGGCGCTGGCGCGGTCTAGCGGGGTAACAGGCATGGCAGGCTCCTGATAAGGGGCAGACAATCACCTTACCATAGCGCGCAAAACCCACGACGGCAAGGGCGCGCTGTTGACCTGGGCCAGCGCGCTCAGGCGAATCCGTATGGCCATATTGAGGGTTTGCCCGACTCACTCAGAAAGGAAATACCATGTCATGTCTTCGTCTTGGCCAACTGGCCATCGGACTGGCCAGTGCCAGCGCACTGGCCCAAGGGGGCGGTCTGGATGCAGCCCGCTGCACATTCAATGGCAAGCCCCTGGCCGGCCGGGTGCAGGTGGTGAACAGTTTTCCCGATGTGCGCGTGCAAGTCGTGGCATCGTTTCCGGATATGCGCGTGCAGTGGGTCAATAGCTTTCCGGATCGCTGCGGGCGCTGGCAGCAGGTAGAAAGTTTTCCGGATGTGCGCATCCAGTATGTAGACAGCTTTCCCGATGTGCGCGTGCAGTTTGTCGACAGCTTCCCTGGTGCTCAGCCGCGCTGAGACATGCTTGTTGCCGTCTTTGCGCTGCGTTTTGTGAGCGGCGCGTTGAACACGCTTTTAGCCCTGCCGTCGCCACGGCCACAGCATCGGCTCGCGCCGCGCCAGCCACCACAAGGCCGGCAGATTGCACACCGCCACACAGAGAAACAGCAAGGCAATGCTATCCAGCCAGGCCAGCAGCACGGCGCTGAGTGCAGCGGCCGCCACCATGAACAGGCCGTTGACGATATTGTTGGCTGCAATTGCCTGCGCGCGAAAATCTTCCGGGCTGGCGGTTTGCAGCCAGGTGTACAGCGGCACCGTGAACAAGCCGCCAAAACCGCCCAGCAAGGCAAAATCCAGCAATTGTCGCCAAGCCGCCGGGCGCGCCAGATATGTCGCCAGCCCCATCAGCTCGCCGCTGTGCCGGGCATGACTGGCGGCATACAAATCCAGCCCGGCCACCGTCATGCCCAGCAAGCCCACGCCCACCCAACCCAGCCGTAGCTGAGTATGGGACAGCCGCGCGCACAGCATCGAACCCAGGCCAATTGCCACCGAAAACACCGCCAGAATCAAGGTATATACCTGTGGGTCGCCACCCAGATGCAGGCGGGTGAAGGTGGGCAGTTGAGTCAGGTATACCGCGCCGAGCAACCAGAACCAGGAAATCCCCAGCATGGCGGTCCACAAGGCCGGTGTGCGTCGTGCCTGGCACAGCAGGTCTGCGGTGTCGCGCCATAAATTCAGGTGTAGCGGCAAGTCTGGTGCGCTGGGCGGGGCGGGTGGAATTGTCCGGCTGCTGGCCCAGCCCAGCGCCGCCGCCAGCATCAGCAGCGCGATGGTCAGTGGCAGTGAATGCAGCGCCAGCATGCCACCGGCCATCTGGCCAAGCAGGATGGCAATAAAAGTGCCCATCTCGATCAGGCCATTGCCACCAATCAGCTCGTGCGGGCGCAGATGCTGCGGCAGCATGGCGTATTTGACCGGACCAAAAAAAGTGGAATGGGCGCCCATCAGGAACAGCGCCAGCAGCAGCACGCCCGCGTGTTGCTGGTAAAACCCCAGTGCCGCCAGCAACATGATGGCCAGCTCGCTAAGCTTCACCCAGCGCGCCACACGGGCCTTGTCGATTTTTTCCGCCAACCGGCCAGCGGTGGCCGAAAACAGGAAAAACGGCAGAATGAACAAGCCGGAAGCCAGATTGACAATCTGCTCGGCGGGCAAGCCGGCAAACGACAGCCCAGCGTAGCTCACCCACACCAGGAATGCGGTTTTCAGCAGATTGTCATTGAAAGCGCCCAGAAACTGGGTAGAGAACAGCGGCAGAAAACGCCGGCTGGCAAAAAAAGCAAATGTACTGGACATGAAAAACTCTCTGGCGCGGCGCACCGCAGAGCACGGTGCTCAGGGCGGCGGCTGTTTGTTTTCTGGTTTGGTTGAATCATCGTCCATCAGGATGCGATGTCCGGGGCCTTCCAGATCGTCGAACTGGCCTGAGCGGGTAGCCCACCAGAACAGCCCGCCAATCACAAAGGCGAGCAGAATCGAAAACGGAATCAGCAAATACAGACTTTCCACGGCCACACCTTGTGCGCAAGTTTGCGGTGAGCGGCGATTGTACACCGTTGCCGCCCATGCCTCACGCTCCGCCTGCCGCCACCGACTTGACCCCTATGGCCGTCATCACATCCCGCAGCAACGAGGCCATGCCCTGCAAGGTCAGTCGTCAGGACACAGACACCACATCGGTAAACATATTTACTCTTGTTCAGAACAACACGGTGATGGGGCAACCCCGGCAGACCGAATCCAGTACCCGCTTGCGCATGACACACACTGTTGCACTTTGTTACCGCTGGCGGTGCGCCATCGCGCTATGCTGCGACATTGCCGCCAGAATCCCATGGAACCCTCGATATGCCCCTCCGCAGCCTCATCCAGCTATCCCATCCGGGTATCCGGCCATGAGATCAGGCGTGCTGCTGGAACTGGAGCTGGTGCTACTGGTGGTGTGTTCGCTGGTGGCGCCCGCCGGGGCTTATGCTTTTCTGTATGGTCGCTGGTCGATTTCGCGACGGACCGTGCTGGGCTTTGCCATGCTGCTGATGGTATTGGCCGGGGTGGACGTGGCGCTGCTGCAATCGCTGACCGAAAAAGCCCGGCGCACGCCAGACCTGCCTGGCATGCAGTTGTTTACCGATCAGCTGGCCCTGGTGTTGTATGTGCTGCCGGCAGCCCTGGCCGGCTTGGGGGTGAATCTGCTTTCGCATGTGCTGATCAGCCATCTGGGGCAGGCCGAACGGCGGTTTGACCATCAGCACAGCCATGCCACCAGCACGCCTCATCTGCAGCACTGGCAGACGGGACTTGTCATGCTGGCGATTGGCGCTATTTTTTTGCTGGATCTTTACAGTGGCAACGATATCCGGCTGCACGCGCTGTATCTGTTTCCACTGGCCTGGGTGGCCCGACATCGCCAAGGCTGGTTGCTCACTACGCTGACCTTGCTGACGGTCAGTGCCTTGCAGATCGTGACTTTTTCGCTGGCCGCCGCCGGCATAGCCAGCTTTATCACCGATGCGCTGGTGTCGCTGTTGGCTTCGTGCCTGGTGGTGGTATTGGCCCGGCAATCTGGCCAACGCCAGCAGGAACGTCAGTTTGCGCCACGGCAGGCGCGGGATATCCGTTGAGCGCTGTGCGGATTCCGTCGCGCTGGCACCAATAATGCGCTGGCGAAAGGCACGGGTCAGCTGTGCCGATTGGCCAGGCGTCAGGCCGGCAGCCAAAGTGATTTGGCGACGTATGAACGGCGTGCCAGCCGGGTCTGTGCAGGCGGCCAAAGCGCACAGCCATATAATGGATGATATTGCACTTTATGGAAAAATAAGTGCCATGTGTTGCACTTAATCGCCTGTAAAAACAACAGCCGCCGACCAAAGGCCGGCGGCTGTGCATGCAAGCGCGCAGTGGCTCACTCCGCCTTGTCGGCGGCCTCAATACGCTCGGCCACCGGGGCCAGATCCACCGACTCGGCGGCGCTTTCCTCGTGCAGATTCATGATGACATCGGTCAGTTTGCGCCGTGCCGGGATGTGATGGTCAAAGCGCCAATCGGCAATCAGCTCCATGGCCAGATCGAAATTGCGCATGTCCAGCGCGTTCAGTTGCGACAACTGAAAAGGCACACCGGTTTCCAGGCTGCGCGCCAGATCCACCAACACGGCCACATCGCCCTCGGCGGCGCCGGATTCGATCAATTTGCGGATTTTTTTTGCTGCATTCATGTCACGTTCCTGGTGAGTGTCGAACCTGTCGTGATGATACGGGGGGTTTGCACTGCACAATATTAAGCTTGTGTTGCCATTATATGACATGCCGGCCGCTTTGCCCGGCACTTTGTGCGCCGTATCCGGGCCGGCGCCCGGGGGCCAGATCAGCATATGCAGCCACCTGGCGAACCTCACCCGGACCCTGAGCCCGGGCAAAAGTTCCTTGGCCGTCCGTCACCAGGCCATGTCAGTGGCAGGTGTCGTTTCCCCATGCTGTCCTTGTCTATACAATATCGCTTTTTTCATCCTCGGCGCGCGCCGATGCTGGAGCAGAACCGCATGTCTGAAGAACAATTCACCAATATCTCGATGGCCGTGCTGCTTACCGGTCTGATCCTGTTCATGGGCTTCATCATCTGGGATCTGGGCAAAAAGTCCAACGCCGGCCGCTTTGGCATGTTCGTGCTGTTTCTGGCGCTGGGTTTTGGCGTCACCGGCTTTGTGTTCAAAGAGCTGCTGGTCAGCTACATCATCGCCAAATAAGCGCAGCCGGGTTTACCCGCCTCAGGAAATGTTATGCCATCATTTGATATTGTTTCGGAAGTCGATGTCGTCGAAATCAAGAACGCCGTCGAGCAGTGCAACAAAGAAGTCAGCAACCGCTTTGACTTCAAGGGCTCGGACGCCCGCGTCGAGCAGGGCGACAAGGTGCTGACCGTGTTTGCCGACGATGATTTCAAGCTGGAGCAGGTGATTGACGTGCTCAAGACCAAGCTCAGCAAGCGCAATGTGGACATCCGCTGCCTGGATTACGCCAAAGTCGAAAAAGTCAGCGGCAACAAGGTCAAGCAGGCCATCACCGTCAAAGTGGGCGTGGACACCGAACTGGCCAAGAAGCTGGTACGTCTGATCAAGGACAGCAAGCTGAAGGTGCAGGCGTCGATCCAGGGCGACGCCGTGCGCGTGTCCGGCGCCAAGCGCGATCTGCTGCAAGAGTGCATCGCCATGGTGCGCAAGGAAGTCACGGATTTCCCGCTGCAATACAATAACTTCCGCGATTGATTCTCCCGGCGCGCCGCCGGGTTCTGGAGGGTGCGATGCGCTCGATGATTCGCCATGTCTTGCTGGCCAGCGCTGCGCTGACGCTGCTGGCCGGCTGCGCCCAGTTGTCGGTGCAGACCGACTACAACCCGGCCCGACCGCTGCCGCCGCTGCGCACCTATCAACTGGGCGAGGTGCGCGTTTACGACGCCCAGGGCCGGCTGGACGCCGACAACACCTTGCAAAAAGACCGCATCGGCCGTGTGCTGGCCACGGCATTTGCCGAGCGCGGTGTCAGCCCCTTGTCGCGTCAGGCCGATGTGCAGGTGAATGTGGAAGTCGAACAGCGCGAAGTCAGCCAGATCATCGACCCACGCCCGCGCGTCAGCGTGGGCATTGGCCGGGGCATCTATCCGGGCTGGGGTTTGGGCTGGCAAGTGCCGATGCAGCGCGACTATCAGGAAGGCCGCTTGCGGGTGGACCTGCTCAAGGATGGTGCACTGCTGTGGCGCGGCGAAACCCGCGCCACGCTCAACAGCAATGGTCAGTGGGACGAGGCCGGCATGCTGGATGGCATGCGTCAGGTGATCAAGGCGCTGCCGCCGCCAGCACCCTAAGTGTGGCTAAACAAAACTCAGCGAAGCGATCCTGGCTAGGCGCGCGACCGCAGACAGTACGGGTAGTACGGCAAGGTCGGGCAACAACGCCAGGAGGGTTTTGTTAGCCGCTCTAAGTGTGGCTGCCTGGCGGCCCCTGTTTGCTACGCGGCTCACCAAACGCCACGCAATCGGCGCGGCTGACAATGAGCCCGTCAGACGGGATCATCAGAAGGTGGGCGGCGAGCTGGCGCTGACCACTTCGCAAATTTCATCGCCGACATTGCGAAAGCGGTGCGGCTGCTGGCTGTCAAAATAGTAAGCGTCGCCAGGGCCCAGCACCCGTGATTCTGTGCCTACGGTGAGCTCTACATGGCCACGGATGACCACGCCGCCTTCCTGGCCGTCGTGTTGCAGCATGTCCGGCCCGGTGTCGGCGTTAATCTCATAGCGCTCGCGCAGGATGGCGATGTCGCGCCGCTCGTGCCCCACGCCCACCAGCCGCAGCTCGATGCCGTTATTGCCCAGGTCGGGCAGCTCATCATGGCGGTAAAACACCTGCTGTGCGGCCGTCTCGGCGTCGAAGGTGAAGAAGTCGGCCAGCGACATGGGCAGACCTTCCAGCACTTTCTTCAGCGAGCTGATCGACGGGCTGACCCGGTTCTGTTCAATCAGGGAAATGGTGCCATTGGTGACGCCGGCCCGTTTGGCCAGCTCACGCTGCGACAGCCCGAACTTGTCCCTCACCATGCGCAAACGCGCGCCCACATCCATGCCTGATCCTTCCTGATATGCAAGACGGCCTGCGCCGCTTGCGGTCACCACTGTTCACAATTCTAGACGACCTGCCCATTCATGCTACGACAATGGCACGAATGCTGCATGGCAAAACCGGTGTTTCTTGGCATGCCAGCCCGTTTGCAGCCAGAATTTACAAACAATCTGGCGGTATTGTAGATTTTTTTAAACAAACCATGCGATTTGCCTCACTCACGCCCATGGCCTGAGCCGGCGGCGCGGCCGCCTATGGTAATCGCTATGGCCGCAGAACTTAAGAACTTGTTAACGATGGCATCAGTCCTGACAGATATTTCGGACAGCTCACAAAACTCAGCGCAGCGCGCCTGGCCAGGCGCGCGACCGCAGACCGTGCTGACAGCACGGCAAGATCGGGCAACAACGCCAGGAGGGTTGGGTAAGCTGTTCTTCTTCCGGATGGGTGCAAGGAGCGCGCCATGTACGCCGTAGTGGGAATTCCCTGTGACATCAAGCCGGTAGGCAAGCATCCGTTTCATGCGGCTGGCGTGAAATACGTCGCCGCCGTGGCCGGCGGCGCCCGCTGTTTGCCGCTGCTGCTGCCGGCGCTGGGCGGGCAGCTGCCGCTGGCGGCGGCGCTGGATCAGTTTGACGGCGTGTTGCTGACCGGCAGCTTGTCCAATGTCGAGCCGCAGCACTACGCTGGCGCAGCCAGCCGCCCCGGCACGCTGCACGACCCGGCGCGCGACGCCACCACGCTGCCGCTGATTGGCGAAGTGATCGCGCGCGGCATGCCCTTGCTGGGCATTTGCCGGGGTTTTCAAGAGATCAACGTCGCCTTGGGCGGCACGCTGCATCAGCATGTGCAGGAACAAGCCGGCCTGGCCGACCACCGGGATTTATCCGGCGACGCGCCGCTGGAGGTCAGCTACGGGCTGGCGCACCCGGTGCGGCTGCGCCCCGGCAGCCTGCTGGCCCAGGCGCTGGGCGTGGACGAGATTCAGGTGAACTCACTGCATCAGCAAGGCGTGGCCACCCTGGCCCCCGGCCTGCGCGCCGAGGCGCACGCGCCGGATGGGCTGATCGAAGCCTTCAGCCTGCCCGATGCGCCGGGCTGGCTGCACGCGGTGCAATGGCACCCGGAATGGCAGTATGCACACAACCCGGCTTCGCTGGCGCTGTTTACCGCGTTTGGCGAAGCCTGTCGGCAATACCGGCAGGCCCGCACCGGCCAGCCGGCGTTGCCCACCCCGCAAGGAGAAGCCCGATGAGCAGCTATATGATCGAATGGATGCGCGAACACCGCATCACCGAAGTGGAATGCATTGTCCCCGATATGACCGGCGTGGCGCGCGGCAAGATTGTGCCCAAGGACAAGTTCATCAGCGAACCAGAAATGCGGCTGCCAGAAGCCGTGCTGATTCAAACTGTGACTGGCGATTACCCGGACGACAGCGTGCTGGACCCGGTGGACGCCGACATGATTCTGCAACCGGATCAAAACACCATCCGCTTTGTGCCCTGGGCACTGGATCCGACCGCGCAGATCATCTTTGACTGCTACAAATCCGATGGACAAATGTCGGAAGCCGCGCCGCGCGCCGTGCTGCGCCGGGTGCTGGATTTATACGCCCAGCGCGGCTGGTCGCCGGTGATTGCCCCGGAAATGGAGTTTTACCTGATTGCCACCAACCCGGACCCGGACATCCCGGTGACGCCGCCAGTGGGGCGCACCGGTCGCGCCGAGTTTGGCCGCCGCTCCTACGCCATTGATGCAGTGAACGAATTTGACCCGCTGTTCGAGGACATCTACGACTACTGCCACGCGCAAAACCTGGAAGTGGACACGCTGATTCACGAAATCGGCACCGCGCAGATGGAAATCAACTTCTTGCACGGCAACCCGCTGGACCTGGCCGACCAGGTGTTTTTGTTCAAGCGCACGGTGCGCGAGGCGGCGTTCCGCCATGGCATGTACGCGACTTTCATGGCCAAGCCGATGGAAGGCGAGCCGGGCAGCGCCATGCATATGCACCAGAGCGTGATCGACACCGCCAGCGGGCGCAATGTGTTCTCCAACGAAGACGGCAGCCCGTCGCCGGCGTTTTATCACTTCATCGGCGGCTTGCAGCGCTATCTGCCGAAAACCATGCCGTTTTTTGCTCCGTATGTGAACTCTTACCGCCGGCTGACCCCGTACACCGCGGCGCCGACCAATGTGCAATGGGGCTTTGACAACCGCACGGTGGGGCTGCGCGTGCCGCACTCCAGCCCGGCGGCGCGCCGGGTGGAAAACCGCGTGCCGGGAGTGGACGTCAATCCCTATATCGCCATGGCCGCCTCGCTGGCCTGCGGCTATCTGGGCATGGTCAACCAGATCGACTGCGCCGAACCGGTGCAGATCAACGCCTATTCGCTGCCTTACGAGCTGCCGCGCGGCACCGAAGATGCCCTGGAGCAACTCAAGGCCTGCCCGGAAATCGCCGAGATTCTTGGCCCGCGCTTTGTCGAGCTGTACATCGCCATGAAAGAAAAAGAATTCTCCGAGTATTTCCGCGTGATCAGCCCGTGGGAACGTAAATTCCTGCTGCTGCATGTGTAAACTGCACGCCATTCATCTCATCCTCTCCCAGACTATTCCGTTGGCCATGCCATGGGCGCATGGCCAACGCCACCAGGAGCCGCATCATGAACACCCCCCGCACCACGCAAGCGTGGCAGGCGCTTGACGCCGCCCATCATCTGCATCCGTTCTCTGACGCCCATTCGCTCAATCAATTGGGCAGCCGGGTGGTGGTGCGCGGCGAAGGCGTGCGCATCTGGGATTCGGAAGGCCAATGCATCATCGACGGCATGGCCGGGCTGTGGTGCGTCAACCTCGGCTATGGCCGCAAGGAGCTGGCCGAGGCGGCCTACCAGCAAATGCTGGAGCTGCCGTTTTACAATACGTTTTTCAAGACCACTCACCCGCCGGTGATCGAGCTGTCCGCCCTGCTGGCCGAGCTGACCCCGCCGCAGTTCAACCATGTGTTTTTGACCAATTCCGGCTCGGAGTCCAACGACACCGTGATCCGCATGGCGCGGCATTTTTGGGCGGCGCAAGGCCAGCCGCAGAAAAAAACCCTGATCAGCCGCATCAACGCCTATCACGGCTCCACCATTGGCGGCGCCTCGCTGGGCGGCATGAGCTATATGCACGCGCAGGGCGATTTGCCGATTCCCGGCATTGTGCATATCGAGCAGCCGTATTGGTATGTGAATGGCGGCGAGCTCAGCCCGGAAGAATACGGCCTGAAAGCCGCCCGCGCGCTGGAAGCCAAAATCCTCGAGCTGGGCGCGGAAAACGTCGCTGCCTTTATTGGCGAGCCGATTCAGGGCGCTGGCGGGGTGATTATCCCGCCGTCCACCTATTGGCCAGAAATCCAGCGCATCTGCCGCGAGCACGATATTTTGCTGATCAGCGACGAAGTGATTTGTGGCTTTGGCCGCACCGGGCGCTGGTTTGGCTGCGAGTATTTTGGCTTTGCGCCGGATCTGATGCCGATTGCCAAGGGCTTGTCGTCGGGTTATCAGCCGATTGGCGGGGTGATGGTCGGCGACCGGGTGGCCCAGGTGTTGATGAATTCGGGCGATTTCAACCACGGCATGACCTACTCTGGCCACCCGGTGGCAGCAGCAGTGGCGGCGGCCAACCTGAAAATCCTGCGCGACGAAGGCATTGTCGACCGGGTGCGCGACGACACCGGCCCTTATTTGCAAAAAAAATGGCAAGACGCATTTGCTGACCACCCACATCTGGACGATGTGCGCGGCGTGGGCTTTTTAGCAGCGTTTACCTGGGTCAAGGACAAATCACGGCGCGAGCTGTTCGCCAACCCCGGGGAAATCGGCACAATCTGCCGCGACATCTTTTTCAAGAACAACCTGATCATGCGCGCCGTGGGCGACAGCATGGTCAGCGCGCCGCCGCTGGTAATGACCCGGACAGAAATTGATGAGATGATTGCACTGGCTGTGCGTTGTGTGGGCCAGACCATGGATGCTCTTGCCGCCCGGGGTCTGGTGTAAACACCGCTTCCCCCGCAGCAGGCCAGGGGCTTCTACGGGGGAGGATGCTCTCCGGTGCCAGGCCACTCATGTGACCCGGCCGGTGTTTATCCGGTCTGCATGGCTTGTGCGCTTGCCATCCAATAAGGATAAAAGTTTTCGCGCGCGGCGGGCGGGTTTGATAGAATCGACCCGCTTTCTGTTTGTCGTGGCTGCTCTTAACCTGGAGCGGGCACGGACGATAGATAACAAAAACCCAGGGATCTCGGTACATGTTTGTAATCATCGGCTACATCATCGTTTTTTCCAGCGTTATCGGCGGCTTCCTTCTGGCCGGCGGTCACGTGGCTGCACTTATCCAGCCAGCGGAATTCATCATCATCGTGGGTGCAGCGGTGGGTGCCTTCATCACTGCCCACGGCGGCGCGCCGATGAAGGCCATCTTTGCCGCCGTCCCCGGTGCGTTCAAGGCCTCGCGCTACAACAAGGCGCTGTACATGGAGCTGTTTGCCCTGCTGTACGAGCTGCTGTCCAAGGTGCGTAAAGAAGGCCTGATGTCGATCGAAGCCGATGTTGACGACCCGCAGAACAGTCCGATTTTTTCCAAGTACCCGATTGTGGTTGCCGACCATGTGGTGATCGAATTCTTGTGTGACTACCTGCGCCTGATGGTGGGGGGTAACCTGAATCCGTTCGAAATCGAAAACCTGATGGACATCGAAATCGAAACCCACCATAGCGAAGGCGCCATGCCGGTGAACGCGCTGGCACGCATGGCCGACTCGCTGCCCGCCTACGGTATTGTGGCGGCGGTGATGGGGGTGGTGCACACCATGGAATCGGTGGGTGTCTCGCCGGCCGAGCTCGGCCGGTTGATTGCCGCCGCCCTGGTGGGTACCTTCCTGGGTATCTTGATCTCGTATGGTTTTGTCAGCCCGCTGTCCACCCGTCTGGAACACCGCCTGAACGATGTGCACCGTGTGTTGCAATGCGTGAAAGTGACCCTGCTGGCCAGCTTGAACGGCTACGCCCCGCCGGTGGCAGTGGAGTTCGGCCGCAAGGCGCTCAACAGCGAAGATCGTCCGGGCTTCCTGGAGCTGGAAGAACATCTCAAGAAAGCTCGCAGCGGCGGTCGTTGATCGCGGTTGAGACAAGGCAGGAATCATGGCAGACGAATCTCAACGCCCCATTATTGTCAAGCGCGTCAAGAAGGGCCATGGCGACCACCATGGCGGCGCCTGGAAGATTGCCTACGCCGACTTTGTGACGGCCATGATGGCATTCTTCCTGCTCCTGTGGCTGCTGTCCTCGGTGTCGCAGGGCGCGCTCAACGGCATTGCCGAGTACTTTCGCACCCCGTTGAAAATCGCGCTGATGGGTGGCAGCCGCTCGGGAGATACCTCGAGCCCGATCAAGGGCGGCGGGCAGGATCTCACTCGCACGGACGGCCAGCTGCGCAGATCGCACGAAATCTTTGATGAAAAGAGCCGCGAGAAAGAAAAAAATCGCGAGCGCGACAAGCAGGCGCTGTCCAACCTGCAAAAACGCATCAAAGAGGCCATCGAAAACAACAAGATTCTTCAGCAGTACAAGAATCAACTGTTGCTGGAAATGACGCCGGAAGGCCTGCGCGTACAGATTGTGGACGAAAAAAACCGGCCGATGTTCGACTCGGGTAGCGCGCAATTGCTGCCGCATACCCGCGAGCTGCTGCATGAACTGGGCAAGCAACTGAACGAAGTACCCAACCGGCTGACCATCTCCGGCCACACCGATGCCTCGCAGTACGCCGCCGGGGATCGCGGCATGGGTAACTGGGAGCTGTCGTCCGAACGTGCCAATGCCGCCCGTCGTGAACTGGTCGGTGGCGGCATGCAGGATAACAAGTTGTTGCGGGTGATCGGCCAGGGTTCGGCTACCCCGCTGGACAAGGCCAACCCGCTCAATCCGGTTAACCGCCGTATTTCGATCGTGGTGCTGAACAAAGAATCCGAAGCGGCTGTCCTGCGGGAAAGCGAGCCGGGTGAAACGGTCTACGCCCCGCCGGGCCTGGCCAACCGGATGACGCCGCCGGCCCCGGCCACTGCAGCCACTGCGGCTACCCCGCCGCCAGGCTCGCCTGCTCAATGATGCGACTCCACCTGCGCCAGCTGGCTATCTTTCTGATGGCGCTGGCGCTGGCCATTGTGGCCGGCCTGCTGGGCGCCCCGTGGCCGCTGGTGTGGATGCAGCCGCCGCTGGCGATGCTGCTGGCCATGCTGTGGCGCACACCACGCTGGTGGTGGCTGTTGCATCTGCTGTTGTTGCCCGCTGTCTTTTTGGCGATGCAGGCTGATCTGCCTCCTTGGCTGTATCTGCTGGCTGCATTGCTGCTGTTTGCCATCAGCCGCAACGCGCTGACCGAGCGGGTGCCGCTGTTCCTGACGTCACAGGCCGCGCTGGATGCCCTGGCCGCCCGCCTGCCCCCCGCTGCCCGACTGATCGATCTGGGCTGCGGTACCGGCCGCCTGCTGGAAGGCCTGTCGCGCCGCCGGCCCGACCTGATCCTGCACGGGGTGGAAAGTGCCTGGCTGCCCTGGCTGTGGGCACGGCTGCGCTTGGCCCGCCGGCCCAATGTCAGCGTGACGCTGGGTGACATCTGGCAGGCCTCACTGGCTGGCTATGGGGTGATTTACACCTATCTTTCCCCGGAACCGATGGCCAAAATCTGGCATAAAGTGAAACAAGAGGCTGACTCCAATGCTTGGCTGGTCAGCAACTCTTTTGCGGTGCCCGGTGTCCAACCGGACGAGTCGATTGCGATTGACGACGCTACCGCCTCAACCCTGTACATTTGGCGTTTGACGACATGACTACCTGGCTTGATACCCTGACTCAGCACCGTCTGCCGGTGCTGGAGGCAACCTGCAAACGCGTGGATGCTTTTCGCCGCATTCCCAGCGACCAGTTCAACCTGGCTGACCTGTCCAATGTGGTGCTGGCCGACCCGCTGATGGCGTTTCAGGTCTTGCGCAGCACCGCGCGCATCGAACGCACGCGCACCTTCAGCGAATCGCTGAATATTGAGCACGCGCTGATGATTCTGGGCGCCAATGCGTTTTTTGAAGAATTCAACAAATTCGACGCGCTGGAATCCATGTTCTCCCTGTCGCAAACCGGGGTGGATCAGATCATCAGCCTGATGTCGCGCTCGCGCGTGGCGGCGCTGCTGATCAAGGATTGGCTGTCGCTGATGGAAGAACACCGCGTGGAAGACTGCTTTGTGGCCGCACTGATGCACAATGTGCCGGCATGCGCCTTCCGTGCTGAAACCGGCGTGGACAAATCCTTTGCCGATCTGGATGTGCTGGCGCGGCAGGCAGGCTTTCTGGATTACAAACAGATGATCGAGCGCTTTATCGAAAGCCAGCGTCTGTCCGATCTGCTGCTTGACCTGCTGACCACGCCGCCCGGTTTTGACCGCCGCCGCCTGCTGCTGAAAAGCGCCATCGAAGTGGCCAATATGCTGGAACAAGGCTGGTGGCGCATTGAGCTGGTGGAAAAAATCGTCGGCGTGGCCCACCTGCTGGCGCGTCCGTTTGAAACCATCTGGCACGACATGCTGCAACTGGTGCTCAATGTGGCGCGCAACCCGCATGTGCCGGGCTATGGCCTCCTGGCCCGCCAACTGGCGGCCATGCCTGAGCCGGAACAGCCGCTCAGCCAGAGTTTTCTGAACCTCAGCATCCAGTGGGATCCGGCCAGCAGCAGCGAGCCGCCGGCTGAATTCGACCAGGCATTGAACTGGGTGGTCAGCTTCCTGGCCAAGGACATGGCGCAAGAGCGGGTGATCTTTTTCCGCCACAACAGCCCACACTGGCAGCTGTCTGCCACCCAGTATGTTGGCCTGAACGACGACGACACCTTGATTGCCCGCCCGCTGCCGCTGGCCCAGCACCCGTTCTTTGCCAGCCTGGGGCAAAAGGCGCAAGCCTTCCGCTGCCAGCCCGGCCAGTTGGACCGGCTGCGCGCCACCTTTGCCGATGATTTCTTTGCCCGCATTGGCGACCATGGTTTTGCCGCCATGTCGGTGGTGCGCGATGGGCGCTTGCTGGGCGTGTTTTATTTTGACAACTGCTCGTCTGGCAAACCGGTGGACGATCTGGTTTATCAGCAATTCAAGGCCGCCGTGTCGCGGCTGTGTGCCTGACCCTGCTTGATTTGATGGCGATTTCCGCCCGGCTGGCGCCTGCTGGCCGGGCGAACTGTTTTCTGGGACTGCCCAATGTATCTGAACCCGATTCTGTCTACCCAAAACGAACACATCAAGGCCCTGGCGCGGCTGGTCGCCAAACCGGCTGAGCGACGCGCGCGCGGCCAGTTATTGCTGGAAGGCATCCATCTGCTGGACGCCGCGCTGAATCACGGCCTGGCGGTGGACGAAGTACTGGTGCAAAGCCGCGCGCTGGCCCACCCGGAAGTGTCGGCGCTGCTGGCGCGCCTGCCAGCCAGCTGTCGCGGCCACGAAGTCAGCGAGGCGGTGATGGCCAAGCTCAGCAGCCTGAATACCCCGCCCGAGCTGGTTGCCGTCATCCCCACCCCGGCCGCCGCCGCGCCCGATGCCGACGACAGCCTGTTGCTGCTGGACGCGGTGCAAGACCCCGGCAACCTGGGGGCCATTCTGCGCACCGCTGCCGCCGCTGGCGTGCGCCAGGTGTGGCTGTCGCCGCAGTGCGCCGATCCGTGGTCGGCCAAGGTGCTGCGTGCCGGCATGGGCGCGCACTTTGCCGTGGCGCTGCACACCGATGCCGAGCTCACCCGCGTGCTGGCCGAATTCAACGGCCCGGCCATTGTCACCAGCCTGGACGCCACGCAATCGCTGTATGCGCTGGATTTGCGCCAACCGTGCGCCTTTGTGTTTGGCAACGAAGGCGCCGGCGTGTCGGCGCCAGTGCTGGCCCGCGCCAGCCACCCGGTGCGCATCCCGATGCCGGGTGTGGCGGAATCCCTTAACGTAGCGGCGGCGGTGGCGGTGTGTTTGTTTGAGCAAGTGCGCCAGCGGCTGCCTGACTGAGTCGGTTCTTTCTTTACCCTCCTGTATTTCGGTTCTCATGTCTTTTCCTGCTTCCTGGCGCGCGCCGGCGCTGTTGTTGGCGCTCTGGCTGATCTGGGGTTACAACTGGGTGGTGTCCAAAACCGGTCTGCACTGGATGGGCGCGCTGGAGTTTGCCGTGGGCCGCACCGTGCTGGCCACCCTCACCTTGGGCCTGATTCTGCTGGGTAGCCGCCGCGCGTTGGCCCCGCCGCCTTGGCGCGCCACGCTGTGGCTGGGGTTAACGCAAACCACTGGTTTTACCGGCCTCACCCATCTGGCGCTGGTGGCTGGCGGCGCAGGCAAGGTGTCGGTGCTGGCCTACACTATGCCGTTCTGGACCTTGCCGCTGGCCTGGCTATGGCTGGGCGAGCGCGTGCGCGGCGGCCAGTGGCTGGCCATCGGCCTGGCGCTGCTGGGCCTGCTGGCCATTCTGGAGCCCTGGCGCGCCAGCCACACCGCCGGCCTGCCCGAGGTGCTGGCGCTGGCTGGCGGTGTCAGCTGGGCGGCCAGCGCCATCATCGCCAAGCAATTGCGCGCCAGCCATCAGGTGGACGTGCTGGCGCTGACCTTCTGGCAAATGCTGTACGGTCTGCCACCGCTGCTGGCGCTGGCCTGGCTGTGGCCGGGTGCGCCCACCGCCTGGGCCGAACCGGGCTTATGGCTGACGCTGGGCTTTGCCGGGGTGTTTGCCGGCGGCATTGGCTGGCTGATGTGGTTGATGCTGCTGGGCCGCCTGTCAGCCGGAGCCGCCGGGCTGAATGTGCTGATCATCCCGGCCATCGCCGTGCTGGCTGCCTGGCTCCAACTGGGCGAGCAGCCGTCCTCGGCCGAATGTATTGGCATGGCGCTGATTGCCCTGGCGCTGACTTTGCTTGCCCTGCGTAAGAGTCGCTAACAAAACCCAGCGCAGCGGTCCTGGCTAGGCGTGCGGCCGCAGACAGTACAAGCAGTACGGCAAGGCCGCGCAACGACGCCAGGAGGGTTTTGTGAGCGGCTCTAAATATGAAAACCACCCCATGAGGAGATTCACCCGATGTCCGCGCAAGACCAGACCCGCTTTTTATCGATGACCGTGCTGATGACGCCGGACATGGCCAATTTTTCTGGCAATGTGCACGGCGGCGCCATCCTGAAACTGCTCGACCAAGTGGCCTACGCCTGCGCCAGCCGCTACGCCGGCCAGTATGTGGTGACCCTGTCGGTGGATCAGGTGACGTTTAAACAACCCATCCACGTCGGCGAACTGGTGACCTTTCTGGCGGCGGTGAATCACGTCGGCCGCACCTCGATGGAAATCGGCATCAAGGTGGTGGCGGAAAACATCCACTCGCGCGTCAGCCGGCACACCAATAGCTGTTATTTCAGCATGGTGGCGGTGGACGAACAGGGCAAACCGGTGGAAGTGCCGCGCTTTGAGCCGGCCAACGAAGAAGAACGCGCGCGCTTTACCAAGGCCGAGCGCCGCAAGGCATTGCGCCGGGCGCTGGCGGAAGAGAATTTGCATTGAACGGGCTGACGGCGGCAGGCATCACGCCAGATCATTAGGCATGGTGATCTGGCACAAATTTGGCACAAGATGTGCCAAAAAATAAAACGGGTCGCATGCGGTAACATGCTAACCCGTTGAATGTACTGCAAAAAACTGGTGCCGGCGAAAGGAGTCGAACCCTCGACCTTCTGATTACAAGTCAGCTGCTCTACCAACTGAGCTACGCCGGCGAAGAGGGCGAATTATGCCCCAGACGCCGCCTGAGCGCAAGCCGCCATGACTTTGTGCTGACTGCCATCAGCCCTTTCGCATCCATCGTCAGACTGCGCAATACTCAACCCGGCGCCTGGTCGCGGCGGAACAGCAGCGTGTGTTCATCCGAGCCGGCCGGCACAAACTGATAGCCTTCCAGATCAAAATCGCGCAGGCCGTCCGGGTGGTCGATGCCGTTCAGCGCGGCGTAGCGCACCATCAGCCCACGTGCGCGTTTGGCATAAAAACTGATGATTTTATACTGGCCGTTTTTCAGGTCCTGAAACACCGGGGTGACCACCGGAACAGCCAGTTTTTTCGGTTTGACCGCCTTGAAGTATTCATCGCTGGCCAGGTTGACCAGCACGCGGCTGTTGTGCTCGGCCAGCAAGGCGTTCAGCGCTTCGGTCAGCGTGTCGCCCCAGAAGGCGTATAAATCCTTGCCGGCGGCGTTGGCGAACTTCGTGCCCATTTCCAGCCGATAGGGGCGCATCAGGTCCAGCGGGCGCAGCAGGCCGTACAGGCCGGACAGGATGCGCAGGTGGTCTTGCAGCCAGTCCAGCTGCGCTTCACTCATGGCTTGCGCGTCCATGCCCTCGTACACATCGCCCATAAACGCCAGCACCGCCTGCTTGGCCACCGCCGGGGTGAAGGCTGGCGTCCACTCGGCAAAGCGGCCGGCGTTCAGCGCCGCCAGCGGGTCGCTGATGTGCATCAGCTGGGCGATGGCGGCCGGGGTCAGCTCGCGCAGTTGGGCAATCAGCTCGGCCGAGCGCGCCAGATAATCGGGCAGGGTGTGGCGCGCGGTGTTGGGCGGGGTGTCGTAATCCAGGGTTTTGGCGGGGGAAATCACCATCAACATGGCTTGGGCCTCGGGGGAGGGGTCAGGGATGGCGGCATTGTAGCACTGCCGTCACAAGTCCTTGCCCGAACGCCAGATCGACGCCATCAGCCACAGGCTATTGAAGAAGGCCACGACAAAGCCGAGAAACCCCAGCAAGGGCAGGCCAAACAGCATCGGCCCGGCCTTCACCGTCATGACGATGGACGAGCCGATAATCAGGCAGCCGGTGACAATGCCCAGGGTCAGCCGGTTGGCGCTTTTATCCAGTTGCTGGCCAAAATGGTCCAGCCGCTTGACGTCGATGTCGATGCGAAACTTGCCGCGGCGGATTTCCTTGCTCAGCCGCGACAAATCGCGCGGCAGACCGCCCACCATGCCCAGCAGCTCCATCACCGTGCGCCCGCCTTTTTCCAGCAGGGTGGATGGCGTGTAGCGGTCGAGGATGATCTTGCGGACAAACGGCGTCAGATGCTCCACCATCTGAAAATGCGGGTTGATCTGGCGGGCAAAGCCTTCCAGGGTGATCAGCGCCTTGAACAGCATGGACAAATCCGAGGGCAGCATGATCGAGTGGTCGCGCATCAGCGCCATTACGTCATTGATCAGCATCGACAGATTCAGGTCTTTCAGCTGCACCTGATCGTACTGAAACAAAAACTCGCCAATATCCGCATGCAGCTGCGATTCATCCACCGCCTCGCTGCCAGTCCACTCCAGCAGCACTTCCAGAATGCCGCGCTCATTGCGCCGCGACAAGGCCGCCAGCAAATCCACCAGCTCATCGCGCCGGGCCGGCGACAAGCGGCCGACCATGCCAAAGTCGATAAACACAATGCGGTTTTCCGGCAGAAAAAACACATTGCCCGGATGCGGGTCGGCATGAAAAAACCCGTCCAGCAGAATCATTTTCAGCACCGCATCGGCGCCGCGCGCCGCCAGCGTCACCCGATCCAGCCCGGCGGCGTCGGCCTGCTCCAGCTTGCTGGCCGGAATCCCCTCGATAAAATCCTGCACATTCATCCGCGCGTGGGTGTGCTGCCAGTACACCTTGGGCACCACAATCACCGGGTCGTTGGCAAAATGCTGGGCAAAGCGCTCCATATTGCGCGCTTCCGCCGCCAGATCCAGCTCGCGGCGCAGCGATTTGGCAAACTGGTTGATCATCTCGCCCGGCTGATAGCGGCGGGTGTCGGGGAACTCCAGCTCCACCAGATACGCCAGGTGCGAGAGGATGCGCAAATCCGCCTCGATGGTTTCGGCAATGCCCGGCCGGCGCACCTTCACCGCCACCGGCGTGCCGTCGTGCAGGCGGGCGCGGTGCACCTGGGCAATCGAGGCGCTGCCGATGGGCGTGTAGTCGAATTCGGCAAACACCTCGTGCGGGTCGCCCTGGCACAGCTTGAACAGCCAGGGTTGCAATACCTCCAGCGGCAGCGGCGGGACGTCGGTTTGCAGTTTTTCGAATTCGGCAATCCAGTCGGGCGGAAACACATCCACCCGCGTGGACAGAATCTGGCCAAACTTGATAAAGGTCGGTCCCAGTTCTTCAAAGGCGCGGCGCACCCGCACCGGGGTTTCGATGAATTCTTCCGGGTCGGGCAGCGGCACGCGCAGCCATTCGGTGGCGCGCTCCATGGCCTTGGGCAGTTTCAGCCGCTGGGCGAATTCGCCCAGGCCGTGACGAATCAGAATGGCGCTGATTTCGCGCAGGCGCGGCAAGTCGCGCATGGCGACCAGGGTTTCTTTGAGCATGAAAACATTCCCGCCCGACAGGGGCGATGGCACAGCAGGGCAACAGCCCGCGCGGCTTTACAGCGCGGACATGCTTCGATTAGAGTGCAGTCTATGAAATTGACCGTCCGCACGCTAGCCCTGCTCTGCGCCCTGTTGCTGCCACACGCCTACGCGGCGCCAGGCAATGACGGCGAATCCGCCGGCAAATCCGCCGATGTCCCGCACGCCTCGGCGGCTGGCGAAGGCGCGGTAGGCGATATGATCCTGCAAGCCGTCAGCCTGATGGGCATTGCCTACCGCTTTGGCGGCAATACCCCGGTAAACGGCTTTGATTGCAGTGGCTTTATCCGCTATGTCTTCCAGTCCTCCGGCGTCAACCTGCCGCGCTCGGCCGCCGAACAAGCCCAAGTGGGCCGCCCGGTCAGCCGCGACGAGCTCAAGCCCGGCGACGTGCTGTTCTTCAACACCCGTGGCTTTAATTACTCGCACAACGGGCTGTATCTGGGCAATGGCCGCTTTATCCACGCCCCGCGCACCGGCAAGAACATCGAAATCACCAGCCTGAACGCCAGTTACTGGAGCAGCCGTTTCAATGGCGCCCGGCGCATGGTCAAGGGCGCGGGCGGGGTGGTGGCGCATGAAGTCACCGACGACGTCAAACGCGCCGAAAGCCTGGGCCGCAAGCGCGAGCGCGAAGAAACCAGCACCCTGGCCGATGCCGGCGCCGCCGCCAGCGTGGCAGGCGTTGGTGCCGTGGCCGCCGCCGCCGCCGCCGCCAGCCCGCGCGTGCACGCCACCCTGCGCAGCAAAGACGCCGAAGTGAAAATCCCCACGCTATCGGCCGCCTGCAAGCAAGCGCGCAATGCCAAAACCGCCAAGTGCAAAACAGAAAAACAAGCCATCGCCAAGGCAGAAAAATCCGCCAAGGCCGCCGGCAAGGGTAAATACACCCTGAGCAAGGGCGAGTCCGGCAAGAACATCAAGGGCAAGAAGGGGCGCGACAAGGCCGAAGCCAAGTCATCCGCCAAGGGCAACAGCAAATACCGCGCCGCCGCCAGCAGCAAGGACAAAGGCAAAGGCAAGGCCGCCGCGGTCAAACCGACCAACAAGAAAAAACGATGAGCGCGTTGAATTTCCCGGTGTGGTGCAACCCGGAGGGCCAGCCAGTGGCCTGCGTGGAAAAAATCAAGGTGATGCACGAAAACCTGGAAGAACTGCGCCAGATGGCGCAGGACGCCCTGGAAGACGCCATCCTGATGGGCTGCGACGAACACCAGGTGCGCGCCTTCATGGTGGGCATGATGCAGGCGCTGGAAAACCCGTATAACTGACCTATTTGTTATGTCGCCTCGGAGCCTTCCATCAAGAACTGCTGAGGTGATCTGACCAATATGAGGCGACATGACTCCGTCAGAAAATCCAACGCAGTCTGATGATTTACTCAGCTCCGCACATACAGAAACGGCGCGGCACAATGTTCGTTGCTATCCTACTGTCGAGCAGCAAGCTCAGCTGACTATTGAGTTTGAAGCTTGCCGGCTTGTGTACAATCTGTCGGTGGAAATGGCTCGCCATGCTTATGCGCAAGGAGAGCCTTATCCCGGTGAAAAAGGCTTCAAAAAAGCCATCACACAATGGAAAAAAACCACTGACTGGTCATGGTCACGCTTGGCCAGCGTTCAATGCTTACAATGGGCGGCCAAGCATGCCGATAGTGCGTTCAAGCACTTTTTTCGTCGATGCAAGGCTAAACAGGAGCCAGGCTTTCCACGCTTCAAAAAAGCTGCGCATGAAGCGTCTGCCACTTATAACATTGTGCATTGTCGCTGGTCGGAACAAACCGGCGAACTGGTTTTATCCAAACAAAAGACGCCGCTTAAAATTCGCTGGGATCGGCGAGGCACACCTCAGCAAGCAAAAAGTGTAACCATACGTCGAGATGCCGCTGGGCGTTACTTCGCCTCTTTCACTTGCCAAAAAGCTATAGAACAACTTCCTGCGGCAACAGCCGCCGTTGGCATCGACATCGGCGTCACACATGCTCTGGCGCTGTCTACAGGAGAACTGGTGGATGCACCAGCGTTTCTAAGCCCACAGCGACAACGCAGACTGCTTCATCTGCAACGGAAATTGGCGCGACAAGACAAAAAATCCCACTCTCGCGAGCGAACAAGGAAAGCAATTGCCAGATTGCATGCGCGTATGGCAGACTCCCGCACAACATGGCAACATAAAATAACTCGCTCACTGGTCATGCGCTTCCAAGCCATTGCGTTTGAAGATTTGAACATCAAAGCCATGACCCGCTCGCCAGCGCCTCAACAAGACCCTGCAACACAACGATATCTGCCTAATCGGTCAAGCGCTAAAGCTCGGTTACATGCCTTGATGTTGAATGTTGCACCGACAAGTCTGAGAAGCAAAATAGAATATAAGGCCAAATGGGGCGGACGCCAGACACAGGCCGTCAATCCCGCGTACACCAGTCAGAAATGCGCACGTTGTGGGCATATCAGTGCAGAAAATCGTAAGAAAACCCGATTTCTGTGTGTCAAGTGTGGGTACATTGAACACGCAGATGTGAATGCCGCCAAAAATATTTTGGCGCATGCTTTCGGCGCATAGCTTAATGCGCTGGTAGGCGGAGCATCCCGCCGAACTTATGCAGGTGGAGGGGCTGTTGTTTTGCTTCTGTGAAACCTGAATCCATAAATCCGTGCATGCTCTCTCTGTAGTTTGGTGCCCTGGAATTTATACCTTGCATATCAACTACTTGCGCTCAGGGTTGCATCCACGGGCGTGTGGAAGACCCGTGCAATGAAAAGCTGTCCAGACGGATACCCCAGTTGCATCCACGGGCGTGTGGAAGACCCGAGAAGATCTTTGCCACTTCATCCGGCAAATCAGTTGCATCCACGGGCGTGTGGAAGACCCGGAATAACACCCGGCTGACAGATTGCCCACCGCGTTGCATCCACGGGCGTGTGGAAGACCCGCAGACCACGCAGACTCTGACCCACGGCGCGTAGTTGCATCCACGGGCGTGTGGAAGACCCGACGGCGTGGATTTTGAGGCCCTGCGCCTCAACGTTGCATCCACGGGCGTGTGGAAGACCCGCTAGATTTACTACTGGCTCAATCCACTGGCGCGTTGCATCCACGGGCGTGTGGAAGACCCGCCGTGGTGGCGATCTGCGTTGTGTTTGTGCCAGTTGCATCCACGGGCGTGTGGAAGACCCGCTCATACCCGACCGCCAACGCGGCCAGGCGGAGTTGCATCCACGGGCGTGTGGAAGACCCGATTTGGGCGTTGCCTCTTCCTTCCTCTCCAACGTTGCATCCACGGGCGTGTGGAAGACCCGTGGTTTTCCCGCTGGTGCGCGCCGATGCGCTGCGTTGCATCCACGGGCGTGTGGAAGACCCGCACATGAAGTGCTTTAAAGCGGCATCAAATTAGAGGATTCCCCGCGTACGCGGGGGTGAACGGAAGGTAACCGCTTCGGATGCGGCAGCGGTGGGGGATTCCCCGCGTACGCGGGGGTGAATAGCTTTACCTATATAGAGGGCCGCTAATTAAATTACCTTAGCGGCCCTTGGGATTGCCTGCGGCCGCAGGCAATTTCCTGCTACTTCCGGCTACCCTCATGGGCCGAGCCTCGACGTTTTTTCACACCCCCCTGCGCCATCCGCCCGGATGGCGCTATAATCCCCGATTATTTTGCACACACTAGCGAGTGAACGGAGTATCTCATGTCGATGGCTGACCGCGACGGTTTCATCTGGTTTGACGGCAAACTCGTGCCCTGGCGCGAGGCGAACACCCATGTGTTGACCCACACCCTGCACTACGGCATGGGCGTGTTCGAGGGTGTGCGCGCCTACGAAACGGCGCAAGGCCCGGCGATTTTCCGTTTGCAGGATCACACCGACCGCCTGTTCCGCTCGGCCCATATCCTGGGCATGAGCCTGCCGTTCAGCAAAGAAGAAATCAACGCCGCCCACCTGGACGTGGTGAAGGCCAACGGCCTGAAATCCTGCTACTTCCGCCCGATGGCGTTTTATGGCTCGGGCAAGCTGGGCGTGGCGCCGAAAAAAGACGATGTGCAAGTGATCGTCGCCGCCTGGCCGTGGGGCGCCTACCTGGGCGAAGATGGCCTGGAAAAAGGCATCCGCGTGAAAACCAGCTCGTTCACCCGCCATCACGTGAACATCACCATGTGCAAGGCCAAGGCCAACGGCAACTACATGAACTCCATCCTGGCCAATAACGAAGCCACCGCCGACGGCTACGACGAGGCGCTGCTGCTGGATGTGGAAGGCTATGTGGCCGAAGGCTCGGGCGAAAACGTGTTCATCATCCGCAAGGGCAAGATTTACACCCCGGACCTGACCAGCGCGCTGGAAGGCATCACCCGCGACACCGTGGTGACCATCGCCAAGGAAATGGGCCTGGAAGTGATTGAAAAGCGCATCACCCGCGACGAGGTGTACAGCGCCGACGAGGCTTTCTTTACCGGCACCGCCGCTGAAGTCACCCCGATCCGCGAGCTGGACCGCCGCCAGATTGGCGAAGGCAAGCGCGGCCCGATCACCACCGAAATCCAGCGTCGCTACTTTGCCTGCGTGAAGGGCGAAGACCAGAACCACGCCGACTGGCTGACCCTGGCGGTTTAAGCCGCACGCCGACCGGTCTACCGGTCGGCGCTTCCCCCACTCCGACCTTCCGAGCACGACCATGAGCGAACTCAAAGAAAACCGCGCCCGCTACATCGAAGTCAACGCCGACAACCTGCCCCTGCACTGCCCGATGCCCGATATGGTGTCCTGGAACCAGCATCCGCGCGTGTTCCTGCCCATCGTGCAAAACGGCGGCGAAGCCCTCTGTCCGTACTGCGGCACCCGCTACAAGCTGGTGGGCGAAGTCAAGGGCCACCACTGATCCGGTGAGCCAACGCGCCTGAGCGCCGCTGGCGCGCGGGCAGCAAGGAAGGTGTGGCGCAGCCGCACCTTTTTTACTTGCAGGGGCGCTTTTTTACCGCACAGCGCCGATTCCTCGCCAAGTTTTATCCGCAGTTTTTATTCGGGCGTCGTTTGCGCAGGCAGGCGACGACAAGACACACGCATGCGAAACATCCTCGTCATCGCCCCATCCTGGGTGGGCGACGCCGTGATGGCCGAGCCGCTGTACCGCCGGCTGGCCGAACGCTGGCCTGGGGCCGCCATCGACCTGTACGCTCCGGCCTGGACGCTGCCGCTGGCCGCGCGCATGGACTGCGTGCGCCAGGGCGTGGTCAATCCGTTTGGCCATGGCGCGCTGCGGCTAGCCCAGCGCTGGCGCGAAGGCCGCGCACTGGCGGCCAGCGGCTATGACCAGGCGATTGTGCTGCCCAATTCGCTGAAATCGGCGCTGATTCCGTGGTTTGCCGGCATCCCGCAGCGCACCGGCTTTGTTGGCGAGTTTCGTCGCGGCGTGCTCAATGACGCCCGCCGGCTGGACAAAACCGCGCTGCCAACCATGGTCGAGCGCTTTTGCGCGCTGGCCGAAGACGCTGGCGCGCCGCCTAAGCGGCCGATTGCCCATCCCCGGCTGAATGTGTCGGCGCAGGCGCGCGAAGCGGCTTTGCAAGCCTGTGGTTTGTCTGCCGGACAGCCAGTGATGGCACTGTGCCCCGGCGCCGAATACGGCCCGGCCAAGCGCTGGCCGGCGGCGCATTTTGCCCGGCTGGCGCAGGATGCGCTGGCGCGCGGCTGGCAGACCTGGGTGTTTGGCTCGGGCAAGGACCAAGCGATTGCCGACGAGATTGTCCGCCTGGCTGGCGCGCCCACCGGGCTGGTGAACCTGTGCGGCCGCACCGGCCTGGATCAGGCGATTGATCTGATGTCGCTGGCGCGGCTGGCGGTGTGCAATGACTCTGGCCTGATGCATATTGCCGCCGCCTTGCGCGTGCCGCTGGTGGCGTTGTATGGTTCGTCCAGCCCCGGCTTTACCCCGCCGCTGTCTGACCAGGCCGAGATTCTCAGCCTGAAACTGGATTGCAGCCCGTGTTTTAAACGCGAGTGTCCACTGGGGCACACGCACTGCCTGACGCAGCTCACCCCCGACCAGGTGTGGCCTGCCGTCGGGCGACTTCTTCCTGATAGTTTGCCATGACGCGAAAAGCCGCCCCCCCTCAAGCCGAAGACAACAGCCGCCGCGCCGAGCTGGTGCGCACCGCTGCGCGCCTGTTCCGCGACCAAGGCTACGAACGCACCACGGTGCGCGACCTGGGCAACGCCGTGGGCCTGCAATCAGGCAGCCTGTTCTATCACTTTCGCAACAAGGAAGAAATCCTGGTGGCGGTGATGGCGCTGGGCATCACCAGCACCACGGAGCAACTGGCCGCCGCGCTGGAAGTGGCGAAAACCCCTTACGACAAAGTCTCGGCGCTGATTCATGTGCACCTGAATTCCCTGCTGGGCGAAAACCAGGCCGCGCTGGAAGTCATGCTCTACGAGTGGCGCAGTGTGTCGGCCGAACAAAAACCCGGCCTGATCGTGCTGCGCGACCGCTACGAAGCGCTGTGGCAAAGCGCGCTGGACGAAGCCGCTGCCGCTGGCGTGGTCGGCCAGGACACCCGGTTGCTGCGCCGCATGGTGCTGGGCAGCCTGCATTGGTCGGTGCAGTGGTTCCGCCGCGATGGCGGCGACTCGGTGGATGCGCTGGCCGAGCGCATGCTGAAACTGGTGATTGGCCCGCGTCCGCAGGCGGACTGACGCTATATACCAGACAAAACGGCGCGGGGCGCTTGGGCAATCAGCCCAGCGCCCCGCGCCGTTTATGCTGTGCGATCAGCCGGCAAACGCTTGCAGCGCACTGCCCAGGCGGCCCAGCGCCTCGCTGACTTCGCCCTCGCCAATCACCAGCGACGGCGCAAAGCGCACCACATTCGGGCCAGCCTGCAACACAATCACCCCGGCCTCCGCCGCCTTGGCCACCACTTCGCCCGCGCGGCCGGCGTAGTGGTCATTCAGTACGGCACCCAGCAACAACCCCATCCCGCGCACCTCGGCAAACAGCCCCAGCTCGGCATTCAGCGCCTCCAGCCCGGCGCGCAGCTGCGCGGCGCGTGCGGTCACATTGGCTTGCACCTCAGCGGTGTTCACCGTGTCGATCACCGCTTCCGCCACCGCGCAGGCCAGCGGGTTGCCGCCGTAGGTGGTGCCATGGGTGCCGACGCTGAAATGCTGGGCAATCTCGCTGGTGGTCAGCATGGCGCCAATCGGGAAGCCGCCGCCCAGGCCCTTGGCGCTGGTCAGAATATCCGGGGTGACGCCGTATTGCTGGTAGGCGTACAGCGCGCCCGTGCGGCCGACGCCGGTTTGCACCTCATCAAAAATCAACAGCGCGCCATGTGCATCGGCCAGTTCGCGCGCCGCTTGCAAATACTCGCGGCTGGCCGGCAACACGCCACCTTCGCCCTGTACCGGTTCGACCACAATCGCACAAGTGCGCGCGCTCACCGCCGCGCGCAAGGCGGCAATGTCGTTATACGGCACATGGCTGATTGCCTGCGGGCGTGGGCCAAAGCCTTCGCTGTATTTCGGCTGGCCGCCAACGCTGACGGTAAACAAGGTGCGGCCATGAAAACTATTGCTGGCGGCGATGATTTCATCGCGCGCCGGGTCGCGGTCGCTGGCCACCTTGCGCGCCAGCTTGAACGCCGCCTCGTTGGCCTCGGCGCCGGAATTGCAAAAGAACACCCGCTCGGCAAAGGTGGCGTCCACCAATTTGCGCGCCAGGCGCAACGCCGGCTCATTGGTCAGCGTGTTGGACACATGCCAGAGCTGCTGGGCCTGCTCGGTCAGCGCTTTGACCATGGCCGGGTGGCAATGGCCCAGCGAGGTGACGGCGATGCCGGCGGCGAGGTCCAGGTAGTCGCGGCCGTGCTGATCCCACAGGCGGCTGCCTTGGCCGCGCACCGGCAGCCATTGGGCCGGGGCGTAGTTGGGAACCATGTACTGGTCGAAATCAGCGCGGGTGACGGGATGCATGACGGGTCCTTATTCGAGAGGAAAGTAAAGACGGCGCGCCAGCCATCACGCGCCCAAGACGAAGAATTGTGCAACGCAGAAGGGGGGAACAGCAAGGGCGATGGCACGGGATGGCCATGCCGTGCGGCGGTTTGGCCCTGCTGGTCGAGCCTCTCCTGGCTGTCCTCATCCGGCCACGCATGCCGAGTGACGGTGAACATGTTGCAGGGGATATCTTCATGACATGGCAAAAAAGCCACACTTTGGTGACGTATTCTACAAAAAAATACACGGCCTATTTGTCATAAAAATGCATATGTGATTTAATTTTCTGCGTGGGTAGATAAAGAAAGCCATGGATATGCCCTAAAAGCATATTTCGCTTATGGGTGGCAGCCGCGAGCTTGCGTAATTCTACTAGCTAACTTGGCTGAAGGCAGGGAAAAAATATATTAACCATCTTGTGTTTTATATTGCACTTTGTTTTTTTATTGGGGGTATGGGCTAAAAATAGTTTTGAATAACAGGATTGGAAAATTGTTGAAAAATTGATAGATATTTTTTATTTAAAATCAATTGATTGTATTTGTTTGCTCTCTGGCAGGTTAGTGTAGCCACATTTGGCAAACAAGCAAAAATGATCTGCAGCTGCTCACAAAACTCGACACCATGCACCTGGTGAGTGAAGCACTGATTTCTTGAGGGGAATCATGCCTGCCAATCGCAAAAATCAAAACCTTGGGGTCACGTTTTTGTGGGGATGGCGATTGTTGAGATGTCTTCCTTAAGGCATCTGGCGACAGAAAATGCCAGTAGAAAAATTTTAAAAGCAACATGAGATGTTGCTTGTGTCTGTTGTTTCACCCACTCACGTTCTCAAATCAGGAGAGTCTTATGCGCGCAGTGCAAAAAATCACCGTCATCAACAAAGGCGGCTATGTGTTCAACTACTCGGTGCAATGGCTGGGTAGCGATGGCCGCTGGGTCACCTCCACCTGGAACAGCGGCAACTATCCGGTGGCGCAATCGGTCACCACCCCGCCGCTGGAAACCATCGGCGTGCCGGCTGATGCCCTGGCAGTTACCGTGTATGGCCACGCCGTGCTGGGTTCTTCTGGCCAAGGCACGCCGTTTGTGGGCTATGCCGCCAATGACCAGATCGCCACCTACGAAGCGGTGGGCACCACCATCATTGGTTTTGCCATCAACCTGATAGAGTAACCGTGGCTGACTGAACGCTTCTGGCCTGGTTGTCTGGCTTGGCCGTTCCGCTGCACTGTCTGCGGTCGCGCGTTCAGCCAAGGTCGCGGCCTTGAATGCTGTTAGCCATTCAACCGTCAGAGTAAGTAGCAAGCCCTCGCGCCCCCAGGTATCTGGGGGCGCGATTTTTTTTACCTTCTGCTTGAACTTGATTGCTTGGTGTTGTGAGCGATTCTTAACCCAGCAGTTGCAGAATCGCCACGCGATCCGGGTTGTTGGGCGGCAGGGTGTTGGCATAGGCCAAATAATCGGCGCGCACCAGCGGACGGGCCGGATGGGCGACATTGACCCCCGCCACCGCGCAGGTGGCCGAGTATTTTTTCACCAGCACGGCCAGCGGTTGCAGGGCAATGGTGGCGGCATTGCTGAAAGCAGCTTCCATGCGCGACTGGATTTCCTCGCTGCGCGCGGCCTCGGGCAGCAGGAACAGCAACTGGCTTTTTTGCGTGGCGTTCACCGCCGTGCCTTGCAGCGGAAAGCCAGACGGCAAGGTATTGATATTAAAGTCCGGCAGCGGGTCAGGGTAGTTGTACAGAATGTTCTGCCCGTTGATCTGATCCACCTGGTAATTATTGTTGGAATAGCGCAGCGAAGTGCGCTGGGTGCGCGCGGCATCGTGGTAGATGTTGACGGTATCGCTGACCACGGCATTCTGGCGGACAAACTGGCGCATGGCCTGCAAGACCGTGCGGTAGCTGACAATCTTGTCCATGGCGTTGCTGGCTGGGGTGATGATCCAATCAGGCATGAGAAAACTCCTTGGCGTGGTGCTGAGCTTGGGCTGGCGACAGTTAGAGCCGCTAACAAAACCCTCCTGGCGTTGTTGTGTGACCTTGTCGTACTACTTGTACTGTCTGCGGTCACACGCCTAGCCAGGAACGCTGCGCTGGGTTTTGTTAGCGACTCTTATTGCACTGTCGCCGGATGGCCGCCAGGCGGGTTGGCGCGTCTTTCTGAACGCGTTGCCGCTCACCCCGTGAAGCCCGCCACCCTCACACCCGCACCGGCTCGGCCTCCAGCGCCACCCCATAGCGCTGGCGCACATCGGCGGCAATCGCCTCGGCCAGCGCCACAATATCGGCGCCGGTGGCGCCGCCGTGGTTGACCAGCACCAGCGCCTGGCGGGCGTGCACGCCGGCCGGGCCCAGCCGGCGGCCTTTCCAGCCGGCGCGGTCGATCAGCCAGCCCGCCGCCAGCTTCACCCGACCATCCGCCTGCGGGTAGTGCGGCAAATCCGGCCACTGCGCCAGCAAGGCGGCGGCGTGGGCGGCGTCCACCACCGGGTTTTTGAAAAAACTGCCGGCATTGCCCAGCTCGGCCGGGTCGGGCAGCTTGCGCTGGCGCACGCGCATCACCGCGTCGGAAACCTCCAGCGGGGTGGGCGCGCTGACGCCGTGTTCGGCCAAATCCTGGCGCAGCTCGCCGTAATCAATCTGCACGGCGGCGCGGCGGCTGAGGGTAAAGCGCACCGCCAGCACCAGCCAGCGCCCGGCCTGTTGCTTGAACAGGCTGTCGCGGTAGGCAAAGGCGCAGTCGCCCGCGGCAAATTCATGCATCTGGCCGTCGTCCAGCGACAGCGCGCGCAGGCTGTGCAGGCGGTCTTTGACTTCCACGCCATAGGCGCCGATGTTCTGAATCGGGCTGGCGCCCACCGTGCCGGGAATCAGCGACAGGTTTTCCAGGCCAAACCAGCCGTGTTGCAGGGTGTGGCGAACAAAACCATGCCAGGATTCGCCCGCAGCAGCCTCCACCTGCACCTGTTCGCCATCGTCGGCCAGCAGGCGGATGCCCTGGGTGGCGATGCGCAGCACGCTGGCGTTGACCTCGGTGTGGGTGAGCAGCAGATTGCTGCCGCCGCCCAGCAGCAGGCGCGGGCCATGGCGGAAGTCGTCGTCGGCCAGCAGGGCGGGCAATTGTGCTTCGTCGCTGAGGGTGGCCAGCCGACGGGCGCGGGCGACCAGGCCGAAGGTGTTGAGGGCGGTGAGGGGGACGTCGGGGTGGAAGAGGGGTGGCATGATTTGGCTAGGCAGTGTTGACTGCGCTGCGCGCAGTAAGGCTGAGGGTTGATTTTGGGCGGGGGTTCCCCCCGCACCCGACCCCTTTTCTTTGTTTCGCCAAAGAAAAGGGAAAAGCGGCCAGAGTCGCCATGAACAGCGGCTTTAAAAACAGCTGAAAAAACCGTCATTCCCGCGCAGATGGGCATCCAGCCTGGCTCAGCCTTGACCCAGCCGGCGCCGGCTTTCATGCCGCAGCAAGGCCAGCAGCAGCACGGCGGCCACCAACAGGCTGAGGGTGAGCGCGGCCCAGAAGCCGGCCGCGCCCAGCGGCAGGGTCCAGCCGGCCAGTTGGCCGTGGCCGAGCAAGCCCAGCCAGACGCCCAGGCCCAGGCCGATGCCCCAGAACGACAGGGTGTGGATCAGCATGGGCGCCGTGGTGAGTTTATAACCGCGCAGCGCGCCCGAGGCAATGGTTTGCAGCGCGTCGGCCAGTTGGAACACCGCAGCAAAGCCCAGCAGGCTGGCGGCCATGGCGATGACATTGGCGTCGGCGCTGTACAGCGCGGCAATCGGCGCGCGCAGGGCAAACACCAAGAGCGACGAGCACAGCGCAATCGCCGCGCCCAGGCGCAGGCCGATGCGGCTATTGAAGCGGGCGCGGGCAAAGTCGCCGGCGCCAACCGCATGGCCCACGCGCACCGACAGCGCCACGCCCAGGCTTTGCGGAATCATGTACAGCAGGCTGGTGAAGTTGATCACCACCTGGTGGCTGGCCACCACTTGCGCGCCCAGATTGGCGATCAGCAGCGCCACCGAAGTAAAGGCGGTGACTTCGACAAAATACGACAGCGCAATCGGCACGCCCAGTTTCAGCAGCGCGCGTTGTGGCGGCCACTGCGGCCAGCTCCAGGCCGACCACAGCGCATAGCGGCGATAGCTGGCGCGCCAGCGCGTCCAGCCGGCCAGGCAAATCAGGCTAAACCAGAACGCCACGCCAGTGGCCCAGCCGCAGCCGGCGCCGCCTAGCGCCGGAAAACCAAACTTGCCGTAGATCAGCAGGTAGTTGAGCACGGTGTTCAGCGCCAGCGCCAGCAGGCTGATGACCATGATCGGCCGCGTCTGGCTGACGGCGGACGAATAAGCATGCAGCGCGCGATACAGCAGCGCCGCCGGCATGCCCATGGCCACACCCTGCAAATAGCCTTCGGCCGAGGCCGCCACTGGCGCCTCCAGGCCGATCATCCACACCCCCCAGCGCCCGGCGGCCAGCAGCACCAGCGCGCCCAGCAGGCCGCAGGCCAGCGCCGTCCACAGGCCTTGTCGCACGGTGGGGCCGACCTGCTCGGGCTGTTGGGCGCCGATATGGTGCGCCACCAGCGGGTTGAGCGCCGCCGCCACGCCGCTGAGGGTGATGAACACCGAAATCATCACCGACGCGCCAATCGACACCGCCGCCAGCGCCTCGGCGCCCAGGCGGCCGGCCATCACGGTATCGACAAAGCCAGTCGCAGTGTGGGCCAGCTGGGCCACCATGATGGGCACGGCCAGGTGCAGCAGGGCGCGCGTTTCGGCGGCGGCGGGAGAGGGAGTATGAGCAGACATGGGGTGCAGCAGGAAAAAAGCAGCCTAGTATACCGGCGCGCCCGACGCCGGCAAAGGCGCCCGACGGCATCTGCCGCGCAAGGCCAGCAACAGCACCTCACGCTGGTTTATAATCCTGCGCCATGTATGCTTTTCCCGATTGGCGCGCCGCGCCTGCTGAGAATGTGCCGGCGGCCCTGGCCGACTGGCTGTGTGAAACCGGCTCGCTGACCGAACGCCTGATCGCCAGCGGCCGGCTGTTTGCCGTGGAAGTGCTGGCGCAGGGCGTTGAGCCGGCCTGGCCGGACGAGGCCGCCGCGCTGGGCCTGGCCGCCGGCGCGCCGGCGCTGGCGCGCGAAGTGCGCCTGACGCTGGATGGTGTGCCGTTTGTGTATGCGCGCAGCCTGTGCCGCGCCGACAGCCCGGCCTGGGCCGGCGTGCTGGCGCGCGGCAGCCGCTCGCTGGGGCTGACGCTGTTTGGCGAGCCGGGCATTGCCCGCCATCCGCTGAATTTTTGCGCCGGCCTGGCGGCGCAATCGGCCTTGCTGGCGCGCGCGCGCGCCGCGCTGCCCGGTGCCGGCGACTGGCTGCACGCCCGCCGCTCGCTGTTTGGCCAGCCCGACGATGCCCTGCTGGTGCATGAAGTGTTCCACCCCTTGCTTGCCGAAGTGACCCCATCATGACCCTGTTGCTGAAAGACCGCCTGCACGTCTATATGCAGCTCACCCGCCTGGATAAACCGATTGGCTCGCTCTTGCTGCTGTGGCCCACGCTGTGGGCGCTGTGGCTGGCCGGCGACGGCCACCCCAGCATGCTGCTGGTAAGCATTTTTACCCTGGGCACGCTGCTGATGCGTTCGGCCGGCTGCGTGATCAACGATTACGCCGACCGCCATTTTGACGGCCAGGTCGAGCGCACCCAGCACCGGCCGTTTGCCCGTGGCGTGGTCAGCGAGCGCGAAGCGCTGCTGCTGGCCGCCGCGCTGGCGCTGGCGGCGTTCATGCTGGTGCTGCCGCTGAATCTGCTGACCTGGCAACTCAGCCTGCCGGCGCTGTTTCTGGCCGGCAGTTACCCCTTCACCAAACGCTTTTTCGCCATCCCACAGGCTTATCTGGGCATTGCTTTTGGTTTTGGCATCCCGATGGCCTTTGCCGCCGCGCAGGACCAGGTGCCGGCCATCGCCTGGCTGATGCTGCTGGCCAATCTGTGCTGGACGGTGGCCTACGACACCGCCTACGCCATGGTGGACCGTCCCGACGACCTGAAAATCGGCATCCGCACCTCGGCCATCACCTTTGGCCGCCACGATGTCGCCGCCATCATGGCTTGCCACTGCGCCTTTCTGGCGCTGATGGGCGCGGTGGGCGGCCAAGCCGGGCTGGGCGCGGGGTATTTTGCCGGGCTGGCCGCCGCCGGCGTGCTGGTGATGGACCAATACCGCATGATCCGCGAGCGCGACCGCCAGCGCTGTTTTGCCGCTTTTTTGGCCAATAACCGCATCGGTTTTGTGGTGTTTGCCGGCATCGTGCTGGATTACTGGCTGCGCGGATGAACACTTCGCTCTACGTCTATTACCGGGTGAACGACGACAAGCGCGCCCAGCGCCTGAGGCAATGGCGCGCGCTGGCGGCGGCGCTGGCCGCCCACCAGCCGCGCCGACAATGCCGCCGCGACGACGCCGACACCTGGATGGAAATCTACCCGGACGTCAGCGCCGACTTCGCGCCCGCCTACCACGCCGCGCTGGCCGCGCTCGACCCCGACGGCGACTGGCGCGCCAGCCGCCACGAAGAATGGTTCATCGACACTGACAACAGCCCGGCTGTGCCGGGCTGAATTGCTTGTTTCAAGGAGTTTTGCATGTCTGTTCACTGCCCGCGTGGCCCGATCATGGTGGACGTTGCCGGCCTGAGCCTGACCGACGCCGAACGCCAACGCCTGTTGCACCCGCTGGTCGGCGCGGTGATTCTGTTTCGCCGCAATTTTCAGTCGGTGGCGCAGCTGCGCGCGTTGACCGCCGACATCCACGCGTTGCGCTCGCCGGCGCTGATCATCGCCGTGGACCACGAAGGCGGCCGTGTGCAGCGCTTTATTGATGGTTTTACCCGCCTGCCGTCAATGCGCGCGCTGGGTATGCTGTGGGGGCAATCGCCCGAGCTGGCGCGCGCGCGCGCCGAGGCGGTGGGCGAGGTGCTGGCTGCCGAGCTGCGCGCCTGCGGCGTGGACTTAAGCTTTACCCCGGTGCTGGATCTGGATTGGTCACGCTGCGCGGTAATTGGCAACCGGGCGTTTCACCGTGACCCCGAAGTGGTGACCGAGCTGGCGCTGGCGCTGCAAACCGGCTTGCTGCGCGGCGGCATGGCCGCCTGCGGCAAGCACTTTCCTGGCCATGGCTGGGTGGAAGGCGATTCCCACCATGTGATTCCGCGCGATGAACGCAGCCTGGAAGCGCTGCGCGCCGACGACCTGCGTCCGTTTGCCCGTCTGGCGCAAGCCGGGCTGGCGGCGGTGATGCCGGCGCATGTGGTGTATCCGGCAGTGGACGAGCAAGCGGCCGGATTCTCGCCGCGCTGGCTGCAAGACATCCTGCGCGGCGAGCTGGGCTTTGCCGGGGCGATTTTCAGCGATGATTTGTGCATGGAAGGTGCGTCCGCAGCCGGCGACATCAGCGCCCGCGCCCGCGCTGCATTTGCCGCCGGCTGCGATATGGCGCTGGTGTGCAACCGCCCGGATTTGGCCGAGCAATTGCTGGCCGAACTGGATGTGACCGCCCCGGCAGCATTGGCCAGCCGGCTGGCTGGCATGGCCGGGCACGGCAGCGCCGCCGATTGGCAGGCACATACAGCCAGCGCCGAATTTGCCGCACTGCGCGCGCTGGTGGCGGCTTTGCAAGCACAGGATGTGGCCCCGCAGACAGGCCCGGCGGTGGGCGAGGTGAACTAAGAGCGGCTCACAACACCCTCATGGCCTTGTTGTGTACGGCGGCTTGCCGCCGCATCATTCCCGCCTGCGCGGGACTGATGACCAGGGCGCGGCGGGTGGTTTGCCATGGCAAGAGTTTGTTTTTTTGTAAAAGCCACCCAAGCTCAGCACGCTTCTGTGTCGGACGATGCTAACTCGCCATCTTCAGCAAACTGCAATACCGTGCGCTCATCTTCTGCGTGTAGGGTGACGATCGCTTCGCTTAGCCCACCTGCGGCGTGATAGCGGTAGTCATGGGTAAACTCAATCTCGCCGTATACCACTTTTTCTACCTTGCTCAACACATCATCCGGGGTGTAATTCGCCCGAAAAAAAGTGATGCGATGGCGCAGGCCATCTTCGTCGAGTGGGGTATGCAGCTTGAGCGGCAGTTTGACGCCAGAGTAAGACACAAAATGACACGGCACCGCTGATCAGGCCGGTGCCGTGAGGGGTCCTACTTTGTTGCGGCCCATTGACCGCACCTGATTTACTCCACGCCCATCTGCCGCTTCAAGGCTTCTTTGCGGCGCACGATGTCTTCGTGCAAGGTGGAACCACTTTGGTTTCCCGCTGGTTTGGAAGGCGTGGGTTTACTCACCACCGGCTCTTTCAATGCGGACGAAGGCACGCCAGGCGACACTTCTACAGGCGTTGACTTGCTTGTAGGCTTCACTGGTTCAATCAGTGCTGTATCAGCCTTAACGGGCCTGCTTTCCAAATTTACTGGCGGAGGCTCCACCAACGGATCAGCTCTACCGGACAGGGTAGAGCCCGTGGAACGTGGTGGCAGGGCATCCTCAGCTCTCTCCTGTGCGGCGGATGAGCTTGTGTTGTCACTTTTTGGCTTAATGGGCAAGGTTTTGTCTGTCGGATTGAGTCCGGGAGCCAACTCAATAGGTGCAGGTATCGATTTAACAACTTCAGCTTCCGTTGCACTGACCGGTTGAGAAAGCTGACGAAACCACCAGACCCCGCCCACTATCATGGCCAGTAAAACCAATACCAATCCAGCCAAAACACCAAGCAAGAGCCCATGCTTACGACGTGCAGGCTGAGGTGCGGGTTTGCTATCAGCCGTTTTTGACACTAGCAAGGGCGGGGGCATTGACGAAGCGGCCGCAGATACCGGACTGGAAACCGACTCTGGCGTCAAGACCGGAGGAGGTATAACGGGTTCTGGTTTGGGTTCTGGTTTGGGTTCTGGTTTGGGTTCTGGTTTGGGTTCTGGTTTGGGTTCTGGTCTGGGTTCTGGTCTGGGTTCTGGTTTGGGAGGAGGCACTGATGCCTTAGACGTCAGCGTATGTCCACATTTCGGACAAACACGAATTTTGGATGGACAAGTCGTGTGACACGATGGGCATTCGATCATGCGAATTCCTTGACCGGCTGCGCCACGCAGCCGGGATAAAGTAACGATCAGTTGAACAGGCGTTTGCCGAGTTCCACCATCCCATTGAAGAAGCCAGCCAGATCATCCAGCGGGCTACCGATGTTTTCCTTACGCTCTTCCAGAATAATTATTTCGGTGCGACGGTTGAGCAGGCGGCCTTCAGCCGTGCTGTTATCCGCAATTGGCCGGCTCATGCCGTAACCGACATAAGCCATACGTGCCTTGGGTACGCCACGATCCATCAAGCCCTTCATCACCGCCAATGCACGTAGTTCGGACAGATCACGGTTCAGCTCAACTGAACCAACATTATCAGTGTGACCTTCGATTGATATTGGCTTGCGGGTGCGGGTTTTTAAAATAGACGCGATCCGATCAAGAAACGCCTTGCCTTCGGGCTTGACATCAGCCTTGCCACTGTCGAACAGAATCTTATCGCTGGAGCGGATTTCCACGCCACGGGTGGTCTGGGTAATCTGGACATTTTTGCTGGCTGGGCTAGCACAGGCGCCCAGCAACAGAGCCAGCGCAATCAGTAGTAAACGATGAGCACGCAACAACATTGAGAGAACCTCCTGAAATTAGCGTACAAGCCATCCACCGCTCACCAAATTCTCCATACGAGGTGCTGTTGAGTGGCGCCAGGCGGACGCGCATGAAAAATACAGAATTTACCAATATTTACCATGCCCATGTCAATATTTGACCGAGCAGCCGCTTGGGCCTATACGCATGCCGGCGCAAGCTCATCCGCCCGGCGCCCAGACTGGATGCCGGGCGGGTAGATCAGGCGCGGGTCAGCGCCACGGCAAAAAATCCGTCGGTATTGTCACGTGCCGGATTCAGCCGCAGGCGCTCGCCGGTGGCCAGCTGCACGCGCTGTTCGGCCAGCAGCGCTTCGGCGTTGAGCAGGCTGAATTCCGGGTGGCTGGCCAGAAAGGCGTCGACGATGGCGTCGTTTTCGGCCGGCAGCAGGCTGCAGGTGGCGTACACCAGACGTCCACCCGGCTTCACCAGGCTGGCGGCGGCATTGAGGATGGAGGCCTGGGTGGCGTTCAGCTGCGCCACGCTGTCCGGCGACTGGCGCAGTTTCAGGTCGGGGTTGCGGCGCAGGGTGCCCAGGCCCGAGCAGGGCGCGTCCACCAGCACGCGGTCGATCTTGCCGGCCAGCCGCTTGATGCGGCTGTCGTTTTCTGAGGCCAACAATTGCGGATGCACATTGGACAGCCCCGAGCGCGCCAGGCGCGGCTTGAGGTTGGCCAGGCGTTTTTCTGAAATATCAAACGCATACAGGCGGCCGGTGGACGCCATCATCGCGCCCAGCAGCAGGGTTTTGCCGCCAGCGCCCGCGCAAAAATCCACCACCATTTCGCCCCGGCGCGGGGCCAGCAGCAGGCCCAGCAGCTGGCTGCCTTCGTCTTGCACTTCAATCTGGCCGCTGGTGAACAGCGGCATCTTGGTCAGCGCCGGCTTGCCCTTCACCCGCAGGCCAAACGGCGACAGCGGCGTGGCTTCGGCGCTGATGCCGGCGGCTTGCAGCGCGGCCAGCGCGTCTTCGCGGCGGGTTTTCAGGGTGTTCACCCGCAAATCCAGCGGCGCCGGATGCTGCATGGCGCGGCCCAGCGTCAGCAGGGTGTCGTCGTCCATGCCGCCGGCTTGCAGCGCCTCGACCACCCAATCCGGCAGCTCGGCGCGCTGGGCCAGGCTCAGCTCGGGCTCCAGCGCTTTGAGCTCGCCAGCCCATTTGCGGTCGGCTTCGGTCAGCGCGTCGGAAAGTTCGCGCAGATTATGGCCGCGCACCCGCACCAGCGAGGCAATCAGCAGCCGCTTGGGGGTGGATTGCGGCGCGGTCAGCGCGGTCAGCAGCGCATGGCGGCGCAGCACGGCAAACACCGATTCGGCGATAAAGTGCCGGTCTTGCTGGCCCAGCTTGTGGTTGTCACGAAAAAACGCCGACAGCGCGGCGTCGGCCGGCTTGTCGCAGGGCAGCACGCGACGCAGCGCGTCTACGGCGTGTTGAAACAAAGAATGGCTAATGGCCATGGTGAATTCTTTCAGGTTCGGGTCGTTCCAGGATCGTCTCGCCATCCACTTGCACGCGGATGACGCGCTGATCAATCAATTTATTCTCGCCGCTGTTGCGGATGCGCAGCGGCAAATTATGCTGCTCGCGCGCCAGCCACACCTCGGTGCGCTGGCCGCGCGCCTCGCTGCTGACCTGCACCACCACCAGGGTTTGGCCGGCCAGGTTTTGCTCGCTTTCGCCGTCGATGCGCACCGGCTGGCTGTACACCTTTTTACCGGAAGTCATCTGTACGGTCTGGCCCTCCAGCGCCCCGGCGCGCAGCGCCAGCTGAAACACCAGGCTGAGGATGTCCTGCGCACCGGCTTGCAGCTCGGTGCGCTGCTCGTCGCGGTCGCCATAGCGCAGCTCGCCGGCCGCCCAGTCAAACTCGGCGTGCTCGCGCCGGGTGTCGCCGCGATAGGCGTCAAAGCGCAGTGGTTTCAGCCCATTTGCGTTCAGCTCGCCTTCGCTGACATAGCGCAGACGCGGGGCAAACAGCGAGCGCAAGGTCAGCTCCAGCCGATATTGGCCCTCGCCGCCCTGCCAGTCCAGCTCGCCAATGCCGGCCATCAGGCTGCCATAAAACACTTCATAGCGCAGGCTGACCTGCGCTGGAAAGCGCGCATCGGCCTGGGCAGACGGCGCTGGTGCAACGGGCGCTGATTCAGGCGCGGTCTGGCCCGCCGCGTCAACTGCATCCGCGTCAACCGCGTCGGCCGGCGACGGGGTAGGCTGCTTTTTGGCGTTGCCGCGCGTGGGCGCAGACGCCTTTGCCAGTTGCGCCAACGGCGCCGCCGGGCTGGCGGCGGGCGCCTGGGCCAGCTTGGCCGCCGCCGTGGGGGCCGCCAGCACCTGCAAGCGCGCGGTCAAGGGCTTGGCCGGCGGCTCGTCACGCACGGGCGCCGGCAGCCACGCCCAATCCGGCGTCAGCCACAGCAGGTGCGCCAGCAGCGAGGCCAGCAGCGCCAGCCATAGCCGCCAGTCAGCGCGGGCAGACCAGCGCGCCATCGGCGCTGCCGCCGTCCACCCGCACGCGCTGGCCAGCCAGCGTCAGCCGGCCTTCCACAAACCAGCGCACCGCCTGCGGGTAAATCTGATGCTCCACGCGCAACACCTTGGCCGCCAGGCTGTCGGCGGTATCGTCGTCCGCCACCGCCACCACGCCCTGGGCGACAATCGGCCCGTGGTCCAGCTCGGCGGTGACAAAATGCACCGTCGCCCCCGCCAGCCGGCAACCGGCGTCCAGCGCGCGCTGATGGGTGTGCAGCCCCGGAAAAGCCGGCAGCAGCGAGGGATGGATATTAAACATCCGCCCGGCGTAATGCTGGGTAAAGCCAGGGGTGAGAATGCGCATGAAGCCGGCCAGCACCACCAAGTCGGGGGCGAAGGCGTCGATCTGCGCCGCCAGCGCGGCGTCGAAATCTTCGCGGCTGGCAAAGGCTTTATGATCCAGCGCGGCAGTGGCAATACCACGCTCAGCCGCCCAGGCCAAGCCGGCGGCGTCTGGCCGGTTGGCAATCACCGCAGCAATGCGCGCGCCGGGCAGTTGAGCTTCGACAATGGCTTGCATATTCGAGCCACGGCCGGAGATAAGAATGACGATGTTTTTCATGATGTTTTTTTAGTGTATTCGGTGTGGCGGTCAGCGTGGCGTGGGGGTGAGTGGGCCGCGCTGGCGCGCGGGAGGATTGGGGGTGAGACACACCAGCTTGCCGTTGCGCTTTGCTTGGGTTCCCGCGATGCGAGAATAGGCCTGACAGAGCCAGTAGCGTACTTAGAGTACTCTTTTGCTTGGTATTGTCGTCACTTAGCGCGCGCCTCACTTGGCGCACACTACAGCACCTGTCCGCCAACACCCACACACACGCAATACCCAAAACACCCATCGTCGCGCTTAGCCGCCGTTCACCCCCGTGTGGCGCGCCGAGCATCGCAGGAAGTCAGGGAGGTTTCCGGCCCGGCTAAGCGGCGGCGCAGCCGACGCGCCATTCCGGGACGGCCCTGACTTTCGAGAAGCACAGGGCACCCGAAGGGCGCGCCACCCGGGTCGCCTTTCTTTCCCCCCTTTTCTTTGGCGAGACAAAGAAAAGGGGTCGGGTGCGGGATGAAATCCCGCCCAAAATCCAGCCCCAGCCACACTGCGCGTCAGCGCATCCCACCTCTCACGCCAGCTCCACCCGCAAACAACAAACGCTGCCAGGCTCACCCGGCAGCGTCCGCGCCTTGCCTGCCGCCCGGCAGCAGGGCGGCGTTCACTCAGGCAATCTGCGTCTGATGCTCGTCGCCTGCGCGGGCGCGGATCACACCAATGCGCGACACGGTTTCCCCCTGGGCGTTCAGCACCGCAGCAGCTTGCTCGGCGTGCTCGGCAGCGACAATCACCACCATGCCGATGCCGCAGTTGAAGGTGCGGTACATTTCCTGCATGTCCACATTGCCCTGCGTTTGCAGCCACTGGAACAGCTTGGGCAACTCCCAGCTGCCGGCGTCGATCTGCGCCACGGTGTTGGCTGGCAGCACGCGCGGGGTGTTTTCGGTGATGCCGCCGCCGGTGATGTGGGCCATGCCCTTGACCGGCAGTTGCTGCATCAGCGCCAGCAGCGGCTTCACATAAATGCGGGTGGGGGCGATGATGGCATCGCGCAGGGTTTTGCCATTGTCGAACTCGGCGTCCAGCTCGGGCTGGGCGCGGTCGAGAATCTTGCGCACCAGGCTGTAGCCATTGGAATGCACGCCGTTGGATTTCAGGCCCAGCACCACGTCGCCCGGCACGATGTCGCGGCCGGTGATGACCTGGGTTTTTTCCACCACGCCAACGGCAAAACCAGCCAGGTCGTATTCGCCCACCGGGTACATGCCCGGCATCTCGGCGGTTTCGCCGCCAATCAGCGCGCAGCCGGCTTGTTCGCAGCCGGCGGCAATGCCTTTGATCACGTCGGTGGCTTGCGGCACATCCAGTTTGCCGCAGGCAAAGTAATCCAGGAAGAACAGCGGCTCGGCGCCTTGCACCAGAATGTCGTTGACGCTCATCGCCACCAGGTCGATGCCGACGGTGTCGTGACGGTTCCAGTCGAAGGCCAGCTTGAGCTTGGTGCCCACGCCGTCGGTGCCGGACACCAGCACTGGTTCTTTGTATTTCTTGGAGATTTCCACCAGCGCGCCAAAGCCGCCCAAATCGCCCAGCACTTCAGGGCGCATCGTCCGCTTGGCAAACGGCTTGATGTTTTCAACCAGTTGGTCGCCGGCGTCGATGTCCACGCCAGCGTCGCGGTAGGAGAGGGAAGCTTGGGTCAAAATGCGCTCACTTTCGTCAGTCCGGCGCGCCGTGGATGGGCCTGTCCGGGTAGGTCAGGCTTGACGGATCGCCGTGGGGATTGAATGCTGTCTGTCTTTTGCCGCCATCTTGGGCGGTCAATCTCCGGTATTTTACCTCAAATCATGAAACGCACTCGCGATTCCGCCAGAAATGGCTGGTTTTGGCTGGCTGGCCTGGCGGCTTTTGGCTGGCTGGTTTATTTGCTCACCCCGATGTTGTCGCCGTTTGTGGCTGGCGCGGTGCTGGCTTACATCGTGGCGCCGCTGGTGGATTGGCTGGAGCATCGGCGCGTGGGCCGCACGCTGGGCACGCTGTTGGTGATTGTGTTGCTGATGCTGGCGTTGGCCTGCCTGCTGGTGTTGATCGTGCCGATGCTGATCAACCAGGGCCAGGCCTTGTCGCTGCGCCTGCCTGGCTTGGTTGACTGGGCGGAAAACACCCTGTCGCCCTGGCTGCGCGACACCTGGGGCATGACCTGGCATTTTGACGCCGCCACGCTCAAGCGCGAGCTGACCAGCAATCTGGGTGCGCTGCGCGGCATGCTGGCGCGCGCCGCGCCCTTGATCACCGACCAGGGCCTGGCCTTGTTTGGCTATGTGTCCAATTTGCTGCTGCTGCCGCTGGTGTTGTTTTATCTGGTGCGCGACTGGCAGCAGTTTACCCGGCCGCTGGCGCGCTTGATTCCGCGCCGCTGGTATCGGGACTTGGGTATGCTCGGCGATGAAATCGACGATATGCTCGGCCAGTTTTTGCGTGGCCAGCTGGCGGTGATGCTGATCATGGCCGGGGTGTACGGCGGCGGGCTGTGGCTGGTGGGGCTGGAGTCCGGCTTTGCCATTGGCGTGGTGGCCGGCTTGCTGGTGTTCATCCCCTATGTGGGCGCCGCCATCGGCCTGACCCTGGCCACGCTGGCGGCGCTGTTGCAGTTTGGCGGGCTGGGCGGGCTGCTGCTGGTGTGGCTGGTGTTCATGATTGGCCAACTGCTGGAAAGCATGTTCATCACCCCCAAGCTGGTGGGCGAGCGCATTGGCCTGCATCCCTTGGTGGTGATTTTTGCCCTGCTGGCGTTTGGTCAGCTGTTTGGTTTTGTTGGGGTAATGATGGCGCTGCCGGTGTCGGCGGCCTTGGTGGTGGTGGTCAAGCTGGCGCAGGCGCGCTATCTGGCCAGCCGTTTTTATCGCCGCCGACGCTGAGGGCACGCCCGATGGCCCCGCCCATTCGCACCGTGCGGCTGATCCTGGGTGACCAGCTGAACATTCGCCACCCCTGGTTTGCCCAGGTGGACGACAGCGTGCTTTACCTGATGGCCGAGCTGCACCAGGAAGCCCGCTATGTGCGCCATCACTGGCAAAAGCTGCTGGGGTTTTTGCTGGCCATGCGCCAGTTTGCCGACACCCTGCGTGCTGCTGGCCACCGGCTGCACTATGTGCGCATCGGCGACGCCGCCAGCCAACTGCCGCTGCCCGAGGTGCTGCGCCAGATACTCACCGAGCACGGCGCGGCGCGCTTTGAATACCAGCAGCCGGACGAATACCGGCTGGATCAGCAATTGCTGCTGTTCAGCCAATCCCTGCCGCAGCCGGGCGAGGCTTGCGACAGCGCGCATTTTTACACCCGCCGCGATGAATTGGCCGCGTGCTTTCCTGGCGACACCCCCTTGCTGATGGAGCGCTTTTACCGGCGCATGCGCCGCACGCACGGGATCTTGCTGGATGGCGCGGCCCCACTGGGCGGGCGCTGGAACTTTGACCACGACAACCGCAAAAAATACAAAGGCACGCCGCCGGTGCCGCCCGCGCTGAGCTTTGCCCGCGATGTGTCGGCGCTGCTGGCGGAAATCACCACCGCCGGGGTCAGCGGTTTTGGCCAGATCGACGCGACGGCGTTTCCCTGGCCGGCCAACCGCGACGAGGCGCTGGCGCAACTGGCGTATTTTTGCCAACACCTGCTACCTCACTTTGGCGAATACCAGGACGCCCTGCACAGCGAACAGGCATTTTTGTTTCATTCCCGCTTGTCGTTTGCGCTGAATCTCAAGCTGATTTCACCCGCAGAAGTCATCAACGCCGCCGTGGCACAGTTTCAGCAGCAGCCCGCGCAGATCAGTCTGGCGCAAATCGAGGGCTTTGTGCGCCAGATTCTGGGCTGGCGCGAGTATGTGCGTGGCGTGTACTGGAAGGCCATGCCGGAATACGGCCAGCTGAACCAGCTGGACAATCACCACCCGCTGCCGCAGATGTTCTGGACCGGCCACACGCGCATGCGCTGCCTGCATCTGGCGCTGACGCAAAGCCTGCGCCATGCCTACGCCCACCACATCCAGCGCTTGATGGTGATTGGCAACTTTGCCCTGCTCAGCCAGCGCCACCCGGACGCGGTGGATGCCTGGTATCTGGGCGTGTATATCGACGCCATCGAATGGGTGGAGCTGCCCAATACCCGGGGCATGAGCCAATACGCCGATGGCGGCCTGCTGGCCAGCAAACCCTATGTGTCCTCAGGCAGCTATATCAACAAAATGAGCAACTACTGCGCTGGCTGCGCCTATCAGGTCAAGGCGCGCACCGGCCACGACGCCTGCCCGTTCAACAGCCTGTACTGGCGTTTTCTGGATGACAAAAAAGCCCACTTTGCCGGCAACCCGCGCATGGCGATGATGCTCAAACTGCTGGCCGACCTGCCGGCCGACGAACTAAGCGCCATCCGCGCCCGAGCGGGCGAGATCATGGCCGACCCGGATCGGTTTTAATGTGCCGCTGACAAAATTCCCCTGGCTTTGTGGCGCAGCCTGCCATTGTTTGTCTGGCCATCATTATGGTGCTCAATATTTTTATATGTATTTGATTTTTAAATAAATTCTGATGCATCTTTTCCCATTACCCCATCCAACACCTCCCCCGACAGCGCCGTCCGCGCATAAGCAAAGTTTCCCTTGTTCAGCATATCGTCGGCGGCGTGGTGGAGGGCAGTGAAGGCGGCGCGGGCGAGGGCGCTGCCGGTGCTGATGCGGCGCACGCCCAGGTCGCGCAGTTGCGCCAGGGTCAGTTGCGCGGCGGGGCCGGCGGTCAGCACGTTGAGCGGGGCGTTGACTTCGCGCACCAGGGTGGCGATGTCGGCTGGCTGGCTGATGCCGGGGGCAAACAGGCAGTCGGCGCCAGCGTCGCGAAAGGCGCATAGCCGGTCGATGGCTTCGGCCAGCGGGCTGGGGTGGCCGGTTAAAAAGCATTCGGTGCGGGCGGTCAGCACAAAGGGGGTAGCGTGTTGGTCGATGGCGGCGCGGGCGGCGCGCACGCGCTCGATGGCGTCTTGCCGCGAGCGCAGCACAAATTGGCCGGGGGTGGCGTAGCCGGCCACGTCTTCCAGGCTGCCGCCGGCGCAGCCGATGGCGATGGCGCGGGTGAAGGTGCGTTGCACGTCGTCCAGGCTGTCGCCAAAGCCGGCTTCCAGGTCGGCGCTGACCGGGATGGACACGGCGGCGACAATGCTGGCGATGGCGGCAAACATGGCGTCCACCGATTGGCGCGGGTCGGAGTCTCGATGGCCGGCGGCAAAGGCAATGCCGGCGCTGGTGGTGCCCAGTGCGGCAAAACCGCAGGCAGCCAGGTATTTGGCGCTGCCGGCGTCCCAGGCGTTGGGCATCAGGAAGGTGCCTCTTTGGTGCAGGGCAAGAAAATCACGGGCTTGGTGGGTAGCGTCGGCGGGCATGAGCAGCTTTCTGGCGGGTGGGGCGCGGACAGGGATGATGCCTGCGCGGCGGCGGGCTGGCCATCCCCAGCAGAGGAGAGGGTGGGCGCAGATGTGCTTGTCACCTAACAAAACCCTGCTGGCGTGGTTGCCCGACCTTGCCGTACTTCCCGTACTGTCTGCAGTCGTGCGCCTGGCCAGGATCGCTTCGCTGAGTTTTGTGAGCCATTCTTAATGCCGAGTTGCGCTGGCATGCTGCTGCCGTGTGTTGGCTGTGCGGTGCGGCAGGTGTGCCAAGGGGCGATAGATGACCCTGTTATTATTGACGATGGCGTGAACGTGTACACAGCTATCGTCTTGGTCGCTTTTGTGTTTTTATTGGGCTTTATGGTATTTACGGAGCCTGTACGATGAGCTGGGACGAGCGCTATTCGACCGCTGAATATGTTTATGGCACTGAACCAAACGGGTTTTTGGTTGAGCATGCCGGCCTGCTGCGTGGCCCGGTGTTGTCACTGGCCGAGGGCGAGGGACGCAATGGTGTGTTTCTGGCTGGGCAGGGCTTGACGGTTCATGGGGTAGACAGTTCGGCGGTGGGCTTGGCCAAGGCTCAGGCGCTGGCCGCTGCGCGTGGGGTCAGCCTGCATGTCGAGCAGGCGGATCTGGCTGAGTTTGTGCCCGCCTGCGCGGCGTATGGCGCCGTGGTGTCAATTTTTGCCCACGTGCCTGGCGCGGTGCGTACGCGGTTATACCCGTTGCTGGTGGATTGTCTGCAGCCAGGTGGGTTGCTGCTGCTGGAGGCGTATTCGCTGGCGCAGCTGCCACGCACAACCGGCGGGCCAAAAGACCCGGATTTACTGATGTCGGTAGACGCCATCCGGTGCGGCTTTGCCGGGTTGGAGCCTGTGCTGCTGCAAGAGTTGACGCGTGAGGTGCACGAGGGGCGCCTGCATACCGGCCTGGCCTCAGTCGTGCAATTCATTGGTCGCAAGCCATGCTGAGACGTGACTGATCACGTGCTTTCAGCTTGCACAATTCAATGTCAGCCACATAAAATGACAAAAGCAGCCCTTGTCCGGCATGTTGCCGTTTTCGGCAACATGCCGGACAAGCTTGTCAACCGTTTTTCCCGCAGGGTAGCCAAAGCGCAGCCTGTCGTGCCCGCCACGGGCATGGTCCAGCCGCGGTGATGAAGAGTTATGCCCACACACACCAAAGCCCCCGCTTCCGCCTCCATACCCAGTTATTCTGCCCTGATACGTCGCGCCTTGCCGTTATGGCTGCTGGTGATGGTGGTGCTGGTGCTGTATTGGGCGCAACTGTTGCAAGCCCATCGAGATCAACTGGCTCAGGTAGAAGCCCAGACCCGTTTGCGTGCAACGCAGATGGCCAGCGCTTTGTCGTTGCAGATCGGTTCGTTGTTCAATGGCGTGGATTATGTCTCGCGCACGCTGGCGAACACTTATCGGGATGATCAGCCGGAAGTCTTCCGGCAGGCGCTGGATCTGGCCAAAAAGAAAGCCTTCCCGGAGGGCGCATTGGTGCAGATTGCCGTCGCCGATGCCCAGGGTTTAGTACAGTTTTCCAGCTTGCAGGACAAATCCGACGGCAAACCGGTGTCGATTGCCGATCGCGAGCATTTTAGCGTGCATGCACAAAAGTTGGTGGAGGGCATGTACATCAGCCATCCTGTGCAGGGCCGGGTATCAAAACGCTGGTCCATCCAGTTTTCGCGCGCCATTTACCACAACCAGGTATTTGCTGGTGTGGTTGTGCTGTCTATCTCGCCGGATTACATCTCGAATTTCTTTCGTGAGGTGTTTTATCAGTCCGGGGATGTGGTCATGCTGCTGCGCGATGATGGCAGCTATCTGGCCCGTTCCCAGCAGCAGGAAAGCGTGCTGGGCAAAGCTGTGCAACCCCCCGGTTCAGGCTTTCTGATTGACCCTGGTCAGCAGCGTGGCGAATATCTGACCAAAGCGCCTCTGGATAATGTCATGCGTTACTACGCTTGGCATCGTGCTGCCAGTTATCCCGTGGTGGTCAACGTCGGCCTGAACCAGGATACGGCCCTGCAGGCTGTTCAGCACGCCCTGCAACTGAGCCTGCTGCGCAATGGCCTGGGCACGCTGATGATTCTGCTGGGGATGTCCGGCATCAGTTGGCTGTTCTTCCAGAAGCAACGCGGCATGGCGCAATTGCAGGAAAGTGAAGAGCGTCTGGGTCTGGCCCTGCAGGGTGGAGATCTGGGCTCCTGGGACTGGGATATTCCCAGCGATGCGATTAGCTTTAGTGTTCGTTGGGCGCAGATGCTGGGTTATCAGCCGGATGATCTGCCACACACCTTCAATGGTCTGCAGACACTGACTCATCCGGATGATTGGCCGCGCAAGCTGGCCGCACTGAGAAACCATCTGGAAGGCGCCAGCGTGGTGTTTGAGTCCGAACACCGCATGCTGCACCGTGATGGTCACTGGGTATGGATTCTGGCCAAGGGGCGTGTCACCCACTGGAGTTCGGCCGGCGCGCCCTTGCGCGCAGTGGGCACGCATCTGGACATCACTGCCCGCAAGCAGGCCGAAGCCGCCCGTGCCGAATTGCAGGCGCGTCTGAGCAAGCTGGTGGCTCAGGTTCCAGGTATGGTGTACCAATACCGGCTACGCCCGGACAGCACAGCCTGCTTTCCGTATGCCAGTGTGGGCATTCGTGCCATTTATCAATTGCAGCCGGAAGACGTGCGCAATAACGCTGATCCGGTGTTTGCCGTGATTCATCCGGATGACCTGCAACGGGTGATGACTTCCATCCGGGTATCGGCTGTCAATCTCACACCGTGGCAGTGCGAATACCGTGTGCGCTTCGCCAATGGCGTAGTGCGCTGGCTCAGCGGCCAGGCCAACCCCGAGCGCGAAGCCGATGGCGGCACCTTGTGGCATGGCTATATCCATGACATCACTGCCACCTACACCGTGCAGCAGGCGTTGCGCCAGAGCGAAGAGCGCCTGCGGCTGACGGTGTCCGCCGTGCGCGATGGTCTGTGGGAATGGGACACCCGCAGTGGAGTGATCCACTGGGATAACCGCTGCTACGACATGCTGGGCTACGAGCCACAGGCTTTTCCGCTGACCCTGATGGTGTGGACCGAAATGCTGCACCCGCTGGATCGCGAGCATACCCTGGCCAAACTTGATCCGGTGTCGATGCCGCGGGAGGGAGCTCGGGTGGAGTGCCGGCTGCGCACTGCCCAGCACGACTGGCGCTGGGTGGAAATCCGTGGCCAACTGGTGCAGGACGCCAGTGGCCAGCATGTGCGCATGATGGGCACGTACAGCGACATCAGCCAGCGCGTCGAGCAGGCACACCTGCGCCGTGCGCTGCTGGACCAAAGCGCGGCGGCCATCTTCCTGGCCGCCCCAGACCGCACCATCCGCCACGCCAATGCCCGCGCCGTGGAAATGTTTGCCAAGGATGGCAAGACATTACGCAATCTGTCGTTCAGCCAGCTACATGTGGATACACAAACCTACGAAGCATTTGGCAGCTATTACGACACCCTGCGCCGCAATGGCCAGGTGCGGCTGGAACACCCGCTGCGTGACGCACACGGCCAGATCCGCTGGTTTGACGCCCACGGCACCCTGCTGGATCCGGATCGTCCCGATGCCGATGTGATCTGGACGCTGATCGACACGACCGAGCGTCATCAGGCCGAAACTGCCCTGGCCGCCGAACGTGTACGGCTCACTGCCATCATTGATCGTTTCCCTGCCGGCGTGTGGGTGGATGATGAAGACGGCCATATCGTGCTGATCAACCAGAATCTGTGCGACCTGCTGGAAGTCAACGATGTGCCGACGCATCTGGTGGGGCAGGTGCAGCGCCAGTTGCTGAGCAGTCTGCCAGAAAGCAGCCGGGCCTTGTTTGAAACGGACGGGCGCTCGCGCTCGGATGGGTATCTGGCGCGAGAAATCCCTGCCAACCATGGGCGCACGCTGGAAGTGGACCAGCAGCCGATTACCCACGACGAGCAATATTTTGGCCGGCTGTGGCTGGTGCGTGACATCACCGGGCAAAAGCGCCGCGAAGCCATTCTGGAAACCCTGGCGGCTACCGATGCGCTGACCCGGTTACCCAATCGTCGCGCCTTTATTGCGCATCTGGAGCAATACGCTCAGGATCTTGTCCGTGGCACGCAGCAAAGCGGTGCGGTGCTGATGATTGATCTGGATTTTTTCAAGCGTATCAATGACAGCTATGGCCACGGCGTGGGCGACAAGGTGCTGCAACAAACCGCCTCGGTCATTCGTCACACCCTGCGCGCCGATGATGTGGCCGGTCGTCTCGGTGGCGAAGAATTTGCCGTGCTCTTGCCTGGCGCCCCGGCCGATCATGCCTGTGAAGTGGCCGAGCGCCTGCGTGCTGCCATCGCTGATGTGCGGGTGGAGGTGAACGAAGGCCTGGTGCACGTCACGGCCAGTATTGGCGTGTATGCAATCGCTGATGCCACGCTCTCTAGCGACGACTGGCTGGCGAGGGCAGACAGTGCGCTGTATCGAGCCAAGCATGAAGGACGCAACCGCGTGGTGCGCGATCAGTGAACAGGCCGACGTCCGGACAAAAACCGGGTAGAATCGCCAGCATGAAAACGATTCTTGCAGTGGCGTCGCTGTGTGCATGCACGGCGGCAACCGCCGCCGGCTATCAGGATATGGCCGGCCTGATTGGCCAGGCCCGGCAGTTTGCCGAAGCTTCTCTGGCGGGCACCCAGGCCCGCGTGACTGTTGGCGTGGTGGACACCCGCCTGCGCCTGCCTGCCTGCCCGATTCCCCCCATGCCCAACTGGCAAGGCGGCCGTTTTGAAGGCAACACCGCCGTGGAGATGTCTTGCCCGCAACTGGGCTGGAATATTCGTGTGCCAGTCAAGGTCGAGCGGGAAACCATGGTGGTGGCCATGCGTCGGCCAGTCACCGCGGGCAGCATGCTGACCCCGGATGATGTGATGCTGGTGCCCGCTCGTGGCAATATGGCCTCGGTGTCGGTGACAGCGCTCAATGAAGCCATCGGCCAGGTGGTTGGCCAGAATCTGCCCGCTGGCCTGATCCTGCGTCGGGGATTGTTGCGCCAACAGCAGGTGATTCAGTCTGGTCAGAAAGTCCAGTTGATGGCGACCGATGGCAGTTTTCAGGTCTCGGCTGAAGGTGTTGCATTGAAAAATGGCAGCGTGGGTGAGGTGATCGGTGTGCGTATGCCTTCCGGCCGGGTGATCAGTGGCGTGGTCAGCGCCAGTGGTGCAGTGGAAGTGCGCTTCTGAAGCGTGCTGGTGATGCGTTCAATCCGGTAAAGTTGTGCGCCAAGCGGGTAAAAACCGGCTAAAATACTCAAGATTGCCAGCGTTTTACCGATACCGAAGCTTGAATTCCTTATGCACGAAGTGATGCCATCATGAAAATCGACTCCACGGGCAGACCGGTTGTCACCCGGCCAGTTGGCGGCAAGGGCCGTGCCAGCGCTCGTTCGTCGGTCACCGGCGGTGAAAGCCGTTCGGAAGACAACGTTGACATCAATCCGCTGGCCAGCCAGATGGCGGCGGCTGAGCAGGAGATCCGCGAGCGCCCGGCATTTGACGCCGAAAAAGTGGCTGCCATCAAGGACGCCATTGCCGCTGGCAAATTCCAGATCAATCCTGAAGCCATCGCCGACAGCCTGATTGCGGTGAGCCGGGAACTGCTGCAAAACAAATCTTGATGTGAGACAGGAATCCATGAGTGATCGTCTGCAGGAACTGAATCGCCTGATTGCGGAAGAACGCGCGGGCTACACTGAACTGATCACCCTGCTGGAGCAAGAACAACGCGAGTTGATCTCCGGCACCGCACACAAGCTGGAAGCCCTGGCCCAGCAGAAAGCCATTGTCCTGCAAGAGCTGGACGCACTGGCCCAACAGCGTGGCGACCACATGCGCGTACTGGGCATGGTGTCTTTGAATGCCTGGCGCGCCTGGTTGGCTGACAAGCCTGAATTGTTGCCGGCCTGGCTGGGACTGGAAGTGCTGGCGCAAAAAGCCAAGCTGATCAACGAGATCAATGGCAAGCTGATTTTGACCCACATGGAGCAGGTGGAAGCCTCGTTGGAAGTGCTGTTCACCAGTGATCAGAGCACCTTTGCCTATAGCCGTGACGGTGGTGCGCGCTCGGCACTGATTGGCGGCCGCCGCCTCGGCTCTGCCTGATTTTTATTGCCCATCTTGCCATACCCGCCCGGGCAGGCTGCCCAGCTGCCGGGCTTTATGGTATCGTGCTGGCACTTGACTCTGTGCCCCGGATGTTCGCATGACCCTGCTTTCGATTATTGTTGCCCTGGCGCTGGAACAGCTTCGCCCGCTGGGCAACCGTAACCGCCTGTTCCTGTTGTTCACCCGCTACGCCAACACCCTGGAGCGCAACCTCAACGCCGGCCAGAACCGCCATGGCGTACTGGCCTGGCTGGCTGGCGTGTTGCCGGTCTGCCTTGCCGTGTACGGCGTGTATGCGCTGTGCCTGCAGGTGTCGCCGTTTCTGGCGCTGGCCTGGAATGTGCTGGTGCTCTACCTGACCATGGGTTTTCGCCATTTCAGCAGCGCGCTCACCGAAATCACCGACGCCCTGGCCGAACAACGGGTGATGGACGCCCGCACTGCGCTGGCGCGCTGGTCTGGTCAATCCACCAGCGAGCTGGAAGTCAACGAAATCGCCCGCGTCACCATCGAGCAAGGCGTGATCGACAGCTACCGCCATGTGTTCGCCACCATGTTCTGGTTTGCCGTGCTGCCCGGCCCGGTGGGCGCCGTGCTGTACCGTTTTTCCAGCATTCTTTTTCAAAAGTGGGGCATGCGCGACAGCCAGTTTGGCGATTTGTTTGGCCGCTTTGCCTACCGTGCGCAAGAAACCCTGGACTGGTTGCCCACCCGGCTGACCGCGCTGAGCTTTGCCATCATGGGCGACTTTGAAGACGCCGTGTATTGCTGGCGCGCTCAGGCGCAAGCCTGGGGCCACTACGCTTACGGCATCCTGCTGGCCAGCGCCGCCGGCGCCTTGGGCATCAAGCTGGGCGACCCGCTGCGCCAGGACTACACCGTCAAGTTCCGCCCTGAACTGGGCGTGGGCGACGACGCCGACCCGCGCTACCTGAAAAGCGCCGTGGGCCTGGTCTGGCGGGTGGTGATGTTCTGGCTGTTCATGATTGCCGTCATCTCGCTGGCCTGGTGGGTGTAAGCGCTTTTCCCTCTGTTTTTTTCTGCGCTGTTCGTGAGGTTAGTCTGACGAACAGCGTGAGTATTGCAATCTGTGTTTAGTCATAAAGGAACCCCGTCATGACGTTTGCCGAGCTTGGCTTGTCGCCAGAAGTGCTCAAGGCGGTTGAAGAGCTGGGCTATGCGTCACCGACGCCGATTCAAGCCAAAGCCATTCCGGTGGTGTTGGGCGGCAGCGATGTGCTGGCCGCCGCCCAGACCGGCACCGGCAAGACCGCCGCCTTCACCCTGCCGCTGCTGTCGCGCCTGCGCGCGCACGCCAACAACAGCGCCTCGCCCGCCATGCACCCGGTGCGCGCGCTGATCCTCACCCCCACCCGCGAACTGGCCGACCAGGTCAGCGCCAGCGTGGCGCAGTACAACAAATACCTGCCGTTGCGTTCGGCGGTGGTGTTTGGCGGCGTGGCGATGGATCCGCAAAAAGAAGCGCTGCGCCGTGGCGTGGAAGTGCTGGTGGCCACGCCGGGCCGTCTGCTGGACCATATCGAGCAAAAAAACGTGATGCTCAACCGGGTGGAAATGCTGATTCTGGACGAAGCCGACCGCATGCTGGACATGGGCTTTGTGCAGGACATCCGCCGCATCATGAGCCTGCTGCCGGCCAATCGGCAAACCCTGCTGTTCTCGGCCACCTTCGCCCCGGAAATCAAGCGCCTGGCGGCTGATTTCATGCGCGAGCCGGAGCTGGTGGAAGTGGCCCGGCAAAACGCCACCAGCGAAAACATCGAGCAAGTGGTGTACGCGGTGGACGCCGCGCGCAAGCGCCATTTGCTGGTGCATCTGCTGCAAGCGCGCAGCATCGCCCAGGTGATTGTGTTCTGCCGCACCCGCCAGGGCGCCGAGCAGCTCTCGCGCGAACTCAAGCGCGACGGCCTGGCCGCCGAAGCCATTCACGGCGACAAGGCGCAAAGCCAGCGGCTGGAAACCCTGTCGGCGTTCAAGGATGGCCAGGTGCGCGTGCTGGTGGCCACCGACGTGGCCGCCCGTGGCCTGGACATCGAAGAACTGCCGTTTGTGGTGAATTTCGAGCTGCCCAACTCGCCGGAAGACTACGTACACCGCATTGGCCGCACCGGCCGTGCCGGCAGCAAGGGCGTGGCGCTGTCGCTGATGGGCGAGGACGAGCAACGCCAGCTGGAAGCCATCGAAACGCTGATCAAGCAAAAGCTGCCGCCGCAAACCGAACGCCGCTTCTGGCCCAGCTGGATGCCGCGCCCCGAGCGCGAGCGCGAAGTGGCCGCCACAGCGCCGGTGGACACCGTCAGCAGCAAGCGCGCCCTGGCCGCGCTGTCGGCGGCGCCCACCCGCAGCACGCCATCCACCCCGGCGCCACTGCGCCGCTTCAGCCATGCCGCCCTGCGCGGCGAGCCGCGCGAAATCCCGGCGCTGCTGCTGCCACCGCGCTACCGCTAAGCTTGTAGCGCCACGCCAACGCCCCTGCCGCCCGCCAGGGGCGTTGCCGCGTCTGAACTTTATGACATGGTCTGGCTCGAACAGGCGCGGATAAATCGCCGTTCACGCCGCCCGCTCAGTCTGGCCGAGCAGATAGGCGGCCAACATCTTTTTGTTTCTGGAGACAACTTCGGGCTTGCCCCGACTGCATATGGACTATCCCCGACCGTGTTTCACCCGCTCAATGAGCCCCGCCGCTGACGCCCCGCTGTGCTTGTGCCTGTCACGCGCTTTCCGGCAAGCTATGGGTTTTGCTTCTCCTGAATGCGGGGCTGTGCTGTGGAAGTGCTGATGCTGATTGGCCTGGTGGTGATCAATGGCCTGTTCGCCATGTCAGAGATTGCCTTGGTTACCGCGCGCAAGGCGCGGCTGATGAAACTGGCCGCCGATGGCGACCGCGCCGCCGCCGTGGCGCTGAAACTGGGCGAAGACCCCACTAAATTTCTGTCCACCATCCAGATTGGCATCACCTCGATTGGCCTGCTGAACGGCATTGTCGGTGAGGCGGTGCTGGCCGAGCCGCTGGCGCGCTGGCTGCTGTCGCTGGGCCTGCCCGAGGCCAGTGCCCATCTGGCCGCCACGGCGGTGGTGGTGGTGGCGGTGACCTATGTGTCCATCGTAGTCGGCGAACTGGCGCCCAAGCGCCTGGGCCAGATCAACCCGGAGCTGATTGCCCGGCTGGCGGCGCGGCCGATGCAGTTGCTGGCCATGTGCACCCGGCCGTTTGTCATGCTGCTGACTTTCTCCACCCACACCCTGCTGCGCCTGCTCGGCGTGCGCCAGCACACCCCGAACGGCGTCACCGAAGAAGAAATCCACGCCATGCTGGAAGAAGGCTCGGAAACCGGGGTGATCGAACAACACCAGCACGAAATGGTGCGCAACGTGTTCCGCCTGGACGACCGCCAGCTGGGTTCGCTGATGATTCCGCGCTCGGATGTGGTGTTTATCGATATCAACCTGCCGCCAGAAACCAGCCTGAACCAGCTGATTGAATCCGAGCATTCGCGTTTTCCGGTGTGCGACGGCAGCCTGGACAAGGTGCTGGGGGTGATTCACGCCAAACAGGCGCTGGCCTATGTCGCCAAGGGCGAGCTGCCAGACTACCTGAGCCATCTGCAAGCCGGGGTGTATGTGCCGGAAACCCTGACCGGCATGGAGCTGCTGGAGCAGTTTCGCGCCAATAATATGCAAATGGCTTTTGTGATCGACGAATACGGCGACACCAAGGGCATTGTCACCCTGCAAGACGTACTGGAAGCGGTGACGGGTGAATTCACCCCGCGCAACGCCGACGACGCCTGGGCGGTGCGCCGCGAGGATGGCTCCTGGTTGCTGGACGGCGCCATCCCGATTCCGGAGATGAAAGACCGTCTGGAGCTGAAAACCACCCCGGAAGAAGACAAAGGCCGTTACCACACCCTCAGCGGCATGATGATGCTGTTGCTTGGCCGCGTGCCCAGCACTGGCGACCATGCCGATTGGGAAGGCTGGCGCTTTGAAGTGGTGGACATGGACGAAAAACGCATCGATAAGGTGTTGGCGGCACCGCTGCGCAATACCGAAACCGCTTGAGCCCCAGCGCCATTCGGATGCTGGATGGCGCAGACAGGCTCAGACGTCACAATATCTTGCTCGTGATCGCAAACACCCCTGTGTAAGCGCCGCTCAGCAAACCCTCCAGACGCGATGGCGCGTTCTTGTGGCCTTTGCCGTGCAAACCCCCGTCCGCCAGAAAGCGGACGGGGGGTTGTCATGAAATGCTGCTGCTGGACGGTTTACAGCGCAAAACGCATCGACAAATCCACCGCCGAAATATCCTTGGTCAGCTTGCCAATCGAAATCCGGTCCACCCCGGTGGCGGCAATCGCGGCGATGGTGTTCAGGCTGACATTGCCCGAGGCTTCCAGCTCGGCGCAGCCAGCGGCCATTTGCACCGCCGCGCGCATATCGGTCAGCGACATATTGTCCAGCAGCACCAGGCGCGCGCCCGCGTCCAGCGCTTCGGCCAGCTCTTGCAGGTTTTCCACTTCGATTTGCACGCTGACATTGCTCGGCGCCACGGCAAACGCCGCTTCCAGCGCCGGGCGGATGCCGCCAGCGGCCAGGATGTGGTTTTCCTTGATCAGAATCCCGTCGTACAGCCCGACGCGCTGATTGACGCCGCCGCCCACTGTCACTGCGTATTTTTGCGCCACGCGCAGGCCGGGCAGGGTTTTGCGGGTGTCCATGATGCGCGACCGGTAGCCGGCGATGGCGTCGGCGTAGCGGCGGGTCAGCGTGGCGGTGGCGGACAGGGTTTGCAAAAAGTTCAGCGCCGAGCGCTCGGCGGTCAGCAGTGCGCGCGCCGGGCCGTCCAGCGTGCACAGCTCGGTGTCGGCAAACACCATCTCACCTTCTTGTACCCGCCACACCACATGGCAGCGCGGGTCCACCTGACGGAAACACTCGGTAAACCACGCCTGCCCGGCAATCACCGCCGCCTCGCGCGCTACCACAGTGGCGCGGCCAATGGCGTTGGCGGGAATCAGCTCGGCCGTCCAGTCGCGCGGGCCGATGTCCTCGGCCAGGGCGCGGGAGACGTGTTGGGCAATCAGATGAGAAGGGGGCAAGACAGCGCTCATGGCCAGCATCCTGAGTAAAAAACCATCGCGCCTGCCTGCTGTGCAGCCTGGCAGCGCGCCAAACTTTCGATTGTGCGGGCGCCGGGGCGGCGTGTCAAAGCAGGATTGCCCGCCGCGACATTGCGCCGCACAACGGCCTGCCTGGCTTTTGCTATCATGAAGGATAAAGTCTTTGCCGCTGGACCTTCGCCATGCACTTTCCCGCCCAGTTTTTTGCGCCTGCCACGCTGTGGCTGTGCCATGCCTTGTGCGCCGCCCTGTTGGTGCAAGCCGTGTGGCGGGTGCGCTGGCGACAGCTGGATCCGGTCGGGCTGAACGCCTGGATGGGCGCCTGTGTGGCGGTGATGCTGTTCTGGTCGCTCAAGGGCGGCTTCAAGCCGGGGCTGGAGTTTCATCTGCTGGGCGGCGCGGCATTTGCGCTGATGGCCGGGCCATGGCTGGCGCTGATTGGCCTGGCCATTGTGCTGGCCGGCGTCACCGCCTACGGCATGGCCGAGTGGGCGGCGTTTGGCGTCAATTTTTTGGTGATGGCCGCCGCGCCGGTGGCAGTGACCGGCCTCACCCTGCGCCTGGCGCAGCGGCTGCCAGCCAATTACTTTGTGTATATTTTTTTCAATGCCTTCCTGACCGGCTGGCTGAGCTTTTTTTGTGCCTGCCTGCTCGGCGTCAGCGTGCTGGCGCTGGCCGACGCCTATGCGCCGGACTATCTGTTTGGCGACGCGCTGAGCTTTTACTTTTTGCTGTCCTGGTCCGAGGCGTTCACCACTGGCCTGATGCTGGCGATTTTCGTGGTGTATAAGCCACACTGGGTGGCCACGTTTGACGACCGGCGTTATTTGTTGCGCAAGTAGGGTTGCTTGGGCGCTCAGGCAAAGCGCGTCGCGCCTTGTCTGAGCGCAAGGCGCGGGCTGATCTCCAGCTCGGCGTGCGGCAGCACAGCATGCGTCAGCAGGCTATCGCTGACCGCGCACAGCACATGCCCTTGCTCGCGCCAGCCGGCCAGCAGCCGGGCAAACTCCGCTTGCCAGGCGCCACCAATCCGCTCGGCATCCAGCCAACACAGCGCAGGCCCAGCCAGCCCGGCGCTATGACTCAGTAGCGTGTGCACGGCGGCATCTGCCTGACCGCGCTCGGCGCGCAGCACATCACCCAGATTGGGCAAGCTGGTGGGCAAGACCGGCACGGCCAATAGCTCAGCATGATGGCAAGGCAAAAAACCGTGCTGGCCGGGCACGCCAGTGAGCGCACCCACGCCAAGCGCCTGCATCTGCCGCAGCAGCGGCCAACTGGCCAGGCCGCCCGGCAAGTTGACGGTAAAGGGCGCCTCGGCTGCCAGACCGGCCAGACGGCGAAACAGCGCCACTCGCGCCGCCAGCGGCTGGGCGGCCAGGGTGCCGCGCCACACTCGAGATGCTTCCAGGTGCAATCCCGCCACACAGCCGGCATGGCCAATCGCCCTCAGCGCCGCTGGCGCCAGCTTATCCAGCCGTGCCCCCGGCCAGACCCGGCCTCGCCACAAGCTGCCCCATCCATACCAGCGCGCCCGCTCACGCCGGCGGCCAGTCAGTGGCGCACCGGCATCACGGCCCAGATGCAGGCACACCGTGGCGCTGGCCTGGGCGGCATGCAGCGCGTCCAACACCCGCGGCAGCGCGGTGTGCATGCCGCGCGCGGTTTCAACGGTAATCAGCAGGGCAATTTTCACGGCAATTTTCATCACAGAACGACAATGGGCGCGAATTGTCCGCCATGCCGGCGGCTTTGACCAGCAGTGCGCGAGAGCCGTTAACCAAACTCAGCGAGGCGATCCTGGCTGGGCGTGCCGCCGCAGACAGTACAAGCCGTGCGGCAAGGCCGTGTCACGACGCCAGGCGTATTTTGTCAGCGGCTCTTATGTCGATGGCGGTGCGCACTCCCGGTCAGTATTGTTCAGCAAACGCTCCCCGCATGGTGACGTGGCTTTCTCGTGTTTGCGCGCTCTCACACTGCGTGCGGTGAGTCATGTGCATCAGGCGGGAAAGTTCAACCCGCGCGGCGTGTTCATGGCACACTGCCCACCGGGCGGGCATCAAGCTTGCTTGCCTGAATCGTGCGCACAGAGACACGCCCCACCCGGCATTGGCTCTGCTTGCGCAGTGTGCTGGTACGCTCATCTTGCGCACCGGCTGGTCTGACCATGTGCCACAAGCGCATGGCCGTGTGTGCTTTTCTACCCGAAAAGAAATCTGCCATGAACTTCTCTCTGCCTCATCTGGGCACGGGCGCTGCCCGCACGCCTTCTTCTTTGCTGTCTTTCCCGCGTTTGGCCGAACTGCCGCTGGGGCCTTTGCTGGCCGGCTTGGCTGCTTTGTTCTGGGCGGGTAATTTTGTCGCTGGCCGCGCCCTGCACGATAGCCTCTCCCCCTTGCAACTGGCGTTTGGCCGCTGGAGCGTGGCGCTGCTGTGCCTGCTGCCGTTTGCCTGGCCGCGCCTGCGTGCTCAGGCTGGTGCTTTGTGGGCGGCACGGCGGCTGATTCTGGCGCTGGCGCTGACCGGGGTGACGGCCTGCAATACGCTGATTTACCAAGGCTTGCAATCCACCTCGGCCACCCAGGCGGTATTGCTGAACGCTTTCACCCCGGTGATGGTGTTGATCTACGCCGTGTGCAGCGGCCAGCGCCAGCCAGCGCGCGGCCAATGGCTGGGTCTGGTCTTGTCCTTGGTGGGGGTGCTGGTGTTGGTCAGCCAGGGCGCGCCGTGGCGGCTGTCGGCGCTTACCCCCAGCGGCGGCGATGCCTGGGTGTTCGCCGGCTGCGCCTGCTGGGCGGCCTACACCGTGCTGATGCGCCGCCTGCCCGCCGGGCTGGATCGGCTGGCGCTCACCGCTGCCTGCATGCTGCTGGGCTGGTTGCTGCTGGCGCCGCTGGCGTTGTGGGATATCAGTCAACATGGCCTGCCCAGCGTGTCGTCGTCGGCGCTGGCCGGCGTGCTGTATCTGGGGGTATTCCCATCGGTGGTGGCCTATCTGTGCTACAACCGGGCGATTGCCGAATTGGGCGCCGAGCGTGCCAGCGCCTGCCTGCATCTGGTGCCGGCCTTTGGCGCGCTATTGTCCTGCCTATTGCTAGGCGAAACCCTGCACCCCTGGCATGTGCTGGGCATTGCGGCGGTGTTTGCTGGCCTGGCGCTGGGGCGTTCGTCGCGCTGAGCGTGGCTCAAAAAACTGCTTGGCGTGCTTGCGCGGTCTGGCTGTACTGTTTGTATGGTCTACGGCCGCACATCTGTCCTGGGCGCTTGCGCGGGATGTTGTGCGCCACGCCAAGTTCGAAAACCTCCATGCTTCTGCGGTATGATGCAGGTCAATGACGGATGCACCGTGACCGGGCATGCTAAACCCATGTTCAGCACGGTACGCCACCCAATCCATGGAAGCCCTGATGAAAGTCCTGGCCTTTGTCGGCTATTCCGGCAGCGGCAAGACCACGCTGCTGGAAAAACTCATTGCCCGCCTGAGCGCCGATGGCGTTGATCTGGCGGTGATCAAGCACACCCACCACGATGTTGACCCCGACGAAATCGGGCGCGACAGTTGGCGGCATCGCCACGCTGGTGCGCGCCAGGTGATGCTGGCCGCGGCGCGGCGGCGCATGCTGATTGAAGAGCTGCCGGCGGCCAATGATCTGCCGCTGGCCGAGCACCTGGCCGCCCTGCGTCCGTGTCAGCTGGTGCTGGTGGAAGGCTTCAAGCACGAGCGTGGGCTGGCCAAGGTCGAAGTGTTTGATCCGGCCCTGTCGCGCCCGGCGCTTTATTTGACCGACCCTGATGTGCTGGCCGTGGCGTGCGATATGCCGCTGCCGGACTGTCCGCTACCGCGCTTTTCCCGCCATGACGTGGAAGGCATCCTCCAATTGATACACAAGAGTGTTTTGTCATGACTGCATCTGCCATGCTGAGCGTCGAGGCCGCGCTGGAGTTTTTGCTGAGCCGCGCCCGCCCGCTGACCGAAACCGAATCCGTTCACCTGCTCAACGCCGGCCAGCGCGTGTTGGCCGGCGAGCTGCGCGCCCGCCTGGACGTGCCGCCCGCCAATAACAGCGCCATGGATGGCTACGCCGTGCGCAGCGCCGAGGTTCACGCCGATGCCTGGCTGCCGGTGTCGCAACGCATTGCCGCCGGTGATGCCCCTGGTCCGCTGGCCGAAGGCACAGTGGCGCGCATCTTTACCGGTGCGCCGATTCCGGCCGGCGCGGATGCGGTGATCATGCAGGAGCAAGCCCACGCCGATGGCGAACGCGTGCGTTTCAGCGCCGTGGCCAAAACCGGCCAGAACATCCGCCTGGCGGGCGAAGATATCGCCAGGGATGGCGTGGTGCTGCCGGCGGGCGCCCAGCTGGGTCCGGCGCAACTGGGCCTGGCGGCCTCGGTGGGCGAAGCCTATCTGGATGTGTTGCGCCCGCTGCGGGTGGCCGTGCTGTTCACTGGCGACGAACTGGCCGAACCGGGCGAGACGTTGACGGCGGGTAAAATCTACAATTCCAACCGCTACTGGCTGCGCGGCCTGCTGGAAGCGCTGGGCTGCCAGGTGCGCGACCTGGGCATTATTCCTGACAGCCTGGCCGCCACCCGTCTGGCGCTGGCTGACGCTGCCGCCACCAGCGATGTGGTGCTGACCTGCGGCGGGGTGTCGGTGGGCGAAGAAGACCACGTCAAGCACGCCGTCGAGCGCGAAGGTCAGCTGGATTTGTGGAAAATCGCCATCAAACCGGGCAAGCCGCTGGCCTTTGGCCGGATTGCCCATGCGGATTTCATTGGCCTGCCGGGCAACCCGGTGTCGGGCTATGTTACCTTCTTGCTGCTGATTGCGCCGTTTATCCGCGCCCGTCAGGGCCGAGCAGCCCGCGCCAGCTGGCCGGTCAGCCGTCTGACTGCAGCGTTTGACTGGCCGCGCAAAGACCCGCAACGCACCGAATTTGTGCGTGTACGCAAGGCCAGCCGCGACGGCCAGACCGTGCTGGAGCTGTTCCCCAAACAAGGCGCTGGCGTGCTGACCTCGATGGCCTGGGCCGACGGTCTGGCGCGCATTCCGGCCAATCACATCGTCAAGGCCGGCGAGCAGATTGACTATCTGCCATTTGATGAATTGCTGAGCTGAAAACCCGGCCGCAAGGGCGTTGGCATGCGGCCCAGCGCCCTGATCATCAGATATTGGCTTCTTCCAGTGCTTCGATTTCCATCTGCACCATCAGCCAGTCTTCTTCCAGCTCGGCCAGCCGGGCGCTGACTTCGCCCTGACGCTTGAGCGCGGCCTGCATTTCGCTTTTGCGCTCGGCGCTGTAAATCGCCTCGTCGGCCAGTTGCGCGTCCAGCGCGGCTTTTTCTGCGTTCAGCGGGGTGAGCTCGCGCTCCAGTGCGGTCAAACGCTTGAGCAGCGGTTTTTTCTGCTCGGACAAGCGCTGGCGGGCTTCGGCCTCCTGGCGCTTTTGCGTTTTGCGGTCCACTTCCGCGCCGCCTGCGGCGCTGGCGCGCGGCGCGGCGTCGGCGGCTTGCTGGGCCAGGCGATAAGCGCGGTAATCCGCCAGGTCGCCGTCAAACGGCTGCACCTGGCCAGCGTCGATCAGCCAGTATTGGTCGGTGACGCTTTCCAGCAGGGCGCGGTCGTGCGACACCACGATCAGGCTGCCGATAAAGTCTTGCAGCGCCAGGGTCAGCGCCGCGCGCATGTCCAGGTCCAGATGGTTGGTGGGTTCGTCCAGCAGCAGCAGATTGGGCCGCTGCCAGACAATCAGCGCCAGCGCCAGGCGGGATTTTTCGCCACCGGACAGCGGGCCCACCGGCTCGGTGGCCATGTCGCCAATAAAATTGAATCCACCCAGAAAATTGCGCAGCTCTTGCTCGCGGGTGGTCGGCGCCAGTTTTTGCAGATGCCACAGCGGCGATTCGTCCTCGCGCAGGGTGTCCAGCTGGTGCTGGGCAAAGTAGCCGATTTTCAGCTCGCGCGCGGTTTTCAGTTGGCCGTTCAGCGGCGCCAGCTCGCCAGCCAGCAGCTTGACCAGGGTGGATTTGCCGGCGCCGTTGGGGCCCAATAGGCCGATGCGCGCGCCGGATTCCACCGACAGGCTCACCCGGCGCAGAATCGGCGCTTCGCCATAGCCGATGTCGGCCAGCTCCACTTGCAGCAGCGGATTGGGGCTGTGTTCGGGCGGCTCGAAGTGAAAATCAAACGGCGTGTCCACATGCGCCGCCGCCACCCGCTCCAGCCGCGCCAGCGCCTTGATGCGGCTTTGCGCCTGCTTGGCCTTGGTGGCCTTGGCCTTGAAGCGGGTGATAAAGCTTTCCAGGTGGGCGATGGTGCGCTGTTGCTTGTCGAATGCCTGTTGCTGCTGGGCCAGGCGCTCGGCGCGCTGGTCTTCAAAGTCGCTGTAATTGCCGGTGTAGGCGGTCAGCTGGCCGCGCGCCACTTCGATGATCTGGGTGGTGATGGCGTCCAGAAACTCGCGGTCGTGCGAAATCAGCAGCAGGGTGCCCGGATAGCTGGCCAGCCATTGCTCCAGCCAGATGACGGCTTCCAGGTCCAGGTGGTTGGTCGGTTCATCCAGCAGCAGCAAATCCGAGCGGCACATCAGCGCCTGCGCCAGGTTCAGGCGCATGCGCCAGCCGCCAGAAAAGCTGGCCACCGGTCGGGTGGTGGCTTCCTGGCTAAAGCCCAGGCCGGCCAAGAGCTTGCCGGCGCGCGCCGGGGCGGCGTAGGCGTCGATGGCGGCCAGTTCGCTGTGCAGGCGGCCAATCGCCTCGCCATCGTGGGCGGTTTCGGCGGCGGCCAGTTGTTGCTCCAGCGCGCGCAGCTCGGCGTCGCCATCCAGCACATAATCCAGCGCCGAGCAGCTCAGCGCCGGGGTTTCCTGGGCGACATGCGCCACCGTCCAGCCGGCCGGAAACAGCGCATCGCCGCTGTCGGCGTGCAATTGCCCGCGCAACAGGGCAAACAGGCTGGATTTGCCCGCGCCATTGCCGCCGACAATGCCGACGCGCTGGCCGGGGTTGATGGTGAGGGTGACGCTGTTGAACAGCTCCTTGGCCCCACGGCGCAGGGACAGGTTTTTCAGTTGAATCATGAACTCAGGCCAGAATCGGTCGAACGGGGGGAAGAAGACACCGGGGCCAGGCTGGCCAGCGGCCAGCGCGGACGCACCGAAAATACGCCGGCCGGCTGGGCCAGCGCCAGCCGCGCCGCGCCGGCATAGGCGATCATCGCGCCGTTGTCGGTGCACAGCGACAGCGGCGGGTAGTACACGGCAAAGCGGCGGCGCTGGGCGGCGCGGTCCAGTGCAGCGCGCAGTTGGCGATTGGCGCCCACGCCGCCGGCAATCACCAGCCTTTGCATGCCGGTGGCCTTGAGCGCGGCCAGCGATTTGCTCACCAGCACCTCAACAATCGCCTCCTGAAAGGCGCGGCAGATGTCGGCGCGGGTGACGTCGTCCAGTGCGCCGCCGCACTCGGCTTCTTGCTGGCGCACCAGGGTCAGCACGGCGGTTTTCAGCCCGGAAAAACTCATGTCAAAGTCGCCCGAGCGCAGCATCGGCCGCGGCAGGGTAAAGCGTGTGGGGTCGCCGTGTTCGGCCAGGCGCGACAGCTCCGGCCCGCCGGGGTAGGGTAGACCCAGCAGCTTGGCGGTTTTGTCGAAGGCCTCGCCAGCGGCGTCGTCCAGGGTTTCGCCCAGGGTTTCGTAGTCGCCCACGCCGCGCACCGCCATCAGCTGGGTGTGGCCGCCAGACACCAACAGCGCCACAAAGGGAAACGTCGGCGCCGGGTCGGCCAGCATCGGTGAGAGCAGATGGCCTTCCAGGTGGTGCACCGGAATCACCGGCAGGTTCAGGCCAAAGGCCAGGCCGTTGGCCACCGCCGCGCCGACCAGCAGCGCGCCGCCCAGGCCGGGGCCTTGGGTGTAGGCGATGGCGTCCAGGTCGGCCAGGGTGAGCCCGGCGGTTTTCAGGCATTCGCGGGTGAGTGGAATCACCCGGCGGATGTGGTCGCGGCTGGCCAGCTCGGGCACCACGCCGCCGTATTCGGCGTGCATGGCCATTTGCGTGTGCAGGGCGTGGGCCAGCAGGCCGGCTTCGGTGTCGTAGAGGGCGACGCCGGTTTCGTCGCAGGAGGATTCAATTCCCAGAACTCGCATGGGGTGGGTCGTCGCTAAGGCAATCCGGTATTGTAGCGGTTCCGGCATATGGATGGGACAAGAGGTGCTTTGGGGGCGGGAGGGGAAGCGGTATGCTGTGGGGCTTTGGTGATGGAAGGCTGCCGCCTGGCGGATGGCTGCGCTGGCGCGCAGGGCTGCTGGCCGCTGATTTTGGGCAGGGCTTCGCCCCGCACCCGACCCTATTTCTTTGTCTCGCCAAAGAAATAGGGGAAAGAAAGGCGACCCGGGCGTCGCGGTCAGCCCTGCGGGCTGACTCCCCTGTGCTTCTCGAAAGTCAGGGCCGGCCCGGAATGGCGCGTCGGCTGCGCCGCCGCTTAGCCGGGCCGGAAACCTCCCTGACTTTCTGCGATGCTCGGCGCGCCACACGGGGGTGAACAGCGGCTAAGTGCCACGAACCAAGGTTTGATTTCTTGTTTACGCAAGCATCCGCGTTCAGCCAGAATTTCCCATCACGACCATTATCCCCCTCAGGAGCCACAATGAAAGCCAAGCTGAAATGGATTGACGGAGTATGTTTCATGGGCGAGACCGGCAGCGGTCACGCCGTGGTGATGGATGGCGCGCCGGAGGGCGGCGGGCGTAATCTGGGGCCGCGGCCGATGGAGTTGGTGCTGCTTGGCACGGCCGGGTGCACCAGTTATGACGTGCTCAGCATTTTGCGCAAGTCGCGTCAGGATGTGCGGGATTGCTGGGTGGAGCTCGATGCCGAGCGCGCGGAAGTGGATCCCAAGGTGTTCACCCGCATTCATTTTCATTTTGTCGTTACCGGCCGTGGCTTGAAGGCGGATGCGGTGGAGCGGGCGATCAAATTGTCGGCGGAAAAATACTGCTCGGCGTCGATCATGCTGGCCAAAACCGCCGAGATCACCCACGATTTTGAGCTGCGCGAAGACGCTTGAGTGCGTGAGCCACTGCTGTGTTGCCCGCCCCGCTGCCGCCTACCGGCGCCGGGGCGGGCGTGCGTCTGCGGGCTAAGAGCGGCTAACAAAATCCAGCGCAGCGATCCTGGCCAGGCGTACGACCGCAGACAGTACAAGCAGTACGGCAAGGTCGTGTAACGACGCCAGGAGGATTTTGTGGGCTGCTCTAACGCCGGGCGGCGTAGCGGTTGGCCAGCACCGCGCACACCAGCAGCTGGATCTGGTGATAAAACATGATCGGCAGCACGATCAGGCCAATGGCCGGGTGGGCGCCAAACAGCAGTTTGGCCATCGGCACACCAGAGGCCAGGGTTTTTTTCGAGCCGCAGAACACCGTGGTGATCTCGTCTTCCACACTGAAGCCCACGCGCCGCGCCAGCCAGGTGGACAGCATCAGCACCACCAGCAGCGCCAGCGCCGCACCCAGCATGGCCGTGGCCAGGGTGGCAAGGCCATGGTCACGCCACAGGCCGGAGGCGACCGAATCACAGAATGCCGTGTACACCAGCAGCAAAATCACCCAGCGGTCCAGCAGATTGGTATAGCGTTTGTAACGCTGATGCCAGGCGTGCAGCAGCGGGCGCAGCAGTTGTCCGGCCAGCAGGGGCAGCAAGAGCAGGCGGGCAATGCTGAGCACCGCCTGGCCCAGATCCATGCCCTGGCCACCGCCCAGATGGGCCAGCGCCGCCACCAGCAGCGGGGTGAGCGCAATGCCCAGCACGCTGGACAGGGTGGCGTTGAAAATCGCTGCCGGCACATTGCCACGCGCCAGCCCGGTCATCGCCACCGATGACGAGATGGTGGACGGCAAGGCACACAGATAGCAAAAGCCCAGCGCCAGCCCGGCCGGCATCCAGGCGCTCACCAGCGGCGCGGCCAGCAGCCACAGCAGCGGAAACACGGCAAAGGTCAGCAACTGCACCAGCAGATGCACCGGCCAGCGCAGCATGCCCTGGCGCAGGCTGGCAAACGAAATCCCCAGGCCATGCAGAAAAAACACCACGGCAATGCCAAGATCGGCCAACACATCGCCGTGCAGCGGGCCACCCGCGCGACCGATATCCGGCGCCAGACTGGCCAGCGCCACCGCGCCGAGCATGCCAAACAAAAACCATTCTTTGTGCAGGATGGCGCGCAAACGCTGCGGCCAGGCAATCGGGGACATGCGGGGTTCTCCAGAAATATGAGGCATGCAGGCGGAAGAGCGTATTCAGCACGGCTCACAAAACCCGCCTAGCGGTGTTGCCCGACCCCGCCGTACCTCTTGTACTGCCTGCGGCGGCACGCTCGGTTAGGGTCACGGTGCGCAGTGTGGTGAGCAACTGTGACCTATCTGCGATCTGGCGCTACTGTACCGCCATCTGTGTTGGCGGTTTCTCGTGATAAAGTCAAACACTATCGAGAAACTGCCAAATCACCATGCCTGCTGACACCGGCCCACAGCGCCAGCCTCCCACCTTGAACAGCTTGCCGCGCCCGGTGTTCAGCCGCCATGAAGCACTGGCTGCCGGGGCGTGGACTGCCGAGCACAGCCACCCATGGGGGCAGTTGTCCTACGCCAGTCAGGGCGTGCTGGGGGTGCGCACGCCAGCGGGCGACCATATGGCGCCGCCACGATTTGCCGTGTGGACGCCGCCGGGAGTGCGCCATCAGCTATTCAACCGCCGCCGCGCGCAGATGCACAGCCTGTACATCGCGCCCGAGGCCTCAATCCTGCCAGCCGAATGCTGCGTGTTGCAGGTCAGCCCGCTGGCGCGCGAGTTGATTTTGCGCTTTGCCAGTCTGCCGGTGGAATACGACCAAGCCGGTGCGCCCGGCCGGCTGGTGGCGGTGTTGCTGGATGAGTTGGCCGGCTTGCCGCGTGCGGCATTCGGCCTGCCCTTGCCGCACGACCGACGCTTGCTACAGATATGCGCCGCGCTGGAAGCTCAGCCGGATGACGCACGCACGCTGGCGGATTGGGCCGGCGTGGTGGGGGCTTCCGAGCGCACGCTGGCGCGGCGGTTTGTGCAGGAAACCGGCCTGGGCTTTGGCCAGTGGCGCCAGCGTATGCGGCTATTACTGTCGTTGGATGCCCTGCAAGCCGGGGACAGCGTCACCCAGGTGGCGCTGGCGCACGGCTATGACTCTCCATCCGCGTTTATTGCGGCGTTTCGCAGTGCATTTTTTTGCACGCCTGGTGCGCTGCTGCGTCAGCAAGACCCTGATGCCTCGGCGCGGGTTGCGCACAAAAATTTGCCTTTGGCATAGATGGCGGGCGGCGTCAGCCAGACAGACCCCCACCCCGCGCTTGGCGGCAGCACAGGCCGGCAGCCAAGTGTTTACATTTATTACTCTTGTCCCCCACTGACTCGTCACTGAGTCAGGTCAGTTCTTTATCAGGAATTTCATTCCATTGGAATTGCCTTTCGCTTAGGTGAAGTTCAGGTGACTTAAGCATAGCCAGTGCGGTCAACTTGCATTACCATGACATTCATACACGGATAAAAAATCCGTATGGCATTTTTATAGGCATGTGTCACATCTTGATAGTGCGCGCGCTTTGCAGCCGTCTGCCGGTGGCGCCCCCCGAGGCGCGCACATTGATGACCCCAGTAAGAAAGAGGAAAAGGCCCAATCCGTCATGAGCCATTACCAACGTATTGCCTGCTTGTGCACCGAAGCGGTGGACACGCTGTATGCCTTGGGCGCAGAAGAACACATCGCCGGCATTTCCGGCTTCACCGTGCACCCGCCGCGCGCTCGCGAAGAAAAACCCAAGATCAGCGGGTTTTCCAGCGGCAAGATCGAGCGCATTCTGTCGGTCGAGCCTGATTTGGTGGTGGGTTATTCCAGCCTGCAGGCCGAGTTGTGCAAGGATTTGTCCAAGGCCGGCGTCGAGGTGCTGCTGTTCAACCACCGCACCATCTCCGGCATCCTGCGCATGGTGCGGGTGCTGGCCGCGCTCGTCGAAAAAGAAAAACAGGGCAATCTACTGGAAATCACCCTGCACACCCGGCTGGACGTGGCGCGCACCCAGGCCAAGCTGTGGGATCTGGCCGGCTGGCGTCGGCCAGTGGTGTACTTTGAAGAATGGCACGAGCCGCTGACCACCGGCATTGGCTGGGTGTCCGAGCTGATCCAGCTGGCCGGCGGGGTGGATGCCTTTGCCGAGTTGAGCCAGGGCAATAGCGCCAAAGAGCGCAAGATCGACGATGCGCAAGAAGTGATTCGCCGCCAGCCGGACATCATCATCGGCTCGTGGTGCGGACGCGCGTTTGACCGTGAGGCGCTGATGGCGCGGCCGGGGTGGGCGGACATCCCGGCAGTGCGCATGGCGGCCGACGGCATGGTGTGCGAGATCAAGTCCAGCGACATTCTTGCCCCCGGCCCGGCGGCCATTCAGCACGGCCTAAGCCAGTTGCAACAGTTGATTGGCCGCTGGCATGCGCGCCATCACGGTACACTGGCGGAATGACCCGCACAGACTTTCCGTTTTCCATGCTGATGGTGCAAGGCTGCACCTCGGACGCCGGCAAAAGCACGCTGGTGGCTGGCCTGTGCCGGCTGCTGGCGCGCGACGGCGTAGCCGTGGCCCCATTCAAGCCACAGAATATGGCGCTGAACAGCGCTGTCACCGTCGATGGCGGCGAAATTGGCCGCGCCCAGGCGCTGCAAGCGCTGGCGGCCGGTTTGCCGCCGCACTCCGACTTCAACCCGGTGCTGCTCAAGCCCAGCAGCGACATCGGCGCGCAAGTGATCATCCACGGCCGCGTGCGCGCCGACATGTCCGCCCGCGACTACCACCGCTATAAAACCACCGCCATGCAAGCGGTGCTGGAATCCTTTGCCCGCCTGCGCCAGCGCTATGCCTGCGTGCTGGTGGAAGGCGCCGGCAGCCCGGCGGAAATCAATCTGCGCGCGCGCGACATCGCCAATATGGGCTTTGCCGAGGCGGTGGACTGCCCGGTGATTCTGGTGGCCGACATCGACCGTGGCGGCGTGTTCGCCCACCTCACCGGCACGCTGGACTGCCTGTCCGCCAGCGAGCGCGCCCGCGTGGTCGGCTTTGTCATCAACCGTTTTCGCGGCGACATCAGCCTGCTGCAAGGCGGGCTGGACTGGCTGGAAGCCAAAACCGGCAAGCCGGTGCTGGCGGTGCTGCCCTATCTGCACGGCCTGATGCTGGACGCCGAAGACGCCATCCAGGCCGAACAGCGCGGCGAAGGGCTGAATGTCGTCGTGCCGGTGCTGCCGCGCATCAGCAATCACACCGACTTTGACGCCTTGCGCGCCCACCCGCAGGTCAAGCTGTGCTTTGTCGGCCCGGACGCGCCCAAACCGCCGGCTGATCTGGTGATTCTGCCCGGCAGCAAGCACACCCGCGCCGACCTGGCGTTTTTGCAGGCGCAAGGCTGGCCGGACTATCTGCGCCGCCATCTGCGCTATGGCGGCAAGCTCTTGGGCATTTGCGGCGGCTACCAGATGCTGGGCCGCAGCGTGGCCGACCCGGACGGCCACGAAGGCGCGCCCGGCGTCAGCGCCGGCTTGGGCTGGCTGGACGCCGACACCACGCTGGCGGCCAACAAGCAATTGCGAGAAGTCAGCGGCCGTTGCCTGTTTGCTGAGGCGCCAGTGCGCGGCTACGAAATTCACCTGGGCCACACCGACGGCCCGGATTGCCGCCAGCGCCCGGCCTTTGCCCTGGCCGATGGCCGCCTGGACGGCGCCATGAGCGCTGACGGGCAGATTCTGGGCAGTTATCTGCATGGCCTGTTCGACCACCCCGAAGCCGGCCAGGCGCTGCTGCGCTGGGCCGGGCTGGGCGACGCCCAGCAGGTGGATCTGGCCGCGCTGCGCGAAGCCAGCCTGGAACGGTTGGCCGACGCCTGCCAGCCCTTGTATCAGCGCTTGCGCAGCCTGAATCGGTAAAACTACGTGGCAAACATGGCCGGTAGCCGCAACAGCATCTTGATTTAAAGAAGTTTTTCAAGATTCTGCGCCAGCGGACGATAAGTATGTCATCTTGACTTTATTGTCTGCCGGAGGCCCGCCATGCGCATTGTCAACACCGACATCACCATGCAATCCGAGCACCGCGCCAGCCGTTCGGCGCGCGTGGTGAACACACGTCTGGAGGCCCTGGTGGTGCCGCGCAGCCCGATGGCCGGCACGCTGTCGCCCTTGTCTGAGCCGGTCACGCTGAGCGAAGAAGGCAAAAAACTGGCCGAGCAAGCGCGCCAGCAGATACAGGACCACAACAAGGCATCGGCCAACAAGGTCAGCGCCGAAACCGAAGAAGCCGCGCTCAGCCCCGGCATGGCGATTCTGCGCTCGATTCTGGAAACCGTGTTTGGCGTCAAGGTCAAGCTGTTCAACCCGCGCGACCTCGATCCAAAAACCGGCCAGCCCACCCCAGACGCAGCCGCTGGCCAGGCCAATCCGTCGGCCGCCCCGGTGGCCGATCTGCCCAATCAAGAACCCACCATCGAGCAATTGATACAAACGCAAAGCACAGGCGCCTCTGCCCTGCGCTACACCACCACCCGCTACAGCGAAGAAGAATCCCTGGATTGGCAGGCCAGTGGCGTGGTGCAAACCGCCGATGGACAAACGCTGAGCTTTGAACTCAGCCTGGGTTTGTCGCGCAGCGCGCAATGGGAAGAAACCCAGGTCAAGCGCATTGGCCCGCCACCGAAAGACCCGCTGGTGATCAACTTTGCCGGCACTGCCGCCCAATTGGGCGCTGGCCGGCGCACGCTGGACCTGGATCAGGACGGCGAGAATGAAACCTTCTCGATGCTGGCTTCCGGCAGCGGCTTTCTGGCGCTGGATAAAGACGGCGACGGCAAGGTCAGCGATGGCGGCGAGTTGTTTGGCACACAAAGCGGCAATGGCTTTGCTGACCTGGCCCAGTACGACGAAGACGGCAATGGCTGGATCGACGAAGGCGATAAGGCATTTGCCCAGCTGAAAATCTGGGCGCAGGGCGAACACGGCCAGGATCAACTGCTCAGTCTGACCGAAGCCGGCGTGGGCGCGCTGTTTTTGGGCAGTCAATCCACCGAGTTTTCCTTGAAGGACAATCAGCAGCAGTTGCAAGGCCAAGTGCGGCAAACCGGGGTGTTCCTGCGTGAAAACGGCACGGCGGGCACGCTGCAACAGATTGATTTGGCCGTGTAAACCGCCATTGGGCGATACATCCCCATCAGCCGGCGCGCCACTGGGCGCGGCCGGCTGATTTTTTTGCCACACCCCGTGTTTTTACGCTTGCAAAATGGCTTGGGCTGCCGTTAAGATGATAACGAATATCATTTACATGAGTAGCTTGCCATGAACGCCACCCAAGCCATGCTGGTCGGAGCCGACACCCTGGGCAATATCCCCGCCGTGCTCAGCGGCTACGGCATTGAAATTCACCGCCACCTCACCGGTCGCAACAGCGCCCACCAGCGCAAACAGGATCGCCTGCCGGCCGGCACTGACTTATTGATCTTGTTTACCGATTTTCTTGGGCACAATGTGATGAAGCATTTTCGCTCGCTGGCTGCGCAAGAAAATATCCGCTTTATCGCCTGCCGCCGCTCGGTGTGCGCGCTGCAACAATCGCTGGACAGTGCCGGTTTTGCCAGCGTCGACTGTCAACGCTGCCAGGCCAATGGCTGCGCACAGCGCAAGGGCAAGAGCCGGGCAAACGCCTGAGGCCGTGGGCTTCAGCGCGGCTCAGCAATCTTTCCTGGTGTACTTGCCGTACACGCTTGTGCCGTCAGTGGCCGCTTGCCGATGCGGTTTTCACGCCCCGTCCTTGGACGGGGCGTGCGACTTTCTGCGGCTCGACGTCCTGACCTGCTTCATGGTAGCGTGCTGGCTCTAAAAAAATATGCGGTTCGCTTGCCGGCGCTGTTTTTCAAACGTATGCTTGAGCGCATTCGTGTCGCGCGACCTCAAACTTCTGCAAAGTCAGCATGAAACACGCCCCTCTTTTTCTGGCCCTGACCCTGCTGGCGCCGCCGGCGCTGGCCGAATCGCTGGACGCCGCCTGGGCGGCGGCACTGGCGGCCAACCCGGCGCTGCAAGCCAGTGAAGCCAACACCCAGGCCAGCCGCCATCTGGTGAACAGCGCCAAGGCCAACCGCTGGCCCACGCTGTCGGCCGGCGCGGTGTGGGCGCGCCACCAAACCATGCCCAAGGTGCAAACCGACCTCACCGGCCTGACCAGCGGCCTGGCCGGCCTGCTGCCGCCGATGGCGCTGGCGCGTCTGCCCGGCTCGGTGGCGCAGCCGGTGGCCGATGACAAGGGCTGGAGCGCCAACGCCACGGTCAGCCTGCCGGTATTCACCAGCGGCAAGATCACCGCCGGCATTCGCGCCGCCGAAGCCGGCGTCGAGGCCGCCGAGGCCAGCGAAGCCCGCGTCCGGCAAGACCTCAAGCTGGCGGTGGCCGAGGCGTATTTGAATGTGTTGCGCGCTGGCGAGGCGCTGAAAGTGGCCAATCAGCTGGTGGAAGCGCTTGCCGCCCATCAGCGCGATGTCGGGCAGTTTTTCCAGCAAGGGCTGGTGGCGCGCAGCGATGTGCTGGCGGTGGAAGTGGCGCTGGCCGACGCCCGGCAAAAGCATATCCAGGCCCGCCACGCCGTCAGCCTGGGCCGCAGCGCCTATAACCGCCTGCTGGCGCGGCCGCTGTCCACCCCGGTCAGCCTGGATGAGGTGAATTATCCGCGCCAGGCCGAGCCACTGGCCACCTTGCAAGACAACGCCGCCCGCCAGCGCCCCGAGCTGGAAGAGCTCACCGCCCAGGCGCAGGCGCTGCACGCGCAGGCGCGCGCCATCCGCGCCGAAGACGGCCCGCAGGTGGCGCTGTTTGCCGCGCACACCTATGTGCAAAACTCCTACCTGACCCGCGAGCATGTCAATTCCGCCGGGGTGATGCTGCGCTGGAATGTGCTGGACGCCGGCATCCACCGCGAGCGCGCCGCCGCCGTGGCGGTGAAAGCCGACGCGCTGCGCGTGCAGCGCAACGACCTGGCCAGCCAGGTGGCCTTGCAGGTGGAGCAAGCCTGGTCCTTGCAGGACGAAGCCGCCGAGCGGCGCGAGGTGGCGCGCGCCGCGCTGGCGCTGGCCGACGAACACCTGAAAATCCAGCTCGACCGCTACGCCAACGGCCTGGCCATCCAGACCGAAGTGCTGGACGCACAAACCCGCCGCGCCGACGCCGCGCGCAATCTGTTTAACGCCCGCTACGACCACGCGCTGGCGGTGCTGCGCCTGAAGCGCGCCACCGGAGAACTGTAAATGGCCCGTCCTTCCCGTCCGCTATTGATTGCCCTGCTGTTGTCGCTGGCCATGCTGGCGGCCGCCGGCCTGTACTGGCGCGCCCAGCGCGGCAAGCTGCCCGAAGGCCTGGTGCAGGCCAATGGCCGCATCGAGGGCGACCATGTGCTGGTGTCGGGCAAGTTTGCCGGCAAGCTGGCCCGCGTGCTGGTGCGCGAGGGCGACAGCGTCAGCGCCGGCCAGGTGCTGGCCGAGCTGGACGACAGCCAGATTCGCGCCAAAGTCGCCCAGGCCGAAGCCAGCGTGGCGGCCTTGCAGGCGCAACTGAAAGTGGCCGAACAACAAGTGCCGCTGGCGGTGGCCTCGGCGCGCGCCGCCCGTGAGCGCGCCGCCGCCGCCTCGGCCCAGGCCGCGCGCGACGCCGAACGCTTTGACGCTCTGCTGGAGCGCGGCTCGGTGGACCGCCGCCGCAGCGAGCAAATGCGCCTGGCCGCCACCGCCGCCGCCACCCAGCTCACCCAGGCCGAACAGCAAGTGCGCGAAGCCGAACTCGGCCCTGACCGGGTGGCGGCGCTGCGCGCCCAGTTGGGTCAGGCCGAAGCCGCGCTGGCGGAAGCGCGCGCCGTGCACAACGATCTCACCCTGCGCGCGCCCAGCCCCGGCGTGGTGGTCAGCAAGCTCAAGCAAGCCGGCGAAACCGTCGCGGCGGGCGCGCCGGTGTTTGACCTGGTGGACCTGGATCGCCTGTACCTGAAAGCCTATATCCCGGAAAACCTGATCGGCAAAGTGCGTCTGGGCCAGCCGGCGCGCCTGTATGTGGACGCCTTCCCCGACGCCGCCTTTGCCGCCCAGGTGGCCACCATCGCCAGCCGCGCCGAATTCACCCCCAAAGAGGTGCAAACCGCCGATGAGCGGGTCAAGCTGGTGTACGCCGTGCGGCTGAACCTGAGCGACAACCGCGAGCGCAAGCTCAGCCCCGGCCTGCCGGCCGACGCGGTGATTCGCTGGGACAGCGCCGTAGACTGGCAAAAGCCGCGCTGGTGAGCCAGGCAATGAGCGAACTGCCCCCGTTGATTGCCGCGCGCGGCCTGGTGAAACGCTATGGCGCCACGCTGGCGGTGAACGCGCTGGATTTAAATGTGGCGCGCGGTGAGCTGTTTGGGCTGATTGGCCCGGACGGCGCCGGCAAATCCAGCGTGATGAAAGCCATTGCCGGCGTGCTCACCTTTGACGGCGGCGAGCTTGCTGTATTTGGCCAATCGTTAGTCAGCGACGCCGCCTGCGAGGCGGCCAAGGCGCGGCTGGGGCTGATGCCGCAGGGCCTGGGCCAGAACCTGTACGCCGATTTGTCAGTAGAAGAAAACCTGGATTTTTTTGCCCGCCTGCGCCTGGTGCCGCCCGATGTCGCCGCCGCGCGCAAGGACAAACTGCTGGAAATGACCCGGCTGGCGCGCTTTCGCCAGCGGCCGATGAAAAACCTCTCCGGCGGCATGAAACAAAAACTCGGCCTGGTGTGCACGCTGATTCACGCCCCCGAGCTGGTGATTCTGGACGAACCCACCACTGGCGTGGACCCGGTCTCGCGGCGGGATTTCTGGGCGATTCTGGCCGAGCTCTTGGCCGAAGAACAGATGACCGCGCTGGTGTCCACCGCCTATATGGACGAAGCCAGCCGCTTTCACCGCGTGGCGCTGATGCACGCCGGCCAGGCGCTGGCGGTGGGCCGCCCCAGCGAGCTGCTGGCGCACGCCCCCGGCTGCATGGTGACCGTGCACACCGAGGCGCAATGGCCGGCGCTGGCGGCGCTGCGCCCGCAGTTTGCCCAGCTGGGCGCGCTGGGCAATGCCTTGCAGGTGTACGCCGACGGCGGCGACGAAGCGCAGGCGCTGGCCGCCGTGGACGCCTGCCTGCGCCCGGTGCTGGCGGCGGACAGTTATCAGCTGGAAGCCGGTGAACCCGAGCTGGAAGACGTGTTCATCGCCATGCTGCGCCAGCGCGGTGAGCGCCTGCCCGACAGCCAAGCGCTCACCGCCGCCGCCCCGGCGCGCGCCAGCGGCGGCGAGCCGGTGATTGAAGCGCGGGCGCTGACCCGCGACTTTGCCGAGTTTCGCGCGGTGGACGCGGTGAGTTTTCAGGTGCAGCCGGGCGAGATTTTTGGCCTGCTTGGCGCCAACGGCGCCGGCAAAACCACGGTGATCAAGATGCTCACCGGCATCCTGCCGCCCAGCAGCGGCGTGGGCCGGGTGGCCGGGGTGGACATGCGCGGCGCCGGGCGCGCCATCAAAGAACGCATCGGCTATATGTCGCAGGCGTTTTCCCTGTATCTGGACCTCACCGTCAGCGAGAACATCCGCCTGTACGCCGGCATTTATGGCCTGAATCGCGCGCGCACCCAGGCGCGGCTGGACTGGATTGTGGACATGGCCGGCCTGCACGGCTTTGAAGACGCCCTGGCCGCCAGCCTGCCGATGGGCCTGCGCCAGCGGCTGGCGCTGGGCTGCGCGCTGGTGCATCAGCCGCAGGTGCTGTTTCTGGACGAACCCACCTCGGGGGTGGACCCACTGGGCCGCCGCCAGTTTTGGGATATTTTATTCACCCTGGCCCGCCGCGACGGCGTGGCGCTGCTGGTGACCACCCACGCCATGAGCGAGGCCGAACACTGCGACCACCTGGCGCTGATGTTTGCCGGCCGCCTGGTGGCCGACGCCAGCCCGGCGGCAATGAAGCGCGAACTCACCGCCCAGCGCGGCCCGCTGTGGGACATCCGTTGCGCCGACCCCACCGCCGCCCTGGCGCGGCTGCGCGCCGCCGGCGTGGCGGCCAGCGCCTACGGCAACCGCCTGCACCTGTTTGCCCGCGAAGACGAACTGAACGCCCGCGTGCGCCCGCTGCTGGGCGCCGACGCCCGCTGCCAGCTGCGGCCGGTGAGCATGGAAGACGTGTTCGTCGAGCGCGTCACCGCGCTGGAAGCCGAGAAGCCCGTATGAACCGACACCGCATCCTCGCCGTAGCCAGCAAGGAATGGCGCGAAATCCTGCGCGACCGGCTGTTTTTTGCCCTGGCCTTTATCGTGCCGGCCTTTTTGATGCTGCTGTTTGGCTATGGCCTGTCGCTGGACGTCAACCACCTGCCGCTGGGGGTGCTGGACTACGACCGCAGCGCCAGCAGCCGCGCCTATATCGAGCGCTTCAGCGCCTCGCAATATTTCACCTTCAAGGGGTATCTGTGCGATGAGCGCCAGGCGGGTGAGTTGCTGTCCAACAACCAGCTGCGCGCGGTGATCATCATTCCGCCGCGCTTTGGCGAGCTGGTGCAATCCGGCCAGCCGGCGCAGACGCAAACCTTGCTGGATGGCACCTTTCCCAGCCGCGCGCTGATCGCCAAGGGCTATGTCACCGCCATCAACGCCGCCGCCAGCCTGGACAATCTGGCCCGCCACGCCGGCCAGCTGGGCGCCACGCCAGACGAGGCGCGGCGCGCGCTGCAACCGGTCAGGCTGGAGGTGCGCTATCTGTATAACCAGAGCATTTCCAGCATCTGGGGGCTGGCGCCCAAGCTGATCATGTTCATCCTGATTGCCTCGCCGCCGTTTCTGACTGCGCTGGGCGTGGTGCGCGAGAAAGAACGCGGTTCGATTTTCAATCTGTACGCCTCCAACACCAGCCGGGGCGAGTTTTTGCTGGGCAAGCTGGCGCCGTATGTGGCGATTTCCACGCTGAACATCCTGATTTTATGGGCGCTGGCGGTGTGGCTGTATGGCGTGCCGTTCAAGGGCGACCCGCTGTTCTTTTTGCTGGCCAGCGTGGTGTATGTGCTGTGCACCACCGGCATCGGGCTGTTGGTGTCGGTGCTGGTGCGCACGCAGATGGCGGCGATGATCGTCACCCTGATCGTCACCCTGGTGCCGGCGATTTTGTATTCGGGTTTTATTATTCCGATTCCCTCGCTCAAGCCCGTGGCCTATGTGGTGGCGCACCTGATGCCGGCGGTGTACTACACCCGCATTGCCGTTGGCTGTTTTCTCAAGGGGGTGGGGCTGACGGCGCTGTGGCCGGAGTTATTGATTTTGGCCGGCTACGCCTGCGCCTTGTTTGCGCTGGGCTATCGGCTGTTCACCAAGAGGCCATCGGCATGAATCGCGACGATCTGGCGCTGTGGGCGCTGCGCCTGCGGGTGATGCTGGGCAAAGAGCTGCGCCAGCTGCTGCGCGACCGGGTGTTGCTGGCGTTTATTGTCTACGCGTTCAGCGTGGATATTTTTCTGGCGGCCTCGGGGGTCAGCCTGCAACTGAACCGCGCCGCCACCCTGGTGCAGGACTTTGACCACTCCACCGCCTCGCGCGAGCTGAGCTCGCGCTTTGTGTCGCCGTATTTTCGCGTGGATGGGCAAATCAGCCACGACAGCGAAGCCCAGGCGCGGCTGGACGACGGCCGCGCCATGCTGGCGCTGACCATTCCGCCGGGCTTTCAGGCAGATTTACAGCGCGGCCAGCCCACCGCCGTGCAATTGCAAGTAGACGCCACCAATTCGGTGCTGGGCTTTTTGGCGTCGAGCTACGCCAGCCTGATCACCAGCCGTTTTGGCCTGGAGCAAGCCGCCAGCGCACTGGGCGCCAGCGGCGCGGCGCTGCCGGTGATTGATAACCAGGTGCGGGTGTGGTTCAACCCCAATCAGCTGGACAGCTGGTTTATGGGCATCACCGAGCTGCTGAATATCGTCACGGTGTTTTCCATTTTGCTGCCGGCGGCGGCGATGGTACGCGAAAAAGAACGCGGCACGGTCGAGCAATTGCTGGTCAGCCCCTTGTCGCCGTTCCAGATTGTGTTCCCCAAGGTGCTGGCGATGACGCTGGTGATTGTGCTGGGCAGCGCGCTGGCGCTGTTTGGCGTGCTGCAACTGGGGTTTGCCGTGCCGGTGCGCGGCAGCGCCGTGCTGTTTTTGCTGCTGACCGCGCTGTATGTGTTCACCACTGCCGGCCTGGGCCTGGCCGCCGCCACGCTGGCGCGCAATCTGGCCCAGGTGGGCATGTTGTCCATTTTGATTCTGGCGCCGATGATTTTTCTTTCTGGCGCCTGGACGCCGCCAGAAGCCATGCCGGCCTGGCTGCGCGCGCTGACTTATCTGTCGCCGATGCACTATTACATCGACGCCGCCTTTGGCGTGCTGCTCAAGGGCCAGGGTGCGCTGGAACTGTGGCGCTCGCTGCTTGGCATGACGCTGATTGGCGTGACGGTGTTTGTCTGGGGGCTGCGCCGGGTGCGCATGGGTTGAGCACTTTTACACAATACGCCTGATGCTGTTGTATGGCATTGTCATTTCATGCGTACTATATGGATAGCTCTGCCCCGCCAGGATTTTTATCCATCGCCCTGCCGCCTGCGCGCCGGGGCATTCCCCGCTATAATCGGCGCGGTTCCGACCCCAGACGCGAGTCATGTCATTTCTGAAAAAACGTAAGCCGGCAGCGGTGCGCAATGATGCCCCGGCGCTGCCCCCCAAGCTGTCCCGCCTGCTGCACCTGGCCACTGGCCTGGCGCTGACGCTGGGTGTGTTGCTGCTGGTGGCCGCGCTGGCCAGTTACTCCCCGGATGACAACGCCTGGTCACATAGTGCCGACCTGCCCTACACCCATAACTGGATGGGCGCGCCAGGTGCCTGGCTGTCCGACATCCTGCTGTTTGTATTTGGCCTGTCAGCCTGGTGGCTGCCGCTGTATGCCGCGCTGATGGTCTGGTTTGGCCAGCGTGACGACGAGCGCTTTTCGCCCGAGCTGCTCAGTTGGGCGGGTCTGGCGGTGTATGGCGGGTTTACCGTGCTGTTGCTGTCCAGCTCGGCGTTTGAGGCCATTCGTTTGTATAGCCTGGACGTGGCGCTGCCGCTGTCGGCTGGCGGGATTGTCGGCGACATGCTGGGCAAGACGCTGCACCGGGCACTGGGCTTCAACGGCGCTTCACTGCTGCTGATGATAGCCATGCTGGTGGGGTTTTCCGCCTTCACCCATGTGTCGTGGCTGAACCTGATGGAAGCTATTGGCGCCGGGGTGGAATACCTGGCGCTGGCGGTGCGCCGGTTGTGGCAGCGCAGCCTGGGCGAAGAAATGCTGGACACCCCGCATGCTGGCTCGCCCGCCAGCCAAGCCCCCGCTGCCGAGGTGGCCAGCGAACCTGTCGCCGACAGCCCGGCCGAGGAGGCGCCAGCCGCTCCGCTGGCCAGCGGCAGCCGCATCGAGCCACGGCTGGGTGACGAGCCCACACTGGCGGATGAGCATCCGGCACAGGCAGACATCGCCGCACAGGCAGACAGCCCGGCAGATCACCATGCAGCAACCGCCAGCGCAGCCAGCCACGAGCCGCCGGTGCTGGCGCTGGATAGCGAAGACGAGCCGACATCAGCCACCGAGCGTGATTCCCCCACGGCGGCCATGCCTGAGGCGCAGCCCTCCACCGTGCCCGCCCAAGTGCCGCGCCGCCATGGCCCGCCCCGGCTGCTGCTGCCCAGTGCGCCTCTGCCACCCGATACCCTGTTGCAACGCCTGCCGCCAGACGCGGCCACCGACGAGGAAACGGTAGACAAAACCCGCGTTGAACAGGCGCTACTGGCCCTGGGGGTGCCGGCCACCGTGCTGAGCGCCCATGTGGGCCCGGTGGTGATCCGCTATGAGTTCGAAGCCGGTGATGCCATCGCGCCGGAACGCCGCGCCACCCTGGCCCGTGAATTGACCCAGGCGCTGGCCGTGGATTCACTGCGCCTGTTGGATAGCGTGCCTGGTAAATCCTGCATGGCGCTGGAGCACCCCCGCCGCCAGCGCCAGCCCATTTTGCTGTCTGTGGCGCTGCGCAGCCCTGCCTGGCGCAACAGCCCGTCGCGGCTGACCCTGGCGCTGGGGGTGGACAGCAGCGGCCAGCCCATGACCGCCGACCTGGCGCGCATGCCGCATGTGCTGCTGGCCGGCGCGCCCGGCTCGGGCAAGACCACGGCGCTGCACGCCATGCTGCTCTCGCTGCTGTATAAAGCCACCCCGGAAGAAGCCCGCCTGCTGCTGATCGACCCCGAGCACAGCCTGGCCGCCTATCGTGAGCTGCCGCATCTGCTGGCTCCGGTGGTCAGCGATATGCAGCAAGCTGCTCTTGCCTTGGGCTGGTGCATGAGCGAGATGGAGCGCCGCTATCAGCTGATGGCGCGGCTGGGCGTGCGCAATCTGGCCAGTTACAACCAAAAACTGCGCGAAGCCGACAGCCGCGACGAACGCATTGCCGACCCGTTCAGCGAGCCGGACGACCTTAAACCGCTGGAACTGATGCCGGCCATCGTGGTGGTGGTCAATGAACTGGCCGAGCTGATGGCGCAGGGAGGCAAGCAGGTGGAAGAGCGCCTGGCCCGCCTGGCGCAAAAAGCCCGCGCGGCCGGCATTCATCTGGTGCTGGCCACTGGGCGCGCTTCGGCCGAGGTGATCACAGGCCTGATCAAGGCCAATATTCCCACCCGCATGGCGTTTCAGGTGGCATCCAAGGTGGATAGCCGGCTGATTCTGGAGCAGATGGGCGCCGAAACCCTGCTGGGCCAGGGCGATATGCTGTACAAGCCGCCGGGCAGTGATTATGCCCTACGGGTGCACGGCGCTGATGTCAGCCCGGCTGATATCAGTCAGGTCACCGAGTTTGTGCGCCGCACCGGCAAGCCGGATTATGTGGATGGCCTGCTGGAAGGCGCGCCCTCGGTGGGCTTGCCGCGTCCGCATCGGGTGGCGGATCCATCCGAAGTGGCGCTGGACCCGCTGTACGACGATGCTGTGGCGCTGGTGCGCCAGTTGGACAAGGCCACGGTGATGCTGCTGCAAAACGAATTCAATATCGGTGCCACCCGCGCCATCCGCCTGCTGGACAGCCTGGAGCTGACTGGCGTGATCTCGGCGGCCGACGCTAACGGTCACCGCAAGGTGCTGGCCGTCAGCCTTTGACCACCGCCGGGCGCAATGCGCCCGGCCAGCTACTCCGCGGATTGGCCAATACCAACAGCCTGCCATGTGGTCATGGGCAGGCTTTTTCGTTTTCGAACATGTTTAGAGCGGCTAACAAAACCCTCCTGGCGTTGTTGCACGACCTTGCCGTACTACCCGTACTGTCTGCGGTCGCGCGTCTAGCCAGGATCGCTGCGCTGAGTTTTGTTGGCCGCTCTTAATGCCCCCGGCGTATTCCCCGCGCCGGCGGCATGGGCTGCTTCAGCCCAAAAACTGGTTCGGATAGACTTCGTCGATCAGCGTGCGGCAATCCACCACGCGCAGGTCGTTGTCCTTGGCGAATGACAGCAGAAACTGGTAGACGCGAGGGTCGATTTTTTCCAGTTTCTTGTCCACCGCCACGCAGCGGACATTGTCCATCATCAGCGGACGGACATAGCTGTGGTAAGACATTTTCTTGTCGGCGCCAAAACTGGCCAGGATGCCGGACAAGCGCTCGGCCCAGTCGCTGGGGCGGAAAGTGCGCCCCTCGGACGTGATGCCTTGAATAATGATTTCGTAAGGATTACAGATCATGTTGCCAGAACGCCAGGTGTGTCTCTCGCGGAGAGGGAGGGGTGGATGAGCATCCGCCAGCTGAGCTGGTCGGTGCACATCGCGTTTTTTTCGATTCTACGCCTTTTTCGTTCGCTCTTGAATCACGCTACGGCAGTTTGCGTGAAAAAAGCGTCCGCTGTGGCGGATTGTGCCAATTGGCGCTACAAGCGGCGAAAGGGCGGCAGCGCGGCCAGCAGTTTCTTGCCGTAAGCCTGGCGCAACAGGCGATTATCCAGGATGGTCACCCGGCCGTAGTCGGTTTCGGTGCGGATCAGCCGGCCCACGGCCTGAATCAGCTTGATCGACGCTTCTGGCACGGTGATTTCGATAAACGGGTTGCCGCCGCGCGATTCAATCCACTGCGACAACGTTTGCCCCACCGGGTCGTCCGGCATGGCGAACGGCAGCTTGGCCAGAATCACTTGCACGCAGGCTTCGCCGGGCAAGTCCAGCCCTTCGGCAAACGAATCCAGACCAAAAATCACGCTGGCCTGCTGGGCGGCCAGGCGCTCGTGGTGGCGCGCCAGCAGCACCGCCTTGGGCAGGCTGCCTTGCACCAGCACACAGGCGGCCAGCTCGGCCGGCAGGCCGTCGTGGACTTCCTGCATCTGCCTGCGCGAGGTGAACAGCACCAAAGTGCCCAGGGGCGCGGCGGCGTCGATCAGCTTGGGCAAGAGCTGGATGATTTCAGCGGTGTGCGCTGGCGCATCCTTGGGCGAGGCGCGCATGGCCGGCACGTATAGCTCGCCCTGGCGCTGAAAATCAAACGGTGACTCCAGCGCCACGCATTCGGTGTCGCCCAGCCATTTCAGCCCGGTTTGCGCCAGCAGCAAATCAAACGAGCCCAGCGAGCGCAGCGTGGCCGAGGTCAGCACCGCGCCTGCGGCCAGCCGCCACAGATTATTGGCCAGATCCGCCGCCGCCGACACGGGCGAGGCGCACACCTGCCAGTCGCGCCGGCCGCTGCCGGGCTGGCGGGTGGTGATCCATTTGGCGATGGGCGGCGCGCCTTCTGGTGGGGTGGCGCACATCAGCGCCCACACCGCCGCCAGCGCCTCGGCGCGGGCAATAAAAAACCCCAGCTCGCTGCCCAGTTGGTCGATTTGCCCGCTGTCTTCGTTTTTGTCGCGGCGCGCTTCCACCAGCGCATCCTGCACGGCGGTCAGCTGCTTGAGCAAGGTGGCGGCGGAGACATTCAAATTGGCGGCGGTCAGCGCCATATTCTCCGGCAGCTCGCCGTTTTCCAGCAGCCAGGTGGGTTCGGGCTCGTCGGCGCTGGGCTCCAGCTGGGCCAGCGGGGTGAGCAGCTGCGCCAGCTCGCCCAGGCCCTGCGCACAGCCGGTGGCGGCGTCCAGCGCCTGGGTGGCCAGCTCTTTGCGGCTGATCAGCGCCTCGGCGCGGCCGACGGTGGCGTCCAGCTTGTCCAGCCACCACAGCGCCTGCTGCACCTGGTGGTCGGCGGCAAATTGATTGATGGCTTTTTTGGCCAGTTGGTGGGCTTCGTCGATGCAGTAAAACGTGTCGATGGGCGGCGGCAGAATCACCCCGCCGCCCATCGAGGCGTCGGCCAGCAGCAAATCATGGTTGGACACCACGATGTCCACCTGGTCGAGCTGGTCGCGCGCCACATAAAACGGGCATTCGCTGCGGTTGGGGCAGGCGGATTTCAGGCAGCCGTGGCGGTCGTTGGTCACCCGGCTCCATAGCCGGTCTTCCACGGTTTCGTCAAACGCATCGCGGTCGCCGTCCCAGCGCCGATAATAAAACGCATCGGCCATGCGCTTGAGCTGCTCCAGCTCGCGTTTTTCTGGTTTGTGATTCCACAGCAGCATATTCGGGTCGGGCGCCAGCAGCTCGCCCTGACTGGCGTCGGCGGTGTGCTGGTACAGGCGATAGGGGCACAGATAGCGCCCGCGCCCCTTGGCCAGGGCAAAGCTGGCCTCCAGGCCGCTGTGGCTCAGCACAAAGGGCAAATCGCGGTTGACCAGTTGCTCTTGCAGGGCGATGGTGGCCGAGCTGATCACCAGCTTTTTGCCGCGCGATTTGGCCATCACACAGCCGGCCAGCAAATAGGCCAGGCTCTTGCCCACGCCGGTAGGGCCTTCCACCACCACAATGCTTTCGCCATTGCGCTCGGGCAGGGCGTCGCCCTCGCGCGGCTTGCTGCGGGCAAACGCCTGGGCAATGCTGGCCAGCATTTGCCGCTGGGCGGCGCGCGGACGAAAGCCCGGCAGGCTTTTGCCGATGGCTTGGTAATGGTGACGGATGGCGTCTTTTTCGGCGTCGGTGAGCATGGCGCCATTGTAGCGCAAAGGCCGGAATGCCGGGCGGGCCAGGGCGACAGCAACTGTTGCCCATGGCGCACGCCTGCTATGCTGCGCGTTTTGCCTGCTGCGACCGATGATGCTGCCTGATACCGCTGACCCCCACGATTTGAGCTTGCCGATTTTGTATCAGGACGAGCATCTGGTGGCGGTGCACAAGCCTTCCGGCTTGCTGGTGCACCGCTCGCCCATCGACCGCCAGGAAACCCGCTTTGCCCTGCAAACCGTGCGCAACCAGTTGGGCCGCCATGTGTATGGCGTGCATCGGCTGGACAAGGGCACCTCGGGCATCTTGCTGTTTGCCCTCAGCCCCGAGGCCGGGCGCACGCTGTCGCAGGCGTTTGAGGCCCAGCAGGTGGACAAACGCTATCTGGCCGTGGTGCGCGGCTGGCCGGACGCGCAAGGCGAGATTGATTACCCGCTGTCGCGCCAACCCGACGAGCGCGAACCCGGCCCGGTGACGCCAGCGCCGCCCCAGTCGGCGCACAGCAGCTATCAGCGGCTGGCCACGGTGGAATTGCCCGTGGCGGTGGAACGCTACCCCAGCAGCCGCTACGCCCTGCTGGCGCTGACCCCGCACACTGGCCGCCGCCATCAGCTGCGCCGCCACCTCAAGCACATCAGCCACCCGATCATCGGCGACGCCACCCACGGCCGCGGCCGGCATAATCGCATGTTTGCCGAGCGCTTTGCCGTCAACCGCCTGCTGCTGGCCGCCACCGGGCTGCGCCTGCCACACCCGGTCAGCGGTGAAACACTGACCTTGCATTGCCCACCATCGGCAGAGTTTTTGCATGTGCTGACCGAACTGGGCTGGGGCGACGCCTGGCAGGACGCCAGCCGACTCTGAGAAGCCGCTCACAAAACCCTCCTGAGCTTGCCATGTCTGCGGGCATGCACCTGGCCAGGATCGCCACGCTGGGCTTGATCCGCGGCGCTCAGGGTTGCCGCTCGATCTTGGCGTATTGCTTGTACGCCCCTTGGCCGCCCTTAGCTTCCCGGTTACCATGGGGAGCCATTCCCAACCCATGTTTTTTGCGCTGTCCGCCAGCCAGCAGACAGATTGCGCCATTCCCATCATGACCGACTCCCTGCAAGAAACCCGCCGTGGCGTGCTGTTTGCCATGGCCGCCTTTTTTATCTGGGGCTTGTTCCCGCTGTACTGGAAGCCGCTGGGGCAAACCCCGGCCTTGCAGATTTTGTGTCACCGGATTGTCTGGTCGGCGGTGTTTGTCGCCGGCGTCTTGCTGTGGCAGCGCCATTGGGCCTGGCTGGCTGTCAGCGTGCGCCAGCCTCGCCTGCTTGGGCTGTTTGTCGCCTCGTCGCTGCTGCTGTCGGTGAATTGGCTGATTTATATCTGGGCGGTGAACGAAAACCGCGTGGTGGAAGCCAGCCTGGGCTATTTCATCAACCCGCTGGTCAATGTGCTGCTGGGTCGGGTGTTTCTGGGGGAGCGGCTGTCGCCGCCGCAGGCGCTGGCGGTGCTGTTGGCGGCGCTGGGCGTGGCCTGGCTGACGCTGTCCCTGGGCGCCTTGCCGTGGGTGGCGCTGTCGCTGGCTGCCAGTTTTGGCGTGTATGGCCTGCTGCGCAAGCAAGCGCCGCTGCCCTCGCTGGAGGGCCTGGCGCTGGAAACCTTTTTGCTGGCGCCGCTGGCCGCGCTGGCGCTGGCCTGGTTTCATTGGCAGGGGCAAGGCGCGTTTGGCCAGCACGGCCTGGCCGTCGATGCCTTGCTGATGGGCGCGGGCGTGGTCACCGCCGTGCCCTTGCTGCTGTTCGCCAGCGGCGCGCGCCGGCTGAAGCTGGCCACGGTCGGGCTGATTCAATACATCGGCCCGACCATGCAGCTCTTGCTGGGCGTGTGGCTATACCACGAGCCGTTTGGCGCTGCGCGCGCCGTGGGTTTTGGCCTGATCTGGACCGCGCTGGCCTTGTATTCCGGCCATGGCTTGCTCAGCTACTGGCGCGAGCGGCGGCGCTGACTGAGCCGCTGCACGCCCAGCACGCTGCCCAGGGTGAGCAACCAGCCGGCCAGCGCCCAGCCATGCAGCCACTGGCCCAGCGCCAGCGCGCCAATCACCGCCGCCGACAGCGGGCTGAGCAAGCTCAGCGACGACACCGCCACCGCCGGCAGGCGGACAATGCCGCGAAACCACAGCACATAGGCCAGCAGCGCGCCAAACAGCGATAAATACCCATACGCCAGCCCTTGCGTCAGGCTGAGCGCCGGCAAGGGCGGCTCCCACGCCCAGGCCAGCGGCGCCAGGCACAGCCCGCCCAGCGTCAGCTGCCAGCCGGTCAGCGCGAGCACCGGCAACTGGCAACCCTGCCAACGCCCGGCCAGATAACTGCCGCAGGCCATCGACGCCGCGCCCAGCGCCGCCGCCAGCACTCCCACCGTATCCCACTGCGCGCCTGGCGCATTCAGCAGCAAGGCCATGCCGGCCACCCCCAGCACCGCTGCCGTGGTCACCGCCCCCGCCGGCCGCTGGCCATCCAACAACCACGCCCAACCCAGCACCAGCAGGGGCTGCGTGGCGCCCAGAATCGCCGCCACCCCGCCGGGCAGACGATACGCGGCAACAAACAACAGCGCCTGAAACACGGCGATATTCAACACCGCAAGGCCGAACACCCGCCGCCACTGGCCGGCCGCCGGCCACTGCCGCGCCCACAGCAGCAACAGCAGCCCGGCCGGTAGCACCCGCCACACCGCCGCCGTTAACGGCCGATCCGGCGGCAGCCACTGGCTGGTGACCCAATACGTCGAACCCCAAATCAACGGCGCACAGGCCGTGAGCAGCGCGTCGCGCGCGCTGGCGGACATCACAGGAAACATGGCTAACTATCTTTTGTGTAAGATAATACAGCCTAATAGCTTTTTATCTCACATGCAAGATAATTTCCCTGCCCCAGGAGTCCCCATGAGCCAGCCCAACGACCCAGTCGCCACCATCCTGCAACAATGGCGGCGCGAACGCCCCGACCTTGACGTCACGCCAATGGGCCCGGTGGGCCGCCTCAGACGCAGCGCCGTTCAAGTGCAAAAACGCCTGGATACAGTCTTTGCCCGCCACCAACTGGCCAGCTGGGAGTTCGACTTGCTGGCTACCCTGCGCCGCAGCGGCGAACCCTACCGCCTGGCTCCCACCGTGCTGTTTTCTTCGCTGATGCTCACCTCCGGCGCCATGACCCGGCAACTGCAACAACTGGAAAAACGCGGCCTGATCCAGCGCCAGATCAACCCCGCCGACGCCCGCAGCGTGCTGGTGCAACTGAGCGCCGAAGGCCTGGCGCTGATCGACAGCGCGGTTGGCGAGCACGTGGACAACCTGCATCGACTCACCAGCACACTGGACGCGACAGAACTGGCGCAGCTGGATAGCTTGCTGGGGAAGTGGATGGCGGGGCTGGAGGGCGAGGGGGAAAAGGGCCGTGATATGTAAGAGGGGTATACCCGTTTTCCATCACCCCACCCGCGCCGCCGCCAACAACGCCCGGGTGTATTCCGCCTGCGGGGCGGCGAACAGTTGTTCGGCCGGGCCGCTTTCCACCACTTGGCCGTGGCGCAGCACCAGCACGTCGTGGGCCATGGCGCGGATCACCGCCAGGTCGTGGCTGATGAATAGATAGGCCACGCCGTAGCGTTGCTGGGCGTCGCGCAGCAGGGTGAGCACTTGTTGCTGGATCGAGGCGTCCAGCGCCGAGGTGGGTTCGTCCAGCAGCAATAGCTGCGGGCGCAGCACCAGGGCGCGGGCGATGGCGATGCGCTGGCGTTGGCCGCCAGAAAACTCATGCGGGTAGCGCGGCAGGCAGTCGGCCGACAGGCCGACTTCGGCCAGCATGGCGGCCACCCGCGCCTGGCGTTCGCTGGCGCTGAGCTGGGGTTCGTGCAGGGCCAGGCCTTCGCCGACGATTTCGCCCACGGTCAGGCGCGGCGACAGGCTGGAGAACGGGTCTTGAAACACCACTTGCGCCTGGCGGCGAAATGCGCGCAGTGCGCGCGCCGGCAGGCCGTCCAGCGCCTGGCCGGCCACCACCACCCGCCCGCGCGTTTGCGCATTCACCAGTTTCAGCAGGGCCAGGCCCAGCGTGGTTTTGCCCGAGCCGGATTCGCCAACAATGCCCAGCGTGTGGCCGGCGCGCAGGCGCAGGGAGACATCGCGCAGAATGGGGATGTCGCGGCTGCGCAGCCAGCCGGCGCGTTGGCGGTAGCTGACCGATAATTGCTCGGCGCGCGCCACTTCGGCGGCCTTGGGGTCGCCTGCGTCCACCAGCCGGCCGGGGCGGCTGGCCAATAGCTGGCGGGTGTAGTCGTGCGCGGGTTGGGCAAATACTTGGGCCACCGGGCCGGATTCGACAATCTGCCCGGCGCGCATCACCGCCACCCGGTCGGCAAAGCGGCGCACCAGGTTCAGATCGTGGGTGATCAGCCACACCGCCATGCCAAATTCGCGCTGCACATCGGCCAGCAAATCCAGGATTTGCGCTTGCACGGTGACGTCCAGCGCGGTGGTGGGTTCGTCGGCGATCAACAGGCGCGGGCGGCAGGCCAGCGCCATGGCGATCATCGCCCGCTGGCGTTGGCCGCCGGATAACTGAAAAGGATAGCTGTCGATCTTGCTGGCCGGGTCGGGGATGCCGGTGCGCGCCAGCAGCGCCAGCGCTTCGGCGCGCGCCTGGCGTGGGCTCAGGCCCAGGTGCAGGGTGAGGGTTTCGCAGATTTGGTTGCCCACGCTGTACAATGGGTTCAGCGCGGTCATTGGCTCTTGAAAAATCATTGCCGCATCGCGCCCGCGCACGCCGCGCAGGGCGTGCTCGGACAGGCTGAGCACATCGCCGACGCCGTCCAGCTCGATGCGCCCCTGGTAGCTCACTTCGCGGTTCAGCCGCAGCACGGCTTGCGCCATCACCGTCTTGCCCGAGCCGGATTCGCCCACCAGGGCGAGTTTTTCGCCGGGGTGGATATCCAGCGAGACTTGGCGCACCACTTCGGCAGCGCCAAAGCGGACGGTGAGCTGATCAATGTGCAGCAAGGGGGTGGCCATCGGGGCGAGGTCCTGAGGATGACGATTCAGACCTGCGTAGTATACCGGCCGTGTTGCACGGACGGTGAGGGGCGTGGCCAGAAACCCGCCCCGTGGGCTGCTTTAGCGGCTGGGGGCCGGTGTCGGACGCGGGTTGGTGTCTTTGTGGCGGAAGCTCACCCGTGCCTTGCTCAGGTCGTAGGGGGACATTTCCACGGTGACGCGGTCGCCCGCCAGAATGCGGATGCGATGCTTGCGCATTTTGCCCGAGGCGTAGGCAATCACTTCAGCGCCGTTGTCCAGTTTAACCAGAAAGGTGGAGTTGGGCAGCAGCTCGCTGACGCGGCCTTCAAATTCAATCGGTTCTTCTTTGGCCATGGCCAGGCTCCCAGGCCGCGCCGGGGCGACCCACGGTGCGCGCCAGACCATGCAGGGCTTACGCGCGAATCAATAGAACACCGTATCCGGTTTCGGCACAGCACATGCAATGCAGGAAAAAGGAGGCGGAAAACTGGTTGCGGGAACAGGACTCGAACCTGTGACCTTCGGGTTATGAGCCCGACGAGCTGCCAACTGCTCCATCCCGCGTCTGAAAGGCAGGCGCCGCCCCTCGCAAGAACGAGGGCAACGCCAGAATAAACTGGTGCAGGGACTTCAAGCACTCCCCGCCTGATGCTTCATGACTGATGCCAGGGCGCCGCGCCGTAGCACTACGGGGCGCCAGATCGGGCGGCCGGTCATCCGCTGTACAACGAAAATGAACGACCAAAACAACCAACGAACCGCCAATATAACAGCTCATTGGGAATAAGTCGAGCATTTATTTTTATTTGGTTATAAAACCCATCCAGCCATCGTGATTGGCGATGGCTGCGTCTGTTATTTTCAGTTCCGTTCAGGTCGGGGCAGCGGCATAATTCGGGCTGAATTTTCCCGCACAAGCGAGCCGCAACCATGACCGCACAAACGCTTTACGACAAACTCTGGCAAAGCCATGTGGTGCACGAAGAAGCCGACGGCACCGTGCTCTTGTACATCGACCGCCACCTGATCCACGAAGTGACCAGCCCGCAAGCCTTTGAAGGCCTGAAGCTGGCCGGCCGCCAGCCGTGGCGCGTGGGCTCGATTGTCGCCACCGCCGACCACAACACCCCCACCGACAACTGGGACAAGGGCATTCAGGACCCGATTTCCCGCCAGCAGGTGGAAACCCTGGACGCCAATATCCGCGAAGTGGGCGCGCGCGCTTACTTTCCGTTCAAGGATCAAGGCCAGGGCGTGATTCACGTCATGGGCCCGGAACAAGGCGCCACCCTGCCGGGCATGACCGTGGTGTGCGGCGACAGCCACACCTCCACCCACGGCGCGCTGGGCTGTCTGGCGCACGGCATCGGCACCTCCGAAGTCGAGCATGTGCTGGCCACGCAAACCCTGGTGGCAAAAAAATCCAAGTCCATGCTGATTTCGGTGGAAGGCCAGCTGGGCGCAGGCGTGTCGGCCAAGGATGTGGCGCTGGCCATCATCGGCAAGATTGGCACCGCTGGCGGCACTGGCTACGCCATTGAGTTTGCCGGCAGCGCCATTCGCGGCCTGACGGTGGAAGGCCGCATGACCTTGTGCAATATGGCCATCGAAGCCGGCGCCCGCGCTGGCATGGTGGCGGTGGACCAAGCCACCATCGACTATGTGCAAGGCCGCCCGCTGGCGCCGACCGGCGCGATGTGGGATCAAGCCGTGGCTTACTGGAAAACCCTGCATTCGGACGAAGGCGCGCAGTTTGACGCCGTGGTTGAGCTCAAAGCCGAAGACATCCTGCCGCAAGTCACCTGGGGCACCTCGCCCGAGATGGTGGTCACCGTGGCCGACCGCGTGCCCGATCCGGCGCAAGAAGCCGATCCGGTGAAAAAATCCGGCATCGAGCGCGCGCTCAGCTATATGGGCCTGACCGCCAACACCCCGGTGAATGAAATCCCGGTGGACGTGGTGTTTATCGGCTCGTGCACCAACTCGCGCATCGAAGACCTGCGCGCCGCCGCCAGCGTGATTCGCGGCCGCCAAAAAGCCGCCAACGTCAAGCGCGTGCTGGTGGTGCCGGGCTCGGGCCTGGTCAAGGCGCAGGCCGAGGCCGAAGGGCTGGACCGCCTGTTTGTCGAAGCCGGCTTTGAATGGCGCGAGCCGGGCTGTTCCATGTGTCTGGCGATGAACGCCGACCGCCTGGAGCCGGGCGAGCGCTGTGCCTCGACCTCCAACCGCAACTTTGAAGGCCGTCAGGGCCAGGGCGGGCGCACCCATCTGGTCAGCCCGGCCATGGCCGCCGCCGCCGCGCTGGCTGGCCACTTTGTTGACGTGCGCAGTTTCTGACAGGAGCCCACCCCATGAAAGCCTTCACCACTCTTAATGGCCTGGTGTGCCCGCTGGATCGCGCCAATGTGGACACCGACGCCATCATCCCCAAGCAATTTTTGAAGTCGATCAAGCGTTCCGGCTTTGGCCCCAACCTGTTTGACGAATGGCGCTACCTCGACCACGGCGAACCGGGCATGGACAACAGCACCCGCCCGGTGAACCCGGACTTTGTGCTGAACTTCCCGCGCTATCAGGGCGCGCAAGTGCTGCTGGCGCGCGAGAACTTTGGCTGCGGCAGCTCGCGCGAACACGCGCCGTGGGCGCTGGAAGACCAAGGCCTGCGCGTGGTCATCGCCCCGTCGTTTGCCGATATTTTCTTTAGCAACTGCTACAAAAACGGCCTGCTGCCGATTGTGCAGCCGGCCGAGGTGGTGGATCAGCTGTTCAAAGAATGCGTGGCCAGCGAAGGCTACCGCCTGACCGTGGACCTGGCCGCACAGACCGTCACCACCCCGTCCGGCCAGTCGTTTGCCTTTGACATCACCCCGCACCGCAAGCACTGCATGCTCAACGGCCTGGACGAAATCGGCCTGACCCTGGCGCACGCCGATAAAATCCGCGCGTTTGAAGACGCCCGCAAGCAAAGCCTGCCGTGGTTCTACGTGTAAGCTGAGCGGGTGGCGCAGTGTGCGCGGATGGCCCTTGATGGTGGCCAATCATGGCATACTGCGCCATCGGCGCACTGATTCAGAACATTGTTTGACAAGGAAAACTCAAGTGAAAATTGCTGTTCTGCCGGGTGACGGCATTGGTCCGGAAATTATTGCGCAAGCGCTGCGCGTGCTCGACGTGCTCAAGGCCGAGGGCCTGCCGATTGAAACCGAAACCGGCCTGATTGGCGGTTGCGCGGTGGACGCCACCGGCGTGCCGCTGCCGGATGCCACGCTGAAGCTGGCGCTGGAAGCCGACGCCGTGCTGCTGGGCGCGGTGGGTGGCCCCAAGTACGACACCCTGCCGCGCGAACAGCGCCCGGAACGCGGCCTGCTGAAAATCCGCAAAGAAATGAACGTGTTCGCCAACCTGCGCCCGGCGATTCTCTACCCCGAGCTGGCCAACGCCTCGTCGCTGAAGCCGGAAGTGGTGGCCGGCCTGGACATCATGATCATCCGTGAACTGGTGGGCGACATCTACTTTGGCGAGCCGCGCGGCATTGAAGTGCGCAACGGCGAAAAAGTCGGCTTCAACACCATGATTTACAGCGAAAGCGAAATCCGCCGCATCGCTCATGTGGCGTTCAAGACCGCGCAAAAGCGCAGCAAAAAGCTGTGCTCGGTGGACAAAATGAACGTGCTGGAATCCACCCAGCTGTGGCGCGACGTGGTCACCGAAGTGGCCGCCGAGTACCCGGACGTTGAGCTGTCGCACATGCTGGTGGACAACGCCGCTATGCAACTGGTAAAAAACCCGAAACAATTCGATGTGATGGTCACCGGCAACATCTTTGGCGACATCCTGTCCGATGAAGCCTCGATGCTCACCGGCTCGATCGGCATGCTGCCGTCCGCCTCGCTGGACGCCAACGGCAAGGGCCTGTACGAACCGATTCATGGCTCCGCCCCGGACATCGCCGGCAAGGGCCTGGCCAATCCGCTGGCCACCATCCTGTCGGTGGCGATGATGCTGCGCTACACCTTTAACCAGGATGCCGCCGCCGACCGCATCGAAGCCGCAGTGAAATCGGTGCTGGCGCAAGGCCTGCGCACCGCCGACATCTACGAAGACGGCGCCACCCGCGTCGGCACCGTGGAAATGGGCGATGCGGTGATCAAGGCGCTGACCGCCTGATTGCCGGCGCAGTACAAAGCGAGACAACACCCCCCACTTGCCGCCTGCGGGCGGCATACAGAATGCACAACTAAAAAAGTAAGGAAATCATCATGTTGAAAGTAGGTCTGGTTGGTTGGCGCGGCATGGTCGGCTCGGTGCTGATGCAGCGCATGGTCGAAGAAAACGACTTTGCCCACATCGATCCGGTGTATTTCACCACCTCCAACCCCGGCGGCGCCGCGCCGAGCTTTGGCGGCAAAACCGCCCCGGCCCTGAAGGACGCCAAAAACCTGGGCGAGCTCAAGGCATGTGATGTGATCATCACCTGCCAGGGCGGCGACTACACCACCGAAGTCTACGGCCCGCTGCGCGCCGCTGGCTGGAACGGCTACTGGATCGACGCCGCCAGCACCCTGCGCATGGAAGACGAAGCCGTCATCATCCTCGACCCGGTCAATATGAACGTGATCAAGGACTCGCTGGCCAAGGGCGGCAAGACCTTTGTCGGCGGCAACTGTACCGTCAGCCTGATGCTGATGGCGCTGGGCGGCTTGTTCCAGAACGACCTGGTGGACTGGGCCACCTCGATGACCTACCAAGCGGCATCGGGCGCTGGCGCCAACAATATGCGCGAACTGCTCAAGGGCATGGGCGCAGTCAACGCCGCCGTGGCCGCCGAGCTGGCCGACAAGAACAGCGCCATCCTGGACATCGACCGCAAAGTGGCCGAGTTCATCCGCTCGGACGCCAACCCGACCGAATACTTTGGCGTGCCGCTGGCCGGCAGCCTGATTCCGTGGATCGACAAAGATCTGGGCAACGGCCAATCCAAGGAAGAATGGAAAGGCGGCGTGGAAACCAACAAGATCCTGGGCCGCAGCGACAGCCCGATCGTCATCGACGGCCTGTGCGTGCGCATCGGCGCCATGCGCTGCCACAGCCAGGCGCTGACCATCAAGCTCAAGCAAGACCTGCCGGTGGCCGAAATCGAAGCCCTGCTGGCCAAGGCCAACGACTGGGTGAAAGTGGTGCCCAACCAGCGCGAAGCCTCGATGAAAGACCTCACCCCGGCCGCCGTCACCGGCACGCTGACCGTCCCGGTCGGCCGCATCCGCAAGCTGGGCATGGGCGGCGAATACATCAGCGCCTTCACCTGCGGCGACCAACTGCTGTGGGGCGCCGCCGAACCGCTGCGCCGCATGCTGCGCATCGTGCTGGACAAGTAACAAGCAAGGCGCTGCCACGCAGGGCATGATGACCCAAGCGCCGCTCACAAGCCTTTGGCGTGGCGAGCGGCGCTTGGCCCGGCGATCCGGCCAACAAACCCTCCACACTCTCCAGCCTGTTGTAGCCGGCAACAGCGTCAGCAGCACCTGCCATCAAATCATCAGGCTGGCATCGTAAGCGCTGTGCAAGCCCTGCAGAAAATCACTGGTATCCCCCAGGTTGGCGCCGCTGGCCACATCTACCCCTCCTGCAGGATTAAAAATCAGCACCGAGTGTTTTGGCGCATAGAACGCAGGCTCGGCACCCAGCTGAAACCAGCCCACCTGACCTCGCCAACGTAACGCATGCGCGTGAAATAAAAACGCTAATCCATCGCGCCAGACCGGTTTTGTCTGCGGCCCTCACCGTGTCGATTTGTCTGTTCAGGCCACGGTATGCCTCACCCGGTTGCCGTGCGGGGTGAACTGCGCCAAAGTGAGAGTCGCTCACAAAACCCAGCGAAGCGGTCCTGGCTAGGCGTGTGACCACAGACAGTACGGGTAGTACGGCAAGGTCACACCACAACGCCAGGGGGGGTTGTGAGCGGCTCTTCGTGCGATGCGTGGCAGAATCAGTGCGCCTTTACACCTTGAAACCCGCCGCCGAACGCTCCAGCGTCTGCGCCAGCTGTTGCAGGCCCACGGCGGTGCTGTGTGCCTGGCGCACTGACTGGCTGTTGCTTTCCGCCATGGCGGCGATTTTTTCCACATTGGCGGCCACGTCGGCGCTGGCCTGCACCTGCTCTTGCAGCGCCGTGGTGATGGCGCCGACCACATTGACCACCCGCTCGGCGCTGGCGCGAATACTGACCACCGCTTCGCCGGCCTGGTGCGCCAGCGCCACGCCTTGGGTGACTTGGGTTACGCCTTCCTGCATGGTGCAGACCACACCCTGATTGCCGTTCTGGATGGACTGGATCATCTGGGTGATTTCGCCGGTGGCCTGGCTGGTGCGCTCGGCCAGCTTGCGCACTTCGTCGGCCACCACGGCAAAGCCGCGCCCTTGCTCGCCGGCGCGGGCGGCTTCGATGGCAGCGTTCAGCGCCAGCAGATTGGTTTGGTCGGCGATGTCCTGAATCACGGTGACAATCGCCGAAATCTTGCTGGACTGCGCTTGCAGCTGGGCGATTTCTTCGGCGGCGTGGGTCACGCTTTCGGCAATATGCTGAATGCCGCTGACCGCCTGGGCGATGATGTCGCCGCTGCTGATCGACAATTCGCCGGATTGAGTGGAGATGCGCTGCGCTTCGGCGGCGCTTTCGGTGACATGGCCAATGCTCACCGACAGTTGTTCCACCGCCGAGGCCATGGCGGTGGCGGAGTGGGATTGCACTTCGCTGGATTCGCTGATGTGCGCCGAGGCGGCGGAAATCTGCCCGGACGAATCCAGCAGATTGCGCGCGCCGTGCTGGATGTCAGTCAGCAGGGTGCGCAGGCGCTGTTGCATGCTGGCAAACGCAGCCAGCACGTCGGCCACTTCGTCGTGACCGTCGGCGCGCACCTTGACGGTGAGGTCGCCCTGGGCGGCGGCGTGTGCCACGTCCACCGCATGACGCAGGCGGCCGGCAATATGGCGGCCCAGACCGGCGGCAATCAACAAGCCCAACAACAGGGCGATGGCGCCGCCGCCCAGCAGCACAGTGCGCGCCAGTGCGGTGGATTGCTCCACTGCTTCGTTGCGCGCCTCCAGCGCCTGGCGTTCGGCGGCCATAAAGGCGCGCAGCTCATGGCGAATCAGCCCGGCCTTGTCGGTGCCGCCCAGCGACAGATAATAGCTGGATACCTGACCAATGGCGGTGTTGTCATTCAACTTGCCGCGCCGTGCCTCAATGGCCGGATACACCGAGGTGCCCATCCACGCGCCCTTGAGCTGGGAGACTTTATCCAGCCGCGCCAGTTGTTCTGGCTGATCGGCCAGATTGGCGCGCAGGGTTTTCAGGGTTTTTTCCACTTCGCCATCGCCGGCATACACGGCGCTGAGCATGTCTTCTTTGCCGGTGAGCATAAAGCCGCGAATGCCAATGCTGATATTGGCCAGCTGGTTTTCCAGCTCAAGCGCACGCTGCACGGTGTCGTAACTGCGTTGGCTGGCGGTTTTGGATTCGACCAGACGGTCGGTAGAGAATAAGGCAGCGGCAACCAGCACGGCCAGAATGGCCAGCACCACGCCAAATCCCCCGTACAGCTTGCGCGACAGGGTCAGCTTCATGAATCGTCTCTCTCGTGATCCGCGCCGGCTGTGGCGCGGGCCGGCGGCCTTCCGGGTAGGAAGCGCTGGCACTCATCTTCTTTATGCCCGCCATGGGGTAGGCGGACGCCTGAGCACCGGCTATGCGGGGTGAACGCTGCCGGTTTTTTTGCTAAGCTCAAATGGTGCATGGTCAAAACATGACTTTTGTGTAACCATTTTGCAAAACTGGTTATGGATCGTGTGGTGCACGTCCGTTGCGGCCCGAATGCAATCCGGGCCGTAGCATACGGACAAAGCCCTGGTCAAACCATAGGTCGGGAATTTGCGCCAAGTCAGACAATGCGCGGATTCCCGGCTGGTTGCCCGTTGCAGGCGTGTTACACTGCGCGCCGCCTGAACGAGCTCCCGCCTTGCCCTGCCTGCCACCCTATGGCAGCACCGCATGGCCGATTCAGCCCCGTAGATTTAGCAAGGGAGATGCCAGTCTGTCTCATCCATCAGCCAGTTCCGTCGCGGACATGACCAACACTGACGCCATTTCGACATTGGCGCAGCGGGTCCGGCACACCCTGGAAAGTTTCTTTGCCACGCCCACGCCAGGCCAGTCGCCGATGCGTGAGGCGATTGAACTGCTGTGTGCCCAGGTGGGCGCCGATTACGGCGCCTTCCGCGCGGATGCCTTTTGCCCGGACTACCAGATCCAGGATGATCGCTGCCTGAGCCGCTGCCCGATGAGTGAATCGGGCATGCCGCTCTGCCAGACCATCCCGGCACTGGGTCACTGGTTGCTGCAACAGCCGGAACGCATGTGCGAGGTATTCGTGCTGTCGCCGTTTTTTGATGGTCAGCACAGCTTCCAGACTGCGGCGCTGGCGGTGCTGCGCGTGCCCGGTCAGGGGGCAGCGTTGCTGTGCGTGGCGCACCGTGACAGTGCATATCACTGGAGCGAGGCCGAGCGCGATGCGCTGGCCACCCTGGTGGGCGTATTCAGCCTGTTGCACCAGCGCGACCAGGCCATGGCGCTGGCCACCCAGGTAGAAGGCCACGAACGCGAGCTGATGGCCGCCAGCAGCGACGCCATGCTGATTCACGACCGCCAGCGCGTGTTGTTCGCCAACCCGGCTTGCGCCCGGCTGGTGGGCCACGAATCGGCTGATGCCCTGCTGGATGCGCCACTGTCCTCCCTGCTGCACGCTGACGATCTGCCCGTGCTGCGCGATCAGGTGCATGCGGTATTGTCCAGCGACACCTGTAGCGAGCATCGCTGGCAGGCACGACTGCTGCGCCGCGACGGCCCGGAGCTGCCAGTGGAAGTCAGCTCGCACCGGCTGAATTTTCATGGTCGTCACGCGGTGTGGACCACCTTGCGTGACCAATCCGCCTGGCACGACCTCACCCGCCAGCTGCACCTGAGCGAAACCTATCTGGATCAGGTGCTGCGCCAGCTGCCAGTGATTCTGTGGGCAGTGGACGGCGACAACCGCTTTACCCTGTGCGTAGGCACCGGCCTGCGCGGCCTGCCGGCCAACCTCACCCCGGTGGTGGGCGCGCGGGTGCAGGATTGCCTGGCCAGCCTGCCGGATTTCCCGTTTCAAATTGAGCGCGCGCGCAAGGGCGAGCGCTTCAGCGCCCTGCGCCGCTTTGGCGAGCGCCTGTGGCTGGAAACCCACTACACCCCAATGCCGGACGAGCAAGGTCGCCCCGGCGTGATCGGCATGTCGTTTGACGTCAGCGACCGTGAGCAGGCCGCCGAGCAATTGCAGCTGTCGGCGCAGGTGTTCCAGCACTCCGGTGAAGGGATTGTCATCACCGACACCAACGGCAAAATCATTGCACTGAACCGGGCGTTTGAGCGCATCACCGGCTACACCGCACAAGAAGCCGTGGGCCATACCCCGGCGCTATTGGCTTCTGGCCGCCAGGACGGCAACTTTTACCGCGATATGTGGGCGTCGCTGCACGAGCAGGGGCGCTGGTCCGGTGAAATCTGGAACCGACGCAAATCCGGCGAGGTGTACCCGGAATGGCTGTCGATCACCGCCATTCGCAATGCCGAGGGGGCGATTCATCGCTTTATCGGCATTTTCACCGACATGACCAGCCGCAAGGAAAAAGAACGCGCCATCTATCAACTGGCCAATTATGACAGTCTGACGCTGCTGCCCAATCGCCACCTGTTCAACGAGCGCGCCCGGCTGGCGCTGGCTGCCGAACTGGCGCACGGCGGCTCGGCGGCCATGCTGTTTGTCGATCTGGATGGCTTTAAGCTGGTCAACGACATCACCGGGCCACATGCCGGCGATGCGCTCCTGGTGGCGATGGCGCGGCGGCTGCACAGCTGCCTGGACGACGACGCCACGCTGGCACGGCTGGAAAGCGACCATTTTCTGATTCTGGCCCCCAGCGTGGGGGGCGGCGAGTCATGGCGCCCGCTGGTCGAGCGTCTGCTGGATGCCGTGCGCCAGCCATGCACGGTGGACGGCGCCGCCAATGTGCATCTGAGCGCCAGCATTGGCGTCAGCTGCTTTCCGTATGACGCCGATACGGTGGAGGTGCTGGCCCAGCAGGCTGAATCGGCCATGCAGGAGGCCAAGGCGCTGGGCGGCGATAATTTTGCCCTGTTCAAGCCGGATTTGTCCGAGCGCGCCGCCGAACGCTTTAATCTGTTCAACGCCCTCAAGCACGCCCATGGTCGTGATGAATTCCGCCTGTATGTGCAGCCGCAATTCCGTCTGAGCGACGGCAAGCTGATTGGCGGCGAAGCGCTGATCCGCTGGCAGCACCCGCAATGGGGCCTGGTCAGCCCGGCGCGTTTTATTCCCGTGGCGGAAGACACGCATCTGATCCGCGACATCAGCGACTGGGTGCTCAACGAAGCCTGCCGCCAGCGCGCCAGCTGGCCGGCGTGGACCTTCGAGGGCGAACCGCTGACCATCGCCATCAATCTTTCCGCCGTCCACTTTCAGGATCCGGGCTTGCCCGGCAAAGTGCAGGAGGCACTGGCTCGTTACCGGCTGGACGCCCGCTGTCTGGAGCTGGAAGTCACCGAGCGCACGGTGATGGGTGACATCAAGGCCATCATCGCCATTCTGTCCGAGCTCAAGCGCATTGGCGTACGCCTGGCCATTGACGACTTTGGCACCGGCTATTCGTCCTTGTCTTATCTGCGGCACTTTCCGATTGACCGGCTGAAAATCGACCGCTCGTTTGTCACCGACATCGCCAGCGACACCAGCGCCGCCGCCATCGTGGACACCATTCTGAATCTGGCGCGCAATCTGGGCCTGTCGGTGATTGCCGAGGGCGTGGAAACCCGCGAACAGCTGGCCCTGCTGACCCAGCGCGGCTGCGACGAAGCCCAGGGCTATCTGCTGGGCTACCCCAGCCCGGAAGCCGAATTCATCAAACGCTTTCTGACACCGCCCGCGCCTGCCGCCTGAATACGGTCATCCTGCCGCATGTCAGGCCACAGGATGACCGTTGCCCCCTGAGCTGTCCGCCAAGCCGCTGGAGCGGCGCAGCAAGTTGACATACCATATGCTGTCCCCGCCTGCCCTACGGAGAGCTTGCATGCACCGTCATTCCCACCCGTTGCCCGCGCCCAGCCTGGGTATGCAGCGCGACGTGGTCAGCCTGCACTTTGGTGCGCCCGGCGCCGGGCCCAAAGTGTATTTGCAAGCCGGCCTGCATGCCGATGAACTGCCGGGCATGCTGGTGCTACACCATCTGGCGCAAGCGCTGGCGGCGGCCGAGCAAGCGGACGAGCTGATTGGCGAGGTGATTGTCGTGCCGGTGGCCAACCCGATCGGCCTGGGGCAAAGCGTGCTGCGCGAGCCGGTGGGCCGCTTTGCCCTGCACAGTGGTGACAATTTCAATCGGGGCTACCCCGAGCTGGCCGAGCCGGTGCGCGCCCGGCTGGCCGGGCAATGGGGCAATGACGGCGCCCACAATATCGCCCTGGTGCGCGCCGCCATGCGCCAGCATCTGACCGAGCTGCGTCAGGACGCCATCAGCGAGCTGGACGCACTGCGGCTCACCCTGCTGGGGTTGGCCTGCGATGCCGATGTGGTGGTGGACGTGCACGCCGATACCGAGGCGATTGTCCATCTGTATACCGAAACCCCGTACTGGCCGCAGGCGGAAACCCTGGCGCGCTGCCTGGGCAGTGAAGTCAACCTGCTGGCGCGCGGCAGCGGCGTGGCCTGCTCGTTTGACGAGGCATGCAGCCAGCCCTGGTGGCGCTTGGCCGACACCTTGCCGCCGGATCATCCACTGCCGCTGGCCTGTCTGGCCGTTACGCTGGAATTGCGCGGCCAGACCGACGTCGATGAAAAACTGGCCCAGGAAGACGCTGCTCGATTGCTGGCCTTTTTGCGCCACCGTGGCGTATTGCGCGGCGAGCCCCCGCCCCTGCCGCCATTGCCGTTTCCGCCCACCCCTCTGGCCGGGTCGGAAGCCGTGCGCGCAGACCGGGCCGGCCTCGTCACATTTTTGCGCTCCCTGGGTGATTGGGTGGACGCTGGTGAGCCGGTTTGTGAACTGCTCGACCCGATCAGCGGCACGCGCAGCACCCGCCGCGCCAGCGTGGCTGGCCGCGTGTACGCCCGCACCACACAGCGCTACGCCATGCTGGGCATGGAACTGGTCAAAATCGCCGGCAGCACGCCGTTTCGCACCGGGGCCTTGTTGACGGCGTAAATACCTGTCCGAAACATCTCATGCCCCCGCACGGCGATGCCACACGATCGCCCTTTTTTCTCACTGACCGAATGCACATCTCACCACAACATATGCCCCAAGGTTTTTATCTCGGCCTGATGTCCGGCACCAGCCTGGACGGCGTAGACGCCGTTCTGGCGGATTTATCCGCCGCCCAACCGCGCGTACTGGCCTGCGGCAGCCTGCCGTATGCGGATGCGCTGCGTGCCGAGATTCTGGCCTTGCAGCCGGTGGGCGATAATGAACTGGATCGCGCCGCCCGCTTGGCTCAGCAGCTGGCGCGCTTGTACGCCGAAGTGTGCCAGCTGGCCTTGGCGCAGGCTGGTGTCAGCGCGGCGCAGGTGGTGGCGGTGGGGTGTCATGGCCAGACCGTGCGCCACGCGCCGCAGGCTGGCTACACCGTGCAATTGGCCGATTTGGCTTTGCTGGCGGAGTTGACCGGCATTGATGTGGTGGGCGATTTTCGTCGTCGCGATCTGGCGGCGGGCGGCCAGGGCGCGCCGCTGGTGCCGGCAGCGCATCAGGCCTGGTTTGGCGACGCGCACGAAGCGCGGGTGGTGTTGAACCTGGGCGGCATCGGCAACCTCACCCGGCTGGATCCGGCCTTGCCCGTCATCGGCTTTGACACCGGGCCGGGCAATATGCTGATGGATGCCTGGATTGCCGATTGCCAGCCGGGGGCGCGTTTTGATGCGGGCGGCGCCTGGGCGGCCAGCGGGCGTTGCGTGCCTGCGCTGCTGGCGGATTGTCTGGCCGACCCGTATTTTGCTGCGCCGCCGCCCAAGAGCACCGGCCGCGAGCTGTTCTCGCTGGACTGGCTGCACGCGCGGCTGGCCGCTCACCCTGGTCTGGCAGCGGCCGATGTGCAGCGCACCTTGTTGCAGCTGACCGTCAGCAGCGCGGCACAGGCGATTGCCCAGCACGCGCCCGCCACCCGTGCGCTGTATGTGTGCGGTGGTGGCGCGCTGAACCCGCTGCTGATGGCCGAGCTGGCCGCCGCGCTGCCGCATTGCCGGGTGAGCGCCACGGATGCACTGGGCGTGCCGGCCATGCAAGTGGAAGCACTGGCCTTTGCCTGGCTGGCGCAACGGTTTATGCAGCGCTTGCCGGGCAATCTGCCCGCCGTCACCGGCGCGACAGGCGGGCGGGTGCTGGGGGCGCTGTATCCGGCCTGATCGCCGCCGATGAGGGGTTTTCCGGCTGGCTTGCCTCGTCACGGCAGCTGGCGATGCCGCCATCGGGCTGGGCTGGCAGCAGCAGAATCACCGCCACCTTTCCCCCACCCGCAAACGCCAGTAAAATGACGTGTTATTTTTCACGTTGCCGTGCCGGGACTATGCTCACCTTTCAGGAAATCATCCTCCGCTTGCAGAACTACTGGAACGCGCAAGGCTGCGCGTTGCTGCAACCTTACGACATGGAAATGGGCGCAGGCACCTTCCATACCGCCACCTTCCTGCGGGCGCTGGGCCCGGAGCCGTGGCGTGCCGCCTATGTGCAGCCTTCGCGCCGCCCCAAGGATGGCCGCTACGGTGAAAACCCCAACCGCCTGCAACACTATTACCAGTATCAAGTGGTGCTGAAACCCAGCCCGCCGGATATTCAAGACCTCTACCTGGGCAGCCTGCGCGAGCTGGGCATCGACACCTCGGTGCACGACATCCGCTTTGTCGAGGACGACTGGGAAAGCCCGACGCTGGGCGCCTGGGGCCTGGGCTGGGAAGTCTGGCTGAACGGCATGGAAGTCACCCAGTTCACCTACTTCCAGCAAGTGGGCGGCCTGGATTGCAAGCCGGTGCTGGGCGAGATCACCTATGGCCTGGAGCGCTTGGCCATGTATCTGCAAGGCGTGGAAAACGTCTACGACCTGGTGTGGAATGTGCTGCCGGATGGCCAGGTTGTCACCTATGGTGATGTGTTCCACCAGAACGAAGTCGAGCAATCCACCTATAACTTCGAGCACAGCAACACCGAGCTGCTGTTCCGCCTGTTCAACGACTTTGAAGGCGAGGCCAAGCGCCTGCACGAAGTGAATCTGGCGCTGCCGATGTATGAAATGGTGGTGAAGTGCTCGCACACCTTCAACCTGCTCGACGCCCGTGGCGCCATTTCGGTGACTGAGCGCGCCGCTTACATCGGCCGGGTGCGCGCGCTGGCGCGGCTGGTGGCGCAGGCCTACTACGATTCGCGCGAAGCGCTGGGCTTCCCGATGCTGAAAAAGGACTGACGCTGATGCGCCGACTTGCCCTGTTGTCATTGTCCCTGCTGGCCGCCGCGCCCGCTTTCGCCGCCCCGGACTGGGTGGTGTACCAGCGCGGCACGCTGGCCGCGCTGGCGGTGGACCGCAATTCGGTGCGGACGGAAAAAAACAATCTGCTGCGCTTTGAGCACGAAGAGCGCTACACCCAGCAACAACGCGACCCGCAGCTGAAAATTTCTTTCCACACCCGACGCATGCTGGTGATCGGCGACTGCCTTCAGCGCCGCTACGCCTTTGCCTCGATTGATCTCTTTGACCAGGCCGGCAAGTCGGTCTACCACTCGCTGTTCCAGTTGCAGGATTTCCAATGGAAATTCCAGCCTGCGCCGGACGGCTCGATGGGCGCGGGCATGCTGGATGTGGTCTGCAAGCTCGCGCCTGCGCAACCCTAACGAATGCCTGACCTGACGCCATGAAACACACCCTGCTTGTCGAACTGTTTACCGAAGAACTCCCACCCAAGGCGCTGCCGCGCCTGGCCGCCAGCTTTGCCGGCGCGATTGTGGCCGGCCTGGCCGAGAAAAAACTCGTCGCCGCCGACGTCGCCGCGCAGATTTTTGCCAGCCCGCGCCGCCTGGGCGTGAGCATTCCCGCCGTGCTGGCGGTGGCCGCCGACGAAGAAGCCGTTGAAAAAATCATGCCGGTGGCGGTGGCGCTGGGCGCCGATGGCCAGCCCAGCCCGGCGTTGCGCAAAAAACTGGAAGCGCGCGGTATTGCCCTGGACGCCGTCGCCCAGTTCGAGCGTCGTCTGGACGGCAAGAGCGAAACCTTTTTCTACCGCTACCAGGCCGCCGGCGCCAAGCTGGCCGACGTGCTGGCCGGCATCGTGCAGGATGCGCTGAAAAAGCTGCCCATCCCCAAGGTGATGCGCTGGGGCGATTCTGACGTGACTTTTGTCCGTCCGGTGCACAAGCTGGTGATGCTGCACGGCGCCGAGGTGGTGGCTGGCGAAGTGCTGGGCCTGACGGCCGGCCGCGAAACCGGCGGCCACCGCTTTTTGTCGGCTGGCGCAGTCACGCTGACCGACGCCGACAGCTATGTCAGCACGCTGCAAAGCGTGGGCAAGGTGGTCCCCAGTTTTGAAGCCCGCCGCGACGCCATTCGCGCTGGCCTGGCCAGCCGCGCCGCCGCGCTGAACGCCACCCTGGCCAGCGACGACGCCCTGCTGGACGAAGTGACCGCGCTGGTGGAATGGCCGGTGGTGCTGGAAGCCGGCTTTGCCGAAGACTTTCTGAAAGTGCCGCAGGAATGCCTGATCCTGACCATGCAGCAAAACCAGAAGTACTTTCCGCTGCTGAACGCCGAAGGCAAGCTGATCAACCGCTTCCTGCTGGCGTCCAACCTGGAAACCGCCGACCCCTCGCACATCATCCACGGCAACGAGCGCGTGCTGCGCGCCCGCTTGTCTGACGCCAAGTTTTTCTTTGAGCAAGACCAAAAGCAAAAACTGGAAAGCCGCGTGCCGCGTCTGGGCAATGTGGTGTACCACAACCAGATTGGCACCCAGCTGGAGCGCGTCGAGCGGCTGGAAAGCCTGGCCGGCCAGATTGCCGGGCTGATTGGCGCCAATGTGGACGACGCCCGCCGCGCCGCCCGCCTGGCCAAGGCTGACCTGGTCAGCGATATGGTCGGCGAGTTCCCCGAGCTGCAAGGCATCATGGGCATGTACTACGCCCGCCTGGATGGCGAAAACGACACCGTCGCCGCCGCCATCGAAGGCCACTACCACCCGCGCTTTGCCGGCGACAGCCTGCCGGTGGGCGACGTGGCCAAGGCCGTGGCGCTGGCCGACAAGCTGGAAACCGTGGTCGGCATCTATGGCATCGGCCTGATCCCGACCGGCGACAAAGACCCGTTTGGCCTGCGCCGCCACGCGCTGGGCATTCTGCGCATGGCGCTGGAGCTGCCGCTGGATATCACCGCGCTGCTGGCGCTGACCGCCGCCGCCTTCCCGGCTGGCAAGCTGTCCGCCACCGTGGCCGCCGATGTGTTTGGCTTTATGCAGGAACGGCTGAAAAACCTGCTGCTGGCCGACGCCCGTGCTGATGAAATCGACGCCGTGCTGGCGCTGGCGCCCACCCGCCTGGACAATGTGCGCGCCGTGCTGGCCGCCGTGGCCGCCTTCCGCGCCCTGCCGGAAGCCGCCACCCTGGCCGCCGCCAACAAGCGGGTGAAAAACATCCTGAAAAAGGTCGAAGGCGAAGTCAGCGAAGCGGTCAACCCGGCCCTGCTGGCCGAAGCCGCCGAACAGGCGCTGGCCCAGGCCATCACCAGCGTGCGCGCCGAGGTGGACGCCGCCCAGGCCGCTGGCGACCTGACCGGCGCGCTGACCCGCCTGGCGGCGCTGAAAACCCCGGTGGACGCCTTCTTTGACGGCGTGATGGTGATGGCCGACGACCTGGCCGTGCGCCAGAACCGCCTGGCCCTGCTGGCGCAGTTGGCGGGCTTGTTCAACCGGGTGGCGGATATTTCGTTGCTGGCGGAATAACCCACGCTCTTTTTGCGCCCTTGCGCCCGGCCCGCTGGCAACGGCGGGCCGTGTGCTGTCCGGGCGGTTTTTTCTGGATGGAATGCATGAAACTCGTCATCCTCGACCGCGACGGCGTCATCAACCACGATCGCGATGATTTCGTCAAAAACAGCATGGAATGGGTGCCGCTGCCGCGCAGCCTGGACGCTATCGCCATGCTGACGCAGGCCGGCTGGCATGTGGTGGTGGCCACCAATCAATCCGGCCTGGGCCGGGGCTTGTTCGATATGCACGCGCTGAACGCCATGCACGAAAAAATGCACCATCTGGCGCATAAGGCCGGCGGGCGCATCGACGCGGTGTTTTTCTGTCCGCACAAGCCCGAAGCCGGCTGCGCCTGTCGCAAGCCGCTGCCGGGCATGGTGCTGGACATCGCCGAGCGCTTTGGCCTGCGCCCGGACAGCCTGCCGCTGGTGGGCGACAGCCTGCGCGACCTGCAAGCGGTGGCGGCGGTGGGCGGCCTGCCCATCCTGGTGCGCACCGGCAAGGGCGAGGCCACCCTGGCCAAGGGTGATTTGCCGCCGCGCACCCTGGTGTTTGACGATTTGTATGTGGCGGCGGAATATCTGATCCGTCACCATGCCGACTGAGCGCGCGCCGCGCGCCGGTTTTTGTCCGTGTTTGTAGAAAGCGATTGTTCCTGCTCATGTTAGTGTTGCGTAACCTGCTGTATTGGGTCGGCTTTTTGCTGCTGACCCCGCCGTATTCGCTGCTGGCCATCCTGATGCTGCCGTTTCCGCGCGTGCTGCGCCATCGCGTGGTCACCACCTGGACGCACCTGATGCTGGCCTGGCTGCGGCTGACCTGCGGCCTGCATTACCGCGTGCGCGGGCTGGAAAACATCCCCAACACCCCCTCGGTGATTGCCTGCCAGCACCAGTCCGGCTGGGAAACCATGGCCCTGCAACTGATTTTTCCGCGTCAGGTGTGGGTGGCCAAAAAAGAACTGATGTGGATTCCGTTCTTTGGCTGGGGGCTGGCGGCGGTCAGCGCCATCATGATCGACCGCAAAAGCCGCCAGGCCGCCCAGCAGATGGTGGACCAGGGCCGCGACCGCATGCGCGACGGCTTCTGGATTGTGATCTTCCCGGAAGGCACGCGCATGCCGCCGGGCAAGCCGGGCAAGTTCAAGCAGGGCGCGGCGCGGCTGGCGCAGTCGCTGGATGTGCCCTTGTCGCCGGTGGCGCTGAATTCGGGTGAATTCTGGCCGCGCAATTCTTTTCTGAAGCACCCCGGCGTGATCGACGTGGTGATTGGCCCGCCCATCCTGCCCGCTGGCCAAAGCGCCGAAGCGCTGACCCAGGCGCTGGAAAGCTGGACGCTGGCGCAACAAGCGGCGCTGGTTGGCCGTGGGCCGTGCCGCCCGGACTGAAACATGGCCGGCGCGCGCCTTAGCTCGCACCAGCTGGCCACCGCGCGCGGGCCGCTGGACTACACGCTGGCGCGCAGCGCGCGCAAGACCATCGGCTTGCGCGTCAGCCCGGCTGGGGTGGAAGTGCGCGCGCCGCTGCGCCTGCCGCACGCCGAGATTGTCGCCCTGCTGAACCAGCGCGCCGACTGGCTGTGGAAACACCTGGACCGCCTGAGCGCGCTGGCCCCTGCGCCGCAGCTGGCGGCGCTGCAACAACTGTGGCTGCTGGGCCGGCCGCTGCCGATTGTGCGCGAAGCCGGCCCGCCCGGCGTCAGCCTGGAGCCGGAGCGGGTGTGCGTGCGCGGCGCGCGCGACGACGCCCACGCCGCGCAGCTGCTGAAACAGCGCTATCAGGCCATGGCCCGCCGCCTGTTTGCCGAACGGCTGCAAGGCTTTGCCGGGCGCTGGCGCACGCCGCCCAGCGCGCTCAAGCTCTCGCCCGCGCGCGCGCGCTGGGGCAGCTGCACCCACGACGGGGTGATTCGCCTGTCCTGGCGGCTGCTGTTTGCCCCGCTGCCGGTGATTGATTATGTGCTGGCCCACGAACTGGCGCATCGCATCGAAATGAACCATTCGTCGCGCTTTTGGGTCGAAGTGGCACGTTTATGTCCCGATTGGGCGGCACAACGCGCCTGGCTCAGGCAATACGGACAGCATGCGCCACAGTGGTGAGCGCCTGTTTTCTCCGCCTGGCGCAAGGCGCTGACGGCAGACGGCGCACAATGCGCCAAATGGTGATGAATCTGCCCGAATATTAAGCGCGGCTCACAAAACCCTCCTAGCGTTGTTGTGTGACCTTGCCGTACGGCTTGCACTGTCTGCACACGCCTAGCCAGGGCTGCTTCGCTGGGTTTTGTGAGCGACTCTTAGCCGCTTTAAGCCCCCGCCCTTTACCCCCGCGCCGCCACGGCGGCGCCTGTTGGAGTTTTTTCTGATTATGCGTTTACTGCACACCATGCTGCGCGTGGGCAATCTGGATGCCTCGCTGCGTTTTTACACCGAAGTGCTGGGCATGCGCCTGCTGCGCCGCACCGATTACCCGGAAGGCCGCTTCACCCTGGCTTTTGTCGGTTACGGCGAAGAAATCGACCACACGGTGATTGAGCTCACCCACAACTGGGACACCGCCAGCTACGAGCTGGGCAATGGCTTTGGCCATCTGGCGGTGGAAGTGCCCAATGCCGCGGCAGCCTGTGATCAGGTGCGCGCGCTGGGCGGCAAGGTCACCCGCGAAGCCGGGCCGATGAAGCACGGCACGACGGTGATTGCCTTTGTCGAAGACCCGGACGGCTACAAAATCGAATTCATTCAGCGCGGCACGCAGTAAGCGTCCCGCTCACCAAACCCGCCTGGCGTTGTGGCGTGCGGCCGTGCGCCTAGCCAGGATTGCTTCACTGGGTTTGGTGAGCGACGCGAAGCCAGCTCGGCGCGGCTCCCGCTGACCGCGCCTGCGCCGCCTCCTGGCGGCGGCGCAGGCCAGACTCCCCCAGGCCAGGCGGTTGTCCTGTCTTGCCTGCGGCCCCTGCCGCGCCCTTTGGCCCTGCCTGCCGCCGACCCTGCCGGGCGCCTTGCCCGGCCTGACCGCGCGTCCCCCCGCGCGCCACAGGAGTCTGCGATGTCCCGTGTATTGTGTGTGTTTGCTCTGCTGTGCCCCACGCTGGCGCAGGCCGCCGGCCTGAACGGCGCCGAGTTGTCCTTGTTGTGGTCGCTGCCGTTTGCCGGCCTGCTGCTGTCGATTGCCTTGTTTCCGATTGTTGCCCCGGCCTTCTGGCACCATCACTTTGGCAAGATTGCCCTGGGCTGGGCGTTGGCCTTTTTGCTGCCCTGCGCGCTGTGGCTGAGCCCAGCCGACGCCGGCAATGTGGTGGTGCACGCCATGGTGGACGAATATCTGCCGTTTATCGTGCTGCTGTTTGCCCTGTACACCATTTCTGGCGGCATTTTGATCACCGGCAATCTGCACGGCTCGCCAGCGTTGAACACCGGCATTCTGGCGCTGGGCGCTGCGTGCGCCAGCCTGATGGGCACCACCGGCGCGGCCATGCTGCTGATTCGCCCGCTGCTGCGCGCCAACGACAACCGCCGGCACAACGTGCATGTGGTGGTGTTTTTTATCTTTTTGGTGGGCAATATCGGCGGCGGCCTGACCCCGATTGGCGACCCGCCGCTGTTTTTGGGTTTTCTCAAGGGCGTGAGTTTCAGCTGGACTTTCCAGGCCATGCTGCTGCCGGTGCTCACCGCCTGCGGCCTGTTGCTGCTGGCGTTTTACCTGCTGGACAGTTATTACTACCGCAAAGAAGGCGTGTTGCCGCGCGACCCCACCCCGGACAACGCCCGGCTGGGCGTGCAGGGCGGGTTTAATTTTCTGCTGCTGGCCGGCGTGGTCGGCGCGGTGCTGATGTCCGGCATGTGGAAGCCCGGGCTGGAGCTGAACATTCTTGGCGTGAAAGTCGGCATTCAAAACCTGCTGCGCGACGGCATGTTGCTGGGCCTGGCCGGCGCGTCGCTGGCGTTTACTTCCACCCGCATCCGCGACGGCAATGAATTCAACTGGGAGCCGATTGCCGAAGTGGGCAAGCTGTTTGGCGCGATTTTCATCACCATGGCGCCGGCCATCGCCATTTTGCGCGCCGGCCCGGATGGCGCGCTGGCCCAACTGGTGGGCCTGGTGTCGCGCGCCGACGGCAGCCCGATTGATTTGATGTATTTCTGGATGACCGGCAGCTTGTCGAGCTTTCTGGACAACGCGCCGACCTATCTGGTGTTTTTCAACCTGGCCAGTGGCGACCCGGCGCTGATGATGACGCAATACAGCAGCACCCTGCTGGCGATTTCGGCCGGCGCGGTGTTCATGGGCGCCAACAGCTATATTGGCAATGCGCCCAACTTCATGATCAAAGCCATTGCCGAGCATCGCGGTGTGGCCATGCCTGGCTTTTTTGGCTATATGGCCTGGGCCTGGGTGTGGCTGTTCCCGCTGTTTGTGCTGTTGAGCGTGCTGTTCTTTTTGTAAACCCACCGGGAGCGCGCCATGCTGCACAGGCTGCTGCTAAGTTTGACCCTGGCCGCCGCGCCGCTGGCGGCGGCCGGCAACTGGAATGTCGGCACCCAGCCGCGCAATGGCGTGGTGGTGTGGATTGAAGCGCCCGCCGCGCCACGGGTGAACGGCGCTGGCCAGCAGGCGGGCGCCATGGCCGGCGCGCAGCTGGGCGCCCAGCACGGCGGCGCGGGTGGGGCGATTTATGGCGGCGCGGCCGGCATGATGGCCGGCGAGATCGTCGAGCGCGAACTGGCCGCCGAGCGCTGGCGCAACCGCGCCTGGACGGTGCATGTGCAGCTGGACAGCGGCCCGACGCACACCTTTGCCTACACCGCGCCGCCGCCGTGGCGACGCGGCGAGCGGGTGCGCATCATCGGCGGACGGCTGGCGCCAATGCCCGGCGCGCGCGCTGGCGCCGGGCGCTAAGCGCTGCTGTCGGCACAGCCCATGCAGATAAGCGAAAATTCATTTATTTGTGCCACAATGCCAAGTCTTTGATTTAGATGGAATTTGTATTGTGACGCATTCCCATTCCTTTGATCCGCGCGAAGAAACCCCCAACGCCGCCCGCCAGGCGGCGGCGCAGCGCAGCACCTGGGTGAGCGTGGGGGTGAATATCGCCCTGTCGATCACCCAGATGCTGGTCGGCCTGTGGGCCGGCTCACAGGCGCTGGTGGCCGATGCCGTGCATTCGCTGTCGGATCTGGTGTCGGACTTTGTCGTACTGTTCGCCAACCGCCACAGTGCCGCCGACGCCGACAAAAATCATCCTTACGGCCATGGCCGCTTTGAAACCGCCGCCTCGCTGGTGATTGGCGTGCTCTTGCTCAGCGTGGGCGTGGGCATGCTGTGGTCGGCGGCGCATAAAATCACCGATCCGGCCAGCATTGGCCAGGTGCACAGCCTGGCGCTGTGGGTGGCCGGGCTGGCGCTGGTCAGCAAGGAATTGCTGTTTCGCTATATGCTGAAAATCGCCGAATCGGTGAAATCCAGCATGCTGGTGGCCAATGCCTGGCATGCCCGCTCGGACGCTGCTTCGTCGCTGGTGGTGGGCGTTGGCGTGGCCGGCAATCTGCTGGGCTTTGCCTGGCTGGATCCGCTGGCGGCGGCGCTGGTGGGTTTCATGATCACCCATATGGGCTGGAAATTCAGCTGGTCGGCATTGTCCGACCTGATGGACCACAGCCTGGACGACGAAGAACAAGCCGCCATCTGCGCCACGCTGGAGGCCACGCCCGGCGTGCGCAGCGCGCATGACCTGCGCACCCGGCGCATGGGCGACCTGGCCATGGTGGACGTGCATATTCTGGTGGATGGCCGCATCAGCGTCTCGGAAGGGCACTATATCGCCGCCAACGCCCGCCAGCGCGTGCTGGACGCGCACCGGGTGCTGGACGTGATGGTGCACATCGACCCGGAAGACGACAGCGGCCACAGCCGGCAGATGCTGGCGCTGCCGCATCGGGCGCAGGTGGAAGACGCACTGGCCGAGGTGCTGGACGAACACGTGCGCGCCCGCATCAGCCTGGAGTTGCACTACCTGAACGGCGTGCTGGAGCTGGACGCCGTGCTCGATCCACAAGCCTGCCGCGACGCCGCCGAGCGCGAACGGATCAGCCGGCAACTGCATGCCCTGGTGGGCCAGGTGGCCGGGCTGAGCCAGGTGCGCATTCACCACACACTGGAAGCCAGCCCCAGCCAGCCGGCGGCGCTGCGGTAGAGTGTTCTGATACGCTTGTGGTTTTTCTGGTGCGGCGGCGGCGTGCGCGCCGCGCCAGTTTTGCCTTTGGCCTTGTCATTCGCTACAGTGCTGCTCCATGCCCGATATTGCTGATTCTCCGTCTGCCGCCGACGCCGCCAGCCTGCTGCGCGACGCCGGCTTTTTGGCCAGCCTGCGCCGCGACTTGCTGCGCTTTGCCTGTTTATACCTGAACCACGACGACGACAGCGCCGAAGACGCCGTGCAGGAGGCCTTGCTGGCCGCCAGCCGCGCGCCCGAGCGTTTTGCTGGCCGCGCAGTGGTGCGCACCTGGGTGTTTGGCATTCTCAAGCACAAGCTGATCGACGAAATCCGTCGCCAGCGCCGGCGGGTGTATCTGACGCCCTTGCCCAGTGAGGACGAGGCTGACGATTTTGACGCACTCTTTGACGCGCGCGGCCACTGGAACGCCGACGACCAGCCGCCTGCCTGGAGCGATCCGGACGCCTCGCTGGAGCAGCGCCAGTTCTGGCAGGTATTTGAAACCTGCCTGACCCGGCTGCCGGAATCCACCGCACGGGTGTTCATGATGCGCGAGTTTCTCGACCTGGACACCCCGGAAATCTGCGGCCATTTCGACATCACCCCCAATCACTGCTGGGTCATCCTGCACCGCGCCCGCGCCGGGCTGCGGCTGTGTCTGCAAACCCGCTGGTTTGGCGAGGAGGCGCGCGCATGAACTGCAAACACGCCACCTGGCTGCTGTCGCTGCGCCAGGACCGCCCGCTCAGCTTTCGCGAACGCCTGGGCCTGCGCGTGCATCTGGGCTATTGCACTGGCTGCCGTGCTTATCAGCAGCAGCTGGATTTTCTGCACCGCGCCTGCCGCCAGTTCACCCCTGGGCACACAGAAGACCCGGGTGACTCTTCTGACTGATAGCTGACATTCGTTGTAGTCAAGATGACATAACGAATCCCTTCGCTTTGTTGGGCTATCAGCAAAACGCTGATTTCAAGGTGCTTTAAGCAAAATTAACCATTGGCCTGGCTCTTGCGTGCTCTTGAGCTGTCGTTGCCCGTTCGTCGATATATAAACATTTACATGACGAATACTGCGGGCAATCCCCGGATGACACGCTTGAGAGGAACCCTGGCCCATGACACCCCCAATGCGCCGCAAACTGCTGCCCTGCCTGCTCGCCAGCCTGTGCGCGCCCAGCCTGGCCGCTGAAGTGACCACCCTGCCGGTGGTGGAAGTCTCTGCCTCCGCTGAAGACGGTTGGCTGAAACCAGAACGCGTCACGCCCAGCACGGTTTACCGCGTTGGCGGCGAGGCGCTGGGCGCGTTTGGCAACCCCGGCGGAACCAACCCCTACCTGAACTTGGCTGACCTGCCCGGCGTGAAAATCACCCCGGTGGACGCCTACGGCCTGAACAATATGCAAGGCGGCCAAAAAGGCATGCGCGTGCGCGGCGAAGTCAGCACCCATGGCGTATCCGGCACGGTGGAAGGCCTGGCGCTGAACGGGCCGGGGCCAGGGCCGGGTTATCTGTTTTTGTTTGATCGGGAAAACCTGGTCAGCCTGACCTTTGCCCAGGGCGCGCTGGCAGCCGACCAGGCCGGCTTGTTCAATAGCTATGGTGCGCTGGACAGCCAATTGTTATGGCCGCGCCGCGAGGCGGGCGGTGAGCTGTCGTTCAGCATGGGCTCAGAACGCTTTCAGCGGGTATTTGCCCGCGCCGACAGCGGCCAACTGGCCAGCGGCACGGCGTTTTTCATCTCGGCCTCGGACACCCGCGCCAATAAATGGCGTGGCAACGGCCAGGCGCCGGGCAACCGCGACAATCTGGAATTTGGCCTCAGCCAGGCGCTGGGGCCGCTGAACCTCAAGCTGTGGTATGCGCGCAATGAGCAATCCCAGCACAACTATCAAGCGCTCACCTACAGCCAGGCCACCAATCTGGACGCCTATTACCGCAGTGACTACCCCAACAACCGCAACTCCGCCCTGCACTACGACTACAACCGCCAGGATTTTCGCAACGAAGCGCTGCTGGCCGAGCTGAATTACACCTTCAGCCCGACGCTGAGCCTGAGCATCAAGCCGTTTTACAGCCGCGAGCAAGGCTACTACCTGTACGCCGGCAGCACCGACACCCAGGTGCTGAAATGGCTGATCGACCACACCACCTATGGCGTCAACAGCGAATTGCGCGGGCTGTGGGGCGACACCGAAATCAAACTGGGCCACAGCTGGACCTCCACCGAGCCGCCGGGGCCGCCGACCACGCGCACACAGTATGTGATCCGCAATGGCAGCCTGCAATTTGACCGCTGGGCCATGCTGTCGAAAACCGTGGACCGCCATGAATTCCACAGCTTTTATCTGAGCGCGCTGCACCAGGCCGGCCCGCTGACCGTGCAGGGCGGCCTGCGCTACGCGCGGGAAACCCTGCCGTCGATCGACGCCTATACCGTCGGCGCCAACAGCACTTGGGACGTCTCCGCCGACCAGGCTTACAGCCTGGCCAGCCGCAATGCCGCGCGCAGCGTCAGTGGCCGCACGCTGGCCTACTGGCTGCCGCAACTGGGCGCGGCCTACCAGCTCACCCCACAACTGCAAGCGCGCGCCAGCCTGGGCCGCACCATCGGCGCGCCGTCGTTTGACGCCTACAACCAGGCGCCGTCCGGCGCCATCACCACCAGCCAGCAGTACTGGGACCAGCTCAAGCCCGAGCTCAGCACCAAGCTGGACCTGGGCCTGCGCTGGCAAGCAGAACGCGCCTACCTGGAGCCGACGCTGTATTTCAGCCGCTCGCGCAATAAGGGGGTGAATGTCTACAGCGAGCAAACCCGCACGGTGTATTCGCAGAACATCGGCCAGACCCGCGGCTATGGCCTGCAACTGTCGGCCGGCCTCACCCCGCTGAGCGGGCTGCGCCTGTTTGGCGCGCTGTCTTACAGCCGGTCGCAATTCAGCGAAGACGTGCGCACCAATAACGGCGCCTGGCTGCCGGTGCAGGGCAAGCAATTGCCCGATGTGCCGCGCTGGATGGCCAATCTGGGCGCGGCCTGGCAGTGGCAGGGGCTGACCGTCGCCCCCAGCGTCAACTATATCGGTTCGCGCTGGGGCACCAGCACCTACACCGAGCGGCTGCCCGGCTATCTCACCGCCGACCTGAACTTCAGCTATGCCGGCAAGGCGCGCTGGGGCGGCTGGGAGCTGGGCCTGAGCGTGTTGAATGTGTTTGATCGCCGCTATATCGGCCAGATCAGCACCAGCGAAATCAACACCACCAGCAATGGCGCCATCTACTACCCCGGCGCGCCGCGCACGGTGGTGGGCAAGGTCAAGCTGACCTTCTAAGCGTCGCTCACCATCCCGGCCTGTTCCCCTGTGCTGGCTGAAACAGCATGCCGGGCTCGACGTGTGGCGCGGGCGTGGTGAGCGGCGTTATCCCGGAGAATGACTGATGACACGAATGATTGACGCCTGGCGGCGGCTGAGCTGGGGCGCGCTGAGTCTGGCGCTGGCCGCCAGCGCCCAGGCCGCCGAAGTGGTGGATATGGTCGGCCGGCGCGTGCAGGCGCCTGACCATATCGAGCGGGTGTTTGGCGCCGCGCCGCCGCTGAATGTGCTGCTGCACAGCCTGGCGCCAGACAAGATGATTGGCCTGAGCTTTCCGATTCCGGCCGAGGGCCAGCGCTATTTTCCGCCCCGCCTGCGCGGACTGCCGGTGGTGGGCGGCATTTTCGGCATGGGCCAGCAAATGAACCCGGAAGCTGTGCTGGCCATGCAGCCGGACATTGCCCTGGCCTGGAAGAGCCCGTTTATTGACCAGGCCCGCATTGAAGCGGCGTTTGCCAAGATTGGCCTGCCCGTGGTGTTCATCCAGCTGGACACGCTGGCCGACTGGCCGGCAGCGCTGCGCTACACCGGCCGGCTGCTGGGCCAGCCGGCGCGCGGCGAAACGCTGGCCCGTCTGGTGGAAGCGCCGCTGGCCAAGGTGGCGCAAGTCACTGCGCGCATTCCGCTGGAGCAGCGCCCACGGGTGTATTACGCCGAAGGCCCGGACGGCCTGGCCACCGATTGCCATCAGTCGTTTCACACCGAAGCCATTGAGCTGGCCGGCGGTTATAACGTCTACCGCTGCCAGCCCAAGGACCACACCGGCATGGAAAAAGTCAGCCTGGAGCAGGTGCTGGCCTTTGCCCCGGACATCATCATCGCCCAGGACGCCCAGTTTGCCCGCGTGGTGGCGCAAGACCCGCGCTGGCGGCAGGTGAAAGCCGTGCGCGCCGGCCGGGTGTACAGCGTGCCGCGCTGGCCGCACAACTGGATCGACCGTCCGCCGTCGCTGATGCGCGTGCTGGGCGTGCAGTGGCTGGCCGGGCTGTTCTACCCCAAGCAACTGCCGTTTGACCGGCTGGCGCACACCCGGGCGTTTTATCAGCAGGTGCTGGGGGTGAGCCTGACGGAGCAAGACATTGACCGCCTGTTTCAGTAATCCCGCCCTGCCGGCTGGCCTGGCGCGGCGTTGGCGCGGCCTCTGCCGCGCGAGCTTGCCGGCCCTGCTGGCGCTGGCCACCCCACTGGCCATGCTGCTGGCGCTGGGCATTGGCCGTTTTCCGCTGCCGCCAACTGAGGTGCTGGGCTATGCGCTGGCCAAGCTGGGCTGGCTGAGCCTGCCGCCTGCGCGCTTGGCCTTGCTGGACAATCTCATCATCGACATCCGCCTGCCGCGCGTGCTCACCGCCGTGCTGGTGGGCTCGGCGCTGGCGTGTTCGGGCGCGGCGTATCAGGCGGTGTTTCGCAATCCGCTGGTGTCGCCCGACTTGCTGGGCGTGCTGGCGGGCGCGGCGGCCGGCGCGGCGCTGGGCATGCTGTATGGCGGCGACTGGCGGCTGGTGCAGTTGGGCGCGTTTGCCCTGGGCGGCGCGGCGGTGCTGCTGGGCGTGCTGCTGGCCAGTTGGTGCGGCGGCTCACTGATCACCCTGGTGCTGGGCGGCATGATCAGCGGCGCCTTGTTCACCGCCATCCTGTCCATCAGCAAATACCTGGCCGACCCCTACAACCAGCTGCCGGCGATTGTTTACTGGCTGATGGGCAGCCTGGCCATGGCCAATCTGGACGACCTGGCGCGGCTGGGGCCGCCGATGCTGTTGGCCATGCTGGCGATGTGTCTGTGCGGACGCGGGCTGGACGCATTGAGCATGGGCGACGACGAAGCGCGCAGCCTGGGCGTGCCGGTGCGCGCGCTGCGCTATGGGGTGATTGCCCTGGCCACGTTGGCTTCGGCGCTGACTGTGTCGCTGGCCGGCATGATCGGCTGGGTGGGGCTGCTGATTCCACATTTGGCGCGGTTATTGGCCGGGCCCGGCAATGCCCGGCTGCTGCCAGTCAGCGCCTGCCTGGGGGCGATTTTTCTGCTGTGTGCCGATGGCCTGGCGCGCACGCTGACCACCACGGAAATCCCGCTGGGCATCCTCACCGAACTGCTGGGCATCCCGGCCTTTGTGCTGGTGCTGCGCCGCGCCCGCCATGGGTGGACGGCATGACGCTGCGCGCCCATGACCTGCGCTTTGCCTACCGCGCCCGCACCGTGTTGCAAGGCGTGAACCTGACTGTGCGCCCTGGCGAAGTGCTGGCGCTGCTGGGCGGCAATGGCGCTGGCAAGAGCACGCTGCTGCGCCTGTTGCTGGGCCTGCTGCGCCCGACTGGCGGTGAGGTGCGCCTGCACGAACGCCCGTTATCCGCCTGGCCGCGACGGGCGCTGGCGCGCGAGCTGGCCTATGTGCCGCAGCTGCACCAAGCGCCGTTTCCGTATCGGGTGCGCGAGGTGGTGCTGCTGGGGCGCTTGCCCAGCCATGGCCTGCTGGCCGCCCCCAGCCGCGCCGACCTGCACGCCGCCGACGTCGCGCTGGCCGAGCTGGAACTGACCGCGCTGGCCGAGCGGCGCTACACCGAGCTATCTGGCGGCGAGCGTCAGCGGGTGCTGATTGCCCGCGCGCTGGCGCAGGGCGCGCGGCTGCTGGTGTTTGACGAACCCAGCAATGGCCTGGACTACGGCGGCCAGTTGCGCTTGCTGGCGCGCATGCGCCGGCTGGCCCAGGCCGGCCATGGCGTGCTGTTCACCACCCATCACCCCGACCACGCCCGCCAGGCCGCCGACCGGGTGGCGCTGCTGGCCGACGGCCGGATAGACGCCGACGGCGCGCCCGCCGAGGTGCTGACCGAGGCCGCGGTGGCCAGGCTGTATGGGTTGAATGAGGACGAACAGCGCCTGCTGAGCGCACGCTGATCTCGCTGACGCTGTTGGTCTGATTTTTTACATTGCTGTTTGACTGTGTTTTTTGACTGAAGGAGCCTCGCCATGTGTCAGCACGCTTCCCCACCGACCCCGGCCGCCGAACATCACTGCGCCTGCCAGCAGCAGGCGGGCCCGCATCCGGGCAAGCGGGTTCCCGCTGCGCCGGAACTGATTTTGCCGGAAGTGCCGTTTCCGTCCCTGCGGGTGATCGAAGCGCTGGGCGAACACGGCCTGCGCCAGTTGGTGGCGCAGCATCACGCGCTGCTGCGCCAGAGCGCCATCGGCCATCTGTTTGCCCAGGATGCGGCGCAGTTTGCCCAGTTGGTCGAGCGGGTGGCCGATTTTGTCGTCGAGGCCTGTGGCGGCGCGGCGCAATACACGCCGGCGCACGGCCACACCTGCATGCGCACCCGGCATTTTCCGTTCACCATTGACGAAGCGGCGCGCGAAGTCTGGCTGACCCTGCTGTGGCAGGCGCTGGCTGACTGCGCCGCGCCAGCGGCGGTGCGCGAGGAATATTGGGCGTGGATGGAGCCCTTCTCGCTGCGCATGATCAACCGGCGCACCACCAAGGCGCAGCCGGCGCGCTGGGGCTATGCCGAGATGGCGGCGCGTCATGCTTAAGGCCTGGCGCAGCGGCCTCGGCCTGCTGGCGCTGGTCTGGGCGACATGGGCGGGCGCGCAGCCGCCAGCGCCAAGCGCCACGGCCAGGCCTGTGGTGCGGGTGGCGGTGGTTGGCGGCTTGCTGCAAAGCGGGGTATGGCCACGGCTGGCCGACAAGGCGGCTGTGGGCGCCGGCCTGCGGGTGGACACCGTGGCGGCGGCGCCCAAGGAGGGCATTGTGCCGGTGTTCGCCCGTGGCGACGCCGACCTGATGCTGATTCATGGCAGCGACGAAAGCTATGCGCTGCTGGCTGCCGGCCTGGCAGCGCCGCTGCGCGCCTGGGCGGCCAATGAGCATGTGCTGGTCGGCCCTGCGGATGACCCGGCCGGCGTGGCGCAGGCGGCGGATGGCGCGGCGGCGATGGCGCGGATTGTTGCCGCCGACGCGCCCTTATTGGCGTTTCGCGACCCCGGCAGCTTCAGCATTGCCCAGGCGCTGTTCCGCCGCGCTGGCGTGCGCCCTGGCCCGCGCCAGCAACTGTACGACGACGCCGAATCGCCACAGTCCGTGCTGGTCAGCGCCGCGCGTCAGGGCGCTTATGCCGTGGTCGGACATATTCCAGTGGCCAGCGGCAAGATGCCCAGCCATGGCCTGAAGGTGCTGCTGCATGGCGATCCGGCCATGCGCCGGGTGTATGTGCTGGTCGAACCCGGCCCGGCGCACCCGGCCAATGCCGAGCGCCGCCGCCTGGCGCGGCGGCTGGCGGATTATCTGCTGAGCGCGCACGGCCAGGCCGATTTGCGCGCGGCAGACCGTGAGGCCGGCGGGCCGTGGGTGTTTGCGCTGACAACAAGCGGCCCGGCGCGTTGACAGACAGCTGGTGCGGCCGTGGTGCAGCAAGCGGGCGCACAACGGCTGTCCCGCCAGCCATGAAGCGCCTTGCTGTGGTAGGTTTTTCGCCGCCCCACGTGATCACGGCCTGTCCCCCATGCGGTAAGACATGGGCAACAGGCCGTCAGATGATTTCCGAGCCGAGTGCGCGGGGCGTGGCGCGGGCGGGGATGACTCCCCCGCCCGATTTTTTTGCCTGCACGCAGCGCGTCAGAAGCGGTCGATATGGGTTTCGTCGGCTTCCAGCACGTGCGAGGCATTGCCCACCAGCAGCGGATCCGGCGGGCAGGCCACTTTCGGGTCTTTGTTCGGGTAGTCCAGCGTGGACAGGAAGTGGCGCAGACAGTTCAGGCGTGCACGCTTCTTGTCGTCGGACTTGATCACCGTCCACGGCGCGTCAGCGGTGTCGGTGTGGAAGAACATCGCCTTTTTGGCGGCGGTGTAGTCGTCCCATTTGTCCAGCGACTGGATGTCGATCGGCGAGAGCTTCCAGTGCTTGAGCGGATCATCACGGCGCGAGATAAAGCGGCGCAGCTGCTCTTCGCGGTTCACCGAGAACCAGTATTTGAACAGGCGGATGCCGCTGTTCACCAGCATGCGCTCCAGCTCGGGGGTCTGGCGCATGAATTCCAGGTATTCGCTGGGGGTACAAAAGCCCATCACCCGCTCAACGCCGGCGCGGTTGTACCAGGAGCGGTCGAAGAACACCATTTCGCCAGCCGACGGCAGGTGCTGGATATAGCGCTGGAAGTACCACTGGCCACGTTCGATTTCGGTGGGTTTTTCCAGGGCGATCACCCGCGCGCCGCGCGGATTGAGGTGTTCCATATAGCGCTTGATGGTGCCGCCCTTGCCGGCGGCATCGCGGCCTTCAAACAGAATCACAATGCGCTGGCCGGTTTCTTTCACCCAGTTTTGCACCTTGAGCAATTCAACTTGCAGCGCTTGTTTTTGCCGCTCGTAATCAGCGCGGCGGATGCGGGTCTTGTAGGGGTAGTCAGCCGGTAGCGGGGCGGACGAGCTGTCTTCGTCGCTGCCGTGCGGGGCGGTGGCCACCTGGACGGCGACGGGCGCCTCGCTGATGGCGCGGATTTCTTCGGCGGCGTGTTCCTGTTGCTGGTGCGCCTTGTCCGTTGTGGCTTGTGACCGGTGACGAGTGCGCGCGGCCGTCGCGGTAGCGGTGGCGGGGGTCTTGTTTTCCAGCGAATCGGTCATTGCACAACCTTCCTTTCTTGGGATTTCAGAAATGGCGAAATTCAAGCGTGACCAGGCCTGGCGTGGCAGGTCGGCGGGCGGCGCGCGGGTGGGCGGCGGCCTGTCGGCCCGTCCCGTCGGTCTGTTGCGCGCCTGGGGCACTCATCCCGTTGGCCAAGGCCGGGCTGCGCAGCGTGGGGGGATGACGGCTCGGTCGTCCGTTTCATGCCGCAGCAAGCCCAGGCCCAAGCCTGGTGTGACGCCCCGTTCTGGCGGATCAGCCGGTTCGGGATGGGTTTGGAAAGCGCCATGCAGGCGCTTTCAAGAGTCGCCCTCCAGCAGGTCAGGCTGGCCTGGGCGACTCGCCTCATCCACTATCCTATGCCTTTCAAATAACCCTGTCGACAGTATTGCAATTCAGTGACGCTGTTTTGCCGGGCATGACCAGATGCACAGCGCCAGTTTCAGCGGTTTTGGGTAGAATTGCAGGTTAAACCGCGCGCCCTGGACGCACGCCGGCCTGTTTGGGCCTGGCCGAATCCGCCCCGGGCGCGCCTTTGTCCCTTTCATGACGCGAGCCACCATGAGCCACACTGATAAAGCCCCCGGCCAGGAGCCGGTGATCGCCAACTTCATCCGCAACATCATCGACGACGACCTCGCGCAGGGCAAACACAGCAGCCTCCTCACCCGTTTTCCGCCTGAGCCCAACGGCTATCTGCACGTGGGTCACGCCAAATCCATCTGTCTGAACTTTGGCCTGGTGCAGGGCGAAGCTGCCTACCCCGGCCAGTGCAATCTGCGCTTTGATGACACCAACCCGGAAAAAGAAAGCACCGAATACGCCGAATCCATCCAGGCCGACGTGCGCTGGCTGGGTTTTGAGTGGGCCGGCGAGGTGAAATGGGCGTCGGATTATTTTGATGCGCTCTACCAGTACGCCGAGGCGCTGATTCAGGCCGGCAAGGCCTATGTGTGCGAGCTCAACGCCGAGCAAATGCGCGAATATCGCGGCTCGCTGAAAGAGCCGGGCAAAAACAGCCCCTACCGTGAGCGCAGCGTGGCGGAAAACCTGGACCTGTTCCGCCGCATGAAGGCCGGTGAATTTCCGGACGGCAGCAAAACCCTGCGCCTGAAAATCGACATGGCCTCGCCCAATATCAATTTGCGCGACCCGGTGATCTACCGCATCCGCCGCGCCCACCACATCCGCACTGGCGATGCCTGGTGCATCTACCCGATGTACGACTACACCCACTGCATCTCGGATGCGCTGGAAGGCATCACCCACTCGCTGTGCACGCTGGAATTTGAAGACCACCGCCCGCTGTACGACTGGGTGCTGGACAATCTCGACATCCCCTGCCACCCGCGCCAGTATGAATTCTCCCGCCTGGAGCTGTTCTACACCGTCACCTCCAAGCGCAAGCTCAACCAATTGGTGACCGAAAAACTGGTGGCCGGCTGGGACGACCCGCGCATGCCCACCATCGCCGGCATGCGCCGCCGTGGCTACACCCCGGAAGGCATCCGCCTGTTCGCCCGCCGCATCGGCATCTCCAAATCCGACAACCATGTGGACATGAGCGTGCTGGAAGGCGCCGTGCGCGAAGAGCTGGAGCACAGCGTGCCGCGCGTGATGGCGGTGATCAACCCGCTGAAAGTCACGCTGACCAACTACACCGAAGGCGTCACCGCCGCGCGCAGTGCCGGTTTTCATCCCAACCACCCGGAATTTGGCGAGCGCGAAGTGCCGCTGTCGGCCGAAATCTGGATCGAACGCGATGATTTCTCCGACAACCCGCCGGCCGGCTGGCAACGGCTGACTCCGGGCGGCGAAGTGCGCCTGCGCTACAGCTATGTGATCAAATGCGATGACGTGGTGCGCGACGCGGCCGGAGAAGTGATCGAACTGCACTGCTCGATCGACCACGACACCCTGGGCAAAAACCCGGTGGGCCGCAAGGTGAAGGGCGTGATCCACTTTGTCGCCGCCGCCCACGCCCTGCCGATTGAAGTGCGCCTATATGACCGCCTGTTCAGCGTGCCGCGCCCGGACGCCATGAAAGACGAAGCCGGCGCCGAAATCGACTTCAAAACCTTCATCAACCCGGATTCGCTCAGCGTGGTCACCGGCTACGCCGAACCGGCGCTGGCCCAGGCGCAAGCCGAAGCCCGCTATCAGTTCGAGCGCATCGGCTACTTCTGCGCCGACCGCCACGAACACAGCGCCAGCCGCCCGGTGTTCAACCGCACGGTGGGGCTGAAGGATACCTGGAGCAAGTAAGCGCGGCTCACAAAACCCGCCCTGGTGTTGTGCGCGACCTTGCTGTACGACTGGTACTGTCTGTGGTCGCGTGCCCAGCCAGGAACGCTGCGCTGAGTTTTATGCGCGACGCGACGCGCGGCCGCGGGCGCTTCACGGGTGGAGCATGTGGCCCGTCTGACTTTGGTCGGTATTCTGGCCGCAGCTGGCGTATTTATCTTTGATTCAAGATAAATACGCCAGCTGCGGCCGTGTTCTGCTACCTCACCAGCGGCGCCCTATCATCATGACCCTGTGCGCGACAAGCCCCGCCGTTCAGGGCGGGGGAGGATAGCGCGACGGCGCAGCCGTCCTTTGGGATATGATAGAGCCATGCAACGACTTCAAGCCTTCAAATACGAACTGATGCCAGACGGCCAGCAGGTGCGGCAAATGCGCCGCTTCGTGTTCAACAAGGCGCTGGCGTTGCAGAAGGAACGCTATGAGCAAGGGGAGAAGAAGCTCGGCTACGCAGGACTGTGCAAGCTGCTCACCGAGTGGCGCAACAGCACGGAAACGGCTTGGCTGGCCGATGCGCCAGTCCATCCCTTGCAACAGGCGCTCAAAGACCTGGAACGGGCCTACAGCAACTTCTTCGCCAAGCGGGCCGACTTCCCGCGCTGCAAGAAAAAAACCAGTCCGATCATCGCCGTGCCGCCGCAGAACACGAGCAGGACGTGTCCGTGCTGCGGCCATGTGTCGGCGGCGAATCGCCAGACGCAAGCCAAGTTTGAATGCGTCGAATGCGGCTTTGAAGAAAACGCCGATGTCGTCGGCGCGATCAATATACTAAGGGCGGGACACGCCCGGTTAGCCTGTGAAGTGAGCGGTGCAGTCATGCTGCCAGCAGCAGGAACTCACCGAAGCGATTCAGGGGTGGCGCAATGCCGCGCCTGAGCGCTGTAGGAATCTCCGGCCTTCAGGCCGGGGAGGATGTCAATGTCGATTCCGCTTCCCCTGCTACGCCACCCCACGCCCCCGCCCTGCTGCCGCTGGTGGCCAATGTGCTGACCGCCACCTTGCCCGGCGGACGCTATCTGTTGCCGGCCACGCTGCAACCGATGCTGCTGGCCATCACCCACGGTGAAATCCGCCTGGCGCCAGCCGATCTGTTACGGCCTGCCGAGGCGTGCCCGGCTCTGCCGGTGCTGGGGCTGTGTGGCGCCACCCGCAGCGTGCGTGAAGCGTGGGCCACGCCCGGCACGCAAATTCTGGCCGTGACCGTGCGCACAGGCCAACTGCCACGGCTGTTTGGCGTATCAGCACAGGATGTGATGGAAGAATTTGTGCCGCTGGATACCCTGGCCCCGCCTGCCTGGGTGGCCAGTTGGGCACAGCGTCTGCGCCAGGCCGGCACCCCAGCTGCCTGCCGCCATGCGCTGGAAACCGGCTTGTGCACCCAGGCCGCCCGCCACATGCAGCGTAGCCCGGACCTGGTGCTGCCGCAGGTTTGCCTGGACTGGCCGCTGGCCAGGCTGGCCGAGCATTGTCAGCTGGGTGTGCGTCAGTTCGAGCGTCAGTTTTTGCGCGCCTATGGCCAAAGCCTGCGCCAGTTTCGTCAGCAATGGCGTTGCAGTCAGCTGCTGGCCAGTCAGGTGTTTGGCATGTCGTCCGCCAGCAAGCCACGGCCCTGGGCCGATATCGCGCTGGATGGCGCGTATTTTGATCAAGCCCACTTCAGCCGCGACATGCGTCGGTTTACCGGCTACAGCCCGGCGCAACTGGCCCGCCAGCTGGCCGAGCAGGATCCGGCGCTGTGGCCCTACCGTTTCAACAGCATGGATGCCCGGCGGGTGTTGGGGATGGAGTAAGCGCCGCGCACAAAACTCGGCAAAGGCGTGTGATTGCAGACCCTCCCGGGTTGATGAGATGACAAAACCCCCGCTGGCTGACGCTGGCGGGGGTTTTGTCTGTCTGGCGTATCGGGCTTCAGCGCATTCCTAGCAAATCCTCGGCAGCATCTCGCCATTCAGCCAGTCCACCAGCCGCTCGCCGCCAAACGGGGTGCGGGCGCGGACAAAGCAGCGCGGGTCGGCAATCACCTCGCCGATGATGGCCGCGTCCTGGCCCAGCGGGTGGGCGCGCATGGCGGCCAGCAGCGCCGGGGCGTCGGCGGCGGCGCAGATGGCGGTGAGCTTGCCTTCGTTGGCGCAGTACAGCGGATCCAGCCCCAAAAACTCGCAGGCGGCGCGCACCACCGGGCGCACCGGAATCGCCGCTTCGTCCAGACGAATGCCCACGCCAGATTGCACGGCGATTTCGTTCAGCGTGGTGGCCAGGCCGCCCCGAGTGGGGTCTCGCATCAGCCGCAGCGACGGGCAGGCGGCAATCAACTGGGCGGCCAGGGTGTGCAGCGCGGCGCTGTCGCTGACCACATCGGCGGCAAACGCCAGGCCTTCGCGCTGGCTGAGAATCGCCACGCCATGGTCGCCCAGCATGCCGGACACCAGCACCGCGTCACCCGGCTGCGCCAGGTGGCCAGACAGATTCACCCCGTCGGGGACCACGCCAATGCCGGTGGTGGTGATAAACACGCCGTCGCCCTTGCCCTGCTCGACCACCTTGGTGTCGCCGGTGATCACCGCCACGCCAGCCTCACGTGCAGCGTGCGCCAGCGAGCGGACAATGCGCGCCAGATCAGCCAGCGGCAGGCCTTCTTCCAGAATAAAACCCACCGTCAGGTATAGCGGCGTGGCGCCGCCCATGGCCAGGTCGTTGACCGTGCCGTGCACCGCCAGGCTGCCGATGTCGCCGCCGGGAAAAAACAGCGGCGACACCACATGGCCATCGGTGGCCACCGCCAGGCGGCCACCCGGCGGCGGCACAATCGCCTGGTCGTTGCCCTGCGCCAGCCATTCATTGCCAAATTCGGCGGCAAACAGCTCATGAATCAGCTGCGCCATCGCCCGGCCGCCGCTGCCGTGGGTCATGTCCACCCGGCCGTGTTTCAGGTCCAGCGGGCGGGTGTAGCCTGGTTTGATGCTCATGCCGGCTCCTTGCTGACAAAACGGCCATAGGCGTAGTGCGCCGCGCAGGCGCCTTCGCTGGACACCATACAGGCGCCCAGCGGGTTGTCCGGGGTGCACACCGTGGCAAAGACTTTGCAGTCTTGCGGTTTTTTGCGCCCCTGCAAAATGGCGCCGCATTCACAGGCTTTGTTATCCGCCACGCTGTGGGTGGTGAGGCCAAATTTCACCTCGGCGTCCCACGCTGACCATTCCGGGCGAATGGCCAGCGCGCTGGCGGCCACCTCGCCCAGCCCGCGCCAGTCAAACACCGGGCGCAGGGCAAACACTTCGTCCACCACCTGCCGCGCCTTGCGGTTGCCGGTGGCGGTCACTGCGCGGATAAACTGGTTTTCCACCTCGGCGCGGCCCTGGTTGATCTGCTCGATCAGCATGCGCACGCCAATCAGCACGTCCAGCGGCTCAAAGCCGGTAATCACCACCGGCTTGCCCGAGTCGCGGGCAATGTCGGCGTAGGCGTCCGAGCCAATCACCGTGCTGACGTGCGACGGCCCGATAAAACCATCCAGCGCCACACCATCGCCGCTGGCCAGCAAATGGCGCATCGCTGCCGGGGTCAGTACATGGTTGGCGTACACGCTGAAGTTGTTCAGCCCCTCGGCGCGGGCGGTCAGCAAGGCCAGCGCGGTAGGTGGCGTGGTGGTTTCAAAGCCGATGGCGAAAAACACCACCTGGCGCTGCGGCTCGGCGCGCGCCAGGGCCAAGGCGTCATCCACCGAATACACCATGCGCACATCGCCGCCAGCCGCGCGCGCCTTGTACAAGCTCATGCGCCCTGAACCGGGCACGCGCAGGGTGTCGCCGTAAGTGCACAAGGTCACGCCGTGCTCCAGCGTCAGGGCAATCGCGCCATCCAGCCGGCCAATCGGCAACACGCACACCGGACAGCCGGGGCCGTGGATCAGCTCGACATTGTCCGGCAGCAAGGCGCTCAGCCCGTAGCGGGCAATGGCGTGGGTGTGGCCGCCGCAAAACTCCATCAGCCGATACTGGCGGTCGGGCTGGACCACGGCGGCAATCTCGGCCGCCAGCGCGCGCGCGGCGTGGCCATCGCGGAATTCGTCCACGTATTTCATACCGCGCCCTCCGCCAGCTTGTCCACCGCCTCGGCAATCAAGGCCAGCGTGCGCCGCGCCTCGTCCTCGTCCAGCTTGCCGATGGCGTAGCCGACGTGCAGGATGACAAAATCCCCCACGGCCAAGTCTTCCACCAGCGCCACCGACACCTCACGGCTGACGCCATCCACGCTGACGCGCGCGCGCTGACCGGGCAACAGCTCGGTCACTTGAACTGGCATGGCCAGACACATGCTTGTGACTCCTTACAAAATGTCTTGGCAAAAATCGCCAGGACGAAACATCCATGGGTGCGCTGCGCGCCAGTCACGCACGACGTGGAACCGTCTGGGCTCCCGCCTGCGCGTATACATTTTGATTTTTCAGGGGCGGGCTTTGGGCAAATTTTATCCCTGTATGGCTGAATCCATCCGCGCATCTCTCACGCCCCCGGGTTCACCACTTGCCTTCCAGCGTCAGCAGCACACTGCGGTTGGCGCGGCGGCTTTCGACTTCCTGGCGCTGCAAAGCGCCGGTGCTGTCGTATTCCCACACCTGATTGCGTGATTTTGCCCCGGTGACATTGCTCAAAGCCAGCCGCGCCGTCAACTGACGATCCAGCTTATAGGTGGCGTACAGGTCCAGCTGGGTGTTGGCGTCTTGCTGCTGGCGCACGGTCAGGCTGCTGTCGCGGTCCAGCGTGGACACATGGCTGAGCGTGCCGCCCACGCTCCAGCCGGCGGGGGATTCGTAATCCAGCCCCAGATTGGCGCTTTTGCGCGGGCCGTCGCCCAGTGGGCTGTCGCGCAGCCGGGTGCGCGACAGCATCGCATTGCTGCGCACGGTAAGCTGCGGCAGGCCCCATTGGCTGAGTTTGGCCTTGGCGTCGAACAGCAGGCCATGGGTGCTGGCCTGGCCCAGATTATGCGGGCGCGCCACCCAGCGCTCGCCTTCCAGCAGCGTCAGCCGCTGGCTGTAGTTGTCGATGCGGCGGGCAAACAAGGACAGGCCAATCACCCCGGCGCGGTCGGGCAAAAAGTGTTCGATGCCCATGTCCAGCACGGTGAGCTGTTCGCCGCGCAAATCCGGGTTGCCGCCCCGGTCCGGGTTGCTGGCGCTGTTGTCGCCGCTGGCAGCGCGCACCACCGGGCTGAGCTCATAAATCGACGGCGCGCGGTTATTGCGGCTGGCGCTGGCGCGCAGATTCCATTGGCTGTTCACTTGCCACAGATAATGCAAGGACGGCAACCAGGCGCGATGGCTGCGCCGACGCTCGCCGTCCATATCGCTGACCTCGGTGTGGTCCAGCTGCCAGCGCAGGCCAGGGGTGAGCACCTGTTGCCCGGCCAGTTGCCATTCGTCCTGAATCCAGAATACCTGCTGGCGTTCGCGGGTTTCTGCCCGCTGGCCGGCCTGGCTGGGGTCGCGTCCGCCGTTTTGGCGGTCGTCGCCGCTGCGGATGCGCCATTCCAGCGCGCCGGTCAGCAGATGCGCCTCGCCCAATGCGCGCTGATGGCGGGCGCTGGCCAGCCATTCGCGCTCGTGGCGCAGCGTGTCGTCTTGCTGGCTTTGCCACGCGCCGCTGGCGTCTGGCCGCACGCTGCGCCGGCGCGATTGCTCGCGCTCGCCCTGGCTCATCAGCTTGATGCTGGTTTCGCCATTATCGGCATGGCTGAGCTTCCACTCGGTCAGCAGGCGGGCGCTGGCGCGGGTGTCGTGCTGCTGGCTGTCTTCGTGGCTGACGCCGGGGATGTCGGTGCTGCTGCGCTGGTCGGCGCGGGTGTAGCTGAGCAAGGGGCTGACAATCAACTGGCCATACTCGCCCAGCCGCCACGTAAAGCGCGGGCTGAAGCTGGCGTTGCGATCCTGGCCATGGCTGTGCGCAGCTTCTTGCTGCCGGGTTTCGCCCTGGGCGCTGTACAGGCTGCGCGCGGTGTCGCGGCTGCCCTGACTGGGGCGCTCGGTGAGCGAGCCGGACAACAAATAACTGAACCCACCCTCCCGATTGCCATATTGCCCTTCGGCGCGCAGGCTGGGCCGACCCTGACTGGCGCCCACGCCCAGCTTGGCCGCCAGTGTGCGCCGGTTGGGCGCGTCGCGCAGAATCAGATTAATCGTGCCAGCCGGGCTGACATTGGGGAATTCCGCCGTGCTGTTGCGGATGATCTCCACCCGCTCGATCAGCTCCACCGGCAGGCGCAGCGCGGTGGCCGGCGCGCGGCCGCCGCCGGGCAGCAACTGGCCATCCACCAGAATTTGCGGCAGATTGCGTTCGGCAACGCGGCTGCGCCCGCCCCGGCCGGGGTTGTCCAGATCGGTAAAAATCCCGGCGCCGGGCAGCTTGCGCAATAGCTCGGCCACACTGCTGCTGTTGAGCGCGTCCAGCTCCTGGCGGCCGACCACCAGCTTGCCGGCGCTGGCGTCGCGGCGCAGGGCTTCGGCGCTGCGGGTGGCACTGACGGTGATTTCCGACAACACGGCGGCGTCGGGTTCGGTGGGTTCGGCAGCCTGGGCGGCAGGCAGCAGAGCGGCCAGCAAGGCGCCAACGGTCAGGCTGAGGGCGTGGGGAGAATGGCGCATGGCGGACATTTCAGCAGGAGGGCGGGCGGCCAGGCCGGCATATCCGGCCTGACCACACAGGCTTGGCGTGGCTCACAAAACCCAGCGTAGCGGCCCTACGGCAAGGTCACGCCACAAGGCCAGGGGGTTTTGTCAGCGGCGCTTACGACAGTTTCACCGCGTGTTCGCGGGTTTCGTGGAACACCACCTTGGGCCAGCGCTCCTGGGTGAGGTCCAGATTGACGCGGTTGGGCGCCAGATAGGCCAGGCTGCCGGCGGCGTCGATGGCGACGTTGTTGACCAGGGCTTTTTCAAAGTCGTTGAGCATGCGCGCGTCGTCGCAGCTCACCCAACGGGCGGTGTAAATCTGGCAGGGGTCGAACACTGCTTCCACGCCGTATTCGGTTTGCAGACGGTGCGCCACCACTTCAAATTGCAGCACGCCCACCGCGCCCAGAATCAAATCGGCGCCATTGGCCGGCTTGAACACCTGCACCGCGCCTTCTTCACCCAGCTGTTGCAAGCCCTTGTGCAATTGCTTGATTTTCAGCGGGTTGCGGATGCGCACCGAGCGGAACAGCTCCGGGGCAAAAAACGGAATGCCGGTAAATTGCAGCGCCTCGCCTTCCGAGAAGCTGTCGCCAATCTGGATATTGCCGTGGTTGGGAATGCCAATGATGTCGCCGGCAAAGGCTTCTTCGACAATCTCGCGGTCGTGGGCCATGAAGGTCACCACGCTGGAGGCGGCGATGTCGCGGTTCAGCCGCAGGTGCTTCATTTTCATGCCGCGCTCAAAACGGCCGGAACACACGCGCATAAAAGCAATGCGGTCGCGGTGTTTCGGGTCCATATTGGCTTGGATCTTGAACACAAAGCCGGAGAATTTTTCTTCGCTCGGGTCCACCATGCGCACGCTGGCATCGCGCGGCGACGGCGGCGGCGCCCAATCCACCAGGGCGTTGAGGATTTCGCGCACGCCAAAGTTATTGATGGCCGAGCCAAAAAACACCGGGGTCAGCTCGCCGGCCAGGAAGGCTTCCAGGTCGAACTCATTGGATGCGCCTTTGACCAGCTCGATTTCCATGCGCAGCTGGGCCATTTCCAGCGGGAACAGCTCGTCCAGACGCGGGTTGTCGATGCCCTGAATCACCTCGCTGACCAATTGGTCGGCGATGTCTTGCCCGGCTTCAAACAGCATCACCTGGTCATTCATCAGGTGATACACGCCACGGAAAGTCTTGCCCATGCCAATCGGCCAGGTGATCGGCGCGCAACGGATGTTGAGCACGTTTTCGACTTCGTCCAATAGCTCCAGCGAGTCGCGCACTTCCCGGTCGTACTTGTTCATGAAGGTCACAATCGGCGTGGTGCGCAGCCGGCAGACATTCAGCAGCTTGATGGTTTGCGCTTCTACGCCCTTGGCGGCGTCAATCACCATCAAGGCGGCGTCCACTGCGGTCAGCACGCGATAGGTGTCTTCCGAGAAGTCCTGGTGGCCTGGGGTGTCCAGCAGGTTCACCACATGCTCGCGGTAGTCAAACTGCATCACCGACGAGGCCACCGAAATGCCGCGCTGCTTTTCGATTTCCATCCAGTCGGAGGTGGCGAACTTGCCGCTTTTCTTGCCCTTGACCGTGCCGGCCATCTGGATGGCGCCGGAGAACAGCAGCAGTTTTTCGGTAAGCGTGGTTTTACCCGCATCAGGGTGAGAAATAATGGCGAAAGTGCGGCGGCGCGCGGCTTCGCCGGCCACGGCGGTCAAGGCGTCGGACATGGGAGGGCCAGGGAAAGAAAAAGCCTTGAATTGTAACGGAGATAGCCGGTCAGCAAAACCCCGCGCCAGCGTGCCGGCCAAATTGCCGCCGTCAAAGCGACGCACCTGTGCCTCCTGCTGCATTGCGCCATCGGCACAGCGAAGCGAGTACAATCCTTTAACCCCACCCTTTGTCAGAAAGGCATGCCCATGTTTACCGGAATCGTCGCCGGCACCGCGCCGGTGGTGGCCATTGATGCTCGCGAAAAATTTCAGACCCATATTGTCGAGCTGCCGCTGGACTGGACCGACGGCCTGGAGCCCGGCGCCTCGGTGGCGCACAACGGCTGCTGCCTGACCGTCACCGCCGTGGACGGCGCACGGGTGAGCTTTGACCTGATGCAGGAAACCCTGGCCTGCACCAATCTGGGCGACATCAAAACCGGCGACCGGGTGAACATCGAGCGCGCCGCCCGCTTTGGCGCCGAAATCGGCGGCCACGCCATGAGCGGCCATGTGCTGTGCACCGCCGAAGTAATCGAGGTGATCGACACCCCGAACAACCGCACCACCTGGTTCCGCCTGCCCGACGACTACGCGCGCTTTTTGTTCACCAAGGGCTATATCGGTGTGGACGGATGCAGCCTGACCATCGGTGCAGTGCGCGGCAGCGAGTTTTGCGTGCACCTGATCCCGGAAACCCTGGCCCGCACCACCCTGGGCTGGCGCGCCCCCGGCCAGCGGGTGAATATCGAAATCGACCCGCAAACCCAGGTGATTGTGGACACCGTCGAGCGCTTGCTGCTGGAACGTGGTTTGATTGCCGGGGGCTGAATCCGCCCCAACTGTATTGTTTTTTCTGTCACACAGTCTGCGCTCACTGTCACTGTCCGCGCTGGCCTGCGCCCCCTAGCATGGGGGCGTATTCTTCATGGCTTGCAAAGGACTGATGCAATGACTGTCTCACTTTCCTGGATGTTGCCGCTGGCCACCTATATGGCGGTGATGTCGATCACCCCCGGCCCGAATAATGTCATGCTGACCGCCTCGGGCGTGGCGTTTGGCTATCGCCGCACCCTGCCGCATCTGCTGGGCGTCAGCCTGGGCCATTCGGCGCAAATTGGCCTGGTGTGCCTGGGCCTGGGCAGCGTGTTTGTGCGCTGGCCCTGGCTGCACCAACTGCTGGCCTGGGCCGGCGGCGCGTATCTGCTGTGGATGGCCTGGCGCATGCTGGGCGCGGGCGGCGCGGGTGAGGCGGCCTTGCAGCGGCCGCAAAGCTTTTGGCAAGCGGCCGGGTTTCAGTGGATCAACCCCAAGGCCTGGGTGATGGCCACCTCGGTGGCCAGCCTGTTCCTGCCGCCGGACTGGCCCTTGCTGGCCGGCGCCGCCTGGGTGACCCTGGTGGCCGTGGTGGTGAACTACCCCTGCGTGTCGGTGTGGACCTTGTTTGGCGCCATGCTGCGCCGGGCGCTGACCGAGCCGGCACGGCTGCGGCAATTCAACCAACTGATGGCCGCCCTGCTGGTGGGCACCGCCGCGATGCTGGTGTGGCGTTAGCGCCACTTCACCCACCCCGCCCGCCGCCCGACGGGCGGCTGCTGAATACACGAGAAAGCCATGTTCACCCTGGACCCCACCCTGCCCGCCACCGAACAAATCGTCAATCAGGCGCAAGCCGCCATCGACAGCGGCCGGCTGGGCGAAGGCGCGCGGCTGCCTTCGGTGCGCCAGCTGGCGGCGCGGCTGGAGGTCAGCGTGTTCACCGTGGTCAACGCCTACGACCGCCTGCTGGCGCGCGGGGTGATCCGCTCGCGGGTGGGCGCCGGGTATTTTGTGTGCCGCCGGCCCGGCATTGGCGCGCCGGCGCTGGTGGCCGCCGCCGACCCGCAATTGCTGCCCAACACCGCGCTGGGCCTGGTGCAGGGCGTGCTGGGCGGCAGCCGCTATAAAGTGCCGGCCGGCTCGGGCTTTTTGCCCGAAGCCTGGCTGGAAGACACCCTGGCCCCGGCCGTGCTCACCCGCGCCCTGCGCCGTCAGCCCTTTGCCAGCCAACCCGCCCCGATGCAAGGCCACCCGGCCGCGCGCGAGCAAATTGCCCTGCGCCTGGCGCAACTGCAACTGCCCATCCCGCACGAACAACTGCTGATCACCCACGGCGCCACCCAGGCCTTTGACCTGGTGCTGCGCGCCTGCCTGCGCCCCGGCGACAGCGTGCTGGTGGAAGACCCCGGCTATTTCATGATCCACGCGCAACTGCGCGCGTTGGGCATGCAGGTGCTGCCGGTGCCACGTTGCGCCGACGGCCCCGACCTGGACACCCTGGAAGCCCTGGCCCGCGAACACCGCCCGCGTCTGTTGTTCACGCAAACCCTGCTGCACAACCCCACTGGCGGCAATACCTCGCCGCAAGTGGCGCACCGCCTGCTGATGCTGGCCGAACGCCATGATTTTTTGGTGCTGGAAGACGATGTGTATGGCGAACTGGCCAGCCAGCCCGGCATGCGCCTGGCGCAAATCGACGGCCTGAACCGGGTGTTTTACATCGGCAGTTTCTCCAAAACCCTCAACCCCGGCCTGCGCCTGGGCTATGTGGCCGCGCCAAAAACCTGGCTGGACAAGCTGATTGAACTGAAAGTGATGAGCACCCTGTCCGGCTCGGCGCTGAACGAAGCAGTGATCACCGACATCCTGGAAAGCGGCTACTACCGCCGCCACACCGAACGCCTGCGCGAACGCCTGGCCCGCGCCCGCCGCGTCAGCATCGCCGCCCTCACCGAATGCGGCGTCACCCTGCCGCACGCCGATGGCGAAGGCGTGTTCCTGTGGGCGCAACTGCCCGACGGCCTGCACGCCGACGCCATCACCCGCCGCGCCGCCGACGCCGGCATCCTGTTCGCCCCCGGCACGCTGTTCTCCCCCAGCGGCGGCGGCCAACAACACCTGCGCCTGCACGCCGCCTACGCCAGTGACCCGGCGGTGCTAGCGTGCTTGCGGGAGGGGTTGGACGCACTGGGGGAGAGGCGGTTGCGGTTGGCGTGAGGGGGGGGCGCTTGCTATGTAAAGTGGGTGGGGTTTAACATGGCTGCTTGGTTAGGCTGATAAGGGTGCGCTGAAGAAGGCGTCATTCTGGAGAGGGCGGGAATCTAGGGTGGGATATTTCCCTAGAGTTTGTAGGTGATTTTTACGTTAGGTTTAAGAGGAGCTATTCTTCGATGTGGCATTTTGATGGCGTAATCATTGCCACCTGCAATAAATGTGGCACCGAGCATGAAATCAATGTTTCTGATTTGGATGTAAATTGCTATGGGGGTGAATATCACGAAAATGGCATGGGGGAAGAGAGTAACTACGAAATTTTCCAGGCCTTCTCTTGTCGCAATTGCCGTTCAGAATTTGAGGTTTCGTTTGATGCTACAGAATATCCAGCAGGCTTTCTTAGTTACGTAATTGATAACTCCACGGGTGTCGATTGTAACGGAGTGCCATTTATAGAGCATGCCGATGAAAGCCCGATCTATACGTTTCCAGAACCTAAGATTCACATTCCCGACAAAAGGATAATTACAGAGCTATCCGATATAAATAGCACCATTCCGAAACTAATACATTTGATTCAGCAGAACAATAGCCACATCTATAAAATCTCCTCCAGAGAATTTGAAGAAATTATTGCTGAGGTTTTTAGGCGGCAGGGTTTTGGTGTTGAGCTAACAAAGCGAACACGGGATGGAGGAAAAGATATCATTGCCATTCAAAGAGATTCAATGGGGATAGAAACTCGTTATTTTATTGAGTGCAAAAAATTCGCCCCAGAAAACAAGGTTGACGTTGGTATTGTTCGTGCTCTATATGGGGTTCATTCAGGCAATGGCGGCCCCAACAAATCCATCATTGCAACTACTTCGTCATTCACTTCCGAAGCCATTTGCTTCGCTAATGAGGGTTCGCGAAGCAAATGGGATATGGACTTGAGGGATATAAATGATGTGCTTGGCTGGATATCTAGTTACCGCTTAAATTAAGTTAACCCAGCACCCAATTTCACTTCCTTTTAGGAGGTGGGGTGTTTGTGCTGCTCTGTGCCCATGGAAAAACAGGATCAAGTGCGATGCGACGAATGCCCATTCTTCGTTGCTAACATCGGATGGATAAGGTTTCCGGTTCTCCGTAGGGGTTGAATTTTAATACCACAGAATATCTCAAAAAATACTCTGGCCGTGAATTAACTGCTTTGAGTAAATCGCCATTTTTAGCCTTGTCTATTATTAGTTACCAACCACCGCTTTTAATTTACAAAGTACCTCAGCAGAGTTTTTAACGAGCGCTTTACTAACGACTGGCTCAGCTCCGTGAATAATTACATTTCGAAGAGTTATGAGCTCTCGAAGTTGTTGATAGAGGGCTGAGTCAATTTGCTCATTGCGAAATAGCATTTCAGCTAAGCGTATATTTGATACCCTGTGCGATCTCTTGAATTCAGCGGTGGTCGATAGATAAGACTTGCCAGCCTCATTGAGCAAAATTTCGATTTCATTATAATTGCGAAGAAATTCGCTTATGTCGCCCGGTTTTTCATTGGCTTGTTTTGGGTCTAATTGGTCCTGGATGTTTCTACTGGCACTTTCGATACGTTGAGGCGCAACGACATCGAAGATGAATAGCACAATAGCAAGAAATGAAACAACAAATGTGGATTGCCCGATATTGATTAGAATTGTAGTCTGATTTGTATAAGGCGATGCCTCATAGGAAATAATAATATTTGCCAAGGCAAGCATTAAAAAAACCAATATGCTTATAAATACAAGTAGCACAAAGTATCGAGACTTGAGTTGATCAATTGCTTCAGCGAGAGTTTCATCTTCCGTAACTTCGCGGGTCAATTCATTTCGAAAGAAAAGAAATCCGGTGAGTGTTAGACCATAAATCGCGGCAATTACTTGAGCGGATGTTGAGAACAAGTAAAGAACTTGGTTTTCATTTAAAACGAGCAAGGGGCTTTTTAAGCCAATTGCACTTGAAAAAATAGAAAAAATCAGGAGGGCTCCAATGCTCCATGCAATCATTGTACAAGCAGATAATCTAGACATATAAGCTACCAGAAAAATAAAACAAAAGGGGGGCACTGCTTTTTTGAATTAAAAAGTTATGTGGGTAAGCCCATATGTGGGCAAGCCCAGCTTTCTTTTTGGTACGATAGAATATAACCAGGAATTAGGCACTCCAGGACCAAGTGTTTTAGCAAGGCAGGTATCGATAGGCTTGGCGAATTTGCTGTTAAAATTTATGATATTTACATTTTAATCTCTCTGGCCAGGCTGTGCAAATACACTTATCTTAGATTTTAATCTATAAACAGGGTTCACTTGTACAATTTAAACAATCATCATAGCATATTTTATGCCAATGCTAAAAATTAGCAAGCCTTGAGTCTCTTGATCGCATTCTACCCAAATGCCACCCGATCATCTCAATCAACATTTGTTTGCTCGCCGTTGTTCGCCCCCATTCCTACAATGCTCCCTACCTCCCCCTCGGCATCGCCCCCACAATATCCTCATACGCCGGTCGCACGGCCGTGCAAAACGCCGCTTCGCTGCCGGCGCGCTGGATTTGCCCGTTCAGTTCGGCGTCCAGTTGGCGCACGGTGCGGTCTACCGTGTCGTCCTTGATGATGCCGGGGCAGCCGGCTTGCATATAGGCGGCGCGCAGGGCGGGGGCGACGCCGGCGTTAAATTGGCAGTGTTGTTCCCAGCCGGCCATGCGCATGCCGCTTTCCAGCAAATCCTGGCAGCGTTGCGCGGGGGTGTCGGCCAGGGCGAGTGGGGATAGGCTTAGCGCCGCCAGCAGCGGCGCGCACAGGCGAACATTCATCGTGGCAATCCTTGCGGGGTGAAGGGTCAATCCAGTTCGCCGGCTTCGGCTAGTTGGCGCAGGGTGGCGATGGCTTCGGTGTCCATTTGCTGATAGGCGGATTTCAGGTAGGCCACGTAATCCACTTCGCTGCCTGGCGGGGTGTGCTCGGGCAGGGTGGATTGATACACAAAGCGCACAAACAGCGACAAGGGTTCGGGTTCTTCAATGCTGATGGTCAGCGTGCTGGCCGGGTAGCCATCGCCGGCGGCGGTGTCGTGGCGCAGGCTGTGTTCGGCTTGCAGGGTCACGCGGTCGCGCACGTGCAGGGTGCCCAGGCGCACGACGCGGTCGAACCAGTCTTCGCCACGGGCGATGATGTCGCCGTGAGCCAGGTCGGGCAGAAAATCCTGCGGCCGCTCGGCGCGGCGCACCAGGCCACGCCATAGCACCTGGCGCGAGAGGGTGGTGGCCATGGGGTTGTTCAGGTCGTTCACCTGGATAACATGCTCGAAGTACACAACAGTCCTTTATTTGGCTGGACGCAAAACAGCCGCCAGTGTAAAACCATTCGCCGCACAAAGGGAGGCCGTCGGAACTTTTTGCCCGATGGCGCGGCCCTATTTGTGGCTTTGATAAACGGCGCGCGACGCCGGGAAAGGATGTTCGATGAATCGCATGCTGAGTATCGGGGTGTGTGCCCTGTTGCTGACCGCCAGCCTGACGGGCTGCGCCGACATGAACAAACGCCAGCGCAACACCGCCATTGGCGCTGCCGTGGGCGGCGTGGCCGGCTCGGTCTTGACCGGCGGCAGCACGGTGGGCACCGTGGGTGGCGCGGTGGTGGGCGGCGTGATTGGCAGCCAGGGCGACAGCGGCAAGAAAAAATAATCCCGGCTGGCCGCTCGGCCAGCCTTCACGCAGCGGGGTGACGGCATGGTCGCACCCCGCCGAGATGGTGTGATGCCAGATTATCCTGCTGGCAAGTGGTTATCTGTCTTGCAGTTGGCTGATAAACCGCAAAGCACATAACCGCAAAAATCCTCAGGCTTTCCCTTTCTGTTCCGCCAGTGGCCTGATTTCACGCCACAATTCCCATTCTCCTGCTTTAACCGGCCATGGCACGCTTTGTGTCTGTGTTACGCCATCTGTAACACGTCTGGGCCTGTGCACATGGCGGATTCTTCTCATATTGTCATTCTGGGCATCGGCAACCTGCTGTGGGCCGACGAGGGCTTTGGCGTGCGCGCGGTAGAGGCGCTGCACGCGGGTTGGCAGTGGCCGGCCGAGGTCGAGCTGGTGGATGGCGGCACTCAGGGGCTGGCGCTATTGCCGATTGTGCAGGCGGCCAGCCATTTGCTGATTCTGGACGCCATCGACGCCGGTCTGGCGCCGGGCGAGCTGGCGGTGTTTGCCGACGATGCCGTGCCGGCCTATCTCACCGCCAAAAAAATGAGCTTGCACCAAACCGGCTTTGCCGAGGTGCTGGCGCTGGCCGAGTTGTCTGGTCAGTCGCCGTGCCGGCTGGCGCTGGTGGGCGTGCAGCCGGTGGAGCTGGAAGACTACGGCGGCAGCCTGACTGCGCCGGTGCGCGCGCAGTTGCCGCTGGCGCTGGCGCGCGCGCTGGACATCCTGGCCGGCTGGGGCGTGTATCCCGCCGCACGCCAGGCGCCGGCCGCCGACGGCCTGCACGACGCCAGCCTGGCGCTGTTGCCCTACGAAGCCGGCCGGCCCAGCGCCGAGGCCGCCTGTCGGGTGGGCGATGCGCGCGTGCTGGCGCAAGGGGAGGGCTAAGCCATGTGTGTGGGTGTGCCAATGCAAGTCTTGCGGCTGGAATCCCCGTTTGCCGTGTGGTGCCGCGACGCCAGCGGCGGCGAAGCGCTGATCGACATCGGCCTGATTGCCGCGCCGCAGCCGGGCGACTGGCTGCTGACCTTTTTAGGCGCGGCGCGCGAGGTGATCGACGAACAGACCGCCGCGCAGATTCAGTCCGCGCTGGCGGCGGTGGCCGCCGCGCTGGACGGCGAACACGATCTGGACGCGCACTTTGCCGATTTGATCAACCGCGAACCGCAATTGCCCGAATTTTTACTGCCCGCCAAGGAGTCCGCTGCGTGACTGCCCCTGTTTCTGTTTCTGCCGCCCTGCCGGCTTTGTTGTCGCGCCTGAGCGCGCGCGGCTGGCCGCTGCTCAGCGTGGATGCGCTGGCCGATTTTGCTCGCCAGCACGGCGAAGTGGTGGCGTTCTGTGTGGACGACCCCACCAAGCTGCCGGAAGTGGCCGACGCGGCGGTGATTTTGCCCGAGCTGCTGAAAGACAGCGGTCTGCCGCTCACCCCCTGTGTGGTCGATCCCGCCGGCAACGCCGAGTTGCAAACGCGCTACGGGGTGATGAAATACCCGGCGTTTTTGTTTTTGCGCGATGGCGGCTATGTCGGCGTGATGGCCGGCCTGCGCAGCTGGGGCGAATACCTGCACGAAGTCCACGAGATGCGCGCCCGCCCGGTGGGCCGCGCGCCCAGCATCGGCATCAAGGTGGCCGGCCCGAATGCAGGAGGCTGCGCATGAAACCGTTTCCTCTGCCTGTGGTGGCCCTGGGCGCGGGCTCGCAACCGGAAGACCCGGATTTGGCCTATATGCCGCTGCCCGGCGAAGTCGAGAGCTTTATCATGCCGGCGCTGCCCAGTTCGGAAGACGTCAGCCACCTGGGCCGCGCCATTGAATTGATTGGCCAGTTGGCCGCGCTGGCGGCGCGCTGGCAGCCGGGCGAGCGCTGCGTGCGCGAGCTGGCCGGGCTGAACAGCGAAGAGCTGGCGCTGGTGAATCAGGTGCTGGGCGAGGGCGAAGTCAGCGCCAAGGCGCTGCTGGCCGACGGCGGCGAGGCGCGCATTCAGGAATCGGTGTTTGCCGGGGTGTGGCGGGTGTGCCGCTTTGACGCCAATGGCCAGCAAACCGGCGACAGCGTGGAAGTGGCCCCCATTCCCGAGCTGCTGATCGAGCGCGCCCAGGCCGCCAGCCGCTGGCTGGACGCGCTGCCGCCAATGCCAGCCACGCTGATGAACGCCGCGCCCATCGGCGCCGAGCTGCTGGCCCGCCAGCGCCAGGCGCTGGACAGCCCGCATGTGATCAACTTCACCCTGCTGCCGGTCACCCCGGATGACCTGGCCTGGATCACCGAGTTGGTCGGCGAAGGCGCGGTGGGGATTTTTTCGCGCGGCTATGGCAAATGCCGGGTGCTGGCCACCGCGCTGACCCATGTCTGGCGGGTGCAGTATTTCAACACCATGAACACCCTGCTGCTGGACACCCTGGAAATCACCCGCATCCCCGATGTGACGCTGGCCGACGGCGAGGACATCGCCGATTCTGCCGAGCGGCTGGGCGAGGCGCACCACTGGCTGTGCGGAGCGTTTGACCATGTTTGAAGGCAGCTACCTGGGCGACGCCGGCCGACTGCCGGCCGACGCCCGGCTGGAATGCAAAATCTGCTGGTGGGTGTACGACCCGGCGCTGGGTGACGATGTCTGGCAGATTCCGCCCGGCACGCCGTTTGCCGAGCTGCCGGCGCACTGGAAATGCCCGGTGTGCGACGGCGCGCGTGACCAGTTCATGGTGCTGGAATGATCCATCACGGCAATCCTTCCGCCCGTCTGCGCGAGGTGTTCAGCCGCATCCAGGCCGAGCGCATGGCCGACGTGCCCTTGCTCAATCCGGCGCTGACAGTGGAGACGGTGGGCTTTCGCTTGTGGCAGGATAGCTGGCTGGGCGTGCTGATCACCCCGTGGAGCATGAATCTGCTGGCGCTGGCCGGGGTCACCCCGTTTGCGCCGCTGGGCGCGCACGCGGTGGACAGCCTGACCCTGCCCGATGGCGCGGTGGATTTCCATGGCGCTTTCGAGCCGGCGCTCGGCCATTACCGCCAAGCTTCGCTGTTTTCGCCGATGTGGCAATTTGCCCATCAGGACGCAGCGCGGGCCACGGCCGAGGAAGTGATGAACCTGCTGTTTCCAGCCGCGCCCGCGCCGGATTTGTCGCGGCGGCGGCTGTTTGGATTGCGCGCATGACCCTTGAACACCTGGCTGGCCGCCTGACCCTGACGCTGACCCACGACGGCGCCGCCGTCACCCATTGCCATAGCGAATTCTCCCGCCCGCCGCTGGCCGCCCGCCTGCTGGCCGGCGCTGCCCCCGCTGACGCCGCCGCCCGGTTGGCGCCGCTGTTTGCCGTGTGCCGCCGCGCCCACGCGCTGGCCGCCGACCTGGCCGCCCAGGCGCTGCACGGCCCGGCGGCGCCCCGCCCCGAGGCGCTGGCCGAGCTGGAAGCCGAAGCCCGCCAGGACATCCTGCGCCGGGTGGCGCTGGATTGGCCGCTGGCCTGCGGCGACAGCCCGGACGCCGACTTTGTCGCCGCCGTGCGCGCCCAGCCCGCCGCGCTGGGCCAGGCGCTGCAAGACTATGTGCTGGGCGAACCCTGCGCCGACTGGCTGGCGCGCGGCTATCACGGCTGGCTGGCCTGGGCGCGCCAGCGCCACACCCAATACGCCTGGCGGCTGGCGGATCTGATGGCCGAATCCTGCGGCGGCATGCCCTTGCTGAGTTTTCCGAGCGAAGGCGAGCTGGCCGCGCTGGGCCGTGAGCTGCTGGACGACGATCAATTTGCCCAAACCCCCAGTTGGGTGGGCAGCCCGGCTGAAACCGGCCCGCTGGCGCGCCAGGCCAACTGGGTGGCCAGCCTGTTTGCCGCCGAATACTGGCCGGCCGCGCGCATGCTGGCGCGGCTGATTGAGCTGGTGCGGCTGAGCCAGGGCCGCGCCGGCTATCAGGCGCGTGCGGTGGCGCTGGACCCGCAGCGGGCGGTGGCGGCGGTGGACACCGCGCGCGGCCTGTTGCTGCACGCGGTGGCGGTGGACGCCCACGGCCAGGTGGCCGACTGGCGCATCCTGCCGCCCACCGCCTGGAATTTTCATCCGCAAGGGGCCTGGGCGGCGGCGCTGGACCGCGTGTTGCCCGAGCAGGCCGAAGCCGCCGCCCGCCGCGCCGCGCTGTGGCTGGATCCGTGTGTGGAGTATCAATTGATGATCAGGGATAGCCGTCAATATGCATGAGATGTCCTTGGCGGAAAGCATTGTCAGCCTGGTGGAAAGCCACGCCGAGGCGGAGGGGTTCAGCCGGGTGAAGGCGATTTGGCTGGAGATTGGCGAGCTGGCCGGGGTGGAGGTCGAGGCGCTGACGTTTAGTCTGGATGTGGTGATGCGCGAGAGCTTGATGGAAGGCGCACAGGTGCATATCCGCCGCCAGCCGGCGCAGGGGTGGTGTCTGGCGTGTTCGCAGGCGGTGGAGGTGCGGGATCGGGTGAGTGGTTGCCCGCTGTGCGGCAGTCATCAGTTGCAGGTGAGTGGCGGAGATGCGTTGCGGGTGGCGGAGTTGGAGGTGGAGTGAGATTGTAGGTCGGGGGTGGGTTGGCTGCGCTGCGCGCAGAGGGGCTGGGGTTGATTTTGGGCGGGGTTTCACCCCACACCCGACCCTATTTCTTTGTCTCGCCAAAGAAATAGGGGAAAGAAAGGCGACCCGGGCGTCGCGCCCTGCGCCTGCGGCTTCGGGCGCCTTGCGCTTCTCGCCGGCCAGGGCCGCCACGGAATGGCGCGTCGGCTACGCCGCCGCTTAGCCGTGGCGGACACCTCCCTGTCCGGCTGCGATGCTCAGCGCGCCACACGGGGGGTAAATCGGCTAGGCGCGACGGGCGGTGCTTGAATAGTTGGCTTGCTTGGTGTTGCAGGTGTTTTATTTAATGCTTGGCAATTTAAATGTCTTGCGCTCGTTTAATATCTTACCGCTGCGTCTCCCCGTCATTCCCGCGCAGGCGGGAATCCAGGTTTTTGATTTTGTTTGATTTTTGGTTTTAAAAGCAGTCCATAAAAAATAACAATACTTGCCGCGATCAGTGGGCAAGCAGGATGCGCGTCGTGGTCGGCGCGGATAGCAACAGGCAGGCCGGAGCAGGGCCGACAAGGAGAACCTTATGTGTACGGTATGTGGCTGTGGCCCGGATCAGGTCCATATCGACGGGCAGGCGCCCGGTCATTTCAATTATCGCGCCTTGGGCCGCAAGCCGGCGGCTGCGCCGGCTGCCGCCGCTGCGCCGTCGCCTGTGTCGGCCAGTGAAGGGGCGTTGGATTATGGCGCGGGGCCGGCGCGGGCGCATGCGCCGGGCTTGAGTCAGGCGCGGATGGTGAAGATTGAGCAAGATATCCTGTCCAAAAACGACCAATACGCCCAGCGCAACCGCGATTGGCTGGAGGAGCGCAGTGTGTTGGCGCTGAATCTGGTGTCCAGCCCCGGTTCGGGCAAGACCACCTTGCTGGCAGCGACGGTGGCGCGTTTGTTGCCGCAGATGCCGGTGGCGGTGATTGAGGGCGATCAGCAAACCAGCCACGACGCCGAGCGCATTCGCGCGGCGGGTGCGCCGGCGGTGCAGATCAACACCGGCAAGGGCTGTCATCTGGATGGGCATATGGTGGGCGAGGCGCTGCAACGTTTGCCGCTGGATGAGCAGGGCGTGTTGTTTATTGAAAACGTCGGCAATCTGGTGTGCCCAGCGGCGTTTGATCTGGGGGAAACCGCCAAGGTGGCGATTTTGTCGGTGACCGAGGGCGAAGATAAGCCGTTGAAATACCCGGATATGTTTGCCGCCGCCCGGTTGATGATTTTGAACAAGATCGACCTGCTGCCGCATCTGGATTTTGACGTGGCCGCCTGCATTGATTACGCCCGCCGGGTGAATCCGGCCATTGAAGTGCTGCAATTGTCGGCGCGCACGGGCGAGGGCATGGACGCCTGGCTGGCGTGGCTGGCGGCGCGGCGCGGCGAGGTGATTCAGGCGGGCCAGCACACGGTGTCCGAGCTGAAGGCGCGCATTGCCGCGCTGGAAGCGCAACTGGCCGCGCAGGGGCTGTGATGGCCTGGCTGCCGGCCTGCCCGGCGCTGCCCGATCCGGCGCGGCTGCGGCTGCGCTTGCTGGGCGGGGTGCAGGGCGTGGGTTTGCGCCCGGCGATCTGGCGGCTCAGCCAGCGCTGGCCGCTGGCCGGCTGGGTGCGCAATGACGGCGACGGCGCATGCATCGAGCTGGAAGGCGCGCGCGCCGATCTGCACGCCTGGCTGGCGGCGCTGCCTGCTGCGCTGCCGCCGCTGGCGCAGGTGGACCATGCTGAACTCAGCGTGCAGCCGTGTCAGGGAGAAACGGGGTTTGCCGTGATCGACAGCCAGCCCGGCGCAGGCGGCGGCGCGCGCCTGCCGCCGGATTTGGCCCCGTGCCCGGCCTGCCTGGCCGAGCTGTTCGACCCCAGCAACCGCCGCTGGCGGCATCCGTTTATCAATTGCACCGACTGTGGCCCGCGCTTTAGCGTCAGCCGCCGGCTGCCGTATGACCGCGCCCACACCAGCCTGGCCGGCTTTGCCCTGTGCGCCGACTGCGCCGGCGAATACCGCCAGCCGGCTGACCGGCGTTTTCATGCCGAGCCGATTGCCTGCCCGCACTGCGGCCCCCGGCTCAGCCTGTGCGACCTGAACGGCAGCCCGGTGGCTGGCGATGCGCTGTCGCACACCGTGGCCTTGCTGCGCGCCGGGCAGATTATCGCCATCAAGGGCGTGGGCGGTTTTCATCTGGTGTGCGACGCCGACCAGCCGCAGGCGGTGGCCATGCTGCGCGCGCGCAAGCGCCGGCCGGCCAAGCCGCTGGCGGTGATGGCGCTCAATGCTGATTCATTGGCCGACGTGGCCGACATCGCCCCGCTGGCGGCGCGCTGGCTGAACGACCCCAGCCGTCCGGTGGTGCTCAGCCCGGCGCGCGCCGGGCTGGACGCCCTCTGGCCGGGCATTGCCCCCGGCGTCAGCCGGGTAGGCGCGGTGCTGCCGATGTCGCCATTGCATTACCTGCTGTTTCACGAAGCCGCCGGCCGCCCCAGCGGGGTGGACTGGCTGACGCAGCCGCACCCGCTGCGGCTGGTGTTCACCAGCGCCAACCTCAGCGGCGCGCCGTTGATTACCGACAACGCCCAGGCGCTGCGCGACCTGGCCGGGCTGGCGGATTTTATTTTGCTGCACGACCGCGAGATTGTCGCCCGCTGTGACGACAGCGTGCTGGCGGTGCGCGGCGCGCGTCAGGTGTGGGTGCGCCGCGCCCGGGGCCGCACGCCGACGCCGCTGGCTGCTGCGCCTGGCGAGCCGGTGCTGGCCTTGGGCGCACAGCTGAAAAACACCCTCACCGTGGCCAGCGGCAGTGGTTGGCACACCTCGCAGCATCTGGGCGACCTGGATCACCCGGACAGCTGGGACGTGTTGGAAGACGCCGTACGTCACTGGCTGACGCTGACCGGCGCGCAACCCACGCGCATCGCCCACGACCGCCACCCGGACGCACTGTCGTCGCGGCTGGCCGCTGAATTGGCCCTGCGCTTTGACGCCGAGCTGGCCCCGGTGCAACACCATCACGCCCACCTGGCCGCTGTGCTGGCCGAACACCACTGGCCGGCTGAGCAGCCAGTGCTGGGCCTGGCGCTGGATGGTTTTGGCCTGGGCGACGATGGCGGCGCCTGGGGCGGCGAGCTGCTGCGCGTGCGCGGCGCCGACTGCCAGCGCCTGGGCCGGCTGCGCCCGCTGGCCTTGCCCGGGGGCGACATCGCCGCCCGCCAACCCTGGCGCATGGCCGCCAGCGCGCTGGCGGCGCTGGGCCACCGCGAAGCCGACATCGCCGCCCGGCTGGCGATGCACCCTGGCGCGGCGGCGGTGGCCGCCATGCTGGCGCGCGGCGTCAACTGCCCGCCCACCAGCAGCCTGGGCCGCGCCTTCGACGCCGTGGCCGCGCTGGCCGGCGTCTGCGCCGAACAAAGCTACGAAAGCGAAGCCGCGCAAAAACTGGAAGCCCACGCCCAAGGCCCCTGGCCCGCGCCTGATCCGGCGCTGTGGCGGCTGGCCGATGACGCATCCGAGCTGGACCTGCGCCCGCTGCTGGCGCGCATCAGCGCCCTCAACGACGCCCACGCCAGCGCCGCGCTGTGGCACGCCAACCTGGCGGCGGCGCTGGCCCACTGGGCGCATGCTGCCAGCCAGCGCCAAGGCGTGCGCCACATCGCGCTGGCCGGCGGCGTCTGCCTGAACCTCACCCTGCTGGACGCACTATGCGCCCAACTCACCGCCGCCGGCCTCACCCCGCTGCTGGCCATTGAACTGCCGCCCAACGACGGCGGCGTCAGCCTGGGGCAAGCGTGGGTGGCGCGACACCTCGGCCGATGAGTAGACGCGCGCCAGCGGTGTCTATCCTGGCCAGCCAAGGCAACGGCACGCTGTACATCGGCGTGACGTCCAACTTGGCGCCGCGCATCTGGCTACACCGGCAAGGCACGGCGCAAGGCTTTGCCCGCCAAATCCGCCATGCATGGTTACCCGGTCTTGCCGTACTGCTGGTATTGTCTGCGGCTGCATGCCAGGCGCGCAGCGCTGAGTTTAGTTGGTGACTGTTAGCGAATCCGCCAGTCCAGCGTGTAGCGCGCGCCGGCATCCTGCCCCAGCGCCTTGACCAGATACGGCAGCTCGGCTTTTAACACTTCCGGCAGCGTCCACGGCGGATTCAGCACAAACATGCCGCTGCCGTGCATGCCAAAGCCGTCGGCCGACGGGGTTTGCACCGACAGGCTGACGTGCAGCCAATCCATCTCGCCCAAGAGCTTGAGTTTTTCCGGCAGGTCGCGCGATTCCAGTCGTTGCAATTGCGGATACCACACCGCATAGCAGCCGGTGGCAAAGCGCTTGAACGATTCTTTCAGGCAGGTCAGCACGCGGGCGTAGTCGCGCTTATCCTCATAAGGGGGGTCGATCAGCATCAGCGCGCGGCGCGGCGGCGGCGGCAGGATGGCTTTTACGCCATCAAAGCCGTCGGCGTGCTCAATGCGTGTTTGCCGCTGGGCGTGGGCGAAGTTTTCCGCCAGCAGGCCGTGGTCGGTGCTGTGCAGCTCGAACAGGCGCATGCGGTCGCTGGCGCGCAGCCGGCGCTGCGCCACCATCGGCGAACCGGGGTAGGCGCGCAGTTGGCCATCGGGATTGAAGGTTTTCACCAGCGCCACATAGTCGGCCAGCGAGGGCGGCAGGTCGTCGCGCGTCCACAGCCGGCCGATGCCAGTATTGTATTCGGCGTTTTTGCTGGCGTAGGCGCTGTCCAGCGCATAGGCGCCAGCGCCGGCGTGGGTGTCGATATACCAATAAGGTTTGTCTTTGCGGCCCAGGTGATCCAGCAGCAGGATTTCCACCCAGTGCTTGAGCACATCGGCGTGGTTGCCGGCATGGAAGGCGTGACGGTAGCTGAGCATGGCGAGTCCTTTGGCCGCCGGGCGGCGACTGATTTCGATAAGCAGCGCGCCAGGTGCGAAGGCCAGCCTAAGCGGGACGTGGCGCACAAAAAGCAAAAGCCCTTGAAAAATCAAGGGCTTTTGCGGTGATGCTGGCGGAGAGATAGGGATTCGAACCCTAGTGGGACTTGCGTCCCCCACTGATTTCGAGTCAGGGCCGTTTAGCCGCTCCGGCATCTCTCCAAAAGAGATGCGTATCTTAGACATGGTTTTCAGTTTTGGCAAGCGGTTCTTGCAGAAAAAATTGACTCAGGCCGATTTGGCCCGCTGCTTGTGGTGCTGGCGACACGCGCCACAGTGTGGCGGATTTGGCCAATCCATCGCAGTGCAACAACAAAATAACTCAAACACCCGTTTGATTTGCTGAAAAAAAGGGGCATAATCCCCTCGCCAAACAGACGCATGATTGCGTGCAGTGACTTGTATTGCAACGCAAAAAATTCTCAACAGCATGCGCTGTGCAGCCACACACCAGACCGTCGCGCACAAGCACGCGACTGCACCACCGCGAGGAAAGAGGGGAAACATGGCGGCCAAATCCATGCTGGAGCGTTTGCTCCCGGACACACTCGAACAAGACGAAGCCATCCAGGCGCGCACCGTGATCATGGTGGCGCTGCTGGCCGGCGGCCTGGCGCCGCTGTTTGCCTTGTCTTATTACAAGCTGCACCACTACCCGATGGCGCACGGCATTGTGCTGGGCGGCGTGGGCATGGTGCTGGCCATCGCCCTGCTCAAACTCACCGGCCGGGTGTGGCTGGCGGCGGAATACGTCACCACGGTGATGTTTGGCATGGTCAGCTGGATGGTGTATGTCAACAACGGCATCATGTCCACCTCGATCATCTGGTATGCCTGCATCCCGGTGGCGGCGGTGTTTGTCTCGGGCCGTCGCGCCGGCTATGTGTGGAGCGTGCTCACCTTTGCCGCCATTGGTTTATTTCTGCTGGCGCACGATCAACCCGGCTGGCTGCCGGTGTCGCCGATTCCGCACGAGGCCTTGCCTAGCCTGCAAGCCAAATCACTGATTGGCCTGACCATTGTCGTGCTGGCGCTGGTGCTGGCTTTTGAAGGCGCCAAGAGCCGGGGCTTCACCAAGCTGGAGCAAGCCCGCGAAGAAGCCGAGCGCTCGCACGCCAGCCTGGCGCGCATGCTGGAGCAAGTCACCCGCTCAATCCGCGCCGCCAGCCGCGAAAGCAAGGAAATCGCCGATTCCGCGCACATGATGGCCACCACCATGAACCAGCAAACCCGCCGCACCCACGATATGGTCAGCGCCGTGCAGGAGATGGACGCCATGACGCGCAAAAACGCCGACGCCTCCAGCCAGGCGGCCAATGTTTCGCGCGAGGCGGAAAGCCAGGCCGGCGACGGCGGCGAGGTGATGGACAGCGCCATGCGCCGGCTGACCGAGGCCAGCGAGGTGATTGGCCGTGCGGCAGCGCAAATGGAAGAGCTTGGCCGGCGCAGCAGCGAAGTCAGCGGCATTGCCCAGATGATTGCCGAGATTGCCGACCAGACCAACCTCCTGGCCTTGAACGCGGCGATTGAGGCCGCCCGCGCGGGCGAAGCCGGGCGCGGCTTTGCCGTGGTGGCCGACGAAGTGCGCAAGCTGGCCGAACGCACCCAGCAAGCCACCAAGGACATCGACCACAAAGTCACCCTGATTGTCAGCGGCACCAACCACGCCCTGGTGGCGATGCGCGACGGCAACGAAAAAATGACCCACGGCGCCAGCCACGCCCGCAGCGCGCAGGATAGCCTGGCGGCGATTATCGGCGGCACACGCAATCTGTCGCGCGTGCTGGCCAAAGTGTCAGAATCCGGCCGCTCGCAAACCGAAGGATTCCGCGAGTTCACCCGCGACATCGAAGAAATCGGCCAATCCACGCAAAGCCTGTCGGCCGAAACCGAAATCATCGCTGGCGCTACCCGCCGGCTGGACAAGCTGATGGCGGATTTGGGCGACACCGTGCGCACGCTGGAGGCGGGGCGCTGAGCGCGCTGTTTCACCCCGGACCATACCGGCACCATGCAAGCACACCCGGCAGGTTTTGTGCGCAGTGCTCAGCCGATTGGCTGTGACAGTCACAATTCCTTGCTATCATGAAGCTCTCGTTACGCGGTTTTTTTGGAGTGCTTTATGTCTTCTGGTCCGCAACACATCGCCCTGATTGGCGGCACAGGTTTTGTCGGCACGCATTTAATCGAATGGCTGGTGCGCCGTCAGCGCCAGGTGCGCGTGCTCACCCGTCGGCGCGAGCGCTGCAAGGCGCTGGCCACCTTGCCGGGCGTCAGCCTGCACGAAGGCGGCGCCGAATCGCTGGATGCGCTCCTGGCCGGGCAGGACGCGGCGGTGTATCTGGTGGGGATTTTGCACGGCAGCCGGCAAGACTTTGAGCGCGCCCATGTCGGGCTGCTGCAAGACGTGATCGCCGCCTGCCAGCGCCAGGGCGTGCGCCGGCTGGTGCTGGTGGGCGCGCTGGGCGCGGCGGTGGACGCCGCCTCGGATTATCAGCAAACCAAGGCCAAGGGCGAAGCCGCGCTGATGGCCAGCGGGCTGGATTGGACCATTGTTCGCCCCTCGGTGATTTTTGGTCGGGGCGACAGCTTTTTGAACCTGTTTGCCGACCTGCTGGCCGTGGCCCCCTGCCTGCCGCTGGCCGGCGCCGGCACGCGCTTTCAGCCGGTGTGGGTGGAAGACGTCGCCCATGTGCTGGCCGACTGCCTGGACCGCGCCGACACCCACGGCCAGCGCTATGAGCTGGCCGGCCCGGAAACCTTCACCCTGGCCGAGCTGGTGCGCTATGTCGGCCAGCTCACCGGCCACCCGCGCCTAGTGTTTGGCCTGCCGGAAGGGCTGGCCATGGCGCAGGCGGCGCTGATGGAAAGGCTGCCCAAGCCGCCGATGTCGCGCGATAATGTGCGCTCGCTGCGCCACGACAATGTCAGCGCGCAGGGCTTTCCCTCGGCAACCTTTGGCTTTGCTCCCGCCGCGCTGACCAGCATTGCGCCGGGCTGGCTGGCCGGCAACACCCCGCGCGCGCGTTACGACAGCTTCCGCCGTCTGGCGCGGCGCTGAAACGGCAGGCATGAACTTTACGTGTTATATGGTGGGCGGCGCCGTGCGCGACCGCCTGTTGGGCCGCCCGGCCCCGGATCGGGACTGGGTGGTGGTGGGAGCCACGCCCGAGGCCATGCTGGCCGCCGGCTTCAAGCCGGTGGGGCGGGATTTTCCGGTGTTTTTGCACCCGCGCACCCACGAGGAATACGCGCTGGCGCGCACCGAACGCAAAACCGCCAAGGGCTACCATGGCTTTGTCTGCCACGCCGCGCCCGACGTCACCCTGGAAGAAGACCTCGCCCGCCGCGACCTGACCATCAACGCCATGGCGCAAACCGCCGACGGCGACATCATCGACCCCTACCACGGCCAGGACGACCTGCGCGCCGGCCTGCTGCGCCACGTCAGCCCCGCCTTTGCCGAAGACCCGGTGCGCATCTTGCGCCTGGCGCGCTTTGCCGCCCGCTATGGCTTTGCCGTGGCGGCGGAAACCCGCGCGCTGATGCAACAGATGGTCGCCGACGGCGAAGTGGATGCGCTGGTGGCCGAGCGGGTGTGGCAAGAACTGGCCAAGGGCCTGATGGAAACCACGCCCTCAGCCATGTTCACCGTGCTGCGCGACTGCGGCGCGCTGGCGCGCATCGCCCCGGAAATCAACGCGCTGTGGGGCGTGCCGCAACGCGCCGACTACCACCCGGAAATCGACTGCGGCGTGCACACCCTGATGGTGCTGGACTACGCCGCGCAAGAAAACCAGCCGCTGCCCGTGCGCTTTGCCGCCCTCACCCACGACCTGGGCAAGGCGCTCACCCCGGCCGACGTGCTGCCCCGCCACCTGATGCACGAACAACGCGGCCTCGCCCCACTCAAAGCCCTGTGCGAACGCCTGCGCGCGCCAGTGGAATGCCGCGAACTGGCCCTGCTGATGTGCGCCGAACACACCCTGGTGCACCGCGCCCACGAACTGCGCGCCGACACCGTGCTGAAACTGTTCAAACGCGCCGACGCCCTGCGCCGCCCTGCGCGCTTTGCCCAACTGCTGGCCGCCTGCCGCGCCGACGCCCGTGGCCGCCTGGGCTTTGCCGACAGCCCCTACCCGCAAGCCGACTACCTGGCCGCCCTGCTTACAGCCGCGCAAAGCGTGGACGCCGGCGCCATCGCCCGCCAATGCAGCAATCCGGCGGACATTGCCAAGGCGGTGGACGCAGCGCGGGAAGCGGCGGTGGCGGGGGAAAAAGCACGATTGGGGAAGTGAGCGCGCGTCACAGGCCATAAGCGCCGCTCACAACACCCAGCACAGCGATCCTGGTCAGGCGCACGACCGCAGACAACGGCAATTAAGGTCAGGAAGGTTTGGTGAGCGGTTCTAAAAACAAAAAGCGCCACTTCGGCGCTTTTTGTTTGGCTTCACCGCCGCAGCTCAAACCCACAGCGGCCGCTCAGTCAGCGTGGCAAGCTCAAGCCGCCTTCACCTTCAACCGCCAGGCATGCAGCAGCGGCTCAGTGTAGCCGCTCGGCTGTTCCTTGCCCTTGAACACCAGTTCCAGCGCGGCTTGGTAGGCGGCGCCGTCCGGGTTGGCCACCAGGCTTTGGTACGCCGGATCGCCAGCGTTCTGGCCGTCCACCTTGGCGGCCATGCGGGCGAAGCTCTCGCGCACTTGCGCTTCGGTCACCACGCCGTGGTGCAGCCAGTTGGCGACGTGCTGGCTGGAGATGCGCAGGGTGGCGCGGTCTTCCATCAGGCCGATGTCGTTGATGTCCGGCACTTTGGAGCAGCCCACGCCTTGATCGACCCAGCGCACCACGTAACCCAGAATGCCCTGGATGTTGTTGTCGATTTCTTGCTGCTTTTCAGCGTCGCTCCACTGGGCTTCGGCGACCACCGGGATGGTCAGCAGGTCGGCCAGCAGTTTGGCGGTGACGTCGGCGTTGTCGGCGTCGCCGCTGGCTTCGATGGCTTTTTGCACGTCAGCCACCAGCACTTGATGGTAGTGCAGGGCGTGCAGGGTGGCGGCAGTGGGGCTCGGGGTCCAGGCGGTGTTGGCACCGGCCTTGGGGTGGCCGATCTTCTGCTTGAGCATCTCGGCCATCAGATCCGGCATGGCCCACATGCCCTTGCCGATCTGGGCGCGACCGCGCAGGCCGCATTGCAGGCCGATCAGCACGTTGCGGCGCTCGTAGGCGGCAATCCAGGCGCTGGTTTTGATGTCGCCCTTGCGCATCATCGGGCCGGCCAGCATGGCGGTGTGCATTTCGTCGCCAGTGCGATCGAGGAAGCCGGTGTTGATGAAGGCCACACGGTTCGCGGCAGCGGCAATACACGCCTTGAGGTTGACCGAGGTGCGGCGTTCTTCGTCCATGATGCCCAGCTTGACGGTGGCTTCCGGCAGGCCCAGCAGTTGTTCGACGCGGCTGAACAGTTCGCAGGCAAAGGCCACTTCGGCCGGGCCGTGCATCTTGGGCTTGACGATGTACACCGAGCCCTTGCGCGAGTTTTTCAGGCCGGATTGGCCCAGGCCCTTGAGGTCGTGGATGGCGATGGTGGTGGTGATCACCGCGTCCATGATGCCTTCCGGGATTTCCTTGCCTTCTGCGCCCCACAGGATGGCCGGGTTGGTCATCAGGTGGCCGACGTTGCGCACAAACAGCAGGCTGCGGCCGTGCAGGGTGACTTCGCCCTGGCCGTTGGCGGCGGTGTACACGCGATCCTGGTTCAGGCCACGGGTCAGCGCCTTGCCGCCCTTGCTGAAGGTTTCGGTCAGCGTGCCGCGCAGAATGCCCAGCCAGTTGCTGTAGCCCAGCACTTTGTCTTCGGCGTCCACGGCGGCGACCGAGTCTTCCAGGTCAAGAATGGTGGACAGCGCGGCTTCCAGCACCACGTCGGCCACGCCAGCGGCATCCGAGGCGCCGATGGTGGTGCTGCGGTCGATGCGGATGTCGATGTGCAGGCCGTTGTTCACCAGCAGCACGCTGCTGGGGGCGGCGGCGTCGCCTTGGTAGCCCACCAGTTGGGCCGGGTTGGCCAGCGCGGCGCTGCCGCCATTGGCCAGCTTGACCGCCAGTTGGCCGTCCACAATGGCGTAGCCAGCGGCGTCCTGGTGGCTGGCGCCGGCCAGCGGGGCGGATTGGTCGAGGAACTGACGGGCGAATGCAATCACCTTGGCGCCGCGCGCCGGGTTGTAGCCAGCGCCTTTCTCGGCGCCACCGTCTTCCGGGATGGCGTCGGTGCCGTACAGGGCGTCGTACAGGCTGCCCCAGCGGGCGTTGGCGGCGTTCAGCGCATAACGGGCGTTCAGCACCGGCACCACCAGTTGCGGGCCGGCTTGCACGGCCAGTTCGTCATCCACATTGCTGGTGGTGGCGTGCACCTCGGCCGGCGCCGGCACGATGTAGCCGATTTGCGCCAGGAAGGCCTGGTAGGCGGCCATGTCGGCAATCGGGCCGGGGTGAGCTTGATGCCAGGCGTCCATCTCGGCCTGGATGCGGTCGCGCTCGGCCAGCAGGGCGGCGTTTTTCGGGGCCAGGTCGCTGACAATCTGGCTAAAGCCGGCCCAGAAGGCCTCGCTGTTCACGCCAGTGCCGGGCAGCACCTGTTCTTCAACAAAACGATGCAGCTCGTTGGCGACTTGCAGACCGTGGAGGGGGGTGCGTGCGGTCATGAAACAACCTTTCAAATCAATAAGTTTTTTCGATGTCTGTGCGGCGCGGCCCATCGCGCCCGGCTATTTGGGCGTCGCCATGCTGCGCGCATTGGCGCGGCGACGTCCGGCGGGCGTCGTGGGCTGCTGTGTGTCCGCGCCAGGGGCGCGGCGGCGCAAGCGCTGTCAACGGCGGGGTGTGGCGGCTGGCGGTGGGCCAGCGCGCGTTGAGCAGGCTGTGCGGCTGTTGTGGCTGACAAACAGGTTCTGGCCGGGCGCAGGGCTTGTGGCCCGCTTCCCCGCGCCGCCGAAGCGGGCGCGGCGCTGACGTGCGCGGCATGTTTGGATAACGCGGTATTGTTGCATGAACTGTCCGCTATTCCAAATAGCGCGTCGCTTTTTTGTAGTTTGTCGGCCTGAAGTTGACGTGGGCGGAAAGCCTGCCGGGCCGGGCGATGACCATGGTCACATTGTGGGAGCGCTGTGGCTGCTTTATGTTGCTTTGCAATATGCATGTGGCGGTTGGTGCGCTGCGCCTAGCCATTGGCATGGATTCTGCTTAACCCTGATGTCAATGTGGAAATATTTGGTTTTTAAGTACATTTCTTTTGCGTGTAAGCGACATTGCCGACAAAAAATCGGCCAGGCTTTTTGCTGTTTGCCGTAGTTTCACGTATAGTGATGTTGCAATGCACAAATTTGGAAAGGACGCATCATGGACTATCCTGCCGTAGCCTCCCTCAATGTTGCGCTGGGCAATGAAGCCGCCTTGCATGCCCTGCGCCAGCAACAAACCTGTTATACCCGCGTGGGTGATTCGATGCTGCGCGTGATGCGCGAAGCCGCCCGTGAAAAACCGTGGCAGCGCAAGCGCGAGCGCCTGGCCTGCATTGGCTTCAGCGACAGCCTGGCCCTGAGCCATGACTTGTCGGTGCAAGCGCTGCAAGCACAGGTCAGCCAGTGGCAGCTGATGTACGATGCCTGCGGCCAACCGGCCTGGGCCAAACCCTGGGGCGATTATTTGCAACAGGAAATCCGCAATACCTCGCGCTTTTTTACCGCGCTGGGTCGCGCCAGCGGTGGGCTGGCGTATGCGGGCCTGGTGAATTGATCGGCGCGTATTGCGCCGTGTAGGGCAGTCAGCGCCGTCAGGCGCTGGTGTAAAAAAACCGCCGCAGGTGTTGGCACCTGCGGCGGTTTTTTTACGTCGTCTGTTTCACAACCTCATCAACGCACGCCTGAGGTCCACAGGGTGAGCTTGAAACCCGGTTGCAGGCGCGCCAGCGCGTGGGTGGGGTTCCATTTTTTCAGGTCGTCGTGGTCGATATTGAACTTGCGGGCGATGCTGAACAAGGTGTCACCCCTTTGCACCACGTATTCTTTGCGCACTTCCTTCTGCTCGGGCTTGTCGGCTTTGTCAGCCTTGGCCGGCGAGGCCGACGGCGCGGCGGCCGCCACGGCGGTAGCCATCAGCTTCACCGCCAGGGTTTGCCCCAGCTTCACGGCTTCGCCATCCAGCTGGTTCAGGGTTTTCAGCTCGGCCACGCTCAGGTTGTAGCGGCGCGAGATATTGTACAGCGTGTCGCCCGGCGCCACGGTGTGGCGGCTGGTGGCCGGGGTATCGGCGCTGCTGGCCACGGTATTGCTGGTCACGGCCGGCGAGGGCGTCAGCACGGCGCTGACGCGGCGGGTGCTGCCGCCATTGGCGTCGGCAGCGGCGGTTTGCACGGCGCGGGCCGGTTCGCTGGCCACCGTGGCCGGGCGCGGTTTGGCTTCGCTGTCGGCGCTCACCCGCACCACGGCAGGCTTGCTGTCAGTCTGGGCCAGACGTTCGACGGCGGCGCCAGCGCCGGCGTTGGCGGTCAGCAGCGGCGAGACGTAAGTGTCCGGCGTGGTGTCCACATCAGTATTCAGCGCGGCCGGCGCCGGGCTGGCGGTCTGGCTGCTCAGCGCGGCCAGCAGCAGCGGCTGGCCGGGGGCCAGGCTGTTGCTGGCCAGGCCATTGACATTGCGCAGGCGCTCCACGCTCATGCCGTGGCGCTGGGCCAGTTCGTCGATATTGTCACCGGCCTGGGCGGTGTATACCTGCCAGGAGAGCAGGGGCTCGCGGTATTCGGCCAGATTTTTTTCGAACAGCTCGGCCTTGCTGGCCGGCACCAGCAACTGACGGCCAGGCTTGTGGGCGTAGATCGGGCGGTTAAACGCCGGGTTGAGGGCTTTGAATTCGTCCAGCGACATGCCGGCCAGCTTGGCGGCGACGTCAATGTCCATATGCTTGCCGGTGCTCACCGCCACGAAATACGGGCGATTGTCGAATTTGTCCAGTTTGAGGCCAAAGCGCTCGGGTTCGGCCAGAATATTGCGCACGGCCAACAGCTTGGGCACGTAGTTGCGGGTTTCGTTGGGCATGCGGATGGCTTCAAACGTCTCCGGCAGGCCCTTGGCGCGATTGCGCTCCAGCGCGCGGCTGACATTGCCTTCGCCCCAGTTGTAGGACGCCAGCGCCAGATTCCAGTCGCCAAACATGGCGTAGAGGTTTTCCAGGTAATCCAGCGCGGCGTTGGTGGCGCCCAGCACATCGCGGCGGCCGTCGTACCAGAAGGTTTGCTCCAGGCCATAGTGGCGGCCGGTGGCGGGCATGAACTGCCACAGGCCGGCGGCCTTGGCGCCGGATACCGCGGTGGGATTGAAGGCGCTTTCCACCAGCGGCAACAGGGCGATTTCGGTCGGCATGCCGCGCCGCTCGACTTCGTTCATGATGTGAAACAGATAGCGCTGGCCACGGGTCAAGGTGCGCTTGAGGTATTCCGGCTTGGCGCTGTACATGCGCTCGTGGCGGCGCACCAGCTCGCTGTCCACTTCGGTGAGCTGGTAGCCTTCGCGGATGCGCTTCCAGACGTCGTCGCCGTTGCGCAGCAGCAGGCCATTGCTTTGCATCAGCTGCTGGCCAACTTGCAGCGAGGCATCGTCATAAGAGGAGAATGTCCCCGCCTGGGCAGCGGAATAAGCCAGTGAGAGCGCCAGTGTCAGCGGGGCCAGTCGTTTCATGCCAAAATGACCTTTATTTTCAAAGTTGCAGCGATGCTAGTTTTACTTGGCGAGGCTGTCAACCCATAAAAATCAATCATTTTGCGCATTGCCGGCAAAATTTGCCGCCTGTGCCGCGCTGGCCTGAGTTGCGCATTCCATTTGCATTCAAAAGCGGTTTTTCCATTCACGCAAGGCGGTGAACGCCGCCAGCGCATCGGCGGGCGCTTCGCCCAGTTCCGCAGCCAGCGCGGCGCGCACTGCTGGCTGATTCACCCGCAAAAACGGATTGGTTTGCCGCTCCAGGCCGATAGTGGTCGGCACGGTGGGCAGGCCTTGCGCGCGCAGGGCTTCGTCGGCGGCGCAGCGCGCCAGCAAGACGGCGTTGTCCGGTTCCAGATGGCGGGCAAAGCGCTGGTTGGCCAGGGTGTATTCATGCGTGCAATACACCTGGGTGTCGTCGGGCAGGGCGGCCAGGCGTTGCAAGGAGGCGTGCAGCTGCGTTGGCGTGCCGTCAAATACCCGACCACAGCCGCAGGCAAAGAGCGTATCGCCGCAAAACACCGCGCCGGGCAGCAGATAGCTGAGGTGATTGGCGGTGTGGCCGGGCGTGGCCCACACCGTCAGCGCTTCGCCATGGCCGGGCAGGCTGGCGGATTCGCCTTCGCCCACCGGCTGGGTGACACAGGCCACATCGGCCGGGCCATACACTGGCGCCTCGGGCCAGTCGGCGCGCAATGCCGATACGCCGCCAATGTGATCAATATGGCCATGGGTGATCAACACGCCGGCCAGCGTCAGCTGATGTTCGGCCAAAAACGCCTGAACTGGCGCGGCGTCGCCTGGGTCCACCACCAGCGCATGCGTCGAGTCGTGCAAAACCCAGATATAATTGTCAGCAAATGCTGGAACGGGAGACACGCGCAACATGAAAACTCCGTTTCTGTCGGACAGGATCTTGATCTTGGCGCACACAACCCCGGGAGGGCTGGCATGCCGGCGTTGAACTCATGGCTGGACACGCCGCTGGGCCAGCATGTGCTGGCGCGCGAGCAGGCGTATTTCGACCAGGCGGTGGCCGATGTGTTTGGCTATCACGCCGTGCAGTTTGGCTTGCCCGATCAGCCGCTGCTGCGGGAAAACCGCATGCCGTGGCGCTGCCGCGCTGGCGAGAGCGGCGCGGTGGACGTCACCTGCGACCCGGCGGCGCTGCCGTTTGCCAGCCAGAGCCTGGATTTGCTGCTGCTGCCGCATGTGCTGGATTTTACCAGCCATCCGCATCAGGTGCTGCGCGAAGCCGAGCGGGTGCTGGTGCCGGAAGGCCGCCTGATGGTCACCGGCTTTAACCCGATCAGCCTGTGGGGGCTGGCGCGGCGCTGCAAACCGCGCGATGTGATGCCCTGGCGGGCCAATTTTATTGCGCCAGGCCGGCTGAAAGACTGGATGCAGCTGCTGGGCCTGGAGCCCGCCGACTGCCAGCACCTGTGTTACGCGCCGCCGTTTGAGCGCGAAGCCTGGCGCGCGCGCTGGGGCTTTATGGAGCGCCTGGGCGCGCGCTGGTGGCCGCTGGCCGGCGGCGTGTACGCCATTTCGGCGGTCAAGCGCGTGCGTGGCATGCGTCTGCTGGCCCCACGCTGGAGCCTGCTGACCCCGGCGCCGCTGGCCGGGGTGGCGGCGCGCCCGGCGGGCCAGCGCGGCGCGGTGTCTCCCTCTCTGAACCCCAAAGCCCCTTCCATGAAGCAGACTGAATGAGCACTGAATTTGTCGAGATTTACACCGATGGCGCCTGCAAGGGCAACCCTGGCCCAGGCGGCTGGGGCGCCTTGCTGCGCTACAAAGGCCAGGAAAAAGAACTCTGGGGCGGCGAGCTGGACACCACCAACAACCGCATGGAGCTGCTGGCGGTGATCCAGGCGCTCAACAGCCTCAAGCGCCCCTGCGCCATCCACCTCTACACCGACTCGCAATATGTGCAAAAAGGCATCAGCGAGTGGATTCACGGCTGGAAGGCGCGCGGCTGGAAAACCGCCGCCAAAGAGCCGGTCAAAAACGCCGATCTGTGGCGTCTTTTGGACGCCGCCACTGGCCAACACCAAATCGACTGGCGCTGGGTCAAGGGCCACGCCGGTCATGAATTCAACGAACGGGCCGACGCCCTGGCCAATCGCGGCGTGGAAACCGCGTTGGCCGGGCGCTGAGCCCCGGCAAGGCATGTATGCGTTACATCATTCTCGATACTGAAACCACCGGCCTGAACCCGCGCACCGGCGACCGCCTGGTGGAATTTGCCGGGCTGGAAATGGTCGGGCGCAAGCTCACTGGCCGCTCGCTGCACCTGTATGTGCACCCCGAGCGCGACATCCCGGAAGAAGCCTCGCGCATTCACGGCATCACCCTGGATCAACTGGAAGGCAAGCCCACCTTTGCCGGCGTGGCGGCGGAAATCAGCGAGTTTATTCGCGGCGCTGCGCTGATCATCCACAACGCCCCGTTTGACATGGGTTTTCTGGATATGGAATTCACCCGCCTGGGCCTGCCCAGCGCGCGCGAACAAGTGGGCGAGGTGATCGACACCCTGGCCATGGCCAAAGACCAGTTTCCCGGCAAGCGCAACAACCTGGACGCGCTGTGCGACCGCTTTGAAGTCGACCGCTCCAACCGGGTGTTTCACGGCGCGCTGATTGACTGCGAGCTGCTGGGCGAGGTGTACCTGGCCATGACCCGAGGCCAGGAAAGCCTGCTGATGGACATCGAGCCGCTCAGCAGCGAGCGCGGCGGCCCGAGCATGCGCCTGGCCGACGGCCCGCGCCCACGGGTGCAAGCCGCCAGCGCCGAAGAACTGGCCGCCCACGAAGGCTATCTGGACGAGCTGGACAAAGCCATGAAAGGCCCCTGCCTGTGGCGGCAAACGCCGCCGGAGGCGGCATGAGCGCGCGCCGCCTGGCGGTGGTGCCGGCCGCCGGCAGCGGCAGCCGTTTTGGCCAGGCCACCCCCAAGCAATACACCCTGCTGGCCGGCCAGCCGCTATTGGCGCACACCCTGGCCGTGCTGTGTGCCGAACCGCGCATTGATCAAGTGTGGGTGGTGATCAGCCCGGACGACGACTGGTTCGAGCCATTTGGCTTTGCGCAACAGGCCTGGGCGCAATCCAAGCTGCGCGTGCTGCGCCAGGGCGGCGCCACCCGCGCCGAGAGCGTGCGCAACGGCCTGGCCGCGCTGGACGCCCAGCCCGACGACTGGGTGCTGGTGCACGACGCCGCGCGCTGCTGCCTGCCGGCCGAAGCGCTGGCCCGGCTGATCGACGAGCTGGACACCGACCCCTGCGGCGGGCTGTTGGCGCTGCCGGTGGCCGACACCCTCAAACGCCAGGACAAGGACAGCCGCGTGGCCGTCACCGTGCCCCGCGACGGCCTGTGGCAAGCGCAAACCCCGCAGATGTTCCGCCACGGCCTGCTGTCGCAGGCGCTGGCAATCAGCAGCAGCGCCGACATCACCGACGAGGCATCCGCCATCGAGCGCCTGGGCCTTTGCCCCCGCCTGGTGCGCGGCGACGCCAGCAACTTCAAAGTGACCTATGCTCAGGATATCCGGCTGGCCGCCGCCTTGCTGAGCGCGGGCCAGAATTGAGCGAACACACAGGAAACAGGCAAGATGATCCGCATTGGACAAGGTTGGGACATTCACAAACTGGTGGAAGGGCGTCCCCTGATTCTGGGCGGGGTGACCATCCCGCACGACAAGGGCTTGCTGGGCCACTCTGACGCCGACGCGCTCTTGCACGCCATCACCGACGCCCTGCTGGGCGCGGCCGGCCTGGGCGATATCGGCAGCCATTTTCCGGATACCGACCCGGCGTTTCATGGCGTGGACAGCCGCATTCTGCTGCGGGAAACCGCCGCCCGCCTGCGTGAGCGCGGCTGGAAAGTGGTGAATGTGGACAGCACGGTGATTGCCCAGCGCCCGAAACTGGCCGGCCATATCGCCGCCATGCGCGCCAATATCGCCACCGACCTGCGCCTGAAAATGGACGAAGTGAACGTCAAGGCAAAAACCAGCGAAAAACTCGGCCCGATGGGCCGCGAAGAAGGCATTGCCGCCCAGGCGGTGTGCCTGATCGAACGGGCCTGAACCCCGGCGAATATGGGATAATGCCGGCCAATACTGGATTTCCATAGCGAGACCCCCATGAGCACCCTGACCCAAGACGACAAAAAACGCGCCGTGGCGCGCAAGGCCATTGATTTTGTGCCCGACGACAGCATCATCGGCGTGGGCACCGGCTCGACGGTGAATTTCTTTATCGACGAACTGGCCCGTATCAAAGCGCGCATCGACGGCTGCGTGTCCAGCTCGGACGCCTCCACCGCCCGACTGAAAGCCCACGGCATCCCGGTGTACGAGCTCTCCAGCGTTGGCGAGTTGCAGGTGTATATCGACGGCGCCGACGAGGTGAACCACTCGCTGCACATGATCAAGGGCGGCGGCGGCGCGCTGACCCGCGAAAAAATCGTCGCCTCGGCCGCGCGCGAATTCATCTGCATTGCCGACGAAGCCAAATACGTCAGCAAGCTGGGCGCTTTTCCGGTGGCGGTGGAAGTCATTCCAATGGCGCGCTCGGTGGTGGCGCGCGAGCTGGTGCACCTGGGCGGCCACCCGGAACTGCGCCAGGGCTTCACCACCGACAACGGCAACCTGATCCTGGACGTGCACGATCTGGACATCCTCAAGCCGCTGGAGATGGAAACCGCCATCAACCAAATCGCCGGTGTGGTGTGCTGCGGCATCTTTGCCCGTCAGCACGCCCACGTGCTGCTGCTGGGTGCTGACGACGGCGTCAAAGTGATCCGCTGACCAAAAACCGGGCCAAACCGGCCGCCGCCGCGCCAAAACAGCCTGCGGCGGCGCCTGTCGGCCCGTTATTTGCATGGATGTCATTAAATATTCATCTTGCCTCGCAACAATTGCACATTCACCGAACCTCAATCCCAGGAATTCACCATGGCAGAGCATATTTCCAAGCAGTTTGATCTGGAGCTTGAAACCATCCGCACCCGCGTGTTGCAGATGGGAGGCCTGGTCGAGGCGCAAATCGTCGGGGCGATCGACGGCCTGATGTCGTCGGACATCGCCAAGCTGGACAAGGTGATTGCCGAAGACGCGCTGGTCAACGCCATGGAAGTCAGCCTGGACGAAGAATGTCAGCACATCATCGCCCGCCGCCAACCGGCCGCCAGCGATCTGCGCATGGTCATCACCGTGATCAAGACCATCACCGACCTGGAGCGCATCGGCGACGAGGCGCAAAAAGTGGCGCGCATGGGCAAGACCATTCTGCTGGCCGACCGCGTGCACATGCCGCGCTTTCGTGAAATCCAGAAAATGGCCGAAGTGGCGCTGGCCATGCTGCGCCGCGCGCTGGACGCCTTTGCCCGCCTGGACGTGGCCGGCGCGCTGGACGTGGCCCGTCAGGACCGCAAGCTGGATGAAGAATTCGACGCCAACTTCCGTCAGTTGGTAACCTTCATGATGGAAGACCCGCGCGCGATTTCGATGTCGATTGACACGATTTTCATGTGCAAGGCGATTGAACGGATTGGCGACCACGCCAAGAATATTTCCGAGTATGTGGTGTATCTGGTCAAAGGCAAGGATATTCGCCACACCGCGCTGGAAGATGTTGAGCGGATTGAGCTGTAATTATTGGTCTGCATGGCCTTGCGCGTAGCGGACAGGGCATGCGGCTCTTAAGATCAAGCTAGCCGACCCGTGGCGCTTAGCCGCTTTGCCTCCCCGTGTGGCGCGCCGAGCATCGCAGGAGGCCGGGGGACCCCCATCCGTCACGGCTAAGCGGCGGCGCAGCCGACGCGCCATTCCGTGGCGGCCCCGGATTCCGAGAAGCGCAGGGGAGTCAGCCCGCAGGGCTGACCGCGACGCCCGGGTCGCCTTTCTTTCTCCTATTTCTTTGGCGAGACAAAGAAATAGGGTCGGGTGCGGGGTGAAACCCCGCCCTCAATCAGGCTCTGCGCGCAAGCGCAGTTCGACTTACGCCAGCCGAAGCCAAGCCTGTTTGATCTGCGCCCCTTTCCCGCTATCATATCGCCCAACTGACTCTTACCCATCCTGTCCCGAGGTTTTCTGGTGCCTTCCTCGTTTGAAACCCTTGCCGCCGTTGATCTCGGCTCCAATAGCTTTCGTCTGCAAATCGTCCGCGTCGATGGCGAGCAGTTTTTTCCGCTCGACACCCTCAAAGACACCGTGCGCCTGGGCGCTGGCCTGACTGCTGACAATTTTCTGGACGACGCCACCCAAGAGCGCGCGCTGACCTGCCTGGCGCGGTTTGGCGACCGTTTGCGCCACTTCCGCCCCGACCAGGTACGGGTGGTGGGCACCAACACCCTGCGGGTGGCAAAAAACTCCGCCGCCTTCATCCGCGAAGCAGAGGCGCGTCTGGGGTTTCCGATTGAAATCATCGCCGGGCGCGAAGAAGCCCGGCTGATTTATGTCGGCGCCGCACACAGCCTGCCGGCCGGCAAAGAAAAACGCCTGGTGGTGGATATCGGCGGCGGCTCGACCGAGTTCATCATCGGCAGCGGCATGAAGGCGCAAAAAACCGAAAGCCTGGGCCTGGGTTGCGTCACCTACAGCCTGCGGTATTTTCCCGATGGCAAGCTGAGCAAGGCCAATTTCAAGAATGCCGAAGTGGCGGCGCGCAATGAAATCCAGCGCATCACCCATGATTACACTCCCGATCAATGGCAACTGGCGGTGGGCACCTCGGGCACGGCGCGCTCTTTGCGCGACATCCTGGAGCTGAACGACTACAGCGTGGATGGCATCACCCGCGCCGGCATGGAGCGGCTGAAAACCGAGCTGTTGCGCTGCGGCAGCATGGAGGCGGTGAACCTGAATGGCCTGCGCGCCGACCGCGCGCCAGTGCTGCCGGGCGGGCTGGCCATCATGCTGGCGATTTTTGAAGAGCTGGGCATCGAGCAGATGACCGTCACCCTGGGCGCGCTGCGCGATGGCGTGCTGTACGATTTGCTTGGCCGCCAGTATCACAAGGATTTGCGCGACGTCACCGTCACCCAGTTCAAGCGCCGCTATCACGTGGACACCGGCCAGACCGAGCGGGTGGCCGGGCTGGCGCGGCAGTTTTACGCCCAGTTGGCCGGCAGCGAGGCGATGCAGCACCCGGAAATCCCGCGTCAGCTGGAATGGGCGGCCAAGCTGCATGAAATCGGCCTGATGATTTCGCATTCCAGCTACCACAAGCATTCGGCCTATATCGTCGAACAGGCGGATATGCCGGGCTTCTCGCGCCGCGAGCAACGTCAGATCGCCCATCTGATCCTGGCGCACAAGGGCTCGTTGAGCAAGATGGTGGCGCTGCTGAACGAGCAGCCGGCCTACTGGCCGGCGGTGCTGGCCCTGCGCCTGGCGGTGTTGTTCAGCCGCAGCCGGCGGCCGGTGGAGTTGCCGACCCCCCTGCAACTGAGTACCGCACCGCGCGGCTTTACCCTGACTGTGGACGGCGGCTGGCTGGCCAGCACGCCGCTGACCGCCGGGGCGCTGAAGCAGGAAGAAGCCCCCTGGCGCGCCACTGGCCTGAGCTTTCACGTCCGTCAGGCATGAGCCGCCACCCATCCGCCCGGCTGAGCCGCCATGCAGGCCACGCGCCGGGCGAACTGGTGCATATTGGCGAAACCAAAACCGCCGAACCGCGCATTCTGCTGATTGAATTCAGCCCCGAGCACTACCAGGAAACCACCTTTGCCAGCCTGGCCGCCAGCCGCACCCACCAGCCAGGCGACGGCACGCTGTGGCTGAACGTCTACGGCCTGCAAGATGTGGCGATGATGGCGGAAATCGGCCGGCGCTTTCAGTTGCACCCGCTGGTGATGGAAGACGTGCTCAACACCCATCAGCGGCCCAAGATCGAAGACTACGGCGACTATATTTTTATCGTCACCCATGTGTTTGACTACCACCCGGCCAGCCGCACGCTGAGCGAAGAACAAATCAGCATGGTGCTGGGCCGCAATGTGGTGCTGACCTTTCAAGAGCGCCCGGCCGGGCGCTTTCAGCCGCTGCGCGAGCGGCTGAAAAACGGCATTGGCCAGGGCCGCCGACTGGGGGCGGGTTATCTGGCCTACAGCCTGCTGGACGTGATTGTCGATCAGTATTTTGTCACCCTGGATCAGCTGGGCGACACCGTAGAAGAATTAGACACCCGCTTGCTGGCCGGCCAGGCGGACGGCGGCACGCTGGCGCGCATCCACACCCTGAAAATGGCCCTGCTGTCGCTGCGCCGCGCGCTATGGCCGCTGCGCGAGGCGGTGATGACCTTGCAGCATGGCGATTCTGCGCTGCTGGACGACGAAACCCGCGTGTATCTGCGCGATGTCTACGACCATCTGGTGCACCTGCTGGAAACCGTGGACATGCAGCGCGACCTGATCGCCGGCATGGTGGATTTGTATATCTCCACCCAATCCAACCAGATGAACCGGCAGATGCGTTTTTTGACGGTGATCGCCACGCTGTTCATGCCGCTGACGCTGATTTCCAGCATCTACGGCATGAACTTTGAATACATGCCCGAGCTGCACTGGAAGTGGGGCTATTTTATTGTGCTGGGCGTGATGGCGGCGATTGCCGCCGGCATGGGCTATCTGTTCAAGCGCTGGCGCTGGTGGTGAGCCGCTGAGCGTTTTTGCGCAAGGCCACGAGCGGCTACGGCCGCTGCGCCCGGGCCTGCGCCAGCCGCTGGCACACCTGGCTGGCGCCATCCAGAATGCGCGGCCCCGGGCGATGCAGCAAATCGCCATTCAGCGTGTAGAGCTGCTGCTGGCGCACCGCGCGCATCCGCGGAAAGCGCTTCCAGTTGTCCACCGCGCCGCGCCCGCTCATCTCGCCCGCCAGAATCACGTCGGGATCGGCCGCAATCACCGCCTCTTGTGTCACCGTCGGCGCTGTCACCGGCAAATCGGCAAAGATATTCACCCCACCGCACAGCCGCAGCACATCGCTGACCATATGCTGACCATTCAGCGTATACAAGGGCTGATCCCACACCTGATAAAACACCCGCAGCGGCCGCGCCTGGGCATAGTGCTGGCGCAAGCCCGCCAGCCGCTGGCGAAACTGCCCGGCCGCCGCCTGCGCCTGCAGCTCGCTGCCCATCAGCGTGCCCAGCTTCAGCAAAGTCTCCGGAATAGCCTCCAGCTTGGTCGGCTCGCTGTAAAACAGCGGCACACCCAGCCGGCGCAAAGGCTCCAGCTGGCGCTCGGCGTTGCCGTGCAGCCACACCACCAGCAAATCCGGCTTCAAGGCCAGCACCCGCTCGATATCCACCTGGCGATTGTCCCCCACGCGCGGCACCTGCTTGGCCGCCTCGGGGTAATCACTGTGGCTGACCACTCCCACCAGCCGCGCACCGCCACCGGCTGCGTAAATCAGCTCGGTGACATGCGGCGCCAGGCTGATCACCCGGCGTGCCGGCGCGTTGAGCGTCACCATCTGCCCGGCATCGTCGCGCACCTGCACCTGAGCCCCGGCGGTGGCCGCCAGCGCCGACAACACCAGGCCCACCCCCAGCTGCTTACAATACTTCAACACCATGTGCATCCTTGTTCATGATTGATCGCCGGTACTCGCCGGCCGGGCAAACAGCGCGCTGCCGGCGCAGGCCAGCATGATGGCGCTCACCCCCAGAATTTGCAGCGGGCCCAGCGTTTCGCCCAGCACCCACCAGCCCGCCAGTGCGCTCATCGCCGGCGACGCACTGAGCAACACGCCAAACACCCGCGCTGGCAGCCAGCGCATGGCGTACATATCCAGCAAAAACGGCAACATGCTGGACAACACCGCCACCACCAGGCCAATGGCCAGCGCGTAGGGGGTCAGCAGCTGTGCGCCAGATTGCGCCACGCCCAGCGGCACGGCAAACAGCGCCGCCACCAGCATGCCGGTGGCCACGGCCTGGCCGCCGCCGCTGGCGGCGCGCGCACCAAACACCACATACAGCGCCCAGCACAAGGCCGCCGCCAGCGCATACGCCACGCCCCGAACATCCAGCCCGCTGCCCAACTGGCCAAACGGCAGCAAGGCCAGGCCCAGCAGCGCCAAACCCACCCACAGCACATCCCTGCGCTGACGCGAATTCAGCAAGGCCACCGCCAGCGGGCCAATCACCTCAATCGACACGGCCAGGCTGACGTGAATATACACAAACGCCCGATAAATCAGCAGATTCATCAAGCCCAGCATGATGCCGTAGCCCAGCAGCGCCAGCCAGTCCGGCCGCGCCCGCCACAAGCGCCACGGCCGGAACCACAACGACAGCCACAGCGCCGACAGGCCCAGGCGCAAGGCCGCCACGCCCTCGGCGCCCACCAGCGGAAACAGCGACTTGGCAAAGGCGGCGCCAGTCTGTACGGAAATCAGCGCGGCAAATGCCGCCATAATCGGAAGATGCGTGGGAGGATTCATGTGCAGCGTTCGGGGTAAGCAATCAGCAGGGCTGCCGGTATGTCGTGCCAGCCGCAAGAGATAAATTTATTGCGTGAATTCACATTTCTGGCGTGGTTTATCGCGCCAGATGGCTGAAATGCGCATTCATGCCAGAAGTTTGGTCGATGGCGCGCTTAACCTGCGCCAATGACAGACGATAACAAAACCTGACGCTCAACGAAAGCCAGCCATGAACCTGTCCAGCCTGACCGACTCCTTGCGCAGCCGCTTTGCCAACTTGAACCCGCTTAACCGTCCCGTGGCCCAAGTAGCCACCGTCAGCGAAGCCAAGACCGCATCGACCAGTACGCCAGACACCAAAGTGCAATTGGGCGGCCGTGACAGCGGCCCAAGCATTTATGACCGCTTTGGCCAGCTGAGCAGCAATGACGCTGCCAGCGCCCGTCAGCGCGCCAACGAAAAAGTGGCCGAGCTGAAAAAACGCATGAAACTGCTGAAATCCATGATGGCCGGCGCCAGCCCGGCACAACGCAAGGCACTGGCGCGCCAACTGGGGCAGATTGCCAACGAACTGAAAGCCGCGGTGAAGAATTTTTCCGATGCCAGCGGCAGCGGGCAAACCAGCGCCCCGAAATCCGCCAACGCGGCCATCAGCCCAGACAACACCGCTCAGCAAGCCAACCCGCAAACCGCCTCCGCCGGCAGCACACCTGACAGCACCGATGCCAACAGTACGGAAACCGGCAAGCACCAGACCAACGCCCAGACAGCCACCGCCAGCGGCCAGAGTGGCCAAGGCGCCAGCAATAAAGAAAAGCAGGACTTTGTGCGTGAAGCCAAAGAACTGGCCAGCGACATCAAACGCACCCTGGAGATGCTCAAGCGCAAACTGCGCCGGCAGAGCGATAGCGTGGTGCGCCAGGCTGAAAAAGCCCTGGGCGACATCGGCAAGATGCTGAATAACCTGAGCGGTGGCGCCACACAGAGCAGCGCCGGCAGCGGCGATACCTCGCTCAATATTCAAGTCGCCGCCGTTAGCCCGGCCAGCAATCCGGGGAATGTCAGTATCAGTGCGGGCAGTGTGACGGCTGACTGATGGTTGTTGGGCATCGCTACCGGTTTGCCGCTGTCTCTTGGCCCGTGCAAGGAGCGGTCGCCGTATTCGTTTCGCATGAGTTGCCAGATGCCCTGGGTGGCCAGGTTCAATCGGTCGCGCTATCGCACTGAGCCACCCGCCGGGCGTGGCGGGTGTTCTGGACATTCTGTCCCATGCTGATGTGAACTCAGCTATTTTTTTATGGGTGCTTGGCTGGCCAAGCCTGGCAAAATCAGGCCTTTACCACGGCGGTAAAATCCGACCACTGCTCAATGCGGAAGGCGCGAATATCGCGCACCGATTTGGGAAACCAGGCGCGAGCACGCAAGGCCTGAATGGCCAGAAACAACTGCGCCATGTCTTCGCTGTCGGTGACATACAAACTGCCCTGCACCCGGCGAAAACCGAACTCCGCCAGAATCGCGCCTATTTCGGTATAGGCTTGGGCAACGCCTTTGGGGTGGTGGTGTTCGGTGTCGGTGGTGTCTAGGTCAAATATGATGGCGTGCATGAGTTTCTCTTTGGTGCGTGGTTCTGTGGGTATGCTGGATGGGGTCGTCTTGACGTATGTTACGTAACAGCGACTTCAAGTAATCTGCTACCAAGCGAAACAATACATAGCAGTCTATCGAAGCACTAAAAAAAGTTACTTCCATGCAAAGGGGTAGGTGCTTGCTTTTGCTGCATTTTGCTTTTGGTGGGCATGGTTTTCCAATAAATCAATTTTCTCCTATTGAGTAGGGGGGCGAGTTCGTGTAATATCTCATAAGCATGAGATGGTGCCATGTGTTATTCGCGTGTCTCATCTTTTTATATGGCGGTTTGAAATGTTCAGTAAACAAAGGCATTCATGAGAGAGCTTTACAAAAAACATCGCACCGGATTTTTAATTGCAGGCATGGCAATTATATTTTTAATGTGCGCAGTAATTTCTTTAGATTTCTACTCATACCCGAACGCAAGTAGCGAATATGGGTGGGTTATTTTTCTGTCGGTTGGAGAAAAACCCACTACTGTAATTAACCTCATTAAATCCCATTTTTTTAGCGTTGATGTACTTGAAATTTTGATTGCCGCGCTGTCTGCAATTGCAACTTGGAAGGCGTATTTTGCTGCACGGCAGAGCAGTGAAGCAACAGAAGCGGCCAAAGAAGCCGCGAAATTAGCCAACCAAATTGCAATTAACGCAATTGATATGCAGGTTATACCAGAAAGATTGGAAATTATTAGGCTCATTGGAAAAACTCATCACATACTCAACCGCTTAAAAGGAAGCAATGCAGATGTTACACTGAAAGACTTTGAAGAGATAAGCGCACATAGATACCAAGCCTTCTCAAAAACTTATGTTTTTGGACATGAATTTCATGAAAAGGCAACTAAACTTTACAATAAAATTGAGAGCATGTTGCACGGCCAGACCACTCCATATGATCTAGGGCCGTCGTGCATGCCTCCAAGCATGCAAATAAAACCAATAAATGAAACAACGAGCAAATACCGAGAAACAAGAGATGAGCTATATCAAGAATTAGATAGCTTATGGAGGCAGGCTCAAGATCAGCTTTTTTCGTGTGAGATACAAGTCGAGATGAAATTTTCTAAAAATTAGCCCGGCTCCAAATTAAGAATAAACCACAATCCATGCGTACTGTATAAAAAGCCCTGACTGAGTGCTCACTCAGTCAGGGCTTTGTTCATAATCAGTTGGGGGTGCCGATTTGCTCAGAAAATCATCTTGGTCAAAAGCAAAATCCAGCAAAATTAAAACTACTGGATTCCCGCTTTCGCGGAAATGACAATTTTTCTGCTTATCTTTAGGCTTTACCCCAACTTGGCCAACTGCCCCTTCAACTTCACCAGCTTATCCCCAAACTCCGCCAGCTGCGCCTTGTCGCGCTCCACCAGATGCGCCGGGGCCTTATCCACATACCCCGGTTTTTCCAGCTTGGCGGTCAGCTTGCCCAGCTCAATTTCCAGCTTGCCGATTTCCTTGGTCAGGCGGGCGGTTTCTGCGGCTTTGTCGATTTCCACCTTGAGCATCAGGCGGGCGTTGCCGGCCATGGCGACGGGGGCGTCGTCTTCGGGCAGTTGCGCCAGCAGGCTGCCTTCGGACAGGCGGCAGAGCAGTTTCAGGTAGGGGATGTAGTCGGCCAGGCTGGCGTCCTGGGTTTCGATAAACAGCGGGGCTTTCACTGCCGGGCCGATGGCCATTTCGCCGCGCAGGTTGCGCACGGCGTTGACCATGTCCTTGAAGGCGGCCATGCGGGCGTTGGCCTGGGCGTTGATCTTTTCCGGGGCGGCCACCGGCCACGGGGCCAGCATCAGCGAGTCGGTTTTGTTGGCGTTGGCCAGCGGGGCGACGGTTTGCCACAGCTCTTCGGTGATGAAGGGCATGATCGGGTGGGTCAGGCGCAGGGCGACTTCCAGCACGCGCACCAGGGTGCGGCGGGTGGCGCGTTGTTGGGCATCGTTGCCGGTTTGCAGCTGCACCTTGGCCAGCTCGACGTACCAATCGCAGTATTCGTTCCAGATGAATTCGTAGATGTCCTGGGCGGCCAGGTCAAAGCGGTAGCTGTCCAGCGCGGTGGTGACGCTGGTTTCGCATTGTTGTAGGCGGCCGATGATCCATTGGTCCACAAAGCTGTATTCCAAAGGCAGGGTTTCGTCCTGGCCGCAGTCTTTGCCTTCCACGTTCATCATCACAAAGCGGGTGGCGTTCCACAGCTTGTTGCAGAAGTTGCGGTAGCCTTCGCAGCGCTTGAAGTCAAAGTTGACCGAGCGGCCCAGGCTGGCGTAGCTGGCCATGGTAAAGCGCAGCGCGTCGGCGCCAAACGGCGGGATGCCATCCGGGAAGAGCTTTTCGGTGGCTTTGGCGATTTGCGGGGCTTTTTCCGGGCGGCGCAGGCCGGTGGTGCGCTTTTGCACCAGCTCGGGCAGGGCGATGCCGTCGATCAGGTCCACCGGGTCAATTACATTGCCCTCGGACTTGGACATCTTTTTGCCTTCGTGGTCGCGCACGATGCCGTGGATGTAGACGTCGGTAAACGGCACTTTGCCGGTGAAGTGGGTGGTCATCATGATCATCCGGGCTACCCAGAAGAAAATGATTTCATAGCCGGTGACCAGCACTTGCGAGGGCACAAAGGCGCGCAGTTCCGGGGTGTCTTCCGGCCAGCCCAGGGTGGAGAACGGCACCAGCGCCGAGCTGAACCAGGTGTCCAGCACGTCGTCGTCGCGGCGCAGGGTTTTGCCCGGCGCTTGCGCTTGCGCGGCTTCCAGGCTGCGGCCGACATACACCTTGCCGTCTTCGTCGTACCAGGCGGGGATTTGGTGGCCCCACCACAGTTGGCGGCTGATGCACCAATCCTGGATATTGTTCATCCACTGGTTGTAGGTGTTCACCCAGTTTTCCGGGATAAAGCGCACCTGGCCGGATTCCACCGCGTCGATGGCTTTTTGGGTGATGGATTTGCCGGTGGGGTCCTGTTCGCTGACCTTGCTCATGGCGACAAACCATTGGTCGGTCAGCAGGGGTTCGATCACCGAGCCGGTGCGGTCGCCGCGCGGGGTCATCAGTTTGTGCGGTTTGACTTCCACCAGCAGGCCGGCGGCGTCCAGATCGGCCACCATGGCCTTGCGCGCTTCGGCGGTGCTCAGGCCGGCGTAGGCGGCGGGCAGGTCGATTTGGCCTTGCACGCTGCCGTCAAAGCCAAACACCTGCGCCTTGGCCAGGATTTTGGCTTCCAGGCTCATCACATTGATCAGCGTGGTGGCATGGCGCTTGCCCACTTGATAGTCGTTGAAGTCGTGCGCCGGGGTGATTTTGACAAAGCCGGTGCCAAAGGCGGCATCGACGTATTCGTCGGCAATCACCGGAATCTGGCGGCCGGTCAGCGGCAGTTGCAGTTGCTTGCCCACCAGGTGCTGATAGCGCTCGTCATTGGGGTTCACCGCCACCGCCACGTCGCCCAGCAGGGTTTCCGGGCGGGTGGTGGCGACAATCACCGTGTCATCGCTGCCCACCACCGGGTAGCGGATATGCCACATATGGCCGTCTTCTTCTTCCGAGATCACTTCCAGGTCAGACACGGCGGTGCCCAGTTTCGGGTCCCAGTTGACCAGGCGCTTGCCTCGGTAGATCAGGCCTTGTTCAAACAGGCGGACAAACACTTCGGTGACCACTTCGGCGCGGGTGGCATCCATGGTGAAGTATTCGCGCTCCCAGTCCACCGAGCAGCCCACGCGGCGCATTTGCTGGGTGATGGTGCCGCCGGATTTGGCTTTCCATTCCCACACCTTGCTGATGAAGTCTTCGCGGCCCAGGTCGTGGCGGCTGACGCCTTGTTCGGCCAGCTGGCGCTCCACCACAATCTGGGTGGCGATGCCGGCGTGGTCGGTGCCGGGAATCCAGCTGGTGTTGTCGCCCTTCATGCGGTGGTAGCGGGTCAAGCCGTCCATGATGGTCTGGTTGAAGGCGTGGCCCATGTGCAGGGTGCCGGTCACATTGGGCGGCGGCAGCTGGATGCAAAAGGACGGTTTGCTGAGGTCCATGTGCGGCTTGAAATAGCCGGCGCTTTCCCAGCGCGCGTACCAACGGTTTTCCAGATCACCCGGTTCGAAGCTTTTGGCAAGTTCCATGTTGTGCTTATGCGGAATTTTGATGAGAAAAGTGGCTGATTATACACCGGCGGCTGGGGTGGCTGGCGGTGGGCGCGCGGCGGAAGAGAAAGCCGGCCAAGGGCAGAATGGGCCCGGCCGGCGGATGGGCACAAAAAACCGGCCGCATCAGCGGCCGGTCATGTCGTGGTATACCGTCTCTAACCCTGCGGCCTTGTAGGCACGGGCCACCTGGCGGGCGCGGGCGAGTGAGTCGGGGTCTTCGCCAACGATTTCCAGCAGGCGTTCAAAGCGGGAATATTCGTCCGGCACGCCCAGCGACAGATTCAGCAGCACCGGGCACGGCGCCGGCCCCGGCGGCAGCCGGGTGGCCAGCAGCACCGGGGTATCGGCGGCGATGGGCTCGTCCAGCCGGCAATGCGGGATAAAACTGGTGGGCTGCCAGGTCCACAGCCGTTCGTCAAACGCGTGCAGCTGGGCGGGGTCAGCCAGCAGCACCAGCAAGCGCTGACCCTTGCCCATCACCGTGGCGGCCAGCTTGCAGGCAAAGGCCAGCGGGTCGCGCACATGGTGATAAAAGTCAATCCGCTGCGTCATCGTCGTGGCTCGTGTCGGCGGCGTCGCGGCGCGGGCGGCCACGGCGCACCACATTGCCGGCGGCGGTATCGGCGCGGTCCTGCAAGAACTGGGTCAGCAGCGGCACTGGGCGGCCGGTGGCGCCTTTTTCCTTGCCGCTCTTCCACGCCACGCCGGCGATGTCCAGGTGCGCCCAGTCGTAAGCCTTGGTGAAGCGCGACAAAAAGCACGCGGCGGTGATGCTGCCGCCGGGGCGGCCGCCGACATTGGCCACGTCGGCGAAGTTGCTTTTCAGCACCTCGTGGTATTCCTCCCACATCGGCATCGGCCACACGCGGTCGGCGGCTTCGTCGGCGGCGGCTTGCAGCTCGCGGCTGAGGTGATCCTGATTGCTGAACAGCGCGCTGGCCTGATGGCCCAGGGCGATGATGCACGCGCCGGTCAGCGTGGCCACGTCCACCACGGCGGCGGGCTCGAAGCGCTCGCAGTAGGTCAGCGCATCGCACAGCACCAGCCGGCCTTCGGCGTCGGTGTTGAGGATTTCGATGGTCTGGCCAGACAGGCTGGTGACGATATCACCCGGCTTGGAGGCGCCGCCGGACGGCATGTTTTCAGCGGCGGCCACCACGGTGATGACGTTCAGCGGCAGCTTCATTTCCACCGCCGCCTGGAAGGCGCCCAGCACGCTGGCGGCGCCGCACATGTCGAACTTCATTTCGTCCATGCCTTCGCCCGGTTTCAGCGAAATGCCACCGGTGTCAAAGGTGATGCCCTTGCCCACCAGCACCACCGGCTTTTGCCCGGCCGGGCCGCCGTTGTGCTTGAGGACAATCAGCTTGGGCGGCTGGATGCTGCCCTTGCCCACCGACAGCAGCGAGCCCATGCCCAGCTCGGCCATGTCATCCTGCTCCAGCACCGTGCATTCGCAGCCAAAGCGCTCGGCCAGCGCGCGGGCGGTGTCGGCCAGATAGGCCGGGGTGCAGACATTGCCCGGCAGATTGCCCAGGTCGCGGGCCAGTTTCATGCCGTTGGCAATGGCCAGGCCGCGCACCAGGCCCACTTCGCCTTCGGCCAGGTCGCTGCGGCGGCTGACCGACAGGGTGAGCTTGCGCAGGCTGCGCGGGGCGTCGTCGGTTTTGGATTTGAACTGATCAAAACGATACTGCGCGTCCAGCGACAGGCAGGCGGCGGTTTCGATCATCCATTCGACGTCGCGTTTTTTCAGGGTGAGTTCGGTGAGGTAGCTCACTGCCTCGACGGCGGCGGTTTTCGCCAGCGCCGCCAGCGAGGCGCGCACGGCGTCGCGGTATTCTTTTTCGCGGAAATCGCGCTCTTTGCCCAGGCCGACCAGCATCACCCGGTCGCACAGGGTGTGCGGCACCGAATGCAGCACCAGCGTGCTGCCCAGTTTGCCTTCCATATCGCCGCGACGCAGCACGTCGCTGATGAAGCCATTGGAGATGCGATCCAGCAGGTCAGCGGCAAACGACAGTTTGCGGGCTTCGTAGACGCCGACAATCACGCAGGCCACGCGCTGTTTTTCAGGGCTGCCGCTTTTTATGTTAAATTCCATGGTTTGCTCCCAAATTTGGCAGGGTTGCAGGCCGGTCGGCCCGGCCGGGAATATGTGCAGACATCAGGAACGGCCGCGCGTCTGGCGCGTCGAAGTCTGGTGAAAACCGCGCCAAAGCGCAGAAAATTCACCATCACCGCCGTTTTTGCATTGTTTTCAATTATTGGCCTGTCCCTGATAAAAAGTCAAAGAAGGCGCTTTTCGCATGATTTTTCAACGCAGCCTGATTCGTGAGCTCACTCAGGTGGCGATGGCGGTGTTTACCGTGCTGCTCGCCATTGTGCTGACCACCCAGGTGCTCAAGCTGTTTGGCCGCGCCGCCGCTGGCCAGCTGGCTTCTGACGCCATCTTTGCCATGGTGGGCTTTGCCACGCTGGGGTCGTTTGGCGTGGTGCTGTCGCTGACCTTGTTTATCTCCATCATGATTGTGCTCACCCGCCTGCATCGCGACAGCGAAATGGCCGTGTGGCAAACCTCCGGCTTGTCGCCGACCGCGTGGATCAGCCCGGTGCTGAAATTTGCCGTGCCGCTGGTGGCGCTGGTGGCGGTGGTCAGCCTGTTTCTGGCGCCGTGGGCCAAGGGGAAAGGCAATCAGTATGCCAACCTCCTTAAGCAGCGCGAAGAAATCTCGGCGCTGGCGCCGGGGGTGTTCAAAGAAACCCAGGGCGGCAAGCGGGTGTACTTTATCGAGAATTACTCGGGCGAGGCCGGCGCTGCCAATAATATCTTTGTGCAGTTGATCGACAGCGAGGGCCGCTTGTCGTCGGTGTTTGCCCAATCGGGCCGGCTGTATACCGACGACACCCATGGCGAGCGCTTTTTGCTGCTGGAGCATGGCCGCCGCTACGAGGGCGAGGCCGGCCGCCAGGATTTCCGGGTGGTGGAGTTTCAGCGTTACCGGGTGCGCATTGACCAGGGCTTGAAGCCGCTGAGCGAAAGCAGCAGCAAGATTCGTCCCACGGTCGAGCTGATGACTGAGGGGGATCAGGGCAGCCGTGGCGAGCTGGCCTGGCGCTTCTCAGTGCCGATCAGCGCCTTGATTTTGGCCTTGCTGGCCATTCCGCTGTCGCACTACAACCCGCGTGCCGGGCAAACCCTCAACCTGCTGGTGGCGCTGTTTATTTACATGTTTTATTACAACACCATGGGCGTGGTCGAATCAGCCATTTCGCGCGGCAAGGTGGGCTGGCTGACCGGCATGCTGCCCTTGCACCTGTCGCTGTTCATCCTGTTTGTCGGTCTGATGGCCTGGCGCAGTGGCGCCCTGCGGCGCAACAAGGGGGTGTGCTGAGATGAGCTTGCTCACCCGTTATCTGATTTCGCGCATCAGCCTGGTGACCTTGTTCACCCTGCTGGCGCTGGTGGCGCTGTTTTCGTTTTTTGACATCATCAACGAAGCTGGCGACCTGGGCAAAGGCAGCTACACTCTGGGCATCATGCTGGTGCATGTGCTGCTGCAAATTCCCGGCCATATTTACGAGTTGCTGCCGCTGGCGGTGCTGATTGGCACCCTGGTGGCGATGAGCCTGCTGGCTTCGGGCTCGGAATACACGGTGATGCGCGCCTCCGGGGTGTCTTTGCTGCGCGTGGGCAGCATCCTGGTGCAAATCGGCCTGGTGTTTGCCCTGGTCACGCTGCTGATGGGCGAATTTATTGCCCCCAAGGCCGAGCAAGAGGCCGAGCGGCTGAAAATCCGCGCTACCCGCTCGGTGGTGGCCCAGCAATTCAACTCTGGCTCGTGGATGAAAGACGACCGCAATTTTATTAATGTGCGGGAAATTCTGCCGGATAATTCCTTGATTGGCCTTCGTATTTACAGCTACGACGCTGATCTGCGCCTGACCCGCACCCGCTACGCCGAGCGTGGTTTTTATCTGGGTGACGGCAGCTGGCGGCTGGAAAAAGTCCAGGATTCCGACATCACGCCCGAGCGCATCGTGCGCAGCCACCATGATGCCCTGGTGTGGAAGTCGGTCATTCGCCCGGAAATCCTCTCGGTGCTGCTGGTGGTGCCCGAGCAGATGTCCGGCCTGAACCTGGTGGCCTATATCGACCACCTGAAAAACAACAGCCAAAAAACCTCGCGCTATGAAATCGCCCTGTGGGGCAAGATTTTTTACCCGCTGGCCTGTTTGTCGATGGCGCTGATGGCGCTGGCCTTCACCCCGGTCAACCGCCGCGAAGGTAATCTGGGCATGCAGCTGTTTATCGGCATCCTGATTGGCCTGTCGTTTCACTTTTTCAACCGCCTGCTGGGCCATCTGGGCTTGCTGTATGACTGGTGGCCGGCGGCGGTGGCGATTGTGCCCACGCTGACCTTTTTGGCTGCTGGCGCCGTCCTGACCGCGCGGCGCGAACGTCGCTGACCCTGATCCTACCCCCGGAAGCGTTGCTGGATGAATACCCCCCTGTCCGCCGAGCAGCTTGCCAGCTGGCGCGAAAAACTCAAGCAAGGCCGCGAAAAACTGGCCGAACATTTTGCCCGCCAGCGCGACCCGCGCTGGGTGATGAAGCGCGCCACCGATATGGTAGACGTGATCATCCGCGAAGTCTGGCAGGCGCTGGCGCTGGGCGAGCGCGCGGCGGCAATTGCCGTGGGCGGCTATGGCCGCGCCCAGCAGTTTCCGCACTCGGACATCGATCTGCTGGTGCTGCTGCCAGAAAACCCCGACCAGGCGCTGTCGGCGGCGGTGGAGCAGCTGATTGGCGCGCTGTGGGACGTGGGCATGGAAGTCGGCCACAGCGTGCGCACGCTGAGCGAATGCATGGCCGAGGCCGCCGGCGACATCACCATCGAAACCACCCTGCTGGAAAACCGCTGGCTGATTGGCAATGCCCAGCTGCACACCGCGCTGAACCAGCAGCTGGAAGCGCACATCGACCCGGTGGCGTTTTTTGAGGCCAAGCAATTCGAGCAACAGCAGCGGCACAATAAATACTTTGGCGTGGCCAATAATCTGGAGCCCAACGTCAAAGAAAGCCCCGGCGGCCTGCGCGACCTGCAAACCATTTTGTGGATCAGCAAGGCCAGCGGCCTGGGCGACAGCTGGGGCGCGCTGGTGGAAGGCGGCATCCTCACCGCCCAGGAAGCGCGGCTGATTCGCCACAGCGAGCACCAACTGCAATGCCTGCGCATCGACCTGCACCTGACCGCCAAACGGCGCGAAGACCGGCTGATTTTTGACCTGCAACAGCAAGTCGCCCTGCGCTGGGGTCTGCAAGACAGCCCCAGCCGGCGCGCCTCCGAGCAGCTGATGCAGCTGTATTACCGCGCTGCCCGGCTGGTCAGCCAACTGAACGGCATCCTGCTGCCCAACCTGAAATCCCGGCTGTATTCGCAAGTGCGCCAGGTCAGCCATGTGCTGAACGAGCGTTTTCGCACGCTGAACGGCATGCTGGCGGTGCGCCGCCCCGATGTGTTTGAAAAAACCCCGTCCGCCATCCTGGAAGGCTTTTTGCTGTTGCAGCGCCACCCCGAGCTGACCGGCTTTACTCCAAAAACCCTGCGTGCCCTGTGGCACGCGCGCGGCAAGATCAACGGCGCTTTTCGCCGCGACCCGGCCAATCAGGCGCTGTTTTTGCAGATGTTTCGCGAGCCGGCCGGGCTGACGCGCGGCCTGCGGCGGATGAATTTATACGGCGTGCTCGGCCGCTACCTGCCGGCCTGGGGGCGTATTGTTGGCCAGATGCAGCATGATTTGTTTCATGTCTACACCGTCGATGAACACATCCTGATGGTGGTGCGCAATCTGCGCCGCTTTGCCTCGCCGGCCTTCAACCACGAATACCCGTTTTGCAGCAAGCTGCTGAACGACTTTGAGCGCCCGGAAGCGCTGTATCTGGCTGGCTTGTTCCACGACATCGCCAAAGGCCGGGGTGGCGATCATTCCAAGCTGGGCATGGCCGACGCCCGCGAATTTTGCCAGACCCACGGCCTGCCGCCAGAAGACATTGATCTGGTGGAATGGCTGGTGGGCGAGCACCTCACCATGTCGGCGGTGGCGCAAAAAGAAGACATCTACGACCCGGAAACCGTGCAAGCCTTTGCCGAGCGGGTGGGCGACGTTCGCCGGCTGACCGCGCTGTATCTCTTGTCGGTGGCCGACATTCGCGGCACCAGCCCCAAGGTGTGGAACGCCTGGAAAGGCAAACTGCTGGAAGACCTGTACACCTCCACCCTGCGCATGCTGGCGCGCGGCGGCCAGGTGGACACCGAATCCGAGCTGGAAGAACGCCGCAACGAAGCGCGCAACCTGCTGCGCCTGTCGCTGGTGCCCGACGGCGTCGAAGAAAAACTGTGGAAGCAGCTGGACACGGTGTATTTTCTGCGCCACGAAGCGCGGGAAATCGCCTGGCACGCGCGCGTGCTCAACCGCTTTGTCGATACCGATGCCCCCATCGTCAAGGCGCGGATTTCCACCAGCAAAGAAGGCATCAAGGTACTGGTCTACACCCCCGACCAGCCCGACCTGTTTGCCCGCATCTGCGGCTTTTTTGGCCGCACCCACTACAGCATTGCCGACGCCAAGATTTACACCACCCGCCACGGCTACGCGCTGGACACCTTTCATGTGTTTGTGCCCGAACACTTTGACGGCGACTACCGCGACCTGATCAACTATGTGGAATTTGAACTGGCCGCCCTGCTCACCCGCCAGGCCCCGCTGGCGCCGCCCAGCGGCGGGCGCATCAACCGCCATTTGAAATACTTTCCCATCGAACCGCAGGTCAGCATCCGCCCGGACGATCGCGGCAACTACCATGTGCTGTCCATCGTCACCGGCGACCGCCCCGGCCTGCTGGCGCGCATCGCCTGGGTGCTGTCGCGCCACCAGGTGAGCGTGCAATCCGCCAAAATCATGACCCTGGGCTCACGGGTGGAAGACTCCTTCCTGCTGCAAGGCGGTGCGCTGAACGACGCCAAACGCGCGCTGCAACTGGAAGGCGAACTGCTGGATGAACTGCAATTGCAGGGCTAGGGCGGCGTGGATTGATCCCGCAAGCAAGATCGTATTTGCCAAAAAATCAAAACCCAGGATGTCCGCACCAGCGGCAATCCTGGGTTTTTTCAGTCGTGGGTGGACCGCTCAGCCATGAAACGCCACTGGCGCTGCCAGGCGGAATTCGGCGCTGAAGGTGGCGCGGGCGGCAAAGGCGCGGTTGAATGCCAGCACGTCAGCCAGCGTCACTGCAAACAGCGTCAGCCGTGCGCCGCGTCGCTCGGCCAGATAGCCCTGGCGCTCGGCGCTGATGGCCAGCTCGGTGAGCACGGCCTCGTGGCCGGGCAGGGCACGCACTCGCACATCGCCGGCCAGTGGCTCGGGGCGGCGCCGTGCCTGCGTGGTGGTCGTGGTGGTCTGCTGGGCGACGGTGAAATCGGCATAGCTGTCGGATTGGCAATCGTACATCGGGCATCTCCTGTTCGGTGTGCGAAGCCCGTGTGGGCCACGCTTTAGCAAGATTTATCAAGCGCCTGCAAGTTGTGTGCATTAAATCGGCGCTGCCGGGCGGGCCGGCCAAAACGAAAAACCCGCCAGCCAAAGCTGTGCGGGTTTCGCATACGCTTTAGCTGCATTTGTAAAGCGCCCGCAAGCTGAAGCTCAAATCGGCGCTGTGGGTGCCAATTTACTGCGGGCTTGTTGATCTTGTCAAGGGTGGTGAGCGGGTTTTTCCCGCAGGGCCGCCAGCGCCGCCATACCGGCCAGCATCACCGCCGCCGCCAGCCACAGCGCGCCGCGATAGCTGCCGGTGACGGTGGCGATATAGCCAGCCAGCGCCGGCGCCACAATCTGCGCCACGCCATAGCTGAGCGTCATGCGCGCCATCGCCTTGGCCGGGTTGGCCGGAAAATGCCGGCCAATAATCGACAGCGTCAGGCTGACAATCCCGACAAAGGTTCCGCCGTACAAGGCCGCGCTCAGCAGGTTCAGCAGCGCGCCCTCACTGGCCGCCGGCAGGGCAATCGACACGGTTTGCAGGCCATAGGCCAGCAAAAGCGCCGGAATCTGCCCCAGCCGCGCTGCCAATCGATCCCAGACAAAGCACGACGGCGTGGCCATCAGCCCGACCAGCACCCACACCCAGCCGCCCAGATTGGCCAGCAGCGGCAGCTTGCCGACAATGGCGATGATAAAGGTCGCGCTGATCACATAGCCAAACCCCGCGCAAAAATACGCCGCCACAAAAAACCCCATCCAGCGCCGGCTGGGTCCGGCGGCCGGCGCTGTGGCGGTGGCGCCGGCCCCAGCCGGGGCCGGCATCCACCACCAGGCGGGCAGCATGAAAACCAGGCCCAGCACGCCCAGGCCCAGCCACTGCCCGGCCCAATCCAGCGACGCCATCGCCGCCACCGCCAGCCCGGACACCACAATGCCCAGGCCAATGCCGGTAAAGTGCAGGCCCAGCTCGGCGCGGCAGCCGTGGCGAATCAGCCAGTTCAGCACCAGGCCAGAGGCAATCAGCAAGCCGGCGGTGCTGGAAATTCCGGCCAGCAGGCGCAAGGCCGTCCACAGATACAGATTGTCGGTCAGCCCCATGCCCAGCGTGGTCAGCACCGCCAGCGCCAGCCCCAGCCGATACAGGCGGAATTTATCCTGCAAGCGCGACAAGGTTGCCGCCAGCAAGGCGCCGCTGATATAGCCGACATAATTGAACGTGGCCAGCCAGCCGCCGGCCAGATCGCTCAGCCCGGCTTGTGTGCGCATGATCGGCAGCATCGGCGTATAGGCAAAGCGCGCCAGCCCCACGGTGAGAATCAGCGCGCACACGCCAGCGGCAAGCACCCGCCAGCGGGCGCTGGCCAGGGCGGGGTCGAGGGAAACAGCAATAGACATGATGGGCGCTCCGGCAGGCAATGCGCCATGGTAAGGCTGGCGCGGCTGGCCGGCATTCGATAATCTGACGATCACTATCGATGAAAAGACAGCTACCATGCCCCTTGGCCCAGACTGGCGCGCCGTAGACCTGCCAGAAATCGACACCCTGCCCAGCCCGGTGTTTTTGCGCTCGCAGCGCCTGCCGGCGCGGCACAGTTTTTTGCCGCACACCCACCGCTGGCGTCAGCTGGTGTACGCCACCGCTGGCGCGCTGCTGGTGCAGGCGCCAGACACCTGGTGCGTGATCACCCCCGAGCAAGCGGTGTGGCTGCCCACCGGCGTGCTGCACGCCACCGGCGCCCTGCACGATGCGGAGTTTCGCAATCTGTATGTGGACGCCGCGCTGGCGCTGGACATGCCCGAGCACTGCCAGGTGCTGGCCGCCACCCCGCTGCTGCGCGCGCTGATTGTCGAGCTGGACGCCATCGGCCAGCGCCAGGAAAGCGCCGACTACACCGCCCGCGTGCAGCAGTTGATTGTTGATCAGCTGCCACGCCTGCCCCGGCAGGATGTGCACCTGCCGTGGCCAAAAGACCCGCAGCTGCGCATCCTGTGCGAGGCGCTGTACGCCCAGCCCGCCGACCCGCGCGACCTGCCCGCCTGGGGCGCCGCGTTGGGCGCCTCGGCGCGCACGCTGAGCCGACGTTTCGAGCGCGAACTGGGCATCAGCCTGCGCGACTGGCGCACCCGCCTGCGGCTGATCCGTGCGCTGGAATGGCTGGGCGCTGGCCGCGCCGTCACCGACGTGGCGCTGGAGCTGGGCTACGCCTCACCCTCGGCGTTCAGCCATATGTTCCGCCAGGCCATGGGGTGCAGCCCGAGCGACTGGCGGCGGGGGGAGTGTGGTTAGAGCTGCTAACAAGACCCTCCTGGCGTTGTTGCGCAGCCTGGCCGTACGCCTTGTACTGTCTGCGGCTGCGCACCTAGCCAGGCGCGCTTCGCTGAGTTTTGTGAGCGGCTCTTAACAAAGCCTTCGGATGCCCACGGCTTTTTTCTCCTGTCCTCCCCGCGCCTCGGTACAGCATGTTACCGGTGAAAAAGCCCGCAATCAGGTGTGGGAGTATGACAGCACTGGTGCACTCAAGCGCCAGGAAGTGGAAAGCCGCCGTGCCAACCGCAGCTTTTTGCTGACGCTGGAAGGCAAGTGGTAACGGGGAGAAGGGGGTAGTCAGCTATTGTCAGACATGAATGGGTATGATGAATAATGCATAAATTGCCGTTGTGGATATGGCAAGCCGCCCGTTCATCTTCCCTTCCCAAGGAGCCCTGCATGATTCTGTCACGCCCTTCTCTTGCCCTGACGCTGGCCCTGGTGCTCGGCGGTCTGACCGCCCAGGCCCACGCTGCCGGCTATGCTGGCGCATTCTCTGCTGAGCAAGCCTGCACCGCCACCGTCAACAAGCCCAAGGCCGGCAAGCCTGACAATAATCCCGATCAGTTCACCGTGCAGTCCGGGGTGGTGTATCCGATCATTGACGCTGATGCACCCAATGCCCCGACCTGGTATCGGATACAAGCCCAAGGCGCACAGCCGGCAGAGCGCTGGGTATCGGCCCATTGCGGTCGGGGTGCGCTGACATCCAGACCTGCCAGCACCAGCAGCACGTCGTCAGCCAGCAGCGGCAAGGCCTGCAATCTGGCCGGGCAAGGTGACAGCTATGTGTTTGCCGTCAGCTGGCAGGCGGCTTTCTGTGAAACCCATCAAAGCAAGCCAGAATGTCAGCAGCCCACCCCGTGGGCCAGCCAGAACTTCACGCTGCATGGCCTGTGGCCCAATCTGGGGCGCTGCGGCACCAATTATGGCTATTGCAGCAGCCAGCCGCAGCAGAAGAATTTCTGCAACTATCCTGAGCCGGCCATCAGCGCCAGCACCATGCGCCAACTGGGCGAAGTGATGCCCAGCGCTGCGGCGGGTTCTTGCCTGCAACGTCATGAGTGGTTCAAGCACGGCACCTGCCAGACTGAATGGGATGCCGATGGCTACTTTGAGGTGGCCATTGATCTGGTCAAGCAATTCAATGCCTCGAGTGTCGGGCCGTTCATTGCGGCCAACCGGGGCCTGAGCATTCCCACCCAGGATCTGTTTGCCGTCATTGATCAGGGCCTGGGCGCCAATGCGCACAAGCGGATGAAATTCTTCTGCACCAATGGCCAACTGGTAGACATCTACATGAACCTGCCGAACAGCATCCCGCGTCAGCAGCCCAAGCTGGGGCCGCTGTTGCAAGCCGCCGAGGAAGGGTTTTCTTCCAGTTGCGGCGAGAGCTTCCGGGTGGATGTGATGTAAGCACCGGGTCTGGCGCTGTCACCGACAGGCCGGGCTGGGCAAAGACATGCTCAAGCAGTGACAGGCTAGTGTATGTCGTCGCCCAGGGCCTGCCAGGCGGCCAGCTTGTCGGCAAACGCCAGCGTGTGTGCCGGACTGGACGAGGGCAGCGGCAACACCCGCAGCCAGGGGTAAGGCGTCAGTTGCACCGCCGCCCGCGCGGCGGTGGCGCCATTGAAGGCCACCGTGTGCAGGCGCGGCAGCTGGGCAATCAGCGCCGGCAGCGGGTTGGCCTGGGCGTCGCGGATATTGGCGTCCAGGCTGCCGCGCCGTTGCGCTTGCGCCACCACATCCCACAGCCCGACCCCCGCCGCCAGCAAGGCTTGCAGCCGCGCGGGGTAGGCCAGCGCCGGCAAGTCGGGCTGCTTCAGCACCGCCGCCAGCAGCGGCCAGAACTGGTTGCGCGGGTGGGCGTAATACTGCTGAGCCGCCAGCGAGGCCGCGCCGGGCAGGCTGCCCAGAATCAATACTTGCGTGTCGGCGTTGACCACCGGGGTAAAACAGCGCGCCAGCGCAGCGCCCTCGCCCACTGCCGCCATCAGAACAACTCGCCCTGATGCGTCGCCAGCCAGGCTTTGACCGGGCCAAATGTCTTGCGGTGAATGCTCAGCACGCCGTGTTCGGCAATCGCTGCCAGATGCTCGGCGGTGGGGTAGCCCTTGTGGCGGGCAAAGCCATAAGCCGGATATTGCGCATCCAGCGCCACCAGCTCGGCGTCGCGCGCAGTTTTGGCCAGAATCGACGCCGCGGAAATCTCCGCCACCTTGGCGTCGCCCTTGACGATGGCGCTGACCGGCAGCGGTTTGAACAGCTTGGGCGTGCGGTTGCCGTCCACCTGCACTTCGCTGGGCGTCACTGCCAGCGCATCCACCGCCCGCGCCATGGCCAGCATGCTGGCGTGCAGGATATTGATCTGGTCGATTTCTTCCACACTGGCGCTGGCAATCGCCCAGGCCAGGGCTTTCTCACGGATTTCCAGTGCCAGCGCATCGCGCTTGGCTTCAGAGAGTTTTTTGGAATCGGCCAGGCCGCTGATCGGGCGGGTGGGGTTAAGAATCACCGCAGCGGCAAATACTGCGCCGGCCAAGGGGCCACGGCCGGCTTCGTCAACGCCGCAGAGTCGGTTCTGTTGTTCAGCCATGTTCTGCCACCTCCAGCACCGCCTGCGCAGCACGTGCAGCGCTGTCCTGCTTCAGCGTGTGGTGCAGTTCGGTCAGTTTGCCATCCAGCCAGGCGCGGTAGTCGGCGTCGCGCCAGGCGTTGAGCAGGGCCTGGGCGAGGTTTTCCGGGGTGGCGTCGTCTTGCAGCAGTTCCGGCACGATGAATTCGCCGCACAGGATATTGGGCAGGCCAACATAGGGCAGTTGCAGTTTGCGTTTGACGATGCGGTAGGTGATCGGCGAGATTTTGTAGCTGATCACCATCGGCCGTTTGGCCAGGGCCACTTCCAGCGTGGCGGTGCCGCTGGCCACCAGCACGGCGTCGGCGGCAGCCATGGCGTGTTGGGCGTGGCCGAACAGGCGGCGGATGGGCAGTTGGTGGGCTTTCAGCCGCCACAGCAGTTGTTCAAAGCGGTCAAAGGTCGGGCGGGTGGCCAACGGCACCAAAAATTGCGCGTCGGGCACTTCTTTGGCGATCAAGCGGGCGGCGGCGATGAACAGCGGGGCCATCACGTCCACTTCGCCCTGGCGGCTGCCGGGCATCAGGGTGAACACTGGCGCCTGGCGCGGCAGGATGTTCAGCACCTCACGCGCGCCCTGGCGGTCGGGGACGATGGGCATGCTTTCCGCCAGCGGGTGGCCCACATAGCTGACCGGCACGCCGGCCGCCTGGTAAATCGGCGGCTCCATCGGAAACAGCGCCAGCACGCGGTTTACCGCTTGTTTGATTTTGTGCACGCGCTCGCCGCGCCAGGCCCAGATCGACGGGCTGACGTAGTGAATGGTGCGAATGCCGGCGGCTTTCAGGCTGTGTTCAACCGCCAGATTGAAATCCGGCGCATCGACGCCGATGAACACGTCCGGGCGCTCGGCCAGCAGCTTGGCCTTGAGCTCGCGGCGGATGGCGAGGATGGCGCGCAGATTGCGCAGCACTTCCACATAGCCGCGCACGGCCAGGGTTTCTTGCGGAAACAGGCTTTCCAGCCCGGCGGCTTGCATTTTGGGGCCACCGATGCCGACAAAGCGCGCATCCGGGCGGCGGGCACGGATGGCGTCGATCAGCCGCGCGCCCAGCATATCGCCCGAGGCCTCGCCGGCCACCATGGCGATGCGCAGGCCGGCGTCGGGTGGAAACAGGCCCATCAGCGGATGATGCCGCGCTTGGCGCGGGCAAAAAAGTCCACAAACAGCGCCAGCTCCGGGGCGTCGGCGGCAGCCTCGGTGATGGCGGCCTTGGCGTCTTCCAGGCTCAGGCCCTGGCGGTAAATCTGCTTGTAGGCGCGTTTGATGCGGCTGATTTGCTCGGCGTCAAAGCCACGGCGGCGCAGGCCTTCGCTATTGATGCCCACCGGATGAGCGTGGTTGCCGGCGGCGGTGACATAGGGCGGGATGTCTTGCACGACAATCGAACCGCCAGCGGTCATGGCATGGGCGCCGATGGTGCAAAACTGATGCACGGCGGTCAGCCCGCCGAGAAACACATGGTCGCCGATGCTGATGTGGCCGGCCAGGGTGGCGTTATTGGCCAGGATGCAGTGGTCGCCCACAATGCAATCATGGGCGATATGCACATAAGCCATCACCCAGTTGTCATTGCCCAGCCGGGTCAGGCCGCCGTCTTGCACGGTGCCGACGTTAAAGGTGCAAAACTCGCGGATGGTGTTGTTGTCGCCAATTTCCAGCCGGGTGGGTTCGCCGGCGTATTTTTTGTCTTGCGGCGCGGCGCCCAGCGAGGCGAACTGAAAAATCTGGTTCTGGCGGCCAATGCTGGTGTGGCCTTCAATCACCGTGTGCGGGCCCACGCGGGTGCCGGCGCCGATGCTGACATGCTCGCCAATCACCGCGTAAGGGCCAATCTCCACGCTGGCGTCAATCTGTGCGCCCGGCGCAATGATGGCGGTGGGATGAATCGCCATGGATCACACCTCCCGACGGGCGCACATCAGATCCGCTTCGGCGGCGATTTCGCCATCCACCTTGGCCACGGCGCGGAATTTGCCGATGCCGCGCGCCACGCGCAGCATTTCCACTTCCAGGGTCAGCTGGTCGCCGGGGATCACCTGGCGCTTGAAGCGGCAGTTGTCGATGCCGACAAAGAAATACAGGGCGTTTTCCTGACGCACATCGCCATCGTGGGTTTTCACCGCCAGGATGCCGGCGGCCTGGGCCAGCGCTTCGACAATCAGCACGCCCGGCATCACCGGGTAGCCGTCAAAGTGGCCGACAAAAAACGGCTCGTTGATGGTGACGTTTTTCAGGGCGACGATGCGCTTGCCGACTTCCAGTTCGGTGACACGATCCACCAGCAAAAACGGGTAACGGTGCGGCAGCAGCTTGAGAATGGCGCGTAGGTCGATCAGGGTGGCGAATTCGCTCATTGGGGTTCCTTGGTGGAGTGGGGGTCGGTGGCGTTGGCGGCAGCCAGACGGGCTTCCAGCTGCTTGACGCGCGCCGCCAGCTTGCCCAGCTGACGCACATGCGCGGCGTTGCCCAGCCACTCTTTATGGGTGGCCAGCGGGTACACGGCGGTGTACTGGCCAGGTTTGTCCAGATTTTTGGCCACCAGCGTGCCGCCGGAGATGTGCACACGGTCGCCGATTTTCAGATGGCCAGAGATCATCGCCGCGCCGCCGATCATGCAATTGGCGCCAATGCTGGTGCTGCCGGCCACGCCGACGCAGGCGGCCATGGCGGTGTGCGCGCCCACCCGGCAGTTGTGGGCGATGTGGATCAGATTATCCAGGCGCACGCCGCGCTCAATCACCGTGTCGGCCAGCGCGCCACGGTCGATGGTGGTGTTGGCGCCGATTTCTACGTCGTCGCCCAGCACCGCGCGGCCGATTTGCGGGATTTTTTCCCAGTGGTCGCCGGCCCAGGCGTTGCCAAAGCCATCGGCGCCAATCACCGCGCCAGCATGCAGAATGCAGCGGGCGCCGACCACGCAGCCGTGGTGCACCACCACGCGCGGGTGCAACACGCAATCGTCGCCGATTACCGCGCCCGCCTCGACTACCGCGCCTGCCATCAACAACACCCGCTCGCCGATCACCGCGCCGGCGCCAATGCTGACAAACTCGCGGATTTCCGCGCTGGCGGCCACCTGCGCGTCAGCGGCCACCGCCGCGCTGGGATGCGCGCCAGCGGCGCGCGCCGCCGGCGGCGGGCACATCAGCCCGGCCAGCCGGGCAAAATACACATAGGGGTCGGCGCAGACAATCGCTGGGCGGGCGGCAATGTCCAGCAAGTCGGCTTTGACAATCACCGCGCCAGCGGCCGAGGCGCGCAGCGCGTCGGCGTGCTTGGTGCCGGTGACAAAGGCAATCTCGTCGGCGCCGGCTTCGTCCAGCGGCGCCAGGCGGGCGATAAGGCGATCTTCGCCGTGCAATTCGCCGCCCAGGCGGGCGACAATCTCAGAAAGGGTCCAGGCCATGTATGGTCCTTGGCGGGCAAAAAAACACACGCGCCAGCCACGCCGCCCGGCCGCCCGCGGGCGGCCAGGTCAGACGGGCTGACGCGCGTCAGTCGTCCAGTGCTTTCAGCACTCGCTCGGTGATGTCGAAACGGGGGCTGACGTACACCACATCCTGCAAAATCAGGTCAAAGCGTTCGCTGCGCGCCAAGTCACGGATCACCTGGTTGGCGCGCTGCTGGATGGCGGCAAATTCTTCGGTGCGGCGCTGGCCGAATTCCTGGCGGAATTCCAGCTGCTTGGCCTGAAAGTCGCGGTCCAGTGCTTGCAGCTCGCGCTCGCGCGTGCGCCGCTCGGCGTCGGAGAGTTTGCCGGCGTCCAGCGTTTGCTTGAGCTCTCGCGCGCGGCGCGCCATGTCGGCCAGCTCAGCTTCGCGCGGGGCGAATTCGGCTTTCAGGCGCTGCTGCGCTTTCACCGCCGCCGTTGCCTCGCGATAGACCCGCTCGGTATCGACGTAGCCCAGGCGCAGCTCGTCGGCCATGGCCGGTACGGCCAGCCAGAGCATGGCCAGCACCAGACTGGCCATCAGCGCACGCCACAATAAGGCAAGCTTGCTCATCATGGGCTTAGAACGAGGTGCCCAGCGTGAACTGGAAGCGCTCAAGATGGTCGTTGGACTTCTTGTGCAGCGGCTGCGAGAAGCTGAAGCGCATCGGGCCCAGCGGCGACACCCAGGACAAGCCCAGACCGGCCGAGTAGCGCAGGTTATCGCGCCAGGTCAGGCCGCTGTTGAACTGGCCGCCAAACACCGTGCCCACGTCAAAGAAGGTGGACAGGCGCAGGGTTTTGTCGTCGCGCAGCCCCGGGAAGGGGAACAGCACTTCGGCATTGAACACCGCGCGGCGGGTGCCGCCATAGGCGTTGTTGTTTTCATCCTGGGCGCCAATGGTGCCGGATTCAAAACCCCGCACCGAGCTGATGCCGCCCAGGTAGAAGTTTTCGTAGAACGGCAGCTTCTTGCTGGACCAGCTGTTGACCATGCCCAGCTCGCCATTCAGCATCAGCGTCAGGTTTTTGCTCAGCGGGTAGTACCACTGATTGCCTACGCTAAAGCGGTAGTACTGCACATCGCCACCCGGCAGGGCAAACTCAGCGGCAGCTTTGCTTACCGAGCCCTTGGTCGGCCACAGCGCCGAGTCGCGGGTGTCGCGCGCCCAGCTGGCCGAAGCCAGCAGGCTGAAGTTGCTGCTGCTGTACTCGTTGACGAAGTCAACATAGCGCTTGGGGCTGTCGGAGAACAGGCCAATCTTGGTGCGCTCGACGCCGGCACTGAAATTAATGCGATCGAATTCGGTGATCGGCACACCGGCACGCACCATGATGCCGTCGGTTTTGGTCTTGTACTGACCGCGATCCTTCTGGCTGGGGTCGTAAGTCTTGCGGTAGACGTCATAACCCAGGCTGGTGCCATCGACGGTAAAGTACGGGTCGGTGAACGACAGGTTGTAGAACTCGTTCACCTTGTCGGTGTTAAAGCCTGCCGACACGGCCTTGCCCGAACCAAAGAAGTTGGTCTGCGAGATCGACGCGGACAGGGCAAAGCCGTTGTCCTGCGAGAAACCGGCGCCCAACTGCACGCTGCCGGTGGGTTTTTCGGTGACGCTGACATTCACGTCCACCTGGTCAGGCGTGTCGGTGACGGCCGGGGTTTCCACGTTGACGTCGGTGAAGTAGCCCAGCAGGTCCAGACGCTCTTTACTGCGCTTGATTTTCTGGTTGTCGTACCAGCCACTTTCCATCTGGCGCATTTCGCGGCGGATCACTTCGTCGCGGGTGCGGGTGTTGCCGGCCACATTGATGCGGCGCACGTACACACGGCGGCCCGGATCGACAAAGAAGGTGAACGCCACCTGATGTTTGTCCTTGTCCACTTCCGGCACGGCATTGACGTTGGCAAACGCATAGCCGCTGTTGCCCAGCAGGTCGGTGATGGCGCTGACGGTGTCGTTGACCTTGTCGCGGGTGAAGGTTTCACCCGGCTTGATCTGCACCAGCGGCTTGAGGGTGGCTTCCGGCACGGTCAAATCGCCGGCAAAGCGCACGTCCGAGACAGCGTATTTTTCGCCTTCGCTGACGTTGACGGTGATATACACATCCCGCTTGTCCGGGCTGATCGACACCTGGGTGGAGTCGATATTGAACTCGAAGTAACCACGGTTCAGGTAGTAAGAGCGCAGACGCTCCAGGTCACCTTGCAGTTTTTGCTTGGAATACTGGTCGTCGCGGGTCAGCCAGGTCAGCCAGCCCGAGTCGGTCAGGGCGAATTCGTCCAAGAGATCGCCTTCTTTGAAGGCCTTGGTGCCGACGATCTTGATCTGCTTGATGCGCGCAGCCACGCCTTCGTCGATGTCCATGGTGACCGCCACGCGGTTGCGTTCCAGCTTGGTCACCTTGGTGTTGATCTGTACCGAGTATTTGCCCTTGCTGTAATACTGGCGCTTGAGCTCTTGTTCGGCTTGTTCCAGCACCGATTTATCGAACACGCGCGACTCAGCCAGGCCGTTGTCTTTCAGGGCCTTTTTCAGCTGCTTGCTGTCGAATTCTTTCGAGCCGTTGATGTTCAGCTCGGCAATCACCGGTCGCTCGGCGATGGCGACAATCACCACATTGTTTTCGGTTTCGATGCGCACATCGGCAAAAAAACCAGTGGCGAATAGCGCCTTGATGGCGGATTCGGCCTTGTCGTCAGAGAAGGTATCGCCGACCTTGACCGGCAGATAGTTGAATACGGTGCCGGGTTCGGTGCGTTGCAGGCCCTCCACCCGGATATCCTTGATCACGAACGGTTCCGCCGCCCAGGCCAGTGGCGCCAGGGACAGACCCATGATGGAGAGAACTAGTGTCTTGATTTTCATAGAGATTGGCGGTTAACCCGTCACGAGACGTTGAATGTCGTTGAAAAGCGCAAACGTCATCAGGCCAAGCAGCGCGGCCAGCCCGATGCGCTGACCCAGGGCCATGGTGCGTTCGGAAACCGGACGCCCGCGCAATAGCTCGACGGTATAATACATCAAGTGCCCCCCGTCGAGCACCGGAATCGGCAGCAGATTGAGCACAGCCAGGCTGATGCTGATCAGCGCCATGAATTCCAGATACGATTGTGTGCCCTGGCGCGCGCTCTGGCCGGCGTAGTCGGCAATCATCAGCGGGCCGGACAGATTGTCCATCGACAACTGTCCCAAGACCATGCGGCCGATCATGGAAAAGCTGCTCCAGGCAGTGTCCCAGGTTTTTTCCACCGCGTGCGCCAGTGCGCTGATCGGGTCGTCCTGGCGGCTCATGCGCAGGCTATTCATCCAGGCTTCGTCCTGGCGCGGCGCCACATTCAGCCGGCCAAGGCGCTGGCCATCCGGCCCGGCCAGGCTGTCGGGCGTCAAACGCAGCGTCAATTCACGGCCATGACGCGACACGGTCAGCATCAAGGGCTGGCCAGGGTGCTGGCGCACCTGCCGGGAAAAATCCTCCCAGCCGCGCAGCGGCTGGCCATCCAGCGCCAACAGGCGGTCGCCCACTTGCAGGCCGCCGCGCGCGCCAGCGCCATTGGCGTCCACCATGGCGATTTCCGCCAGCGGCCGCGCAGGCGACAGGCCGAGCCGGGCCAGGCCGTGGTTGTCGGCTTCCAGTTCAGCCAGCGCCGCCGGCGGCACGGTCAGTTGTTGCGTGGTGGGTTGGCTTAACGTCAGGGTGATGGCTCTATCCGCCAGGCCTTCCATCAGCGCCAGGCGCAAGTCCTGCCAGCTTTCCACGGCTTCACCATTCACTGCGGCAATCACCTCGCCGCCACGCAGGCCCGCCTGCGCCGCTGGCGAGCCCGGTTGTACCGAACCCACTCCCGGCTTGATCCAGTTGACGCCAGACATGAACAGCGCCATATACAGCAGCACCGCCAGCAGCAGATTGGCCAGCGGGCCGGCGGCGACAATCGCCATGCGCCGGCTGACCGGCTGGGCATTAAAAGCAAGATGGCGCTCGTGCGCCGGCACGTCCATTTCCCTCTCGTCCAGCATCTTGACGTAACCACCCAGCGGAATCGGCGAGATGCTCCATTCGGTGCCGCGCCAGCGCGCGCTGAACAGCGGCCGGCCAAAACCAATGGAAAAACGCAGCACTTTCACGCCGCAACGGCGCGCCACCCAATAGTGGCCAAATTCATGAAAGGTCACCAGCACGCCGATGGCCACGGCAAAGGCGAGAATTGTGCTCAGCATGCCTCAGACCGCCAGTCGGGCGCGACAGAAGGCGCGCACTTCGCCATCGCAGCTCAGCAGCGCCTCGACACTGGCGCAGGGCTGGCCGGCAAAGCGCGCCAGCGCGGCGTCCACCAGGCCGGGGATGCCGGTGAACGGCAGCGCGCCACCCAGGAAGGCGGCGACGGCGATTTCATTGGCGGCGTTGAGCACCGCCGGGGCGTTGCCGCCGGCGTGCAGCGCGTCAAACGCCAGGCGCAGGCAGGGGAAGTTCAGCGTGTCCGGCGCCTCGAAGGTCAGCCCGGACAGGGTGGAGAAATCCAGCGGGGCGACGCCGGCGTCGATGCGCTGCGGCCAGGCCAGGGCATGGGCAATCGGCGTGCGCATGTCCGGCGTGCCCAACTGCGCCACCACCGAGCCATCGCGGTAGCGCACCATCGAGTGAATCACGCTTTGCGGATGCACCACCACTTCGATGGCGTCTGGCGCGGCATTGAACAACCAGCGCGCTTCGATCACTTCCAGGCCCTTGTTCATCAGGGTGGCGGAGTCCACCGAAATCTTGCGGCCCATCACCCAATTGGGGTGTTTCACCGCCATGGCCGGGGTGACATCGGCCAGTTGCTCGGCGCGCCAGCCACGAAATGGCCCGCCGCTGGCGGTCAGCACGATGCGCTCGACGCCGGCAGCGGCCAGATCGCCGCGATAGTCGTCCGGCAGCGACTGGAAAATCGCATTGTGCTCGCTGTCAATCGGCAGCAGCACGCTGCCACTGGCGCGCACCTCGCCCATAAACAGCTCGCCGGCCATCACCAGCGATTCTTTATTGGCCAGCAGCACGCGCTTGCCGGCGCGCACCGCCGCCAGGGTGGGCGGCAGGCCGGCGGCACCGACAATGGCGGCCATCACGGCGTCTACTTCCGGCAGGGTGGCCACCTGCGCCAGCGCCTCGGCGCCGTACAGCACTTCGGTGTCGCAGCCGGCGGCGGCCAGCAGGCCGGACAGCGTGCTGGCCGAGGCGGCGTCCAGCACCACGGCGTAGCGGGGGGCAAAGCGGCGGCATTGCTCGGCCAGCTTGTCCAGTTGCGATTGGCCGGTGAGCGCCACCACGCGAAATTGCTGTGGGTGGCGGCTTACCACGTCGAGGGTGTTGACGCCGATGGTGCCGGTGGCGCCCAGAATAGTCAGGCCTTGCGGGGTCATGTTCAGCAGCTTACATCCATTGGGTGGCAAGGTAACGGGCAGCCTGGCTGACCGCCAGCACGGCGATCAGGCTGTCGATGCGGTCGAGCACGCCGCCGTGGCCGGGCAAGAGCTGGCTACTGTCTTTGACGCCAGCGGCGCGCTTGAACCAGGATTCCAGCAGGTCGCCCACTACGCTGACCGCAGTGAGCGCCCAGCCAGCGGCCAGCCAGCCCCACCACGGCAGAGAAAAATCAAATACGCCGCTGTGACCCACCCACAGCGTATAAATTCCGGTGGCCAGCATGCCGCCGGCCACACCTTCCCAGCTTTTGCCGGGACTGATGGCCGGGGCGAGTTTGTGTTTGCCAAAGGCGCGGCCGGCAAAATAGGCGGCGGTGTCGGCAATCCACACCAGCGCCATCACCGCCAGCAGGGCCGGGCCTTGTTCCGGGCCGGGCCGCCAGGCCAGCAGGGCAAACCAGGCCGGCATCAGCAGCAGCCAGCCCAGCATGGCGGCCTGGTTGCGATCCACCAGCTTCCAGCGCCGCCACAGCCACAGCGGGGCGACCACCAGCCACATCAGCAGTGACAGCACTTGCATGCCTGCACCGGGCATCTGGCCGGTGCAGGCCACGGCGTACATCATCAGGGCAGAAAAACCCAGGTAGCCGATTTGCGCCAGGCCAGTAATATGAAACAAGCGGGTCCATTCCCACAGCGCGGGCAGGATGATCACGGCGGCAAACGCCGGCCAGTAGGGGGCGGGCAGGTAAAACAGCCCGCCGAGCATGAAAGCCACCAGAAATACGGCAGTGATGATGCGGGGAATCAGCATGGTCGGGCCTTGCAGAGCGACACCGGCACAGGCGCCGGCGAATGGGTCATTCCGCCCGGCGCAAGGCCGGGTCGAGTTGTTCGGTGGTGCGGCCAAAGCGGCGTTCGCGCTGGCGATAGGAGTCAATTGCCAGATCCAGCGCGGCGCGGTCGAAATCCGGCCACAGCGTTTGAGTGAAGTGCAGTTCAGTGTAGGCCAGTTGCCAGAGCAGGAAGTTGCTGATGCGTTGCTCGCCGCCCGTGCGGATAAACAAATCCGGCTCGGGGGCGTAGGCCATGGACAGTTGCCCGGCCAAATCCGCCTCGCTGACGCCAGACAAATCGCCATGGCGTTCAACAGCCAGACGCTTGACGGCTTGCAGCACGTCCCAGCGCCCGCCGTAATCGGCGGCGACGGTCAGTGTCAGGCCGCTGTTGGCGGCGGTTTTTTCTTCCGCGCGGGCAATGCGCTCCAGCAGGGCAGGGTTGAAGCGCTCGCTGGCGCCGATGATTTTCAGGCGGATATTGTTGCGGTGCAGGCGCTCGACCTCGCGCTCCAGTACTTGCAGGAACAGCTCCATCAAGAACGACACTTCGTCTTGCGGCCGACGCCAGTTCTCGCTGGAAAAAGCAAACAGGGTGAGGTATTCCACGCCCATTTCGGCGCAGGATTTCACCGTGTTGCGCACGGCTTCCACGCCGCGCTTGTGGCCAGCCACACGCGGCAAAAAGCGTTTTTTCGCCCAACGGCCATTGCCGTCCATGATGATGGCGATGTGGCGCGGCACGGAGGCGACGTCGGGAATGGTCTGCGTGGAGCTGAGAAACAAGGCGGCATCCTGCGGGTAAAAAAGACGGAAAGCGGCAGCGCGATGAGAGCGCGCCGCCGCACTGGGCCGAAGGGTCAGACGGCCATCAGTTCCTTTTCTTTTTCGGCCAGGGCCTTGTCCACTTCGACGATGTATTTGTCGGTCAGCTTCTGGATGTCGTCCTGGGCGCGGCGTTCTTCGTCCTCGGTGATGGACTTGTCTTTCAGCAGGTTTTTGCAGTCGTTGTTGGCGTCGCGGCGGATATTGCGCACCGCCACGCGGGCGTTTTCGGCCTCACCCTTGACCACCTTGGTCAGGTCGCGGCGGCGTTCTTCGGTCAGCGCCGGCATCGGCACGCGGATCACGTCGCCATTGGCGGCCGGGTTCAGGCCCAGGTCAGAGTCACGGATGGCTTTTTCCACCTTGGCGACCATGTTTTTTTCCCAGACTTGCACGCCGATGGTGCGCGCGTCGATCAGGGTGACGTTGCCCACCTGATTCACCGGGGTGGGGTTGCCGTAGTAGTCCACCATCACGTGATCGAGCAGGCCGGTGTGGGCGCGGCCGGTGCGCACCTTGGTCAGGTCGGCCTTGAAGGCGTCCAGGGTTTTTTGCATCTTGCTTTCGGCTTGTTTTTTCACGTCTTGGATCATGGTTGTCAACTCCGGTCTGTCTCGGTTCGCATGGCGCGGGCGGACAGCATGCGCCGCCGCGCCGATTCAAGCTGACGGCATACGCGCCGTCGGGCGATAAACTCAGCAGTGTACGAGAGTGCCCTCGTCTTCGCCAAGCACCACGCGCTTGAGCGCGCCTTGTTTGAAGATGCTGAACACTTTCAGGTCAAACTGCTGGTCACGGCACAGGGCAAAGGCGGTGGCGTCCATCACCTTCAGATTGCGGGCAATCGCCTCGTCAAAGGTCAGGCTCTGGTAGCGCACGGCGTCCGGGTTTTTCTTGGGATCGTCGGTGTACACGCCGTCCACCTTGGTGGCCTTGAGCATCACGTCGGCGCCCATTTCGATGCCGCGCAGCGCAGCGGCGGTGTCGGTGGTGAAGAAGGGGTTGCCGGTGCCTGCGCCAAAAATCACGATTTTACCTTCTTCCAGGTATTGCATGGCCTTGCCGCGCACATAGGGCTCGGCCACCTGCTGCATGGCCAGCGCCGATTGCACGCGCGCCACCAGGCCGGCCTTGCTCATGGCGTCTTTCAGCGCCAGGGCGTTCATCACCGTGGCCAGCATGCCCATATAGTCGGCGGTGGCGCGGTCCATGCCGGAGGCGGCCGGGGCGATGCCGCGGAAGATATTGCCGCCGCCAATCACCACGCCGATTTGCACGCCCAGCTCGGCCACTTGCTTGATTTCGCCGACGATTTGTTCGATCACTTTACGGTTGATGCCGTAGCTGTCTTCGCCCATCAGGGCCTCACCGGACAGTTTGACAAGAATGCGTCGATACATCGGGGTCGGGGTCTGGCTCATGGCGCTTCCTTCTGGATATTCTGGGTGATTCAATCTGTATTCAATCTGGCTTGGCCGGGGAGACTGCGCCCATGGCAAAAAATTCCGGCAATCTCGCCGGCCAAACCCACTGTGCGCGGGGCACAGTTGCAAAAAAGCACCCGCTTGGGGCGGCCGGCGGATGCCGGCAACCCTGCGCCAGGGTGCTTTCCTGTTCAGGAGAAGAACTCCGCTCAGCCCTTGATGGCGGCAGCAGCGGCAGCCACTTCAGCGGCGTAGTCTTCCACTTTCTTCTCGATGCCTTCGCCCACCACGAACATGGTGAAAGCGTTGACAGCGGCTTGGTTGTCTTTCAGCAGCTTTTCCACGGTGATGTCCGGGTTCTTGACGAACTGCTGACCCAGCAGGGTGACTTCAGCCAGGTATTTGTTGATGCGGCCTTCCACCATCTTGGCGACGATGTCAGCCGGCTTGCCGGACTGGGCAGCTTGCTCGGTGTAGATGCGGCGTTCGGTTTCCAGGTTTTCGGCCGGCACTTGCTCTTTGGAAACGCAGATCGGCTTGGAAGCGGCGATGTGCATGGCCACGTCCTTGCCCACTTGCTCTTCGCCGCCAGCCAGGTCAACCAGCACGCCGATCTTGGCGCCGTGCAGGTAAGCGGCCACTTTGCCAGCGGTTTCGTAACGCACGAAACGACGCACGGACATGTTTTCGCCCAGCTTGGCGATCAGCGCCTTGCGGGTTTCTTCCACGGTCGGACCTTCAGCGGTGGCCACGGCGGCCAGGGCTTCGACGTCGGCCGGGTTGCCGGTCACCACGGCTTGAGCAACAGCCTTGGCGAAGGCCACAAAGCCTTCGTCCTTGCCTACGAAGTCGGTTTCGCAGTTGACTTCAACCAGGGCGCCCACTTTGCCGTCGGCGGAGATGAACTGAGCCACCACGCCTTCAGCGGCGGTGCGGCCAGCCAGCTTGGAGGCCTTGGCGCCGGACTTGATGCGCAGCAGCTCTTCAGCAGCCTTCACGTCGCCTTCGGTTTCCACCAGGGCTTTTTTGCATTCCATCATGCCCAGGCCAGTGGCCGCGCGCAGGTCAGCCACCATCTTTGCGGTAATTTCCGCCATGTTTCGCTCCTAAGTGCTTGAACGGGACGCGCCGAGTATGAGGCGACCCGATGACAATCTATAGCATGGATTTGAAAAAGGGGGCTTGCGCCCCCTTTTCGGTCAGGCCGTCGAGAATTACTCAGCGGCAACCGGCTCGGCAGCTGCGGCGGCAGCGACGATTTCCTGGATAGCCTGAGCACGGCCTTCCAGCACGGCGTCGGCGATGCCACGGGCGTACAGACGGATCGCGCGGCTGGAGTCATCGTTACCCGGGATGACGTAGTCGATGCCTTCCGGCGAGTTGTTGGTGTCCACCACGCCGATGACCGGGATGCCCAGCTTCTTGGCTTCCACCACGGCGCCCTTTTGGTAGCCGGTGTCGATCACGAAGATGGCGTCCGGCAGACCCTTCATGTCCTTGATGCCGCCCAGCGAACGCTCGAGCTTTTCCACTTCGCGTTGCAGGTCCAGCAGTTCTTTCTTGGAGTAGCCGCTTTCTTCGCCGCTGGCCAGCAGAGCCATTTTGTCTTCCAGGCGCTTGATGGATTGCTTGACCGTCTTGTAGTTGGTCAGCATGCCACCCAGCCAGCGGTGGTCAACAAACGGCACGCCAGCGCGGGAAGCTTCTTCGCGCACGATTTCACGAGCCTGACGCTTGGTGCCGACGAACAGCACGGTGCCCTTGTTGGCGGCCAGACGACGGATGTAGGTCTGGGCTTCCAGGAACAGCGGCAGGGTCTTTTCCAGGTTGATGATGTGGATCTTGTTGCGGCTGCCGAAGATGTATTGATTCATCTTCGGGTTCCAGAAACGGGTTTGGTGGCCGAAGTGAACGCCGGCTTCCAGCATTTGACGCATGGTGACTGCAGTGGTCATGAAAACTCCTAAAGGGTTAGACCGCCATTCACGCACAGAATCCCGGTCGAAGCGGGACACCCTTTGGCGCGAATGTGAGGATTTTAAATGTTTACCCGCCTACCAATTTTGGTGGGTCAGATAACTTATAAGTTTAGCACGGAATGGCAAAATTGCTCAATAGCCTGTGTGGGCAAGCGCTCAGTCCTCGGACTGGCCGCCGCGCGGGCGGCGCGGCTTGCGCGGGGCAATGTCGCCATTGGCCTTCATCGCCTGCCGACGACGCACGACAAACAGCAGCAGCCACGTTGGAAGTGCGCCGAACAGAATCAGGACGAATATCGTCATCGGCAGTGTGCGCTGGCCCAGCGCAAACATCAGCACCACATACAACCAGCCAATCCAGATGATATACATTGTTAACACCGGCCCATTGGGCAGCAGTCCAATCAGGCCGGCATTGTAGCAGGGCAGGTCAGGCGATCAAGGTGCTGGCGTTGACCCGCGCTAGCAGTTGCGTCAGTGCGGTGTTCACCGTGTGCTGGCGCACGGCGTCGCGGTCGCCGGCAAACACCTCGGAAAAAGCCTTCACCCCATCCGGGCCGGCCAGACCAAACCACACCAGGCCCACTGGCTTGTCGCGGCTGCCGCCGCCCGGGCCGGCAATGCCGCTGACGGCGATGGCCCAGTCGGCGCCGCTGTGCCGGCGCGCGCCCTCGGCCATTTCCCGCACGGTTTGCCCGCTGACCGCGCCATGCGCCATCAGCGTTTCGGCGCGCACGTCCAGCATTTGCTGCTTGGCTTCGTTGGCGTAGCTGACCCAGCCAAAGCCAAACCAGTCCGAGCTGCCGGCAATGGCGGTGAGCGCGCCGGCAATCAGCCCGCCAGTGCAGGATTCGGCGGTGGCGATGCGCTGGCCGCGCTGGCGCAGCGCTTCGCCCAATTGGGCGGCCAGGGTGTGGGTGTCGGTCATGACTGGGCCTTTCTGGCGCGATAGTGGGCAATCAGGGCGTTGGTCGAGGCGTCGTGCGCCAGCGCGGCGCTGGCGTCGGCCAGCTCGGGCTGGATTTGCCGGGCCAGTTGCTTGCCGTATTCCACGCCCCATTGGTCAAACGAATTAATCCCCCAGATCACCCCTTGCACAAACACCTTGTGTTCGTACATGGCCAGCAGCATGCCCAGGGTGTGCGGGGTGATGGCGTCCAGCGCCAGCGTGGTGGACGGCTGGTTGCCGGGGAACAGCTTTTGCGGCAGCAGCATGTCCAGTGTGTCGCCGTCCAGCCCGGCCAACTCGCCCAGCACCTCGGCTTCGGTTTTGCCGCGCATCAGCGCCTCGGTCTGGGCAAAGCAGTTGGCCACCAGCGCTTCGTGGTGGCGGTCCAGCGGATAATGGCTGCGCATCGGCACAATAAAATCACATGGCACCAGCCGGGTGCCCTGATGCAGCAGCTGAAAAAACGCATGCTGGCTGTTCACGCCCACCTCGCCCCAGATCACCGGGCCGGTGTCAAAGTCCAGCGTTTCGCCATAGCGCCCCACCCGCTTGCCGTTGGACTCCATGTCCAGTTGCTGCAAATACGCCGGCAGCCGCGCCAGGCCTTGGTCGTAGGGCATGATGGCGTGGGTGTGGGCGCGGTAAAAGGTGTTGTACCACACGCCCAGCAGGGCAAGAATCACCGGGATGTTCTGCGCGAATGGCGCTTCGAGAAAATGCGCATCCATGCGCCGCGCGCCAGCCAGAAAATCTTCAAACGCCGCCGGGCCGATGGACAGCATCACCGACAGGCCAATCGCCGACCACACCGAATAACGGCCGCCCACCCAATCCCAAAATTCAAACATATTGGCCGGGTCGATGCCAAAGGCGCGCACACGCTCGGTCTGGCTGGAAATCGCCACAAAGTGCCGCGCCACTGCCTCGGCCGGCGCGGCGGCCAGCAGCCAGGCGCGCGCCGCTTCGGCGTTCATCAGCGTTTCTGGCGTGGTGAACGATTTGGAGGCGACAATAAACAAGGTTGTCGCCGGCTCCAGCCCTTCCAGCGCCTGCGCCAGGTGTTGGCCGTCCAGATTGGCGACAAAGCGCATGTCCAGCTGCGCCGCCGCATAGGGGCGCAGCGCGCGGCAGGCCAGCAAGGGCCCCAGGTCCGAGCCGCCAATGCCCAGATTGACCACGGCGCGAATCGGCCGGCCGTCAAAGCCCAGCCAGGCGCCCGAGCGCACCTGCTCGGCAAACGCCGCCATGCGCGCGCGCACCGCCAGCACCTGCGCCATCACCGGCTGGCCGTCCACCTGAAAATCATCGCCAGCCTGGCCGCGCAAGGCCATGTGCAGCACCGCGCGTTTTTCGCTGACATTGATCGCCTCGCCCGCGCGCATGCGCTGACGCCAGTCTTTCAGGTGGGCGGCGTCGGCCAGCTCGAACAGCAGCTCCAGCGTGCGCTCGGTGATGCGGTGTTTGGAGTAATCCATCAGCAGCGGGCCCAGGCTGAGCGAAAAGCGCTGAAAACGCTGCGGGTCGGCGGCAAACAGCTCGCGCATATGCATATGCCGGGTGGCGCGCTGGTGTTGGTGCAGTTTGGCCCAGATGGAAGTATGGTTCAGGTCGTAGTGCCGGGGCTGGGTCATGGGTGTGGTCAAGGCTTTGGGTTGCTTCGGGTGCATCAGGATGCGGATCGGTCTGCCGGTCGCCGGAACAACAGGCGCAGCAGCACATTACCCTAGCATTTTTTGCCGGCTTAAGCCATGGCCTGAATGAGGGTATACCGGCAAATTCCGGGCATGGCCCACCTTGCTGTTTGGTGGGCCGTGGCGAGCTTGTGCCCTCGTTCCCGCTGCTTGACGGTGCTGCGCGCCGTCTGAGCAGCAAGGCTCAGTCGATCTGTCCGCCCTCCAGCACCACAAAGGCCAGGCATTGCGCGCGCTCGTCGCTGATGCTCAGGTGGCAGCGCTGCACGCCGCGCGCCGTCAGCCATTGGGCCAGCTCATCGGCAAACGCCCAGCCCGGCCGGCCCAGCGCATCGTGGGTGACCGCCAGCGCGCCCAGCGTTACCGGCGCGCGCAGGCCCTGGCCGCTGGCTTTGGCGAAGGCTTCTTTGGCGGCAAAGCGCTTGGCCAGCAGCCGGGCGGGCTCCTTGCTGGATTCCCAGTCCGGCCATTCGGCCGGCGACAGGATGCGGCGGGCAAAGCGCTCGCCGTGGCGGTCCAGCGCCGCGCGCATGCGGGCGATGTCCACCAGGTCGGTGCCGATGCCCAGAATCATGCCGCGCGGCGCGCTTCGACCATCAGCGCCTTCATATCGCGCACAGCGCGGTCAAAGCCGGTGAACAGCGCCTGGGCGACGATGGCGTGGCCGATGTTCAGCTCGCGGATTTCGGCAATGGCCGCCACCGGCTGCACATTGTGGTAGTTCAGGCCGTGGCCGGCGTTGACCACCAGGCCCTTGTACACGCCGATTTCCGCCGCGTCGCGGATGCGCGCCAGCTCGCTTTGCCGGGCGGCCTGGCCGATGGCGTCGGCGTAACGGCCGGTGTGCAGCTCCACCACGGGGGCGCCGGCTTCCACGGCGGCGCTGAGCGAGGTTTCCGTCGGGTCGATAAACAGCGACACGCGAATGCCGGCGGCGCTGAGCTGGCGGGTGTAGTCGCGCACCTGGTCAAAATAGCGCTCGACGTCCAGGCCGCCTTCGGTGGTCAGCTCTTCGCGCTTTTCTGGCACCAGGCAGACGTCGTCCGGGCGGATGGCCAGGGCGTGGTCGAGCATTTCCGGGGTGAGCGCCATTTCCAGGTTCATGCGGGTTTTCAGCGCGCGGCGCATCAGGCGCACGTCTTCGTCCTTGATGTGGCGGCGGTCTTCGCGCAGATGCAGGGTGATCAGGTCGGCGCCGGCGGTTTCCGCCACCAGGGCGGCTTCCAGCGGGCTGGGGTAGTTGACGCCACGGGCATTGCGCAGGGTGGCGACGTGGTCGATATTGACGCCCAACAGAATCATGATGTCCTCCACGGTGGGGTGTGGGCGGTGGTGGGCCGCCCGTAATATGGCTGATTTAGCGCTGTTCGCCCTCGCCTGGCGGCGGGTTGGCGCGCGCGCCCAGCTCGGCCAGTTGCGCCATCAGCGCGCGGGTGGCCAGCGGCGGCTCGCCCAGGCAGTGGTCCAGCCACTGGCGGGTGAGCGTGCGCGCGGCGCGCAAGGCGGCCGGGGTGGAAAAATCCCCCTCGGCCAAGGCCAGCAGCGCCGCGCCGGAATACTCGCCGTCCGCGTGGGCGCTGACGCCGGCCGGCAACTGGCAATGATAGCGACATTCGGCGTCCAGCGGCGCGCCGTCCTGGGTGCAGCGCAGGTCGGGCGCGTAGCCCAGCTCGGCCAGCAGGCGCAGCTCAAAGCGGCGCAGCTGGGCGCTGAGCGGCTCGCCCTGGCCGTCGCGCGGGCCCAGCGCGCGGATGGCGCGGGCGTAGTCGGCAAACAGTTCGCTGTGCGGGTCTTCGCGGGCGGTCAGCCGCAGCAGCAGCTCATTCAGATATAGCCCGGCCAGCAGGGGCACGCCGCCCAGCTGCGGCAGGGCGCCTTGCCAGTCGGCGTGGGCCAGGGTTTTGAGCTCGGTTTTGCCAAACCAGCCTACTTTTAAGGGCTGAAACGGCAGCAGCAGGCCGCGCAGCGCGGCGCGCGGGCGCCGGGCGCCGCGCGCCACCACCGACACCCGGCCGTGGTCGCGGGTGAACAGTTCGACAATCAGGCTGGTTTCTTTGTACGGCACGCTGTGCAGCACAAAGGCCGGCTGGTGGTCCACCTTGCCAGGCTGGGACATGGCGGTTTGGCGCTCAGTCCAGGTTAAATTGCTTCAGGAAGCGCACGTCGTCGGCCCAGCCGCTCTTGACCTTGACCCAGACTTCCAGAAACACCTTGCTGTCGAACAGTTTTTCCATATCGGTGCGCGCTTCGGTGGCGATTTTTTTCATGCGCTCGCCGTCGCGGCCAATCAGGATGGCTTTCTGGCCGGGCTTGTCCACCAGTACGGCGGCGTAGATGCGGCGCAGATTGCCTTCGATCTCGAATTTTTCGATTTCCACGTTCATCGAATAGGGCAGTTCTTCGCCCAGGTAGCGGAACAGTTTTTCCCGCACCAGCTCGGCGGCCAGAAAGCGCTCGTTCTTGTCGGTGACCATGTCTTCCGGGTAGAGCGGCACGCTTTGCGGCAGGTGCGGCTCCACCACTTTCAGCAGGGTGTCCAGCCGGTGGCCGTGCTTGGCGCTGACCGAGACGATTTCGGTAAAGTTGAATTCGGCGCTGGCCTTGAGCAGAAAATTGGCCATGTCGGCTTTGTCTTTCAGCCGGTCGGCCTTGTTCACCACCAGAATCACCGGGCGGTGCGCCGGCAAGAGGGCAATCACCTCGCGGTCGGCGTCAGACAGGCGGCCGGCTTCCAGCACAAACAGCACGCAGTCCACATCGGACAGCGAATCCTTGACGCTGCGGTTCAGCGCCTCGTTCAGCGCATTGCGATGGCGGGTTTGAAAGCCCGGGGTATCGACAAAAATATACTGCGCCTTGTCGGTGGTCTGAATGCCGGTGACGCGGTGGCGGGTGGTCTGGGCTTTTTTCGAGGTGATGCTGATCTTCTGGCCGATCAGGTGGTTCATCAGCGTGGATTTGCCGACATTCGGCCGGCCGACAATGGCGACAAAGCCGCAGCGGTAGTCTTCTGGCACATTGGGCGCCAGGCCGGCCAGCGCGGCGTCGATTTGTTCGGGGCTCAGGCCGGCATCGCCAGCTTCTTGGTCTTGGTCGTGGTCTTGCATGGTGTCAGTTCTTTCGCGGGGCGTTGTGGCGGGCCTGGGCGTCCAGCGCCTCCAGCGCGCGTTCTGCGGCTTGTTGCTCGGCGGCGCGGCGGCTGCCGCCCTGGCCCTGGGTGCAAATGCCGATTTCGGCCAGGTCGCAACAGACGCGGAAGGATTGTTCGTGGGCCTCGCCGGTCTGGTCGAGGATGGTGTAGCGCGGCAGGCTGTAACGCTTGGCTTGCAGGGCTTCCTGCAGGCGGGTTTTGGCGTCTTTGGCGTGCTTGTTCGGGTCGATGGCGGTGATCCGCGAATGGTAGAGCTGGCGCACCACGGCTTCGGCCTGGTTGAAGTCGGCGTCAAAGCTGACGGCGGCGAACAGCGCTTCCAGCGCATCGGCCAGAATCGAGGCGCGGTCGTGGCCGCCGCTTTTCAGCTCGCCTTCGCCCAGAAACAGGCAGTCGCCAATGCTCAGCTCGCGGGCGATATCGGCCAGCGTGCTCTGGTTGACCAGATTGGCGCGCAGCCGCGACAGTTCGCCTTCGCTGAGCTGGGTGAAGCGGTCGTAGAGCATGCGCGCCACGGTGTAGTTCAGGATGCTGTCGCCAATGAATTCAAAGCGTTCGTTATTGGTGGCGCTGTAGCTGCGGTGGGTCAGCGCCTGGCGCAGCAGTTGCGGTTGGCGAAACGCATGGCCCAGCCGGCGCGACAGCCGGTCAAGGTTGAGGGGATGAGTCACTGCCTGAGTCTGCCTTAGCGGTGCGAGTCAAAAAAATGGAAAACGCCGGGGGCTGCGCCGCCGGCGGCAAGAATGGGTATTGTAGCTGGACATGGGCGTGTTGGCGCGGTTTGTCCGCGTTTGCGCGAAAACCGGGTTCGCCCCGCACTTGCGCCAACTGCGCGCATACAGGGCGGAGAGCGGGCCCCGGTTTTCTGCAATGCGTGTTTCTGTGATGCTTGGCGCGCTACAGGGGACGGCGCCTTAGCCTGATTGCGCGGCGCTTACTGAATCCGGTGGCCAATGCGGCCGAATTCGCCCAGATTCATCCACACCATAAACGCCTTGCCCACCAGCAGTTTGTCTTCCACAAAGCCCCAGTAGCGGCCGTCGTGGCTGTTGTCGCGGTTGTCGCCCAGCATCAGGTACTGGCCAGCGGGGACTTTGCAAGTAAAGCCGCGTTCGTCGTACTGGCAGTGCTCGCGGCCGGGGAAGTCGGCCACGGCGGGGGTGAACACGCTGGGTTTGCCGTCTTCGTGCAGCACATGGTAGCCCTGGCCGTCCGGGGTTTGCTCTTTCAGCCGGCGGGTTTGCACCATGCTGGCGCCTTTGCCGGTTTCCACATAGCTGTAGGCGCCGTCTTCTTGCAGCGGCAGGGCTTTGCCGTTGATGCTCAGCTGTTTGTCGCGATAGCTCACCGTGTCGCCAGGCAGGCCGATGACGCGCTTGATGAAGTTCACTTTCGGGTCAGGCGGAAAATTGAACACCACCACGTCGCCGTGCTGCACTTGGCCGACCGGGATCAGCACATTGTTGATGATCGGGGTGCGCACGCCGTAGGCGAATTTGTTGACCAGGATGAAATCCCCCACCACCAGGCCGGGGCGCATGGACGAGGACGGGATTTGAAACGGCTCGACCAGAAAGGCGCGCAGCATGAACACGGCCAGCATGATGGGGAAAAAGCTCTTGGCGTATTCCACATAATGCGGCTCCAGCGCGCCGCCATCGCGGCGCGGGGCCAGCAGCCAGCGGTTGGCGGCGGTGATCACGCCGGTCACCAGCACGAACACCAGCATCACCGCCGAGAAGCTCAGCCACTGGGCCAACAGGCCAAAGCCGCCCAGCACCAGGGCCAGGTAGCCGGCTTGCACGCCCATGGGCTGGTCTTTGTCGCCGGCTTGTTTTTTCGCCGAGGTGGCGATCAGGATCGGGCCGAGCACGGTGAGCACGGCAAAAATCACGGTCCAGTTCATCAGTGTCCTTACGGTTGCGGCGCGGGCGGGCGTGAGCCCGCGCGGTTATTTGTCGCTGACCTGCAAGATGGCCAGGAAGGCGGCCTGCGGGATTTCCACATTGCCCACCTGCTTCATGCGCTTCTTGCCGGCTTTTTGTTTTTCCAGCAGCTTTTTCTTACGGGTGATGTCGCCGCCGTAGCACTTGGCCAGCACGTTCTTGCGCAGGGCCTTGATGGTTTCCCGGGCAATGATGTGGCTGCCGATGGTGGCTTGCACGGCGATGTCGAACATCTGGCGCGGAATCAGCTCGCGCATTTTCGACGCCAGTTCACGGCCACGGTACACGCTGGTGGAGCGGTGCACGATCAGGCTCAGGGCGTCCACTTTCTCGCCATTGACCATGATGTCGAGTTTGACCAGATCAGACGGCTGGAATTCCTTGAACTCGTAATCCAGCGAGGCGTAGCCACGGCTGGTGGACTTGAGCTTGTCAAAGAAGTCCATCACCACTTCGTTCATCGGCATGTCGTAGGTCAGCATCACCTGACGGCCCATGTATTGCATATTGCGCTGCACGCCGCGCTTTTGGTTGCACAGCGTCATCACCGCACCCACATAGTCCTGCGGCACCAGGATGGTGGAGGTGATGATGGGTTCGCGGATTTCCTGAATCTTGCCCAGGTCCGGCAGCTTGGACGGGTTTTCCACCTCGATCTGCTCGCCGTCCTTCATCACCACTTCGTAGACCACGGTCGGCGCGGTGGTGATGAGGTCCATGTCATATTCGCGCTCCAGCCGCTCCTGGACGATTTCCAGGTGCAACAGGCCCAAAAAGCCGCAGCGGAAGCCAAAGCCCAGCGCTTGCGAGACTTCCGGCTCAAAGTTCAGCGCGGCGTCGTTCAGCTGGAGTTTTTCCAGCGCGTCGCGCAGCGCGTCGTAGTCGTGGCTTTCCACCGGGTAGAGGCCGGCAAACACCTGCGACTTGGCTTCCTTGAAGCCGGGCAGCGCCTCGCTGGCCGGGTTGTTCACCAGGGTGAGCGTATCGCCCACCTTGGCGGATTTCAGCTCTTTGATGCCGGCGATGATAAAGCCCACCTCACCGGCGCGCAGCTCGGTGCGCGATTCGGATTTCGGGGTGAACACGCCCACTTGCTCGCACAGATGCTGAGCCTGGGTGGACATGAACAAAATCTTGTCCTTGGGGCGCAGCACGCCATCCACCACGCGCACCAGCATCACCACGCCGACGTAGTTGTCGAACCACGAGTCCACAATCAGCGCCTTCAGCGGGCCATCCGGATTGCCTTCTGGCGCCGGGATTTTCTGCACCACGGTTTCCAGAATGTCTTCGATGCCGATGCCGCTCTTGGCCGAGGCGCGCACCGCGTCGGTGGCTTCGATGCCGATGATGTCTTCGATTTCTTCGCACACGCGCTCGGGTTCGGCGGCTGGCAGGTCGATCTTGTTCAGCACCGGCACCACTTCCACGCCCAGATCCAGCGCGGTGTAGCAGTTGGCCACGGTTTGCGCTTCGACGCCTTGCGAGGCGTCCACCACCAGCAGCGCGCCTTCGCAGGCGGACAGCGAGCGGCTGACTTCGTAGCTGAAGTCCACGTGGCCGGGGGTGTCGATCAGGTTGAGGTTGTACACCTGGCCATCGCGCGCCTTGTAGCGCAGCGCAGCAGTCTGCGCCTTGATGGTGATGCCGCGCTCGCGCTCGATGTCCATCGAGTCAAGCACCTGGGCATCCATCTCGCGGTCGGACAAGCCGCCGCAATACTGGATGAATCGGTCGGCCAGGGTCGATTTACCGTGGTCAATGTGGGCAATAATGGAGAAGTTGCGGATATGCTTCATGGCGGGTCGGGATAGAAAGGCCGCGCCGGCCCGTGGGCTGGACGCGTCCCCGGCGCGCTGGGCGCCATGGATGGTTGAATGGCGGCGATTCTAGCCGATTTCGGCCAGCACTGCATCCAGTCGCGCGGCATCCAGATGGTAATGGCAGATTTCTGTGTCGCCATGCATCAATACCGGCACCAGTTCGTCAAAGCGTTCGACCAGCGCCGGGTCGTTGTCCACGTCGATCACCTCCAGGGTGAAGCCGTGTTGCTGCTGATACGGGCGCAGGGCGTCGCGCATGGCGTGGCACAGGCTGCAATATTCACGAAAGTACAAAGTCAGGTGCATGGCGGGCTCGGCAATCAGGGAAAAACAGGCCCGCCATGGGCGGGCCATGGCGGGCGGCGGGGCGGGTTTATTTTTCGGCCACCGGCACGGCAACAAACAGCGTGTTGCCGTCACGAATCAGACGCAGCGCCAGGGTGTCGCCGGCTTTGGCGGCGGCCACCTGCTCGCGGAACTGCTCGGCGCTGGTCAGCGTGCTGTTGTTGACGCCGACAATCACATCGCCAGGTTGCACACCCGCGCGGGCGGCCAGGCCTTGCACGCGCTGCACCATCAGGCCGTAAGAGATGCGCAGGGCGCGCAGTTGCGCCGGGCTCAGCTCGCTCAAGCTCATGTTCAGCCCGGTCAGCGCGGGTGCGGCGTTGGGTTGGCGGTTGCGCCCTTGGCGCTCGCTGGCTTGCTCGCTCATTTCATTCGGGGTGACCGTCAGCGTACGGCTGGCCTTGTTGCGCCAGATTTCCAGCGCCAGCGGCTGGCCAGGGCGTGCGCTGCTGATCAGCCGCGCCATATCGCTGGCGTTTTCTACTGGTTTGCCGCCCACTTGCAGCATAATATCACCAGATTTCAGGCCCGCTTTGTCGGCCGGGCTGCCGGGCTGCACGCTGTTGATCAGCGCGCCGCTGGGGCGGCTCAGGCCAAATGAGGCGGCCAGATCGCGGCTGAGCTCTTGCACCGAGACGCCAATCACCGCGCGGCTGACCCGGCCATGCGCCTTGAGCTGGTCGGCCACCTGCATGGCGACATCAATCGGGATGGCGAAAGAAATGCCCATAAAGCCGCCGGAACGGCTGTAAATCTGCGAGTTGATGCCCACCACCTGGCCATCCAGATTGAACAGCGGCCCGCCGGAATTCCCCGGATTCACCGCCACATCGGTCTGGATAAACGGCACATAGGCGTCGCCCGGCAGCTGGCGGCCCTTGGCCGAGACAATGCCGGCAGTCACTGAATTGTCAAAACCAAACGGCGAGCCAATCGCCACTACCCATTCGCCCGGCTTGAGCAGGGAGGGGTTGCCCAGGCTGACGGTGGGCAGGCTGTGGCCGTCGATTTTCAGCACGGCCACATCGGTGCGGGTGTCGGCGCCGACCAATTTGGCCTTGTATTCGCGCTTGTCAGTGGTGCTGACGGTGATTTCATCGGCCTTGGCCACCACATGGGCGTTGGTCATGATGTAGCCGTCGGCAGAAATCAAAAAGCCCGAGCCCAGCGAGCTTTGCTGTTGCTCGCGCGGCTGGCCGCCGCCGGGCACGCCAAAGCGGCGGAAGAATTCCGAAAACAAATCATTGGCGGCGTCATCGCCAAATGGGCCGGCCACGGTCTTGACCGTTTGCGTGGTGCTGATATTGACCACGGTGCGGCCCTGGCTTTCCACCAGGCGGGTAAAGTCGGGTAAATCGCGGGCGGCGTGGGCCACGGCGCTGAGCAACATGCCCACAGTCAGCGTCAGGCTGACCAGTCGCCGGGAGAGCGTGCGTGTTGACATGAGGAGACGTTCCGAGCAGTTGAGGAAGGTTGAGAAAGCAAACGGGTAATCACCGGCCGATGGGCGTCCAGGCCGGCGGCGCGGCGGGCGTGCCAGGCCAGCGCCAGCAGGCTGGCGGCCAGGCCCAGGCCCGACAGCGCCATCGACCAGCCCTCGCCCAGCGGCGCGCCCAGCAAGGCGCCGGCCAGCAGGGCGGCCAGCGGCGCGCCATACAGCAACAGCGCGCTGTGGCGCACGCTGTCGGCGCGGGCGGCCACCACCACCCAGTCGCCCGCTTGCGCGGACAAAGGGTTGGCCACGGCAAACGCCGATTGGCCGGTGTGAAACGCGCGCGCCAGGCTCAGCGAGCGGCAGCCGCGCTGTGGGTCGCAGTGCCCGCACGGGGTGTGCGGGCGCAGCTCCACCCAGGCTTGCTCACCGTCGCAGCGTAGCACGCGGGCTTCAGCTTCGATCATGGCTTGAGTTGCACCGAGTTGGCAATCGACTGAATGGTGGCGTCAGGCAGATCGCCCACCACCGTTACCAGGGTGTCGCCCACCGGCCGGCTGTAGGCGCGCAGCGCGCCACGAGCAAAATACCCGGCCAGGCGTGAACGGTTGGCGGCCACCCCCGGCTCGATGAACACCGAGAAACTGGCCAGGCCGTCGCTATACACCAAGTGGCGCACCGGTTGGCTGCGTCCGCTCATGGTGCGGCGCACATCGCGCAACAGACGAAAGCCCGCTGGTGTGACTTTGATCTCCGGGCGGTCGGCGCGGCCGTCCTCCAGATTGCCGCCGGCCGGCATGATCGGATGCTGCTGGTCGAAGGTGGGGCGAAACGCGTTTTTATCGCGCACAGGGCCGATGCTGAGCTGGCTGAAGGTGAATTGCTCGATCACTTCGCGCCGGCCGTTGATTACGCTGATGCGTAGCGGCAGGCTGGTTTTGTCTTCGATGCAAAAGTGATACGCATAGCGAGCATTGTCACGCGGCTCCAGGACTGTCCAGTTGCAGTCGTAGCCGGCCACGCGATCGTGTTCCAGTTGGCGTACGCTGTACACCGTGGTCAGCTCGGCAGGATTATCCGGCAGCAGTTCCGGAAACATGCGCTGGGTGGAGAGCTTGGCCTCGGCCAGCGCATGGGTATCGGCACCGTAGGCAGTCAGCTCATTGCCCTGGCGGATCAACTCCCAGCGCACACCGTCCAGTGATTCGCGCTTTTCCCGCCAGATACCGCCTTCGTGGCTGTGCGCCAGCCGGTAGGACTCCACCGAGCCGCCCACTTGATGCAGATATACGCCCGCATAGCTTTGCTGGCGCACTGCGCCGACATAGCGCTTGAGCAGTTGCTGAGCCTCGCCGTCGGGCAATACCGAAGCCGCCCAGGCCGGCGCCATCGCCAGCCAGGCCGTCCATGCCAAAACCTGTCTGTGCATCAACGACGGCCCTCACTGCTGTACGAAGCCGTCATCAGATACGGATTAGACACCGACTCTTGATGCGCCTGCATATACGGGTTATTGGCCGGCGCTTCCGGGGCGGCCGGCGCCATGGCCAGCGTTTGCACGGCCTCGGGCGCCGGCGTGCTGAGCACGGCACTGGCCAGTTGTGCGTCTTCGCTGAGGTTGTCCGACTGCACGCCGACAATCACCGCCACCAGCGCAGCACTGGCTGCCAGGGCCAGACTGACCCAGCGTGAAGCGCGGCGGTTGCGGCTGGCCGGTTGCGGCAGGGCGGCTGGAGCCAGCACGGTGGGCTCGTCGGCCAGACGTGCATGCACGGCGGCGGTGATGTTGATGTCCAGTTGACGGTTCTGGCGCATGGCATCGCCAATCAGGTGATAGTGGTCCCAGCCATCCTGCAGCTCGGTATCGGCTTTCAGCCGCGCCAGCAGGGCGTCACCCTCTTTGCCGTCCAACTCACCATCCACCAGCGCAGAGAATTGTTCGTTCATGCTTCACCACCTTTTGTTCTTGGCCGTGTCCAACAACGGTTTGAGCTGGGCAGAAATCGCCTCGCGGGCGCGGAAAATCCGCGAGCGCACGGTGCCGATCGGGCAATCCATGGCCAGGGCGATGTCTTCGTAGCTCATGCCTTCCATTTCGCGCAGGGTGATCGCCATGCGCAGCTCTTCCGGCAGTGCCTCGACAGCACGATTGACCGTCTCGACGATTTGCCGGTTCATGTATTCGGTTTCCGGGGTGTTCAGATCGGGCACCTGGGCGGAAAGATCCACCGTGTCGCCGTCTTCATCCTCGTAATCCCCACTCAGCAGCGGGCGCTTGCCCGATGCCGAGAGATAGTTTTTTGCCGTATTGATGCCGATACGGTACAGCCAGGTATAAAACGCGCTGTCTCCGCGAAAGCTTGGCAAGGCGCGATACGCCTTGATGAAGGCTTCCTGGGTGACATCTTCGATTTCCGCCGGGTCGCGGATGAACCGCGACAACAGACGCGCCAGCCGGCGCTGGTATTTGTTTACCAGAAAATCAAAAGCCCGCTTGTCTCCCCGCTGCGCCCGGCTGACCAATTGCTGGTCAATATCCCGTTCGCTCATGCGATAAGTGGCTCCCGTCGTGGCGCCAGCCATGCCTTGGCATGGCCCCAGATCTTGCCAGATGCACATAGGCGCATCTGCTTGATTTTATTATTCAGTTGACTGCGCGCAACGCCAGCAGCAGACCGTCGCGCACCGATGGCGCGCGCGTCGGCAAAGGCCAGCCTTGGCGGCCGTCCTCGCCGTGTAGCCACGGGCGGGCGGCGCCTGCCATCCTGCCAGATAGGTGGATGATCTGCTCAGTAGACTTACTGAGTGCACGCAAGTTCGCCAGGGTCTGCGGAAAAGTTGATCCAGCGCAGACCTGTTCCGGTGCAGCGCCAATTAAGCCTGGCGATGCCTGGCGGCATGGTACTGGATTCAGCCAGGCAATGCAGCAGCGTTGCGGCGCCAGGCCGTGGCCAGCACGGCCAGTGCGGCCTCGGCACAGGCAAGGTCTTGTGTCTCGCTGCCGCCAGACACGCCTATCGCTCCGAGCCGGGCGTCATCCAGCAGCACTGGCAGGCCGCCGGCAAAGCCGACAAAGCGCTCGCGCAGCATCAGCCCGTGGCGCAGCATGTCGGATTGTCCGGCCAGCCGCGCCGCCCAATCGCCGGTGGGACGGCCAAAGCTGACGGCGCTATAGGCTTTGTCCTGGGCGATGTTGATGGTGTGCAGCGCGGCGCCAGGCATGCGCTTGAAGCCCAACAGGTGGCCGGCGTGATCCACCACGGCAACAGAAACACGCAGTTGCAGCGACTCGGCGTGGGCGATGGCGGTGTCCAGCAGCAGGCTGGCAGCGGATAAGGGCAAGGAAGCAAAGGTGATGGGGGTCATAACTTAGCAATTCAATTTGTCGAGAGCCGCTCACCAAACCGGCCCGAGTGGTGATGCACGCGTGCGACGGGTGTAGAGCGGCTAACAAAACCCTCCTGGCGTTGTTGCCTACCCGTACTGTCTGCGGTCGTGCGCCTAGCCAGGATCGCTTCGCTGAGTTTTGTTAGCCGCTCTTTAAGATCCGCTTCGCTGAGTCTGGTGAGCAGCGCTTAGCGTACCCCGGATTGCACACGACGAAAACACGCCCGCCCCGGCAAAGCGGGGCGGGCGTGTTCAGGGCTTGGTGCGATGAATCAGCGAGTGGGATCAGTCGCGGTCGCCGCCAAAGGCCATCAGCAGTTGCAGCAGGCTGGAGAAGATATTGTACAAACTGACATACAGGGTCAGCGTGGCCGAGATGTAGCTGTCTTCACCACCGTCCACCACTTCCTTGATCTGATACAGGATCACCGCTGACGAGAACAGGATGAAACCCACGTTCAAGGCCAGATACAGCGCCGGCAGCTTCAGGAAGATGTTGGCAACCATCGCCGCCAGTAGCACCACAGCGCCAACGGTGATGAACTTGGACAAAAAGCTCAGATCATGCTTGGTGGTGCTGGCAATGCCGGCCAGCACAAAAAAGGCCAACGAGGTGGTGCCTGCCGCCATGGCAATCAGCTGACCGCCGTTGCGCAACGACAAGGCCACTTGCAGCAAGGGGCCAAGCAACAGGCCCATCAGGAAGGTGAAGCCCAGCATCAGGCCGACACCCAGACTGCTGTAGCGGTTTTTCTCGATGGCGAACATCATGCCGTACAGCACCACCATCATCAGCAGGCTGGAGACAATCGGGCTGGCGCGCATGAAGCCGAAATTCATCTGCACGCCGATCAGTGCCCCGACCAGCGTGGGCAGCAGACTGAGCGCCAAGAGCCAGTAGGTATTGCGCATGACCTTGTTGCGGCTTGCAGCCAGTGTCGAACTGGCAGAGGCTGAAGACAACTGGGTGTACATGGTGACATTCTCCGTGTATTTGTGTGTAAGCAAGGGCGCGCAATGCGCTTGTCTTGCAGTGTAGCCTGAAAAACCCGCGATGCGTCAAGCAATTGGCATGCTGACGATCCCGCGTTGGCTGCGGTGTTCAACAGACCGTGGCGCGGGCGACAAGTTCCGGCCTTGTCACAGCTGGCTTGTCAGCAAAAAGCCGGTTCATGTATCCTTGACGGCTAACCGTGTGTTTCCGGCTCGTTCGGGCCGAAGTATACGGTCTTCCTTTAGCGAGGGTGGCGGAATTGGTAGACGCACTGGATTTAGGTTCCAGCGCCGAAAGGTGTAAGGGTTCGAGTCCCTTCTCTCGCACCAGAACAACGCATGCGCCAAGACGCCGTCCAGACCGGACGGCGTCTTGGCGTGGCAGCGCGCTTATCACTTTCCTCGAAGGACCCAAACAATGCAAGTTCAGCTCGAAACGCTTGGCGCACTGGAACGCCGCCTGAATATCACCCTGCCGATGGCCGACATCGACGCCCAGGTGGCCCAACGCCTGCAACGCGTGGCGCGCACCGCCAAGGTGCAGGGCTTCCGTCCGGGCAAGGCCCCGCTGAAGATCGTCGAGCAGAACTATGGCGCACAAGTGCGTGAAGACGTGCTGGGCGAAGAAGTGCAAAAGAGCTTCGCCAAGGCCATCCAGGAACAAAAAATCGACATCGCCGGCTACCCGCGCTTCGAGCCGTTTGACAACCAAACCGCCACCGGCGAGTCGTTCACCTTCTCCGCCGTGTTCGAAGTCTACCCGGAAGTCACCGTGGGTGATTTGTCTGGCCAGGAAATCGCCAAGGCCACCTGCGATGTGACCGAAGCCGAAATCGACAAGACCATCGACATCCTGCGCAAGCAGCGCACCCGCTTCAACCACGCTGAACGCGCCGCCCAGGCTGGCGACCGCGTGACCATCGACTTCAAGGGCACCATCGACGGTGAGGCCTTTGCCGGCGGCAGCGCCGACAACTACTCCTTTGTGCTGGGCGAAGGCCAGATGCTGCCGGAATTCGAAACCGGCGTGACCGGCATGAGCGAAGGCGAAACCAAGGATGTGCCGCTGAACTTCCCGGAGGACTACCACGGTAAAGATGTGGCCGGCAAACAAGCCGTGTTCGCCATCACCTTGAAAAATGTCGCCGAGCCGCAACTTCCGGAAGTGGACGCCGATTTTGCCAAGAACCTGGGCGTGGCCGACGGCGACGTGGCCAAGATGCGTGACGAAATCAGCAAGAACGTCACCCGCGAAGCCAAGCGCCGCCTGCAAGCCCGCGTCAAGGAAGGCGTGATGCAGGCCCTGCTGGACGTCACCCCGATCGAACTGCCCAAGTCGCTGATCGACATGGAAATCGGCCGTCTGATGCAACAGGCTCGTGAAGACATGATGCAGCGCGGCTATGGCGCCCAAATGAAGGACATGCCGCTGCCGCGCGAACTGTTTGAAGAGCAAGCCAAGCGTCGCGTGTCGCTGGGCCTGATTCTTGCTGAGGTGGTGGAGAAGCACTCGCTGAGCGCCACCCCGGAACAAGTCAAGGCTTTCATCACCGAGCAGGCTGAAAGCTACGAAAACCCGCAGGAAGTGATCGACTGGTACTACGCCAGCCCGGAACGCCTGGACGGCCCGGCCTCGGTGGTGCTGGAAGACAATGTGGTGGCTTTTGTGCTGTCGCAGGCTAAAGTCAACGAACAAGCCGTTCCGTTTGAAGAATTGATGGGGAATAACTGATGCATACACTGCCAGGTTGGCTGAACAATATGTCGGGGCCGCAGAATCTGGGCCTCGTTCCGATGGTTGTCGAGCAAAGTGGTCGTGGCGAACGCGCCTTTGACATTTACTCGCGCCTGCTCAAGGAACGCATTGTGTTCCTGGTCGGGCCGGTAACCGATGAATCGGCCAATCTGGTGGTGGCGCAGCTGCTGTTTCTTGAATCGGAAAACCCGGACAAGGACATCTCGCTGTACATCAATTCGCCGGGCGGCTCGGTGACCGCCGGCATGTCGATCTACGACACGATGAACTTCATCAAGCCGGATGTCTCCACCTTGTGCATCGGCCAGGCGTGCAGCATGGGCGCCTTCCTGCTGTCGGCCGGCGCCAAGGGCAAGCGCTTCTCGCTGCCCAATTCGCGGGTGATGATCCATCAGCCGCTGGGCGGCTATCAGGGCCAGGCCTCGGATATTGAAATCCACGCCAAGGAAATCCTGTACCTGAAGGAACGCCTGAACAAGATGCTGGCCGATCACACTGGCCAGCCGCTGGAGGTGATCGAGCGCGACACCGACCGCGACAATTTCATGAGCGCTGACGCCGCCCTGGCCTATGGCCTGGTGGACAAAGTGCTCCCCAACCGGCAAGCCGCCGCCTAACGGATCAAGTGATGTCTGACAACAAATCCAGCGACAAGCTGCTGTACTGCTCGTTCTGCGGCAAGAGTCAGCATGAAGTCAAAAAGCTGATTCAGGGCCCGCAGGTGTATATCTGCGACGAATGCGTCGAGCTGTGCAACGATATCCTGCATGAAGAGCAGATCACCTCGCCCGCCCCTGGCGAGCCGGGTGAGGGCAAGCGCGCGCCGCTGCCCACGCCGCATCAGCTGCGCGGCACGCTCGACCAGTACGTGATTGGCCAGGATGGCGCCAAAAAAGCGCTGGCAGTGGCGGTGTACAACCACTACAAGCGCCTGGAAACCAAGCTGGCGCCGGGCGATGTCGAGCTGGCCAAGAGCAATATTTTGCTGATTGGCCCGACCGGCTCCGGCAAAACCTTGCTGGCACAAACCCTGGCCCGCCTGCTGGATGTGCCTTTTGTGATGGCCGACGCCACCACGCTGACCGAAGCCGGCTATGTGGGCGAAGATGTGGAAAACATCATCGCCAAGCTGCTGCAAAAGTGCGACTACGATGTGGACCGCGCCCAGCGCGGCATCATCTATATTGACGAAATCGACAAGATTTCGCGCAAGTCGGACAACCCGTCCATCACCCGCGATGTCTCGGGCGAAGGCGTGCAGCAAGCCCTGCTCAAGCTGGTGGAAGGCACGGTGGCGTCGATTCCGCCGCAAGGCGGGCGCAAGCATCCCAACCAGGAATTCATCCAGGTGGACACCACCAATATCCTGTTCATCTGCGGCGGCGCATTTGATGGTCTGGAAAAGATCATCCGCAACCGTTCGCAAAAGGGTGGCATCGGCTTTGGCGCCGATGTGTACTCCAAGGATGACGGGCGCGCGGTGGGCAAGGTCTTGCAGGAAACCGAACCGGAAGATCTGATCAAATTTGGCCTGATCCCCGAGTTCATTGGTCGCCTGCCGGTCATCGCCATGCTGGACGAGCTGGACGAGGAAGCGCTGGTCACCATCCTGACCGAGCCGAAGAACGCTTTGGTGCGACAGTTCCAGAAGTTGTTTGAAATGGAACAAACCGAGTTGGAAATCCGACCATCGGCCCTGCGCGCCATCGCCAAACAGGCATTGGCCCGCAAGACTGGCGCCCGCGGTCTGCGCTCGATTCTGGAGCGCGCGCTGCTGGATACCATGTACGATCTGCCTTCCTTGCAGAATGTCGTGCAGGTGGTGGTGGACGAAACCGTGATCGACAAGGGCTCTGCTCCTCTGCTGATTCACGCCGACGCCGAGCCGGTGGCGCAATCGGCCTGATTTCAGGCAGATGCCCGCGCACGCAACCGCTCGCCAGGCCGGCGAGCGGTTTTTTTATGCCAGCCCTCGGTGCATGACAACGGCGAATCTTGCCGGCGGGCTTGATTTCACGCATGCTTGCCCCATCTAGCCTTGCATTGCCCCGCTATTTTTACAGGTCGATACCATGTCTACTACCGAATTGCTGACCGAGGACACCAGCCTGCCGCTTCTGCCATTGCGCGACGTGGTGGTGTTTCCGCATATGGTCATCCCCCTGTTCGTCGGGCGCCCCAAGTCCATCAAGGCGCTGGAAAAGGCCATGGAATCCGACAAGCAGATCCTGCTGCTGGCGCAAAAATCCGCCTCCAAGGACGAGCCCTCCGCAGACGATCTGTACGCGCTGGGCACGGTGGCCACCGTGCTGCAACTGCTCAAGCTGCCTGATGGCACGGTGAAAGTGCTGGTGGAAGGCCGCCAGCGCGCCAGTGTGAATCACATCAATGAAGACGCCGGCTATTTTGTCGGCGAAATCACCCCGCTGCCGGCCGAAGGCAAGGAAAACACCGAAACCGAGGCCATGCGCCGCGCGCTGATCGGTCAGTTTGAGCAGTTCGTCAAACTCAACAAGAAAATCCCGCCTGAAATCCTGTCCTCGCTGTCCGCCATCGACAAGGCTGGCCGTCTGGCCGATACCATCGCCGCACAACTGCCGCTGAAACTGGAGCAAAAGCAGGATGTGCTGGAAATGGCCGACATCAAAACCCGGCTGGAGCACCTGCTGGCCCAGCTGGAATCAGAAATCGACATCCTGCAGGTAGAAAAGCGCATCCGTGGCCGGGTCAAACGGCAAATGGAAAAAAGCCAGCGCGATTACTACCTGAATGAGCAGGTGAAAGCCATTCAGCGCGAACTGGGCGAAGAGGATGAAAGCTCTGACCTGGACGAGCTGGAGAAAAAAATCAAAACGGCGGGCATGAGCAAAGAAGCCCGCGACAAGGCCAATAGCGAACTGCGCAAGCTGCGCATGATGTCGCCGATGTCGGCCGAAGCTACCGTGGTGCGCAACTACATCGAAACGCTGATCGAGCTGCCGTGGAAGAAAAAAACCAAGATCAGCAAAGACCTGGAACACGCTGAAACCGTGCTCGACGAAGACCACTTTGGCCTGGACAAGGTCAAAGAGCGCATTGTCGAGTATCTCGCCGTGCAGCAGCGCGTGGACAAGCTCAAGGCGCCGATTCTGTGCCTGGTCGGCCCGCCCGGCGTGGGCAAGACCTCGCTGGGGCAGTCGATTGCCCGCGCGGTCAACCGTCAGTTTGTGCGCATGGCGCTGGGCGGCGTGCGCGACGAGGCCGAGATTCGCGGCCACCGCCGCACCTATATCGGCTCGATGCCGGGCAAGGTGCTGCAAAACATGACCAAGGTCGGGGTGAAAAACCCGCTGTTCCTGCTCGACGAAGTGGACAAAATGGGCGCGGATTTCCGTGGTGATCCGTCGTCGGCGCTGCTGGAGGTGCTTGATCCAGAACAAAACGCCACCTTTGTGGACCATTACGCCGAGGTAGAATACGACCTGTCCGACGTGATGTTTGTCGCCACCGCCAACTCGATGAATATCCCGCCGGCGCTGCTGGATCGCATGGAAATCATCCGGCTGTCCGGCTATACCGAAGACGAAAAAATCGCCATCGCCGAGCGCTATCTCTTGCCCAAGCAGATGAAGAACACCGGCCTGAGCGAAGCCGAGCTGGCGGTGCAAGAGTCCGCCGTGCGCGACATCGTGCGCTATTACACCCGCGAAGCCGGCGTGCGCAGCCTGGACCGCGAGCTGAACAAGATCTGCCGCAAGGTGGTGAAGGCGCAACAAGGCAAAAAAGCCGCAGCCAAGCCGACCCGCGTTACCGTCAACGCCAAGAATCTGGACAAATACCTGGGTGTGCGCCGCTACGATTACGGTCTGGCGGAAGAAGCCAATCAGGTCGGCCAGGTCACTGGCCTGGCGTGGACCGAAGTGGGCGGCGAATTGCTGACCATCGAGGCGGTGGGTTTGCCGGGCAAGGGCACCATCATCCGTACCGGCCAGTTGGGTGAAGTGATGCAGGAATCCATCACCGCCGCCATGAGCGTGGTGCGCCGTCGGGCACGCAGCCTGGGCATTGCCAAAGATTTTTACGAAAAGAACGATATCCACATTCACCTGCCCGAAGGCGCCACGCCCAAGGATGGTCCGTCGGCCGGTATTGGCATTGTCACCGCCATCACCTCGTCGCTGACCGGCATTCCGGTGCGTGCCGATGTGGCGATGACCGGCGAAATCACCCTGCGCGGCGAGGTGTTGCCGATTGGTGGCCTGAAGGAAAAACTGCTGGCGGCCCAGCGTGGCGGCATCAAGCATGTGCTGATTCCCAAGGGCAATATCAAGGATTTGGCGGAAATCCCTGATTCCATCAAGAAAAAGCTGGAAATTCACCCGGTGAAGTGGATTGAAGAGGTGTTTGCCCTGGCGCTGGAGCACAGCCCGACCCCGCTGGTGGATGAGGATGACGTTGGCACGATTCCTGCCAAAGCCGACGAACTGCCCGCCGCTCGTCCGGTCACGCACTGATTGGCTAATTTGTTGCTACCCTGCCCGGTGTGTTTCTTGCGTTGCAGCATGAGCACACCCGGGCAGGCAGTCGCATAAAAATGCTTCCATCCGTCTGGAATAAGCCGGCAAAGCCGCTTGACACAAGGATTTGCCGCTTGCTATAAAGCCGGAAGATTTTAATGAATGCTGTGTGCGCAAGCTCACAATTCTCGTAAAGGGGACAACAGTGAACAAATCCGAACTGATCGATGCCATGGCCGCGTCGGCTGACATTCCCAAGGCTGCCGCTGGCAAAGCCCTGGACGGCATGGTCGAAGCGCTGACGCAAGCGCTGAAGAATGGCGATACGGTCACGCTGGTGGGCTTTGGCAGCTTCTACGTGGGCGAACGCGCTGAGCGCACCGGCCGCAATCCGAAAACCGGTGAAACCATCACCATCCCGGCAGCGAAATCTCCTAAATTTCGCGCTGGTAAAACGCTGAAAGATGCGCTATAATCTTTTTCTCGGTTGGTTGAAGCAATCCAGTTAGCCGATCTGGGCGGTTAGTCTCAGTTGGTAGAGCACTGCCTTCACACGGCAGGGGTCACTGGTTCGAGTCCAGTACCGCCCACCAAGCGCGGAGTGGTAGTTCAGTTGGTTAGAATACCGGCCTGTCACGCCGGGGGTCGCGGGTTCGAGTCCCGTCCACTCCGCCAGAGAATACAAAAGGTGAACGCGTGCGCGTTCACCTTTTTTTTATTGTCGCCTCATTCGAGGGCTGTGTTCCATGTTCGATTTTGTCCAGAAAAACTCCCTGTTCATCAAAGTTGTGCTCGGCGGCGTGGCGCTGACCTTTGTCGGTTTTGGTGTGGGCAGTTATACCGCCGCTACCGATGACCCCTATCTGGCCAAGGTGGATGGTGTCAAGATCTACAAGCAGGATATCGAGCGCGCGCTCAACGGCCGCCCGGCCGACGCCGCTACCCGTCAAGGCGTGCTGGAAAACCTGGTGCGTAAAGAGTTGCTGCTGGCGGACGCCCGGTCGTCTGGCCTGGTGGTCAGCGCCGATGAACTGCGGCGGGCGATTCTGGACATCCCCGGCCTGCAAGAAAACGGCAAGTTCAGCAAAACCCAATATGAGCTGTTCTTGAAGAGCCAGGGCCTGTCGGCGCCGCTCTTTGAGAAAATGATTGGCGACGATTTGCTGATTCAAAAACAGCTGGACAGCATCGCCGGCTCTTCGCTGGTATCCAACGCCGGCATTGAGCGCGTCCACCAGCTGATTGGCCAGTCGCGCGAGATCAGCGCCTGGGTGCTGCGCCCGCAGCAGTTTGCCACTGAGGTCAAGATTGACGACGAAGCGGTGAAAGCCTATTACACCGCACAGAACAAGCGTTTCCAGACGCCGGACATGGTGCGCGCCCAGTATGTGACGCTCAGCCAGGACAAGCTGGCCGCCAGCATCAAGGTCAGCGATGAAGAAATCCGCCAGTATTTCGAACAGCACCGCGCCGAATTGGCGCCGGAACAACGTCGGGTGGCGCATATCCTGATTGCCGCCGGCAAGGATGCTGACGCCGCTGCGCGCACCAAGGCACGCGAGCAGGCCGAAGCGCTGCTGAAAGAGCTGAAAACCAATCCTGGCCGTTTTGCCGAACTGGCGCGCGCGCGCTCGCAAGACCCTGGCTCGGCCGCCCAGGGCGGCGATCTGGGCTATTTTGCCAAGGGTATGATGGTCAAGCCGTTTGAAGACACCGCGTTCAAACTGGCCAAGGGCGAGATGAGCGGCGTGGTGGAAACCGACTTTGGTTATCACATCCTGCGTCTGGATGATATCAAGCAGCCGGACTTTGCCGCCGTCAAGGAGCAAGTCACCGCCCGCCTGCAAAAGCAAAAAGCCACCGGCGCACTGCGCGAGCAGGCGGAAAAACTCAATGAGCTGGCCTATCAGCAAGCCGACAGCCTGAAAGCCGCCAGCGACACGCTCAAGCTGCCGCTGGAAACCAGCGACTGGCTGGCGCGTGACAGCAAGCCGACCAACCCGCTGCTGGCCCATCCTAAAGTGCTGGACGCCTTGTTCAGCGACGACGTGCTGAAGGGCAAGCACAATAGCGAAGCCATCGAAGTGGCGCCGGGCACGCTGGTGGTGGTGCGCGTGGCCGAGCACAAGCCGGCAGCACAAAAACCGCTGGAAGAAGTCGCCGCCAGCATTCGCCAGACGCTGACCGATAGCAAGGCCGCCGAACTGGCCAGCGAGAAGGGCAAAACCCTGTTGGCCACGCTGAAAGCCGGTAAAGCGGCTGCTGGCGAAAGCTGGGGCCCGATGCAAACGGTGTCACGTCAGGCGCCGGTCAGCCTGTCGCGTGACGCTGCACGCGTGGTGTTCTCTGCCCCGGTGGCCAAACTGCCGGCCTATGCTGGCGCCGCCACCGACACTGGCGACTATGTGATCTACCGCATCAGCAAGGTGACCCCGGCGCCGGCCGCCAAGCCGGAAGATCAGGCGCGCCTGCGCCAGATGCTGAGTCAGGCAATGTCCAACGCTGAAGCCATGGCCTATGTAGAAAGCCTGCGCCAGCGCTTCAAGGTGGTGCAGCGCCCGATCACTGGCGGTGAAGACAGCCAGCAGTAAGCCTGTCGCCCTGGCCATGAAAAAGCCCATCGCCCGCCTGGTGTCAGCCACGGCGGGCGATGGGCTTTTTACGGCGGCCTGAACCGCGCCTTGGCAAGGTTTACAGGTGTCCGCTGAGGGTGAGCATGCGGGTGGTGTCAAAACCCAGCCGTAGCGCACCCCAGTGGCGATTATTGATGAATACCGGCAGCGAGATTTCCGACAGCACCTCGCCAGTGTCGCGCACATAGGTTTGCAGCAAGAACGGCAAGGTGTTGCTGGCGGATTTCAGCCCGGCCGGGTCGTTGAAAATGCGCTTGTCGCGGCTGTGCAGCAGGTCTACGCGCGCGTCGCCAGTGGGTTTTTTCGAGTAGAACGAATTGTGCGTGGGGGCATAGCCGCCTTCATCCACCAACAGGGCAAAGCGCCCGCCGGGGGTTTCGTCCACCAGACGGTCGTAATCCGGCTGCATCACCCGTTCGAACTCTTCGTCGTAGCAGGTGTGGTATTTGGTTGGCTGGGTGCCAGGAATCGGCCGGTAATTGCGGTCAAACAGGTTGACTCCACGGTCAGCCATCTCTTGCAGGCGTTTTTCCAGCATCTCCCGATAGCTGCGCGCGCGATTGATGGCGTGATCAAAATCCCCCTCGCCAACGCTGAAACGCGACACCAGCTCTTGCACCTGCTCGGAAGCATGCGACAGCTCCTGGGAGACCTTGTGGCTTTGTTGCAGCTTGTCGGTGACTTGCTGGCTCAGTTCGTCGATGTCCGACACATGGCGGTTCACCTGCTTGTTGGTGGCGGCGAACTGCTCCATGGTGCGGGCGATATCGGTGAGGCTGCGCGCGGTGTTGTCGTAATCCACCACCATTTTTTCAAAATGCTGGGTGGCTTTGCTGACTGTTTCGCTTGCCAGCCGGGTATCGCTGGTGATTTGCCCGGTTTCGTCCAGGGTATTGCCCACCAGGCGCAGCATGCCGTCGATATTCTCCGAAATCTCATCCGTGGCCACTTTCACCCGCTCGGCCAATTTACGCACTTCATCCGCCACCACGGCAAAGCCGCGCCCGGCCTCGCCCGCGCGGGCGGCCTCAATCGCCGCGTTCAGCGCCAGCAGATTGGTTTGGTCGGAAATATCCTTGATCAGGTCAACAATCTGCTTGATGCTGGCTGAACGCAGATTCAGGCCTTCCACCGTCTGGTTAAAGCGGTTGACCTTCTGGCTGACGGCCTCAATACGCGCAGTGACATCCAGCAGCTCAGCGCAGGAAGATTTGGCCACCGCCAGATTATCCTGGGTGGTGTAAGAAATATCCTGGGTTTGCTCGGACACCTGCGAGATGCCGGCCGTGGTGGCATCGCTGGACTGGCGCACCTCACGAGCAAATTCGCCCTGCTTGCGCGCGCTGCCGAGTGAATCATTGATATTGACCGCCGAACGCGCCGAATCCATGGCAATGCGCACCGTCATCAACCGCACATTGCTGATGATCTCGCGCATCTTGCGCAAAAAGCGGTTGTAGGATTCGGACAGCTCGCGGATTTCGTCAAAGGTCATCGCCGGGATGTCGCGCGACAGATCGCCCTCACCCTGACCGATTTCATTGAAGATGCCAATGATCATGCGCAAGGGGCGGACAATCAAAAAACGCAGATACCAGACCATGAAGGCAATGAAGGCCAGCGAGACAAACCACAGCGCCACCACGGCCTGCAGGGCGCGGTTCATGGTGGTTTCCAGGCTTTGCAGGATGTCAGGTTTGAGCTGGGCGGCTTCCAGCACGCGGTGGACTTCGCCGAAGTAAAACCATAACAGGGCTACAAAGCCCAGTTGGAACAAGCTGATGAAGAAAAAGCTGCACAGCTTGCGGCTGAGCGAGTTCCAGAAGGTTTTCTCGACCAATGTATAGGTTTGCCAGAACCAATTCATTATTTTCCTCCGTCCTGGTCATGCAGGGTTGGCCACGGCATGCGATGGCCACTGACTTCACCATGCGGGCCACACGGGCTCGCCAAAGAAGCGTGCTGCATTGCCGTTGCGCCACCGGACACGAGCCCGGCGCATGCGCGCACCAGACCCGGGACGGCCCCGGTTTCGGCCAACCTGCTGTTTTTATTGTTGATGCACCTGATGGTGCGCTGCAACAGGGCACTCCCTCTTTGTGCCCTGTTTGATGCCATATGCAAATTGACATCAAACGGATTCGTCTTCCCACGACAGACCCCCGCCCAATTCAGGCGGTTCCCCAGTCGGCGCCGGAGAAAGACGGAGATATCCCCGGTCCGGCATGGCGCCGGCCGGGGACTGTTCTTGTGGCGTATTCTGGTATGAAGCTGAAAAAAAATCCAGAATTTACTACGTTGCCCCGCAACATGATTGCCCTTGCAAATCCGCTTGCCAGCAGCCATGCCACTGCACACGCTGGTCACGGATTACTGTGACGATTTCACAAAAAATAAAAAACGTGGCCATTGACCACGTTTTTTATGTAGAAATACCTATTGCAGAATTTTCGCCAGCAACGCGCCTGGTTGAACCTGTCCCAAGTCCATTTCCACATACACCCCGCTGCCGCCCGCCACGTCCACCGGGCCATGGCCGTCGCGCAGCATATCGCCGACGATGATCTCATGGTTGCCGCCAGGCTGAATCACTTCCAGGCGGTCGCCGCGCTCGAAGCGGTTTTTCACCTCCACCCGCGCGCGGCCGTCGGCGCCGACGGTCAGCACATCGCCGACATACTGGCTGCGCTTGGCTTGCGAATGGCCGGTCATGTAATTCTGGTATTCGTGGGTGTGGTGGCGCTCGTAAAAGCCATCGGTGTAGCCGCGATTGGCCAGGCCTTCCAGCTCGGCCAGCAGGCCCAGATCAAACGGCCGGCCGGCCACGGCGTCGTCAATCGCCTGGCGATACACCTGGGCGGTGCGCGCCACGTAATACAAGCTCTTGGTGCGGCCTTCGATCTTCAGCGAATCAATGCCCATCTTCACCAGCCGCTCGACATGCTCCACCGCGCGCAAGTCTTTGCTGTTCATGATGTAGGTGCCATGCTCGTCTTCCATGATCGGCATGGTTTCGCCCGGCCGGCTGCGCTCTTCGATCAGATACACCTTATTGGCCAGCGGGTGACGCTCGGCGCCGCCACAGGCGGCAAACTGCTGGTTGGCGCTGTCCAGCGCCTGCTGGAAGTCCAGGTCAATGCGCTGCGCGTCGCCGCTGTCGCTGCCTTCGCTGGCCTCGTGCACCTGGTAATCCCAGCGACAGGCGTTGGTGCAGGTGCCCTGGTTGGGGTCGCGGTGGTTAAAGTAGCCCGACAGCAAACAGCGGCCCGAGTAGGCAATGCACAGCGCGCCGTGCACAAACACTTCCAGCTCGATATCCGGGCACTGCTGGCGGATTTCTTCCACCTCGTCCAGGCTCAGCTCGCGCGACAGGATAATGCGCGACACGCCCAGCTTCTGCCAGAACTTCACCCCCATATAGTTGACGGTGTTGGCCTGCACGCTCAGGTGCACCGGGATGTCGGGCCAGGTTTCCCGCACCATCATGATCAGGCCGGGGTCGGCCATGATCAGCGCATCCGGCTGCATGGCGATGACTGGCGCCATATCGGCCAGATAGGTTTTCACCTTGGTGTTGTGCGGCAGCAGATTGGAAGCCACGTAAAATTTCTTGCCGCGCGCATGCGCCTCGGCAATGCCGCTGGCCAGTTGCTCCAGCTTGAACTCATTATTGCGCGCGCGCAGGCTGTAGCGCGGCTGGCCGGCGTACACCGCATCGGCGCCAAAATCGTAGGCGGCGCGCATCTTGTCCAGCGTGCCGGCGGGCAACAGTAACTCGGGGGAAAAAGACATGGTCGGGCTGCGTCGGGCGGTGGGAGCGCCCTAGGAAATAAACCCGCGATTATCCGCAGCCCTCTGGCCGGCGTCAAGCCGGCCGGGCTTGATGAGTGGAATTTAACCCTATGAATTACATGGTTTTATCGGCCTAAACGGCATCGCTGCGCCGATACAGAGTCAGCCCCACCGCCATGGCGGCCAGCAGGCCGGCGCAGCCACGGTTCACCCCGCGCATCACCCTGGCCGAAAACGTGCGCATGGCGTGGCGGCCGCCAAAGGCGTACAAGCTCATCATCAGGCAATCCACCAGCGCGCTGATCAGCGCCAGCACCAGGTATTGCTCGGCCATCGGTGCATCCGGGCGGATGAATTGCGGCAAAAAAGCCGAGAAAAACAGCACGCCCTTGGGGTTGGACAAGCCAACCAACACTGCCCGCCAGAACGCCGCCGCACCGCCCTGCCCGCCGCCGGCCAGCGCCTCGGCGCGCAAGGGCTGCGCCGGCGCGCGCCACATGCCCCAGGCCAGATACAGCAAATACGCCGCGCCCAGCCATTTCACCACGCTGAACAGCTGCTCGGAGGTTTGCAACAGCGCGCCCAGGCCGCAGCCCACCGCAGCAATCAGCAGCAAATCAGACAGCACCGCGCCGGCCATGCCCCACAGCGCCACGCGCATGCCGTAGCAAGCGCCATTGTTCAGCGCCAAAAGCATGGAAGGGCCAGGCGTGATCATCACCGCGCTGACTGCGATCAAATAGAGCAATAAAGTGGAAGTGTGCATGACAAAACCGGCAATTTCAGCAAAGTGCCGATTGAGCGCCAAAGCACGTGCGTCGTCAAGTCATCCTGGCGACAGATTCAGACACATCTGGGGCATTACAGCGAGTGAATCACATTGCGGACCACGCCCCAGATCATCAACTCGCAGCCTTCGTCGATGTCGATCGGGGCAAATGCCGGGTTGGCTGGCAACAGCTGCACGCGGCCATGGCGGGTGGACAGGCGCTTGACGGTCAGTTCGCCATCCAGCGCCGCCACCACGATCTTGCCATCTACCGGCGGGCGTGAACGATCCACCACCAGCAAATCACCATCACGGATGCCGGCATCCACCATCGATTCGCCCTTAACCCGCACCAAAAAACTGGCGTCACGGCGCGGCATCAGATAATCGTTGAGGTCGATCAGGTCTTCGATGTCATCGTCAGCTGGCGCGGGTTGCCCGGCAGGCACGGTGTGGCTGTATAGCGGCACGCTGACCACTTCGGTCAGGTGTGGCGGCAGGATGGCGCCCAGCTCGCGCAGCATGGCGCGGTCTGGCGCTGACAAGGGCGCGCGGCGGCGCTGCTCGGCGCGCTCGCGCAGAATTTGCAGCTGCTGAAACTCGCTGGGCTTGAGCGCCACCTGGCGGATGCCCCGACTGGCGCGAAAACGCTCTTGCCGCAAGGCGCCCAGTAATTTGGTGCGGCTGGCGGCATTCAACTGCGCATCCACCCACTCGGCTACCGGCCGCTCGTGTTCGGCATGCTCAGCGGCCAGCAGCGCGCGCAAGGCAGTACGCGCGGCGGTATGCTGGCGTGGCTCGTTCAGCGTCAGCCGGCCTTCTTCCAGTCCGGCCAGCAGCCGCTCGGCCAGCATGGCCTGCTCCACCTGATAATGCACAGGCATGTCGTCGAAACTGGGTTTGCCATCTACCCATTTCGGGGTTTTGCGTTTTCTGCCTGCCATGATCGGCCTCTGATTGCGTGACTGTGACGAATTATATGCGTAATTACACGGTAATTAAACCCATGTTGGCAAATCGCGCTAAGCTTGCGGGTTTTCTGGCTGCACACACAGGATTTCGCCATGGCTTCTTGCTCTCCCCAATCGATCTGCATGCAATGCGGCGCGTGTTGCGCGGCATTCCGGGTGACGTTTCATGTCTCGGAGCTGGATAGCGAAGGGGGGCGGGTGCCGGCTGGGCTGGCCGACGCCGAAACCGACACCTTGTACCGCCTGCGCGGCACGGATTATGCGCGGCCACGGTGTTTGGCCTTGGTGGGCAAGATTGGCGAGGCGGTGCACTGCGGGATTTATCACGAGCGGCCGTCGCCCTGTCGCGAGTTTGGCGCGCGTGCCGAGATCGGCGTGTTTGAAGACGCCTGTCACCGGGCGCGGGCACTGCATGGTTTGCCGGCGCTGGAGTGATTCCCGGCCGTCAACCGCAAAAAGCCAGGACGGCGCAAAAGCCAGCCTGGCTGCCTTTATCCTGTCTACACGCGTGGCTCGTGAGCCCCCACCCGCGTTTGCCTGGTGAGGGCTCACGATTGGCCTACAGCAGGCAATCCATCAACACCGCCTGCTCGCCATAGCCGCAGAGCCCGCTGGCGGCCTCGCTTTGCCGGCGATAGCCATGGCGGGCCCAAAAGGCGTCAGCGCCTTCCACCGCCACCAGCCGGCCATGACGCAGCCCGGCGGCGCGCGCCGGCCGGTAGCTGGCGTGCAACAGCTGCTCGGCCACTTTCTGGCCGCGCCCATCCGGGTGCACCGCCAGATCGTGCAAAAACAGGCAGTCCGGCGCAGGCGGCAGGGCGGGCAGGTCTTGCCCCAGCTTGGGCAGGCTGGCGCGTTGCCAGGGGTGAGAAAACAGATAGCCCAGCACCTGGCCACCCCGGCGCGCCACCCAACAATGGCCAGGCGCGCGTTGCCGGCGCGATTGCAGCGCGGCGGCGGGTTCGATCAGATGTGCGGGATAACACAGACGCTGAATGGCCAGAATGGCCGGCAGATCGCTGGCTTGCATGGGCTGCACGGCCAGCAGGGCAGAACGGGACGACAACACGTGAACAACATCAAAATACCGCGCTCGGGCGGCGGGCTGCGCAGTCTAGCAGATTTGCCCTGAGCCGGCGAACGCAGCGCCGGCCGGAGGGGACCCCCCCATCCGGCCGGCGTTTTGTTAACCGCGCTTGGTCAATCAGGCAGCGTGGGCGTGTTGCACTTCGTCATCTCCGCGCACACCGTCGCGGCCTTCCTGTTTGACGCGAAGCGCGCGCGCTTCGGCTTTTTCCACCAGTACCGTCCAGCTGGCCAGCGCATCCGCCTGCCGCTCGGCCACGCCGATGCTCAAGGTCACCGGCTGGCCATCCGGGCGCAGGCCAAAGCCATGTTTGCGAAAACGCTCCAGCGCAATCCGGGCGTGTTCCAGGCTGGTGTTGGGCAGCATCAGCAAAAAGCGCTTGCCGCTCCAGCGCACCAGCATATCGCCCTGGCGCTGGGTTTTGGCGATGTGCTTGGGCAAATCCGCCAGCAATTGGTCGCCATGCGGGTGGCTGTGGCGTTCGTTGACTTCGCTCAGCCGGTCAATGTCCAGCACCGCCACGGTCAGCGGCGTGTTGCTGCGCTCGGCCACTTCAAATTGCAGCGCCAGCACTTCTTCGCCGCTGCTGCGGGCAAACGCCTGGGTGAGCGGGTCGCGTTGGCGGTTTTGGTACGCATGGTGCAGTTGGGCAACCAGCCTGAGGGTTTCCAGATTGAGCGGCATGATGCGTCCTCCTTGTCTTGGGCTGCTGTCCTGTGATGCTGGCGGCGCCCCGTATTTAGAGCCGCTAACAAAACCCCCTGGCGTTGTTGTGTGACCTTGCCGTACTGCTTGTACTGTCTACGGTCACACGCCTAGCCAGGGCCGCTTCGCTGGGTTTTGTTAGCGACTCTTATGAAGCCCATCGACATGCCGATGTTCGATAGGCGACGTTTTATCTCCTTGGTTTATTTATAGCACGGGGATTCCGTCACCCACAGCGGGCCAGACAAAAAATGGCGACAACATGACGGAAACTTGATCTGGGCCAAAAGTGAACGCCCATGAAAAAACCCCACCAGGGTGAGCTGATGGGGCCAGAGGGTCGATGCCAGGCGCAGAACGCCTGGAGTGATGCGAAATCGTAGACCCAGACCGCCGGGCTGGCCGGCGGCGAGGTAAATCTTAGTGGAACTGTTCTTCTTCGGTGGAGCCGGTCAGGGCGGTCACCGAGGACTTGCCGCCTTGAATCACGGTGGTCACATCGTCGAAGTAGCCAGTGCCCACTTCCTGCTGGTGCGACACGAAGGTGTAGCCACGTTCGCGAGCGGCGAATTCCGGCTCTTGCACCTTTTCAACGTAGGCCGACATGCCGCGGGCGACGTAGTCTTGGGCCAGGTCGAACATGTTGTACCACATGTTGTGGATACCGGCCAAAGTGATGAACTGGTACTTGTAGCCCATGGCGCCCAGTTCGCGCTGGAATTTGGCGATGGTGGCATCGTCCAGGTTTTTCTTCCAGTTGAACGACGGCGAGCAGTTGTAAGCCAGCATCTTGCCCGGGTGCACCTTGTGCACGGCTTCGGCGAACTTGCGAGCGAATTCCAGATCCGGGGTGCCGGTTTCGCACCACACCAGGTCGGCGTAGTGAGCGTAGGCGATGGCGCGGGAGATGGCTTGGTCCAGGCCCTTGCGGGTCTTGTAGAAGCCTTCGGAGGTGCGCTCGCCGGTCAGGAACGGCTTGTCGTTTTCGTCGTAGTCGGAAGTCAGCAGGTCAGCGGCTTCGGCATCGGTACGGGCGATCACCAGGGTCGGCACGCCGTACACGTCGGCAGCCATACGGGCAGCGATCAGCTTTTGCACGGCTTCTTGAGTCGGCACCAGCACTTTGCCGCCCATGTGGCCACACTTCTTCACGGAAGCCAGCTGATCTTCCCAGTGCACGCCAGCGGCGCCGGCGCGGATCATGGACTTCATCAGTTCGAAGGCGTTCAGCACGCCGCCGAAACCGGCTTCAGCATCGGCCACGATCGGAGCATGGTAGTCGATGTAGCCCTTGTCGCCGGCTTCGATGCCCTTGGAGTGCTGGATTTCGTCAGCGCGGGTGAAGGCGTTGTTGATGCGTTCAACCACCTTGGGCACGGAGTCCACCGGGTACAGGGATTGATCCGGGTACATGGCGGAGTATTCGTTGTTGTCAGCTGCAACCTGCCAGCCGGACAGGTAGATGGCCTTGATGCCGGCCTTGACCTGTTGCATGGCTTGGCCGCCGGTCAGGGCGCCCAGGCAGTTGATGTACGGTTCGTTGTTGACCAGATTCCACAGCTTCTCGGCGCCACGGCGGGCCAGGGTGTACTCGACCGGGAAAGAGCCACGCAGGCGCTCCACGTCAGCGGCGGTGTAGCCGCGCTTGATGCCAGCCCAGCGCGGATTTTCAGCCCAGTCTTTTTCGATGGCAGCGATGCGTTGTTCGCGAGTCGTCATGTTTCTGTTACCCCAGAATGTATTCAAATTGGCCTAAAACGGGCGACATGCCCGTGATTCCTGTTTTGCCCTGCAACAAGGCAAAAATGGCGAGCGCGGCGGTGTCGGCTTGCGCACGGTTGTGGTGGATGGCCACAACCGGATACCAGCCAAACCGGGTGTTTTCACCTCGGTTTTGCAGGCTTTCGTACAACTTTGTGTAGGGAATTAAACCATAAAAAATCAGTCCTGTGTGCGCCGCAGCAATAAAAAAATGTCGCATTTTCGTAAATGAAAACCGGTGTTCGGCAGCCGAAAATTTTGCACTGCAAGATAGTAAAAACACGGTCATTTACTTGTCGCAAGCGAACACGCTCACCCGCGGCACGCCTTGCTCCATCAGCGTTTGCCTGTCGTCAGGCCCAGAGAAAACCACCATCGCGCCACGACAGGGGGTTGAAACTCGCCACAATGCCCCTACTTCTCGCAGCATTATTCACGGAGGTCGCCATGCAATCCCAAGACAACCCTCAACAACCCGCCGCCGACGAACTGAACGCACAGCAGGCGCAAGCCCCGGCTGACGCTAGCGCGCGCGTGGCCGAGCTGGAAGCCCAGGTTGCCGAACTCAAGGATCAATACCTGCGCACCCGCGCCGAGCAAGAAAACCAGCGCCGCCGCGCCGCCGAAGATCTGCAAGCCGCGCATAAATTTGCCGTGCAAAAGTTCGCCGCCGAACTCTTGCCGGTGAAAGACAGCCTGGAGCTGGCGCTGGCCGACCAGAGCGGCCAGTTTGACGCGCTGAAAAACGGCGTGGATCTCACCCTGAAGCAACTGGCCTCGGCGTTTGAAAAATTCCAGCTGCTGGAAATCAACCCGCAAGGCGAAAAGCTCGATCCGCACAAACATCAGGCCATCAGCATGGTGGACGCCGCCGGCGCCGAAGCCAACACCGTGGTGCATGTGATGCAAAAGGGCTATCAGATTGCCGAGCGCGTGCTGCGCCCGGCCATGGTGGTGGTGGCCAAGGGCTGACCCCGCCGCGCGCGACCGGCCAGCTCAAGAAAAGTTCAGCAAAACCACTTGAAAAGCCGGCAAGCGCACTTATCTGGCAAAACAAGACACACAACGGATGACACTGCCGCCAGGCGCAACTAAGCGCTTGAATCCATACACGGTGCCGTCATCCCATCAGTAAAAGATACGCGAAAGGAATTGAATCATGGGCAAGATCATTGGCATCGACCTGGGCACCACCAACAGCTGTGTGGCCGTGCTGGAAAACAACCAGCCGAAAGTGATTGAAAACGCCGAAGGCGCACGCACCACCCCGTCCATCATCGCCTATCAAGAAGACGGCGAAATCCTGGTGGGCGCGCCGGCCAAGCGCCAGGCCGTCACCAACCCGAAAAACACCCTGTACGCCGTCAAGCGCCTGATCGGCCGCCGCTTCGAAGACAAAGAAGTGCAAAAAGACATCGACCTGATGCCGTTCTCCATCGTCAAGGCTGACAATGGCGACGCCTGGGTGGGCGTGCGCGACAAAAAACTGGCCCCGCCGCAAATCAGCGCCGAAGTGCTGCGCAAAATGAAAAAAACCGCCGAAGACTACCTCGGCGAAGAAGTCACCGAAGCCGTGATCACCGTGCCGGCTTACTTCAACGACAGCCAGCGCCAGGCCACCAAGGACGCCGGCCGCATCGCCGGCCTGGAAGTCAAGCGCATCATCAACGAGCCGACCGCCGCCGCGCTGGCCTTCGGCATGGACAAGATGGAAAAAGGCGACCGCAAAATCGCCGTGTATGACCTGGGTGGCGGCACCTTTGACATCTCCATCATCGAAATCGCCGATGTCGATGGCGACAAGCAATTTGAAGTGCTGGCCACCAACGGCGACACCTTCCTGGGCGGCGAAGACTTCGACCAACGCATCATCGACTACATCATCGGCGAATTCAAAAAAGAGCAAGGCATCGACCTCAAGCAAGACGTGATGGCCCTGCAACGCCTGAAAGAAGCCGCTGAAAAAGCCAAGATTGAGCTGTCCTCGTCGGCGCAGACCGAAGTCAACCTGCCCTACATCACCATGGACGCCACCGGCCCGAAACACCTGGTGCTGAAAATCACCCGCGCCAAGTTCGAATCGCTGGTGGAAGAACTGATCGAGCGCTCCATCGAGCCGTGCCGCATGGCGCTGAAAGACGCCGGCCTGAAGCCTGCCGACATCGACGACGTGATCCTGGTGGGCGGCCAAAGCCGCATGCCCAAGGTGCAAGACCGCGTCAAAGAATTCTTTGGCAAAGAACCGCGCCGTGACGTGAACCCGGACGAAGCCGTGGCCGTGGGCGCCGCCATCCAGGGCGCCGTGCTGGGCGGCGACCGCAAGGATGTGCTGCTGCTGGACGTCACCCCGCTGTCGCTGGGCATCGAAACCCTGGGCGGCATCATGACCAAGCTGATCCAGAAGAACACCACCATCCCGACCAAGGCCAGCCAGGTGTTCTCCACCGCCGACGACAACCAGAACGCGGTGACCATCCACGTGCTGCAAGGCGAACGCGAAAAAGCCAGCGCCAACAAGAGCCTGGGCCAGTTCAACCTGTCGGACATTCCGCCGGCCCCGCGCGGCATGCCGCAGATCGAAGTCACCTTTGACATCGACGCCAACGGCATCCTGCACGTCTCCGCCAAGGACAAGGCCACCGGCAAAGAAAACAAGATCACCATCCAGGCCAGCTCCGGTCTGTCTGAAGCCGAAATCCAGCGCATGGTGCAAGACGCCGAGCTGAACGCCGAAGAAGACAAAAAGCTGCACGAACTGGTGCAAGCCCGCAACCAGGCTGACACCCTGATTCACTCGGTGAAAAAATCGCTGGAAGAATACGGCGACAAGATCGGCGCTGACGAAAAAGCCAAGATCGAAGAAGCCGTGAAAGACGCCGAAGCCGCGATCAAGACCGACGACAAGGCCGACATCGAAGCCAAGATGGAAGCCCTGGGCAAAGCCAGCCAGAAACTGGGCGAAATCATGTACGCCCAAGCCCAGGCCGAAGGCCAGCCGGCATCAGACGGCGCCCAGGCCGCCGGCGGCAGCGCCGGCAAGAAAGAAGACGGCAACGTGGTGGACGCCGAATTCGAAGAAGTGAAAGACAAAAAGTAACTTCGCCTCGCCAACCGGCCTGTGGGCACAGCCATCAGAGACCCCCTTCTCTGGGCTGTGCCCTTTGCACGCCGGCCCTACACACACGCCGACGCCGCGCGCGCCGGCAGGAATGAACAGCCATGGCCACGAAAAAAGATTTTTACGAGCTCTTGGGCCTGAACCGCGATGCGTCGGAAGACGACATCAAAAAGGCCTACCGCAAGCTGGCAATGAAATACCACCCGGACCGCAACCCGGACAGCAAAGAAGCCGAAGAGAAATTCAAGGAAATCAAAGAAGCCTACGAAATCCTCTCTGATAGCCAAAAGCGCGCCGCCTACGACCAATACGGCCACGCTGGCGTAGACCCCAACGCCGGCGGCGCGGGCTTTGGCGCCGGCGGCGCTGGTTTTGGCGGCTTTGGCGACGCCTTTGCCGACATCTTTGGCGACATCTTTGGCGGCCGCGCCGGCGCCGGCCAAGGCGGCGGCCAGCGCAGCAATGTCTATCGCGGCGCCGATTTGCGCTACAACATGGAAATCACCCTGGAAGAAGCCGCGCGCGGCTGCGAAAAGCAAGTGCGCATCCCGGCGGTGGAAACCTGCGACACCTGCCACGGCAGCGGCGCCAAGCCCGGCACCGAACCGAAAACCTGCCAAACCTGCGGCGGCCACGGCCAAGTGCGCATGCAGCAAGGCTTTTTCAGCATCCAGCAAACCTGCCCCACCTGCCACGGCACCGGCAAAGTCATCCCCGAACCCTGCCATGTGTGCAACGGCAGCGGCCGGGTGAAAAAGAACAAAACCCTCAACGTCAAAATCCCCGCTGGCGTGGACGAAGGCGACCGCATCCGCCTGGCCGGCGAAGGCGAACCCGGCGTCAACGGCGGCCCGGCCGGCGACCTGTACGTGGTCACCCACATCCGCGAACACAGCGTGTTCCAGCGCAACGGCCAGGATCTGCACTGCGAAATGCCCATCAGCTTCTGCACCGCCGCCCTGGGCGGGGAAATCGAAATCCCCACCCTCGACGGCGTGGCGCGGCTGAAAATCCCGGCCGAAACCCAATCCGGCCAAGTGTTCCGCCTGCGCGGCAAAGGCATCAAATCCGTGCGCGGCGCCAGCTTCGGCGACCTGCTCTGCCACGTGGTGCTGGAAACCCCGGTGAAACTCACCGAACGGCAAAAAGAACTGCTGCGCCAGTTTGAAGCTGAAGGCGCCGACAGCAACGACGCACAAAACCCCCGCGCCAAATCGTTCATGGACAAGCTGAAGGACTTTTTTAACTGATTGTTCAGTGAGTCAGGGTGTGGAGTAAGGCAGAAAAGGACGCTTGTGGGCGTCCTTTTTTGTGGGTGGGGGTGGGGTATGTGTTTGGTATGATGTGGGGATGTGTGGAAGGGGATGGGGTGGTGGAATGAGTGACGTGAGCAAGGATTGGCTGGAACTGGAAGCGGAACGGCGGATTGAGGAAGTGCGGGCGAGTGGGGTGGAGAAGCTGGACTTGTCCGGGCTGGATATTGAGATGGTGCCGGCGTCGGTGGCGGGGCTGGAGCAGGTAAACTGGTTTCAGTTTCTACCTCATCGTCGTGTGGTAGATGTAACCGCATTAAAGCAGTTACCGGCTTTACAGAAGGTAAATTTATGGCTATGCAACGAACTGTGTGATTTATCACCGCTAACTACGCTAGCTAACTTACAGCACTTGGGCTTGTACGACTGCCAAGCAAACTTATCGCCACTGGCTTCACTGGCTACCCTACAGCATTTGAAGCTGTTCAGATGCCATTCGTTAACTAATATATCGCTACTGACTTCGTTCAAAAACTTGAAGCTCTTGGATTTGAGTTGGAACTACAAGCTGACTGATCTCTCGCCGCTGGCTTCGCAGGCCAACCTGCGGCAACTAGTGCTAGACGGATGCAATAATTTAAGCGATTTAGCGCCCATATTGAAACTACCTAAATTAAAAGCCCTGTATTTAATTGACGCAATCCCACTTTCTTGCCAACCAGGAAGCAGCATCTTGGAGGGCGCTAAAGAACTAGAAATGCTGAGCTGTAATAGTTTACTTATTGCACCAAATGAATTAGCCTCACAGCCTGAATTTTTTAATCCAGACAACTGCCTCCCCCGCCTAAAAGCCTGGCGTGCCGATCTTGACCAAGGCCAGGCAGACAATCACCGTATCAAGCTATTTGTACTGGGTAATGGCTCAGCCGGCAAAACCCAAATCTGTCGGCGATTGAATGATCAAGCATTTGATCCCAACATCCCCTCCACCCACGGCATTGACTTAGGCAAAATCACTCTAATCTCAGCTAATGAAGATAAGCCGGAGATCGTCGCTCATGTCTGGGATTTTGGCGGCCAGGATATTTATCATGGCACCCATGCACTATTCATGGACGAGCGCGCACTGTTTGTGATTGTGTGGAACCCAGAATTGGAAACCGCGCAGCCATATGCCGAGCATGGCGTGGCTATGCGCCACCGGCCGCTGGCGTATTGGCTGGCCATGGTGCGCGATGTGGCGGGGGAGAGTGCCGCCGTGGTGGTGGTGCAGTCCAAGTGCGATCGACAGCAAGACAGCGTGCTGCCTCCTTTACCGGCAGAGCATGGCTTGCGCTATTTGCGCTACACCGCTTGCAGCGCAAAAAACCAATCGGGCATGAGCAGTTTGTTGACAAGCATTCAGGATCAAGCGCAGCTGTTACTGGAGCGTTATGGCCAGGTGTTGTTGCCAGCCAGTTGGGTGGCCGTCGGTGACACCCTGCGCGCGCGCTGTAGCAAGGGGGCGCGCACCTTGCCCCGTGCTGAGTTTGAGACATTATGCCGCGTCCACCACGCCAGTGCGCCGCCCGAGGTGGTGCTGCATTATTTGCACGGCAGCGGTGAGGTGTTTTACCGGCCAGGTTTGTTTGGGGATCAGCTGATTCTCGATCAGCAATGGGCACTGGATGGCGTATATGCCGTGCTGAATCGGCAGCGCAGTCTGCCGCTGCTGCGTCGGCAAGGCAGGGTGTTTGATCAAGAAATCTTGGATGAACTGGTGTGGCGGGGTAAATATTCGTCAAACGAGCAGGCCTTGTTCATTTCCCTGATGGAACAGTGTGGCGCATGCTTTCCTGTGAACCAGGATTGGGATCACCCCAAGAAAACACATTACCTTGCCCCAGATTTATTGCCTGAACGCAGTGAGACACAAGAGAAAATTGATGATAAATGGCGCAGAGTGGAAGCCCATTTGGAAGTCTGGCTAAACTACCGCTTTTTGCACGATGGCGTGATGAAAGCACTGTTGTGCGCCATCGGCCGCCGTGCTGGTGTGCATGCCGTGTACTGGCGCTATGGCGTGTGTTTTTTTGATCAAAGGATGCAGGCGACTTTTTTGCTGGAGGCGCAGCCGGATATCGACCCGCAGCAGCCAGGTGCTGGCCGGCTAGTGTGGCAGGCCCATGTGGCACAGGAAAATAAAATGGCCGAGGTGCAAGGCTGGCTGGAGGATTTGTTAAGCACTGTCGAGCGCAACACACAGGGGCAGCGGCCAGAGGTGAGCTGGCAACGCTCGCGGGCGCACACTCCAGCGCAAGACCGTAAGGCATCGCATCACGATGACCCGGTACAACGTTTGCAACCGGGCAGCCCGCCAGACGCCAAGCCCACCGTGTATGTATCGTATGGCTGGGGTGAGGCCAACACTGAATTATTAGCACAATTGGAGACAGCTTTTACCCAGCATGGTTGCCAGCTGATTTACGACAAGAGAAAAATGCGCACGGGGGACTGGATTTCTGCATTTATGCGCGAAATTGGCCAAAGCCGGCATGTGTTGGTATTGCTGGATGATAAATATTTGCGCTCACCGTACTGCATGCGTGAATTACTCTATTTGTATCAGTCCAGCTTGGGTGATAAAGCTGAATTTTGCCGACGCATTGTGCCATGCTTGCCAGAGTCATTGCCGCTCAGCCCAGTCAAGCATCGCTTACCATATTTGCGTCACTGGAAGGAAGAAGCTGAATCGCACCAGGACTTGCTTGATGAGTTTAGTTTGGCGGAGCTTTCACCCGAAACGCGCGATGAAGTGTTGTTGGTCAAGGATTTTTGCCATCGCACCGATGAAATGCTCGCCTGGATCGCCGACACCCTGATGCCGCGCGGCGCCCAAGCCCTCTCCGCCGACAACTTCGCCGCCATTTTCACCGCTCTACAAAACCAGGGTTTCCCGCTGCCCGCTGCCACGGGGCCAGGCCAATGATGCGCGGGGTGTCGATGTTTCATGTCTATCTGGCGCTCAGCGTGGCGGGGGCGGTGATTCCCCTGGGGTGTTTTTTGCCCTGGCTGGGCGCGCATGGCCTGGCTTTGCCGCTGTTGCTGCATACGGCGTGGGCGACGCCGGTCAGTGCGTTTGCCTGGGCGGATGTGGTGTTTTCGGGGGTGGCCTTGCTGGTGTTCATCGCCCACGAGCAGCGCCGGGCGCGCACGCCGTGGGCGTGGCTGGCGGTGCTGGCCTTGTTCACCGTGGGAGTGTCGCTGGCTTTGCCTTTGTTTTTGGCGCTGCGCGAGCGGGCGCGCACGGCTCGTGCAATATTTGCTTAGCGCCGCCAACCCTCCTGACGTTGTTGCGCGGCCTGGCCGGTGTCTGCGGCCGCACACCTCATCAGGACCGCTGCACGGGGTTGTGCGCGCGACGCTTAAACCATATGAAGCCAGGTCGCACCACACCCACCCTGTGGGCTATCATCCGGCTTTATATTTGCTGATGTTTGACCGCGCATGACTGCTTCAAGCCCCCTGCTGGATTGGCAGGATGGCCAGCCGGTGTCCACCCGGTTTGGCGATGTGTATTTCTCCCGCGATAGCGGCCTGGATGAAACCCACCATGTGTTTCTGGCGCATAACCGCCTGGCCGAGCGCTGGGCGGCCTTGCCTGCGGATGGCCGCTTTGTGCTGGGCGAGACCGGCTTTGGCACCGGGCTGAATGTCTTGTGCGCCTGGCAGCTGTGGCGGCGCTGTGCGCCAGCGGGCGCCCGGCTGCATGTGATCAGCACGGAAAAATACCCCATCCCCCCCGAGCAGCTGGCGCGCGCGCTGGCCTTGTGGCCCGAGCTGGCCGAGTTCAGCCAGGCGCTGCTGGCGCAATATGCCGCGCTGGGGCCGGGCTGGCATCGCTTCAGTTTTGATGAGGGCGCAGTCACGCTCACCTTGCTGGTGGGCGACGCGCTGGACACCCTGCCGCAGCTGGACGCCGCCAGCAGCGCGGTGGACGCTTGGTTTCTGGATGGCTTTGCCCCGGCGCGCAACCCGGAGCTTTGGTCGCCCGCGCTGTTTGCCCAGCTGGCGCGGCTGTCGGCGCCGGGGGCCAGTTACGCCACGTTTACTTCTGCCGGCGTGGTCAAGCGCGGCCTGGCCGAGGCGGGCTTTAGCGTGCGGCGGGTGGCTGGCTTTGGCAGCAAGCGGCATATGCTGTGCGGCGAGCTGGCCGCGCCGCCCGCGCCGGCCTGGCGCGCGCCGTGGTTTGCCTGGCCGCGCCACACCGGCCAGCGACGCGCGCTGGTGCTGGGCGGCGGCATTGCCGGCGCGGCGGCGGCGGCGGCGCTGGCGCGGCGCGGCTGGGCGGTAACCCTACTGGAGCAAAAAGCGGCGCTGGCCGACGGCGCTTCTGGCAATGCCCAGGGCGTGCTGCACACCAAATTGTCGCCGCACCTCACCCCGCTCACCCGTTTGTTATTGTCCGGCTACGCCTACAGCCTGCGCCAGCTGCCCCGGCAGCTGCGCGCTGGCGAGGATTGGGACGCCTGCGGCATTGTTCAGCAGAGTTTTGACGCAGACGAAGCCCAGCGGCACGCCGGCCTGGCGGCGCTGGGCCTGCCCGAGGCGCTGCTGCGCCCGGTGGATGCGGCGCAGGCCAGCGCGCTGGCCGGGGTGGCCTTGCCGCATGGCGGGCTGTGGTTTGCCCAGGGCGGCTGGGTGCACCCGCCGGCCTGGGTGCGCCAACTGGCGGCCACGCCGGGGGTGACGGTGTGTTGCGGGGCGGACATCGTCGCGCTGGAGCACGACGGCGAACAATGGCAGGCGCGCGCGGCGGACGGCCGCCAGTGGCAGGCGCCGGTGGTGGTGGCAGCCAACGCCCATCAGGCCGGCCAGTTCAGCCAGCTGGCGCATTTGCCGATCAAGCCGATTCGCGGCCAAGTCAGCCATGCGCCGGCCACCGAGGCCAGCCTGGCGCTGCGCGCGGTGGTGTGCGGCGAGTCGTATATCTCGCCGGCCCGCCATGGCCGCCACTGCTTTGGCGCGACTTTCCGTTTTCAGGCCGAGCAACTGGCCGTCACCACCGAAGAGCATCAAGAAAACCTGGATAAACTGGCCGCGCTCAGCCCGGACGTCTGGCGGCGATTGGGGGGCGAGGCGCTCAGCGCGCAGGCGCTGGACGGCCGTTCTGGCTGGCGCGCCACCACGCCGGACTATCTGCCCTTGGTCGGCCCGGTGGCCGACGCTGCCGCCTTTGCCGACGTCTACCCGGCCCCCGAGCGCTGCGGCCCACGTCAGCCGGGGCCAGACGCGCCGTGGCTGCCGGGGCTGTATGTCTCGCTGGCGCATGGCTCGCGCGGCTTGGTGACTGCGCCGCTGGCCGGCGAGCTGCTGGCGGCCATGCTCAACCACGAACCGGCGCCGCTGCCGCAGCCGCTGCTGGACGCCCTGCACCCCAACCGTTTTTTATGGCGCGCGCAAAAGCGCCGCCACGCCCCGGGGCGCGCCTGATGACTGTCTCTCACTACGCCGACTGCCCGCCCTATCGCACCAAGGATGGCTCGGAGATCCGCGAGCTGATGCACCCGGACGTGCACGGCAACCATGGACAAAGCCTGGCCGAGGCGCGCGTGCCAGCCGGCGGGCGCACGCTGGCGCACCGCCACGCGCGCAGCGAAGAGCTCTACCACGTCACTGCCGGCGCCGCCTGGCTGTACCGCGATGGGCAAAAAGTGTGGCTGCAAGCCGGCGACACCGCGCGCATTGCCCCCGGCTGCGTGCACTGGCTGGACAACCCCGGCCCGGCCGAGCTGGCCGTGCTGTGCTGCTGCGCGCCGGCCTACGCCCACACCGACACTGAACTGATCGACGAGGCCAGCGATGTTTGAGGTGCTGGCCGTCACCGAGCGCTGGGTGTTGATCGATAAACACCCGGATGTGTCGTTTCACCGCGAAGACGCCGACATCGGTCTGCTGGACGCCCTGCGCGCCGCCACCGGCCTGCCGGCGCTGTACCCGGTGCATCGGCTGGACGCCATCACCTCCGGCCTGCTGCTGTTCGCCCGCGACCCCGCCACCGCCGCCGCGCTGGGCCGCGCCTGGCAGGCCGGCGAGGTGGGCAAGCTGTATCTGGCCATTGCGCCGGGCAAGCCGAGTAAAAAGCAAGGCTGGGTAAAGGGCGATATGGAAAAATCCCGCCGCGGCGGCTGGAAGCTGCTGCACAGCCGCGCCAACCCGGCCGTCACCTGGTTTGACAGCGTCAGCCTGGCCCCCGGCCTGCGCCTTTACCTTTTGCGCCCCTACACCGGCCGCACCCACCAGCTGCGGGTGGCGCTGAAAAGCCTGGGCGCACCGATTCTGGGCGATGCGCTGTATGGCCCGGCCCAGCACGACAGCGACCGTGGCTATCTGCACGCCGCGCTGCTGAGCTTTGCCCTGGACGGCCAGCGCTGGACCTACACCTGCCTGCCCAGTCGCGGCCAGTGGTTTACCGCGCCAGACAGCCAGGCGCAGATGGCGGCGCTGCTGGCGGCGGGTCGGGCAAGGCTGGAGGCAGAAATGCCGACGGGGGTAGCGTTGGATTAAGAGCGGCTCACAAAACCCTCCTGGCCTTGTCGCGCGACCTTGCCGTTGTCTGCGGTCGTGCGCCTAGCCGCCCGTCACCCCGCGCCGCTCAAACAGCGCCTGTGCCAGCGTGCCAGGGTCGGTGTGCTCCAGCTCGCCGCCCACCGGCAGGCCGCGCGCCATGCGCGTCAGCGTCAGGCCGTGGCCCTTGAGCAGCTCGGACAAGGCATGCGCGGTGGTTTCGCCCTCGGCGGTGAAATTGGTGGCCAGAATCACCTCGCGCACCGCGCCATCCAGCGCGCGATGGGCGAGTTTTTCCAGCGGCAAATCGCGCGGGCCAATGCCATCCAGCGGCGACAGCCGGCCCATCAGCACAAAATACAGGCCATCGTAGCTTTGCGTGTGCTCCAGGGTGAGCATGTCGGCGGGCATTTCCACCACACAGAGTTGATCCTGACGGCGCGCCGGGTCGGCGCACAGCGCGCACAGCGGGGTTTCGCTGAAGGTGTTGCAGCGTTGGCAATGGCCGATGTGGCTGAGCGCGTGTTCCAGCGCGCGGGCGAGTTTTTCTGCGCCGGGCTTGTCGCGTTGCAATAGGTGATAGGCCATGCGCTGGGCGGATTTGGGGCCAACGCCGGGCAGCACGCGCAAGGCGCTGATCAGTTGGTCAAGACTGGGCGGGTTTTTCATGGGGCATCCGGCGGGGTTCCGGCAAACAGGCAGCCGCCCCCGCGCACGATGAGCGCACGCGGGGGCGGCAGGCCAGGGCGGGGATCAGAACGGCAGTTTCAGGCCCGGCGGCAGGTTCAGGCCGGCGGTGAAGCCGGACATTTTTTCTTGCGTGGTGCTTTCGACTTTGCGCACGGCGTCATTCACCGCGGCGGCGACCAGGTCTTCCAGCATTTCTTTGTCGTCCATCACGCTGTCGTCGATGCTGACGCGCTTGATGTCGTGCTGGCAGGTCATCACCACTTTGACCATGCCGGCCCCGGACTGGCCCTCGACCTCGATGGTCGCCAGCTGTTCCTGGGCTTTTTTCATGTTTTCTTGCATTTGTTGGGCTTGCTTCATCAGCCCGGCGATGCCGCCTTTATTGAACATGGTGTGTCACTCCTGAACGGGTTGAATAGAGTCGGGGCGCAGGGTGGCGTCAAATTCGCGCACCAGGGCCATCACGACCGGGTCTTGTTGCAGCCGCTCGCGCGCCGCCTCCAGGGCTTCGCCGCGCAGACGCTGCTGTTGCATGAACGGGGTTTCGCCGCTGATCTCGCCCAGCGCCACGTCCAGCTGCACGGGGGCGCCCAGCGCCTCGCTCAGCGCTTGCGCCAGGAGCGCTTGCACCTCGGGCGTGGCGCTAAAGCGGAACTGCGGCGGCGCGCGCAGGCAGAACAGATTGCCGCGCACGCCGGTCAGCTCGGCGTTTTGCGCCAGCATGATTTCTTTGGCGCCCAGGCGCTCGCGCAGGCCGGCAATCAGCTCGCCCCAATTGCCCGAGAACAAGGGCGCGGCGTCGGCGTCAGCAGGCGCGCTGACCGACGCCGGGGCGACAGGCGCAGCGGCAGGCGGTGGCGCTGCCGGCTCGGCGGCTTGGGCAAGCGGCGCGGGCGGTTCTGGCTGGCGCGGCGCCGGGGCGGATTCTTCCCACGGCGGGGTGTCCGCCGCTGGCGGCGTCATCGGCGGCGTCATCGGCGGCGTCATCGGCGGCGTCATCGGCGGCGGCGTTGGGGCCGGGCGGGGCTCAGGCATCGGCGCTGGGGTCGGCGCTGGTTCTGGCGCGGCGTTGGCCATCGCCGCGCCGGGGCGGTGCGGCAGGCTGCCTTCTGGCGGCGGCAGGTCTTCCCACGGCGGCGCTTCGCGCAGATAGGCAGGCTCGGGTTCTGGTTCGGCCGGGGCCGGCGGCGTTTCCGCACGGCGCGGCGCGGCGGGCGGCGGCGCGCTGGCGCGCTCACCCTGGCCGCTGCGCTTGCTCAGCAGCTTGGCCAGCACCCCGCGTGCGCCAGCGCCATCCTGACTGGCGGCCGCCGGGGCGGATGCGGCCAGGCTGGCCGGGCTTGCGGGCGGCGCAGCGGCGGCGGGGTGTGCTGCCGGCGCGCTGCTGGGCGCGGGGCTGGGCGGCGCGGCCGCCGCAGAAACCGGGGCCGGCGCGCTGGCGGGCAGATTGGCCGGGTGAAACGCCAGCATGCGCAGCAGCGCCATATTAAAGCCGGCGTGTTCGTCCGGGGCCAGCGCCAGGTCGCGGCGGCCGGTGATGGCGATTTGGTAATACAGCTGCACATCGCTGGGCGGCAGCACGCCGGCCAGGGCCAGAATGGCGTCGCGCTCCGGCTCGTCGGCGGCCAGCGCCGCCGGCACGGTTTGCGCCAGGGTGATCTGGTACAGCAGCTGGGCCATTTCGTGCAGCGCTGAGTCAAAACCAATGCTGCGCGCGGCCAGTTGCTCGGCCTCGGCCATCAGCGCCGCGCCGTCGCCGTCGGCCAGCGCCGCCAGCAGGGTGAACAGATAACGGCGGTCCACCGCGCCCAGCATGGCGCGCACGCCTTCTTCGCGCACTTCGCCAATGCCGTAGGCAATGGCCTGGTCCAGCAGCGACAGCGCATCGCGCATCGAGCCAGACGCCGCGCGGCCCAGCAGGGTGAGCGCGGCCGGCTCGTAGCTGACTTGTTCGGTATCCAGCACATGCGCCAGATGCGCCGCCACCTGCTGCGGGGTCATATTGCGCAGCGAGAATTGCAAACAGCGCGACAGCACGGTGACCGGCACTTTTTGCGGGTCGGTGGTGGCCAGAATGAATTTGACGTGGGCGGGCGGTTCTTCCAGCGTTTTCAGCATGGCGTTGAACGCCGACTTGGACAGCATGTGCACTTCGTCGATGATGTACACCTTGAAGCGGCCCACGCTGGGCGCGTACTGGGCGTTGTCCAGCACTTCGCGGATATTGTCGATGCCGGTGTTGCTGGCGGCGTCGATTTCCAGCAAGTCCACAAACCGGCCGGCGTCGATCTGCCGACAGGCGGCGCACACGCCGCACGGCTCGGCGCCCACGCCGGTTTCACAGTTCAGGCTTTTCGCCAGAATGCGGGCAATGGTGGTTTTGCCCACGCCGCGCGTGCCGGTCAGCAGGTAGGCGTGATGCAGGCGCTGTTCGATCAACGCATTGGACAGGGCGCGCACCACATGCTCCTGGCCGACCAGATCGGCAAAACGCTTGGGGCGCCACTTGCGGGCAAGAACTTGATAGGTCATGGGCGCGGATTCTACCCGATTTGCCGGCCGGCCGGCAGTTGGCGCGCGCAGCCAGCAGGGGCCGCTGGCCGGCACGAGGGCCTGGCATGACCGACAAAACCCGGCCGGGTGGCCCGAGGCGGCCACATCAATACCAACCGCATGGACAGACGCCACACGCCAGAAGGGTTTTGTTAGCCCCTCTAAGCGGCTACAATCCGGGGGTTTGCATTTCTTCTGTTCATCATGGCCCACACCGCGCCTGCCCCGGCTTCATTTGAAGAAGCCGTCTCCCGTCTGGAAACCCTGATCCGCGACATGGAAAGCGGCCAACTGCCGCTGGAAGCCTCGCTGGCCGCCTATCAACAAGGCAGCGAGCTGATCCGCTTTTGCCAGGCGCGGCTGGCGCAGGCCGAGCAACAGCTCAGCGTGCTGGAAAACGGCGAACTCAAACCGCTGACCCTGGAGGGCGCAGATGTCTGACGCGGCGTTTTTGGGCTGGATGACCGCCATCCAGCAAGAGATGGAAACCACACTGGACGCGCTGCTGCCGTCTGCCGACCACGAGCCGCGCGCGCTGAACCAGGCGATGCGCTACGCCACGCTGGGCGGCGGCAAGCGCGTGCGCGCGCTGCTCACCTACGCCGCTGGCGAGCTGGGCCAGGCCCCGGCCGGTGCGCTGGCGCGCGCGGCGGCGGCGGTGGAGATGATTCATGCCTATTCGCTGGTGCACGACGACCTGCCGTGCATGGACGACGACGTGCTGCGTCGCGGCAAGGCCACCTGCCATGTGGCGTTTGACGAAGCCACCGCGCTGTTGGCCGGCGACGCGCTGCAAACCCAGGCCTTTGCCGTGCTGGCCGCGCCCGAGCTGGGCGTGGAGCCGGCCCGCCAGCTGGACATGCTGCGCCTGCTGGCGCACGCCTCGGGCCCCTTGGGCATGGCCGGCGGCCAGGCAATTGATCTGGCCTCGGTGGGCCAGGCGCTGAACCTGCCGCAGCTGGAATTCATGCACGCGCTGAAAACCGGCGCGCTGATCCGCGCCTCGGTGCTGCTGGGCGCGCTGGCGGGCGAGGCGCTGCCAGCCGAGCAGATGGGCCGGCTGGATCATTTTTCTCGGGTGATCGGCCTGGCCTTCCAGGTGGTGGACGATGTGCTGGACTGCGAAGCCGACAGCGCCACGCTGGGCAAAACCGCCGGCAAAGACGCCGCCCACGACAAGCCCACCTATGTCAGCCTGCTGGGCCTGGCCGAGGCGCGGCGCATGGCGCGCGAGCTGCGCGACCAGGCGTTTGCCGCGCTGGAGCCATTTGGCGCCCGCGCGGAACGCTTGCGCGCGCTGGCTGACTATATCGTTGTCCGTTCGTTCTGATTTGGGTTTCCGCATGACCTCTGCCGCACGCTATCCCCTGCTCGACACCATTGACCTGCCTTCTGACCTGCGCCGGCTGGAGCGCCGCCAGCTGCCGCAACTGGCGCGCGAGCTGCGCGAGTTTCTGGTGGAGTCGGTCAGCCAGACCGGCGGCCACTTTGCCTCCAACCTGGGCTGCATCGAGCTGACCGTGGCGCTGCACTATGTGTTCGACACCCCGCACGACCGCCTGGTGTGGGACGTGGGCCACCAGACTTATCCGCACAAAATTCTCACCGGCCGGCGCGCGCGCATGGACACCATGCGCATGAAAGACGGCCTGGCCGGCTTTCCCAAGCGGGAAGAGTCTGAATACGACACCTTTGGCGTCGGCCATTCGTCTACCTCAATTGGCGCCGCGCTGGGCATGGCCGCCGCCGCCCGCACACAAGGCCAGGCACGCAAGGTGGTGGCGGTGATTGGCGATGGCGCGATGACCGCCGGCATGGCCTTCGAGGCGCTGAACAACGCCGGGGCGATGGACACCGACCTGCTGGTGATCCTCAACGACAACGATATGTCGATTTCGCCCAATGTTGGCGCGCTCAACCACTATCTGACCAAGCTGATGTCCGGGCGCTTTTACGCCGCAGTCAAAGAAGGCTCCAGCAAGGTGCTGGGCATGGCCCCGCCGGTGCATGCGCTGGTCAAGCGCGCGGAAGAACACGTCAAGGGCATGATCACCCCCGGCGCGTTGTTTGAAGAATTTGGCTTTAACTATCTTGGCCCGATCGACGGCCACGACCTGGACACCCTGGTGGAAACCCTGGGCAATGTGCGCAAGCTCAAGGGCCCGCAGTTTCTGCACGTCGTCACCAAAAAAGGCCAGGGCTACAAGCTGGCGGAAAAAGACCCGATTGCCTACCACGGCGTGTCGCGCTTCAGCCCGGAAAACGGCCTGGCTGGCGGCAAGGGCGGCGGCAAGCCCAGCTACACCCAGGTGTTTGGCGACTGGCTGTGCGATATGGCCAAGCAGGATCGCCGGCTGGTGGGCATCACCCCGGCCATGCGCGAAGGCTCGGGCATGGTGCGCTTTGCCGGCGAATACGCTGACCGCTATTTTGACGTGGGCATCGCCGAGCAACACGCCGTCACCTTTGCCGCCGGGCTGGCCTGTGAGGGCATCAAGCCGGTGGTGGCGATTTACTCCACCTTTTTGCAACGCGCTTACGACCAGCTGATTCACGACGTGGCGCTGCAAAACCTGCCGGTGGTGTTCGCCATCGACCGCGCCGGCCTGGTCGGCGCTGACGGCCCCACCCACGCTGGCGCGTTTGATTTGTCCTTTTTGCGCTGCATCCCCAATATGGTGGTGATGGCGCCGTCCGACGAAAACGAATGTCGGCAGATGCTGTACACCGCCTTCACCCTGGACGCGCCCACGGCAGTGCGCTACCCGCGCGGCACCGGGCCCGGCGCGCATATCCAGAGCGACATGACCGCGCTGCCGGTCGGCCAGGGCCATATCCGCCGTCAGGGCGATGGCGGCGTGGCATTTCTGGCCTTTGGCAGCATGCTCTCCCCGGCGATGGCCGCCGCCGAGGCGCTGAACGCTACGGTGGCTGATATGCGCTTTGTCAAACCGCTGGACGAAGCGCTGGTGCGCCAGCTGGCCGCCAGCCATCGCCTGCTGGTCACCGTGGAAGAAAACGTCATCCAGGGCGGCGCCGGCAGCGCGGTGCTGGAAGCGCTGGCCGCCGCTGGGCTGGACACACCCTGTCTGCAACTGGGCCTGCCCGACAGCTATGTCGAACACGGCGACCCCGCCTTGTTGCTGTCCGAGTGCGGGCTGGACGCCGCCGGGCTGGAGGCCAGCGTGCGGGCGCGGCTGGCAGACAGCGAAGCCTGATCTCTTTCTGACAGACCTGCCACCCATCGGCGGCCGCTGCCAACATGCAGCGGCCGCCGTTTTGACATTAAGAGCGACTCACAAAACCCCGCGCCGCGCGCCTGGCCAGGTGCGCAGCCACAGACAGTACAAGGCGTATGGCAAGGCCGCGCAACAACGCCAGGAAGGTTTTGTCAGCCACTCAGACAGGGCGGCGCAGCGCCGAAGGGCCAATATCCGCCAGCGTGGCGCAGCCGCACAGCGCCATGGTGACCTCCAGCTCTTCGCGCAGCGTGCGCAGCGCGTGTGCCACGCCCAGCGCGCCAGCGGCGGCCAGCGCGTGCAGATAAGCACGCCCCAGCAACACCGCGCGCGCGCCCAGCGCCAGCGCCTTGAACACATCGCCGCCGCGCAGCACACCGCCATCCAGCAAGACTTCGCCCTCGCCGGCCAATGCCTCCACCACTGCCGCCAGCACATCCAGACTGGCCGGCAGGGTGTCCAGCGTGCGCCCACCATGGTTGGACACCACCACCCCCGCTGCGCCAGCGCGCACCGCGCGACGGGCATCGTCCGGGTGCAGCACGCCCTTCACCAGCACCGGCAGGCGGGTGTGCGCCAGCAGCCAATCCAGATCGGCCCAGCTCAACCCCTGCACACTACACTGGGCAAACACGCCGTCGGCCACCGGCGCTGACGGATAGCCGGCCAGATTGGCGGCGCTCACCTGCGCCGGCAGGGCAAAGCCGGCGCGGTGTTCGCGGCAGCGAATGCCGGCCAGCGGCGCATCCACCGTCACCACCAGCACCCGATAACCGGCCGCCTCGGCGCGCTGCACCAAATCCAGTGTGTGCGCACGCTCGGCCTGGGCGTACAGCTGAAACCACAGCGGGGTTTCCGCGTGCTGGGCCAGGGTTTCCAGCGGAATCGACGACAAGGTGCTGACCACCATCGGGGTATCCATCGCCGCCGCGCCCAGCATGCTGGCCAGCTCGCCATCCGGGTGAAACAGGCGCTGATACGCCACCGGGGCCAATAGAATGGGGTGGGCCAATGGCTGGCCGCACACGGTCAGCGCGGTATGGCCGGCGGAGACATCATTCAGCACGCGCGGCCACAGCTGCCAGCGCTCGAAGGCGCGGCGGTTGTCGGCGGCGGTCAGCTCGTCGCCGGCCCCGCCGCTTAAATACGCCCAGGCATTGGCGTCCAGCCGCTCGCGGGCGTAGCGTTCGTAGTCGGCCACGCAGGCAATCTCGCGCGGAATATGGGTGAGTGGCGCCAAGGGCGCGCGGGGAGTGTGCAGCATGGCCAAGCCCGTCGGATTTAGATGAGAATGAGTGATTTTATGTTTTGGCCGCACAAAAATATACCCCCGCCACTGCATGACAGGGCGGGGGTATCAGGCTGACCAAGGCGCGTGGTTCAGGCGCGCGTCAGCCAGGTTTTACACCGCAACAAACTGGAAGTCGGCCGCCTTCAGGGCAATCTCGCCAGTCAGCTTGATGGCCACATCGTTGCTGCTGAAGCCAGCATCGACGCTCTTGTCCAGCACAAAGTAGGTATTACCATCCAGGTTGAAATACGCGGCCTTGGGCGCCGTATCGCTGCTGGCCAGGCTGGCGGCCTGGGCCAGCAGGGTGGCCAGGGTATCGCTGGCGCCCGCAGTGATTTTGGTCACTGTGGTCGGGCGAGTGGCGCCGGCGCCGATATCAAAGCGCAACAGATCGCTGCCTTGGGTAAAGTCGGTGACGGTCAGCTGGCTGCTGCCGGCAGTGTGGTCGCCGGTAAAGAACTTGCCAAAGCGGATCAGATCCTTGTCGGCGCCGGTGGAGATTTCGGTCACGGCATTCCAGTTGCCGGCCACCGTGCCCACATAGAAAATATCGTTGCCGTCGCCGCCGTTCAGGGTATCGCTGCCGCCCAGGCCAGAAATGGTGTCATTGCCGCCCAGACCGTTCAGGGCATTATTGCCGGTGTTGCCGGTGATGCGGTTAGCCAGATCGTTGGCGCTACCGTCGATATTGTCAGTGCCGGTCAGGGTGAGGTTTTCCACTTCGCCCGACACCACAACGCGGCCATCGTAAATCTGAGTGGTGGTTTGCATGTGCATGGTGACGGTGGAATAGATGGTGTCGTTGCCGCCACCTGCCGCTTCGACAATATTGTATTGAATGCCGGTGTAGTAGAAGGCATCGTCACCAGCGCCGCCGTCCATGTGATCGTCCTTCAGACCATACAAGCGGTCGTTGCCATCGCCACCGATCAGGTATTCCGAGCCGTTCACATCGCCATACAGGGTATCGTTGCCAGCGCCGCCATCCAGCGTGCCGCCAGGAGACAGACCTTCACCAATGCCGCCGCGCAGCACGTCGTTGCCGTCGCCGCCATAAATCATGTCGGTGCCGTCGCCGCCATCCAGGTAGTCGTTGCCTTCGTCGCCATTCAGGGTGTCATTGCCGGCGTAGCCATAGATGCTGTCATTGCCCAGCAAGCCGCTGAGCACATTGGCCCCGCTATTGCCCAGGATCTGGTTGTTCAGCTCGTTGCCCGTGCCATTAAGGTTGTCGGCGCCCAGCAATTGCAGATTTTCGACATTATTGCCCTTGGCCAGGGTGTAGGTGATGGAGGCGCGCACTTGGTCGGTGCCTTCGTCGGCCAGTTCCACTACTTCGTCTTCCTGCACGTCAACGTAGTAGACGTCATTGCCGGCGTTGCCTTCCATGTGGTCGATGCCTGCGCCGCCATCCAGCACGTCGTTGCCATTGCCGCCAATCAAGGAGTCCGCGTCATCGCCAGCCTTGAGCGTATCGTTGCCGTCACGGCCATCCAGCACGTTTTTGCCGCTGTTGCCGGTGATCAGGTTGTTCAGCTCGTTGCCGCTGCCGTTGTTGTCTTCCGTGCCGGTCAGCGTGAGGTTTTCCACCTCGCCAGACACCACGCGGCCACCATCGTAGAGACTGGTGGTGTTGATCATATCGAAGGTGACGCTGGACAGAATGGTGTCAGTGCCTTCGCCAGCGGCTTCAATGATATTGTACTGCACACCAGTGAACAGATAGGTGTCATTGCCCGCGCCGCCGGACATGTGATCGTCTTTGTAACCATTCAGGCGATCATTGCCGTCACCGCCGATCAGGTATTCAGAACCATTCAGATCACCGTTCAGGGTGTCATTGCCGGCGCCGCCGTCCAGCACGCCGCCACAAGACACATTTTCGCCTGTGCCACCATTGAGCACATCGTTGCCGTCGCCACCCTCCAGATAATCCGTGCCTTCGCCGCCATTCAGATTATCGTTACCCGCACCGCCGTATAAATGATCATCGCCCACGCCACCCTTGAGCACATTATTGGCGGCATTGCCAGTGAGTGTCAGGCCAGACGTGGATTTTACATAGGCATTTTCGATGTTGTCATCCAGGGCATAGTCAATATACGCATATACCGTGTCTGTCCCTCCATCAAGTTGTTCCACGATTTTGTCGCTGGCATCGTCAATGACGTAAATGTCATTGCCAGCGCCACCCACCATGCTGTCGGCGCCAGCCTGGCCATCCAGATAGTCATTGCCGTCGCCGCCGTACAGGGTGTCATTGCCGACGCCGCCGTACAGGGTGTCATTGCCCAGATTGCCTTGCAGCAGATCATTGCCGATATTGCCCGTAATGCGATTGTTCAGGTCATTGCCAATCACCGTGCTGTCATCGCTGACAGCCAGGGTGAAAGAAGTTGTGGTCGGAGAGAGAACAAAAGTCGTGCCGGCAGTGCTGTTCATGATTCAGAAGCCTTTCTTGAGAAATATGCTGAAGATAACGGGATGGATTTTAGGCAATGAAGTTCACATTGCTGGCTACAAAATACTCCCGCCACAGAGTAGAGCATGCTTTTTCAAGAAGACGCTATTAGTAAAAATACTTAATCATCAAAGAAGGCATCAGTCTTTTTGATTCTTGTTAAAAAATGTGCATTACATGACATTTTTTCTTTTTTTGAGCCAGATTACGGATGAATTGCCAAAAATCATTTTTTTATTCAAAAATAATATCCAAAAGAATTTGTTCGCACCAAACCGAAAGCGCCAACCCCCGCTTGTTGCGCCCGCCTCGCTTTGCTAACATACCCCCATAGGGTATAAGAAAGCCACGCCATGACGCCCCCCATCCTCACCTTGCCAATCGCTGGCATGACCTGCGCCGCCTGCGCGGTTCGGCTGGAAAAAGTGCTCAAGCGCCTGCCGGATGTAGACGCCGAGGTCAACTTTGCCACCGCCAGCGCGCGGCTCACCTCACGCACGGCCCAGCCGCCCGACCTTGCCGCCGCCATGGCGGCGGTGGCGCGCGCCGGTTTTCAGGTGCCGCTCAGCCGCCAGCGGCTGACGCTGGAGGGCATGACTTGCGCCGCCTGCGCCCAGCGCATCGAAAAAGTGCTCAATCGTCTGCCTGGCGTGCACGCCAGCGTCAACTTCGCCACTGCCAGCGCCGAGGTGGATTACCCGGCCGGCGTGGTCAGCAGCGCGCAGTTGCTGGACGCAGTGCGCCGCGCCGGTTATCAGGCGCAGCTGCCGCGCGCCGACGCCCCCATCACAGCGGCCGGCGAGCAAGACCACACCGGCCGCTGGCTGCTGGCGTCAACCCTGCTGGCGCTGCCGTTTGTGGCGGAAATGCTGGCCATGCTCGCCGGCCGCCATGGCCTGTTGCCGGTGGCCTGGCAGTGGGCGCTGGCCACGCCAGTGCAGTTTTTGGTGGGCTGGCGCTTTTATCGCGGCGCCTGGCTCAGCCTGCGCGGCGGCGGCGCCAATATGGATGTGCTGGTGGCGCTGGGCACCAGCATGGCCTATCTGCTGAGCGTGTGGACGGCGCTGACCGCGCCGCATCATGGCCATGTGTACTTTGAAGCCAGCGTGTCGGTGATCACCCTGGTGCTGCTGGGCAAGTGGCTGGAACAGCGCGCGCGCCGGCAAACCGCCGGGGCCATCGAAGCCCTGCTCAAGCTGGCGCCGACCACGGCACGGGTGGAGCGCGACGGCGCGGTGCAGGATGTGCCGGTGGCCGAGGTGCGCGTAGGCGAGGTGGTGTGGGTGCGCGAAGGCGAAAGCGCGCCAGTGGACGGCGTGGTGATCGACGGCCAGGGCAGCGTGGACGAAAGCCTGCTGACCGGCGAAAGCGCCCCGGTCAGCAAGGGCGTGGACAGCCCGGTGTACGCCGCCACCCGCAATCTGCAAGGCGTGCTGCGCCTGCGCGCCACCGGCGTGGGCGCCGACACCCAGCTGGCCGCCATCATCCGCCAGGTGGGCGAGGCGCAAGGCTCGAAAGCGCCGATCCAGCGGCTGGCGGACGTGATTTCCGGGTATTTTGTGCCGGCGGTGCTGGCCATTGCCGTGGCCACCCTGCTGGCGGTGGGGGCCAGCAGCGGCGACTGGGAACGCGCCATCATGCAGGCGGTGGCAGTGCTGGTGATTGCCTGCCCGTGTGCGCTGGGCCTGGCCACCCCGGCAGCGGTGATGGTGGGCGTCGGCCTGGGCGCCCGCCATGGCGTGCTGTTTCGCCACGCCACCGCGCTGGAGCACGCCGGCCGGCTGACCGTGCTGGCGGTGGACAAAACCGGCACGCTCACCGAAGGCCGTCCGCAGCTGACCGAAGTCATCGCCCTGGCCGCCGACAACCGCGAACAAGCACTGGCGCTGGCCGCCAGCCTGGAAGCCGGCAGCGAACACCCGCTGGCCGCCGCCATCCTGCGCGCCGCCCAAGATGCCCAGCTGGGTTTGCAGCCCGTCGAGGCATTCAGCGTCAGCGTCGGCCAGGGTGTATCCGGGGTGATCCACGGTCGGGCGCTGCGACTGGGCGTGCCAGCCTGGGTCAGCCCGACGCTGGCCGAACACCCGCAGGTCACCCGACTGACCGAGGCCGGCCACACGGTGGCGGCGCTGGCGGATGAAACTCAAGTCTTGGCGCTGCTGGCGCTATCCGACGCCATCCGCCCGTCCGCCGCGCCCACCATCGCCCGGCTGCGCGCCATGGGCGTGGAAGTGCATATGCTGACCGGCGATAACCCGGCCGCCGCCGCGCGAGTGGCCAAAGCGCTGGACATTCGCTGCTGGCAGGCCGGCGTGCGCCCGGACGGCAAGGCGCGGGCGATTGCCGAATTGCAAGCGCGCGGCGAGCGGGTGGGCATGGCCGGCGACGGCGTCAACGACGCCCCGGCGCTGGCGCAGGCCGACGTCAGCCTGGCCATGGGCGGTGGCAGCCATGTGGCGATTGAAACCGCCGACATCACCCTGATGCACGGCGACCTGCTGGCCGCCGCCGACGCCATTGATTTATCGCGCCGCACCCTGGCCAAGATTCGCCAGAACCTGTTTTTTGCCTTTATTTACAATATCCTGGGCATTCCGCTGGCGGCGCTGGGCGGGCTGAACCCGGTGATTGCCGGCGCGGCCATGGCGATGAGCTCAGTGTCGGTGGTAAGCAATGCCTTGCTGCTGCGCCGCTGGCGGCCAGGGCGCTGAGCAACACTGAGCACAGCACACAGATTTTTTCACCCACAGGAGCAACACAATGGAAACCCTCACCCTCAATATCGACGGCATGACCTGCATGGGCTGCGTGGCCAATATCACCCGCGTGCTGACCGCCCTGCCCGGCGTGGACAGCGCGGTGGTCAACAAAGACGCCGCCAACGCCGTGATCACCTTCAACCCGGCCCAGCAAAGCGCCGCCACGCTGAGCCAGGCCATCGAAGACGCTGGGTTTGACGTCCGTGGCTGAGTGCTGCCACAGCGAAGACAGCGCGCCAGGCAGCGACAAGCGGGTGGAGCAGCCAGACAAATCCGCCCTGCTGGCGCGGCTGGCGCGCATTGAAGGCCAAGTGCGCGGCGTGGCGCGCATGGTGGAAGAAGACCGCTACTGTGTGGACATCCTCACCCAGCTGGCCGCCGCCCGCGCCGCGCTGAACGGCGTGGCCATGCAGCTGCTCACCCACCACGCCCACGGCTGCGTGCAACAGGCCATCCAGAGCGGCGAAGGCGAGGCGGCGCTGGACGAGCTGATGGCCACGGTCAAAAAACTGCTGTAACAAAATCCTTCTGGCGCGGTTGCACGACCGTGCCGCATTTTGCGTACGGTCTGCGGTTGCGCCACCGAATAGCCGGTCATCATGATATGAACTCATCATTGGCGCAGAAGCCCGAGAGCAAGCTCGCTCCCCGGTATTTCAACATGACTGACGACTCGCCAGGACTGCTACACTGTGTTTTTTTAGGGGCTATTCACCCACAAACTGCCACCACAGCTCAGTCACGAAAGTATTTTATTTCATGGAAAGTACGCAAAAAATCGTGTTCTGGTTTGGCGCCGGCGTTTCCATTCCCAGCCATATGCCAGGAGGAGAAGCGCTTACTTGGCATTGGTTGGAACATCACCTGCCTGTCACGCACGAGATGGCGCTGCTGCATCAGCTTTATCGAGAAGCCCACCAGAGCTTGGGTAAAACCATGCCTCGACTGGAAAAGGTGATTGAGGACTGTCTGTGGGCCATGGGGCCAGACTGCCTGGCCAATCTCGAGATTTTTCATCACTGTGCGCCAAACTGGATTCACCACCAAATCGCCGAGATTATTTTACGAACTCAAAGCTGGGCAATCACCACCAATTTTGATCAGGCTGTGGAAGCGGCGGCCGGCCACCGTATCCCTGTCATCACCCCCAGTCAGCATCCCCTGTCAAACTGGGGCTTGCTGAAACTACACGGCAGTATCGAAGAGCCGCTGCCCACCTTGGGTCATTCCATCAGTAATCTGGAGCCAGGCTTGCCTCCCTCCCTGCGTGATGCGCTACTGGCACTGCTGGACGACCCTGATGTGACGCTGATTGTTCTAGGCTACAGCGGCAGTGACTATTTTGACATTACCCCTTTGTTTTTACAGCGTATTCATCAAGGCAAACTTTTTGCTGCGCATTTATGCTGGCTAGCCTGGCAAAACGATCTGGACAACCGGACACAAGAAGAACAGCTGGCGAATTTACCAGAAGGTGCACGCACGTTCTGCGCTGCATTTGCGCCCGAACACCGCGAAATTCTAGGCGGTCCCACCGAATACACGCTGGCTAGGGCGCTGAAGCGCGCACCATTTATAATCAACCAGCCATCCGCCGCCTTCGACTGGAAAAAAGGCTGGAAAGAACGCTACACACCCACGCTGGCCCAACGCCAACGTTTTGCGGCCAAATGGTATGCCAGCATGGGGTGTGGCGCACACTCGTTACGCTGGTTAGCGCCAAGTGCATGGGCTCCGGGCAGCTTGGCAGGCAAAGACGCCCGACTGGCGCTGAACGCCTTGCGCGATCAAGGCTGGTACGAAGCAGAATACCGTTTGCGTCAGCAGCTTGTTCCAGACGATACCGCAGCAGACCGTCGCCAATGGCAACGCATGCATGCAGCGAGCCTGCGCTTGTCTGGCAGATGGCGGCGGGCAGCCTGGCAATATTGCCGCATGCTATGGCAACCTGCGGTGCAACCAGCACATGCCAAGGCTTTACAACGCGAGCAACAGGCGGGCTGGATGGAAGCAGGCATTTTTTTTCAGAGTGCGGCCATTCATCTGTTACAGAAGCCGGCGCCATATGATCTCTGGAGTTGCATTCAGGTGTGGCTGTGCCGCCTGGCCATCCGCCATAGCTTGGTGCGGGTGGATGCGCGGCATGAAGCGCCAGCCCTTCAGGATGCTCACATGCGTGCAGTCATGATGCGATTGATTTGCTTCATGCATACACCAATGCCTCGCTTGGTGGCCTGGCTGGAACGAAATCGCTCTTGGCAAGACATTTGGCCGCCACCGCCCGCGCAAGCCAGGGATCACGCATACCGGGAAACGGACAGTTTTTTGGGAACCGTCAACAATTTGCGGAATATTGCGCAGGAAATCACGGCAGCCTGGCAAACACAAGGCTTTAATCCACACAACTCAGCGATAACCCCACCCGTGTCCGTGGTCGTGCGTCTCTTGCAAGACTCTTTGCAACTGGCTCAACAGATTGGCGACTCGCCTGGGCAATGCAAAGCTGCCCGGGCTCTGGCCAAATTGACCACAGAAAATGCCGAGCCTCTGGAAGCGTGGGCGCAAAAAGTTGAATACGCACAATATGCACAAGAGCAGGATTTTATGCATAAATATCAATTAAATGTATCGCTGACAGCCAGAATACGTCACAAAATACGCACTGCCGCCATCTGGCTGCATTGGCGTTGATTTTTTGACATATTGCTTTTCGATATATCAGCAAGCCCTGTCTGGAGTCATGAACATGCTGATCAGCTCAAGCATATTTTGGTGGCTGGCTGCCCTGCTGGTGGCCATGTTGGAGGTTTCCAGTGGCTCGTTTTACCTGTTGGCGGTGGCGCTGGGGCTAGGCAGCGTTGGACTGGGACTGTTTCTGGGCCTGGGCTTGCCGCTGGCCCTGTCTGCCGGCAGTATGGTCATGGCGCTGGCCGTGCTGGCCGTAGCGCGCTGGCGGCAGCGGCGCATCCTGCCCAGCATGGTGGATGATGACACCGGGCAAGAGGTGCAACTGACCTGGCTGGCCGCCGACAACCCGCACCAGGGGCGGGTGCGTTATCGCGGCTGTGAATGGGACGCCGAGCTGGACTACACCGGCGCCCCGCCCTTGCCCGGTGTGCACGGCTGCATCACCGGCCGGCATGCCAACCTCTTGCGGGTGCATTTTGCCCCGCCGTCTGAACACCAGGAGAAATAAGCCATGGAAAGTCTGTTGCCGGTTTTGGTGCTGTTTGTGCTGGTGGGGGTGGTGATCCGCAAAACGGTGATTGTCATCCCCCAGCAGCATGCCTATGTGATTGAACGGCTGGGCAAGTATCACGCCACGCTGGTGGCCGGGCTGAACTTTGTCATTCCGTTTGTCGATCGCCTGGCCTATCAGCACACCCTGAAAGAAGTGCCTTACGACGTGGACCCACAGGTGTGCATCACCCGCGATAACTCCCAGGTGAAAATCGACGGGATTCTGTATTTTCAGGTGACCGACGCGCGCATGGCGTCTTATGGCACTTCCAGCTACACCATTGCCATCGAACAATTGGCCAAAACCACGCTGCGCTCGGAAGTGGGCCAGCGCGATCTGGACAAACTGCTGGAAGAACGCTCGGCCATCAATAATGCCGTGGTGGCGGCGCTGGACGAAGCCTCGCTGGGCTGGGGCGTGAAGGTGCTGCGCTACGAAATCAAGGACATCGTGCCGCCAGAATCGGTATTGCAGGCGATGGAAATGCAGATCACCGCCGAGCGGCGCAAGCGCGCGCTGATTGCCCAGTCCGAAGGTGAACGCGCCCAGGCGGTGAATGTGGCTGAGGGGCAAAAAGCCGCCATGGTGGCGCAATCAGAGGGCGAACGTCAGGCCGCCATCAACCAGGCCGGCGGCCAGGCCGAGGCCATCCGGCTGGTGGCGCAGGCCAATGCCGAAGCGATTGCCAGCGTGGCGCACGCACTGGAACAACAAGGCGGCGACCGTGCCGCTGCGCTGAAAGTGGCCGAGCAATACGTGGCGGCATTTGGCCAGATTGCCCGTCAGGGCACCACGGTGGTGATCCCCAGCAATCTGGCCGATCTGGCCGGGCTGGTGCAAGGCGCGTTGTCGGTGTTGCCGAAAAAATCGGCAGATTCCAGTCAGGGCTGAGGGAACAGCTGGCGAACTCAGGCAAGTGCAAAGTTGGTTTTCTGTTTTTTGGCAAAACGCACACCATTTATCCGCCTTGTGACGCCATGATGCGCACCGACGGCCGACAAGCCGCTGATTGCGTGTGGCTTGTCTGCCGCCAGCCAGCCGCCGCCGCCGCGCCCGGGCTGGCACGGTTTGTGTTTGCCTGATGCACGGCTTTCGGCTCCGCGCCGAAAAAATCAACGATCACACCGCCTGATCCAATAAGAGGATGACACCGTGAAGCTTCGCAACGCCCTTGCCCTGGCCGCCGTGCTGGCCGCACCGCTGGCCCATGCCCACACTGGGGCACATAGCCATTTTGATCTGTTTGCCGGCCTGAGCCATCCGCTGTCTGGCGCCGACCATCTGCTGGCCATGCTGGCTGTGGGCATCTGGGGCGCCATGCTGGGCGGCGCGGCTCGCCTGGCCCTGCCGGCCAGCTTTGTGCTGGCCATGCTGCTGGGCGGCGTTGCCGGCCATCTGGGCATGCCATTGCCGGCCATCGAAACCGGCATTGCCTTGTCGGTGCTGGCGCTGGGCCTGCTGGTGTCGCTGTCGGTGCGCATGCCCACCGTGCTGGCCATGGCGCTGACCGCCGGCTTTGCCGTGTTCCATGGCTTTGCTCACGGTGTTGAAGCCCCGGCCGATGGCAGCTTCTGGCTGTATGGCGCCGGCTTTGCCGTGGCCACCGCCGCACTGCACGCCGCCGGCTTTACCCTGAATCAGCATCTGACCAGCACCGCCCGCCGCGTGCTGGGCGCAGGCGTGGCCGCCACGGGTGGCCTGCTGCTGAGCGGCGTACTGTAAGCAACGCTAAGAGCGGCTAACAAAACCCAGCAAAGCGATCCTGGCTAGGCGCACGACCGCAGACAGTCCGGGTAGTACGGCAAGGTCGTGCAACAACGCCAGGAGGGTTTTGTTAGCCGCTCTAGCACATCGCCCAACAAAAAACCCGCACGGCCAGAGCAATCCGGCCGCGCGGGTTTTTTTATGCAGACGCCAAGCAGCGCTTAGCCGCGCTTGAACAGCTTGCCGCCGAATGTCACCACCGCCAGCGCCAACGCCCCGGCCAGCACGCCCAGTACCGCATCCAGCACGGCCGGCGCCGCCCAGGCCAGGCCCGCGCCCACCGTGGGCAGGCTGGCGACGCTTTCGACCAGATGGTGTATCACGTCATGCATGCCCGGCAGGCCGTGTGCCAGAATGCCGCCGCCCACCAAAAACATCGCCAACGTGCCCAGCACGGTCAGCAGCTGCATCAAACGCGGGGCGGTCAGCAGCAAGAGCTTGCCCAGCGCGCGCGCCACCGCGCCGCCCGTGCGATGCAGGTACAAACCGACATCGTCCATTTTGACAATGGCTGCCACCAAGCCATACACGCCGATGGTCAACAGCACCGCCACACCGGCCAACACCGCGCATTGCATGGTAAAACTCTTGTCGGCCACCGTACCCAGGGCAATGACGATGATTTCAGCCGACAGCACAAAATCCGTGCGAATGGCTCCTTGGATTTTGTCTTTTTCCATGGCCACCAAGTCCACCTGCTCATCGGCCACCGCCGCCAACTGGCGGGCATGCTCGCTGGCGTCTTCTTCGGCGCCGTGCAGCCATGAGTGCGCCAGTTTTTCCACACCCTCAAAACACAGATACAGCCCACCCAGCATCAGCAAAGGGGTAATCAGCCACGGCGCCAACGCGCTGATGGCCAGTGCGGCCGGCACCAGAATCGCCTTGTTTTTCAGCGACCCCACCCCCACCGCCCACACCACCGGCAACTCACGCTCGGCGCGCACCCCGTTGACCTGCTCGGCATTCAGCGCCAGATCGTCGCCCAGCACCCCGGCGGTTTTCTTGGCGGCGACTTTGGTCATCACTGCCACGTCGTCCAGCAAGGTGGCGATATCGTCGAGCAAGGCAAGCAAACTGGCCCCGGCCATGGGTATTCCTCAAAAATAAAAATGGAATGGCATGATAGCGCAGGCGAGCCGGATTGGGGTTGGGATGGCGCGTGTGGGTATTATCCGTGGCCCAGGGTTTGCGCCAGTTTTGTCGCATTGCGCAGCGCCAGCGCATACACCGACAACTGCGGGTTGGCGCCAATGCTGGTGGGAAACACCGAGCCATCCAGCACCGACAGATTGCGCATGCCCCAGCAGGCGCCGTCGGCGTTGACCACGCCACGGCTGGCGTCCTTGCCCATCATCGCTCCGCCCATCACATGTGCGCTCACCCAGCGCGCACGCAGGATTTCCAGCGGCAGCTGGCGAATCGCCTCGCGTGCGTCGGGCCAACTGCGGTAGGGCACAGCGTCTTCGTGAATCGGCAGCACCTGGCGCGCGCCGGCGGCAAATTGCAGCTCGGCCATGCTCAGCCAGGCGCGCCGGGCCGCCTCCCACAGCGGATCGTTCAGCGAATAGGCCAGCCGGGCGTGACCGTCGTCGTCCAGGCTGACTTCGCCACCCTGGCTATCCACATGAAAACCATCGCGCAATAGCGCCAGCATCACATGCAAGTGCGGCATTTGCCGCATCAGCGCGGCGTGGCTTTCGCCCAGGCCGGTCAGCGTCACCGAGGCCAGCAGCGGGTGCACGGGCGGGGTTTCCAGCTTGTAGCCCAGCGGGCCGTCGATCTCTTGCGTGTGCAAAAAATGATCGCTGTACACGGTTTGCGGCGCGCCATGCCAGGCGTCAACGCGCTCGGCAAACAGCGCGGCAGACAGCACGGTGGGGTGCAAAAAGGTGCGCTTGCCCAGCCGGCCAGAGGCATCCGGCAGGCGGCTGCGCAGCAAAAGCGCCGGGGTGTTGATGGCGCCGCCAGCCAGCACATAGTGACGGGCGCGCACCGTGATGCGCACGCCATTGGCGCGCAGGCCGGCGCTGTCCAGCGCCTGGCATTCCAGCCCGCTCACCTCGCCAGCGGTCAGGTTCAGCCGCCAGGCGCGGCAGCGGGTCAGCAGCCGCGCGCCAGCGTCCAGCGCGGCGGGAATGGTGGTCACCAGCATGGATTGCTTGGCGTGGGTGGGGCAGCCCATGCCGCAATAGCCCAGATTCCAGCAGCCTTTGACATTGCGGCGGATGCGGCCGTGGCTGATGCCCAGCTGCTGGGCGCCGCGCGCCAGCACGGCGTTATTGGCGTTGGGCGCTTCTGGCCAGTCGTGAATCGACAGGCGGGTTTCGATCTGCTCAAACCACGGGCGCATCTCGGCCTCGGTCAGCGGCAGGTCGTAACGCTCGTGCCACACCGCCAGCGTGCCCGGCGGCGTGCGGAATGACGATGTCCAGTTTACCGTGGTCGAGCCGCCCACCGCGCGGCCCTGCAAGATGGTGATGGCCTTATCCTGGGTTTGCCGCGCCGCGCACGCCTGATACAGCTGCGGGTAGGCGTCGCTTTCCAGCAGACGAAAATCCCGACCCAGCGGCAGCGGGCCTTCTTCGATCAGCAGCACTTTCAGCCCGGCCTGGCTCAACACCTCGGCGCTGACCCCACCGCCGGCACCGGTGCCAATAATCACCACATCGGCTTCATAGTGGGTGTCAGCGCGCAGGGTGGACGCATCCACCACCTGCCAGCCACGCGCCAGACCGGCGGCAATCGGATCGGCAATGGTGCTCATGCTGCGCCCTCCGCCAGTTTCCATTGCACTGGCGGGCCGGGGTAGCCCACCGCCGCCTGGCTGGCCGGCATGGCGTACCAGCCGGCGCACACCAACTGATGCAGGCCCTGATAGCCGGCGCGCAGCAGCTGAAAGCGGCTCTCCCGCCAGCGATACAAAAAGCCGCGAATATCGTCCTGCTCAGCGCGCGCCCACTCCTCACGCAGGCCCACCAGCAAACGCCGGGTGGGCGGAAAAATCAATAAATCCAGCAATTGGCTGATTTCTGCCTGCACCGGCGCCGGCATGGCGGCAATCGCGGCGTCGATGGCGCGCACCAGCGCATGCTGCGCGCCCAGACGCGTTTCTTCCGGCTCGGCCGGCGGAAACGCCGAGCCCAGCATCACCGGGGCGATGGCCGCCAGCGCGGTGGCGGTGCGCGGGTTCAGGGTTTTCAGCTGTTCGGCCTCGGGCACCTCGGCCAGCCGCATGCGGGCAAACGGGCCGTACACCAGCCGCGCCGTCAGCAGCACGGCGCCGCCGGCCAGGCCGACGCGCAGAAACTGGCGGCGGGTCAACAAGGGAGTAGATTTTTTTGCAGTGTGCATGGGTGATGAGCCTGAATCAAAAACCGGGGATGCTCAACGCAGCATCAGCGCTTGCAGCCAGCGCGCCAGCCGGCCATACGGCGGGCGCAGCCAGGGCATGGCGTTCCAGCGCGATTGGTAAAGCACCGGCTTGAGCTTGCTGAACGTCAGAAAGCCGTCATGGCCATGATACTGCCCCATGCCAGATGCGCCCACCCCGCCAAACGGCAGCCCGTCCTGCACCACATGCAATAAGGTGTCGTTGACCACCACGCCGCCAGCGATGGTCTGGCGCAAAACAGCCTGCACCCGCTGGCGGTCATGGTCAAACAGATACAAGGCCAGCGGGCGCGGCCGGGCGTTGACATAGGCCAGCGCGGCTGGCCAGTTCTCGTATTCCACCAGCGGCAAAATCGGGCCAAAAATTTCTTCGCGCAGCAGTTGGCAGTCGGCGGGGACGTCCCACAGCAGATGCGGGGCCATCTTGCGCGCGGCGGCCAGCGCCGCCTCGCTGTCCGGGCCGACACAGGCGTGCGTTTGCGCGCCAGCGGCGCGCGCCTCGGCCAGGCCGTCGTGCAGGCGCTGCCAGTGGCGCGGATGAATGATGCTGGTGTAATCCGGGTTGTCGGCCAGCGTCGGGTAGCTGGCGGCCACCGCCTGGGCAAAGGCGCGGACAAACTCGGCGCGCGCGCCGCGCGGCAGCAGCACATAATCCGGCGCCACGCAGGTTTGCCCGGCGTTCAGCAGCTTGCCCTGGGCAATGCACGCCGCCGCGCGCGCCACATCGTGGCCGGGGGCAATCAAGACCGGCGACTTGCCGCCCAGCTCCAGCGTCACCGGGGTGAGCTGGGCGCTGGCCAGACGCATCACCTCGCGCCCCACGGCGGTAGAGCCGGTAAACAGCAGGTGGTCAAACGGCAGACTGGCAAAAGCCTGCGCCAGCGCCACCTCGCCCAACGCCACCTGCGCCTCGCCGCCCGGCAAGGCCTCGGCCAGCAGCGTGGCCACGGCGGCGGCGGTGCGCGGGGTGTATTCGCTCATCTTGATCAACACTCGATTGCCCGCCGCCAGCGCATCCACCAGCGGGCCCAAGGCCAGATACAGCGGGTAATTCCACGGCACGATCACCCCGACCACTCCCAAGGGCTGCGGCAACACCTGAGCGCGCGCCGGCCAAAACCACGGGCTGACGCCGCGCCGCTGCGGGCGCATCCAGCGGCGCAGATGCCGGCGGGCGTGGTCGATGGCCAGCAGGGTAGGGAACAGCTCGGCCATGCGCGTTTCGTCGGCGCTGCGCTGGCCAAAATCGGCCGACACCGCCGCCGCCAGCGCGCCGGCATGGCCTTGCAAGGCGGCGCGCAGGGCCGCCAGCCGGGCGCGGCGCTCGGCCCAGGACGGATAAGGCGCGGCCTGCCAGGCGGCGCGGGCCGTGCTCAGGGCGTGGTTCAGCTCGGCCGGGGTGGTGAGCAGTGGGGCGCTGGGCATATGGTATGCTCCTTTGGCGGGTGGCAGATGCAGGGCATCTGCCTGCAACACAGAATTAGAGTTCATGCTCTAAAATTGAGAATAAACGATCGTTTTAACCCCGACAAGGGCTGCGCCATGTTCATCGAGTTTTTTCTTGCCCTGCGCGCCGCTGGCGTGCCGGTCAGCCTTAAGGAATTTTTGCTGCTCTTGCAGGCGCTGCAAGCGCGGCTGGCGTTTGCCAGTCTGGACGACTTTTACTATCTGTCGCGCGCCGCGCTGGTGAAAGACGAAAAATGGTTTGACCGCTTCGACCGGGTGTTCGCCAACCACTTCAACGGCGCCAGCTGGGACCTGGAAAACCTGCAACGCGACATCCCGGAAGACTGGCTGCGCAAGCTGGTGGAAAAACACCTGAGCGAAGAAGACAAAGCCGCGCTGGAAGCCATGGGCTTCAAGCAACTGATGGACACCCTCAAGCAGCGACTGGCCGAACAGCGCGAGCGCCATCAGGGCGGCAATAAATGGATTGGCACCGGCGGCACCAGCCCGTTTGGCGCCTATGGCTACAACCCGGCCGGGGTGCGCATCGGCCAGGATGGCTCACGCCACCGCCGGGCGGTGAAAGTGTGGGATCAGCGCGAATTTCGCGATCTGGACGGCGACAGCGAGCTGGGCGCGCGCGGCATGAAAATCGCCCTGCGCCGGCTGCGCCAGTTTGCCCGCGACGGCGCCACCGAAGAACTGGACATCGACGCCACCATCGCCGCCACCGCCCGCCAGGCCGGCCTTTTGGACCTGCGCTACCATCCCAGACTGCACGACAGCACCAAGGTGTTGCTGCTGCTCGACATCGGCGGCTCAATGGACGACCACGTGCACACGGTAGAAACCCTGTTCAGCGCGGTGCGCAGCGAATTCAAACACCTGGAGCACTTTTACTTTCATAACTGCGTGTACGAAAGCCTGTGGAAGCACAACGCCCGCCGCTGGAACGAACGCACCCCCACGCTGGACATGCTGCACACCTACGGCCGCGACTATCAGCTGATTCTGGTCGGCGACGCACGCATGAGCCCCTATGAACTGGTCTACCCCGGCGGCAGCGTGGAACACCACAACGAAGAAGCGGGCCAGGTGTGGCTCAAACGCCTGCTGGCCCACTACCCGCACGCCGTGTGGATCAACCCCTGCCAGGAAGCGCACTGGGACTACAGCGAATCCACCCGACTGATCCATCAACTGATGGCCGGACGCATGTGCCCGCTGACGGTGGAAGGGCTGGAGCGGGGGATTCGGATGTTGAAGCAAAGCCGCCTTGGCGTAGTGCCCGAAGCTCAGCGCAGCGGTCCTGGCTAGGCGTGCGGCCGCAGACAGTACAGGTGCCGCGCAACGACGCCAGAAGGGTTTGGTAAACGACGCTCAGCGGCTGAGCGCCTGCTGCGCGTCACCATGACACACCGCCTCCAGCCGGTTGCCAAACGGGTCGCGCACAAATGCCGCGTAGTAATCGGCGTGGTAATGCGGGCGCAGCCCTGGCGGGCCGTCGTCTTCGCCGCCATGCGCCAGCGCGGCGGCATGAAAGGCGCGCACCTGGGCGTGGCTGGCGGCCTTGAAGCACCAGTGCCGGCCAGGGTCGGCGCTGAGCGGGGCGGCGCTGGCGCGCACGGTGAGGTAGCTGTGGCCGGGCTGGCTGCGGTCGCAGCGCTCGCCGTAGCCGATGGCGTCGGCGTGGTCGTACACCACCTCCGCGCCCAGTGCGTTGAAGATGGCGTGGTAAAACGGCCGGGCGCGGGCTAGGTCGGGCACGCTGAGAGAGACGTGGTCAAGCAGTTGCATGGTGGGCTCCTGAGTGATCAACCGGGCTGGGCGCGACTGATACAACTTGCGGGCTTAAGGGCCGCTCACCTCCTGGCGTTGTTACGCGACCTTGCCATACTTGTTTGTCACCTACAGGATCGCTGCGTCTGGTTTTGTGGACAGCGCTTAAAAGGACAGCGCAGCGCATGCCGGCGTGTGTTTGCCCTCGCCATCAGGCCAGCAACATCACCTTGCCCTTATTGTGATTGCCCTCCACCCAGGCATGCGCCTGGGCGGCGTCGGGCAGGGCGAACTGCCGATCCAGCGTCCAGCGCAGCTCACCGCGCACAAACGCCGGCAGGATATGTTCAGCCAGCGCGCGCGCCAGCGCCGCCCGGCGTGCCAGCGGCTGGCTGCGCAAGGTGGAGCCCATCACCCGGATGCGCTTGACCAGCAACAGCCCCAGATTCAGCATGGCCTGCGCGCCGCCCATCACCCCAATCACCACCAGCCGGCCATCCTGGTTCAGGCATTGCAGATGGGCGTCCAGATAGGGGCCGCCCACGCAATCCAGCGCCACATCGGCGCGGCCCAGTGCGCGGATGGCGGCGGCCAGGTCCGGGGTTTCGCGGTAATTCACCACGGCATCCGCCCCCAGCGCCTGACAAAACGCCGCTTTATCGGCGCTGCCGCAGGTGGCGATCACCCGCGCGCCACGCCAGCGTGCCAACTGGATGGCCGCCGCGCCCACGCCGCTGGCCCCGGCGTGGATCAGCGCGGTTTCTCCCGCTTGCAGATGGGCCACGTCCATCAGGTTCAGCCAGGCGGTCAGCCAGGCTTCCGGCAGGCTGGCAGCCTCGGCCCACGACCACGCCGCCGGCTTGGCCAGCGCCTCGTCGGCATTCACCAGCGCATACTCGGCATAGCCGCCGCCGGGAATCAGCGCCAGCAGCGCATCGCCCGGCGCCCAGCCACTGACGCCTTCGCCCACTGCGTCCACCTCGCCGGCCACTTCCAGGCCCAGAATCGGCGACGCGCCCGGCGGCGGCGGATAGCGGCCTTCGCGCTGCACAATATCCGCCCGGTTCACCCCGGCGGCGCGCACGCGCACGCGCAACTGGCCGGGGCCGGGCACTGGCCGCGCGGTTTCGCCCCAATACAAAGTGTCCGCCCCACCGGGGGCGTGTTGCAGCATGGCGTGCATCTGGGTGTGCATGGGATAGCCCGACAAAAAAATGACAATGCCAGATGCTACCCCCGCCCACTGGCGCGCGCCAAGCGTCGTCTCAGGCATGGGCTATGCGTAGGCAATGGTAAGAATCTGGAGCGGTCAGCTCGACAACACACGCCCCAGCGCAGACCGAGGCGTGAATACGGCTTTCGCCAGCAGCGCTGCACAGCAAACTGTCCGCCCCAGCAGATAGCCGCCCACTGAATCCCTGCCGCCGGGGCTTACTCCGGCTCCCACGCGATGACATCCTGGTGCTCCTGATCTACCTTTACCCGCCTCAGGTCCTTGGTATTCAGCTCCAGCTTGGTGCGCGACCAGCCTTGCGCCACGGCTTACGTGGCGTACCACGCGCGCTCGGCGGGGTCGGCCAGCTTGGTCAGCAGCGTCACGATAGGAACCACGGCAATTGGGCAGCAGGCTGCTGCCCAAATTGGCTATCGGGGTAGCGCCCTGCAGCCATTTATCAAATGAACAGACTTTGCGGCCAACCTTGGCGCGGTAAACGTTGGGCTGCGTAGATTTAGGCCAAGCTACCGTGCTTGCTACTACAAGTCAGACGACAAGCCACGAAATAAATTTCCAATTGAATAATCAGACTCGAACCATTTTTTTCTCAACGAGTAAACTCGCCATACAGCATCGGCAAACCGCGACTGCAACTCATAAGGTGGAATTGGCGCGTTTGTTTCGACAAATTTGGCCTGAGAAATATTCAACATCGAGCCGCTTGTGCCAGTTGCTTTCTTGGTCAATTCATCCTTGAACTTCAAGTCGGCAAGCAAGAATTTCAAATATTCATTCCTTGCAACACCATGGAAACACGTAATCTGCCATAATTTATCTGGCAAGAATGCGCTTTCACAATCTTCTTCCACAAGACATGCCGCCGCCACCAATTCTCTCGTATTTGCCCGACTAAACAGCAAATCACCCATAACAGGAAATATCAGATCACGATCCACAATAGAAGGATCAACAACTTTTGCTTCTGCTCGCTTAAAGTAACCAGAAGAAACCGCACTTACTTTAAGTACCCCCAAAGTTCCCTCGATATATTCGGCATCTGTGCTTGGAGCGCTCCAGCCTGACTTGATTTTCTCAATTAGCGTGCCAAGAGGCTTAACTGGCCACCCCTTCGGGTTGGTGACGGGATCACCGAACATGTCGAGGAAGGTAGCGCGCAGGAAATCGTCGGCGAGGGCGATGGCTTGGGCGCGTTTGCGGCGCAGGCTGTCGGCCTTGTCGAGAATGGCGGCGATGCGTTTTTGTTCTTCGAGGGGAGGAAGATTGATTTCAATACCTTCAAGTTTTTTCTTTGTAATATGTTGCAGGCCAACTCCGCCATGAGCCTGATCGATCATCAGGTGAATACTTGCATTCAATGAATGATACAAAAACCGCTTATCAACAACTTCAGAATCAATTTTAACATTAAAGATATGCTGGTTTAAATAGGCATCACCACGTGTCCACATGAAAGCGCCAAAAGATGTGCCTGGCGTACCCGACCAAGAAAAAAGTAAATCTCCATTTTTTACTTTGTATTTCTCCTCAATAGATTTAATGCAGTAGTTGAATGACTTAGATTCATCATTCAAATTCTGGATTCGGATAATTGGAACACCAGACTCTTCCCAGTCATTCGCATTAAATGCTTTCCCATTTACAAAATCGCAGATTGCGCCAAGCTTAACTTTCTCACTCATCCCAACATCCCCTCCAACTCCAACAATTCACGCTGGATCTCTGCCTCCAGCGCCATCAGCCGCTTCAGGATCTCGCGCGGGTCCTCAAACTGTTCGGCTTCGTACACCTGCTGTTTGTAGCGGTTGATCGACAGATCATAGTTCTGCGCCACCAGGTCGGCCTTGGGCACGCCAAACGCCTGCTGGGTGCGGTCGCTGAATTCACCGTCACGGTCGCACCAGCGTTGGTATTGCGCCAGGATGTCGGGGATGTCGTTGTCTTTGATCGGCTGGCGCTTGTCGTCCAGCGAGTAGCCGTCGGCCTTCATGTCGTAGAAAAACACCTCGTCGGTGCTGCCGCCCTTGCTGAAAATGATGATGGCGGTAGAGACGCCGGCGTAGGGCTTGAACACGCCGCTGGGCAGCGAAATCACTGCTTCCAGCTGGTTGTCTTCAATCAGGTGTTTGCGCAGTTGCAGGTGGGCTTTGGACGAGCCGAACAGCACGCCATCCGGCACGATGGTGGCGGAGCGGCCGCCGGTTTTCAGCATGCGCAGGATAAGCCCAATAAATAGCAGCTCGGTTTTTTTGGTTTTCACCACGCGCAGGATGTCGGGGGCGACGTCTTGTTCGTCCAGGCTGCCCTTGAATGGCGGATTGGCCAGGATGAGGTCAAAGCTGCTTTTGGCCGCCTGCGGGCGTTTTTCGGCAAAGCCCTGGCTGAGGGTGTCCTGATAATGGATATCCGGCGCGGCCACGCCGTGCATGATCAGGTTCATGCTGGCAATGCGCAGCATGGTGGCGTCAAAGTCAAAGCCGTGGAACATGTCGTGGTCGATGTGTTGGCGGTGCTCGCCCAGCAGATCGCCGGAATACAGCGTGGTGGTTTCGGTTTCGCCCTTGTCGTTGACGAAGGTTTCGCTGTGCGTACCCGCCTCGCTGCTGTGGCTGCGCAGCAGGTAGTCGTAGCTTTCCACCAAAAAGCCGCCGGTGCCGCAGGCTGGGTCGCAGATGCGGTCGGTGGGCTGCGGCTGCATCAGCTCGACCATCAGGCGGATGATGTGGCGCGGGGTGCGAAACTGGCCGTTGATGCCGGCGGTGGTGAGTTTGCCCAGCAGGTATTCGTATAGATCGCCCTTGGTGTCGCCTTGCTCCAGCGGCAGGTTGTGCACTGCTTCAACCGCCTTGGCCAGCAGGCTGGGCTTCTGGATCATCAGTTGGGCGTCTTTCATGAAGTCGGCAAACAAGCTCGCTTCGCTACCGGAACGTTCGGCCAGCGCACGAAAGTGGCGGAACACCCGGTCGCGCACGTGCGGCAGCATGTCTTCGGCGCCGTAGTGGCGCCAGGTTTCCCAGCGGCAGTCTTGTTCGTCGTCGTTAAAACGGCGGTTGAAGGCTTTGCCGGTAAGGGTGCTGCGGCGCTCGTCCTTGCGCTCTTGCATGTCCAACAGACGCGAGTACATCAAAAAGGTGATTTGCTCGATGACGGTCAGCGGGTTGGTGATGCCGCCGGTCCAGAAGTCGGTCCAGAGGCTGTCGATTTTGTTTTTGAGTTCGCCGGTGATCATGGCTTTCCTTAATGAGGCGCCGCGCCTTGGGTTGGCCCGGCCAATGCGGGCGGTTCGCCAAAGCTGCGGATAATACCAGTGAGTTCGCCCAGTTGCTCATCGCGCGGGAAGAGCCCGCTGATGCCTTCCCCGTGGATGCTGGTGAACGGCGCTTCGAACAGCGCATCCAGGCGGATGCTGCCGGATTTGCAGATTTGGTCTTTGAGCATGCCCAAAAAGCGCAGTTGCTGGCTGTCCAGCCGGTGGCGCTGGGCAAAATCGGCAAAACGGGCTTCTACTGCTTTGGCGTCCATGCCGACGATGCTGCGCAGGATGTCCGCCAGCGGCGCGGCGGTGTCGGCATAGAATTCGCGCAGCACTTGCAGGTCAACCCCCGGATGGCGGGTGTGAATCAGGCTGTTGAGCTGGTCAAGCTCGGCATCGGTGACACGCTGGCCATCACGGATTTTTTGCAGCACCGGGCTGCTGTCAAACAAGGGGCGCAAGGCGGCCTCGACGCTTTGGCGGTAGATGGTGGCGTCCACCGAGCGGATATTGGTTTTGCGCACTTCGACATGGTATTCGCTGATGTCTTCGGCAATATCGACAAAGGTCGGGCCGGGGCCGAGCTGCGGCGCCGGGCGCTCGGCCAGGTGCATCAGCTCGCGCAGCGCCAGGCGGCTGGCTTCCAGCCGGGCAAAGTCGGGGTGATGCCAATAGCTGTCGCTCTGAATGGCCTTGAGTTCGTCGGCTTTGGCCCGTACGGCGTTGAGGTTGGGCGGCAGGCGCGCCAGCCAGGCGAGGATGTCGGCCCGGCAGGCGTTGGCTTGGTCTGGCTTGGCAATGGCTTCGTGCTGGGCATTGGCCAGCAGGATGTCCCAGCGCAGGGCATCGCCCTGGCCGCGCAGGTCCAGCGCGTTGAGCAAGGGGGCGATGGTGTCAGCCAGCATTTGGGCGGTGGCCGGCGCAAAGGCGTTGACATTGGCCGCATCGCGCGCCAGTTGCACGGCGGGCCAGTGGTCTCGCACGGCAATGGTCTGGTCGTTCAGCGCGCGGGCATCCGCCAGCAGCAGCTCGCACACGCTGGCAAAGGCGGCTGGCTCGTGGCCGCGCAGGGCGGCGTGCGCCAGCGCCAGCCGGGCTTCGTAACGACGCTGGGCCAGCGATTTGGGCGCTTTGGGTTCGGCTTCTTGTGGCTCCATTTCGTGGTAGGCAAAGTTGTTCCAGTGGTCGAAGATCAAAAATTCTTTTTTGTCTTCGCCTTTGCCAAACAGGTCAGGACACAGGCGTGTGCCACGGCCGATCATCTGCCAGAACTTGACCTTGGATTTCACTGGCTTGGCAAACACCAGGTTGACCACTTCGGGCACGTCGATGCCGGTGTCGAGCATGTCTACCGAGATGGCAATGCGCAGGGCGTGGTTTTTGCAGTTTTCGGCGCCTTTGAAGTCGTCGATCAATTGCTCGGCGCGCGATTCGTCAGAGTGGATCACCGCACAGAACTTGCCGGCCAATTGCGGATACAGCTCGTCGAACAGCTCGGCCAGCAGGCGGGCATGGCGGATATTGCGGGCAAAGATGATGCTTTTGCCCGGCAGTTGGCCATCGGCGTCACGAATGCCCTTGTCCATCAGGTTGCGCAGGATGACGCGGTTGGTGTCTTTGTTGTACACCGCCTGGTTAATGTCTTCGCCGTCGAATTCCAGCGTATTGGGGTCGATGCCCTGGTCTTCAAGCTGGGCAATCTGCTCGTCGCTCAGGTCATGGCCCTTGATGCCCTCGCGCATGAATTTGGTGGTGTGGGTGACCACACGGAACGGCGCCAGATTGCCATCGCGCACGGCGTCTTCCAGCGTGTAGTTGGCGGTGGGGGTTTTGTAGTCGCACCCAAACAGGCGGCAGGTGCTGCGGCTGACCATCTCCACCGGCGTGGCGGTGAGGCCAACTTGCAAGGCGTCAAAGTAGCTGAAGATATCGCCGTACTGGTTGTAAATCGAGCGGTGCGATTCGTCGGCAATGATCAGATCAAAGAAACCGACGTCAAAGTTTTCGTACTGGTTGATCAGCCCTTGGTAAATGCCGATGTAGATGCGGGCATCTTGCTTGGCGACTTCGTTTTTCTGGCCAAAGACATAAATGGGCTCTTTCAGGTAGTCGTTGAACGCCTTTTTAGCCTGTTTGCGCAGCTCTTTGCGGTCGCACAAAAACAGAATGCGCTTGGCCCACTTGGCTTCGATCATCAATTTGGACAGCGCAATGGCGACGCGGGTTTTGCCGGTGCCGGTGGCTTGCACGATCAGCGCCTTGCGATGCTTGCTGGCAAAGCGTTCTTTGATGCGGGTCAGCGTTTCGATCTGGTACAGGCGGCCGGCAATCTTGCCGTCAGCTTGCGCGTGTAGCAGGTCCTGCCGGTGCTGACGCTGAAAGCCAATGCGGTATTGCAGGGTGTCCTTGCTGTAAAAGCCGTACACCTTGCGCGGCGGGTAGCCCATCGCATCGTCCCACACCCAGATATCATGGCCATTGGTGAAAAAGATCATGGGCCGTTGGCCGTGCATTTTTTCCAGGCCATCGGCGTAGTCCTTGGCCTGCGCCTGCCCGGCGCGCGCGTCTTTGTTGGTGCGCTTGGCTTCAATCACCGCCAGCGGCTTGCCGTTATCGTCCCACAGCACATAGTCGGCATAGCCGATGCCGGAGGGGGTGGACTGATGCTGGACTTTGACTTCGAGGCCCACCGTGGCGCTGGTTTGCCCGCCTTGCGGCGCCTTCCAGCCTGCCCGCGCCAGATCGCGGTCGATCAGGTACTGGCGGGTGTTGTCTTCGGAGAAGTGCAGCTGTTCGGCCACATTGGCGGCCTGGTGCGCCATGGCGGCGATTTCTGCCTCAGGCGCAGGCTGGTTGGCCGCATTGATGGCGTCGCGCATGGCCTTCTCGGCCGCCCGCAGCGATTCCAGCTCGGCTAGCATGGCCTGGATTTTTGCGTCTTTGGCGGCGTTTTCTTCGGCCAGGCGCTTTTTTTCGCGCTTGATGGCCGCCTTGGTGTCTGCGCTTTCTAGGGGTGGCTCGCGAAACGCCGGAAAATCCTCGGCCTTGCCGCCGATAATCGCGACATGCAGCCAGCGCGCAATCTGCCAGGCTTCATGCAGGGCGCGGTTGGCGTCCATGGCGCGGATTTCTTCGCCATGGGCGGCGCTATTGCCCAGCTTGCGCAGCAGGTGAAATTTATCAAGCACCAGTTTGTCGGCCAGCATCGCAAAGCTGGCGTTGTTCAATAGGTCGATGAACTTGGACTGTGGCGCTTGCGGCAAACGCAGGTGGGTATAGAGGTGATCGACGATGCGCTCGGCAAAGTTGCGCAATTTGACCAGCGCGCTTTCCGGGTCGCGATGCAAATACTGCTCGGCATACGCCGCCAGATTGGCCAGATCGGGGTGGCTGGCCCGCAGGGGTTCAAAATTGATTGAGGGTAACTCTTGCATCCACGTATCTGGCATCTCGCCAATCGGGTAGCCGAATATTTGCGAGAAGCGCACCAGCCTCCAACGTTAATTGTCTGTGCTCGTCTGGCAAGCCAAGAGCCGCCCACCACAACACAACATCAGGCGCGTTTTATCCGCTGCGCTCCATGCGATGTCCTGTACTCCCTTGGCGCACCCAGATGCTGGCACGCGGCAAAGTGTGATAGCGCGGTCAGGCATAACCTGGCCAATCATACGACAAAAGAATTTTTATGGCGCTTTCAGACATTTTTTTCTGCTGCCATTTTCCACGCCCCCAACACCCGCTCCAGCACCGCCTCCCCCTCCAGCAAGCAATCCACCTCCACCAGCCCTTCCATCCCGCGCAGCCAGGTCAGCTGGCGTTTGGCCAGTTGGCGGGTGGCGGCGATGCCTTGGTCGATCAGTTGCTGGCGGTCGATGTCGCCGTCCAGATAATGCCAGGCCTGGCGGTAGCCGACGCAGCGCATCGAGGGCAGGCCGAGGTGGAGTTCCGGCCAGGCGGCGCGCAGGGCGCGCACTTCGTCCAGCAGGCCGGCGTCGAGCATTTGGGTGAAACGGGTGGCGATGCGTTGGTGCAGCACGCTGCGCTCGCTGGGCAGCAGGGCGATTTTCAGCAGCCGCCAGGGCAGCGGGTCGTGTGGGCGTTCGGCGATCAGCGCGCTCATCGGCTGGCCGGTCAGGCGGTGGATTTCCAGCGCGCGCTGGATGCGCTGGGCGTCGTTGGGGGCCAGGCGGGCGGCGGTGGCGGGGTCGATGCGCGCCAGTTCGGCGTGCAGCGCCGGCCAGCCGTGTTCGGCGGCCAGTTGATCCAGCTCGGCGCGCACGGCGGGGTTGGCGGCAGGCAGGTCGGACAGGCCGTCTTGCAGCGCCTTGAAATACAGCATGGTGCCGCCGGCCAGCAGCGGCACGCGCCCGCGCGCGGTGATTTCGGCCATCAGCAGGCGGGCGTCCTGGGTGAATTGCGCGGCGGAATAGGCGTGCGGCGGGTCGATGATGTCGATCAGGTGGTGCGGAACTTGCACTTGTTCGGCGGCGCTGGGTTTGGCGGCGCCGATGTCCATGCCGCGATAGACCAGGGCGGAATCCACGCTGATGATTTCCACCGGGATGTGGCGGGCCAGGGCCAGGGCCAGGGCGGTTTTGCCAGAGGCGGTGGGGCCCATCAGCAGGATGGCAGGCGGCAGGGGGGCAAGGGTGTCGGTCATGGTGGGGAAAGGATTACTGGCCGCGCATGAACAGGCCGTCGAGTTCTTTCATCGACAAGGCCCGCCAGGTGGGGCGGCCGTGGTTGCACTGGCCGGAGCGCTCGGTGGCTTCCATATCGCGCAGTAGCGCGTTCATTTCCGGCAGGGTCAGGCTGCGGTTGGCGCGCACCGCGCCGTGGCAGGCCATGGTGGCTAGCAGGGCGTTGCGGTGTTCGGTCAGCGCCTGGCTGCCGCCGTGTTCGCGCAACTCTTGCAGCATGGCGCGCGCCAGTGGCACCGGGTCGGCGTCTTTCAGCAGGGCCGGGGCGGCGCGCACCGCCAACTGGCCGGGGCCGAGCACGGCCAGCTCCAGCCCCAGGGCGGCCAGCGCCTCGGCGTGGTCGTGGGCGGCGGCGGTTTCCAACCGGTCGGCGGCAAAGGCCACCGGCAGCAGCAGCGGTTGCTGGACAATGGCCTGGGCGTCGAACTGGGTTTTCAGGCGCTCGTAGACAATGCGCTCGTGGGCGGCGTGCATGTCCACCACCACCAGGCCATCGGCGTTTTGCGCCAGGATGTACACGCCGAGCAGTTGGGCCAGGGCAAAGCCCAGCGGCGGCAGGGCGTCGTCGCGGCGGGTCGGCAGGCTGGCGGCGGATGGCGGTGCGTCGGGCTGGCTGGGTGTGTGATGCTCGGGCGTGCTGGCGGCCTGTTCGGCTTCGCGCACGCCGGCAAACAGGCTGGCGTAAAAGCCGCTGCCGCCGCCGTGATCGGCCACCGACAAGGGCAGGCGCGACTGGCGCGGCGCGCTGTCGTAGCGCAGGCCGCCGCCCGCGCTGCTGCCAGCCGGCCGGCGCGGCGGCGGCTCAAAGCTGCCGAGCAAGGGCGCCCGCGCGCCGCTGCCGGCAGGGGCGTCCAGCGCGTCGGCCGCGCCTTCCGTCGGGCTGTCGGCGCCGGCTTTGCTGGCGGCCAGCGCCTTGTTCACCGCATGAAAAATAAACTGATGCACCGCCTGCGCTTCGCGAAAGCGCACTTCCACCTTGGTCGGGTGGACGTTGACGTCCACGGCGGCCGGGTCCAGCGTCAAAAACAGCGCATAGCTGGGGTGGCGGTCGTGGTGCAGCACGTCGTGGTAGGCCTGGCGCACGGCATGATTCACCAGCTTGTCGCGCACAAAGCGGCCGTTGACAAAAAAATACTGCGCATCGCGGCTGCTTTTGCCCAGCGTCGGGCTGCCGGCAAAGCCGCTCAGCGTCAGGCCGGCGGCCTGGGCGTCCACGCTCAGCGCGCTGGCGGCAAAGTCATTGCCCAATAGCTGGCCGACGCGCTCGGCCAGGGTGTGCCGCGCCAGCCGCCAGCTGACCTTGCCATTGTGGCGCAAGGTCATCTCCACTTCCGGGTGGGCCAGGGCAATGCGCTCGAACGCGGCTTCGCAGTGGGCGTATTCGGTGTTGGGGCTTTTCAGGAACTTGCGGCGCGCCGGGGTGTTGAAGTACACATCGGCCACTTCCACCGTGGTGCCTTCGGCGTGCGCCGCCGGCTCGGGCGGGTGCAGCGCGCCATCCTGCGCCAGCACCTGCCAGGCCATCTCGGCGCCGGGCGGACGGCTGGTGAGGGTCAGCCGCGAGATGGCGGCAATACTGGCCAGCCCCTCGCCGCGAAAACCCAGCGTGCCGACATGCTCCAGATCGTCCAGCGAGCGAATCTTGCTGGTGGCGTGGCGGTCCAGCGCCAGGGCCAGATCGTCGGCGGCAATGCCGCCGCCGTTGTCGTTCACCCGAATCAAGCGGATGCCGCCCTCGGCCAAATCCACCGTCACCCGGCTGGCGCCAGCGTCGATGCTGTTTTCCAGCAACTCTTTCAGCGCAGCGGCCGGGCGCTCCACCACCTCGCCAGCGGCAATCTGGTTGACCAGATGATCCGGCAAGCGCTGGATGCGCGCACTCATGCCGCCCCCCGCCGCTGCCGCCAGATTTCAATCACGCCGGGCAGGATGGACACCACGATAATGCCCAGGATCAACAGGCTGAGATTGCTTTTCACCACCGGCATATTGCCAAACAGATAGCCGGCGTAGCCGAACGCACACACCCACAACACCGCGCCCAGCACATTAAAGCGGGCAAATTGCAGGTAGGCCATATGGCCCATGCCGGCGACAAACGGAGCAAAGGTGCGCACAATCGGCACAAAACGCGCCAGCACAATGGTTTTGCCGCCATGGCGAGCATAAAACGCCTCGGTGCGGTTCAGGTATTCACGCCGAAAAATCCGCGAATCCGGCTTGGCGAACAAGCGCGCGCCGGCATGACGGCCAATCTGGTAATTGCAGGCATCGCCCAGAATGGCGGCGACAATCAGCAAGGCCACCAGCAGGTGGATATTCATACTGCCCAGCGCGGCCAGCGTACCAGCCACAAACAACAGCGAATCCCCCGGCAAAAATGGCGTGACCACCAGCCCGGTTTCGCAAAACACAATCAGGAACAGGATCAGATAAATCCACGGCCCGTACACAGCCACCAACTCCGCCAGATGGCGGTCGATGTGCAGAATGAAATCCAGTAAAAAACTGACGAGTTCCATAGGCTTGGCGAGATCTCGATAACAATGGAGGCGGAAAAACGATACACAGCGCCAGACCGGCGCAGATTGGCCGATGGGGCGCTGTGGAAACTTGCCTGGGTCCCCGCCTGCGCGGGGACGACGCGGTGGAGAGGGAAACAGCAGCAGGGAAAGAGGGAAATGCGGCGATGTGATATGCAGCGCACCATCTTGAATGTTTACCCCACACAACACATTCAGACCACAAGCCGTCGCGCCTAGCCGCCGTTCACCCCCGTGTGTCGCGCCGAGCATCGCAGGAAGTCAGGGAGGTGTCCGGCCCGGCTAAGCGACGCCGCAGGCGGCGCGCCATTCCGGGGCGGCCCTGACTTTCGAGAAGCACAGGGCAGTCAGCCCGCAAGGCTGACCGCGACGCCCGGGTCGCCTTTCTTTTCCCCCTTTTCTTTGGCGAGACAAAGAAAAGGGGTCGGGTGCGGGGGGAACCCCCGCCCAAAATTCACCCCCAGCACACCCGCGCGTAGCGCGGCCCTCATGCGCCCCAACGCCCTCTCACACCACCGCTTCTTCCTTCGGCTTCACCGGCTTGATCATATGCTCGCGCTTCACCCCCAGCGCCAGGGCAATCGGGCTGGCCACCAGCACCGACGAATAAATGCCAAACACAATGCCGATGGTCAGCGCAGTGGCAAAACCATGCAGCGCCGGGCCGCCAAACACCAGCATGGCCAACACCATGGCTTCGGTCGAACCGTGGGTGATGATGGTGCGGCTCATGGTGGCGGTGATGGCGTTGTCGATCACCTGCGCCGTGGTCTTGCCGCGCATGCCGGATTTGCGGAAATTCTCGCGAATCCGGTCAAACACCACCACCGATTCGTTCACCGAATAGCCCAGCACCGCCAGCACCGCAGCCAGCACGGTCAGCGAGAATTCCCACTGAAACAGGGCAAAGCAGCCCAGAATAATCACCACATCGTGCATATTGGCCAGAATGGCGGCGACGGCAAAGCGCCATTCAAAGCGGATGGCCAGATACAGCATGATGCCGGCGCACACCAGCACCAGCGCGGTCAGACCGCTGGTCACCAGCTCTTCGCCCACCTGCGGGCCGACAAACTCCACCTTGCGCAGCTCGACCTGGGTGTTGTCGGCTTGCAGCGCGGCCAGCACCTGATTGGACAGCTGGGCGCTGGTGCGGTCTTTCAGATTGGGCAGGCGAATCAGCACATCGCGGCTGGTGCCCAGGCTTTGCACGGTGGCTTCGCCCAGCTTGAGGCCGTCCAGCTTGCTGCGCACGCTGTTGAGCTCCACCGGCTGAGTGTATTGGACTTCCATCACCGTGCCGCCGGTGAATTCCACGCTGAAATGCAGGCCCTTGCTGAACAGGAAGAACACCGACAGCAAAAAGGTCAGCAGGGAAATCGCCGTGGTGAGCTTGCCATAGCTCATGAACGGGATGTCTTTTTTGAAATGCAGCAATTCCATTCGTGCTGTTCCCTTGTTAAACCGACAGTTTGGCCACGCGGCGGCGGCTGCCGTACACCAGATTGACCAAACCGCGCGACACCATCACCGCCGAGAACATCGAGGTGAGAATGCCCAGGCAGTGCACCACGGCAAAGCCGCGCACCGGGCCCGAGCCAAAAATCAGCAGGGCCAGGCCGGCAATCAGCGTGGTGATGTTGGAATCCAGAATGGTTGCCCAGGCGTGGTCGTAGCCGGCCTTGATCGCCGCCTGCGGGGTGACGCCGTTGCGCACTTCTTCGCGCACCCGCTCGTTGATCAGCACGTTGGCGTCAATCGCCATGCCCAGCGTCAGGGCAATGGCGGCGATGCCGGGCAGGGTGAGGGTGGCTTGCAGCATGGACAACAGCGCCACCAGCATCAGCACGTTCACCGCCAGCGACACGGCCGAGATCATCCCGAACACGCGGTAGTAGATCAGCATGAAGATGGCGATGGCGACAAAACCGTACAGGGTGGAGTTAAAGCCCTTTTCGATATTGTCCTTGCCCAGGCTCGGGCCGACGGTGCGTTCTTCGATGATGTTCATCGGCGCAGCCAGTGAGCCGGCGCGCAGCAGCAGCGCCACGTCGTTGGCTTCGGCCGGGTTCATCGAGCCGGAGATCTGCACGCGGCCGCCGCCGATTTCACTGCGGATGACCGGCGCGGTGACCACTTCGGCCTTGCCTTTTTCCACCAGAATCATCGCCATGCGGCGACCGATATTGTCGGCAGTCACCTGACGGAAGATGCTGGCGCCGGCGCTGTCCAGATTGATGTGCACGGCGGCGGTGCCGTTTTCGTCAAAGCCGGGCTGGGCGTCGTTGATATTGTCGCCAGTCAGCTCGACGTCTTTCTTGACCAAAATCTTCTGCACGCCGCCACGGCCGGTGGCTTCGTCCAGCAGCTCATAGCCAGAAGGCACCAGGCCGGATTGCGCCTCGGCCACCTTGGCCGGGTCGTCTTCCACCATGCGCACTTCCAGCGTGGCGGTGCGGCCCAGAATATCCTTGGCCTTGGCGGTGTCCTGCACGCCCGGCAGCTGCACCACAATGCGGTTGGCGCCTTGCTGCTGAATCACCGGCTCGGCCACGCCCAGCTCGTTCACCCGGTTATGCAGGGTGGTGATGTTCTGCTTGACCGCGTCGGTCTGGATTTTGACGAACTCTTCCGGCTTGATGCTGATCACCAGCTTGTTCAGCGTGTCGTCGGTTTTCAGGGTGAGGTTGGGCAGCATGCGCGCCAGCACGTCTTCAGCGGCCTTCAGCGAGGCAGCGTCGCGCATGCCCAGCTCCAGGCTGTCGCCCACGCGCTTGAGCGTGCCGTAGCGGATTTTCTTGGCGCGCAGCTCACGACGGATGTCGCCGCTGTAGCGCTCGATGGTTTTATCCACCGCGGCTTTCATGTCCACTTCCAGCAGGAAGTGCACGCCACCGCGCAAATCCAGGCCGAGGAACATCGGGTGGGCTTTAAGCTTGGCGAACCAGGCCGGCGACGAGGACAGCAGGTTCAGCGCAATAATATAGTTGTCGCCCAGCTCTTGCTGGATCAGATCGCGGGCCTTGATCTGGGTGTCCGGATCGTGAAAGCGCACTTTCAGGCTATTGCCATCCAGATAAATGCCATCGGCCGGCAGCTTGGCGGCGGCCAGGGATTTTTCCACCCGATCCATCAGCGCGGTGTCGATGGCGATGGCCGAGCGGGAGGTGGACACCTGCACCGCCGGGCTTTCGCCGTAGAAATTGGGCAGGGTATACAGGGTGGAAACGATCAGCGCCACGGCGATGATCAGGTATTTCCAGAGCGGATAACGGTTCATGAGGCGCGTCAGGGAAGCGGCCGCTGCGCGGGCGCGGCGGCCGTGAGGTGAACGGAAATTACAGCGACTTCAGCGTGCCTTTTTCCAGCTTGGTGCCAACGGCGGCACGCTGGACGACGATCTCGACGTTGTTGGCGATTTCCAGAGAAATATATTCGGCGCCAGCCTTGGTGATGCGGCCAACAATGCCACCCTGGGTCAACACTTCGTCACCCTTTTGCAGGGCATCGAGCATGGCCTTGTGTTCTTTCATCTTTTTCTGTTGCGGGCGCACCATCAGGAACCAGAACAGAATGAAAATGCCGATCATCGGCAGAAATTGCATGAGCGCGGCTTGATCCATGATTGCTGTTTCGACCTTATAAAGGCGGCACAAAGGGTTAAGGCGGCCGCCGGGTTATGAAAATCGGGCCGGGGTCGGCAGTCCGACCGGGCATTGTAGCTGTGATGCGGGGGGCAAATCCACCGCCATCGTCATGTTGCAGCCGTAACCGACCCACAAAGCATGGCCGAGGTTCCCGGGGCAACGTCAGACCGCCATTCCGGCGGCAGAGACAACGAACTGGCTGTGGTTTTTCTGTCGCCTGCGTGGCCAGCGGGTTGACGGCGTGGCACACGAACGGCAATCTGCCGGTTTCAAACGTTTGTTTGCGATTCCTGATATGGCATTTACCCCCTCCGCCCGCACCCTCAAGCGCCTGATCAACCTGTGGCCGCCGTTTTTGGGCGCCGGCATCCGCGTGCTGCACATCAGCGACGATTTTCGTCAGGCCGAAGTGATGCTCAAACTGGGCCTGAGCAACCGCAACTATGTGGGCGTGCACTTTGGCGGCAGCCTGTACGCCATGACCGATCCATTTTACATGCTGCTATTGATGCGCAGCCTGGGGCCGGATTATGTGGTGTGGGACAAAGCCGGCCATATCGACTACCTCCAGCCCGGCCGTGGCCGGGTATACGCCCGCTTTACCCTGGACGACACCACCCTGGCCACCATCCGCGCCGCCACCGCCCACGGCGACAAATACTTGCCCGAACTGACGGTGGACGTGGTGGACGAACACGGTCAAGTGGTGGCGCAGGTGCGCAAGACACTGTACGTCCGGCGCAAGCCAGGCAAACCAGCCAGCGCATGAACTTATTCCCAAAAAATGTTTGGAATTGCCCCGCAGCGGGGTATGCTCGCCAAACACTGGAATGAACAAGGCCCCACCATGAGCACCACCCCGCTGCACCCGGAAACCCTGGCCATCCGCGCCGGCAAAGAAACCTCGGACTACCAAGAACACAGCCAGGCGATGTTTTTGACCTCCAGCTTCAAATCCGCCTCGGCGGCCGAAGCCGCCAAGCTGTTTTCCGGGGAAATCCCCGGCTATACCTATTCGCGCTTCACCAACCCCACCGTCAGCGCCTTTCAGGCGCGGCTGGCGGCGCTGGAAGGCGGCGAGCGCGCCGTGGCCACCGCCAGCGGCATGGCCGCCATCCACGGCCTGGTGCAGGCGTTTTTGTCTGCCGGCGACCATATTGTGGCCTCGCAAAGCCTGTTTGGCGCCACCGTGCAGCTGCTGGGCAATATCCTGCCGCGCTTTGGCATTGAAGTGACTTTTGTTGCCGCCACCGACCTGGATGCCTGGCGCGCCGCCGTGCAGCCCAACACCAAGCTGTTTTACCTGGAAACCCCGTCCAACCCGCTGACCGAAATCATCGACATCCGCGCCGTGGCCGACATTGCCCACGCTTGCGGCGCGCTGCTGGCGGTGGACAACTGCTTCTGCTCGCCAGCGCTGCAAAAGCCGCTGAGCCTGGGCGCCGACCTGGTGGTGCACTCGGCCACCAAATACATCGACGGCCAGGGCCGCGTGCTGGGCGGCGCCGTGGTGGGCAGCCACGAGCTGCTGGAAAAGCTGTATTTATTTGTGCGCAGCGCCGGCCCCACCCTGTCGGCCTTCAACGCCTGGGTGCTGCTCTCCGGCCTGGAAACCCTGTTTGTGCGCATGGAGCGCCAATGCGCCAACGCCCTGCAACTGGCCCGCTGGCTGGAAACCCACCCGGCCATCGAAAAAGTGTACTACCCCGGCCTGCCCAGCCACCCGCAGCACGAACTGGCCATGCGCCAGCAAACCGCCGGCGGCGCGGTGGTGAGCTTTATCGTCAAGGGCGGACGCGAAGCCGCCTGGAAGCTGATTGACTCCACCCAACTGGTGTCGATCACCGCCAACCTGGGCGACGTGAAAACCACCATCACCCACCCGGCCACCACCACCCACGGTCGCGTAGCGCCGGAAGTGCGGGAAAAAGCCGGCATCGTCGAAGGCCTGGTGCGCGTGGCCGTTGGCCTGGAACACCCCGCCGACGTGCAAGCAGATCTGGCGCGCGGCCTGGAAGGCTGAACCCAAGCCCTTGAATGGGCCGGATACTGAAATGTGGGGACAGAAGCGGATTTGTCTTGTAAGTGAGACAAATCCGCTTTTTTTATGCCGCTGCGAGATGGGGTGGGGGTAAATACTGGTGGGCTGCGCACCGGACGCGGGGTTAATTGATATTAATACCGATAACAATCATGTTGTTATGCTTTGACTACCGGTTCATCCCCGCTGACGCGGGGAACAGATGGTTTTGACGATTTTGCGCCCGGTGTTGTGCGGTTCATCCCCGCTGGCGCGGGGAACACGCGAAGGGCCTCGTAGCTCATACCACCGGCCACGGTTCATCCCCGCTGACGCGGGGAACACTCCAGCAGCGGCAAAACTCGGATGCTCCAGCGCGGTTCATCCCCGCTGACGCGGGGAACACGCCTCATCAAAATTCTGGGCGGCCTCCTTCCACGGTTCATCCCCGCTGACGCGGGGAACACCGGCCAGGTCGAAGTCGATGCCCATCGGCTGGGGGTTCATCCCCGCTGACGCGGGGAACACCGAGATGGCCTCAGCGGATTCGGCAAAACTGACGGTTCATCCCCGCTGACGCGGGGAACACCACGCGCCAGTACAGTTTTGCACGCCCGCGCTCGGTTCATCCCCGCTGACGCGGGGAACACGTGGGCGTCGTGCGAAGCCAGCAGTTGGGCGGCGGTTCATCCCCGCTGGCGCGGGGAACAGGCCGCGCACACATCCGCCCCAGCCGGCGCCGGCGGTTCATCCCCGCTGGCGCGGGGAACAGATGCGCTCCAGCTTGACGGCCTCCTTGCGGGCCGGTTCATCCCCGCTGGCGCGGGGAACAGAGCGCGTCCGGCGCGCGGCCAATAGCCTCGGGCGGTTCATCCCCGCTGGCGCGGGGAACAGGGATTTTGCCCCGCCGCGCCCGCCGTAGAAAACGGTTCATCCCCGCTGGCGCGGGGAACAGCAACAATCATCGAAGCGTAGCTGGACAAATCGCGGTTCATCCCCGCTGGCGCGGGGAACAGGGCACGAAGAGCGCCGCCGCCGCGAGAAACTGCGGTTCATCCCCGCTGGCGCGGGGAACAGCATGATGTATTCGCCATCAATCAAACACCCCTCGGTTCATCCCCGCTGGCGCGGGGAACAGCGGTGGAAGCCCGGCACCATTTCCCATGTAGTTCGGTTCATCCCCGCTGGCGCGGGGAACAGCAGCGCGGCCAGACGGTGGAGTTTTTGGTCTTCGGTTCATCCCCGCTGGCGCGGGGAACAGGCTGCTCCGGGCGGGTGAGCTGTCAAGGATTACGGTTCATCCCCGCTGGCGCGGGGAACAGCCTGGCCTGGCAATGCTGGCGCTCTACGACGACGGTTCATCCCCGCTGGCGCGGGGAACAGTCGATCACCTCGGAGAGTGCCTTGTCATGGCGCGGTTCATCCCCGCTGGCGCGGGGAACAGCTCACCCTGCCCGCGTCCGCATGAAAAAGCGGCGGTTCATCCCCGCTGGCGCGGGGAACAGTACATGGCCAAACGCCAAGGGCAAAAGCCGGTCGGTTCATCCCCGCTGGCGCGGGGAACAGGGTTTTCCGCAGGCTACCCTATACTGAGTGCACGGTTCATCCCCGCTGGCGCGGGGAACAGTTTGCAATGCTTCTTGCACATTGCCCTCAAATGCCGGTTCATCCCCGCTGGCGCGGGGAACAGATCTCGGCCAGGGTCCACCGGGTCTTCATTGTCGGTTCATCCCCGCTGGCGCGGGGAACAGGGATCAGCGAAAACGCCGCCGAATACCGATTTCGGTTCATCCCCGCTGGCGCGGGGAACAGGCCGGCATCTGGTCCTTGCAGGCGTCGCCCTGCGGTTCATCCCCGCTGGCGCGGGGAACAGGAGCGGGAACAGCGGCGCGGGTATGAGCTGGAGCGGTTCATCCCCGCTGGCGCGGGGAACAGTTGATCGGCGCGGCGGCAATGAGATTGCATTGCGGTTCATCCCCGCTGGCGCGGGGAACAGGTCGCGCCGATGGTCAGCTTTTGGCCAAAACGCGGTTCATCCCCGCTGGCGCGGGGAACAGTCGGTTTGCCGTGGGTTTTCCGGCTGAGCTGCCGGTTCATCCCCGCTGGCGCGGGGAACAGCATGCCGGCGCCAAACCGCTTTTCCGAAATTGCGGTTCATCCCCGCTGGCGCGGGGAACAGGCGCAGTCGATTGCGTGCGATAACCACCTTTTCGGTTCATCCCCGCTGGCGCGGGGAACAGCGCGGCATGCGCCTCGACCTGGCGCAGGCGCGCGGTTCATCCCCGCTGGCGCGGGGAACAGAGAAAGGAGTAGCAATGCAAAAGCAAGGTGAGCGGTTCATCCCCGCTGGCGCGGGGAACAGGACTTGATTCCGGCTCCCCGCTCTGCCAGCCCTGGTTCATCCCCGCTGGCGCGGGGAACAGGGCCAGGGTTTTGGCGTTTCCCGGCGTGACGCCGGTTCATCCCCGCTGGCGCGGGGAACAGGGATCGGCCTCGAGCAGGCCCAGGCCAATCGCCGGTTCATCCCCGCTGGCGCGGGGAACAGCCGGCGCAGACCTGGACAACCTCGCTGCCGGCCGGTTCATCCCCGCTGGCGCGGGGAACAGTACGACAGTCAGCATTGCCCAGTTGGAGCCCTCGGTTCATCCCCGCTGGCGCGGGGAACAGCGCGCGCCGGGTGGTTCCTGAGCCTAAGCTGCCGGTTCATCCCCGCTGGCGCGGGGAACAGGACTGGACATTATCCCCCGGCCCGCTGGCGTGCGGTTCATCCCCGCTGGCGCGGGGAACAGGTTTTGATCTGGATGCCGCCGTAGGCGCACAGCGGTTCATCCCCGCTGGCGCGGGGAACAGGTGTAGACGATAGTAAATGGTGTATCCGTGTGCGGTTCATCCCCGCTGGCGCGGGGAACAGTTTTATGCGCCTAGTCCATTACGACATTGTGACGGTTCATCCCCGCTGGCGCGGGGAACAGATAAGGAATGCAACTGATGAACCACACCAACGCGGTTCATCCCCGCTGGCGCGGGGAACAGCTGTTGGTGTTTGTCCATATGAGTAATACCGTCGGTTCATCCCCGCTGGCGCGGGGAACAGAGAATATGACGGCTATTTTTCTTGATGGACAGCGGTTCATCCCCGCTGGCGCGGGGAACAGAAAAGCCTATTTACAGATGACGGCAAACACGCTCGGTTCATCCCCGCTGGCGCGGGGAACAGTGATTAGTGGGCCATAATCGGCTTCTGAGAGGCGGTTCATCCCCGCTGGCGCGGGGAACAGGTTTTCCAGACAAATCACGCGCGGCCGCACGGCGGTTCATCCCCGCTGGCGCGGGGAACAGTTGGTGGGCGCGGCTGCCCAGCGCCTGCATTGCGGTTCATCCCCGCTGGCGCGGGGAACAGGCAGCGGCACACCGCGCGCGGCGTGAGACAGAGCGGTTCATCCCCGCTGGCGCGGGGAACAGCAGCGGCTCACCGGGCGCGCCGTGAGACAGAGCGGTTCATCCCCGCTGGCGCGGGGAACAGTCGCGCGGATGCCGCTTTACTCGGCGTCCGAGCGGTTCATCCCCGCTGGCGCGGGGAACAGGCAGCCGGTGCAGAGGCGAATTGCATATTCGCCGGTTCATCCCCGCTGGCGCGGGGAACAGGCTACGCCACCAGCGTGGCCAGTGTTCCACGCCGGTTCATCCCCGCTGGCGCGGGGAACAGATTCAAGGCGCCCATCCAGGCAAACACCAATGCGGTTCATCCCCGCTGGCGCGGGGAACAGTGAAAAAAGTCACATTCAAGGCACAAGTGAACCGGTTCATCCCCGCTGGCGCGGGGAACAGCGCAAATAGCACAAGGGCCAGCAAAGCCAGCCCGGTTCATCCCCGCTGGCGCGGGGAACAGCAGAACCGTCAATCAACGACGTGTTTAAGCAGCGGTTCATCCCCGCTGGCGCGGGGAACAGTTTACAACATCGCGTTGACCAATAACCCAGCGCGGTTCATCCCCGCTGGCGCGGGGAACAGCGGGTTGTTTTGCATTTCCGAGTCAAACGCCTCGGTTCATCCCCGCTGGCGCGGGGAACAGCTTACGAAATAACCCGCGATGGGTTTTCCTTGCGGTTCATCCCCGCTGGCGCGGGGAACAGCAGTTTCTGCGCCTGCCGCAAAGCAGCGGCGGCGGTTCATCCCCGCTGGCGCGGGGAACAGCTGATTGCAAAGGACAAAAAAGAGGGGTGCGACGGTTCATCCCCGCTGGCGCGGGGAACAGTTGGCGCTGGTTTCCATCGCCTTCTGCTGGAGCGGTTCATCCCCGCTGGCGCGGGGAACAGTGAGCAAGGCGCAGGGCGGGGATAAGGAGGCGCGGTTCATCCCCGCTGGCGCGGGGAACAGCAATGCAGCGACAAGTATGCCCGCGCCGCTGGCGGTTCATCCCCGCTGGCGCGGGGAACAGTGCCGACACCGTGGCGGCGATGCCCTGAGCGACGGTTCATCCCCGCTGGCGCGGGGAACAGGGCGCATTCAACCGTTGCAGTGCATCGCGCAACGGTTCATCCCCGCTGGCGCGGGGAACAGGTGGCCGAGTTGCTGACCACCACCGGCGCACCCGGTTCATCCCCGCTGGCGCGGGGAACAGAAGCGCCCGCTGGGCAGCTGATTTTGAGAATTCGGTTCATCCCCGCTGGCGCGGGGAACAGCAGATCAACGCCATCAAATGCGCTGGCAATTTCGGTTCATCCCCGCTGGCGCGGGGAACAGTCATCTGCGCCCAGCGCCCAGCGGCGTAGCTGCGGTTCATCCCCGCTGGCGCGGGGAACAGATAGGTGGCATCCAGCGCAGTTCACGGTTGCGCGGTTCATCCCCGCTGGCGCGGGGAACAGCGCCACCAGGCTGCCGGGCTTGTCGGTCATCGCGGTTCATCCCCGCTGGCGCGGGGAACAGTCCGTCATTTCTTTACCTCCACCGCTCCAAAACGGTTCATCCCCGCTGGCGCGGGGAACAGCTCTCGTAATCTGGCTCCTCGTAGGTTTTCGTCGGTTCATCCCCGCTGGCGCGGGGAACAGCGCCAGCCGGGCAGCCTGATTGGCCACGGTCACGGTTCATCCCCGCTGGCGCGGGGAACAGCGTTGCGCACTTGCCAGACATTGGCGTACAGGCGGTTCATCCCCGCTGGCGCGGGGAACAGATCAGCATGGCAATCAGGTCTTCACCCTTAGCCGGTTCATCCCCGCTGGCGCGGGGAACAGTCTGCTGCCGCCCGGGCCGCCTTGGCCAGCTGCGGTTCATCCCCGCTGGCGCGGGGAACAGTGCCGGGCGGACGGTTTGAGTGGCTCGGCAGCCGGTTCATCCCCGCTGGCGCGGGGAACAGGCTCCGGACTATGCCGCCAGCGCGCAGCGGCGCGGTTCATCCCCGCTGGCGCGGGGAACAGTGACCTGGCCGCCGAGAATGCGCGCATTGATGCGGTTCATCCCCGCTGGCGCGGGGAACAGAAGCCCTTCGGCACTTTGCCGTGGGCGTCCGGCGGTTCATCCCCGCTGGCGCGGGGAACAGGGTGTAATACTCGGCCGAGCCGATGGCCAGCGCGGTTCATCCCCGCTGGCGCGGGGAACAGTGGACCAAATGGCCGATCAGTTCCCGACGAAACGGTTCATCCCCGCTGGCGCGGGGAACAGGCTGGCAATCACCCCATCCAGTTTGCGCCGGGCGGTTCATCCCCGCTGGCGCGGGGAACAGGCTGGCAATCACCTCATCCAGTTTGCGCCGGGCGGTTCATCCCCGCTGGCGCGGGGAACAGATTGGAACCAGCGATGTAGGCGGCGGAAAGCGCGGTTCATCCCCGCTGGCGCGGGGAACAGGTCATGTTGTGCATGCCACAAACGCCATCAGGCGGTTCATCCCCGCTGGCGCGGGGAACAGGGCCGGGCGAGCTTGTATTAGCTGCTGCCGTTCGGTTCATCCCCGCTGGCGCGGGGAACAGGGAATCCTCAATCATCTTGACCGGCACAAGCCCGGTTCATCCCCGCTGGCGCGGGGAACAGCCAAACCAGCGGCAAATCTCTTCCGCCTGGAACGGTTCATCCCCGCTGGCGCGGGGAACAGGAGGTGGCGTTTTCGTGGTAGTCCGGGCCCATCGGTTCATCCCCGCTGGCGCGGGGAACAGCCTGGCCGGCGGCGTGCCGGAGGCGCACAAGACGGTTCATCCCCGCTGGCGCGGGGAACAGGCAGTGGGCAATGGCTTCGTTGATGTCCATTCCGGTTCATCCCCGCTGGCGCGGGGAACAGCAGCGCCGCTTTTTGAGTATCTGGATGCAACACGGTTCATCCCCGCTGGCGCGGGGAACAGGCTGGACGCCAGACAATCGCGCGCAATCTGGCCGGTTCATCCCCGCTGGCGCGGGGAACAGAACTGCCGCCGCCATCGCGACCTGGGCGGCGGCGGTTCATCCCCGCTGGCGCGGGGAACAGCAAAAAAAATCCTTCAAGGCCACACGGGAATGCGGTTCATCCCCGCTGGCGCGGGGAACAGGATGTCCGCCTTCATGCAACTGGCCCAGTCGCCGGTTCATCCCCGCTGGCGCGGGGAACAGAGCGGTGTAGCGCTCCCAGAAGTCGGGGATTTCGGTTCATCCCCGCTGGCGCGGGGAACAGCCCCAACAGTCCCTTCCGGGATAGCCGGGGCACGGTTCATCCCCGCTGGCGCGGGGAACAGTCCGAGGTGTTCGCGCCTGCCACCATGGCGAGCGGTTCATCCCCGCTGGCGCGGGGAACAGAACGTCGAGCAGGAGAAGATCACCACCCCGATCGGTTCATCCCCGCTGGCGCGGGGAACAGCACATGGCCAAACGCCAAAGGCAACAACCGGTCGGTTCATCCCCGCTGGCGCGGGGAACAGGTGCGCGACGTCGCGTTCCACCAGCACTATCGCGGTTCATCCCCGCTGGCGCGGGGAACAGGAAATGCACATGCGGATACAGCACGCTGCCTAGCGGTTCATCCCCGCTGGCGCGGGGAACAGGCGGTGATGGTTGCGGCGAATTCCGACACCAACGGTTCATCCCCGCTGGCGCGGGGAACAGATGTGTGTTTCCTGATCGCCGGTCAGCCTGTACGGTTCATCCCCGCTGGCGCGGGGAACAGTGCGGGCAAAGTGGAAGCGTGTACACGCTGCCCGGTTCATCCCCGCTGGCGCGGGGAACAGGGCGCTATCGCCGGTCACGATCTTGGGCATGGCGGTTCATCCCCGCTGGCGCGGGGAACAGGCCTTGGTGATGCGCTCTAGCTTGACTGAATCCGGTTCATCCCCGCTGGCGCGGGGAACAGCGACGGCCTACCGCCCGCTCAGCGAGCGCACACGGTTCATCCCCGCTGGCGCGGGGAACAGCAATAAATCACGATCGTCCATCATGATGCTGCCGGTTCATCCCCGCTGGCGCGGGGAACAGACTAAAAATACACCATTGATCCAAAAGGCTTTTTCACCCACGTCAAAATCTACCAACTTTTCCGGTCGATTTTCAGGCGGGTAAGGCAGCCGAGTTCGGCCTGTTAAAGAGCGTGTCTTTACCCCTGATCCGCAGCGTCTGGCGGGTGAAAAGACACCAGCCGGGCGCCGTCGAATTCTACCGGCATACGCCGGTTTTTGCCCAGGGTGACAAAGTCAAAGCCGGCTTCGGTGCTGGCTTGCCAGGCCATCACCGCGTTGCCGTCTTCCAGGCCTTCTTCCACCTGATGCCACAGGTATTCGCGCACTTTGCGGTTGTAGGTGCCCACGTACACCCCGGCGCGGATTTCCAGCAGCCAGATGGCCATGCGCCCGCGCAGCCGGGGCGGGGCGTTTTCAAGCACGATGACCAGCATCGCCTATCCCCTTTTCTTCCGGTATGGCGGCGTCCACCACGCCTTCGATCTGCGGCACGTCCAGGCCCCCGGCGGCGAGGATGTCTTCGATGTCGGGGATGATGCGTTCCAGCAGTTTGCTGCGGCGGAACATGTCGCGGCAGGCTTGTCGCACGGTGCGTTCGTCGTTGCCGCCGCTGGATTTGGCGGCCACGGCAAAGGCGGCGGGGACGACGGTGTCAAATTTGTACAGGTCGGCAATGTCGTAGACAAACGACAGGGGCTTGCCGCTGTGGATGAAGCCGATGGCGGGGGCGTAGCCGGCGGCCAGCACGGCGGCTTCCACCACGCCATACAGGCAGTGGTTGGCGGCGGACAGGCAGCGGTTGATGGGGTCGGCGGCGTCCCAGTCTTTGGAGTCGTAGTTGCGGCCTTCCCATTTCACGCCGTATTGCCCGGCCAGCAGCTTGTACATGGCGCGCACGCGGCTGCCTTCGATGCCGCGCAGTTGCTCCACGCTGCGCCGCTGCGGGGGTTCTTCGCCAAAGCGGCGGCGATACATCTCGCGCACCACGTTCAGCCGGGCCTCGTCGTCCAGCGCCAGCCGGGCTTGATACAGCAGGCGGTCGGCGCGGGCGCCGCCGGGCTGGCCGGCGGAATACAGCCGCACCCCGGCCTCGCCCACCCACACCAATAGCGTGCCCACTTCGGCGGCCAGCTTGCAGGCGGCGTGCGAGACGCGCACGCCGGGCTCCAGCAGCAAACAGGCCACGCCGCCCACCGGGATGTGGGTGCGGATGCCGGTGACGTCCACCGCCACAAACGCCCCATCCAGCACGTCCAGCTGACAGCGCTCGACAAACAGCACCGACAGGCGTTCTTTGATGGGCAGGGGTTTGAGTTTGGGGAGGAGGGGGGAAGCCATTACCAGTCTCGCAGCGGCGCCAGCGACAGCAGGCCCAGGCCAAAGGATTTGCCCCGGCCAATGCCATTGCGCAGGGCATGTTGCAGGGCATCGGGCTTGTCTACGGTGAGGACACCTTCAAAGCCAATGGCGCACAGCACAATAGGCTCGGCTTGGCCAGGCTTGCGCAGCACCCAGCGCTCGTTGCGCGTGCATTCCACGTCGTGCAACGTTGCCCCGGCTTGGCTCAGTTGGCGCACTAGCCAATCGCGCTGGGCGGTTTCTTCCCATACCCCATAACGCTTGCCCTGCCGGGAGACAGTGGGGTTGGCCAGCAGGCGAAACTGGCAGCGCTGGCCAGGCTGGGCGAGCGAAGCGGGGTCGAAAGACTTCTCGCGCACTTGCACGCTGGAGGTGGGCAGGTGATTCCACACGCCAGGGCCATTGGATTGAATCAACACCACGGCGCGGCCGGTCAGGGCGTCCAGCGCATCCAGCCGCCACAAAAAGCGTTCGGGAGGCGCATCTGGCTGGGTGGCAAAGGCGCGGGCCAGGGTGCGATGCATGTCGTAGGCGTTGCCCAGATCGCGGCGGATGGCGGTGTGGCGCGAATCAAGCGTGAGTTGGGTCAGGTGCATGACGCCTCTCCAGGGTGGCCGATTGGACAAAGCGCGGGCCAAAGCGCCGCTGGGCAAAGGGGGCCACGGGTTGATCCAGCCGCACGGCGCCCTCTGTGGGGTGTTCCAGCATCAGGCGCAGCGGCTGGGTGTCGTGTGGCTGGAGTGGCTCGGTGAGGTAGTCGGCTTGCTCCAGGGTGGTGAGCAAGTCTGTGTCACGCACGCCATCGGCCAGCCAAACCGGTTTGCCGGGCGGCATGGATTTACGCCCCAGGCTCAGCGGCCAGACGGGTTGCTTGAGCGCGTTTTGCAGGGTGTCCAGCAGAGTGCGCGAGCCTTCCAGCCCGACTAAAAAAGCGGCGTCGGCCAGATAAAACCGTGGGCTGATCGCGGTGCGCTTGTGGTCGGGCTTGCCCGAGGCCAGCAACAGACCGGTGGCGGTTTGGTAATCGCGCATCAGCAGGCCTTCACGGTCCACGCGCACGCCCATGCGCAGGGCGGCCAAGTCATCCACCGGCTCGGCGCGGTCACGGCCCAGGGCGGCACACAGCAGGCCAATCACCCCAGATTTGGACGGTTCCAGCCCACTGTCGCGTTCGTCAAAGCGACTGGTGACGCCCCATGCCTGCATGGGGCCCACCAGTTGCAGCAGCAAGGTGGCCATGTCAGGCCTCCTGTGCATTGGCGATTTGCTGCGCCACCCAATCGGCCAGTTCGGTAAGGCTATTCAGCTTGCTGCCCTTCTCTTGCGGCCAGGCTTGCGACAGATCGAGATAAGCCCAGCAGTCGCGGGGGTCGCCATACACGGCGGAGAGCATGTTGTCGTATTCGGCCAATTTGACCACTGAGGGCTTGGTCAGCGCTTGGCCACGCTCGGCATACACTGGGGCTTCAAAGGCATTGGCCAGGTTGATCGGGCTGGCGTGGCGGATGACCACGCCAATAAAGCTGGGCGGGTTGTGCGCGGCAAAGGTATTTTGCTTGCCGGTAGGAATGGCGCGCGCCAGCGCCAGAGTGAAGGCGCGCAAACCGTTCAGCAGCAGGTCGCGGTCGCCTTGCAGGTTCTCCAGCAGCTTGGCCGGGTTGATATTGGTGTAACGGTAGAACGTGGCGGAATTGAATTCCACTTGGCCAATCATGCCGGCGCCGGTTTCTTCTGGGCCGCCTTTGTCGTCCACGGCGGTGAAATAATCAAATTCGCGCTCAACGCGGTGGGTGCTGATGGCGTGGGCCATCTGGCAGGCGGCGTCCTGGTTGACTTCCGGCAGGTCGGCCAGCATGCGGCCAAACAGCGCCACATCCAGCGCCTTGCCGCCATTCATGATGGTTTTGGCCTGCTTGACCACCTCAGCCGGAGCGCTGGCCTTGGCGTCTTTTTTACTTTTCTTTTCGCTGCTGGCCGGCACGGCCAGGCTGTCCCAATGCTGGTCAATCAGTTGGGCAAAGCCGTTGATTTCCTGTTGTCCGAGAAACAGCAGATATTCGGTTTTGCCGTCTTCTTTCACCGCCAGGCCGGCAGCGGCCAGCGCCAGCTGGATGCGAGCGGACATGTCTTCGGCTTCCCGACCAAATTGGGTGCGCAGTTGTTCGCTCAGCAGTTCCAGCAGTTTTTTGGTGCGCACGCCTTGGTGGCCGGCAGGAAATTCAGCAGTCTGGCGCACGGCGCGCTTCAGGCACTGGCTGCTGATGCGGGCGCGGCGGTAGCCGCCAAATATGGCGTCTTTAGGGGCGCCGGTGTCGTCGCGGTTGAGGTTGCTGGGGGCAAAGTTCTGGATCAGGTGAAATTCAATAAACAGGCTCATGGCAGCGTCTCACAATATAGGGATGGGATGGGGTTCAAGCAGCAGGGGTTTGGGCAAGCTGACGGTAAAAATCGCGCGCCCACTTTTGCCGGATGCGGTCGCGTGATTCGGGAGAATGACTTTTCAGCCACCAGATCAAGTCTTGCAGCAGCTCGGCGTAATCAATGCCGTGTTCGTCTGCTGCCAGCAGCGAGACGATCTGGCGCAGGTAATACGGCAGTTCGTCGCCATCGGCAGCCAGCAGAGCAATAAAGCGCAGTTCGATGCTGCCGCTGTCGCGGGCTTTCATCAGCCGGCCCAGCGCGGTGGCCAGGCTGACATCGGCCTGACGCGGATGCAGGGCGTACAGCATGGCTGTGATATACAGCGCCTGCCTTCGGCTGTCCTGAGGGTGCCAGTCCGCGCCGACATGGTGTTCGACATACGGGTAGGCTGCGGGATAGGCACCGGGGGCAAAGCTGGCGCTGCGCCGCAAGATGGCTAGTGCGCGACGATCCAGCTTTTGCAGTTTTTCGATGAAATCGGTGATAAATGATGGCTCAGACATGCGTGGCCTCTTTGGTGACAGGGGGCAGCAGGGGTTTGATCAACCCCAGGTAACGGGGCTCGTGCTGGGCGCAGGCGCGAATGGCGCGCGCGCCCTCGCCCAGTTGTCGGCAGGCGGCTTGCCAGGCGGGCGCAATGGCGTGCAGTTGGGCAGCCTGCCACAGCGTATGGTGATCACCCGTTTGCGCCAGGCAGGCCAGCAGCGCCGGCAAGCGCCGTTCCAGATGGGCAAAATAGGTGGCCGCCGAGGCGCCGTTGTCAAACATGGCGCGGGCACGGGCGCGGGTGTCTTTGTGTTTGGGGTCGGGCATGGATTCAGCCAGCATGGACGTGGCAATCTGGCGCAGGCCAACAAACAGTGCCTCACTGTCGCGCAAGGCGGCGCGCAGCAGCTCGACCACGTCTTCCTGCTCCAGCAGGCAGGTGGGCAGGGCTACGTTGTCTACCCGCCAGCGCACCAGCTTGGCCTGATCGCTGGTCAAGCCCAGCACCATCACTGGCAGCCAGCTGTCAGCCTGCCCCAAGGCGCCCAGCAAGCGATGCGCGTAACCCAGCACGCCGGCAGGTTTGGCGTGCTTGCCGCTCGGGTCGGGCAGCAGGGCCGACAAATCACGCCAAATGGCGCGGCCCTCGCTGAAGTTCAACCGCACCAGCCCATTGCTGCCCATGCGGTAGTTGGCCATCGGATCAGGGGCATGGTCGTCTTCGGCCAGCGCACAGCCGGCAGCAAAACGCAGTTGGCTGATATGCTGGCCATCGTCTTCGGGCAACAGCAGCACGGCGCGGCTCAGCCGGGTGTAGCGGTCGTTGGCGCCCGTCGCCAGAGTGGGCTCGGCGCGCAAGTTAGCCAGGCTTGGCGGAGTAGGTTGTTCCCAGGCAGGAAGATCCGTGTCGGGCTCAATGGAGCAGGGATGCAGCGCCAGGCACAGGGTGCGCGCCAGGGTGTCGCCCATCGGTAGGGCGGCTGCGGTGTTGGCCAGTGGACCGGCCTTGTCAGAATCCCTCACGGTTTTCACCAAGCCACCGGGGGTGAATTGCAAAAAACCCAACAGGTGGCGCACGGCCTGGGTAGCGGTAATCTGCGAAGGGTGGGTGTCCACCGAGTGATCAAATAGCACGGGCGCATTGCCGCTGCTGCTGGCCAGCGAAATCTGCGTCCAGGGTTTGCTTTTGTGGCGGGTTTCCTCGGCCTCGGCCAAGGCGGCCACTTGCATGAATGGCCAGTCCGGATGAAACAGGTAAAAACGCTCGCGCCAGTGTTCCAGGTACGCATGCAGAGCTTCCACTGGCAGCCCTTTGGCATGCCAGCGCGCCAAATCGCTTTTGCCCCATTCTCCATGCTCACGCGCCAGTGCGCGATGGGTGATGGCCAATAGCACGCGGTACAGGGCAATCAGGCCAGGTGGTGAGGTTTCGGCCAGCGCAACAATTTGCCCGGCATCGGCAAACAGTTGCAACAGGCCCACCTCGGCTATACGACCGTCGGCATAACGCACCGGCAGCCAGGGTTCATCCAGCAGGTTGAAGGCTTTCAGCACATGTGATCCCTCCGTGGATTGAGGTTGAAACAGATTCAGGTTGAACAACGATGATTCACTTAGAATATCTTATAAATAATAACAAGCAAAGCATTATTTGCTTCGTAGAAATCACGTACCGAAAAATATACCACATCCGCCAGACGGGTCGTGTAGAGTGCCGCCGGTGGCTCGGCAAGGGGATGAACCACATTAATTGCTACGAAGCGGCCCAGCCTGGCGCTTTTCCCCTTTTCCCCCGAGCCACCCCTTCACAACTCGCCCACCCGCCGATAACACACCCCCAATTCGGCATCCAGACTGACTTCCAGCTTGCCTACCCGGCACACGCCATCCACCAGCAGCAAGGGCTGGCTTTGGGTCAGCAGTGGATGTTCCGCCAGGGCAGGGTAGGTCGGCTGGGCTTTCAGATGAACGGTTAGCGCCTTGCGCGACAGGGTGAGTTGGCGCGCCAGCAGTTGCCGGGCCAGGGCATGGCTGACCACCTGTTGTGGATCAAAAGGGGCGTCGTCAGGATGAATGCGCCACAGGCCATCGGCATCCACCCACAGCGGAATCACTGTCACGCTGTCGTCGCCCAGCCGGGTGCGGTTGCGCAGCGCCAGCGTGTCGTCTTCGTCGCCGCCGTGTGGTTTGTCGATATAAGCCGCATCGGGCTCGGCGCGGGGGTCGATGGCCAGTTGTTTGGCAAGATTTTGCTGAAACTGGGCCTCGGCTTTGTGCTCGACCCGGCAGACATCTTCAATGCGGGTGCGCACCTCGTCTGGCACATGGTCCAGTTCAGGCCAGGGGGCATAAACCGCCTGCACCAGACGATCAATATCCGCGGGCAGGCGCCATACCGGCTCGCGCAGCAAGATGGCCCAGGTCACCAGGCACAGATAGTCGCCATACACATGGCCCCAGTGGGTGGTTTTCAGGTCGGGCAGACGGTCGGCGCACAAGCCAGCCACCCATAAGCGCGGTTGCTGGTGAGCGACCGGACGCCAGGCCCGGCGATGGCGATGCAGGCGGCCTGCGCGTTGCAGCAGCAAGTCCACTGGCGCCAGGTCAGACAACAAGAAGTCAAAGTCCAGATCCAGACTTTGTTCGGCCACTTGGGTGGCAATCAGCAGGGCGCGCTGCGGACGCTGGCGACTGGCGTCGGGCGGGCCAAACGTGGTCAGGGTGGCTTGTTCTTTTTCCCGACGCTGTTCTGCTGGATAACGGGCATGAAACAGCTGCAACACGGTGTCGTCCGGCACTCGCTCACGCAGCAGCTGGAACAAAGCCTGAGCACGGTCCACGGTGTTGACAATCACCGCGCCGCAGCCGCCATCCGCCAGGCAGTCCAACGCCTGGGCGGCCAGGCTATCCAGCGATTCTTCCAGCCCCAGCAGTTGGATGGGAGCTTGCTCGCGGGCGGTGAACGTATCCACCCGCACGCCAGCCTGATCGGCCACCAGCACGCGCGGATAGGCGCACTCCGGCAGCGCCGAGCGCACGCCCCAGGCTTTGAGCAAGGCCTGACGGGTGGCAGTGGGCAAGGTGGCGCTCATCAGCACCACCGAACAGCCCAAGCCCTTCAGCCATTTCAATAAATACTCAATCAGCGAGCCGGTATACGCGTCGTAGGCGTGTACTTCGTCCAGCACCACCACTTTATTGGCCAGTCCCCACAGGCGGACAAAATGGTGCTTGACGTTCATCACGCCAAACAGCGCCTGGTCTACCGTGCCTACGCCATAAGGCGACAGCAAACCACGCCGGCGCTGGGCAAATCAGGCTGCCGAACGCACCGCCTCGCGCTTGCCGTCTTCGCCCCAGACATTGCGCAGGCGCGCCACGCTGTCGTTCAGCAAAGCCCCGCCATGCGCCAGTTGAATATCCAGCGCACGGCCATCAGCAAAGGCGCGCAAAAAGGTCAGGGTGCGCTCAAACATGGCATTGCCAGTAGCTTGGGTGGGCAGAGCCACATACAGGCCGCGATGCCCCTGACGCGCCTGCAAGCGCAGGCTGGCCAGAAACGCCAGCTCGGTTTTGCCTTCGCCCATGGGCGCTTCCACCACCAGCAAGGCCGGGCCCTGGCCTTGTGCCAGCAAGGCATCCGCCACCTGTTGCAGTGGGCGGGCGCGCACCGGTGCATCGGTCTGCAAAATCCGGGCAATCAGCGCGTGGCAATCCTGCGGCAGCCCATTCAGCAACGGTTGGGTGATCGGCCAGCCCAGGCGTTCTGGCTCGGCTAATGCCGCTACGGCCAGCTGGCGGGCATGCGTCCAATGGCCCAGCAGGGTAGGCTGGCGCTCGCCGGGGGCAAACCATTCGCTATTGGAGCCAATCCAGTCGCAGACACTGGTCAAACCGGCCAGCCAGGCCACGGCGTCCAGGCAGATGTCGATTTCTTCCGGTATCCCTTGCGGCGCCAGCGTGTGCCAGTACGCATCCAGCAAGGCATCACGCGCCTGCCCCCACGCGGCTGGCTCGCGCAAGGGTTTGCCAGCCTTGCTGTCACCTGGCACAAAATTGAAACCATGGTGCGCGCTGATGGCCTGCACCACGGCAAGCGCCCATGGACAAGGCGCCCCACGCGCCTGTAGCGCCTTGGGCAGCAAGGCCGCCGTGGCCAGATCATGCCGGCTGGCGCGCAAGGCATCGGGTACAGCAAACGACAAACCCAGCGCCTCATCAGCCGCCTGGCCAGCGGGCCATTTGACCTGAAAACCGGGCGTGGCCTTGCCAAAATCATGCAGGCCCACCAACAGCGCCAGCCAAAGACGCACATGCTCAGCCGGCAAGCCAAACCAGCGCGCCAGTTGGGCGTCGTCTACCTGGCAGTGCTCCAACAAGGCCAAGGCAACCGCAGAGACATCCAGCATATGGCACAGCAAGCTGTGCCCTTGCGGCTCGCCGCTTTTGGCCCACAAGGTGCGGCACGCACCAGGCAAATCGTCAAACGTCAGCACACCAGAACAGTGCTCGAGAGTGGAAGCATTCATGTCAAGTAGCCCTTATGCGATGTGACATGAGGACATGCTATGTCAGCACAAGCCAAATGTCATGTCAGCACTGTGTGACCAGGCCATATTTCCCCCAAGCAATTATCTTACATATAAGATAATTGCCGTTGTTTCCAGAATCGCTCACAAAGCGGCCTCGGTGAGATACATGGCCACAGACACGGCCAGGCCGCATGACAACACCAAGCGAATTTGGTGCGCCGTTTAGTTAAAGCCCATGCTCCAACTTGTTCCACCCCACCCCCTGCGTGTAGTCTGCATGCTTGTGGCAATGGCGGGAATCGCCCGCAGCCGGGATTTGTCAGGAGCTTGTGTCATGTTCACGCTGTACATCGGCAACAAGAATTACTCGTCGTGGTCGCTGCGGCCTTGGCTGGCCATGCGCCATTTTGATATTCCGTTCCGCGAATCGCGGGTGGCGCTGTATCAGGCAGACAGCGCCAGCAAGCTGCGGGCGGTGTCGCCCAGCGGCAAGGTGCCAGTGCTGCGTGATGGTGAGCTGGTGGTGTGGGATTCGCTGGCGATTGGCGAATACCTGGCCGAGCGTTACCCCGAGTTTGGCCTGTGGCCGGGCAATGCCCGTCAGCGCGCGCTGGCGCGGGCGGTGAGCGCCGAGATGCATTCGGGCTTTACCGCACTGCGCAGCCAGATGCCGATGAATCTGCGCGCCAGCCTGCCCGGCTGCGGCCACACCCCCGAGGTGCTGGCCGATATTGCCCGCATCACCGAGATCTGGGCCAGCCTGCGCGCCCAGCATGCGGCGCATGGGGATTTTCTGTTTGGCCCGTTCTGCTATGCTGACGCCATGTTTGCCCCGGTGGTGACCCGCCTGGCCACCTATGGCGTGGCGCTGGATGGCGCCGCTGCCGAGTATGCTGCCGCCGTGCTGGCACTACCGGCCATGGTCGAATGGCGCGAGGCGGCGCTGGCTGAGGGTGAAATCATTGCCGCTGCCGAGCCCTACGCCCGCCCGGCCTGAGTATGGGGCCAGTGCCGCGCAGCACACTCGGCGCAACGGCCCTGGCCAGGCATGTGGCAGCAGACAATGCACCACCCCCGGCAAGGCCAGGCTACCAGAGCGGTGCGTTTTGTCAGCGGCCGCCTCAGCTGTATATATCCGTATTTCCCCAGGCGGTCGCAGAACCGCCATCTTTCGAGTCTGAATCAGGAGAATCTCACCCATGCTGATGCAACGCGACGACGCCACCCTGCTGGTGGTCGATATTCAGGACAAACTGCTGCCCGCCGTGCTGGACCCGCAAGGCTTGGTCGAGCGCGCCGGCTGGCTGATGCGCGCAGCCAATGACTTGGGCTTGCCGGTGGTGCTGTCCGAGCAATACCCCAGCGGCCTGGGCCACACCGTCGAGGCGCTGCGCCAGCTGTGCCCGGATGCGCCCACCGTCGAGAAAAAGCATTTTTCCTGCGTGGCCGAGCACTGCCTGCCGGACAGCCTGCTGGCGCGCCGTCAGGTGATTCTGATTGGCATGGAGGCGCATGTGTGCGTGCTGCAAACCGCGCTGGAGCTGAAAGCCGCCGGCAAAGAGGTGTTTGTGGTGACGGACTGCATCAGCAGCCGCGCGCAATCGGACCTCGACACCGCCTTGCTGCGCTATCAGCAGGCCGGGGTGTGGCTGGTCAGCCGCGAGATGGTGTTGTTTGAAATGCTGCGCAGCTCCGGCCACCCGCAGTTCCGCCAGATCTCCCAGCAGTATCTGGTGCCGAAAAAGGGCTGAACGCCCTTCACCTCGCGCCGCTCACAAAACTCAGCGCAGCAGCCCTGGCCAGGCGTGTGACCGCAGGCGGGACGGGTACGGCAAGGCCGGGCAACAAGGCCAGGAGGGTTTGGTGGGCGGCTCTGATTGCGCGGCCTGCTCGCCAGCGGCCGCGCGGCGGTTACAATACGGCCTTGTTTCTTTTATTTGACAAGGACTACCCCGATGACCGCCCTGCCTGCTCAATTCCGTGACGTGCTCGCCACCCTGCCCTCGGTGGCCCACCTGGCCGCGCTGACCCTGCGCGACGCCAGCGGCGCCAGTGTGGCCAGGCTGGAGAACAAGCCCGGCCAGGCCGGTTCGCTGGCGGTGTATCACGCCCTGCACCAGCAATTTGGCGGCATCCACGCCGACGCCGCCCGCCATGGCCTGGCGCTGTACGCTGAGCACACCGCCGACGCCCGCGCCCGCCCCGGCGCACATCCCAATATCGACCGCCTGCTGGCGATTGCCGAACAAGGCGCGCCCGCGCTCAGCTGCGAATTCGAACCGGCCTGAACGCCATGCCGCGCGCCGACGCCCAAGCCTGTCTGCACACCGGCCTGGCCGCCTTGCAAGCGCGCCAGCCCGACGCCGCCGCGCGTGCGTTTCGCCAGGGCCTGCGCCAGGCGCCCGACGCCGCCGCGCTGCACGCCAATCTGGCGTTGGCGCTGGAGGCGCTGGGCGATTGGACCGGCGCCGAAGCCAGCGCGCGCGCGGCGGTGCGCCATGCGCCGGCGCTGGCCGAGCCGTATGTGAATCTGGGCGGCCTGCTTACCCGCCAGCGCCGGCTGGACGACGCCCTGGCGGTGTATCAGGCGGCGCTGGCCGCCGGCGTGGCCAATGCGGCGCTGTGGTCCAATCTGGGCGTGCTGCGCGCCAGCCTGGGCGAGGACGACGCCGCACTGGCCTGCTATCAGCAGGCGTTGGCGCTGGAGCCCAGCCACGCCAGCGCGCAGTTTAATCAGGCCTATGTGTATTTGCGCCGGGGCGATTACGCCCGTGGCTGGGCGGCGCTGGAGGCGCGCGATTGGTACGCCGCGCTGGCGCGCCAACTGCCGTGGCCGCGCTGGCAAGGCGAAGCGCTGGCCGGGCGGGCGCTATTGATTGGCCTGGAGGCCGGACTGGGCGACATGATTCAGTTTTGCCGCTACGCCGCCCAGCTGAAAGCCTTGGGCGCGCGGCGGGTGGGCGTGCTGTGTCATCCGCCGCTGGCGGCTCTGTTTGCCCGGCTGGAAGGCGTGGACGCGGTGTATGCGCTGGGCAGTGAAATCGACGAAGACTGGGATGTCTGGTCGCCGCCGCTCAGCCTGCCCCACCACTGCCACACCCGGCTGGACAGCATTCCGGCGGCGCTGCCCTATCTGCACGCCGAGCCGGCGCGCATGGCCGCCTGGGCGCTGCGCCTGCCGCCGCGCGAGGCCGGCTGGCGGGTGGGCCTGGTGTGGAAGGGCAACCCGAAGTTTGAAAACGACGCCGAGCGCTCGCTGCCCAGCCTGGCTGCGCTGGCGCCGCTGGCGGCCCTGCCCGGCGTGCAGTGGATCAGCCTGCAAAAAGGCGCCGGCCAAGCCGAGGCGCGCGCGGCCGATGCGCCCCTGCCGCTGTGGCCGCTGGGCGAAGACTTTGCCGACCTGGCCGACACCGCCGCCGTGCTGCGCCAGCTGGACCTGGTGATCAGCGTGGACACCGCCGTCGCCCACCTGGCCGGCGCGCTGGCCGTGCCGTGCTGGGTGCTGCTGCCCGCCTACCAAACCGACTGGCGCTGGCTGGCCGAGCGCGAAGACAGCCCGTGGTATCCCGGCTGCCTGCGCCTGTTTCGCCAACCCACGCGCGGCGACTGGGCCACGCCGATTCAGCGGGTGGCCCAAGCGCTGGCGGCCTGGGGCGATGGCTGCGCGCCAGGCGTGAACCCGATTTGCACGACCCCACCCCAATAAAACACCGTAAGAGTCGCTCACAAAAAGGAGACAGCAAATGAAACAGGCCTATTCCCCGGAATGGCATGATGTGTTTCTCTCGCACACCCGCGCCGACCGCGAGCAAGCCGAGCAACTGGCCGAACAGCTGCGCACCGCTGGCTTGAGCGTGTATCTGGACGTGGACGACGAAGCCTTGTCGCGCCTGCATGGCCGCGAGCTGGCCGAGCGGCTGAAAAACATCCTCAGTCGCAGCCGTTTATTGCTGTTTGTGTTTTCGGCGCGCTCGACCGAATCGCGCTGGATGCCGTGGGAACTGGGCCTGGCGCATGGCGTGGTGGGCCGCGTGCTGCTGTGGCCGCTGAACGCCGCCGCCGGCCGCGCCGCCGCCCGCCAGGAATACCTGAAACTATACGAACAAGTGAATGCCACCCACCCGCTGGAAGACGTGCTGGCGCGCGTCTACAGCGCCCGCGATGCGGCAGTGGCTCCGGCGCACGAACACGCCGCCGCCGCGCTGGGTGAAATCACCGGCCAGCAGGGCTTGGCGCTGGCGCAGCCAGCGCACGCCTGGGAATTTGGCTGGCGTGGCCCGTGGCAACTGTATATGGCCTGGTGGCAGGCGCTATGGGGCACGGGCAGCCGTGCGAAAGTCCCTCATGAATAATCGACCCGACCGGGTGCACCGAAAACCCAGCCCCAGCCTATCAGGGGGGCTGGGTTTTTTTACAGCCGCCAAAAACACGGCATCGCATGGATTGCATGGACAGCAAACAGGACACCTCAGGGTGTTGATGGGCAGCGCCTAGTAGCCAGCCACGTTGAAAAACAAGGGCTCATGCGCCACGACGCAGCACTCGCCGTGCGTCACCTGAGGTGTGATTCCCGCCTGCGCAGGAACACTCCCTCAGGTGAGACTCATGCCAAAAGTGTTTCAATCACCAATCAGCATGCACGTCCAGACGCACGCATGGAAGCAAGGCGACACCAAGTAGACCCTACACAGACAACATTTCACTTGATCTTGGATAAATATTGCCGCCAAAAGCAGTATTTACACTGATTGAAATAAAATCAAACAGATTCATAGAATAAAAATGCAAGTTTAAGCATTTTTTTGTATCGCTCATGACCTATTGATTGCGGAGGGCTCTACCATGGCAAGCACCACAGGCAATACAATCACCCTGGCAGCAAACGAAACCGATTACTCGCTGGCCAGCTCCACTGGCTTCATCATTGCGGGCAACGCCCTGAACAACCAGCTCACCGGCAATCTGGGTAACGATACCCTGCTCGGCGCAGCAGGTGCTGACACCTTGCTGGGCGGTGACGGCAATGACTCGCTGGATGGCGGCCTGGGCGCCGACTGGATGGCTGGCGGCGCCGGTGATGACAGTTATGTGGTGGATGATGCTGGCGATGTGGTGGTTGAGCTGGCCAACGAGGGGGTGGACAGCATTACCAGCAAGATATCCCTGGTGCTGGGCGACAATATCGAGCGGCTGTATGCAGCCCAATCTGGTCTGAGCTTGACCGGGAATGCCATGGCCAATTTCATGCGTGGCTCAAACGGAGCGGATGCACTCAATGGCGGCGATGGCAATGACACCATTTACACCTTTGCCACCAACTCCACGGTGGGCGGTGACGATACCGTGCATGGTGGCAATGGCAACGACATCATTATATGTGGGAGGGAATGTCACATCCTATGTGTACGGTGATGCCGGTAACGATACGATTTATCTGAGTTATGGCGCTCATCCCACCTATGCCCGAGGCGGCACGGGCAACGACACTTATATCATCACCAATGCTCTGAGCCAGATAGAAGAATTTGCCGGCGAAGGCATTGACACCATCCGCACCACCGTCACTATGTCCTTGCAACCCGGAGAAATGGTGAATCCTTATTCCGTCCCGCTGATTTCCGGCGAAGTCGAAAGCCTGGTGATGATCAGCAATGACAACATCGACGGACTGGGTAATGGGCTGAACAATATGCTTCTGGGTGGCGCTGGCAATAACCTGATTGATGGTCGGGGCGGTAACGACATCATCAATGGCTATGGCGGCAATGACACACTACAGGGAGGCGACGGCAACGACTATCTGTATGTGGCCACCACGGTGGATGGCGGGCTGGGCATCACCAGCCTGAGCGGGGGGAGCGGCAATGATGTGTTTTACATGGGGCGCTACCTGGTCAGCAATCCCAATCTGAATATGTCCAATGTCACCATCACCGATTTTGTCAGCGGCCAGGACAGAATCCGTTTTGACATCGCCCAGAGCCTGGGCGTCGCCGCCCCCAACGCACTGATCAAGCTGGTGACAGTCCCAGGCGAAACCTTGGCCGACCTGCTGGACCGGGCGGGCAACCAGGCCAGCGGCAGTCGGGCAGCGCTGGTGTCTTTTCAGCTTGATGGCAACACCTATGTGGTGCTGGACACCCACCCGGCAAGCGATGTATTTGGCGATACCGATACCGGCATCACCCTGACGGGCCTGGTGAATGTGCAATGGTCGGATTTTGCCTGCGTGGTGGTGGCTTGATGCGGGCTGGACTGCATTGACGGTGTACGTAAAAAAAACCCGGCCAAGGCCGGGTTTTTTATTGACTGCGGGCAAACCGCCGCACTCAGCCGCGTCGGGCAATATTGGGCGTATCCACCCGCACATCGCCGCACTGGGCGCGGTGGCGCAGCGCGTGGTCGATCAGCGTCAGCGCCAGCATGGCTTCGGCAATCGGCGTGGCGCGGATGCCCACGCAGGGGTCATGGCGGCCGTGGGTTTCCATTTCGATGGCTTCGCCGGCCTTGTTGATCGAGCGGCGCGGCTGGGCGATGGACGAAGTGGGCTTGATGGCGATCGAGACTTCGATGTCCTGGCCGGTGGAAATCCCGCCCAAAATGCCCCCGGCGTGGTTGCTGGCAAAACCTTGCGGGGTGAGCTCGTCGCCGTGCTCGCTGCCTTTTTGCGTGACACAGCCAAAACCGGCGCCGATTTCCACACCCTTGACTGCGTTGATGCTCATCATGGCGTGGGCAATGTCGGCGTCCAGGCGGTCAAACACCGGCTCGCCCCAACCCACCGGCACATTCTCGGCCACCACACGCAGCCGCGCGCCAATTGAATCCAGGCTTTTGCGAATGCTGTCCATATAGGCTTCCAGCTCGGGCACCACGCTGGCGTCGGCGGCAAAAAACGGGTTGCTGTTCACTTCGTCCCAGCTGGCAAACGGAATGATTTTTTCGCCGATCTGGGTCATGTGGCCACGGATGACAATGCCGAATTGCTCGGCCAGCCATTTTTTGGCAATCGCCCCGGCCGCCACGCGCACGGCGGTTTCCCGCGCTGACGAGCGCCCGCCGCCGCGCGGGTCGCGGATGCCGTATTTGTGCCAGTAGGTGTAATCGGCATGGCCGGGGCGGAAGGTGTCGGCGATATTGCCATAGTCCTTGCTGCGCTGGTCGGTGTTGCGGATCAACAGCGCAATCGGCGTGCCGGTGGTTTTGCCCTCAAACACACCCGACAGAATCTCCACCTCGTCCGGCTCGCGGCGCTGGGTGACGTGACGGCTGGTGCCAGGCTTGCGGCGGTCCAGTTCGGCCTGAATCCACGCGGCGTCCAGCGCCATGCCCGGCGGGCAGCCATCCACCACGCAGCCAATAGCCGGGCCGTGGCTTTCGCCAAAGGAGGTGACGGTGAACAACAGGCCGAAGGTATTTCCAGACATGGTGGGCTCGTGCAGGCGGGAGGGTTAAAAACGGCGTTCAGTGTATCACAAGGCGGCAGCCCGCTTTTGGCGCGGGCGGTCTGAGGCTCAATCGGCCAGTGTGATACACCGCCAAACACGGCAAAATCCACACGCTAGCTTCCTGGCCACGCAGGGTGTGACGATCTTTACAGTGTTGACGGCGCGGTGCTAAGCAAAGCGGCAGGCGGCGTCGCGCGCCAGGCCACGGCCAATGCTGCCGTCGCGGTCGCCTTCCACCACACGCGCGGCGGGGAACATCGCCGCCACGCGCTGGCGCAGCAAGGGCACGCCGCTGGCGCCGCCGGTAAAAAACACCGTGTCTACCTGGGCAGCACGCAGTTGCGCATCGGCCAGCAGGCGGCTCAGGGTGGTTTCGATGCGTGCCAGCAAGCTGTCGATGGCCTGGTCGAATTCCTCACGCGCCACCAGGCAGCTCAGCCTGGCTTCCAGCTGAGCCAGGTCCATGGTGTGCTGCTCGCTGCTGGACAGGGCGATCTTGGCGGCTTCCACTTGAATGGCCAGCCAGTGGCCGGCGCGCTGGTCAATCAAGGCCAGCAGCCGGTCCAGCTTGTGGCGCTCGCCGGCCTCGCGGCGCACCGCCTGCAATTCGGCCTGCACTTGTCGGGTGTAGGCAAAGTTGATGGTGTGCCAGGTAGCCAGGTTGAAATAATAGCTGGACGGCACTTCCACGCCGTTTTGCAGCAGCGAGCGATAGCCCAGCAGCGGCATCACCGATTGCAGGCTGAGCTGGCGGTCAAAGTCCGTGCCGCCGATGTGCACGCCGCCGCTGGCCAGAATATCACTGGCGCGATCCAGCTGGCCGCGTCGCTCGGGCGAGAGGCGCAGCAGCGAAAAGTCCGAGGTGCCGCCGCCGATATCGACAATCAGCACCAGCGCCTCGCGCTCGATCTGGCTTTCGTAGTCAAACGCGGCGGCAATCGGCTCAAACTGGAATTCAATCTCGCTAAACCCGGCGCGACGGGCGATGTCAGCCAGGGTGTCCTGTGCCAGTTGGTCGGCCTGGGCGTCGTCATCGACAAAAAACACCGGTCGGCCAAACACCACCTGGCTGAACTCGCGCCCGGCGCTGGTTTCGGCGCGGGCTTTCAGGGTGCGGATAAATAAAGAGAGCAGGTCGATAAAGCGCAGCGCCTGGCCATTGACTTCGGTCTGGCCATTGACCAGGCCGGTGCCCAGAATGCTTTTCAGCGAGCGCATCAGCCGGCCTTCGTAGCCATCCAGATACTCGGCCAGCGCCTGGCGGCCAAACACGGTGTGGTCTTCTTCGGCGTTGAAAAACACCACCGAGGGCAGCGTGGCCTTGCCGTCCTCCAGCGCCAGCAAGACGTCGGCGTCCGGGCGCAACCAGCCCACGGTGGAATTGGAAGTGCCAAAGTCAACGCCACAGGCATTCGCACGCATCGCAGGCTCCGCAGAAAAAAGCGGGCGATTATAGCATTGATGTGCAAGGTTTTCCGGGACAATTACATGTCAGGTTTCGCGGTGAGGGAATGGGCTGCGGGCCTTCACATCATGTCACCTTATCCCCTGGCCAAGCGCCGCGCACAAAACCCCGTGCAGCGATGATGGCCAGGCATGTGACCGCAGACCATATCGGTCACAACGCCAGGAGGGTTTGGTGAGCGGCGCTTACTGCGGCGGCGTACGCGAGGCCACCATCAGCCGGTTCCAGGCGTTGATTTCCGCCACGGCAAAGCTGAGGTCGGCAATCTGCTTGCTGTCGAAATGCACCTGCATCTCGGCATACAGCGCGTCGTCCACGCCCAGCGGGGTGAGCTGGGTCAACGCCTCGGCCCAGGCCAGCGTGGCGCGCTCGGCAGCAGACAGTGTCAGGGCTTCGCGCCAGGCCGGCAACAGGGTGAGTTCAGCCTCAGTCACGCCGTGGCGGCGCGCCAGCGGCGTGTGCATAGCCAGGCAAAAGGCGCAGCCATTCAGCTGCGACACGCGCAGGCGCAACAGCTCCAGCAGCCGCAGCGGCAGGCCGCTGTGGTCCACATACTGGTGCACGCCGTACATCGCCTGAAAACCTTCCGGCGCCACCGCGCCAACATCAAAACGGGCTTGCATGGTCATTCTCCTGATCGGGGGATGGGATCAACACACCGGCCAGCTTAGCGGCAAATTGGCCTGACAAACATAGCCATTTAGCGGCAAAATCATCAGGCCAATTTGCCTGTGAGCCCCACCAATGCGCCGCGCCGCCGAACTCGAACTTGCCCTGGGCCCGCGCCCGGCTGGCCAGACCCTGCAACACTGGTTGTATCAAGAGCTGCGCGCGGCCTTGCTCAGCGGCCGCCTGCCCGCTGGCGCACGACTGCCACCCAGCCGCGAACTGGCGCGCCAGCAAGGCGTGTCGCGCAGCACGGTGCTGGCGGTGTACGAGCAACTGAGCGCCGAAGGCTATCTGCATGGCGCGGTAGGGCGTGGCACCACAGTGGCCACCCGCCTGCCGGCGCCGCAGCCCACCCCGCGCGTGCCAGCCAGCACGGCGCTGCGCTTGTCGCACGCGGGCCAGCGCCTGGCCGACTCGCCATTTCCGCGCGAAGCCGGCGCGCCCTTGCGCGCCTTTCGCGCCAACCACCCCGACCTGAACGCCTTTCCGCTGGCGGTATGGAATGGCATTGTCGCCCGCCGCGAACAAGCCCTGCGCCCGAGCAGCCTGGGCTACGCCGACCCGATGGGCGAGCTGGCCTTGCGTCAGGCGATTGCCGAGCATCTGCGCTACGCACAAAAAATCGTCTGCCAGCCGGAACAGATCCTGATTGTCGCCAGCGCCCAACAAGGGTTGGATATCTGCGCGCGGCTGTTGCTGGACCCTGGCGACGCAGTATGGATGGAAGACCCTGGCCACCCCGGCGCACGTGATGTGTTTGCCGCCACTGGCGCGCAAGTGATGGCCGCGCCGGTGGATGCGCATGGCCTGGACGTGGCGGCCGCGCAGGCACTGGCGCCGCATGCGCCTGTTGTACGCCGAGCGCGCCGACTGCCTGCAACAGGCATGCCGGCGCGAGCTGGCCGGCGTGCTGGATCTGCCGCCCATCAACACCGGGCTGGATGCCGCCGCCTGGCTGCCGGCCCACTGGGACGACCGGGCGGTTTCCCGCCAACTGGCAGCGGCTGGCATCGAAGCGCGGCCCTTGTCGTTTTACCGAATAGCCCGCCAGCCGCCGCCCGGCCTGCTGCTGGGCTTTGCCGCACTCAACCCGGCGCAGATCGAAACTGGCGTGGCCGAAATGGTGCAGGTGCTGGGCACCTTGTCCGCTTAAGAGCCGCTAACAAAACCCCCTGGCGTTGTTGTGTGACCTTGTCGTACTACTTGTACTGTCTGCGGTCACACGCCTAGCCAGGACCGCTTCGCTGGGTTTTGTTAGCGACTCTAAGCGCCTGGCGTTGTGGCACTCTCGTCCTGTCCGCGGTCGCGCACCTGACCAGGCGCGTTGCGCTGGGTAGCAGCGCGACATCACCTTGCCACCCTTCTGTGGCGTGCGCCTGCACCAGGTGTGTTATCAGCCGCGTGGCGCCGCCCATGCGCGCTCACACATGCAACACCCCCTGCCCCAGCCAGATCACCTCGCCGGCCACGGTGATTTCCCCGGCGGCATCCACCGCCAGATGCAGCACGTTCGGCCGCTTCAGCGCGTGGCCCTGCTCCACCCGCAAAGTCAGCGGGTGCTTGCCGGCCAGTTGCAGCCAGCCGCCCAGATTGGCGCAGGCCGAGCCAGTGCCAGGGTCTTCCACCACTTGGCCATGGTGGGTAAAAAACAAGCGTACGGTGGCCACGCCCTGCTCGATATGCCAGACGTAGGCCATGGCCACGCCCTGACGATTGCGACAATACGCTTCCAGCAGGCGGGCGTCCGGGCGACAGTTCAATACGGCCTCACGGCAACAGACTTCTACCAGCAATTGCTCGGTGCCGCAGTCAATCAGCCGGGCGGCACGCACTTCGTTGGGCGACAGGCCCAGCGCACCCGCCAGATGGTGGGTGTGGGTCACCCAGGGCTGCGCCACTGGCGACTTGGCGGCCAGTTGCCAGCGCTCGCCTTCGGCACGAACCGGAAACACCCCGGCGGCCATCCCCAGCTGCACATGATCGCCACCACGCCCCAGCCGGCGCACCATGGCCGCACTGCCCAAGGTGGGATGGCCGGCAAACGGCAGCTCATAGCCGGGGGTAAAAATGCGCACATGGGCATCACAGCCCGGCAGACGTGGCGGAAACAGAAACACCGTTTCGGACAGATTCATCTGCGCGGCAATCGCCTGCATCTCGGCATCCGTCAGCCCGGAGCCATCTTCGAACACCGCCAGCGGGTTGCCACCAAAGCGGGTTTCGGCAAATACATTCACCAAATGATAGGCGCGAGGAGTGGTCATGGTGTTGTATTCAGGTGTCAGCAAAAGTCAGGAAAAAAATTGTAAAGGAAATCGGCGCGGCGCACAGAAACAACTGCACCTTCACCATAGGCCACCAAGCCGGGCCTATTTAGAGCCGCTAACAAAACCCTCCTGGCGTTGTTGTGTGACCTTGTCGTACTACTTGTACTGTCTGCGGTCACACGCCTAGCCAGGAACGCTGCGCTGGGTTTTGTTAGCGACTCTTAGCGTGCGCGCGGCACTCGTCTTGGTACGACAGCAAGGCCACACCACAAGATCAGGAAGGTTGGGCCAGCCGGCGCATCACCAACCTGAGCAGTTGGCGAGCTTCCTCCTGAATAGGCAAGCCAACGGCCAGGGCTGCTGCGCCCGCGCGGCGCTTGCTATCATGGCGCTCCCGCCACGCGTCCGCGCCGCCATGACCGCCCTGTCCCGCATTGAACTTCGTCACCTGCGCTATTTTCTGGCGGTGGCCGACACCCTGCACTTTGGCCGCGCCGCCGAGCGGCTGTGCATGTCACAGCCGCCGCTGTCGCAGGCCATTCAGCAACTGGAAGACGCGCTGGGCGTGGCGGTGTTCGAGCGCCACAGCCGCAAAGTGGCGCTGACCCCGGCTGGCCAGGCGCTGCTGGCCCCGGCCCGTCAGCTGCTGGCCGACCTGCACGCCGCCATCGGCGCCGCCCAAGCGGCGGCGCGCGGCGAGCGCGGGCTGTTGCGGGTGGCCTATGTCGGCTCGGCGGTGTTTTCGGTGCTGCCGGCCATCGTTGCCCGCTTTCACGCCGACTTTCCCGAGGTGGAGCTGCAACTGCAAGAAGCCCCGCCCGACGCGCAACTGGCCGGCCTGCGCAGCGGCCAGCTGGACGCCGGCCTGGTGCGTCCGGCCAGCCCGCAAGCCGGGCTGTGCTGCGATGTGCTGCTGGACGAACCCACCTGGCTGGCGCTGCCCAGCCGCCATCCCTTCACCCGGCGCGAAGCGCTCAGCCTGGCCGAACTCTCTGGCGCGCCGTTCATCACCATCGACGCCGCCGACGGCGGCCATATGCTGGAGCTGTACCGCCGCGCTGATTTTCAGCCGCGCATTGTCCAGCATGTGCGCGACCTGCACACCGGCTTTGCCCTGGTGGCCGCCGGCCTGGGCCTCTTGTTCATCCCCCGCTCCGCCAGCCGCCAACCCCGCCCCGGCGTTGCTTGCCGCCCCACCCTGGACGCCCCGCAACTTGATCTGTGCCTGCTGACGCCAGACCCAGCCCGCTCGCCGATTGTCGAACACTTCCGCCGCGTGGCGCAGGCGGTGGTGGCGCAGATGGTGGAGTGAGAGGAGACACGAAAATCACACACATTATGACCTTCAGGAAATTACTATGCTAACTATCAAACCCGGTAGTGTATTTGACGATAAATGTGATTTGCTCATCTTGCCTTGTAATAACAAAGGCGGCGTGACAGGCTGGGTAGGCTATGAAATACATCAGCATGACTTGCCATTCCCCAAGCAGCACATTCCATTTGGCGAGGTATTTTTTTCATCAATCCAGAACAGCTACGCAAAAGCAGACTGCGTGGGCTATGCCGCTTCGGTGAACGCGGTACAGGGCGGCTCAACAGCAGAAGTGATAACCCACATTACCCAACGTATTAGCCATTTTCGTCATGCCCATGATTTGTCTCAAGTCAACCTGCCCTTGCTGGGCATTGGCGCTGGCGGCTTGCAGGCTGTGGATGTGTTGGCGCTCTATCAAACCCAATTTGCCGGTGATCCTGGCCGCTATACCGTATACGTACCCGATCTGCGACTGGCCGAGATGCTTCAGTCGCACTACTTGACAGCCGCCGCCACGGTCAGCGCCGAGCCAGAACACCCGCGCGTATTTTTGTCTTATTCACACAAAGACCCCAAAGTCAAAACCTGGGTGGTGGCGCTGGCTCGCCAATTGCGTCAGAACGGCGTGGATGCACGCCTGGATCATTTTCATTTGAAACCGGGCATGGATGTGCCGCAATGGATGACCAACGAATTGATCAAGGCGCAACGCGTGTTGCTGGTGTGTGACCGTCATTACGCAGAAAAAGCCGATATGCGCAAAGCCGGAGTGGGCTGGGAAACCATGCTGATTCAAGGGGATATGCTGGTGCAGGGCGAGCAGAACAGTAAGTACATCGTGATTTCTGTCGGCGACTTTGAACAAAATACGCCCATTTATATGAAGTCGCGACTGGCCATGCCGCAAGAGCAAGTCGATGCCGATATCACCGGCTTGCTGGAGCTGATTTTTGAAGTAGAAACCGCGCCCGCGCTGGGCCCAGTACCAACGTGGGTGCAACAAAGACAATCAGCCGGTCAAACCAGATAGCCGACCGCACAACGCCTGATCCCCCATTGCACGGCCTCTTCATGGCGGCGTTTTTTGAACCATGCGCACCGGGTGAGGCGGCCCGCCTGACCGCCATTCTGGGCGTCGCCCCAATCCGAAACCCGCGCGCGGTCTACAGCAACGCCGTGGCCAGAATGTGGCGATAGGGCGCTGCCTGCAAAAACAAATGCATATCCTGCGGCTGTGCTTGCCCGACGGCCAGCACACTGGCCAACCACCGTTTGCGCTCGTCCACCAGATTGGCGTCTTTGTTCAAGCCCAGCATATCGCGTGTTTGCACCACAGCATGGCGACGCTGCCTGCTCAGCCCGGCTATCGGCATGATGGTTCCATCGGTGGACAGCACCCACTCCGCATTGCAGCCTGGCTGTGGCTCAATGGGCAACAGGCCTGATTTTTTATGCTGTCCACAGGTTTTTGGGTTGATGCAGCTGTGGGCGTAATTGCTGTAGCTAAAGCACAAATGCGGATGGCCCTCCGGGCCCTCCTTGGGCTTGATGTGGTCTATTTGGCCTTCGCTTGGCGCCAAGGGTTTTTCACAATAGGCGCACAAGCCGCCCTGATCGGCATTCAGGTCGGCCTTGACTTGCAGCTTGACCGGTTGAAACGCATGGCTGGAAAAATCCGCTGGGCTCAGCCCTGGGTGGGCCGCCACAAACTGGCTGAGCGCAGCGGTGGGCACGGCCCGGTGTTGCAGTTCAATCATGCGGGTTTGCCTCCTGCTGCCCGGTGGCCAGCCAAAAATCGCCAAGTGGCCAAATCGCTGTCATGAAATTGATAGCCTGCCGCATCCAGCTTGGCGCGCAATGCGCGGGCTGAGTCGCTATGTTCCTGATTGGCGCGCACGCATTGCTCAAATTGGCGGATGTCATCCTGAATCGCCAGCGGCGGCTCTTGATGCACCCCCATCACCTTAGCCAGCGCCGCGCCTGATTCGTGCGCCAGCGGGCTAAAATCCGGCATGCGCGCCACGCTGCCAGCCTCGCTGTGCTCAATCACGCGAATATTTTCGCGCGGCAAAGTGCTGAGCACCTGCGGGCTGTGCGTGGTGACAATAAACTGGATGCTGGGAAAAGCGCTCCGCAAAGACGCCACAATGGTTTGCTGCCACGCTGGGTGCAAAAACATGTCCACTTCATCAATCAAGGCAATGCCCGGCGTCTGACGGGCGGCTTCTGCGCCCAGATGCGGATTAAGCTTATAGGCGCGAAACGCCAAATCCGCCACCATGGCAATGGCGTTGCGGATGCCGTCGCTGAGCATTTCCACCGGCATGCTGCCAAACTGAGGATGGTGCATCACCAACTGCTGATTTTGGCTGGCGCGATATTCGAGCCCATGCCAGCCTGTGGCGGTTGCCACCAGCGCATCCACCGCCGCTGTCACCACGGCAATCACCTCGGCAAAACGCCGACCGGCATCGCTCAGCGCTTGATTGCGCTCCAGCGCCAAAATCTGCTCTTCACGATAACTGCGAAACACCCAGCCATACCACGCGCAGAATGCCTTGAAACTGGACACATACGTCAGGCAATCCCGATAACCGGACGTGCGCGAATACTCGCTGTTTTCCAGCGTCACTTCTTTCGCCGCCGAAGTAAAACGCCCCTCAAACCACAAGCGCGACGTGCCCAGATAGCTGACCAGCGGCAAAATCACCGCCTCACCCGCGCGCACCTGCCGCTCCAATTGGCTGGCAAATGCTTTTAACTGCTTGGCGGCGGGGTTTTCCTGCGCATTCGAGCGGGGCTTCACCCGCTCGCGGCTTTGCGTCCACACCCGCTCACCCACGCCATCGCCCCAACTTCCTTGCGCACTGATGCATGCGGGCAACTGCGGCTCCATTCCCCCATCAGGGCGAGGCGCCAACCGCACATCGGCAATCTCCAGCATGGCGCCCTTGCCCGCCAGATCAAACCCTTTGACATAAGACCACAGCGCCACACGGGCAGCATCCAGCACCGTGGTCTTGCCGCTGCCATTGGGCGCGATCAACACGGTGAACTCGGGGTGAAAATCCACTTCCAGGTGCGTGAAACAGCGGAAGTTGTTTAGGGTGAGGGAGGTGAGAATAGTCAAGGTGATTTACATGACAAGGGTAAAGTATTGGGTTATATGTTAAAATTTTGATGATTTATCCATACATCATATGTTGAATTTGTGCGTGAATAAACCACCATGTGTCTCTATGTCATTGGCAACTTGTATATATTGGATTATATTTTTATTAGAATGCAAAGAATAAATATGGTTTTTGTAAAGGCACATTAGTTGCCCGCAAAAATTCTTGGTGAAACCGAGGGGCTTGTGCCTCAATTGTATAGTTAATTTGAGCTTCTCTTTATATTATACAGCTCCTGAAAGTTTACGGCTGGTAACATCGGCGGCTCATATCCTGCATTAAGCAGTACTGTTGCTATAAAAGCGCGCATAAATGGATAGGCAATTGCTGGTGCGTTTACATGAAAAAAAGAATTGGTGTCTAAAAGTTCTGGCGTTATTTTTTCGCTGCTCTTAAATTCAGCCAAATACCTCGTGCAAAATTGATTGTTACGTTGAACTCTAATGAGTAAATCAAAGCCGATTAAGAACTTATCTGTCTCTCCTTCTTGTATTGCTGTAAATATAGTGAAATCAACTTCATCTTCATTAATGTCCTCCTCTGTAAAAGGGCTTAGTGAAAATTCTTCTGCGTAAGTTTTTAAGAGTGTTATCTGCATAATTTATGCCGCTTCTGCAAATTGAGGCCATTGGTTATTAACGTAAAATTCCTGATGAAAGTCTCTGACTAATGGGGTGGAAAAAGAAATCAAAACAACTCCTGCTTCTTTAAAGTTATTGGATTTATTCAAGCCATTTGGTTTGCTATTGTCAATAAACGCAATTTCATGTTTTTTTAATCTTAACAAGAGTTCGTCCCTTGACATTTCCTTGAGTTTCTTGAGTGCTATATCCAGTGAGTGACTCATGATTTTCCCCGTAACTAAAGCATCAGAACAGATGTATATAAAATTTTGGATTGATTGGTTACATTTGCAATAGTGCAGTTTTCGACTTTAGCTCGGATTTTTTGCTCCTGTTCTAGTTGGCAACCAACCTCTGGGAAGTGTTCGTTTTTTATCAAGACATCTATCTCAGCGTGATCTATTATAAAGTTAGCGATCTTGTATTTATCACCCCAGTTACTTCTGCGCTCGGGAAAAATTTCAAGCGCAATATTTTCCTCTTTTAGTTTTTCATAAAAATATTCTTTGTACGCATTAAATTTTTTAATATTTTCATCAACTCTTAGATCCAATATTTCACAGTCCTCTTTATTTATTTTTGCTTTGATTACTGCTATAGCTGAGTTTTTGTATTTTGACCCTGCCCAGCGCTTTCCTGCTGTAATGGGGCAACAAACACCCTCAATGAAAAAATATACGCCGGAGCCTAGGTACTCATCTCCATTTAAACTTTTCTTAAACCCCACGCTAATAATATTTTGAGCGTTTTCTTTGCTTGTGCCATGATAAATATCTAAATTTTTCATTTGTCTTGTTTTAAAGGTTGTCTGTTCTCAAAAAATACCAAAAAGTAGTGAATGGATTGGTTCATGCGCTTAATTTTACTAGCGTTTTTTACTTTAAGCACCTTTAGAAGGTTGATGCAATTTTATTTTTAAAGTTTAGAAGATCATCACCTTAGAGCGGCTAACAAAACCCTCCTGGCGTTGTTGCACGACCTTGCCGTACTACCTGTACTGTCTACGGTCGTGCGCCTAGCCAGGATCGCTTCGCTGGGTTTTGTTAGCCGCTCTTAGTCAGTACTCTCTCAGCTTGACTGTGTGAACACTCTTAATCATGCCTCACCACTCAAAAAATTGCTACCACTTCTGCCATCCTGCTGCCCTGCTCTAGTGTGAAATTTTTCCATTTAAAATCAAATACTTGAATTGTTCTTTATGGATAAGGTGCAAGTTTAGGGTGCTGTGCCCTGCCCCCGGAAGTGAGCCGAGCGCAGCAAAACAGCCAAAAAATGGTAAAAGATGGCTATTTTTTTACCATCTTGAGGGCCGTTTTGCTTTCCTGACGTGAATACAGAAGAGATGTGTGTAATGGGATGCTGTCACCCACCCCCATACGCAAGATGACGTATTCCGCAGTGCAGCACTCCCGCCGTACATTGCCTCCCATGTTGCAGCACCCCAGACACCGTGACATCCAACACAGGAGCGCCCCCCATGCTGACCCGTCGTTTCATTCTGAAAGCCACTGCCCTTTCTGTCGCCCTGGCGATGGCCCCGACTGCTTTTGCCGCTGACACCATCAAGGTGGGTGTGCTGCATTCGCTGTCCGGCACCATGGCGATTTCCGAAACCTCGCTGAAAGACATGGCCTTGTTCGCCATTGACGAGATCAACGCCAAGGGTGGCGTGCTGGGCAAGAAGCTGGAGCCGGTGGTGGTGGATCCGGCGTCCAACTGGCCGTTGTTTGCCGAGAAGGCTCGTCAGTTGCTGACCAAGGACAAAGTGGCCGTCACGTTTGGCTGTTGGACGTCGGTGTCGCGCAAGTCGGTGCTGCCGGTGTACGAAGAGCTGAACGGTCTGCTGTTCTACCCGGTGCAGTATGAAGGCGAAGAGCTGTCGCCCAATGTGTTCTACACCGGCGCCGCGCCGAACCAGCAGGCGATTCCGGCGGTGGAATACCTGATGAGCAAGGACGGCGGCGGGGCCAAGCGCTTCTTCCTGCTGGGCACCGACTATGTCTACCCGCGCACCACCAACAAGATTCTGCGCGCCTTCCTGAAATCCAAGGGCGTGAAGGATAGCGACATCCAAGAGGTGTACACCCCGTTTGGCCACAGCGATTACCAGACCATTGTCGCCAACATCAAGAAATTTGCCGCTGGCGGCAAGACGGCGGTGATTTCCACCATCAACGGCGATTCCAATGTGCCGTTCTACAAAGAGCTGGGCAACCAGGGCCTGAAAGCCACCGATGTGCCGGTGGTGGCGTTCTCGGTGGGTGAGGAAGAGCTCAAGGGCATCGACACCAAGCCGCTGGTGGGCCATCTGGCCGCCTGGAACTACTTCATGAGCGTGAAGAACCCGGTCAACAGCAAATGGATTGCCGATTACAAAGCCTGGGCCAAGAAGAAGGGCATGGCCGGCGCCGACAAGCTGGTGACCAACGACCCGATGGAAGCCACCTATGTGGGCATCAATATGTGGGCCGAAGCGGTCAAGAAGGCCGGCAGCACCGATGTGGCGGCGGTGAGCAAGGCGATGGCCGGCATCAGCTTCAAGGCGCCGTCTGGCTTCACCCTGAAGATGGACGAAAAGAATCACCATCTGCACAAGCCGGTGATGATTGGTGAAGTGCAGCCGAATGGCCAGTTCTCGGTGGTGTGGAAAACGTCCGCCCCGGTGCGCGCCCAGCCGTGGAGCCCGTTCATCCCCGGCAATGAAGGCAAGCCGGACACCCCGGTGAAGAGCAAGTAAGAGCGGCTCAGCCCCACCCAATTGGGTTGAACGCTGTGTTGGCGTCGCGGTGCAGCATGGTCTGCGCCGCGCCGCGATGCTCTTTGCCGCCGCATGCTGCGGCGGCCCCGGTTTCGAGTGGTTCACAAAACCCAAGGCAGCCATCCTGGTCGCTTGGCACAACAAGGCCAGGAGGGTTTTGTGAGCAACGCTTAGAGCTGCTAACAAAACCCCCTGGCGTTGTTGTGTGACCTTGCCGTACTGCTTTTGTACTGTCTGCGGTCACACGCCTAGCCAGGGCCGCTTCGCTGGGTTTTGTTAGCGACTCTTAGCCGGGCGTGCGCTGGTTTCCCCTGAAGCCACTGGCGCGCGCTGGTTATCCCTGGCCACAGGGATGGGCTGGTGCGGTAGATACCCGCCGAGGCTGGCCCGCCGTGCATCCCGCTGCACGGTTGTGTTTGTGCGGGGCGCTGGCCGCCCCGTTTTTTTCCAATTTTTCCAAGGATTTGGGCATGCGTTCACGCTTATTGCACGCCATTTTGCCGTGGCTGGCGCTGCTGATGTGCTGGCCGGCCTGGGCGGATAGCCCGGCGCAGGCGCTGGTGCAAGCCGATGCCGGCGCGCGCGCCGAATTGATCGAACGCTGGGCGGCCGAAGGCCAGCCGGCGCAGGCGGCCTTGATGCAGGCGCTGGCCGAAGGCCGGCTGTACCAAAACGCCGACGGCAAGGCCTATGTGCAAACCGACGCCGGTTTTGCCGACGCCGACAGCGGCCAGGCGGTGAAGGTGGACGAAAGCACGCTGGAAGCCATCCCGTTGAATAACCGGGTGCGCGCCGCGCTGGACATCGCCCACGCCGCGCGCGCCTTGAGCGCGCCAGAAGCCAGCGCCCGGCTGGCGGCGCTGCGCACCCTGGCCGACGCCAGCTCCAGCGCGCTGCTGCCGCTGCTGGATGCGCAACTGAAACAAGAAACCGACCCGGCGGTGCGCACCGCCATCGGCCAGGTCAGCGCCAATCTGCGCCTGAGCCATGCCGACGCCGCGCAACGCAAACAAGCGGTGATTGCGCTGGCCGACAGCGCCGACCCGGCGGTGCGCACCCGCTTGCAAGCGCTGACCGAGCCGGCCAACGAGCCCGACGCCAGCGTGCGCGCCGCCGCCGCCAGCAGCGTCAAGGCCATGGACAGCCGCCTGTTCATGTTCGAGCTGCTCGGCCACGCCTTCAGCGGCGTCAGCCTGGGCTCGGTGCTGCTGCTGGCGGCGCTGGGCCTGGCCATCACCTATGGCCTGCTGGGGGTGATCAATATGGCGCACGGCGAGATGCTGATGCTGGGCGCGTATTCCACTTATGTGGTGCAAATGCTGTTTCGCCAATACTGGCCCGAGCAGTTTGGCGCCTACCTGATTGCCGCGCTGCCGGTGGCGTTTGTGGTGACTGCGCTGATTGGCATGGCGCTGGAACGGCTGGTGATTCGCCATCTGTATGGCCGCCCGCTGGAAACCCTGCTGGCCACCTGGGGCATCAGCCTGATGCTGATGCAAAGCGTGCGCGTGCTGTTTGGCGCGCAAAACGTAGAAGTGGCCAACCCGGACTGGCTGTCTGGCGGCTGGCAGCTCAACGCCGCGCTGACCCTGCCGTATAACCGCATCGCCATTATCGGCTTTGTGCTGGCGGTGCTGCTGCTGACCTGGCTGCTGCTGAACAAAACCCGGCTGGGGCTGTTTGTCCGCGCGGTGACGCAAAACCGCCGCATGGCCGACTGCGTGGGCGTGCCCACCGGCCGGGTGGACATGCTGGCCTTTGGCCTGGGCTCGGGCATTGCCGGGCTGGGCGGGGTGGCGCTAAGCCAGATTGGCAACGTCGGCCCCGACCTGGGCCAGGGTTATATCGTTGACAGCTTCATGGTGGTGGTGCTGGGTGGCGTCGGCCAACTGGCCGGCACCGTGGTGGGGGCGATGGGCCTGGGCATGGTCAATAAAATCCTCGAGCCGCAAGTGGGCGCCGTGCTGGGCAAAATCGCCATCCTCGCCTTCATCATCCTGTTCATCCAGAAACGTCCGCAAGGCCTGTTTGCCCTCAAGGGCCGGGTGATCGACTAGGAGCCAGAGCATGCATCAACCGTATTCACAACGCCTGATTGGCGCACTCGGCCCGGCGCAGGCGCGCCTGCTGGGCGGGCTGGCGCTGGCCAGCCTGGTCGCCCTGCCCATCATGCACCTGTTGCCAGAGAGCCACGCCCTGCATGTGTCGGCCTACACGCTGACCCTGGCCGGCAAGATTCTGTGCTACGCGATTGTCGCGCTGGCCATGGATCTGGTGTGGGGCTACACCGGCCTGCTCAGCCTGGGCCATGGGCTGTTTTTTGCCCTGGGCGGCTATGGCATGGGCATGTATCTGATGCGCCAGATTGGCCGCGACGGCAATTACCAAAGCGACCTGCCGGACTTCATGGTGTTTCTCGACTGGAAAACCCTGCCGTGGTACTGGCAAGGCACCGACAGCTTTGTCTGGTCCATGCTGCTGGTGGTGCTGGTTCCTGGCCTGTTGGCGCTGGGCTTTGGCTGGCTGGCGTTTCGCTCGCGCATCAAGGGGGTGTATTTCTCGATCATGACCCAGGCGCTGACCTTTGCCGCCATGTTGCTGTTTTTTCGTAACGAAACCGGCTTTGGCGGCAATAACGGCTTTACCGACTTCAAGCGCATTCTGGGCTTTCCGGTGGCGGCCCCGGCCACCCGCGCCGTGCTGTTTTTGCTCACCGTGCTGCTGCTGGTGCTGGCGCTGTACGGCGGCTGGAAGCTCACCCGCTCCAAATTCGGCCGCATCCTCACCGCCGTGCGCGACGCCGAATCGCGGCTGATGTTCTGCGGCTACAACCCGCTGGGCTACAAGCTGTTCATCTGGGTGTTGTCGGCGGTGATTTGCGGCGTAGCCGGCGCGCTGTACGTGCCGCAGGTGGGCATTATCAACCCCTCGGAAATGTCGCCGGGCAACTCGATTGAAATCGCCATCTGGGTGGCGGTGGGCGGGCGCGGCACGCTGATTGGCCCGCTGCTGGGCGCCGGGCTGATCAACCTGGCCAAGAGCTGGTTCACCGTGGCGTTTCCCGAATACTGGCTGTTTTTTCTGGGCTTTTTGTTCATCGCCGTCACGCTGTTCCTGCCGCGTGGGGTGATGGGCCTGCTCACCCGCAAAGGAGCTTCCACATGAGCCCGCGCACCGACGCCGCCACTGGCGAAGACTTTGGCTGGGAAGGCGAGGCCACCGGCCTGGCCCGTCCGGTGGACGCCAGCCAACTGGACACCCGCCACGGCGATATTTTGTATCTGGACGATATCACGGTGAGTTTTGACGGCTTTCGGGCGCTGAACAAACTCACCCTGGACATCGCCGTGGGCGAGCTGCGCTGCATCATCGGCCCCAATGGCGCCGGCAAGACCACCATGATGGACGTCATCACCGGCAAAACCCGCCCGGACGCCGGCACGGCATTTTTTGGCCAGACCATCGACCTCACCCGGCTGAACGAACCGACCATCGCCCAGATTGGCATTGGCCGCAAATTCCAGAAGCCGACGGTGTTCGAGGCGATGACCGTGGCGGAAAACCTGGAAATCGCCCTGAAAACCGATAAATCAGTCTGGGCCAGCCTGCGCGCCCGGCTCTCCGGCCAACAGCGCGACCGCATCGACGAGCTGCTGGGGCTGATCCGCCTGGGCGAGCAACGCCAGCGCGAAGCCGGCCTGCTCTCGCACGGGCAAAAGCAATGGCTGGAAATCGGCATGCTGCTGGCGCAAGAGCCCAAGCTCTTGCTGCTGGACGAACCCGTAGCCGGCATGACCGACGCCGAAACCGAAAAAACCGCCGAACTCCTGCTCACCCTCAAGGGCAAGCACTCGCTGATGGTGGTCGAGCACGACATGGCCTTTGTCGGCGCCATCGCCGAAAAAGTCACCGTGCTGGCCGAAGGCAGCGTGCTGGCCGAAGGCAGCCTGGCCCAGGTGCAAGCCGACGAGCGGGTGATTGAAGTCTACCTGGGCCGCTGACGCGGCCCGCTGAAAGAAAGCGCATAACCATGCTGAAAGTGGACGCTCTCAACCAATACTATGGCGGCAGCCACATCCTGCGCGACATCAGCTTCACCGCGCCCATCGGCCAAACCACCTGCCTGCTGGGCCGCAACGGCGTGGGCAAAAGCACCCTGCTCAAATGCCTGATGGGGCAAATCCCGGCGCGCAGCGGCGAAATCGTCTGGCAAGGCAAACGCCTGAATAATACTGCCCCGCACCAGCGCGTGGCCCAAGCCGTCGCCTACGTGCCGCAAGGCCGGGAAGTCTTCGCCCGCCTCACCGTCGAAGAAAACCTGAAAATGGGCCTGGCGCGCTTCTCGGGCAAAACCGGGCGCGACATCCCCGACTTTGTTTACCAGATGTTCCCGGTGCTGGCCGACATGAAACACCGCCGTGGCGGAGATTTATCCGGCGGCCAGCAACAACAACTCGCCATCGGCCGCGCCCTGGTCAGCCAACCCAAACTGCTGATCCTGGACGAACCCACCGAAGGCATCCAACCATCCATCATCAAACAAATCGGCGAAGTCATCCGCCAACTCGCCCAACGCGGCGACATGGCCATCCTGCTGGTGGAACAGTATTACGACTTCGCCGAACAACTCGCCGACCAATACCTGGTGATGTCACGCGGCGAAATCATCCGCCAGGGGCGCGGCGAAGATATGGCCAAGGAGGGCGTGCGGGAACTGCTGGCGATTTAGCGCCGCTCACAAAACCCTCCTGGCGTTGTTGCCCGACCTTGCCGTACTACCCGTACTGTCTGCGGTCGCGCGCCTAGCCAGGACCGCTTCGCTGGGTTTTGTGAGCGACGCTATGTAAGTGGAAACAAGGATGAGGGAAATCGTGGGGACAGAGGTGAAGCAATGGGGCCAGCTCGTTGTGTTTTGTGAGCGATGCTAAACCCGCGCCAAACCAAGTTACAACGCGCAGCCCGCTGCGCTTAACCGGGTTTGGGCCCCATAAAGCCCGCTGAGCATCGCAGCCAGCCCGGGGGCAGTCCGGCCCGGCTAAGCGACGCCGCAGGCGGCGCGCCATTCCGGGACGGCCCGGGCTGGCGAGAAGCGCAAGGGACCACCGACGCCGCAGGCGGCGGACGGGCGGGCGTCCTGGGGTCGCCTTTCTTTGCCTACTTTCTTTGGCGAAGCAAAGAAAGTAGGGCGGCTGCGGGACGCACTCCCGCCCAAAATCAGTCCCCGCGCGACAGCGCGGCTCCCTTTTCACTATTCACCCACCCCAATACCCCACATGCGCCCTCCCCGCTTGCCAAGCCCAACAAATCCGGGACAATCCCCCTATTTACCAGAGACCCCCATGAACGCCCACGCCACGCCCCCCTGGCACACCGGCTGGCAAGCCGAACTGGAACTGGCCTACCAGCGCCGCGACGGCGCCAGCCTGCCCAGCCGGCGCTGGCATCGCGGCCCGCTGCGGGTGCAAAAACACTTCCACCCCGAAGGCCCGGACGTCTGCCACCACATCATCGTCCACCCGCCCGGCGGCATCGCCGGCGGCGACCACCTGCGCCTGGACCTCGACCTCGGCCCCGACAGCCACGCCCTGCTCACCAGCCCCGGCGCCGCCAAATGGTATCGCTGCCAGCACACCCCGGCGCAACAAACCCTCAGCGCCCGCCTGGCCGCTGGCGCGGTGCTGGAATGGCTGCCGCAAGAAACCATCCTGTTTTCTGGCGCGCGCGCCGAACTCAGCGCCCATATCGAACTGGCCGGCGACGCCCGCCTGCTGTGGGGCGACGTGGTGTGCCTGGGCCGGCCCGCCGCTGGCGAACGTTTTGCTTGCGGCCACTGGGCACAGCACAGCGAACTGTGGCGCAATGGCCAATTAATCTGGCACGAACAGCTATGGCTGGACGGCGACGACCCCCTGCTGGACGCCGCCGCCGGCCTGGCCGGCCACGGTGTGGCCGCCACCCTGCTGTGGGCCGGCCCCGAACTGGACGAACCCGCCATGGCGCTGGCGCGCGCCTGCTGCGCCGAACACGGCCACGCCGCCTGCACGCAACTGCCCGGCGTCTGGCTGGCGCGCTGGCTGGGTGACTCCGCCGAAGCGGCGCTGGCCTGGCAACGCGCACTGTGGACAGCGCTGCGCCCCCATTGGCTGCAACGCCCGGCGCACGCGCCGCGCATCTGGCGCACTTGATAACGTGGCAGTTGCCTTGCCCACTGCCCGGCGCGCCGGGCCAGATTGAACAACGCAAATCCGATCAATGCACCGATCACAATGAAGGAACCCGCATGGAACTGACGCCCCGCGAAAAAGACAAGCTCTTGCTGTTCACTGCCGCCTTGCTGGCCGAGCGGCGCAAGGCGCGCGGCCTGAAGCTGAACTACCCGGAAGCCGTGGCCTATCTGTCGGCGGCGATCATGGAAGGCGCGCGCGATGGCCGCACGGTGGCCGAGCTGATGCACGAAGGCACCACCCTGCTCACCCGCGCCGACGTGATGGACGGCGTGGCCGAGATGATCAGCGACATCCAGGTGGAAGCCACCTTTCCCGACGGCACCAAGCTGGTCACCGTTCACCAGCCCATCGTCTGAACCCGCAAAGGACACACGCCATGATTCCCGGAGAAATCCGCGCCGCTGACGGCGAGATCGAACTGAACGCCGGCCGCGCCTGCATCACCCTGGTGGTGGCCAATAGCGGCGACCGGCCCATTCAGGTGGGCTCGCACTACCATTTTTTTGAAACCAACGACGCCCTGCAATTTGACCGCGCCGCCGCGCGCGGCTTTCGGCTGAACATTCCATCCGGCGCCGCCGTGCGCTTTGAGCCGGGGCAAACCCGCACCGTCGAGCTGGTCGAGCTGGCCGGCGCGCGCCGGGTGTATGGATTTCAGGGCAAGGTGATGGGGGCGCTATGAAACTGAGCAGACAAGCCTACGCCGAGATGTTCGGCCCGACCGTGGGCGACAAGGTGCGGCTGGCCGACACCGAGCTGTGGATCGAAGTCGAGCAGGATTTCACCGTGTACGGCGAAGAAGTCAAATTCGGCGGCGGCAAGGTGATTCGCGACGGCATGGGCCAGGGTCAGGCGCTGGCCGCCGAGGTGATGGACACGGTGATCACCAATGCGCTGATTCTGGACCACTGGGGCATCGTCAAGGCCGACATCGGCCTGAAGGCCGGGCGCATTGCCGGCATCGGCAAGGCCGGCAACCCGGATATTCAACCCGGCGTGACGCTGCTGATTGGCGCGTCCACCGAGATTATTGCCGGCGAAGGCTGCATCATCACTGCGGGCGGCATCGACACCCATATTCACTTCATCTGCCCGCAGCAAATCGAAGAAGCGCTGATGAGCGGCGTCACCACCATGATTGGCGGCGGCACCGGCCCGGCCACCGGCACCAACGCCACCACCTGCACCTCGGGGCCGTGGCATCTGGCGCAGATGCTCAAGGCGGCGGACAGCTTCCCGATGAACCTGGGCTTTACCGGCAAGGGCAACGCCAGCCTGCCCGAGCCGCTGCGCGAGCAGGTGCGCGCCGGCGCCATCGGCCTGAAGCTGCATGAAGACTGGGGCACCACCCCGGCCGCCATCGACAACTGCCTGTCGGTGGCCGACGAAATGGACGTGCAGGTGGCCATCCACACCGACACGCTGAACGAATCCGGCTTTGTCGAAGCCACCTTTGCCGCCTTCAAGGGTCGGGTGATTCACACCTACCACACCGAAGGCGCAGGCGGCGGCCATGCCCCGGACATCATCAAGGCCTGCGGCCAGCCCAATGTGCTGCCCAGCTCGACCAACCCCACCCGGCCGTACACGGTGAACACCATCGACGAGCATCTGGACATGCTGATGGTGTGCCACCACCTCGACCCGAGCATTGCCGAAGACGTGGCTTTTGCCGAAAGCCGCATCCGCCGGGAAACCATCGCCGCCGAAGACATCCTGCACGATCTGGGGGCGTTTTCGATGATTTCGTCCGACAGCCAGGCCATGGGCCGGGTGGGCGAGGTGATTTTACGCTGCTGGCAAACCGCCGACAAAATGAAGCGCCAGCGCGGCGCGCTGCCGGACGACGGCCCGGGCAATGACAACTTCCGCGCCAAGCGCTACATCGCCAAATACACCATCAACCCGGCGCTCACCCACGGCGTGGCGCACGAGGTGGGCAGCGTCGAAGTCGGCAAGCTGGCTGACCTGGTGCTGTGGAAGCCGGCGTTTTTTGGCGTCAAGCCCAGCCTGATCCTCAAGGGCGGCATGATCGCCGCCGCCGCCATGGGCGACGCCAACGCCAGCATCCCCACCCCGCAGCCGGTGCACTACCGGCCGATGTTCGGCGCTTTTGGCGCGGCGATGACCGCCACCTCGGTGACCTTTGTCTCGCAAGCCGCGCTGGACGCCAATATCGGCCAGCAACTTGGCCTGGCCAAGCGCCTGGTGGCGGTGCAGGGCTGCCGCAGCGTGCAAAAAACCGACCTGATCCACAACAACTGGCTGCCGGACATCAGCGTCGATCCGCAAACCTATCAGGTGCGCGCCAACGGCGAGCTGCTGTGGTGCGAGCCGGCCGAGGTGCTGCCGATGGCGCAGCGGTATTTTCTGTTCTGAGGCCGCCCATGCTCACCCTGACCCGACACGCCGAGCCCGGCGAACACTGGGACGCCGAACTGGCCATGACCCACGAGCTGCGCTGCAAAACCCGGCTGCGCACCCGCAGCGCCGACGGCGAGGACGTGGCGCTGTTTCTGGCCGCCGGCAGCCCGCCGCTGGCCGACGGCGACCGCCTGCTGGCCAACGACGGCCGGGTGGCGCGCGTGCGCGCCCTGCCCGAGCCGTTGCTGCACGTCACCGCCGCCGACGCGCGCGAACTCACCCGCGCCGCCTACCACCTGGGCAACCGCCATGTGCCGGTGCAAGTGGGCGAGGGCTGGCTGCGCCTGGCCGAAGACAGCGTGCTGCACGCCATGCTCGATCAACTGGGCGTCAGCGTGCAGGCGCTCAACGCACCGTTCCAGCCGGAATCCGGCGCCTACGGCGGCGGCCATCACCACTCGCACGGCAAGGACAGCGTGTTTCAGTACGCGCCGCGCCTGCACCAGTTTCGCCGCGACGGCAGCCCGGACGACAGCGCATGACCCCGCTGGCCGCCCTGCAATGCCTGCGTCTGGCCAGCCCCGGCCTGCCGATTGGCGCCTACAGCTACTCGCAAGGGCTGGAAACCGCCATTGATCTGGGCCAGATCCACGACCGCGCCAGCGCCGAGCACTGGCTGCGCGGCCTGCTGGCCGGCCCGGTCAGCCGCTACGACGCGCCGATGCTGGCGCGCGCCCATCGCGCCAGCGCCGCCAACGACGCGCCAGCGCTAGTGGCGCTGAACCAGACCCTGCTGGCCAGCCGCGACAGCCGCGAACAGCGTCAGGAAAGCGTGCAGATGGGCTATTCGCTGCGCCAGCTGCTGGCCGCCCTGCCGGAAACCGCCAGCCAGCCGCTGCCCGCCGCCCTGCAAGACGGCGAACTGGCCTTTTTGCTGGCCTATGGCTGGGCCGGCTGCCGGCTGGGGCTGGACGAAGCCACCGTGGTGCAAGCCTATCTGTGGGGCTGGCTGGAAAACCAGGTGATGGTGCTGATGAAGGCGTTGCCCATGGGCCAGACCGCCGGCCAGCAACTGATGTCCGCCCTGCTGCCGGCGCTGGCCGCCGCCAGCGAACAGGCGCTGACCCTGCCCGACGCCCGGCTGAGCGCCTTCGCCCCAATGCAAAGCTGGATGGCCCTGCGCCACGAAACCCAGTACAGCCGGCTGTTCCGCTCGTGATCGGGGCGGTTGGCGGTGTGCAAGGCGCGGTGGCTTTGGCCGGCTGAGTTTTCGCCCCCTCGCCACGCTGTGGCGCGCTGCTGGATTCCCGCCTGCGCTGGAATGACGAAGTGGGGCGCAACGTGTGGCTGGAGGAGATGACGAGGTGGCGCATCGTGCGCCACTCAGGTGGTGTGACCCGCCTCTGCGTCGTCCCCGCGCAGGCGGGGACCCAGGCCAGGGGCCACGGCGTACTGACGGTGAACTTGCCCTGGCCTTTTTTGCTGAGTTTCACCCCTCCCTGATGCTCACCCGCACCAAATCGCGTCGGTGAGGAGATAGGGGATGGGCAAATGGATTTTTTTATCTGACGATAGACCCCCGGCCCGCTGTCTGCGGCGGACGGGTTTTACTGTAAGGAGCGTTTCATGTCAGCCACCCCTTTGCGCGTGGGCATCGGCGGCCCGGTGGGCTCGGGCAAGACCCATCTCACCTGGGCTTTGTGCGCCGCGTTGCGCGAGCGTTACAACATCGCCGTGGTCACCAACGACATCTACACCCAGGAAGACGCCCAGTTTCTGGTGCGCAACGAGGCGCTGTCGCCGGATCGCATCATCGGCGTGGAAACCGGCGGCTGCCCGCACACCGCCATCCGCGAAGACGCCTCGATCAACCTCGAAGCCGTCGCCCGGCTGAACGCCCGCCATCCTGGCCTGGACGTGATTTTTGTCGAATCCGGCGGCGACAACCTGGCCGCCACCTTCAGCCCGGAATTGTCCGACCTGACCATCTACGTGATTGATGTCTCCGCCGGCGACAAGATTCCGCGCAAGGGCGGGCCGGGCATTTGCAAGTCTGACCTGCTGGTGATCAACAAAATTGACCTGGCCCCGCTGGTGGGCGCCTCGCTGGAGGTGATGGCGCGCGACGCCAAGACCATGCGCGGCGAGCGGCCGTTTTTGTTTTCCAACCTGAAAACCGGCCAGGGCCTGGCCGACATCATTGCCTTGATCGAAGAAAAAGGCATGCTCAATCTTGACCCGGAGGCGTCTCATGCGTAAATCCCTGCTTATCCTGCCGCTGGCCCTGGCCAGCAGCGCCGCCCTGGCGCACAGCGGCCACGCCGGCCATGACTCGGCCATGCTGGCCGGCCTGAGCCACCCGCTGGGCGGCGCCGACCACCTGCTGGCCATGCTGGCGGTGGGCCTGTGGGCCGGCCAGCAAGGCGGCGCCGCGCGCTGGCAAGCGCCGCTGGCCTTTGTCGCCCTGCTGGCGGTGGGCGGCGCGCTGGGCGCGGCCGGGCTGTGGCTGCCCGGCGTAGAAGCCGGCATCGCCGCCTCGGTGCTGGCGCTGGGCCTGCTGCTGGCCGCCCGCGCGCGCCTGCCGCGCTGGGCCGGCCTGGGCCTGACCGGCGGCTTTGCCCTGCTGCACGGCCTGGCCCACGGCGCAGAAATGCCGGCCAGCGCCAGCCTGCTGGCCTACGGTGCCGGCTTCATGGCCGCCTCCGCCGCGCTGCACCTGGCCGGCCTGGCGCTGTATGTGCCGCTGCACCGCATCAGCCGCGCCATCGGCGCACTGCTGGCGGTGGCGGGAGTGGGGTTGCTGCTGGGGATGGCGTAAGCGACCTGGCTTGGCGGGCGGCAGATGGATATTGTCTGGTTTGACAAATCGCCCGCCCGCCGGCCTGGCGGTCGTGCTGGACCGAATCTTGAACGAGAGCATGGACATGCTGGAAACCAATATCGACCGCTGGAAAGAACAGGCGCTGGCCGAGGGCCGCGAGCAAGGGATGTTGCTGGGCATGCAGCAGGGCATCCAGCAAGGCATGGCCAGCGGCATTGAGCAGGGGCGCCAGCAAGGGCTCGCCCAGGGTGAGCGTCAGCTTTTGCAGCGCTTGCTCGACCGGCGCTTTGGCCCTTTGCCAGATTGGGCGCTGGCGCGCCTGGCGCACGCCGACGCCGCGCAGCTGGAAGCCTGGAGCGAAGCCGTGCTGGACGCCGCCGCCTTGAGCGAGGTGCTCGGCGCGCCGCCGCACTGAGCGCCCAACCTTAGCTCATCCCTATTCTGGCCGCTCCCCCAGCCATTTTCATCAAGCCCCCCCCGCGCGCCGCCATGCACCGCTTGCCCGGCGCATGGCGGCGCGCGACATCGGGTATAATCGCCCGATTCCGCCTTTGGCGGCGCGTGCGCCGCCGTAACCGATTGCCGACACATTGCCCATCATGCAAGAACATTACTCTCCTCGTGATATCGAGCCCGCCGTGCAGGCGCGCTGGGAAAAAAACCAGATTTTCAAAGCCGTGGAAGACACCAGCCGGCCCAAGTTCTACTGCCTGTCGATGTTTCCCTACCCGTCGGGCAAGTTGCACATGGGCCATGTGCGCAACTACACCATTGGCGACGTGCTCAGCCGCTACAAGGCGCTGAACGGCTTTAACGTGCTGCAACCGATGGGTTGGGACGCCTTTGGCATGCCGGCGGAAAACGCCGCGATGAAGCACAACGTCGCTCCGGCGGCGTGGACTTACGAAAACATCGCCTACATGAAGCAACAGCTCAAGAGCCTGGGCTTTGCCATTGATTGGGACCGTGAAGTCACCACCTGCAAGCCGGATTACTACCGCTGGGAGCAATGGCTGTTCACCCGCCTGTTCCAGAAGGGCTTGATCTACAAGAAAAACGGCGTGGTCAACTGGGATCCGGTGGATCAAACCGTGCTGGCCAACGAGCAGGTGATCGACGGGCGCGGCTGGCGCTCGGGCGCGCTGGTGGAAAAGCGCGACATCCCGATGTATTACTTCCGCATCACCGCCTACGCCGACGAGCTGCTGGCCGACCTGGACACGCTGGACTGGCCGCCGCAAGTGGTGACCATGCAGAAAAACTGGATCGGCAAGAGCTTTGGCGCCGACATCACCTTTGCCTACGACGAAGCCAGCATCGGCCACGCCGGCCAGCTGAAGGTGTACACCACCCGTCCGGATACGCTGATGGGCGCCACCTACGTGGCCGTGGCGGCGGAACACCCGCTGGCCACCCAGGCCGCGCAGGGCAATGCCGAGCTGGCGGCGTTTATCGCCGAGTGCAAATCCGGTTCGGTGGCGGAAGCCGACATGGCCACCATGGAAAAGAAAGGCATGAACACCGGCCTGTTCGTCGTCCATCCGCTGACCGGCGAAAAACTGCCGGTGTGGGTGGCCAACTATGTGCTGATGGGCTACGGCGAAGGCGCGGTGATGGCGGTGCCGGCGCACGACGAGCGCGACTATGCCTTTGCCAACAAATACCAGCTGCCGATGGTGCAGGTGCTCAAGCCCACCGCCGACGGCCTGCCCGAGTTCGACGCCACCGTATGGCACGACTGGTACGCCATGAAAGAAGACGGCGCCACGGTGACGGTGAACTGCGGCAAGTACGACGGCCTGAGCGTCAGCGCCGCCTTTGACGCCATTGTCGCCGACCTGGCCGCCAAGCAAGCCGGCGAAAAGAAAACCCAATACCGCCTGCGCGACTGGGGCATCAGCCGCCAGCGCTACTGGGGCTGCCCGATTCCCATCATCCATTGCGACAGCTGTGGCGACGTGCCGGTGCCGGACGATCAGCTGCCGGTGGTGCTGCCGGAAGACGTGGTGCCGGACGGCATGGGTTCGCCGCTGGCCAAAATGCCCGAGTTTTACCAAACCACTTGCCCGTGCTGCGGCAAGCCGGCGCGCCGCGAAACCGACACCATGGATACCTTTGTCGAGTCCAGCTGGTACTTTGCCCGCTACGCCAGCCCGGATTGCACCACTGGCATGGTGGACGAGCGCGCCAATTACTGGATGAACGTCGATCAATACGTCGGCGGCATCGAACACGCCATTCTGCACTTGTTGTACGCGCGCTTCTTCAACAAGCTGATGCGCGACGAAGGCCTGCTGAACAACACCGAGCCGTTCCAGCGCCTGCTGACCCAGGGCATGGTGATTGCCGACACCTTCTACCGCGATCTGCCGGACGGCAAAAAAGACTGGATCAACCCGGCCGATGTCGATATGCAACGCGACGGCAAGGGCAAGATCATCCAGGCCGTGTTGCGCGCCGATGGCCAGCCGGTGGTGATTGGCGGCACGGAAAAAATGTCCAAGTCCAAGAACAACGGCGTGGACCCGCAAGCGCTGATCGAGCAATACGGCGCCGACACCGCCCGCCTGTTCATGATGTTTGCCGCCCCGCCCAGCCAGAGCCTGGAATGGTCGGACGCCGGCGTGGAAGGCGCGTTCCGCTTCCTCAAGCGGCTGTGGAAGACCGTGCATGAGCACGTGGCCGCTGGCGTGGCCAGCGCCTATCAGGGCGGTGAGCTCACGGCGGCGGAAAAAGCCCTGCGCTTCAAGCTGCACAGCACCATCCAGAAAGTCAGCGACGATTACGGCGTGCGCCAGCAGTTCAATACCGCCATCGCGGCGGTGATGGAGCTGCTCAACACCCTGGACAAAACCGCGTTGTCCGCCGAGCAAGGCCGCGCCGTAGCGCAGGAAACCCTGGAATCCGCCGTGCTGCTGCTGGCGCCGATTGTGCCGCACGTCACCGACGCGCTGTGGGGCGAACTGCGCCCGGGCACCACGCTGGAAGCCCAGCGCTGGCCGGCGGTGGACGCCAGCGCGCTGGTGCAGGACGAAATCGAGCTGATGGTGCAGGTTAACGGCAAGCTGCGCGGCAGCATCACCGTGGCCAAGGACGCCAACCGCGCAGTGATCGAGGCCGCCGCGCTGGCCAACGAGAACGTGCAAAAGTTCACCGAAGGCCAGCCGCCCAAAAAAGTGGTGGTGGTGCCGGGTCGTCTGGTCAATATCGTGGTTTGACGCCTTGCCCCGGCGTTGGCCGGGGCGGGTGGGTTTTTAGCGCCGCTCACAAAACTCAGCGCAGCGTTCCTGGCTAGGCACGCGGCCGCAGGCAGTACAACAAGTACGACAAGGCCGCGTAACAACGCCAGGCGGGTTTTGTTTAGCGCCGCTCACAAAACTCAGCGTAGCGTTCCTGGCTAGGCACGCGGCCGCAGGCAGTACAACAAGTACGACAAGGCCGCGTAACAACGCCAGGAGAGTTTTGTGAGCGGCGCTTAGCGGCTCTTAATTGGCGCGGGCCTCGCCCGCGCCTTGTCTATTGGACACCGACTTTTTTATCCGGAGTACGCCCGATGAATCGACGCACCTGGCTTGGCGCTGCCGCTGCTGCGCTGCTGTTGTCCGCGTGTGGTTTCCACCTGCGCGGCGTGGGCGGCGAAGTGCGCCCGCTGCCGTTCTCCAGCGTCTGGCTGGCCACTGGCGCCACCCAGCTGCACCCGCATCTGGAGCGCCAACTGCGCTTCCGCCCGGATGTGCAGATGGTATCGCAGCCGCAGGCTGCTGAAGCCATCCTCACCGTCACCGACGAGCGCACGGCCAAAGATATCCTCACCATCAACCGTGGCGGCAAGGTCAACGAATACGAGCTGACTTATCGCGTCACCGTGCGCGTCACCAAGAATGGCGTTGGCTACGGCGAGCCGATCACGGTGATGACCCGCCGTGAGTTCAGCTACACCGATAGCCAGGTGCTGGGTAAGGAACAGGAAGAACAACTGCTGTTCCGCGACATGCGCGAAGACGCCGCCACCCAGATTGTGCGCCGTCTGGCGGCGCTGAAACCTGTGGTCGAGCTGCCCGATGCCGGCAAAAAGCCTTGAGCAACTGCCGCGCGAGCTGGCCGCCGGCCTGGGCCCGCTGTATGTGATCCACGGTGAAGAAATGCTGCTGGCGCTGGAAGCCGCCGACAGCATCCGCGCCGCCGCCCGCGCGCAGGGCTACGACGACCGCGAAGTGCTGACTGTAGAAAGCCAGCATTTTGATTGGTCGCAGCTGGTGGAAGCCTCGCTCAGCGTGTCTTTGTTCGCCAGTCGCAAGCTGCTGGAAATCCGCCTGCCCGGCGGCAAGCCAGGTGCTGCTGGCAGCGAGGCGCTGATTCACTACGCCGCGCGGCTGCCTGCCGACACGGTGACGCTGATTTTGTTGCCCAAGCTGGACAAAACCCAGCTCAACAGCAAATGGTTTGAAGCGCTGTCCGCCGCTGGCGTCACCCTGGCGGCGCAGCCGGTGGATCGCCAGCACCTGCCCAACTGGGTGGCTGGCCGGCTGGCGCGCCAGCAACAGCAGCTGAACGACGAGGCCATGCAGTTTTTTGTCGAGCGGGTGGAAGGCAATCTGCTGGCCGCCCGGCAAGAAGTGGACAAGCTGGCCTTGCTGTTTCCTGCCGGCGCCACGCTGACCCTGGCCGACCTGCAAAGCGCGGTGGCCAATGTCGCCCGCTACGATGTGTTTCAGCTGTCCGAGGCCTGGCTGTCTGGCGACGCGCCGCGCACCGCGCGCATGTTGGATGGCTTGCAGGCCGAGGGCGAAACCCCGGTGCTGGTGGTGTGGCGGCTGGCCGACGAGCTGCGCGGCCTAGTGCGCATCCGCCAGGGCCTGCGCGAAGGCCGGCCGATGGCGCAGCTGCTGCGCGACAACCGGGTGTGGGGCGAGCGCCAGCGCCATATCGAACACGCCTTGCGCCGCCTGTCACTGCGCCGGCTGGCCGACGCGCTGGCCGCCTGCGCCGAGGTGGATCAGGCCATCAAGGGCGCCGCCAGCGACGACCCCTGGCTGTTGCTGCGCCGGCTGGCCCTGGGCTTGGCGAGCTGATTCACGGCGACGATTGCCCTGTGCAATTTAAGGCTGCGTATGCAAAACATGGCGGGCGTGGCGCCAGCGTCCAGTGAGTGATGCAGACCTCGCGCCCTGCCCAACTTTGTGCATTGCAATATTTTTCGCCCGCCCCCGGCTCATGCCAGCCATTGCACGGCCGCGCCGAATTAACCAAGCATTTGTTTTACAAATGTTTTATTTTTAAAATCATTCTGTCATCAGCCTGGCACGGCTTATGCTGATCATGCTGCGTCACCACATTGGGAGGACGCATCATGAAAGCCGCACTGATCTGGAACAGCCCGGCGTTGCCTGGCCGGCAACTGCGCATCACCCGTCCCCATCTGTACTGGCTGGCCGCGCTGATGGCCGGCGCCCTGGCCGCCACCTTGTGGATTGCGCTGACCGCGCTGGAATTTGTCCAGCAAGGCAATGGCGCGCTGGATACACACATGGCTGCAGGCGGCCTGCTCTTGCTGGCGCTGGGCGCGCTGGCGGCGTGTGTGGCATGCTTGTTGCTGCTGTATGAGCTGCGCCCGCAGGAGTAGCTGAACCCCACGACGCCCACGATATGCTGTTTTTCGCCGCCGGTCGCGCCGCTCTTGGGCTGCGGCTGAGTTCGAATCCCCTATCTCTCCGCCATACTCGCACGGGGCCGCCGTTAAGCGGCTCACAAAACCCAGCGCAGCGGTCCTGGCCAGGCGTGTGACCGCAGACAGTACAAGCAGTACGGCAAAGGTCACACCACAACGCCAGGGGGTTTTGTGAGCGGCCCTTATCGGATCAGGGGGTCAGGTTTCACTCTGCTTGATGCACCAGTGGTCAGAGAGAGGGGGCATGGGTGCAAACTGGCGTCGGGTATCTGTGACGACAAGCTGAGGGGGGAGTCGCTTTCAGCAAGTTCAGCAAGTCCCGGGCGCTGCGTGGCATTGGCTATTCTGCCTGCGGGTAAACCGCAGGCAGAAAAATCACATATTAGGGCGTGTCACCAATCAACCCCGACGTGATGAGCAGGTTTTAGCCGCTCATGCGAGCCAGACCATGGCAGCAGCAAGATGCACCGCACCAAGGAAGTTGCGCGCAGTCTTGTCGTATCGCGTTGCAATCGCACGGTACTGCTTGAGACGTGCAAAGAAGTTTTCAATCAGATGCCGTGCCTTGTACAGATCCCGGTCATGCTCGCGTGGCTGCCTGTTTGTCACCCGTGAGGGAATCACTACGATCTTGCCTTTGTCCAGCAGCGGCTTGATCAGCCGGGCATGCGCGTCATAGGCCTTGTCGGCGATGACAGCCTGCGCCGGAGAGTCCTTGAGCAGGGCATCAGCACCCAGGAGATCATGGGCCTGTCCGGGCGTGAGCAAAAAACCTGTCGGGTTGCCCAAAGCATCGACAGTGGCGTGAATTTTCGTGCTCAGGCCGCCTCGGCTGCGTCCGAGGGCTTGCTTGTCTGGATCCCCCCTTTTGCACCAGCGCTGTGCTGGTGGGCGCGCACAATGGTCGAATCGATCATGGCGTACTCGTTGTCCGCATCCTGCGCCAGGGCCTCGAACACCCGCTGCCATACACCCGTCCTGCTCCAGCGTGAGTGCCGGGTATGCACGACGCGAAAGTCGCCGAATCGCGCTGGCAGGTCGCGCCAGGGGATGGCTGCGCGGTAGCGGTACAGCACGGCATCGACGAAAAGACGGTTGTTCTTGGCTGTGGCTCCAGGCTGACCTGCCTGGCCGGGCAGCAAATCCTTGATGCGCTCCCACTGCGCATCGCTGAGGGCATATCTTTTACTCATGGCGCTTTACATTGGTGCCTGACCTGTGTCCTTCAACCCCTTCGGGTATTGATTGATGACACGCCCTAGCGTTGCGGGGCGCGGAAGCTGTCGTGGCAGCTCTTACAGGTGTTGGCCAGGGTGGCGTATTTGGCGCGGATGTCCTTGATGTCGCCGGCCTGGGCGCTGGCGGCCAGCGCGTCCACGGCGACGATCATGCCTTGCTGTTCTTTCTTGAAGGCGTCGGGCTGGCTCCAGATTTCCGGTTTGGCGCGGCTTTTGCCCACGGCGGTGCCGGGCACAAACAGCGGCCAGGGTTCGCGCGCCAGCATTTGCAGGGTTTTGGCCTGCTCGGCAAAGGCGTCCTTGCGATAGGGCTCGCGCTCGCGCACCACGGTGCCCATCGGCTCGAAGGTGCGCAGCATTTTCTTGAAGGCGGCGACGCGGGCTTCGGCGGTGGCGGCCGGGTCGGCAGCGTGGCTGAGGGCGGGGGCGGCCAGGGCGGCTACGGAGAGGATCAGGGACAGCAGCTTGTTCATGGTTGGGGTCGGTTCCAGACAAAAATCAAAAATAATCAGCTCAGCAGCAGGCGCAGCGCGGCAATCAGGCCGGCGGCGACGCCGCCCACCAGCGCGCCATTCACGCGGATCCATTGCAGCTCTTCGCCCACACGCGATTCGATCTGCGCCACCAATTGGGCGTCGGGCAGGCGTTCGGGCGACAGGCTCAGCCGCACGGTGTCGCCAATCAGCGCGTGATTTTGTTCGACAAAATGGTGAATCACCTGCTTGCACCAGCCGTCCAGCTTGTCGCGCAGGGCGGCGTCGGCGGCCAGGCTGACCAGCGCGTCGTCAATCAGATTGGCCAACAGGGTGTTGAGTTCTGAATGGCGGGCGCGCCATTGGCGTTGCACGCCGCTGCGCACGCTAAACAGCAGGCTGGCCACCAGCGGCGTGGTGTCCAGGCTGTGCAGCCATTGGCGCTGACTGGCGGCTAGGGCGGCGGTCAGCGCTGGGTCGCCGGCGCGCAGGCGCTCGGCCAGCCGGGTGAGCAGTTGCTCCAGCCGCTGGCGCAGCGGGTGCTCGGGCTCGGCGCGCAGCCGGGTGAGTTCTTCGCGCAGCCAGCCGACGATGCGGGCGGTGAGCAGGTCGAGTTTTTCTTCGTCGTTATCGCCTTGCAACTGGGTTTTGCCCAGCCAGGTCTTGGCCTTGCGCCACCAGTTGTCTTCTTCGTAGTCGCGCAGTGCTTCCAGCGCCAGCCGGGCGGTGGATTCCCTGACGCTTTGCGAGGCCAGCGCCTGATCCAGCAGCCGCACCAGGGTTTCCCACACGGCGGCGCGGCCGTCGTGCTCCAGTGCGTGCGCCAACAGCCGGCCCAGCGGCTGTGCCCAGTCCGCGTCGGCCAGGCGGGCGCGCAATTGGGTGTCGATAAAGCCGGCCAGGGCGGGCGAATCCAGCTGTTCGGTCAGCCGCAGCGCCAGCCGGCGGGCAATGCGCAGCGCGCGTTGGCGGTGGCGCGGTTGATTCAGCAGGGCCAGCAGCGCGTCGGCCAGCTGCACCGAGGCCAGCCGTTCACGAATGGCTGCTGGCGACAGCCATTGGGTTTGCACCATCTCGACAATGCCGGCGGTGATGCGCGCGCGGCTGTTGACCACGATATTGGTGTGCCGCGACAGCCAGGGAATGGGGATGCGGTGAAACAGCGCCGACACGGCAAACCAGTCGGCCAGGCCGCCGACGGTGGCGCCTTCGGCCGCGTGGCGGGCAATTTGCCAGGCCGGGTGCGTCAGCCAGCCGGCGGCGTGCACCGTTTCCAGCGCCAGCAGGCTGCCGGCGGCCAGGCTGAGCGAGACACCACCGCGATGGCGGGCCAGCCAGTCAGCCAATGGGGCGGCGGAGGGCGAAGACATGGCCGGGCTCAGCGCAGGATGTCCACCGCACGGTGGATCAGCCAGTGGGCAATGCTGGCCTGGCTGGGCAGCTCGGGCAGCGCGTCCAGGTCAAACCAGCAGGCAGATTCGATTTCGCCGGGCTGCGGGGTGATGTCGCCGTCCACGTAGTCGGCAATAAAGGCCAGCATCAGCGAATGCGGAAACGGCCAGCCCTGCGAGCCGACATAGCGCAGATTGTCGATGCGCACGCCGACTTCTTCCTGCACTTCGCGGTGCACGCAGGCTTCCAGCGTTTCGCCCGGCTCAACAAAACCGGCCAGCGCGCTATACACCCCCGGCGGAAAGTGCGGCGAGCGCGCCAGCAGCAGCTGGCGGCCGCGCACCACCAGCGCCATCATCGCCGGGGAGAGTTTCGGGTAGGCCAGCAGGCCGCAGCTGGGGCAGGCCTTGCCATGATCGTGGCCGTGGTTGTGCAAGGGGGTGGCGCAGGCCGAGCAGTAGCGATGGCTGCGGTCAAACTGGCGCAGCATGCTGGCGCGCGCCAACAGCGGTGCCCAGTCTGGTGGGGTTTGCCCGGCCAGCGCGGCGCGCAGGCTGGTTTCGCGCCAGTCGGCCGGTGGCGCACCCACCAGCTCGCCGACATAACACGGCGCGCCGTTCAGCTCTCCCAGATGACGCAAGCTGGTCAGCGCCGCCTCGCCCACGCGCGGCAGGCCGCCATGCGCGGGCAGGCACAGGCGCTGGTCGCGCCAGATCACACAGACATCGCCCGGCTGGGCCGGGCGGGTGGGGCTGGTAATGTCAAAGGGCATCGGGCAGGGCGGCAGAAAGCAAAACCCGCAGTGTACACCGCTCAGGGCGGATCAGCGCAGCAAGGCGGTCTGGCGCATGATTTCGTGATCCAGTTGCGCCACCAGCGGCGGCGGCGGATTCAGGAATTCACAGCCATAGTGCCAGGCTGGGCGCGGCGGCGGCCGGTGGGCACGATTGCACACCAGCAGATCCACCCGATGACAGCCGTCGTCCAGCGTCAACTGACAATCGTCCAGTCGGGTGCCGGGCGCCAGCTCGGGCTGGCTGGCATCCATGACAAAGCCGACACCACCGCTGCTAAGATCCTGCACTTGCACCTGTACACGGTGGCGGTGGCCGCGCATATCGCTCAGCCACAGTGCCAGTTGGCAATGCAGGCTGCCGGCCCGCCCCAGCTTGAGCCGATAGTGGTCGCGCCGTTGCAGGCGCAGCACGCTGTCGGGCAAGGGCGCCTGTAGCCACAGCTGCTCACCATGGTGATGAATCGTGGGGGCCAACAGGGCAAACTGCACCTTGATTTTGCTGACCGTGCTGTCCGCCACCACCCGTGGCGCCGCCAGCAGGGCTGCCAGGCTTGTGGGATGATCCCGCAATTGCAGGCTGAGATGGTCTTCATCCAGCGCCTGCCAGCAGGCATTCAGCGCAGCGTCCTCACCATCGGGATACAAACGCACCAACGCCTGCTGCCGGACAGCCTCAGCCAGCAGGGCGCGCACCTCCAGCGGGGCGGATAGCCGGTAGGCGCGCTGATAGGCCGGATCGTCCAGTTCAAAGCGGCTGGGCGGGGTGTTTTCGTCCGAGCGGGCCATGGCCAGCGCAAACACATGGTGGCGGTGGCCGGGCGGGGTGGCGCTCAGCACCGGCAGCAGCGCACGGCCCTCGGCACGCAAGGCCGGATGGGTCAGCAGTGCCTCCAGCAGGCCAGCGCTGCGCCAGGCATCGCTGCCATGGCGGTGAGCGTGATCGTCCAGCATGGCGGCCAGGGCATGGCTGTCCACCGCCGAGGCGTGCGGATCGTCCTGGTGAATTTGCAGGTGGGCAGCCCATTCCGGGGTCAGCTCCCCTACCTCGTGCAGGATGAGATCGGCGTCACTGTCTGGGTCGTGTACCAGCTTGAGCAAACAGGCCGCCAGCTTCACCCGCCCGTCATCCCAGCCGGAGGTAGACAAAGCGTGGTACAGGGTGGCACTGCAACGGCCCAGCGGGACATGCGCAAAATCATTCATGGTGAGCAGATCCTTGCTGACATATTCAGGTTGAGGGCGGCTATTTCATTACTATGGCATGTTATGGCCTGAGTATGACTGATATTTGCTGAATTGCCAGTCAGACGGCATCGGCAGGTATACTGCATGGCAACATTGTTTGCCGCACCGATACCGCTCATGACTGACACTGTCTTGCCTGCCTCTCCCGATACCTTGTACCGCCAGGCCCTGGGCCTGCTGCGCGCCGGCAATTGGCCAGCAGCCCTGCATTGCTGCCAGCAGGCCATTGAGCAGCTGCGCCAGGACGATCCACCGGATGCGCCACGGCTGGCCGCTTGCCTGGCACAGGCCGGGCGGGCGCACTGGCACCATCTGGCGCTGGCCGACAGCCGTGAATGCTGGGCTGAATCGCTGAACTGGCAGGACAGTACCGTGGTGCGCGGCTGGCTGGATGAAGCCGAACGCCTGCTGGCACGCCAGCAGGCCGGCGAGACGCCGCCGCCTGCCCCGGAGATGGACAACCCGCAAGCGCTGCGTCTGGCCTATCAGGCCGCCCTGCTCGCCCCGCAGGATGCCCCCGGCCTGACCCGGCTGGGCACCCTGCTGATGTTGCACCAGCGTGATGCCGAAGCGGCCAGCTATCTGGCCCGCTCGCTGGAAATCGACCCCACCCAGGCCCAGGCGGCCAGCAATCTGGGCCTGAGCCTGCTGAACCGCAAGCAATACGCCCAGGCGCGCAGCGTACTGGAAAACGCCCTGGCCCAGTATCCGGACGACCTGCATATCCAGATCAACCTGGCCAATGCCCTGGCGCAATGCGGCGAGCTGGCTGCCGCCATCGACATGCACGCCCGCGTGCTGGCCCGCCAGCCGGACGATGTGCACACGCTGGTGAATCTGGCCAGCCTGGAAATCCGCCGGCATGACTACGCCCAGGCGCAAACCTATCTCGATCAGGCGCTGGCGCTGGCGCCGCAGCATAGCGGCGCCTTGTCGGCGCAGGCCGACGCCTGGCGCTTTCAGCATCACTTCGAGCCGGCCATTGCCCTGCTGCGCACGCTGGGCGAGCGCGAGCCGCAGGTGGCCCACCATCCGCGCCGACTGGGCACGGCCCTGCGCATGCTGGGCCGCCACGCCGAAGCGCTGGCGGCATATCAGCGTGCGCTGGATATCGAGCCGGGCGACGCCGACACCTACAGCAACCTGTTGCTGGCCCTGCAATACAGCCCGGGCTACACCCCCGAGCAGGTATTTGCCTGGCATCGCGGCTTTGGCGAGCGTTACGAAGCGCCGCTGCCCTTGCCGCGCCACTTTCCGCACAGCCGCCAGCCCGAGCGCCGGCTGCGCGTGGGTTGGGTGTCCGGCGACTTCAACGCCCATCCGGTGGCCTACTTTGTTCTGCCGCTGTGGTCGGCGCTGGACCGTGTTCAGTTTGAATCGTTTGCTTACGACACCAGCCTGACTGCCGACAGCGTCACCGAGCGCCTGCAAGCACACGTTGACCACTGGCGGCGGGTGCGCGGACTGACCCACGAGGAACTGGCCCGGCAAATTGCCCACGACCGCATCGACATCCTGATTGATTTGTCTGGCCACACCGGCGGCCACCGCCTGCCAACCTTTGCCCGCAAGCCGGCGCCAGTGCAAGCCGCCTGGCTGGGCTATGCCGACACCACCGGGCTGAGCCGCATCGACTGGCGCTTGAGCGACCCCTATGGCGACCCGGACGGCGCTGAGGCGCGCTACACCGAACGATTGTGGCGATTGCCCGAGGTGTTTTGCTGCTACCAGCCGATGGTGCGCATGCCCGAACTGCGCGACAGCCCGGATTACGCCGTGCAACCCACCCCGGCGCTGGCCAATGGCCATATCACTTTTGGCTGCTGCAATAATTATTCCAAAATCACCAATGAAGTGATTGCCTTGTGGGCGCGGCTGTTACACGCCGCACCGCAGGCGCGACTGCTGCTGGAACTGGCCGGCATCAGTCATGAAGCCTCGCGCGACGAATTGCTGGCGCGCTTTGCCGTCCATGGCATCGACGCCGGCCGTCTGCAACTGGAAGACCGCCACCCGGCCTGGCAATACAAGCGCTATCACCAGATTGATATTTGTCTGGACCCTTTCCCGGCCACCGGCGGTACTTCCAGCTGTGATCTGCTGTGGATGGGCGTCCCGCTGGTGACGCTGGCCGGCGAGCGTTTTGCCTCGCGCCTGGGGGTCAGCCTGCTGAACGCCGTGGGCCACGCCGAATGGATTGCCGCCGATGCCGATGCCTATGTGGATATTGCGCTCGGCCTGGCTGCAGAGGTGACGGCGCTGAACGCCATCCGCCAGGAGATGCGCCCGCGCATGGAGGCCAGCCCGCTGATGGACGCCGAGCGCTTTGCCGGCCATTTTGCTGACGCACTGCGCGGCATGTGGCGGGACTGGTGCGCACAGGGCTGATGCTCACAGTGGCAGCACCCAGCGGCGTGCAGGATAAAGCACTGGCTGGCGACGTGGTGTTATAGTCAGCCAGCGCGGCCCATCATGCGCCGCCCTCCAGGAGATCGCCCATGCCGCTTGCCTACTGGTGCCTGCTGATTGCTGGCCTATTGCCCTATGCGTGGGCGCTGGTCGCCAAACTGGGCGCTCCCTACGACAACCACCGCCCGCGCGAGGTGCTGGCGCACGCGCAAGGCCACCGCAAGCGCGCCAACTGGGCGCAGGCCAATGCTTTTGAATCGCTGCCGCTGTTTATCGCGGCGGTGCTGGTGGCCAGCCTGCAACACGCCGACGCCGGCAAGATCGACAATGCCGCGCTGCTGTTTGTGCTGGCGCGCCTGGCGCACGGGCTGTTTTACATTGCCGACCTGGCTCGGCCGCGCTCGCTGGCCTGGCTATTGGGCATCGGCTGCGTGATGTATTTGTTCCTGCTGGCCGGCCGCGTGCTGTAATCCGCGACCCGCTGCTTTGCTGCACCGCAAAACCCGCGCCAGCCATCGCCCCGCTGTGCTACACTCCCCCGCCTTGCTGGCGCCCCAGCCTGCCGGATATACCTCCGAAGGCGGGGCCAGTCGTCACCACGATACGACTGACCGGGAAACACTGTCGCGCTTTTGCGCGGCTGCCTGTGCTGCCCCCGCAACGGTTAGCGCCCGTTTTGCCCTGATGGGGCAAGACTAGCCGGACGAAACGCCACTGCATCGCCTGATGTGGGAAGGCTCGTCCGAGGAAGGACGCCAGCCCGGATACCGGACGGCAAGGGCGGCGATGTTCGCCGTCTTGTGAGGCGCTGCGGCGGGCGGCGCGCTGGGTGCGCATGGCTCGTTCGGGTCAGGCGTGGCCAGGGCGCGCCTGTGCGGCGCCTTGTCCGTCTGACCGGACATGCGGGGTCGCATGTCCCAGCATTGCAGGTTTTACCTCATGAATGTCTTCTTCCCCGGCCGGGTGCGCCATCTTGGCGCGCTGGCTTGTCTGGCGTGGGCCATGCCGTCTTTGGCCGCCGACGCCCTGTCTGAAATCACCGTCACCGCCGCGCGTCAGGCGCAGCCGCGCCAAGCCGCGCTGGCCGATGTCACCATCATCGACCGCGCCGAGCTGGATCGCGCCGGCCAGGATGCGCTGCCGCAACTGCTGGCGCGCGAGCGCGGCGTGGAAGTCGCCAGCAATGGCGGCATCCACAACAGCACCAGCGTGTTTATTCGCGGCGCCAACAGCAACCAGACCCTGGTGCTGGTGGACGGCCAACGCTTGGGCTCGGCCACCACCGGCGGCGCCGCGCTGGACGCCGTGCCGCTGGCCGCCATCGAGCGGGTGGAAATCCTGCGCGGCCCGTCCAGCAGCCTGTACGGCGCCGACGCCATTGGCGGGGTGATCAATATCATCACCCGCCAAGGTGAGGACGGCCCGGCCAAGCTGCGCGCCAGCATTGGCGCCGGCAGCGATGAAACCGTGCGCACGCAAGCGGCAGTCAGCGGCGGCAGCGACGGCTGGCGCTATGCCGTCAGCGGCGGCTATGGCCAGAGCGCCGGCTTTAGCGCCATCGCCAACACCGGCAGCAGCCAGTACAACCCCGACCGCGACGGCTACGCCGAGCGCAATGTGTCTGCCCAGCTCAGCCGCCAGTGGCAGCCGGGCCACAGCCTGGACGCGCGCTATCTGTACAGCCGGGTGAACAGCGAATACGACGGCAGCAAAACCGGCTACGACCGCACCCGCCAGATTGTTTCGGCGCTGAGCCTGGCCAGCAACAACCAGCTGACCAGCTGGTGGCACAGCCGCCTGCGCCTGGGCGAAACCCTGGACGACAGCACCACCTATTCGCAATACCCCTCGCAAATCCGCACCCGCCAGCGCCAATACAGCTGGCAAAACGACTTCACCCTGGCCGCCAGCCAGCGCCTGAGCCTGGCGCTGGAGCGGCTGGAAGAACGCGTCAGCAGCTCGGGCTTTGCCGGCAAGGCCCCGGCAGGGCGCAACACCAACTCGGCCACCCTGGTGTACGCCGGCCAGTTTGGCGACCACCATGTGCAGGCCAATCTGCGCCAGGACGACAACTCGGCCTACGGCGACAAAACCACTGGTGGCCTGAGCTATGGCTACGACCTCAGCCGCCAGTGGCGCGCCACGGTCAGCGGCAGCACCGGGTTTCGCGCGCCCACCTTCAACGAGCTGTACTACCCCGGCTACGGCCAGACGCAAATCCGCCCGGAAACCTCGCGCAATCTGGAAGCCAGCCTGCGTTATCAGGATGGCGGCAGCCAGGCCGGGCTGACCGTGTACCGCAACCGCGTGCATGATCTGATCGTCACCCAGCGCCCGTGCAGCGTGAAGGGCTATTTGTCCTGCGCCAATAACGTCAACCGCGCCGTGCTGGAAGGCGTCAGCCTGAGCCTGGGCCACAGCTGGGACAGCACCCGCGTGCGCGCCGACCTGGATTGGCAAAACCCGCACGACGCCGACACCGGCAAACGCCTGGCGCGCCGCGCCAGCCGGCTGGCCAAGTTCAGCGTCAATCAGGATTGGGCTGGCTGGGACCTGGGCGCGGAATGGCAGCTGAGCAACCGCCGTTACGACAATGTCGCCAACACCAACCCGCTGGGCGGCTATGGCCTGGTCAACCTCACCGCCAGCCGCGCGCTCAGCCGCGATTGGCAAGTGCAGGCGCGCTGGAACAATGTCGGCAACAAGCACTATGAACAAGCCAAGGACTACGGCGTGAGCGGCAGCACGCTGTTTGTCAATCTGGTGTATCAGCCGTGACCTTGGCCGCCCGCCCGCCCTGGCGCGCCCTCTGGCTGTTGCTGGCGCTGAGCCTGGCCACCGTGCTGGGCTTTGCCCTGGCCGCCGGCCTGGGCTCGGCGCAGCTGCGCCTGGACGAAGCCTGGGCGGCGCTCAGCGGGCGGGCAGCGGCGGATTCGCTGGCCAGCGCCTTGCTGGCGCTGCGGCTGGAGCGCGCCGTGGTGGCCTGGCACACCGGCGCGGCGCTGGCGCTGTCTGGCGTGCTGATGCAGGCGCTGCTGCGCAACCCGCTGGCCGACCCGTATATTCTGGGCGTGTCTGGCGGGGCGGCGGTGGGCGCCTTGCTGGCCCTGCTGCTGGGCCTGGCGCTGTGGTGGGTGGATGCCGGCGCGCTCTTGGGCGCGGCGGCGGTGTCGGCGCTGCTGCTGGGCCTGGCCCGGCGCGACTGGCAAGGCGGCCCGCTGGGCGCCACCTTGCTGCTGCTGACCGGGGTGATGCTGTCCACCGCCTGCTCGGCGCTGATCAGCCTGCTGCTGTCGCTGGCGCCGGACAGCCGGCTGCGGCCGATGGTGTTCTGGCTGATTGGCGATGTGTCGGCCAGCCGCTGGCAGCCGACCTTGAGCGTGCTGCTGCTGGCGGCGCTGGCGCTGTGCCTGCGCCAGGCGCGCGCCATCAATGTGCTGGCTTTTTATGGCGACGACGCCCACACCCTGGGTGTGCCCGCCGCCCGGCTGCGCCGGGTGTTGTTTCTCACCGCCGCCGCCCTGACCGCTGGCGCGGTGGCCAATGCCGGGAGCATTGGTTTTATTGGTCTGATGATTCCTCACGCCTGCCGCTTTGCCCTGGGCAGCGACCACCGCGTGCTGCTGCCGGCCGCCACCCTGGCCGGCGGCTTGTTATTGCTGCTGGCCGATGTGGCCGCGCGCACCGTGGTCGCGCCGATGCAGCTGCCGGTGGGCGTGATCACCGCCTTGATTGGCGTGCCGGCGTTTTTGTGGCAATTGCGCCAGGTGCGCCAGGGAGGCCGGGCATGAGCGCCTTGCTGGACAGCCAGGCGCTGACGTTGCGCGCCGACGGCCGCACCCTGCTCAATGCGCTGGACTGGCGGCTGGAGGCCGGCCAATGCTGGGCGGTGATTGGCCGCAACGGCGCCGGCAAATCCACCCTGCTGCGCACCCTGGCCGGCCTGCGCACCGCCGAAGGCGGGCGCATCCAGCTGGCCGGGCGGGCGCTGGCCGACTGGCCGCTGGCCGGGCGCGCGCGCCAACTGGGCTATTTGCCGCAAAGCTGGCGCGACGCCTTTGCCTGCCAGGTGCTGGACGCGCTGCTGATTGCCCGCCACCCGCATCGTCAGGCGTATTGGGACAGCGCCGAAGACATCGCCAGCGCGCGCGCCGCGCTGGCGGCGCTGGACATCGGCCACCTGGCCGCGCGCGACATCCGCACCCTGTCCGGCGGCGAGCGCCAGCGGGTGGCGGTGGCCGCGCTGCTGACCCAGGATGCGCCGCTCTTGCTGCTGGACGAACCCGCCGCCGCGCTGGACATCGGCCACCAGGCGCAATTGCTGGCGCTGCTGGCCGCGCGCTGCCAACGCCCCGGCCACGCGGTGATGCTGGTCAGCCATGAGCTGAACCTCACCCTGCAACACGCCAGCCACGCGCTGCTGTTGCTGGACGACGGCCGCTGGCGGGCCTTGCCGGTGGCCGAACTCAGCGACGAGCTGCTCAGCGCCTGCCTGGGCCATCCGCTGCTGGAGATCCAGCGCGATGGCCGCCGTTACTGGCTGCCGGCCGCCGGGCCGTAGCATACGGCCAAATAACGCATCAAAATTGCCACGTTTTTCAGGCATCATCGCCCTGCTTTTTCGCCAAGGACGCCCCCCATGACCGCAGCTGCAACCCCTTCGGAAGACCCCGCCCGCGCCGAACGCCACCGCGCCCGCATGGCGCGCAAAAAGGCGCTGATTGATGACCGCATCGCCCAGGCGCAAGGCCAGGCCGGCGTGCTGCTGGTGACATGCGGCAATGGCAAGGGCAAAAGCTCCAGCGCCTTTGGCATGGTGGCGCGCGCACTGGGCCATGGCATGAAAGTGGGCATTGTCCAGTTCATCAAGGGCGCCATCGCCACTGGCGAAGAGCAGTTTTTTCGCCGTTTTCCCGACGAAGTGCAGTTTCATGTGATGGGCGAGGGCTACACCTGGAACACCCAGGACCGCGCCCGCGACATCGCCAGCGCCGAACGCGCCTGGGACAAGGCATGCGAGCTGCTGCGCGACCCGGCCATTGGCCTGGTGGTGCTGGACGAGCTGAACATCGCCCTCAAATACCAATACCTCGACCTGGAAAAAGTCCTCGATGACCTGGCCGCCCGCCCGCCGATGCAGCATGTGGTGGTCACCGGCCGTGGCGCGCCGCCCGCGCTGATCGAGCTGGCCGACACCGCCACCGATATGCAGCTGCTCAAGCACGCCTTTGCCAGCGGCATTGCCGCCCAGCCGGGGATCGAGTGGTGAGCGCGCGCGCCATCCTGGTGGCCGCCGCCGCCTCGGGCCAGGGCAAAACCACGGTCACCGCCGCGCTGGCGCGCCGGCTGCGCCGTGACGGCGCACGGGTGCGGGCGTTCAAAACCGGGCCGGATTTTCTTGATCCGCTGACCCTGGCGCGCGCCAGCGGCGCCGAGGTGGACACTCTGGATTTATGGATGGTGGGCGAAGCCGGTTGCCGCCAACGCCTGGCCGCCGCCGCGCAAGACGCCGACTGGATTCTGGTGGAAGCCGTGATGGGCTTGTACGACGGCGCGCCCTCGTCCGCCGACCTGGCCAATCGCTTTGGCCTGCCGGTGCTGGCGGTGCTGGATGCGCGCGCCATGGCGCAAACGGCTGGCGCGCTGGCGCTGGGCCTGCGCGACTACGGCCCGGTGCAACTGGCCGGCGTGCTGGCCAACCGGGTGGCCGGCGACAGCCACGCCGCCATGGTGGCCGAATCGCTGCGCGATATTCCGCTATTGGGCCATTTGCCGCGCCAGGCGCAGTCACTGCCCGAGCGCCATCTGGGCCTGGGCCTGCCCGACGAGCTGGCCGACTTTGACGCCCGGCTGGACGCGCTGGCCGACAGCCTGGTGCTGGACGACGCCGCCTGGCAGGCGCTGCCCCGCCTGACCCTGCCGCCCGAGCCGGCCCCGGCGCTGCCGCCGCTGCTGGCCGGCCGCCGGCTGGCGCTGGCGCGCGACGCCGCGTTTGCCTTTGTCTACCCGGCCAATCTGGCCTGCCTGCGCGCGCTGGGCGCTGAGCTGGTGGAATTCTCACCACTGGCCGACCAGCCCCTCCCGGCCGGGGTGGACGCGCTGTATCTGCCCGGCGGCTACCCCGAGCTGCACGCCGAAACACTCAGCCGCGCCCGCGCCTGGCAAGCCAGCGTGCGCGCCGCCCACGCCGCCGGCCTGCCGATCTGGGCCGAGTGCGGCGGCATGATGGCGCTGGCCGACGCCATCGAAACCATGGACGGCCACAGCTGGGGCATGGCCGGCCTGCTGCCGGGCGTGGCGCATATGCAAGACCGGCTGGCCGGCCTGGGTGGGCAAGCCTGGGGCGCGCTGCGCGGGCATACGTTTCATTATTCGCGGCTGGAGCTGCCGCCCGAGCCGCAGGCGCACACCGTCAGCCAGCGCGGCGGCGGACGCGGCGAGGCGATTTATCGGGTGGGCAGTTTGCAGGCCAGTTATTTTCATGCCTACTTTCCGTCCGCCCCCGAGCAGGCGGCAGCCTTGTTCTTGCCTGCGGAAGACCGCCCATGCTGAGCGGCTTGCCGGCCTGGTTGCTGGCGCTGTGCCTGCTGGCCGGCGTGGCCCTGGACGCCTGGTGGGGCGAGCCGCGCCGCTGGCATCCGCTGGTGGGCTTTGGCTGGCTGGCGCAGCGGCTGGAAGCGCGGCTCAACCGGGGCGGCGCGCGGCTGTGGCGCGGCGCGCTGGCCTGGGCGCTGCTGGTGGCCCCGGCGCCGCTGGCGCTGGCGGCGCTCCTGGCCGCCTTGCCCGACAGCCCAAGCGGCTGGGCGCTGGCCGCCGGCCTGCACGCGCTGGCGCTGTACGCCGCGCTGGGCCTGCGCAGCCTGGCCGAACACACCCGGCCGATTGCCCGCGCGCTGGCCGCCGGCCGGCTGGACGAAGCGCGCCAGCGCACCGGCTGGATTGTCAGCCGCGACACCGCCCACGCCAGCCCGGACGAACTGGCCAAGGCCACCGTTGAATCCCTGCTGGAAAACGGCAACGACGCGGTGTTTGGCGCGCTGTTCTGCTTTATGCTGGCCGGCGGCCCCGGCGTGCTGGCCTTCCGGCTGGCCAACACCCTGGACGCCATGTGGGGCTACCGCTCGCCGCGTTTTAATTTATTTGGCCGCTGCGCCGCCCGGCTGGACGATGTGTTCAACTACCTGCCGGCGCGGCTGACCGCGCTCAGCTACGCGCTGCTGGGCGAGCGCCAACGCGCCTGGCGCAGCTGGCGCAGCCAAGCGCCAGCCTGGCCCTCGCCCAACGCCGGCCCGGTGATGGCCGCTGGCGCTGGCGCGCTGGGCCTCAGCCTGGGCGGCGCGGCGCGCTACGACGGCATCGACGAAATCCGCCCGCCGCTGGGCGAAGGCCGGCCCGCCGCGCCCGCCGACATCGAACGCGCCTGGCGGCTGGTGCGTGGCAGCTGCCTGTTATGGCTGGCGCTGGCCGTGCTGGCCGCCGCCGGCTGGGAGTGGGCATGCCGCTGACTGCCCTGCTCACCCCGCCGCCGCGCCCGCCGCACGGCGGCAATTTGCACGCCGCCATCGCCCGCTTTGGCGGCGCGCCGGCCGATTGGCTGGATTTGTCCGCCGCGCTGAACCCGCAGCCCTATTCACCGCCGCCGCTGCCAGATGGTGTGTGGCAGGCGCTGCCGCCGCCGCCCAGCGCGCTGCTGGACGCCGCGCGCAGCTACTACCGCGCCGATGCGCTCTTGGCCAGCGCCGGCAGCCAGGCCGCCATCCACACCCTGCCGCGCCTGCGCCGCGCCAGCCAGGTGACGCTGGCGGCGCCGATGTACGCCGAACACCGCTGGGGCTGGCAAGCCGCCGGTCATGCGCTCAGCGACTGCCCGCACCGGACCGAAGCACTGCTGCACGCCGCCGGCCACAGCGAGGTGCTGGTGCTGTGCCAGCCCAATAACCCCGGCGGCGAATGCATCGAGCCGGAAGTGCTGCTGGCCTGCGCACGGCGGCTGGCCGAGCGCGGCGGCTGGCTGCTGGTGGACGAAGCCTTTATTGACGCCACCCCCGAGGCCAGCGTGATCAGCCAGGTGCACGCCCACCCCAATCTGATTGTGCTGCGCTCGCTGGGCAAATTCTTTGGCCTGGCCGGGCTGCGCCTGGGCATGGTGGCCGCCCACCCGACCATCCTGGCCGCGCTGGACGCCGCGTTAGGGCCATGGACGATCAGCGCCGCCGCCCAACACATCGCCCACGCCGCGCTGACCGACGCCGACTGGATCGCCGCCGCCCGCCAACGCCTGCCGCAAGACAGCGCCCGCCTGGCGGCGCTGCTGGCCGAGCACGGCCTGGCCTCGGTGGGCACGGCGCTGTTTCGCACCTGCCCACACCCGCACGCCGAGGCCCTGCACCAGGCGCTGGCGGCGCAACGGGTATGGACACGCGTATTGCCCGGCGCGCTGCGCTTTGGGTTGCCGGGCGGGGAAAGGCAGTGGCAGCAACTGGCGCAAAGTCTGGCGGCCGATTCATGCCGACATGTCATACGCCGATAAAAACATCAAGCCGGCTATCCATCTGCCGGCTTGATGTTTTCAGGCGTAGGCAAACGTCACACACTATCCGTACGCAGCAACTCCTGCGCGCGGGTCAGCGCGGCGGCCAGGTCTGGCTGCACATTGCGCTCGCCAACATGCTCGGCCAGTTGCGAATCCACCAGCATCTTGGCGGTGTCGCCGCCGGCCCCGCACAGCACCAGTGCGCGGCCGCCCTGGCGCAGCTTGTCGTTGAGCTCGTCCAGCGCCAATAAGCCGGTGGTGTCCAGCAAGACTAACCGGTGCATTTGCAAAATCACCACCTTGCAGCCGGCGCTGCCGGCCAGCACGGTGTCCAGGGTGTCGGCGGCGCCAAAAAACAGCGCGCCTTCCACCCGAAACGCCGCGCAGCCGTCGGGCAGGGTTTTGCCGGCAATCGAGTGGCGCTCAAACAGATACGCGTGCTCGGGTTGCAGCTTTTGCACCGTGGTGCTGCTGGCCATGCGCTGGATAAAAAACACCGCAGCCAGCAACAGGCCGATTTGCACCGCCACGGTAAGGTCAAACGCCACGGTCAGGGCAAAAGTCACCGCCACAATCAAGGTGTCGCGCTTGGGAAAATGCAGCGCCTTGCGGATGTCCCAGTCGCCCATTTTCAGCGCCACCGAAATCAAGATCGCCGCCAGCGCCGCCAGGGGGATATAGCGCGCCAGCGGCGCGGCAACCAGGATGATCAGCAGCAGCAAGAGGGCGTGGATGATGCCGGCCATTGGCGTTTTGCCGCCGTTATTGATATTGGTGGCGGTGCGGGCAATGGCGCCGGTGGCGGCGATGCCACCAAAAAACGGCACCACCACATTGGCGATGCCTTGGGCAATCAGCTCTTGATTGGCATCGTGCTTGTCGCCGGTCATTGAATCTGCCACCACCGCGCACAGCAAGGATTCAATCGCCCCCAGCAGGGCAATGGTGAAGGCCGGGGCCAAAAGGTCGGACAGGTGGTTCAGATCCAGCGTCAGCATGCGAAATTCCGGCAGCCCCTGCGGGATGCCGCCAAACTTGCTGCCGATGGTAGCCACCGGCAGCGCCAGCGCGGCAGTCAGCACACTGGCCAGCACCAGCGCCACAAACGGCGCGGGCAGCAGTTTGTTGAGCTTTTTCGGCCAGAACACAATCAGCGCCAGGCAGCCGGCCGACAGCGCCAGGGTGGCCGGGTGAAACTGCGCCAGCGTCTGGTTCAGCGTTTGCAGGGTGGCAAAAAACCCTGAGGGCATCTGCGCCACCGGCAGGCCAAAAAAGTCTTTCAGCTGAGTCAGAAAGATCAGCACGGCAATGCCATTGGTGAAGCCCGTCACCAGCGGCATGGGGAAAAACTTGATGATCTGCCCCATGCGCAGCAGGCCCATGGCGATCAGCATCAAGCCGGCCAAAAACGTGCACAGCAATAAATTGGCTACGCCGTACTTCACGGCGATGCCATACAGGATGACAATATACGCTCCGGTGGGCCCGCCAATGCACAGGCGGGTGCCGCCCAGCGCGGAAATCAAACAGCCGGCAATCACCGCGGTGAAAATGCCGGCTTGCGGGCTGACGCCGCTGGCCATGGCAAACGCCATCGCCAAGGGCAGGGCGACGATGCCAACCACCACGCCGGCGGCCAGATCGTCACGAAACGTAGCAAATGAATACCCACGCAGGGTGTCCAGCAGGCGCGGGCGAAACCAGCGTGCTGTGGGTGAGGCGGCAGCAGACATGAATTGGGGCTTCCTTGTGCCGGCAGGCGCCGGGATAGTCTCTCTCCTGATCCGGCCGGCGCTCTTGGCCACGGCGCACCCTGAACATGGCGCCGGGCGGCTTCTGCATGGCCGCGTCTGGCGCAGGGTGTGGCTGGCGTGCTGGCGTCTTGCCGCCCTGGGGCGGGGGCCGGGACGATGCGGAAGGCTCGCATGGCCTTCTTGGAGCGGCTCACAAAACTCAGCGAAGCGATCGAAGCGATCCTGGCTAGGCGTGCGCAGACAGTGCGGGTAGTCCGGCAAGGTCGGGCAACAACGCCAGGAGGGTTTTGTTAGCCGCTCTTAGCGCCGGTAATCTTAGCACTTTATGTGCCTGACCCAGTGCGCGACAAGCCTCAGCCTTCAGGCCGGGGAAGGATAGCGCGGACGGCGCAGCCGTCCTTTGGGATATGATTGAGCCATGCAACGACTTCAAGCCTTCAAATACGAACTGATGCCGAACGGCGAACAGCAGCGCCAGATGCGCCGCTTCGCCGGCTTGTGCCGTGTCGTGTTCAACGAGGCGCTGAACTTGCAGAAAACGCGCTACGAGCAAGGGGAGAAGAAGCTCGGCTACGCTGGACTGTGCAAGGAACTCACGGCATGGCGCAACGGCGCACCGCTGCCATCGGGACGCACTGCGCCATGGCTGTCCGAGGGGCCGGCACACACGCAGCAACAGACGCTTAAAGACCTGGAACGGGCCTACAGCAACTTCTTTGCCAAGCGAGCCGACTTCCCGCGCTTCAAGAAAAAAAACCAGTCCGACAGCTTCCGCTACCCCGACCCGAAACAGGTCAAGCTCGATCAGTCCAACTGCCGCATCTTCCTGCCCAAGCTCGGCTGGCTGCGCTACCGCAACAGCCGCGAGGTGCTGGGCGCGGTGAGGAACATCACCGTGAGCCAGTCTTGCGGAAAATGGTTCGTGAGCATCCAGACCGAACGTGAGGTCGAACAGCCCATCCCCAACGGCGGCGCGGTCGGCATCGACATGGGCATTGCCCGGTTCGCCACGCTCTCGGACGGCGTGTTCTACGCGCCGCTCAACAGTTTCAAGCGGCATGAAACGGCTCTGCGGAAAGCGCAGCAGACGATGAGCCGCAAAGTGAAATTCAGCAGCAACTGGAAGAAGGCGAAAGCCAGAGTGCAACGCATCCACGCCCGCATCGGCAATGCCCGCCGCGACTACCTGCACAAGACCTCCACCACGATCAGCCAAAACCACGCGATGGTGTGTATCGAGGACTTGCAGGTGCGGAACATGTCCAAATCGGCGGCAGGCACAACCGAAAGTCCGGGCAGAAAGGTTCGGGCCAAGTCCGGCCTGAACAAGGCCATCCTCGACCAAGGCTGGGCCGAGTTCCGCCGCCAGTTGGACTACAAGCTGGCGTGGAACGGCGGACATCTCATCGCCGTGCCGCCGCAGAACACGAGCCGCACCTGTCCGAGTTGCGGCCATGTGTCGAAAGACAATCGACAGACACAAGCCAAGTTTGAATGCGTCGAATGCGGCTTTGAAGAAAACGCCGATGTCGTCGGCGCGATTAACGTATTAAGGGCGGGACACGCCCGGTTAGCCTGTGAAGTGAGCGGTGCAGTCATGCCGCCAGCAGCAGGAACTCACCGAAGCGATTCAGGGGTGGCGCAATGCCGCGCCTGAACGCCGTAGGAATCTCCGGCCTGAAGGCTGGGGAGGATGTCAAAAATCAAGGGTTAATTACGATGTCTTTGACATGGCGGGCGTCCGCTGAATGGGATAGGCGCTGGGCGCTGGGGTTGGTGATTTCATTGCTGTTGCATGTGAGCGCACTCACGCTGTGGCCGCGCCACGCCCCCACGCCGCCCACCGCGGGCGAGCCGTTGGCGGTGCGCCTGCTGCCCGTCGGCCCGGCCGCCAGTGCGCCAGCCAGCCCCTTGCCCGCCGCGCCCATGCCACCTGCGCCTAAACACACGACCCCCCCCGAGCCGCGCCCGACGCCGCCTGCCCGCAAGCCCGAGCCACGGCCGGCGTCCACCCGCCCGCTGAGCACGCCCAGCCCAAGCGCCACCCCGGCGGCGGCTGCGCCAGCCAGCGCACCAGCGGCGGCGGCATCGTCCAGCAACAACAGCGCCAACTCAGCCGCCGCCAGCACAGGCCCAGCGGCAGGCGCGGGCGGCGGCGAAGCGCGCACCCCCGCCCGTTGGCAGGCCGCCTACCTGCACAACCCGCCGCCCGACTATCCCTGGCAGGCGCGCCAGCGCGGCCAGCAGGGTGTGGTGTGGTTGAGTGTGGAAGTGTCTGCTGCGGGCGAATGCGCGCAGGCCAGCGTGTTGCGCAGCAGCGGCGTGTCGGCGCTGGATCAGGCGGCGCTGGCCGCCGTGCGGCGCTGGCGCTTTGTGCCGGCCCGCCAGGGGCAAACGCCAGTGGAGTCAAAAGTGGAAATCCCCATTCGCTTCAAACTCAGCGATGAGGGCGCGGAGGAATAAGCACGCGCATAAAACGCAGCACAGCGCGCCTGGCCAGGCGCGCGCAGACAGTGCAACAAGTACGGCAAGACGGTACAACAACGCCAGGGGGCGACGCTCTGTTACCCCCGAAACATAAAATACACCGCCCCCAGAATGCACAGCGCCGCCCAGACATAATCCCACTTGAACGGCTGATCCATATACAACACGGCAAACGGGATGAACACGCTGAGCGAAATCACCTCCTGGATGATCTTCAGCTGCGACAGGTTCAGCACGCCGTAGCCGATGCGGTTGGCCGGCACTTGCAGCAGGTATTCAAACAGGGCGATGCCCCAGCTGGCCAGCGCCGCCATCCACCACGGGCTGGCGGCGTGGTTTTTCAGGTGGGCGTACCAGGCAAAGGTCATGAACACATTGGAGCAGATCAAGAGGGCAACAGAATAGAGAACAGGCATGGCAGCAGAAACAGTCTGGGCAGAAGTGGTAGAATGCGCCGCGACGGGGCGGCGAGCGCCGCCATGATACCCAAACTCACCGCTGTACTGACAGGATATTGCTGATGCGCAAGCTGCTTACCCTCGTGCTGTTCACCCTGCTGCCCGCGCTGGTCTGGGCGGCCAACCCGAAAGTGGAGCTGACCACCAATCTGGGCAAGATCGAGCTGGAGCTCTACCCAGAAAAAGCCCCCAAGTCGGTGGAAAACTTTCTGCGCTATGTCAACGATGGCCAATACAATGGCACGGTGTTTCACCGGGTGATTGCCGGCTTTATGGTGCAGGGCGGCGGCTTTGACAAAACCATGGTCGAGCGCCCCACCCGCGCGCCGATCGCCAACGAGGCCAATAACGGCCTGAAAAACGAGCCGGGCACACTGGCCATGGCGCGCACCATGGCCCCGCATTCGGCCACCGCGCAATTTTTCATCAACGTGGCCAATAATGAATTTCTCAACCATCGCGGCCAGAGCATGCAAGGCTGGGGCTATGCGGTGTTTGGTCGGGTGACCCAGGGCATGGACGTGGTCGAGCGCATCGCCAAGACGCCGACCACCACCCGCGGCATGTACCAGGATATGCCGGTCAGCGCCGTGGTGATTGAAAAAGCCGTGGTGCTGAAAACCGAATAATCCCGCCGCGCCCTGGCTTCACGGCCGGGCGCGGGCGGCGTTTGCCCACCTGACGATGACCATTTCGCCCCGGCGTTCGGCCGGCGGCGACTGTTTTTTGACGAGGAAGACTCTACATGATCAAGCTGACCACCACCCTGGGTGACATCACCCTGCAACTGTACCCGGAAAAAGCCCCCAAGACCGTGGCCAACTTCGAAGAATACGTGCGCAACGGCCACTACGACGGCACGCTGTTTCACCGTGTGATCAATGGCTTCATGATCCAGGGCGGCGGCTTTGCCAGCGGCATGGTGCAAAAGCCCACCGGCGAAGCCATCCCCAACGAAGCCAACAACGGCCTGTCCAACAAGCCGTACACCATCGCCATGGCGCGCACCATGGCCCCGCACTCGGCCACCGCCCAGTTCTTCATCAACGTGGCCGACAACGCCCCGCTGAACTTCACCGCAGAAAACCTGCAAGGCTGGGGCTACTGCGTGTTTGGCGAAGTGGTGGAAGGCCAGGACGTGGTGGACAAGATCAAGACGGTGAAAACCGGCCGCCACGGCCCGCATCAGGACGTACCGGTGGAAGAAGTGCAGATCATCAAGGCGGAAATCATCGAAGACGCTGCCTAAATAAGCCGGTGCGCGCGCCCTGCCGTGACTTGGCATGACGCCGCCCGCCCGGCGCGCCCCTGGCGGCGCGCCGGGCCTTTCTTTTCTGTTTGCCCGCCTGCCGCCTTGTGACCACCCTGTTTCTTGCTGACTTGCACCTCTCGCCCGACACACCGGCGCTTAACGCCCGTTTTCAGGCGTTTTTGCGCGCGCACGCCGGCCAGGTGGAGGCGCTGTATATCCTGGGCGATTTATTCGAATTCTGGCTGGGCGACGACGACGACCGGCCATTCACCCGCGACTGTCTGAGCTGGCTGGCGGCGTTTGCCCGGCAAACGCCACTCTATGTGCTGCCCGGCAACCGGGATTTTTTATTGGGCGCCGGCTTTTGCCGCGCCAGCGGCGCCACGCTGCTGAGCGAGCCGCACGCGCTGACGCTGTATGGCCGGCCGTATCTGCTATGCCATGGCGACGCGCTGTGCCGTGATGATGTCGCCTACCAGCGGTTTCGCCGCAAGGTGCGCCAGCGCTGGCGGCAATGGCTATTTCTGGCCCTGCCGCTGGCCTGGCGCGCGCGGCTGGTGGGTGCGGTGCGCCAGGAGACCGGCCAGGCCAAGATGCACAAAAGCGCCGCCATCATGGACGTCAATCAAGACGCCGTGGACGAACTGCTCAACGCCGCGCCCAGCGGCAGTGTGCTGATCCACGGCCACACCCACCGCCCGGCCCACCACCAATGGACACACCACGGCCAAGCCCGCCAGCGCTGGGTGATCCGCGACTGGCGCGACGAGGGCGGCGGCTATCTGGCGGTGGACGCCAACGGCGTGCGGGCATTGTCTTGTTAGCCGCCGCTCACAAAACCTCCTGACCTTGTGACGTGGCCTGACCGTACTGTGTTTTTACTGCCTGCGGCCGCACACCTGACCAGGAGGGCGGCACACCCTCAGGCCGCGTGGACTTCCACATTGACATGCGCCAAGCCGCTCACCCCGGTCAATCTGGCCTTGTAGGCGGCCGGGCTGGCCGGGCGCGCCGCGCTCAGCGCCACAATGGCGGCATGCTGGCCTGGGCCGATTTGCCAGACGTGCAAATCCAGCACGCCGACATCGTCGCCCAGCGCCTGGGTAATCGCCTCGGTCATCCCGGACGGCGCCGCATCCAGCAGCACATCCGCCGTGCTGTGCAACAAGCCACGGCCCCACCGCACAATCACCACCGCCCCCACCAGCCCCATGACCGGATCCAGCCAGCTCCAGCCATAACGCTGGCCCAGCAAGAGCGCCACAATCGCCAGCACCGAGGTCAGGGCATCGGCCAGCACATGCAGATAAGCCGCGCGCAAATTGTGGTCGTGGTGATCGTGATGATGATGGCCGGCATGGTTGTGGCCATGGTCGTGGCCGTGATGATGATGGGCGTGATCATCGTGCAGCAGCCAGGCCGAGACCAGGTTTACCGCCAGCCCCAGCGCAGCCACGGCGATGGCCTCGCCATATTCGATCGGTGTGGGCGCCAGCAAGCGCGCCACGCTTTCCCAGGCCATGATCAGCGCCACGCCAATCAGGATCAGCGCGCTGGCAAAACCCGCCAGGTCGCCCACCTTGCCGGCGCCAAAGCTGTGGCGCGCCTCGCCTGCGGCACGTTGGGCATAGCGATAAGCCAGCACGGTGATCAGCATCGCCCCGGCGTGGGTGGCCATATGCCAGCCATCGGCCAGCAGCGCCATCGAGCCAAACCAGGTGCCGGCCAGGATTTCACCGACCATCATGGCCAGGGTCAGCGCCATCACCCCGCCGACCCGGCGGGCATTGCGTTGGTGATCCGCCCCCAGAAAATCATGGGCATGACGGGCAGCAAAACCGGCGGGCAAGGGCGGCAGGCCGGGGCGACGGTAACGGGGGGAAGGGCTCATGAGGGTTCCAGAATCAGATTCATTAAAGACGGGGTTCAACGCACATAGGTGCGCAGCACCGCAGATAACTCGTCCACGGCTTGGACGCGTGCTGTTTCACTCTCGGCGGCCAGCACATGCTCACGCAGATGGCCCTCCATCAGCTCAGCCGTCAGGCCATTCAATGCGCCACGGATGGAAGCCAGCTGTTGCAGCACATCGGCACATGGCGCTTGCGCCAGCAGCGCGCGTTCCAGCGCCTGCATTTGCCCGGTCAACCGACGCACGCGCGCCAGTAATTTGGCTTGATCCTGTTGGGTGTGAGACATGAAGCCCTCCTGGGGCTGGCGGTGATGAGCGTCGCTCACCCAATCCTTTTCTGCTTGGGGTGCAGTCTGCCGCCCAGAACGCTGCGCAGGATTGGGCCAGCAACGCTAAATATAGGGTAGGGGACTATATTACACTCAAGCCAAAGATGACCCAAGGTTGCCAGCGCCAGGCATCACGGTTAAGGTGACGCTTTGTTGCGCCGCCGCATCAGCCGGTGGTCACGCCAGAATCACAGGAAATCCCGCATGACCTTCTCTCAAGCCCTCACCCGTCTGAAAACCGGCCAGCTGGGGGCTGGCTGGATGGTGGTGGCGTCTTTGCTGTTTGCCCTGATGGGGGTGTTCGTCAAAACCGGCTCGGCGCATTTTTCCGCCATCGAGCTGGTGTTCTACCGCACGCTGTTTGGCATGCTCAGCATTGGCGTGGTGGTGTTGGCGCGCGGGCAGTCGCTGGCCACCCGCCATTTTTCTGCCCACCTCAAGCGCGGGCTGTTCGGCTATTTCTCGCTGCTCTTGTACTTTTACGCCATCACCCAGCTGCCGCTGGCCACGGCGGTGACGCTGAACTATACCTCGCCGATGTTTCTGGCGGGGTTGTCTGCCTGGCTGCTGAAAGAAACACTCGGCCCACGGGTGGTGATGTCGCTGGGCCTGGGCTTTGCCGGCGTGGTGCTGCTGCTCAAGCCCACCTTCAGTGCTGATGCTTGGCTGGCCGGGGCCATGGGCCTGGGTTCCGGGCTGTTTGCCGGGCTGGCCTATCTGCATGTGCGCGAGTTGGGCCGGCTGGGTGAGCCGGAATGGAAAGTGGTGTTTTATTTCACGCTGATTTCCACGCTGTGCGGATTGGTCATGATGCTGTGGCAAACGCCCAGCCCGCTGGGGATGGAAAGTCTGGGCATGCTGGCAGGCCTGGGCGTCACTTCCACACTGGCGCAACTGGCGATGACCCGCGCCTATCGCGATGGCAATAAATTTGTGGTGGCCAATCTGGCCTACCTCACCGTGGTGTTTTCCAGCGCGCTGGGCGCCTGGCTGTGGGGCGATGTGCTGCCGCTGGAAGGCTATATCGCCATGGGCTTGATCATCGTCAGCGGCATTTTTGCCAGCAGACGCTAAGCTGAAAGCATGACCGGCGCGTCTGGGCGCCGGCGTTTTCAGGAGCCTGACCATGATTTCCATCCAACAACAGTCTTACGGCCTGGATGTGGCGCTGTTCGCCACCTTTACCGTAGATGACTTTCGCGCCTTTGAAACCGCCGTGCTGGCGCGCGCGCAAACCGATGGCCGGGTGAATGTGCTGCTCAACCTGAGCGGCCTGCTGGATTTCACCATTGACATGGCGCTGGAAGAATTGCGCTTTGTGCGTGAGCACGAGCAAGAATTTGGCCGCATCGCCATTGTCGCCCCCGAGGGCTGGTTGAATCTGGCTGCGCATATTGCCGGCCTGCTCAGCCACACTGACAGCGAATATTTCGACACCCCGGAGGATGCGCTGGCCTGGCTGAACGCAAACTAAGCGCCGCTTATCATCCTTCTCTGGCCTGATGGTGTGCTGCGCAACGCTCTGCGCTCACACGCCGGGCCGGGGGCGCGGCGCTGGGTCAGGTGAGCGTGGGCATGGCGGCAACACTTACCTGCACCCGGAAAATCCGTTAAAGTCACGCCTTTGCCTGACCAGATAGCCCCCGATGTTGCCTTCGATTGCTTCCCGCCTGGCCGCCGAACTGGCGGTTCGTGAATCCCAGGTGGCGGCCACTGTCCAGTTGCTGGACGACGGCGCCACCGTCCCCTTCATTGCCCGCTACCGTAAAGAAGCCACTGGCGGCCTGGACGACACCCAGTTGCGCCAGCTGGACGAGCGTCTGCGCTACCTGCGCGAGCTGGACGACCGCCGCGCCACCATCCTGGCCAGCATTGGCGAACAGGGCAAGCTCAGCGCCGAACTCGAAGCCGCGCTGTACGCCGCCACTGACAAGACCACGCTGGAAGACCTTTACCTGCCCTACAAGCCCAAGCGGCGCACCAAGGCGCAGATTGCCCGCGAAGCCGGCCTGGAGCCGCTGGCCGACAGCCTGCTGACCGACCCGACACAAGATCCGCAACACGTCGCGCTGGCCTATGTCAACGCCGAGGCTGGCGTGGCCGACGCCAAGGCGGCGCTGGACGGCGCACGCGCCATCCTGATCGAACGCATGGGCGAGCACGCCGCGCTGCTGGGCGAGTTGCGCGAAAAACTCTGGCGCGAGGGCGAAATGCGCTCAACCCTGGTGGAAGGCAAGGCCGAAGCCGGCGCCAAGTTTGCCGATTATTTTGCCTACGCCGAGCCGATTCGGGCGATTCCCTCGCACCGCGCGCTGGCGCTGCTGCGCGGCCGCAACGAAGGCGTGCTGAATGTACAGCTGAGCTGGCAGCCGGCCGATGCGCCGACCACCCAGCGCAGCGACTACGAGCTGATGATTGCCGAGGCCTTCGACATCGCCGACCGTGGCCGCCCGGCCGACAAATGGCTGCTGGACGGCGTGCGGCTGGCCTGGCGCGCCAAGATTGTGCTGTCGTTGGAGCTGGAGCTCACCCAGCGCCTGCGCGAAGCCGCCGAAGGCGAGGCGATTCAGGTGTTTGCCCGCAATCTGCACGACCTTTTGCTGGCCGCGCCGGCCGGCCCGCGCCCCACCCTGGGTCTGGACCCCGGCCTGCGCACCGGCGTCAAGGTGGCGGTGGTGGATGCCACCGGCAAGCTGGTGGACGCCGGCGCCATCTACCCGCACGCGCCGCGCAACGACTGGGATAAATCCATCGCCGTGCTGGCCGCGCTGTGCGCCCGCCACCGCGTTGAGCTGATCGCCATCGGCAACGGCACCGCCAGCCGGGAAACCGACAAGCTGGCCGCCGACCTGATGCGTCTGCACCCGGAACTGAAACTGACCAAGCTGGTGGTCTCCGAAGCCGGCGCCTCGGTGTATTCCGCCTCGGAACTGGCCGCGCGCGAGTTTCCCGAGCTGGATGTGTCGCTGCGCGGCGCGGTGTCGATTGCCCGCCGCCTGCAAGACCCGCTGGCCGAGCTGGTGAAGATCGACCCGAAATCCATCGGCGTGGGCCAGTATCAGCACGACGTCAACCAAAGCCAGCTGGCGCGCTCGCTGGACGCGGTGGTGGAAGACTGCGTGAACGCGGTGGGCGTGGACGTCAACACCGCCTCGGCGGCGCTGCTGGCGCGGGTGTCCGGGCTGAACAGCAGCATTGCCGGCAATATCGTCAGCTACCGCGACAGCCACGGCGCCTTCGCCAACCGCAAAACCCTGCTGAAAGTGCCGCGCCTGGGCGATAAAACCTTTGAACAGGCCGCTGGCTTTTTGCGCATCATGAACGGCGACAACCCGCTGGACCGCTCCGCCGTGCACCCGGAAGCTTACGAACTGGTCGAGCGCATCATTGCCCGCTGCAACAAGCCAGTCACCGCGCTGATTGGCGACGCCAGCGCGCTGAAAACCCTCAAGCCCAGCGATTACACCGACGAGCGCTTTGGCCTGCCCACGGTGATGGACATCCTGCGCGAGCTGGAAAAACCCGGCCGCGACCCGCGCCCGGAATTCAAGACCGCCGCCTTTGCCGACGGCGTGGAAGACCTGGCCGACCTGCGCCCCGGCATGATTCTGGAAGGCGTGGTGACCAATGTCGCCAACTTTGGCGCTTTTATCGACATCGGCGTGCATCAGGACGGCCTGGTGCATATTTCAGCCCTGAGCAAGCAGTTTGTCGATGACCCGCGCAAGGTGGTCAAGGCCGGCGATGTGGTCAAGGTGAAAGTGATGGAGGTGGACGTCAAGCGCAAGCGCATTGGCCTGAGCATGCGCCTGGACGACGAGCCGGGCGCCAGCACGGCGCGCGGCCCGCGTGACGACGCCCCGGCGCGCAAGGGCGGCGGCAAGCCGCGCGAGGCGGCTCCGCCGGCCAATAACGCCATGGCGGCGGCGCTGGCCAAGCTGCGGCGCTGAGCGCGGCATACCGCCACAGCCTGCCCGGCGTAAGCAAAGGCAAACCGCCGGGCATGGCAACACAGTAAGAGTCGCTCACCAAACCCGCCTGGCGTCGTTCCGACCTTGCCGTACTGCTTGTACTGTCTGCGGCCGCTCGCCTAGCCAGGCGCGCTGCGCTGGGTGTTGTGAGTGACGCTAAAGCGCTGCTTGCATCACACCGCACAGGAATCAAGCACGCCAGCAGGGTTTGGTGGGTAGCGCGGCTAACAACACTCTGCGAAACGGCTCTGACCAGGCGTGTGGCCACAGACACGGCAAGGCCACACCACAACGCCCAGGGTTTTGTGAGTGGCGCTACGCGCTGAACACCGGCTTGTCGTCCGCGCTCAGCCCCACCGCCGCGCCATTGCCGCTCAGGGTGATGGTAATCATGGAGTAAGTGCGCTGCCCGGAGAACAAATAGCTGTACTTTTTCAGCACGGCGTCGATTTCCGCCTGGGTGTTGGCTGCTGCGTATTCGCGCTGGAAGGGCTCGACCTTGCGCAGCTCCACCAGGTGTGAAGTCAGCCCGTTCAGCGCGCTCAACTGCCGCGACAGCGCCGGCTGTTCGTTAAGCATGGCCTTGAACTTGTCGGCATACGGGTAATTGTCCGGCAGCACTGGCTGTCCCATGCTGTCGTAACGCACATAGGCCGGTGCGCTGGGGATGCCGTAGGCTTTCAGCGCATCAGGCAGGCGCTTGGCAATGTGCTGGGACAAGGCGCGCAGATTGTTTTCCGTGGGCATCAACAACGGCAGGGTGTTCAAATCCACCTGCTCGCCTGGACGCGGTGGGGTGAAATACGCGTCGATATCCAGCGCCATCGGGCCGGTGCCGACATCGTAGATCTCAGTGGCGCCATCGCTGCGCAAGGTAGCCGGGGTGGGCGGCGCCGGGCGGGCGGCGGGTTGAATTTGACTGGCCAGGCTGTGCGTTTGCTCGTCGAGTTGCCTGGCATATTTTGCCAGGGCGGCGGCAAAGCCTGCCGCCTGGCGATCAGCAGGCGAAGCGCCAGAGATGTTGGCGGCGCGGGTTTGCGCCTGCACGGCAGAAAGCGTCATCGTTTTTATCCTTGAAAAACAATTCAGTGCACATGGCTGATGGCATGTACGGCCCAGTGTGGGCCCACTGCCATAGGGCAAAAAGCGCGCCAGCCTCTGCCATGCAAAACGCCCACCAGAAGGCGGGCGTTTTGCATGGGGCGTGCAGGGTGAATCAGTCTTTCTTGAACACTTCGTGGCAAGCCTTACAGGTTTTTTGCGCCGCGCCAAACGCCGGGCGGATTTGCGCCAGATCGCCACCCTTGGCGGCTTCGGCCAGCTTGACGATCAGCGCCTGATGCTCATCGGCGGCTTTTTTGAACTCAGCCGGCTTGCTCCACACTTCCGGGCGGGCTTCGCTCTTGCCCTTGTCGCTGCCGGCCGGGAAGTATTGCCACGGTTGCTTGGACAGCTCGACCATCTGCTCGGCCAGCTTGGCAAACTCGTCCTTGTTATACGGCTTTTCGCCCTTCATCACCGCGCCCATGCCCTGGCCGAAGACTTTTTTGTAGTCCTTGAAAATCGCCTTGCGGGCTTCAACCGGATCCTTGGCCTCGGCGGCGAGGGCAGAAAATGCAGTGGTGGCCAGCACGGCGGCCAGCAGAGTAGAAAGCAGACGCATGAAACTCATCCTTTTGAATGATGATGTTGGGGGAAATCCACGCCAGCATACGGGGTAAGCGCCGTGGCTGGCAATAATTCATATTTTTAAATAATGATAACCGCACGCAATCACTTGCGCCAGCGACTGGTCAGCCTGGCCGATGTGATGTTATACTGTAACAAATCGTCGATTATTCCAAGTGAGAGCGAAGGCTGTGACGCCGCTATCCCCCGAAGAGTTCCTGCTGATCGCCCAGCAGCACTGCGCTGCCCGTGGCGCGCGGCTGACCGAGCTGCGCCAGCAAGTGCTGGGCTTGGTGCTGGCGCGCGGCGGCGTGGTCAAAGCCTACCAGGTGCTGACCGACCTGCAAGCTGCCCGCGGCCCGGCCGCGCCGCCCACCGTATACCGCGCGCTGGATTTTCTGGTCGAGCAAGGGCTATTGCACCGGGTGGATGCGCTGAATGGCTATATTGCCTGCCAGCACCTGGAATGCCAGCACCACGGCCTGCTGCTGGTGTGCGAAACCTGTAACGACGTCACCGAAATCGACGCCACCGACAGCCTGGATCAACTCAGCGCCGCCGCCGCGCGCGCCGGTTTTCAACCGCGCCGCCAGGATGTACTGCTGACCGGGCTTTGCCAAAGCTGTAGACAACCCTCATGAGCAAAACCCCCATCAATCTGTTCACCGGCTTTCTGGGCGCGGGCAAAACCACGGCCTTGCTGCATCTGCTGGCGCATAAGCCAGCCGATGAAGTCTGGGCGGTGATCGTCAACGAATTTGGCGAAATCGGCATCGACGGCGCCGTGCTGTCTGGCGGCGGCGCCGAGGTGCGCGAAATCGCCGGCGGCTGCCTGTGCTGCGCCACCGGCCCGCAACTGCCAGTCACCCTGGTCAAGCTGATTCGGGAAAAACGCCCGCACCGCGTGTTGATCGAAGCCAGCGGCTTGGCGCACGCCTCCAATGTGGTGGACGAACTGCGCCGCCCGCCGCTGGGCGAGGCGTTGGACATTCAGGCCTCCATCACCGTGGTGGACCCGCGTCAGTTTATCGACGCCAATTACCGCCGTCACCCGATCTACCGCGACCAGATCGAACTGGCCGACGTGCTGGCCGCCAGCAAGGCCGACCTGGCCGACGCCGCCACCTTAGCCGCGTTTCAGGAACAAGCCCAAGCGCTGTTTCCGCCCAAGGCGCGCATCGAAGTGATGCAGCACGGCCAGCTCGATCCCGCCTGGCTCAGCCTGCCGGCCCGCCCTGCCGCCCGCTATCGCCCGAAACTGGCCCCGGCCGACAGCGGCATGAGCAGCGCCGGCTGGACCTTCGCCAGCGAAGTGGTGTTCGACCTGGAGCGGGTGGGCGCGCTTTTGCGCACCCTGCCGCAGCGCGTGCCCGGCCTGGCGCGCGCCAAGGCGGTGCTGCGCATGGGCCCGCACGATTGGTTATGGTTCAACTGGGTGGCCGGCGGCGAATGGGCCGCCACCCAAGTGGCCTGGCGACGCGACAGCCGCTTTGAACTCATCGCCCCACCGGGCGACTGGGCGGCTGAAATTGAAGCCGAACTAGGCCGGGCGATTGCCGCCGTGGCGTGACGCCACACTGGCCGCCACAGCGGCTTCATCCGCCTCAGCGTCGTCCCCGCGCAGGCGGGGACCCAGGCAAGTCTCCACGACGCACTGAGGGCAAGCCTGCTTTGGCCGCATTTGGCGAGCATGCACACCGCGCCACAAGGGTAAGTCGCAGCACCCGGCGTCACAACGATAGAACAACCACACCGCCCCACTTCACCCTGGGGCGGCGTCATTTCAGGAATACCCATGAAAGCAAACCGGTTATCCCGTCGCTTCAGCCTGCTGGCCGCTTCTGCCGGTCAGCGTCTGGCCATGGCCTTGCTGGCCATCGCCGGCTTGTGGACGGCGGTCATCTGGGCCTTGTCCGAGGGCGGGCTGTGAGCGTGCGCTTGTCTAATTTGACGGTGTCTTACCGTCGCCACCCCGCCGTGCACCATGTCAGCGGCGAGTTTGCCGCCGGCCAGGCCACGGCGATTGTCGGGCCGAATGGCGCGGGCAAGAGCACCATCCTGAAAACCATGATCGGCGCCTTGCGCCCGGACGCCGGGCGGGTGGAGCTGGGCGGGGTGAGCCGGCAGCATATCGCCTATCTGCCGCAGGCGGCGCAGATCGACCGCAGCTTGCCGGTGAGCGTGCTGGACACCGTGCTGACCGGCGCCTGGCGGCATATGGGCGCGTTTGGCGCGGCGCGGGCGCAGGATTGGCAGGCGGCGCAAGATGCCTTGGCGGCGGTGGGCTTGGGCGAGTTTGCCCAGCGCCCGGTCAGCGCCTTGTCGGCCGGGCAGTTTCAGCGGGTATTGTTCGCCCGCATCATGGTGCAGGACGCGCCGCTGATTTTGCTGGACGAGCCATTCACCGCCATCGACGCGCGCACCACGCATGATTTGCTGGCGCTGGTGCGCCGCTGGCAGGCCGAGCAGCGCACGGTGATTGCCGTGCTGCATGATTTTGCCCAGGTGCGCGAGTATTTTCCGCACACCTTGCTGCTGTCGCGCGAGGTGGTGGCCTGGGGGCCGACTGCCGAGGTGCTGACCGAGGCCAATTTGCAGCGCGCCAGCGCCAATGTCGCCCACTGGCATGAACAAGCCCCGGTGTGCCGGGTGGATGACGCCGCCGCGCAGGAGGCCCAGCCATGAACGAGCTTTACACCCTGCTGGTGCAACCCTTTATTGAATTCGGCTTTATGCGCCGTGGCCTGGTTGGCTGCCTGGCGCTGGCGCTGGGCTGCGGGCCGATTGGGCTGTTTTTGGTGATGCGGCGCATGAGCCTGATGGGCGACGCGCTCAGCCACGCCGTGCTGCCGGGCGCGGCCATCGGCTTTATTTTTGCCGGGCTGTCGCTGCCGGCCATGGGGCTGGGCGGCTTTGTCGCCGGGATTTCCGTGGCGCTGATTGCCGGCCTGGTCAGCCGCTTCACCAGCGTGCGCGAGGACGCCAGCTTTGCCGCGTTTTACCTACTGGCGCTGTCGGTGGGCGTGCTGCTGGTGTCCAAGTACGGCAGCAATGTCGATCTGATCCATATCCTGTTTGGCACCGTGCTGGCGGTGGACGACGCCGCGCTGCTGCTGGTGGCCTCGATTGCCTCGCTCACCCTGCTCACCCTGGCGGTGATTTACCGGCCGCTGCTGCTGGAAAGCTACGACCCGGCGTTTTTGCAGTCGGTTGGCGCCTCGGGCGGGGCGTATCACCTGATTTTTCTGGTGCTGGTGGTGCTCAATCTGGTGGCCGGTTTTCAGGCGCTGGGCACCTTGATGGCGGTGGGCTTGATGATGCTGCCGGCCATCACCGCCCGGCTGTGGGCGCAAAGCGTGGGCGGCATGCTGCTGACCGCCATCGCCCTGGCGCTGAGCTCGGGTTTGGGCGGCCTGCTGTGCTCGTATCACTTTGACCTGCCTTCTGGCCCGGCGATTATTTTGTTTGCCGGCAGCCTGTATTTATTGTCGCTGCTGTTCGCCCCGGCTGGCGGGGTGTTGCCGCGTTTGATCCGCCAGCGCCATCTGGCGCACTGATTCCCCCGTTGTCACCCAAGGACGCAAGCATGAAAAAATCCCTGATCTCCCTGCTGCTGGCGCTGCTGGCCACGCCGGCGCTGGCCGACAAACTGCCGGTGCTCGCCAGCTTCAGCATTCTGGCCGACCTCACCCGCGAAGTGGGCGGCGAGCGGGTGGACGTGGCCAGCCTGGTCGGCCCCGATCAAGACGCCCACGTGTTTCAGCCGGCGCCGCAGGATGTCAAAAAACTGGCCGCCGCCAAGGTGTTTGTGGTCAACGGCCTGGGTTTTGAGGGCTGGCTGAGCCGGCTGAGCAAGTCTTCCGGCTTCAAGGGCCAGACCGTGGTGGCCAGCCAGGGCGTGAAAGCGCAAGACATGGCCGAAGAAGAACACGATCATCACGGCCATGACCATGGCCACACCGACCCGCACGCCTGGCACAACCCGCAAAACGTCAAACTCTACGTCAACAATATCCGCGCCGCGCTCACCCAGGCCGACCCGGCCGGCAAGGACTACTACAGCCAGCGCGCCAGCCAGTACAGCCAGCAGCTGGACGCACTGGACGCCGACGCCCGCCAGCGCTTTGCCGCCATCCCGGCCAGCCAGCGCAAGGTGCTGACCAGCCACGACGCCTTTGGCTACCTGGCGCAGCGCTATCAAATCCGCTTTTTGTCCCCGCAAGGCGTCTCCACCGACGCCGAAGCCTCGGCCAAAACCGTGGCCAAGCTGGTGCGCCAGGTGAAAGCCGAAAAAATCCGCGCGGTGTTTGTCGAAAACATGACCGACAAGCGCCTGCTGGAGCAACTCAGCCGCGAAGCCGGCGTGCAAGTGGGCGGCAAGCTCTATGCCGACGCGCTGTCCCCGGCCAACGGCCCGGCGCCCAGTTATCTCAAGCTGTTCAGCCATAACGTCAACAGCCTGAGCGCGGCGATGAAGCCGTAAGCGTCTCCTGGCGTGGCTGCCCGACCGTCTCGCCCGGCCTCAGGGCCGCTGCGCTGGGCTTGGCGCGCCGCGCGCGACACTTGCCACAAACCCGTCCGCTGGCGGTATGCTTATGCCCTTGGTTTGCGCCGCCGCGCGGCGCAGCCAGACTACCAAGGAGAAACCAAGTGACTGCCCTGCTGACCCATCCCGATCCCGACGGCCTGCTCGAATATTCCGTGGTCTACACCGACCGCGCACTCAACCACATGTCGCAGCGCTTTCAAGGGGTGATGCGCGACATCTCGCGCCTGCTCAAAGTGGTGTACCACGCCGACGCCACCGCCATCGTGCCCGGCAGCGGCACCTTTGGCATGGAAGCCGTCGCCCGCCAGTTCGCCACCGAGCAAAAAGTGCTGGTGATCCGCAATGGCTGGTTCAGCTTCCGCTGGACGCAGATTTTTGACATGGGCCGCATCCCGGCCGACACCCGCGTGCTCAAGGCCCGCCAGCTGGGCGATGGCCCGCAAGCGCCATTTGCCCCGGCCCCGATTGACGAAGTGGTCGCCGCCATCCGCGAATACCGCCCGGCCGTGGTGTTTGCCCCGCACGTGGAAACCGCCTCCGGCATGATGCTGCCGGATGATTACCTGCAAGCCGTTGGCGCCGCCGTGCGCGAAGTGGGCGGCCTGTTTGTGCTGGACTGTATCGCCTCTGGCACGGTGTGGGTGAATATGCAGGCCAATCTGGTGGACGTGCTGATCAGCGCCCCGCAAAAAGGCTGGAGCGCCTCGCCCTGCGGCGCGCTGATTGGCCTGAGCGAACGCGCGCTGGCGCGGCTGAACGACACCACCAGCACCAGCTTTGCCTGCGACCTGAAAAAATGGCGGCAAATCATGGAAGCCTTTGAAACCGGCGGCCATGCCTACCACGCCACCATGCCCACCGACGCGCTGACCGTGCTGCGCGACGTGATGCTGGAAACCGAGCAATACGGCTTTGACAAAGTCTGCGCCGAACAGCACGAACTCGGCCGCCGCGTGCGCGCCCTGCTGGAATCGCGCGGCTTCCCCAGCGTCGCCGCCGAAGGCTTCCAGGCCCCTGGCGTGGTGGTCAGCTACACCAGCGACCCGGAGATTCAAACCGGCAAGAAATTCCTCGGCGTCGGCCTGCAAACCGCCGCCGGCGTGCCGCTGCAATGCGACGAAGGCGCCGACTTCCGCACCTTCCGCATCGGCCTGTTCGGGCTGGACAAACTGCACGACCCGGCGCGCACGGTGGAGAGTTTGGCGGAGGGCTTGGATAAGGTGTTGGGCTAAATCCGGCTGTATTTCTGAACTGAACTCGCCCGCGCCGCCCTCTCCTGCGGCGCGGCAATCCCTGCCTGCTGGCTGCTTTCGCGCCCGTCCCATCCCCTGTCATCGCCCTGACATGCTAGAATCAGCCCTTACTTTTGCTTAGAACCAGACGGCTTGCCCGATCCATGACAGAACATCTATTCGCCAAAGAAACCCTTCCGGTCAGCCTCGAAGAGGAGATGCGGCGTTCCTACCTGGATTACGCGATGAGCGTGATCGTGGGCCGGGCGCTGCCTGATGTGCGCGACGGCCTCAAGCCTGTGCACCGCCGCGTGCTGTTTGCCATGCACGAGCTGTCCAACGACTGGAACCGGGCTTACAAGAAGTCGGCGCGTATCGTCGGCGACGTGATCGGTAAATACCACCCGCACGGCGACACGGCGGTGTACGACACCATCGTGCGCATGGCGCAGGATTTTTCGCTGCGCTACCCCCTGGTGGACGGCCAGGGCAACTTCGGCTCGGTGGATGGCGACAACGCCGCCGCCATGCGTTACACCGAAATCCGCATGGCGCGCATCGCCCACGAGCTGCTGGCCGACATCGAAAAAGAAACCGTCGATTTTGGCCCCAACTACGACGGCTCGGAGCACGAGCCGCTGATCCTGCCGGCCAAAATCCCCAATCTGCTGATCAACGGCAGCTCGGGCATTGCCGTGGGCATGGCCACCAATATTCCGCCGCACAACCTCAACGAGGTGGTGGACGCTTGCCTGGCGCTGCTGGCCAATGGCGAGATGACGATTGACGAGCTGATCGACATCATTCCGGCGCCGGACTTCCCCACTGCCGGCATCATCTACGGCACCGCCGGGGTGAAAGAAGGCTACCGCACCGGCCGTGGCCGGGTGGTGATGCGCGCGCGCACCCATGTCGAAGACATCGGCAAGGGCGACCGCCAGGCGCTGATCGTCGATGAAATCCCCTACCAAGTGAACAAGGCGCGCCTGCTGGAGCGCATTGGCGAACTGGTGCGAGAAAAAACCCTGGAAGGCATCAGCGAAATCCGCGACGAGTCGGACAAATCCGGCATGCGCGTGGTGATTGAGCTCAAACGCGGCGAAGTGCCGGACGTGGTGCTGAACAATCTGTTCAAGATGACCCAGCTGCAAGACAGCTTTGGCATCAATATGGTGGCGCTGGTCGATGGCCAGCCGCGTCTGCTGAATATCAAGCAGATTCTGGAAGAATTCCTGCGCCATCGCCGCGAAGTGGTCACCCGCCGCACGGTGTACGAGCTGCGCAAGGCGCGCGAGCGCGGCCATGTGCTGGAAGGTCTGGCGGTGGCCTTGTCCAATGTGGACCCGATCATCACCCTGATCAAGGCCTCGCCCACCCCGGCCGAGGCCAAGCGCGAGCTGATGGGACAAAACTGGCGCTCCGAGCTGGTGGCCGGCATGCTGGCCAAGGTGGACCCAAGCCAGGCGCGCCCGGATGGGCTGCTGCCGGAATACGGCCTGCACGACGATGCATATCGTCTGTCCGATGTGCAGGCGCAGGCGATTCTGGAATTGCGCCTGCAACGGCTGACCGGGCTGGAGCAGGACAAAATCGTCGATGAATACCGCGATGTGATGGCCACCATCATCGACCTGAGCGACATCCTGGCCCGCACTGAGCGGGTGTCGGACATCATCGCCGCCGAGCTGAACCAGGTGAAAGCCCAGTTTGGCGACGCGCGCCGTTCGGAAATCTCGGTATTTGGCGGCGACATCAATATCGAAGACCTGATCACCCCGCAAGACATGGTGGTGACCATCTCGCACGGCGGCTATATCAAGGCGCAGCCGCTGGACGACTACCGCGCCCAGCGCCGTGGCGGACGCGGCAAGCAGGCGGCGGCCACCAAGGACGACGATTTCATCGAAACCCTGTTTGCCGCCAACACCCACGACTATCTGCTGTGCTTCTCCAGCCTGGGCCGCATGTACTGGATCAAGGTCTACGACCTGCCGCAGGGCAGCCGCAACAGCCGTGGCAAGCCGATGGTCAATGTGCTGCCGCTGGCCGATGGCGAAAAAATCAACGCCCTGCTGCCGGTCAAGGCGTTTACCGACGCCGAGGCGGACGTCAAGGACGACATCGAGGACGAAGAAGCCGCCGTCAAGGCCAAGGGCCCGTTCATCTTCATGTGCACCGCCAGCGGCACGGTGAAAAAAACCCCGCTGCAAGCGTTCTCCCGCCCGCGCGCGGCCGGCATCATCGCCGTCAAGCTGGACGAAGGCGACAATCTGATTGGCGTGGCGCTGACCTCGGGCCACGACCAGGTGATGCTGTTCTCCAACGCCGGCAAGGCCGTGCGCTTTGACGAAACCGCCGTGCGCCCGATGGGCCGCACCGCCGCCGGCGTGCGCGGCATGCAGCTGGGCGAAGACCAGCAGGTGATTTCCCTGCTGGTGACCAGCTCGGAAGACCAGCAAGTGCTCACCGCCAGCGATGGCGGCTATGGCAAGCGCACCCGCGTGGCCGATTTCCGCCAGACCAGCCGCGGCACGCAAGGCGTGATCGCCATGGACCTCACCGACAAAACCGGCCTGAAGCTGGTGGCGGCCAGCCTGGTGGAAGAAACCGACGACATCATGCTGATCACCGACGGCGGCGTGCTGATCCGCACCAAGGCGGCAGAAGTGCGCGAAACCGGCCGCGCCGCCCAGGGCGTGCGCCTGATCAATCTGGACGACGGCGAGCGATTGGTCAGCATCGTCAAGGTGGCCGAGAGCGACGACGCCGACGCTGACGCCGAACTCGACGCCGACGCCGCCAGCCCGACGGAAGGCGGCGACACCAGCACGGACACCCCGGCATGACCGAACTGCTCGACACCCTGCAACGCTGGTTTGTCAGCTTGCCGCACTGCGCCACCTTGGGCTTTGAGTTCATTGGCGTGGAAGACGGCAAGCCGACGCTCAAAGTGAACTACCGTGATGACCTGGTGGGCAACGGCAGCAATGGCGTGATTCACGGCGGGGTGATCACCTCGCTGGTGGACACCACCAGTGCGCTGTCGGTGTTCAGCCACCTGGACAGCGCCGAGGCGATGGCCACGCTGGATTTGCGCATCGACTACCTGAAGGCCGCCACGCCGGGCCTGCCGATTTACTGCACGGCGGAGTGCTACAAGCTGGCGCGGCAAATCGGCTTTACCCGCGCGGTGTGCCATCACGGCGACCCCGCCGACCCGATTGCCCACGGCGTGGCCACCTTTATGCGCGGCTCGTCCAACGCCATCCTGGGCGGCGACGCCACCGGAGCCCCGTTATGAGCGCCTTCATGCAATCCTTCCTGGCGCTGCGTGAGCGCAAGGACTATGCTGGCATCATCGACAGCATCCCCTACGCCCGGCTGATGGGCGTCGAGTTTGAAGAAAGCGGCGAGGACAGCCTGCTGTTTCGCCTGCCGTACTACGAGCGCAATATCGGCAACACCTTGCTGCCGGCGCTGCACGGCGGGCTGATTGGCGGTTTTCTGGAAAACGCCGGGCTGATCCACCTGATGTGGGTGCGCGCCACGCTGGAGCCGCCCAAGGTGGTGGACATCTCGTTTGACTACCTGCGCTCGGGCCGGCCGCAAACGCTGTACGCGCAATGTCAGCTGACCAAGCAGGGCAAGCGGGTGGCGAACATGCTGATTGAGTGCTGGCAGAATGACCGCGCCAAGCCGGTGGCAGTGGCGCGCGCCCACTTTCTGCTGAGCTGAAACACCCCGGCACATCCGGGATAGACGAAACAAGGACGGCTTGATGACCCAAGTGTATAACTTCTCCGCAGGGCCGGCGGTGCTGCCGCGCGATGTGTTGCTGCAAGCCCAGCAAGAGCTGCTGGATTGGCACGGCAGCGGCATGTCGGTGATGGAAATGAGCCATCGCGGCAAAGAATTCATGTCCATCATCCACGAAGCAGAAACCGACCTGCGCCAGCTGATGGGCATTCCGGCCAATTACAAAGTGCTGTTTTTGCAGGGCGGCGCGCTGTCGCAGTTCGCCATGGTGCCGCTGAACCTGCTGGGCGACAAAAAATCCATCGATGTGGTCAACACCGGCCACTGGTCCAAGCTGGCCATCAAAGAAGCGCGCAAATTCGCCGAGGTGAACATCGTCGCCTCCAGCGAAGACCGCCAGTACACCTATGTGCCGGACCCAGCCAGCTGGCGCACCTCGCCGGACGCGGCCTATCTGCACTATGTGTCCAACGAAACCATCGGCGGCGTGCAGTTCCCCTATATCCCGGACAGCACTGTGCCGCTGGTGTGCGATATGTCGTCGGATATTCTGTCGCGCGCGGTGGACGTGTCGCGCTTTGGGCTGATTTTTGCCGGCGCCCAAAAGAACATCGGCCCGTCCGGCCTCACCCTGGTGATTGTGCGCGAAGACCTGCTGGGCCAGCTGCCGGCGCATATGCCCACCATGTACGACTACCGCGTGCACGCCGACGCCGACTCGATGTACAACACCCCGCCGACCTACGCGATTTATATCGCCGGCCTGGTGTTCAAGTGGCTCAAGCAGCAAGGTGGCGTGCCGGGCATGGCCAGCCGCAACGAAGAAAAAGCCGGCCTGCTGTATCACGCCATCGACAGCAGCCAGGGTTTTTACCACTGTCCGGTGGAAACCCCGTTCCGCTCACGCATGAATGTGCCGTTCCGCCTGGGCTCGCCCGAGCTGGAAGCGGCCTTCCTGGCCGAAGCCGAGCAGCGCAATCTGTTGCAGCTCAAGGGCCATCGTTCGGTCGGCGGCATGCGCGCATCGATTTACAACGCCATGCCGCTGGAAGGGGTGAAAACCCTGGCCAGCTTCATGGTGGACTTTGCCCGCCGTCACGGTTGAGACCGCCATGCTGACGCCGGCCTTGCTCCAGCAGCTGGACCGACTGGCCCAGCACGGTCAGAAATACGACGCCAAAACCCTGACCCGCGCCGACAAGATGCTCAACATCACCCCGGACACCGGGATGATGCTGTATCAGTGGCTGCGTTTTGGCCGCCCGGCCCATGTGGTGGAAATTGGCACGTCCAATGGCTATTCCACCCTGTGGCTGGCCGCCGCCGCCCAGGCGTATGGCGGCCGCGTCACCAGCCTGGACGTACTGCAGGCCAAGACCACCCTGGCACGCAACAACCTCAACGAAGCCGGCCTGCTCGACACCGTCACCCTGGTGACTGCCGAGGCCGGCAGCTGGCTGCGCCAGCAAGCGGCCGAATCCGCCCAGCTGATTTTTCTGGACGCCGACCGCAGCCTGTACGCCAGCTATTGGCCGCTGCTGACCCCGGTGCTGGCGCCGGGCGGGCTGATTGTGGTGGACAACGCCGTGTCTCATGCGGCTGAATGTGCAGACTTTTTCGCCCGGGTGCGCGCCACGCCGGGCTTTTTGTGCGAACTGCTTCCCATCGGGAAGGGTGAATTCATCATTCTCAAAGACTGACCCATGTCCGACGACCTGCTCAAACAACACCGCGACGCCATCGACAGCATCGACGCCCAGATTCTGGAGCTGATCAACCAGCGCGCCCGCCATGCCCAGAAAATTGGCGAAATCAAGGGCGGCGGGGTGATCTACCGTCCCGAGCGCGAAGCCCAGGTGCTGCGCCGGATCAAGGACATCAACCCCGGCCCGCTGCCCGACGAATCCGCCGCGCGTTTGTTCCGCGAAATCATGTCAGCCTGTCTGTCGCTGGAAAAACCACTGTCCATCGCCTTTTTGGGCCCGGCCGGCAGCTTTACCCAGGCCGCCGCCGTCAAGCATTTTGGCCACGCCGCCAATACCGTGCCGTGCGCCTCGATTGACGAGGCTTTCCGTTCGGTGGAATCGCGCGCGCTGGATTACGTGGTCGCCCCGGTCGAAAACTCCACCGAAGGCGCGGTGGGCCGCACGCTGGATTTGATGATCAACACCCCGCTGAACATCTGCGGCGAAGTGGTGCTGCGCATTCACCATCACCTGCTGCGCAAAGACCCGGACGCCCCGTCACCACGTAAAGTATATTCGCACGCCCAGGCGCTGGCGCAGTGCCACGAATGGCTGAACAAAAACCTGCCCGACGTCGAGCGCGTGTCGGTGGCCAGCAATTCCGAAGCCGCCCGCCTGGCCAGCGAAGACCCCACCGTCGCCGCGATTGCCGGCGAAGCCGCCGCCGAGCGCTACGGCCTGACCAAACTCGCTGAAAACATCGAAGACGAGCCGAACAACACCACGCGCTTTTTGGTGCTGGGCCACCAGCCGTCCACCCCGTCCGGCCATGACAAAACCTCGCTGGTGCTGTCGGCGCAAAACAAACCCGGCGCCGTGCACCGCCTGCTGGCCCCGCTGGCCATCAATGGCGTATCAATGACCAAGCTGGAATCGCGCCCCTCGCGCACCGGCCTGTGGGAATATGTGTTCTTTATCGACATCGACGGCCACCAAAGCGAACCGCGCATCCAGACCGCGCTGGAAGCGCTGCACGAACACGCCGCCTTTGTGAAAGTGCTGGGCTCTTACCCGGTCGCCGTGCTGTAAGCGCCGCTCACCAAACCCGCTGGCGGGGTGGCGGACAGTACAAGTCGTACAGCAAGGTCGGGTAACAACGCCAGGAGGGTTTGGTGAGCGGCTCTAACTGATCGACCAACGCCGCGCGAGGCGCGGCGTCCTATATTAAGACTGGCGCGCTAGCTCGCGGCCGGCCCTTGCATGAATATTGCATCAGCACCGGCATAACCACGCCACAGCCAGCCCAGACTGGCCGGCGTCTGCATATTCTCCTGATCAATCTACCCTGGATAACCATCATGAAGCGCATCTGTGTGTTTTGCGGCTCCAACCGTGGCGTGCTGCCCGCCTATGAACAAGCCGCTGTCACCCTGGGGCAAACCCTGGCCGCCGAAGGCATTGGCCTGGTGTATGGCGGCGGCAATGTCGGCCTGATGGGCACGCTGGCCAATAGCGTGCTGGCGGCTGGCGGCGAAGCCATTGGCGTGATTCCCACCTTCCTGCGCGACAAAGAACTGGCCCACAGCCACCTCACCCAGCTGCATGTGGTGGACTCCATGCACACCCGCAAGGCGATGATGGCCGATATGGCCGACGGTTTCATCGCCCTGCCTGGCGGCCTGGGCACTTTTGAAGAACTGTTTGAAGTCGCCAGTTGGGCGCAACTGGGCATGCACGGCAAGCCGATTGGCCTGCTGAACGTCGAGCATTTTTATCAGCCGCTGCTGAACCTGATCGACACCGCCACCCAGCAAGGCTTTATGCGCGAACAACACGCCGGCCTGCTGCTGGCGGCAGACACGGTTAAAGCCCTGCTGGCGCGCATGCGCGACTATCAACCCAGCAGCACGCACAAATGGCTGGACCGCAAGGCCTGCTGAACGCCCGTCTGTGGCTCAGGAGGCCGCCGCCACCCGCGCGGCCAGCCACCTGGGCCAACCGTATTGCGACAGTGACACCCCCAGCAAAATCACCGCCGAGCCCAGCAACTGGCTGAAATCCGGGCGCTCGCCCAGCAGGATGAAAGCCAGTCCGGCGGTGATCACCGGCACCAGATTGATAAAACTGGACGCCCGCGATGCGCCAATGGCCTGAATCCCCTGATTGAAAAACACATAGGCCAGCACCGACGCCCCCAGCGCCAACACCACCAGCGCCAGCCAGCCGTGTATATCCAGCGTCCAGTGCAAGGGCTGGCCCAAGCCATCCAGCCATACCCAGCCTGCCAGCGGCGCGCTGCCATACAAAAAAATATAAAACAGCTTGGTATTCTGCGAAGCGAACGAAAAACGAAACTTGCGCAGCAACACGTTATACAAACCAAAGCACAGCGTGCCCAGCAACAACAGCACATCGCCACGGTTGTAAGCAAATGCCTGAATCACCGCCCAATCCAGCCGGGTGACAATCACCAGCACCCCCACATAGGCCAGGGCAAAACCGGTGGTCTGCGCGCTATCCAGATGCTCTTCTTTCAGCAGGACCGACAGCGCCAGCGTCACCAGCGGAATGGTGGCCTCAATCAGGCCGGCATTGAACGCCGAACTGTAATACAAGCCCTCAAAATAAAAGTAATAACACAGCGACACCCCCACCACACCCAGCACCGCCAGCCGCAAATGCTCGCCCAGCGAGGCCGGCCCCGGCTGCCGCCGCGCCAATGTGACCACCGCCCCCAGCGCCAGCGCCGCCAAAGCAAAGCGCAAAAATGTCACCTGCGCCGGGCGCAACACAGCAAACAACCATTTGCCGGCAATGGCCGAAGCCCCCCAGAACAAAGCAGAAAAAAACAGCTTAATGTACACAGTTTGCATGATGGGGCCTTGTCGTGACAGCAGAAATCGGCAGTGTAAGCAGCCAGCCATAGCTGGCATGCAAAGCATCTAGCGCCTGATCCAGCGCGCCCAGATACTGGTGAATGGCATGCTCCAGCATGGTTTCATTCCAGCCAGGCAGTTGGTCAATCAAGCCAAGCACAAACTCACTGGTTACCGCCTGCATGGCACCAATGCGCGCTTCCAGCGCATGCTCCAGCCCCAGCCAATCCATGGCGTGTGGCGCATAGAACGACTCAATGCGCAGGCGGTCACGCAAAGCGCGCACCAAGCCATCTTCCAGCTTGATCGAGCTATGATTGGCATGAATGCTATACAGTACGGCATAAAGACGTGCGACACGCGAATCAGTGAACTGGTAGTTGTACACATCCCAGCAGGTTTCCCGCTTATGCGTACGCATTTCCAGTTTGATGCCAGGCAGAGTTTCTGCCCGTGACAGACAGTTCCACAGACTGCACAAGCCCAGTCGGCGCAAAAAGCGCACAGTTTGGGCGATGTCAGCCAGGGTTGAGTCTTGCTGAAACGTCATGCAGCCATTGGTTGAGCCCTGAATGTGCTGGCTGCGGAAATACTCGAACATGTTTTCGGAATCACTGGCATTGACGTGTTTGTTATACAAGGCCAATGTGTCATCACTGCCGGATTCCAGGCCAATATAAGTACTGATCATGCCAACGGATTTTAACCGTGTAATCAGTGCCTGATCGCCAGGTTTGTTAAGGTCAAAACTATTGGCGCGTACAAAGACATCAAATGGAATGCGTAATTTACGTTGTTCCAGTGCGGTGCAAAAATCGTCTATCCAAGCCCGATTACGCCGGGATTGGGTGACAAATGTCGCATCATAAAAGCGCAAAAAACTGCGGTTTTCGACAATCAACGGGGCCAGCTGGACCATTTCGGCAACCACATGCTCTGCACTGCGCTGGCGTACGGCAGTGATGGCTTCATTTGACAAAAAGCGATTGGCATTGCAGAACGAACATGGAAACGGACAGCCGCGTTGCGCTAGGATACCGATCTCGATCTTGCGATGCTTGGCGATTGCCCGCCGGGCCACGGCCCTGTCCGCAAACGGCAAAGCATCCAGCTGTTCGATGGCCGGGCGCGAAGCTGTGCGCACACAGCGGCGAGTGTGCGCATCCAGATAAGATAGCCCCGACGTCTGCCGCCAATCTCGCCCGGCATCCAGCGCCTGGGCCAACTCGGCAAAACTGGCCTCTCCTTCTCCGCGTATCACCGCATCAATCGAGGCAGGATATGCAGCAAGCAAAGTGTCATCTTGATAAGAGCGGCTAACAAAACCCTCCTGGCGTCGTTGCCCGACCTTGCCGTACTGCTTGTACTGTCTGCGGTCGTGCGCCTAGCCAGGATCGCTGCGCTGGGTTTTGTTAGCCACTCTAAGAAGCATGCTCGCCACCCAAGACAATCAGTGTGGCAGGGCGAGCCTGACGGATGGCGCGAGCCAGGCGCAGGGCCGATGGTAACGTGACAAAATTGACACTCAGTCCAACCAGACCAACGGCATGCTGCTGCACATGCCTGGCCACTTCTTGCTCACTGAAGTCATCAATGCGCAAATCAATGATCTCCGTTGCATGATCATGTGCAGACAAGTGAGCTGCCAGCAAGCCCAGTGCCAGGTTTTCATGAGCCTCATAATTGGCCCGCATCTCGAATACATCTGTTTGCGGATTGACCAGCAATATTTTCATTCCAGCGCTCTACGGTAGGGATGGGCAAAAATTTATAGAACAAAAGCTTAGAACTGGTGAATCTAAAAAAATAAGACGTATATTGTCAATGGTATAAATACTTAGTCTTTACGAATAAGAAGGCCACATCATGGCTACTTTTGCCCCTCTTCTTCTCATCCGCACGCGCGCCCGGCTTGCCCTGTCCGCCAAGCCGCCGCACAATATGCCTTTTGCCGCGTCTGCTACAGGATTCCCGCTATGCCCGCATACCGTTCCCGCACCTCCACCCACGGCCGCAATATGGCCGGCGCCCGCGCGCTGTGGCGCGCCACCGGCATGGAAGATGCCGATTTTGGCAAGCCCATCATCGCCATCGCCAACAGCTTCACCCAATTTGTGCCGGGCCATGTCCACCTGCACAACCTGGGCCAGCTGGTGGCGCGGGAAATCGAAAAAGCCGGCGGCATCGCCAAAGAATTCAACACCATCGCCATCGATGACGGCATCGCCATGGGCCACGGTGGCATGCTGTATTCGCTGCCCAGCCGCGACCTGATTGCCGACAGCGTGGAATACATGGTCAACGCCCACTGCGCCGACGCGCTGGTGTGCATCTCCAACTGCGACAAAATCACCCCCGGCATGCTGATGGCCGCGCTGCGCCTGAACATTCCGGTGATTTTTGTCTCCGGCGGCCCGATGGAAGCCGGCAAGGTGCAATGGGGCGACGCCGTGCGCAAGCTCGACCTGGTGGACGCCATGGTGGAAGCCGCCAACGACAAGGTCAGCGATGAAGAAGTGGCCGCCGTCGAACGCTCGGCCTGCCCCACTTGCGGCTCCTGTTCCGGCATGTTCACCGCCAACTCGATGAACTGCCTGACCGAAGCGCTGGGCCTGTCGCTGCCGGGCAATGGCTCGCTGGTGGCCACCCACGCCGACCGCAAAGAGCTGTTCCTGCAAGCCGGCCGCACTATTGTCGAACTGGCCAAGCGCTACTACGAACAAGACGACGCCAGCGTGCTGCCGCGCAGCATCGCCACCTTCGAAGCCTTTGAAAACGCCATGAGCCTGGACGTGGCCATGGGTGGCTCCACCAACACCGTGCTGCACCTGCTGGCCGCCGCCCGCGAAGCCGGCGTGGACTTCACCATGCAGGACATCGACCGCGTCTCCCGCCGCGTGCCCTGCCTGTCCAAAGTGGCCCCGGCCACCCAGAAATACCACATGGAAGACGTGCACCGCGCCGGCGGCGTGATTGGCATCCTGGGCGAGCTGGACCGCGCCGGGCTGATCCACCGTGACATTCCCACCGTACACGCCGCCACCCTGGGCGAAGGGCTGGACCGCTGGGATATCCAGCGCCCGAGCTGCGACGACGCCGCCAAAACCCTGTATCGCGCCGCCCCCGGCGGCGTGCGCACCACCATCGCCTTCAGCCAGAGCATGCGCTACCCCGAGCTGGACGCCGACCGCGCCGAAGGCTGCATCCGCGACAAAGCCAACGCCTACTCGCAAGACGGCGGCCTGGCCGTGCTGTACGGCAATATCGCCGAGCGCGGCTGCATCGTCAAAACCGCTGGCGTGGACGAATCCATCCTCACCTTTACCGGCCGCGTGCGCATCTTTGAAAGCCAGGACGCCGCCGTCGAAGCCATCCTGGCCGACCAGATCGTGGCCGGCGACGTGGTGCTGATCCGCTACGAAGGCCCCAAGGGCGGCCCCGGCATGCAAGAAATGCTCTACCCCACCAGCTACCTGAAATCCAAGGGCCTGGGCAAAGCCTGCGCGCTGCTGACCGACGGCCGCTTCTCCGGCGGCACCTCCGGCCTGTCCATCGGCCACGTCAGCCCCGAAGCCGCCGAAGGCGGCCTGATCGGCCTGGCCGCCGAAGGCGACACCCTGGAAATCAACATCCCGGCGCGCACCATTCATCTGGCCGTCAGCGATGAAGAACTGGCGCAACGCCGCGCCGCCATGCTGGCGCGCGGCGCCGACGCCTGGAAACCGCTGAACCGCGACCGCGTGGTCAGCGCCGCCCTGCGCGCCTACGCCGCCATGACCACCAGCGCCGACACCGGCGCCGTGCGCGACGTCAGCCAGATCGAACGCCGCTGATCCACTCGCGCGGGCAGCCGGGAATGGGTGAGTGACGATATGCAATAAGAGCCGCTAACAAAACCCAGCGAAGCGGTCCTGGCTAGGCGTGTGACCGCAGACAGTACAAGTAGTACGACAAGGTCACACAACAACGCCAGGGGGTTTTGTTAGCGGCTCTAAAAAGGGCGGGACAGCACACGCTGCCCCGCCCTGAACGCGGCTCACCCTACCCGCCTTACCGTACTACTGGCCCGTGCTATCTGCGTCGGGCACCAGCTGGGTTTGGTGAGCGGCGCTTGCTCTGCACCCGCCACCACGGCCAAGCCCAAACCTCAGCGCCCGTGCGCCCGCCAGCCACGCCCCGCGCCCATCCACTCCGCACACAGCCCACGCCACCCCCCTGCCAGCCAACGGCCCAAACGCCGCCAGGCAGCGCAATCCACCAGCGGCGCCGGCAAACTCAACTCCGCCGCACTGACCGCCTGCACACTCACCCAACCGCTGCTATGCAGCACATAACAACTGCCCGGCCCCAGCCGCTGCCGCACGCACAGCAACTGCGACTCCACCCACAGAATTTCTTCCACCTCCACCCGGCCGCGACGCACCTCCACACACTGCCCCGCCTGCCCCTGCCACCCCAAACGCTGCCCCTGCGCCAACCCATGACGAATCGATTGCATGCTTTTCTCCTGGCGAACACACGATGCAGACAGCTTACCCAGCCGCCCACCCGGCAAACAGGCATAAAACCCCGCGCCATGCAGCGATACAGCCGGCTTTTTGGCCGGCTGTATCGGTAGAGAAAAAGGGGAATTGTGTTGGTGTAGAGCGCCGCTTACTAAGCGCCGCTCACAAAATCCAGAGAAGCGGCCCTGGCTAGGCGTGTGACCGCAGACAGTACAAGCAGTACGGCAAGGTCACACAACAACGCCAGGGGGTTTTGTGAGCGGCGCTAAACCCCGCGCAGCGCCGCCAGATCGGCACAGCCAGCGGTGGCTTGTTGTCCTCGTTCCAGCGCGGCCAGCGCATGGGTCAGCGGCTCGCGGGCCGTTGGGCGGCGCTCACGCAGCTGATGCACATGGCGGGCCTGCGTCGCCAGCTTGGCCTCGATCAGCTCGCGGGCATAGCTCAGGCAAAATGCGCCATCCTGCGCCAGGCGCAATTGTGTCAGCCGCCGGCGCGCATCCTGATGCGGGCGCGCCATCAATAGCGTGGGCGTGTGCTTGCGCCCGGACAACACCACTACGCCCACCCCACGCTCGCCCAACTGCCCGAGCAAGCGGGCTTGCAGTGTCATGTCGCCATGCACCACCACCCGCTCCAGCGGCGCCAAGGGCACAGCGCCAATACGCTCGCCGTTTTCATAAAACACCAGCGCCCCACCGTCCACCCGCAAATCCACCCCGCGACGATCCACATACAGGCAGCTCATGACAGCCTCACACAATCAGGAAAGGATCACACTGCGGCGCGCGCGCCACGCCAAAGCGCAGCACCTTGCGCCGCGCATCCAGCGCAAACACATGCACTTTGTCTTCTGCTGGCGCAATCACCGCCTCCAGCCGCGCCAGCAAAGCCTGATGCTCACCCGCAGTCAGCCAGCATTCATACACCGATTTTTGTCCACTGACGGCATGCGCCTGCACCGCCTCATGCACCTTGCGCCAGCGCTTGGGATCAGCGATGTCGTAGCACACCAGAAACATCCGACGAGAACTTGCCATGCCATTTCTCCGCACAGTGGATGTGTAAAGCATATGCCTGATGGCTGAGTGGCTGATAGTGGGCGCTGCTGGTTTTTACAGAAAAATTTGGCTTGCGTTGGGTGTTTGCAACACTTTGTCATCATGTGATGTGAAGGCAATACAACTGACTTTAATCCCTTAGAGATCAGGGAAACCACTAGAGGAAAATATTATATTAGGTATAGCGGTAAAAATGCGTCTTAATCCCTTAGAGATCAGGGAAACCACTAGAGGTAGCACATCTGTTACGCAGGGCGCCGACATTTGTCTTAATCCCTTAGAGATCAGGGAAACCACTAGAGCAAACCTTATGTGCCGCCTCCCGACGATTGTATGTCTTAATCCCTTAGAGATCAGGGAAACCACTAGAGGATTGAGTGGATCGAAGAAAAAAAATCTTCCAAAGTCTTAATCCCTTAGAGATCAGGGAAACCACTAGAGAGCACCCCTTGCTTTTATCCTGCAAGATCAGCATCTTGCAAGGGGCGTTCCCAACTTTTCGCTCCGGGCGGGGAGATGTCTCCCCAGACACCCCCGAAACGCCTTGCGATGATAGCGCACTGCATGCTGTTTGCCTAGTGGGTTTTGGACGGCTAAATCAACTTTTCTGCGTACTTGTCCATATCAATGGCGGGAACGGTGCCGAGTGTTTGCAGCAAGCCAATAAGTTTAAACAAAAAGGCAGTGGCGGCTTTTGGGTGTGGATAAAATTCGCATGGAGCGATATTTGAAGGATCATCTATCTCTATGGCTGGCGCCAGGAAATAGCCGGCGGGCTTGCTTGTGCCATGGTTGCTGGCAACACAGCCGATATTGATGCGTCGCAATGGGTCTTTTTCAAGATAAGATTGTAGCGTGTCAGGCTGAATATTGCTGTTGAAAACCAATAGCCCGCCTTGAATGGAAAACAGGGCTTTTTGATTTTTACCCGTCAGGTGCCGGATGGGTGCGCTGGTGCGGTGGAGCGCTTTGACGCTGGCGATCTTTTTCTTGGCATATTCAATATGCGCTTTATTGGCAGTTTGTTTCACCTCAAACACCGCATACACGCTTTCTGCCGGCACAATCATGCTGCCGCGCAGTTCAAAAATCAGCGGGGTGTATTGGCGGTCGAAAATCACGATGTCGATTTGCTCGCTGAATTCACCGTTGCTGTCCACCACATGGGCTTTTTCGGCGCGGTAGCGTTGTGGCAGATAATCTTGCATCAATTTTAGCCAGACGTCTTCGCTGGCGTCGCCTTTGTCGGTGGGATGGGCCAGCACGCGGCAGGCTTGCAGTTCACCTTGAATGCGGGTGTGCAGGGTGTCGAGCAGGTCGGAAAGGTTCCATTTTTGGTGTTGAGATGTGTCAGTCGTCATGGCAAGGTTTTACGATAATGGGTTGAGTTGCTGTAGCAGCTGCTTGATTCATTCTTGGTTTTTCCCAATCCGCTAAATTTTTGCTTTGTGCTTACTGATTGAAAGCATCGGAATCTTGTTGCTTTGCCGCCATCCGCCCATATCCCGCTGCGCGTTTGCCGCCGATGCCGGCGCCGTGCAGGGCGGCTTTGAGCAGTTGGATGGCCAGTTCGGCCCAGGGTTGGCTGTCTCGGTGCTCGCAGCCGATGTAAAAGAAAAACTCGCCGTGGGTGGCCAACTGGGCGTTGGGCACCGGGGTGTCGGTGTCGCTGGCCATGACCTCTTTACCTTGGTAGTACTCCGGGTGGTGAACGGTGACGACATCGGCCACAAAGGGAAATTTCTCCTGGCCGTCGGGGCGCCACCAGGCGTCGTGCCACACCAGGCCGCCGGGGCCGGCCAGTTCGCCTTCGTCCAGGCCAAACAGCATGGCCAGGTATTCTGCGCCCAGCCCAAGTTGCTGGGCGTAGGCGCGGGCGCAGCCTTTGACGGCGCTGCCGGGAATCATCGGCATGCCGTAGCTGTGCTGGATGGCGGCGCCGGTTTCCAGCGCGCTGGCGGCGTTGCTGCCGATCAGCAGGCGTTGCGAGACAGTGGCGAACAGGGTTGCGCCGGGTAGGGTTTTGGCGGTTTTTTCCCAGCGCCTGAAGGCTTCTTTATAAAGCGCGCTGGGCCGAATGGTGCAGAGCTTATTGATGTGGCCGGTTTTATTGTTTTTGCTGTCGCCAGTGACAAAAGTGGGCCAGCCGCGTTGCAGCCACAGGCCGGCGTGGGCGTGATCCGGTTTGAGGAGCTGAGCAGCCGGTTGTTTTTTGAGTGCTTCGCGCATCAGTTCGGTCATGATTGCGCGCCCTCGGTTGTTGTTGGCGCTGGCGCATCTTCTTGCAGCAGGGCTTGGGCGTAGCGTTTCAGCCAGCCGCTGGCGTCCAGCGCCTGGCGGGTGAGTTGCTGATAGGTTGGCAGATCGCTGGCGATGACGGCATCGTACAGTGCTGGGCCGTTGTCGTACCCTAGCACGCCAGCCAGGTCAGATAGATACCGCTGATATTCGTTGTTGTCGCTGCTTTTTGCCCGCAAAAACCCGGTGGCTTGCGCCAGGCCGGATTGCAGCACCATGATGGGAAAGCTTAACGCCAGCGCGCGGTATTTGCTGGCGTAAGCTTGTGAAGCGACAGCGCTGACGCACGCGTGTGCGTTGGCGGCGTGTTGGCGGCTACGCGTGTTCATTTTTGCTCGCCTTCTGTGTGTGCTGCACTCAGCACCAGCCGGCACAGGCCACGGCCGACGGTGTGTTTGCCGCCCAGTTGCATCAGTTGCTCTGGCTGGCTAAAGCAGGTTTTGAATTTTGCCTGCATGTCTTGTGCGCTGTCGCTGCTGTTGCTGCTGCGCGACGGGCTAAACGCCAACATGCCCCACAGCACGCTTTCGGCGGGCAGGTTTTCTTCGTACCACAGCGCGCCATTGGCCACGGTGCGGGTGTGGGGGTCGATGCGCACGCGGGCGCGGATTTCGGTGGCGGTGTCGGCCAAAAACGAAAACACATTGTCCGGCAGGATGGCAAAGTGGGCAGTAAATTCAGTCTGCCAGTTGTTGTCGTTGGGATAGAGTGCATTGGCCAAGTATGTGGCCCAGGCTTTGGCTTCAGCGTGGTTTTGCTGGATGCTCAGGTTAAGGTCTTCCAGCAGCAATTGCTGACCGGCGTCCGGCACGCTGTATTGCAGCACGCTGCATTCTGGCAGCGCGGCTTCGGTGTCGAGGGTGGGGATGGGCAGTTTGTCCCGGCATGCGGCGGGCAGGTCGCGGGCGTAGCGGCGCAAGATAAACGGGCAGGTGGCAAACGCCACCACGCCGCAAAACGCGCGCACCGGCAAAATCAGCAAATTGGCGTCGCCCACCACCAGCGCGCCAGCGTGTGGGCTGTCCATGGCGGTGTTGTCCGGGCCAAACAGCGCGGCGATGTTTGGATTGTCCCGCGTGGACGTCTGGCTGGCCTGGTCGCGCAGCACACCTTTCAGGCTGGAGCCCGGCAGCAGCGGCAGCTGGGTGGCGCGGGCGCGGGCAATGGGCAGGTCGATGGCGCCCACCCCCTGGCCTGTGCCGGCGTGCAGGGCGGACAAGGCGTGCAGATAAAACAGTTGATGTTCCATGTTCGGCAATCTCGGGGTCAGGCGGATGGGGGTGTCCAGGCGGCGGGCAGGGCCAGGCCAAAGCCGTCGCGCTGGTCTTGTGAGCGGTCGCTGAGGGGCTGGGTCCACAGCTGGCGCAAGAGCGGGCGCAAGGCTTCTGCGCTAAGCTGGGCGGGGTTGTCCAGGGCAAACCACAGCACGGCGCCGGCTTTCAGCGCCTTGCGCGCGGCGCGCGGTTTTTGCTCGGCCAAATCCCAGCCAGACACGGCTTGCCAACCATGGCTGGCCACCGCGCGCAGGGTCAGGCGCAGGTTAGAGCAGCCGGGCGGCTGGCCGCTCAGGCTGCCGTCTGCTGGGTTAGCGCTCAGCCAGCCGGGCAAATGGCCGTTGGCAAACAGTGCCGGGGTCAGCAGGGTCAGGCGCAGGCCGCCTTGTGCAAGTATGTTGGCGATTTGATCTTCACAGGGGCGCAGCCAGTGCGCCGGGGCGGCGTGGGCGTCCAGCGGGTGCAGGCGCGACAGCCGGCGCTCGCCGCCAAAGGTGGCCAGCCGCGAGGCCAGCGGCTTGGGCGTGCTGGCCAGCCACACCAGCTCGCGCGTGGCCCAGCTGCCGTCGGCTTGCCGCTGTGGGGCCAAATCCAGCCCGGCGGTTTGAAACAGCTGGCCATCGGCGGCGGCTTGGCTGTCGGGGGCGATGGCCACATGGGTGCGCACGCTGTCGGTGAGCGTGATCAGGCCGTTGGCGTTGAGCGCATCCAGGCAGATGTTTTCGCCCTGGCTCCAGCGCGCCAGCTCGGCCAGCGGCCAATACTGTGGGCCGGGGGCGGGTTTGCCGGGGTTTTGTTCGAGGTCTTCACTGCTCCACACCGGCAGCAGGCCGGCGGCTAAGTCACAGCCCATTGTGTTGGGCAGCGGCTGCGGGCAGCGGCGGCGGATGATGACTTTGGGCGTTTGCTGCGCATCGGTTTGCCCGTTTTTTTTGTCTGGCTGGACAGTCACATATTGGGCATCGGCCGGGGCGGGGGCCAGCGGAATCAGCGTGTTGTCTTGCTCGCGCCAGGCCAGCAGCGGGCCATAGGAGGTTATCTGATTCAGCTCGGGGCTGAACGCCTGGCCCTGCTGCTCGGCCCACAAGCTGCGCAGCAGGCCGGCCAGGCTGGAAGGCAGCGGAAACGCCGCGCCATCGGCGCCGGCATTCACGCCAAACGGCTTGCCCGAGCGAAACACCAGCGGGGCCAGGGCTTCCAGCTGGTAATGAAACAAGTCGCTGTCGCTCATGCCAATTCTCCCAAGTCCTGACGGGTTTTGCTGGCCAGCCAGTGGCTGACGTAAAGTTCGTGAGCCAGCTCGCAGGCGGCGCTAGCCCACTCACAGGTGCTGCTTGGGTGTTGCTTGTGCAAGGTGGCCAGCCGGTCTTGCAGGCATCGCTGCCAGCGCGCGCGCGCCTGCGCCGGGGTTTCCGGTTTATCACTGCCCTCGGGAATATGCTCAGGGTTGGGGCGAAATTCGGTGCGGGCAAACAGCCGGATGAATTCGGCTTCCAGCATGGCGGCGGAATGCCCGGCCCGCTTGCCCGCCGCTGCCAGCGCCAGCGCGTCGTGCGCCAGCCGGCTGGGCAGCAGTTGCTGTAAAAAGCCTTGCTGCCATTGCTGCAAGGCGGCTTGCCCATCGTGATCGTCCCAGCGGCGGCGCAAGCTCAGCTCGGCGTTGTTGCGGCTGCGCAGGCAAATGCCCAGCGCATTGCGCGGCTGGGGGCCCAGGTTGCCCTTGGCCAGTTGCTCGGCGCGCTTGGCCAAATCGCGCAGGGTGTTCAGGGTTTCTTGCATATGGCCAATGCCCAGGCCCACGCTCAGGGTGGGATAGGCGGTGGGGGCAAGATCAAGCTGAATGTCTTTGATGCACTCGGCCAGGGTGCGGGCAAAGCTTTGGCGCAGCGCATCCGCACAACCCCGCGCCTGATCCAGCGGCACCAAAGCCAGCACATCGTCGCCGCCAGCATAAATCACATGGCCGTGGTAATAAGTGCGCGCCACCTGGCCGGCGTTTTCAGCAAAGCGCGCCAGCGCCTGCGACACTTGCTGATGGTGCTCGGGGCTGCTGATGTGCTCCAGCAATGCGCCCATTTGGTCGCCATCGGCTTGCAGCACGGCCATATACGGCGTGGGTTCGCCGTAGGCGCGCCAGATTGGGGCCAGCGTGTCTGCCAGCGTGTTTAATGCCGCCGCCAGCGCGTTGAGGGGCTCGTCTTTGTTTTGCAGATTGTTCAGCTCGCGTTGCGCCACCGCCAGCCGGGCGCGGTAGAGCAAGGCGCCGTCAAACGGTAGGGCCTGATAATCACCGCTATTGCCTGTTACCCGAGACGCCAGCCCCAATAAGTCGGCCATCCCGGCCAGCTGTTTTCCCGCCTGATAAACCGCCTCATACGCCGTGAGCAAACCGGCTTGCTCTGTGTCGGGCAATTGCCGCAGCCAGCTGTCTGCGGCAATGCGCGACACTGGGGTAAATTGCTCGGCGTTGACCGCCAGCCGCTTGATCAGGCCCATGCAATCCAGCTGCTCGCCTGGGTTCAGCCCGAGTTTCAGCTCACGAAATACCGCGTTGATGGGGTCGGGCTTAGTATCGGATTCTGGCGTCAGTACGGTTTCCCGCGCGCCATCCAGCGACGATTTGGGCACGCCAAACCCTTCTGCATTCCGATGGCTGGCCAGCTGGGCAAAACCACGGGTGGCCTTGCGCGCCTGCAAAGCCAGATTGGCGTGCCGCACGGCCTGGCTGTAGCTGATTTTTGGCTGTTCGTCTTGCTGTTCGTCTTGCGTCGCCCAGCCGGCATAGCACTCCAGATAATCAAGCAGTTGCTTGTGCCACAGGGGGCCATTCAGCGTCAGCCTGGTATTCGGGCGCCGTGCGTTAAAGTTCACTATCGTCTCGACAGCCAACTGGTCCAGCCGCGCCTGCGCAGCCGCCTGCGCCTGCTGAATCAGCTTGTCAATCCGTGCGGCGCTGGGCTGGCCTGCGAGGGTGATTTGCAGTTTGTTGGCGACGGACAAGGCTGAGCGAGGTTGCAGCAGGTTTGCCGGGTCGGTTTTGTCGGCAGCCGGAAACACCAGCTCGACGCCATCTTCCTGATACAGCGCCAGCGCGGCGGCCTTGCACACCTCCGACAGCAACCACGAGCCACTCCATAAATCCCGGCTGCGCCGCGCGGCGGCGATGAAATCCTGCACCGGGCCAAAAGAAAGGATGAGGACGGTGGTCATGATTTTGTCTGATATTTTTTAAAAAGTACGTGACAGGTCTGCATCAGATTTGATGTCTCTTTTTTTGATTTTTCTCGTGCGTCAGATATGCTTGAATCTTTTAATCTAAAATGGCTTAGTGCCTTGAGAAATTCGCTAGCTTCTTTTGCATTTTTTACGGTTGGCAGCATTAGAGCAAGCGATTGCCATTTTCCATCTTTTGTTGGCCGAACACGTAAAATAACCTGGCTGGCTTGCCGTTCTGGGCCTAGATAACCTTGGCGATTTTCTATCTTTTTCCCTTTTAATTTTAAGGCAACAATAGCGTGTTCCCAAGCCACAAATGCTGTCTCGAATTTTGCGGATGAAAAAACCAATGTGCCGCCCAATTTCTCTCTAACATCTTGTGGTGTTAGCAATTCACATTTAGGAACCAGCACACAGCCAAACCCTCTGCGAGTACGTGCGCCAACACCTCCAAAATTTGCCCACCATTGCACTGCCTCCATTACTTGGTCACATTGCGCACTGGTCAAATGGCTACGCTCGAACCCAATATATAGATGCCAAGTTGATTGGTAGTAAAGAATATCACCTGGTTTTCTATCTGCCCCAGCTAAAGCATAGGAATTAATATTTTCTACCGCTGTGAACTTGAGTGGTTTATCATGCCTCACTTCCACCCACACCCGGCTTGCCTGCGGCGGGGTGCCCAGGCCGCCCCACAGGGCGAATTCTTCCTGGCGTATGGCGTTTACATCATCACCTAGCCGTTTACTGGCCAGCAGTCGCCACCAAAAGCGCAGCTGGCCGCGAATGGCGCTGGCGCGAATGGGCATGCGCTGATCCACCTGGCCGGCAACTACCCCGCCGCCAAATAGCGGCGTTACCAGCAGGCATTCGTAACTTTTCCAGTGAATTGGCTCAGCGTCGCGCGCCTCTTGACTGTCCAGCCATGTTTTCTTTTTTTCGACTTTTTCTAGCGAAGCCACACCCACGGCCGGCGGGGTGCTGGGTTCAGCACTGGAAATCGAGGGCAAACGGCGAAGCGGCATATGGGCCACCTTAAGAAGAGAACGCGTGTGTTAGTGAATGATTTCGGGTCAGTGGCAGATCAAGCCGCTCACAAAGCCCTTCTGACATGGCAGGCTGGGTGAGCGGGGCCGGGCCATCAATCCAGCCATTCGGCATGCATGCACCCAAAGCCAAAAGTGGTTTTGCCGCCCAGTTGCAGCACTTCGCCCAGCGCCAGCAGGCCGGTGAGCGGGGAGAGTTCGCCGTGCAGCTCCAGTTGGCCGGTGAGGCCGCCAAACACCATGTGTTGCTGGCTGCGTGAGGAGCGGCGGGCGATATTGCGCCAATTGAGTTGCGCCGGGCCAAGGCGCAGCGCTTCGGCGGCCTGGCGCTGGGCGGCCAGCTCGGCTTCGCTGAGCGGAAACGCCTCGCCAGCGGCGTCGCACAGCTGGCCCAGCCGGCCGTGCAGGCGGCGCACCAGCTGCGGGGCGTCCAGCGTGTGGCAGAGTTGATTGTGGTCTTTGATGCGCACCGGGCTGCGCAGGTGCAGGCGCAGCCCGCGCGCCGGGTGGGTGCGCGCCAGCCAGTGCGCTGCCGGCAGCGGGCGCGGCCAGGCGGTCAGGCCGTGGCTGGCCTGCCAGAACGGAGCGGACGCGCCGGCCACTTGCGCGCTTTCCACCCGAAACAAGCCGCGCGCGCGGCCCAGCCCCAGCGCACCCAGCGCGGCAAACGCCTGCACACACAGCTGGGCATGCGCGCTGGCCGGGCCAAACAAGGTAAAGCCCAGGGTAAACGGCTGCCCCGGCTGCACCTGCGCCGTGGGCGTATGCAGCGCATACAAACGCCCCAGCCGCGCCTGCTCGGCAAACAGCAGGTCAAACAAGGCCGGCAGCTGGCGCTTTAACGCCAAACCAAAGCCGCTGCGCCACAGCGGGCCGGCAAAATCGCCCAGCTGCAAGCTGTCGGACACGCACGCCAACTGCACCGGCAAACACCCCAGGCCCTCGCCCGTGCGCGCCTGTTCCAGCCACCCAGCCATCCCGCCCCCAGCCCGGCCATCCTGCCGGTGCATTCATTCGTCACATCGACACATTGTGCCCGTGGGGGCAAGGCATGACAAGTGGGCGGGTGGGGCGTGGGAGTGGTGGGATGGGGGCGGAAGTGGGCGTTTTATGTGATTGGGATTTTTGGTGTAGAGAAAAGAAAAGCCAGCGGGGAGGCTGGCTTGGGGTGGAGTTAATCCCTTAAAGATCAGGGAAGCCACTAGAGGATGTGGACTCACATCGAGAGCATAGCAGATGAGTCTTAATCCCTTAAAGATCAGGGAGCCCACTAGAGCTGCCATGGATAAAAATCTCAGCGTATGGTTCGTCTTAATCCCTTAAAGATCAGGGAAACCACTAGAGCAAAAGCCATCGCCAACGAGTTGGGTGTCACGGGGTCTTAATCCCTTAAAGATCAGGGAAACCACTAGAGGGCACACAAAGTGAAGAGCTACGCTGAGCGTCAAGGGTCTTAATCCCTTAAAGATCAGGGAAACCACTAGAGAGCACCCCCTGTTTTTCCCGCAAAAAATCAATCACTTGCCAGGGGCGTTCCCAACTTTTCGCCGTCCGCGCCGAGATGTCTCCCCAGCGCCCGCAAAAAGCGCCCTTATGATAGCGCCGTTCATGCCGTTTGCCTAGCCAGAAATCCCGGTGCGCGGGTTTTCTGTCGGCTGGGTTCAGTTGCGCTGGTCGATGTCCTTGGCATTCAGGGTGAGGGTGGGCAGGTAATGCGCTGGGGTGGCGTGTGCTTGGTATTCGTAAATGGTGACGTCCAGCAGCAGGCGGCGCAGGTATTGGCCCAGGCAGAAGGCCAGGGTGATGGGGGCGGCGATAAAAAGGTGCAGGCGCGGGCGGGGGGTGGCGGCGCTGGCGAGTGGGTGCAGTTCGCTGGCCAGTTGCCAGGCCAGGGCGCTGGCGTGGCCGCCGTCGCGCACGGCGTTGGGCGAGGGTTCGGGCAGGTGGGCGTGGATCAGCTGGCTGATGGCCGGGCTGGGGTGCTGCTCCAGGTGCTGGCGCACGCTGGCGTCGATGCGGTGGGTGACGGACAGCGCCACCGCCCAGTGCGCATTGGGCGCGGCGGCGGGGTGGGCCGGCTCGGGGTGCAGGTGCAGGCGCGGGGTGTCGGCGGCCTGGGGGCTGAGCTGGATGGGCCAGATGATTTCCGGGCTGTTGGGCTGGCGTTGTTCCAGCTCGATGGCGACGCCGGCTTGCGGGTGCAGCAGGGCGCCGGCGGCAAAGCCGATGGCGTAGCCGGCGTCCAGCCGCAGGCGCAGCGGGTGGGGCGAGCCGGGCGGCACGGCGGGCAGCACGGTCTGGCGGATAAAGTCGCGCAGGGTGGGCCACCAGTCGGGCAGGGCGTTGGCCGGGGCGGCGCTTGAGGTCAGCAGGCAAACCTGGGGGAGCGCGGCGTCGGCCGGGTGGCGCTCGGGCTTATAGCCTTGAATCACAAAGCGATACGGCCCCTGGTTGGCGATGACGCCATGCAGGCGGCGCAGCAGCTCGGCCACTTCGGCGTGCAGGGCGGCTTGGGTTGGGTTGGCCAGGTGTGCGCCTTGCCGCTGCGTCAGCGCGGCGAGCTCGGCGGGCAGCGGGTGGCTGCCCAGCTCGGCCGCCCCCGGCAGCCGCACCGGCACGACGGGCAGATACACGCGGCCCAGCGCGTGGGCCAGCTCGCGCCGCACCCAGTCCAGCTCGCCGTCCGCTTGCGCGGCGCGGCGGTCAAATTCTTCGGCCCAGCCGGGGCCAATCAGCGCCAGCACGGCGTCCACCTGGTTCAGCGCCTGATCGATTTCCTGGTCAAACGGCAGGCCGGGCTGACAGGCGCGTATGTCAAGAAACACCGAACCCGGCCCATGCTCGGCGCTCCATTGCCGGTCGATGCAGTCGGCCAGCTGCACGCTGAACGGGTCGGCGCGGCGGTAAGAGATCAGCAGGCGAGGCATGGCGGGCTCCTGGGGGGGCGGTGGGGAAAGGGAAGGCGGGGCGGGGTGGTGTTAATCCCTTAAATAAAGATCAGGGAAGTCGCTAGAGGGCACTGTCGATTTACAGCACATTTTACCTGGAGTCTTAATCCCTTAAAGATCAGGGAAACCACTAGAGTGTGTGCCATCAGCAATAACACATTCTGTCATGTCTTAATCCCTTAAAGATCAGGGAAACCACTAGAGCATCGAAATCGGCGGCAACACCTACCGCATCAAGTCTTAATCCCTTAAAGATCAGGGAAACCACTAGAGCCACAGTGAAGATGAAAGAGCTTCACAATTACAAGTCTTAATCCCTTAAAGATCAGGGAAACCACTAGAGAGCACCCCCTGTTTTTCCCGCGCAAAATCAAGCGCTTGCCGGGGGTGTTCCCAACTTTTCGCTGTCCGCGCCGAGATGTCTCCCCAGCGACCGCAAAAAACGCCCTTATGATAGCGCCGGCCATGCCATTTGCCTAGCACCGTGTGGGTGATTCGGGCCGGCCAGTGCGCCGGGGTCAGGCATACAGCGAGATGCCATCCTGGATGGCGCCCAGCACCATCAGTTGGTTTTCGGCGGATTCGGAGAACTGCACCAGCGCCACCACATTGCTGATTTGTCCGCTGTTGAGCAGGTTTACCCAGTAGTCGTAGCCGTCCTGGTCTGGGGTGCGGTGCAGCACATTGCTGTACAGGCGCGAGACGTAATCTGCGTGGCTGGGGGCGCTGCCGTACAGGGTTTTGAATTCCTGGCTGCCCAAAAAGCCGCTGGCGACGGTGTCCAGGCCGGCGCCGCCGTCCAGCACGCTCAGCCAGTATTTCAGGCCGCCGTTGTCCGGGGTGCGGTCGAAGGCGGCTTGGTAAACGCGGTAGGCTTGGCCGGCGTTGCCGCTGATGTCCAGGGCCAGGGTTTTGTCGCTGAACTGGATGCGTTCGACATTGCTGAGCACGTCAGCGCCGCCGTTGTAGCTGACGGTGGTGTGTTGGCCACGGGTGATTTGATAGCCGCTGCTGGCGGCTTGATACAGCACGGTGTCGCGGCCGTCGCCGCCGTCCAGGGTGTCGCTGCCGCCCAGGCCGCTGAGGGTGTCGTTGCCGGCCAGGCCTTGCAGGCTGTCGGCGGCGGCGGTGCCGGTGAGGGTGTCGGCGCTGGCGGTGCCAGTCAGGCTCTGGCCCTGGCTGGGGCGGCTTTGGGTGGTAAAGCGGTAGTCGCTCAGGCCGGCGTAGGCGTTGCCGGCGGTGTCCAGCACGCTGCCGGCGGCTAGGCTGAGGGTGTATTGCGTGCCGTAGTCCAGCTCGGCGCTGGGGTCGATCACCAGCCGGCTGCCAGACAGGCTGAGCTGGGTGCTGCTGGCGGCGTCAAAGCTGGCGACGGTGGCGCCGGCGGCGTTTTTCAGGGTAATCAGGCCGCTGCCACGGGTGATGGTTTCGCTGAAGGTGAGCACAATATCGCCGGCCGGGGCGGCGCTGCTGGCTTGGTTGGCCGGGCTGCCCTGGCTGAGGGTGGGGGCGATGCGGTCGTTGCTGGCGGCAATCAATTGGCTGGCGCTTTTGCTTTGGTCGGCAAATTTCAGGGTTTCGATGCTGCTTAAGGTATCGGTGCCGTCGCGGCCGTTGATTTTATCGGCCACGGTGAGGGTGGCGGTGCTGGATTGATAGCTGATGGTGTAATCGGCAAAGTTGCCGTGAAACACGGCGGTGTCGTTGCCCTTGCCGCCAGTCAGCTGGTTGTTGGCGCTGTTGCCAATCAGGGTGTCGTCGCCGCTGCCGCCGATGGCGTTTTCGATGATGGCGCCGTAGGCAATGCCCAGGGCGTTGCTGCCGTCGTAGGTGGTGGTGGCGCCGCCGGTATTGCTGGGCGGGGCAATGCGCAGGGTGGAGTAACTGCCGGGGGTGAGGTCGATGGTGTTGTTCAGCGTGTAGTTGCTGAGCGAGATCGTGTCGGCGCCGCCGCCGTCCCAGATGGTTTTGAAAAAGGGCTTGCTCGGGTCGAAGGTGTAGGTGGTGTCGCCGCTGTTGTATTGGGTGTTGGCGCCGTACAGGTATTGCATGGCGGCGATGTCCAGCACCATCGGGGTTTCCGGGTTGACGTAGTAGCTTAGCCAGGTGTATTTGCCATCCACATAGCCAGCCGAGGGGTAGACGTTATTGCTTGGGTTGGTGTAGGACATCAGCGTGTATTGGCGGGTGTCCAGGCTTTTTGCCAGGGTGGGCGAGTCTTCAAACGGGTGCTTCAGGCCCAGGGCGTGGCCCAGCTCGTGCATCAGCGCTTCGAAGTTATACGAGCCGGTCGCCCAGGATTGGCTGGCGGTGTCGCTGCCCAGCGCCGAAATCCACACATCGCCGGCGCTGGGCCAGGCGCCCGGATAGCCGGCCCAGCCCCAGGCTTGCTCGCCGGTGCTGATGCCATAGGCGGCGGAGGTCCAGGCTACGCGGATATCGCCCACATTGCTGCTGGTGTCGCTGACTTCGCTAAAGCTGAGGTTGGCGACATTTGCCCAGGCTTGCAGCGCGCTGCGAAACGCCGCTTGCTGGGTGGTGTTCAGCGCCGCGCCGGTGTTTTGTTCGCTCAGGTCGGAGTAGCTTTGCCCGTTCAGCCCGGCAAAGGTGGCGCTGCCGCCGCTGGCCCAGGGAAAGCTGTAGCTTAGCGACACACTGCTGCCCACCGTGCTGCTGCCCCATTTGAAGCCGGAAATCAGTGCATTGGTGGTGGCGCTGGACGAACTGCCAATCACGGCATAGCTGGCGGAAGAAGTGGGTGCAGTCATGGTGGCAAACCTCCGGTTGAATCAGACAGTCATTCCGGGGGCATTGTAGCGTGGATGCGGCGGGGTGTGGTTTGCCAAACGGCCCGCCGCAGGCTGGATGTGTTCAGCCGTGGCGCAGGTCAGTGAGCACCACTTCGCCAAATGCCGGGTGGGCCAGGGCGGCCACCAGATGCTCGGCGCAGGTTTGCGGGCTGGTGAGCTGGCCGTTGGCTTTCAGGGCGTCAAAGCGTTCGCGCAGCGGAAACTGCGCCAGGCTGGCGGCGCGGATGTCGGCCTGCATCTCGGTGTCGATCACGCCAGGGGCCAGGCTGACCAGGCGCACGCCGGTGTGGCGTTCGGCGGCCACGGCCTGGGCGTGGTGGTCCAGCGCGGCCTTGCTGGCGCAGTACACACTCCAGCCGGGGTAGGCGTGCCGGGCGGCGCCGCTGGACACATGCAGCAGGCGGCGCTCAACACAGTGCGGGCTGGCGGCCAGCACGGCATTGCTGAGCAATAGCGGGGCGGTGACGTTAAGATTGATGGCCTGCACGATGGCCTGTGGGTCTTGTTCGCCCAGTGCGGCGATGGGCTGCACCTGGCCGGCGTTGTTCACCAGCCAGACGGCACTGGCGTCGGCCAGCCAGTCATGCAGGGTGGGGCCGGCCAGCCAGGCGGTGAGCGCGGCCGGGTCGGCCAGATCCAGGGCGCATTGGCTGAGCCCGGCGCGTGCGGGCAGGGCGCTGCGCGCCAGGCCCAGCACCGGCAACTGACGGGCCAGCAAAGCCTCGACAATGGCGGCGCCCAGGCCACGGCTGTGGCCGCTGACAATGGCTTTGATCATGGAAGCACTCCTGCGGGCAAAATCGGCAACCAATCAATATAAACGTTTCACACAGCAGGCGCCAGCCAGATCAGGCTGGCCATGCGGCCGGTGCAGCCGTCGCGGCGGTATGAAAAAAACTGCTCGCGCTCGATCACCGTGCACAGCTCGCTGTCCACACACTGATTGTCCGGCACGCCGGCCGCCAGCAGGCGCTGGCGGGCCAGGCCGGGCAGGTCGGCCAGCCATTTGCCGTCTGGCAGCGGCGAAAACGCCGCCGCTGCGGCCGGATTGTGCGCCACAAAGGCGGCGCGCACTTCGCTGCCCACTTCAAAGGCATCGCGGCTGATGGCCGGGCCACACCAGGCCAGCACCTCGTGCGCCGGGCAGGCCATGGCGGACAGGGTGGCTTCCAGCACGCCGGCCAGCAGGCCGCGCCAGCCGGCATGGGCGGCGGCCACCACGCTGCCGGCACGGTTGGTGAACAACACCGGCAGGCAATCGGCGGTCATCACCGCGCACACCACGCCCGGCGTGCGGCTGAAGCTGGCGTCGGCGTCCACCGGCGCGCCGGCCACGCTGGCGGCGTCCACCACAGTGATGCCGTGCACCTGGTTCAGCCAGGCCGGCTCGGCGGGCAGTTGCTGGCGCAGCAGCGCGCGATTGGCGGCCACGGCGGCCGGGTCGTCACCGACATGGGCACCCAGGTTAAAGCTGGCGTAAGGTGGCTGGCTGACCCCGCCCTGGCGGGTGGTGGACAGGGCATGCACATGGGCGGGGGCCGCCCAGTGCGGGCGCAGAAAAAAATCAGCAGACATGGCAGAGTCAGGAGGGAGGGCAGGCTAAAGCGGCATTGTGCCGCAGTCGGCCCGAATTGTCAGGCAAGGGGCCGCAAGCGCTCCCATGGCCGAAATCACCGTCGGGCAGGATAATGCTGTGCTGTGATGAAATGCGGAGCCAACGATGAAACAAGCAATGCGGGTGCTGGGCGGGGTGGCGTGCATGCTGGCCACGCTGACGCAGGCGGCGGGGCCACTGAAGCTGGACACCCCGATGGATGCGCCACTGGCGCGGGCCATGCTGGCGCGCTGGGGCTATGGCGCCACCGATGCCAGTGTGGCGGCGCTCACCGGGCAAACGCCTCGGGCCATGGTGCAGCGCGGCTGGCGCGCACCCAGCGGTGTGGCCCCTGCTGTCCGCACCGCGCTGGATGCGCTGGCCGATGCGCCCCCCCTGGCCGAGCGCTGGGCGCAATATGGCCCGGTCCGGGTACAAGAAGCACGCAAGGCGCAGGATATTCCGCTGGTGCAATCCATGGCCCGCCAGGGCAATGCCATGAAGTCGGCTACAGTTCAGCGACGGCTATTGATGATGGCCAACAGCGACAATCCGGCACATGAGGTGTTGCTGGCCTTCTGGCTGAATCATTTTTCGGTGTATCTGCACAAAGGCCAGTTGCCTTGGCTGGTGGATGATTATGCCTCACGCATTGAGGCGGCCATGGCGGATGACCGTTTTGAATCTCTCTTGCGCGCCGCGTTTTACCACACGGCCATGCAGGGCTATCTGGACAATATCAATTCCACCGCCCCAGACAGCGAGCTGGGCCGGCGCGGGCGCACCGGGCTGAACGAAAATCTGGCGCGCGAGCTGCTGGAGCTGCATACCTTGGGTGTGGGCGGGGGCTATCAGCAGGCGGATGTCGAAGCCACGGCACGCTTGATCAGCGGGGTGAGTGCGCCGGATCTGGGCACAGCGGATGCGCTTGCCGATGGTGGCTTTGCCCTGGATCCACGCCGGCGTGGCGAAGGCTCGGTGCAGGTGCTGGGGCAAACATACGCACTGGCTGACGGTCGCGCGGCAATGGATGCGCTCTTGCACCGGCTGGCCTTGCACCCGGCCACGGCACGGCATGTCAGCCGCAAGCTGGCACAACGCTTTGTCGGCGATACGCCGCCTGCGGCGCTGGTCGAGCGCATGGCACAGGCCTACGTGCAAAGCGGCGGGCGACTGTCGCCTGCCTTGTGGGTGATGCTGGCCAGCCCAGCCTTTGCCGACAGCCTGCTCAAGCAGCGGATGTTCCGTCTGCCACAGGATTACGTGCTGGCTACCGCGCGCGCGGTGTGTCAGGACGCCCCCATCACCCATGCCGAACCTTTGCTGAATATGTTGCAGGCGATGGGGCAGGCGCCATTCCTGCGCTTGACGCCAGATGGCTATCCACAAAATGCCGGCGAATGGCAGACGGCGCTGGGCATGGCCTTGCGCGTACAGCTGGCCCAGGCGCTGGCACAGCGGCAATGGCGGCTGACCGGCCCGGCAGATGCGGCCCAGGCGTGCAACTGGGATGCCGCTGCCGCCGAGCGCAGCCTGGGGCCATGGACGGCAGCCACGCGGGCGGCGGCGGAAGGCTTGCCACCGGCGCAACAGGCCATCTTGCTGCTGTCCTCCCCCGCCACGCTGTGGCGTTGATGCCGCTTCAAGCCCTGGTGGATGTGCAAGTGGCTCACCCACCCTGGCCCGACGTGCGGCCCGGACAGGGCATGCCAGGCGGGTGGCCGTGGACGGGGCCAGCGGCGCTCAGTCGTCGCTGGCGGTGAGCATGCCCGGATTGAGCACCAGCTTCAGGCTGTTTTGTGCAATGCCGTGACGCACGCGCTGGCTGATCCACCACACGCCGCCTTTTTTGACATTCCACATTTGTGCTTCGCCGCCAATCAGTTGCGAGGCAATCATGCCCATATAAGGCTGATGGCCCACCAGTACGATGGGGTGGCGGGCGTCGGGCCAGTGGCTTGCTTTAAGTACGGATTCCACCGTGGCGTCCGGGTTGATTTCCGGCAGCACGCGGTAGTTTTTTGACAAAAACGCAGCGGTTTGTTGCGAGCGGCGGGCTTCGCTGGCCAGCAGCTGAAAATCGCGCGGCAGGCGCAGGCGCAGCCAGGCGGCCATCAGGCCGGCTTGCTGCTGGCCTTTGCGGGTCAGCTCGCGGGCCAGATCGTTGCTGCCTTCCTCGGCTTCGGCATGACGCCACAGAATCAGATCCAATTGAGTCTCCTTATTATGATTTCGGCGCGGCCGACAACAATTCGGCGCAATCGGCGCAGCCTACCGGCCCGGTGTGACCGGCGTGTGAAGACGTCTGTTCTGCCGCGTCTGCGCGCTAATGCCAAAAGCGCAAAAGCAGCGGAATCAAAATCGCCGTCACCAGGCCATTCAGGCCCATCGCCAGACCAGAAAACGCCCCAGCAGTGTCTGAACGCTGAAACGCCCGGGCTGTGCCAATGCCATGCGCGGCCATGCCAGTGGCAAAACCGTACACCACATCTTGCCCCAAACGCAAACGGCTGAGCAGCGGCCAGCCCAGCATGGCGCCAAACACGCCGGACACAATCACAAACACCGCCGCCAGCTCCGGCGCGCCGCCGATTTCGCTGGCAATACCCATAGAGATGGGGGTGGATACCGAGCGCGACAAGAGCGATTTGATCAAAATGTCATCCAGCCCCAGCACCCAGGCCACGCCCGCGCTGGAGACAATGCCCACCAGCGAGCCCAACAGCAGGCTGATCAACAAGGGCCAGAACACTTTGGACAGCCGGTGCAGGTTGGCGTACAGCGGCACCGCCAGCGCCACGGTGGCCGGGCCCAGCAGCATCTGGATGAATTTGCCGCCTTCAAAATACTGTTTGTAATCGGTGCCGGTGGCCAGCAGCACGCCAATCAGCAGCAGCGCGCCCAGCCCCACCGGGTTGGCCAGCGCGTGGCCGCCGCTTTGGCGATTCAGCGCAATCGCCAATCGGTAGCACAGCATGGTGAGAAACACCCAGGTGAGCGGCTGTTGGCGCGCCGCTTGCCACAGGCTGGCAAAATCAGTCATGGCCGTGCTCCCCGCGCCAGCGCATCAGCCCGGCGAGCAGCAGGGCGCTGACCAGCAAAGTCACCGTGGTGCCCACCGCCAGCGCCAGGGCCAGCTGCCAGACGGTCTGGCCGTTCAACAGGTGGGCATACAACAGCACGCCAGCGCCAGCCGGCACAAACAGCAGCGACAAATGCTGCAAAAACGCCGGCACGCCGTGCTGCAAGGCGGTGGGCACGCCACGGCGCAGACACAGGCCAACAAACAACAGCAACATGCCCAGCACCGGGCCGGGCACCGGAATATGCAGCCAGCGCGCCAGCCATTCGCCCAGCAGCTGCAAGCCAATCAACACCAAGAATGTTTCTACCATGCTTGTGTCCCGCTTTTTTGTGCAAAAACGCCATTATACGTCTGCCGATGCGCAGTGGTCAGACCACATGACAATGCCTCCGGGCGCGCATGCTGGCCCTGCCGGCGTGCTTGTGCCAAGCTGGCGGCTGCGTGTGTATTGTTTACCGTGAGATGGCCATGTCTGTATTGCCTTGTTGTCTGGGTCGCCGCACCGCCTTGCGCGCACTGACCGCCGCCGCCTTGTTGCCATTGGCTTGGCGCACCTGGGCGGCCCCCACGGCGGCACGCGAGGGGCGTTTGGTGTTTGTGCTGCTGCGCGGCGGCCTGGATGGCCTGCATGCGTGCTCGCCCGTGGCCGACCCCCGTTGGCCCAGCCTGCGCCCCACCCTGGCCCAGCCGGTGCTGCAAGGCGGCCTGGCCTTGCCTGGCAGCGGCTTTGCCCTGCACCCGGCACTGGCCGACTGCCTGGCGCTGTATCAGGCTGGCGAGCTGTGGTTTTGCCCGACGGCCGGCTCGCCCAACACCAGCCGCAGCCATTTTCAGGCGCAGGACGTGATAGAGCTGGGCACGGGCGCCAGCAGCGGCAACACCGGCTGGATGGGGCGACTGGCCAGCGGGCTGGATGGGCGGATGGCGGCCAATTTTGCGGTGAATGCCCCGCTGGCGCTACATGGTGTAGGCGGGACAGTCGAGCATATTCCCCTGGCGCGCAATACCTTGCGTTTGCCCAGTGGCCCGCTGCAAGACGCGCTATTGCGCGCGCATGCCGGCTCGCCCAGCCAGCGCTGGCTGCAACAAGCCATCGACACCCAGGCGCTGCTGGCGCAAGCCGACCCGGATCAGGCCAGCCGCAACGCCGCACCGCTGGCCGGCTGGGCGGCGCAAGCCCGGCAGATGGGCCAGGTGCTGCGCCAGCAGCCCGAACTGGCGCTGGCCTTTGTCGATTTAAGCGGGGTGGATAGCCACGTCAATCAGGCGGCCGGCCTGGCGCAGCCGCTGACACAGCTGGGCCAGGGCCTATTGGCGATGAAAACGGCGCTGGGCGAGGCAGAATGGGCGCGCACTCGCGTGGTGGTGCTCAGCGAGTTTGGCCGCACCGCCGCCGAAAACGGCACACGCGGCACCGACCACGGCCATGGCGGCCTGGCGCTAGTGGCCGGCGGCGGCCTGGGGCGCGAAGGACGCATGCTGGGCGATTTTGCCGGCCTGCAAGCCAATGCCCTGTTTGAAGGGCGCGATTTGCCGGTCACCCTGGACTGGCGCAGCCTGCTGGCGGCGGTCAGCCAGGCGGTGTTCGGGCTGTCGGCGCGGGCGCTGGATCAGGTGTTTCCTGGCCGGCCGGCCTGGCGCGCGCCATGGGAAGGCAGTCACGCCGGATAAGCCCCGCGCCACGTTTTGTGAGCGGCGCTTAACGTGGCTTTACACAGCGCGTCAACCAAACGGCAAGCCGGGCGTTATTCCAGAAACAAGCAGTCACCGCAAGGTGTTATTGCCAATATTAGCAATTGCCGATCATACCCGGCAGGCCGTCGCCTGCCGCGAGCCCTGGATACGCCTGCCCGATGATTTTGCACGGACTTTCCCGCCCGGATTTTTTGACTGACACCGGCTTGCCCGACTTGCTGGAAGCCACCGCCGCCCGCCAGCCCGACCGCCCGGCGCTGTATTGGGGTGAGCTCTGCCTGAGCTATGGTGAGCTGCTGGCGCGCGCCAGCCTGGCGGCGCATCACCTGCTGCAAGCCGGCGCCGCGCCGGGCCAGCATATTGGCCTGTGGATGCCGCGCGGGGCCGAGGCGCTGGTGATGCAGGCCGCCATCACCTTGACTGGCGCCGCCTGGCTGCCGTTTGACGCCGACACCCCGCCCGAGCGGGTGGAAATCTGCCTGCGTGATGCTGGCGCGCTGGGCCTGGTGTGCCACCCGGACATGGCCGTCCGGCTGAGCGACGTGAATCTCCCGCGCTGGACGCCCGAGGCGCTGCAAGCGGCAGTGGACGGCCCCTTGCGCCGCCGCGAGGGCCTGCGCCCGGAACATCCGGCCTATGTGATCTACACCTCCGGCTCGACTGGCGTGCCCAAGGGCATTGCCGTCAGTCATGGCAGCATCTGCCACTTTTTGCGCAGCGAAAACAGCGTGTTGGGCGTGCGCGAGGACGACCTGGTGTATCAGGGTTTCTCGCTGGCGTTTGATATGTCGTTCGAGGAAATCTGGATCAGCTATCTGGTTGGCGCCGCCTTGTGGATTGCGCCCAAATGCCTGGTCAGCGACCCGGACGCGCTGCCCGAGGCGCTGATTCGCCAGCGCGTGACCGTGCTGCACGCGGTGCCCAGCCTGCTGGCGCTGTTTGGCCGCGACGTGCCCAATTTGCGCATCATCAACCTGGGCGGCGAGATGTGCCCGCAGGCGTTGGTTGAGCGCTGGGCCACCCATGCGCGGCCCTTGTTCAATACCTACGGCCCGACCGAGGCTACCGTGTCGGCCAGCCTGGCGCGCCTGGTGCCTGGCCAGCCGGTGACCATTGGTCAGCCGCTGCCCAATTATGGCCTCTTGGTGGTCGATCCGGCCGATATGCGCTTGCTGCCGGCGGGCGAGGTGGGCGAGCTGTGCATTGTCGGCCCCGGCGTAGCCAGCGGCTATCTGGGCCGTCCCGAGCTGACCGCCGAGAAATTTCTGGATAACCCGTTTATCGAGCGCGGCTACGACCGCCGGCTGTACCGCACTGGCGATCTGGCCAAGATCGACGAAACCGGTCAGGTGCAGTGCCTGGGCCGGGCGGATGACCAGGTGAAGATTCGCGGGTTTCGGGTGGAGCTGGGCGAAATCGAAGCGGCGCTGTGCGATCAGGCCGATATTGGCGCGGCGGCGGTGATTGTCAAAGCCATCGACGAAGTGGACCAGCTGATTGCCTATCTGGTGACCGACAGCGGCCAGCCGGCCAATGTCGCCGCCTTGCGCGCCGGGCTGCGCGAGCGGCTGCCGCCGTATATGGTGCCGGCGCTGTTCATCACCCTGGACGCCATGCCACGGCTGACCTCGGGCAAGGTGGACCGCAAGGCGCTGCGCGCGCGTGAGCTGGATGCATTGCCGGCAGTGGAAGACCAGGCCGAGCCGACGACCGACGCCGAGCGCGAGCTGTTTGGCCATTTGCGCCGCTTGTTTCCCGGCCAGCCGCTGGCGCGCGAGGCGGATTTTTTTAATGATCTGGGCGGCCATTCGCTGCTGGCGGCGCGGCTGGTGTCGGCGCTGCGGCAAACGCCGCGCTATGCCGGCATTACCGTGCAGGAGATTTATCGCGCCCGCACGGTGGGTGCGATGGCCAGCGCGCTGGAGCAATTGTCCGCCCAGGCGGCGGCCAATGTGGCGCCCAGCTTTGCCGCGGTCAGCCCGCTCAAGCGCGCGCTGTGCGGCCTGGCGCAAGCGGCCATGCTGCCGCCCCTGGTCAGCCTGCGCATGTTGCAGTGGCTGGCGCCGTTCTTTACTTACCACTTTCTGACCGGCGACCCGGACGACAGCATTGCTCTGGCAGTGGCGGCGTCGCTCTTGGTGTTTTTGCTGACACATGTGGCCAGCTTTGCCGTGGCGATTGCCGGCAAATGGCTGGTGCTGGGCCGGCTCAAGCCCGGTCGCTACCCGCTGTGGGGCGTAACGTATTTCCGCTGGTGGCTGGCCGACCGGCTGGCTGATGTGCCGGCCACCTATCTGCTGCACGGCTCGCCGCTGCTGACTGCTTATTGGCGGGCGATGGGTGCACGGATTGGCCGGGATACCCTGATTGGCTCGATTTCGTTGCGCGCGCCAGATGCGGTCAGCATTGGTGCGGGCGTGAATATCGGCGCCTCGGTGAACCTGGAAAACGTGCGCCTGGAGCCGGATGCGCTGGTGGTGGGGCAGATTGAGATTGGCGACGCGGCCTATGTCGGCTCGTATGGTGTGCTGGAGGGCGGTAGCCGCATTGGCGCTGGCGCCTATCTGGATGGGCTGTCCAGCCTGGCGCAGGGCCAGCAGGTGCCGGCAGGCGAGCGCTGGGAGGGTGCGCCGGCACGGCGCAGCGCCCAGCTCATCCGCCCACGGCCCACCCCGCCAGCACGTCCCGGCCTGCCGATGCAGGCGCTGGCCTTGCTGGGCTATGTGCTGGGCGCGGCGGCGGTGGCGGCGCTGTTCTTCTTGCCGGTGTTCCCCAGCTTTATCCTGATTGACTGGCTGGACGTGCACGAGCTGGACCTGGGCCAACTGGGCTTGCCGGCCTGGCAGGCGTTTTTCTGGTATGCGCTGCTGGCTTTGCCGGCCAGCGCGGTGCTGGTGGCGGCCACCATTTTGCTGTCGGCGGCCATCCGCTGGCTGGTGCTGCCGCGCCTGCAACCGGGGCGCTGGTCGGTATTCAGCCGGGTGTATTACCGCAAATGGCTGACCAACCAGATTCAGGAATCCAGCCTGCATGTGCTGCACGGCCTGTACGCCACGGTGTTTGCACCGTTTTGGTACCGGGTGCTGGGCGCACGCATTGGCAAGGGCGCCGAGATTTCCACCGCTATGGGCGTGGTGCCGGACATGCTGACGCTGGGCGACGACACCTTTATTGCCGATGCGGTGATGCTGGGCGACGAAGAAATCGACAGCGGCTGGATGACACTGCGCCCCACCGAAATCGGCGCACGCAGCTTTGTCGGCAATGGCGCCTACCTGCCCGATGGCACCGAGTTGCCGGCCGATGTGTTGATTGGCGTGCAATCGCGCGCGCCGGCCAATGGCCAGATGCGAGCCGGCGACACCTGGATGGGCTCGCCTGCGCTGCACCTGCCAGCGCGGGAAGTCACCAGCGGTTTTGCCGAACACCTGACCTTCCGCCCCTCGGTGGCCCGACGCATCGGCCGTGGCACGGTAGAAGCGGTGCGCATTGTGCTGCCGTTGGCCTTGATCATCGCCAGCGGGTATCTGACGGTGATCAAGGTGCTGCCCGCCGCTGAAACCGAGCACTGGGCGCTGGCCGCCTGGCGGCTGTGTCTGGCCGGTTTGTGCTACGGCGTGGGCTCGTTTGCCGTGGTGCTGGCGGCCAAATGGCTGCTGATCGGCCGCTACACCCCGCGTGCCGCGCCGATGTGGACGCCGTTTGTCTGGCTGAGTGAGGCGGTGACCAATCTGTATGAATCCATCGCCGTGCCGAACTTTGTCAACTTTTTGCGCGGCACGCCATTTTTGCCGTGGGTGCTGCGCCTGCTGGGCTGTCAGATCGGCCGTGGCGTGGTGCTGGACACCACCGACGTGACCGAATACGACTGCGTGCGCATTGGCGATGGCAGCGTGCTGAATGCCTGGTCTGGCCCGCAGACGCATTTGTTTGAAGACCGGGTGATGAAAATCGGCCGGGTGGACATTGGCGCGCAGGTGCTGGTGGGTGCGCGCACCACGGTGTTGTACGACAGCCAGGTGGGCGATGGCGCGCTGCTGGGGCCGTTGTCGCTGGTGATGAAGGGCGAGCACATCCCGCCGCGCACTCAGTGGAACGGCTCGCCCTGTAAGCCATGGACGCCGCCGGCCTGAGCGCGCCGCGCTGGCTGCGCTGCGCTGAGCACGCCCCGGCGCAGCTGGCCGCTGGCGAAACGCTGCTGCTGCCGGTGCGCACCGCCGGCCTGGCGCCGGCCTTGGCGCGGCAATGGCTGCGCGCGCAACTGGACGCGCTGCCCTGTCTGGCCACCGGCTGGCGCGACAGCCCACGCGGGCCGCAGCCGCACAACCCGGCCTTGCGGCTGAGTTTGAGTTATGGCCAGGGCGTGGCGGTGCTGGCGCTGCGCGCGGGTGCGATCGGCGTCGATCTCACCCCACTGACGCCGCCAGTAGACTGGCCGGCGGTGGCAGCGACGTATTTCAGCCCGGCGCACTGCGCGCAACTGGCCGCCCTGCCCGCCCCTGAGCAAGGCGCAGCCTTCGCCGCCGCCTGGGCGGCACTGGAAGCCGGCAATAAATGCCTGGGGCTGGCGTTGGCGGAATACTGCGCCGACAGCGCACGCCAGCGCGCGGCGTTGACCATATGGCACGACCGCAGCCAGTTGACTGGCCATATGCTGGCGCTGGCCTGGTCATGACATATTGTATCTATTTGGGTTTCAGCACTTTTGTCTAATGGCAAGCGCGGCATCGGCGCTGCACACTTGTTCAAACAGTTGTATCCTAGAGCCTGTTCTGAACTATCCCATAGCGGTAAAATCCAAGCCCCATGGAAAACCGCAAACCTTACCCATCCGATGTCAGCGACGAAGAATGGGC